>AP026074.1 GCA_024349765.1 Streptomyces nigrescens | reverse complement strand
ACCAACCGTTCAGTGTCGCCGAGGTCATCACCTTGGAAACCGTACACGATGAAGCGATCAGGTATATTTCCTCCTCTCTTCAGGGAGTGACGATACTTGAGCCCTGGGCTTGTGGTGCTCTTCAGAGAATCGTAGATCATGAATTCAATTCCCGCTTTCCTGCGGAATCCATCACAGTTTCGCGGAATTTTCCGAGGCCGAGCTTGCGCAGATCGTGATCCCAGAGCGGGCCCGACGAGAGCGACGAACCACCACTTCGTGCAGCACCCGTCCCTTGACGGTGCCGTCGACGACTGCCGTCAAAACACACAGAAGCCTCGCTGCAAGAAATTGCAGCGAGGCTTCTGTGCACTGTTCTAGAAATTCGAAACCAGTAGACTAGTCACCGACGAACCAAAGCATTCGGTGTGGCTCCTCGGCAGTTACTTCACACATCTGACGCAGCCAGTCAAATGACTCGCCGTTGAGATTTACCGCAGTATCCGCCTCATATCGATCGATCTCCGCAGCGAGCGCGGTGACCTGACTTCGATTGAAGGCCGTATCAGCCCATGGCACAACATGAGCCAGTAGCGGATAGGTAGCACTGTCGGCTTGAAAGAAATTGCCAGCACTCGAACTCACGCGCCGCTGCAAGATCTCACCCGATCCGGCTCTTACCTGCACACTTATCATCCTACGGGACCTCCGGATGCACGCTGGTCACTTGACCATTCTCGATCCAAACCGCAACGTATGTCTCTCCATCGAAGCCGATCTCTTTGCCGACATCGTACAAATGGCGATGCGCCCCGTTACTCATGCTGATTTTATCCATGGGTGCCTGCATGGCATCCTTCGCCCACTGCCTGATCTGAGCCGGTGTGACACCTTCGGCAAACTTACTCTTGTCCGCGAACTCCGGATGCAAGTGATCAAGCTCTAGTGAGTGGCGAGCAAGGATGTGATCCTTCATGACCTTGTCAGAAATCTCACCGGCACCGCAGTTGTGCACGAGTACTGGTGTAGCCCCCGCCAGCACATAGTACGTGTGCGTGCCCGCGATGGTCAGGTCGTGTGTCTGTTGCTGTTTGTGGAAGTGGCGGGCTGCGGTGATCTCGACCTTTGCGCCCTGGGGCGTGCGGAGTTGGGTACCGGGGCGAAGGTCGCCGGCGTTGATCCACTTCTTCTTGTCGACGGACCAGAAGGGGTGGGTGTCAGTGGCGATGATGCTTGAATCGCCTGATGGGGTCTTGACTGTCAGGTCGGTGAAGTGTTTGTCGTCCTTGGTGATGATGGTGGCGACGACGGGCCGGGTGCTGGTCTTTCCGGTTTTCGGGTCGGTGGCGATGACCTTGTCGCCGGTTTTTATGTCCTCGATGCGCTTTCGTTTGCCGTCGGCGAGGGCGACTTCGGTGGCGGGTAGGAAGCTGTGGCAAGGGCCTCCGCTACGCCCGGATCCGCGGAGACCCATGCGAGCGCCGGGTCCCTCACTGCCGCCCATGAGCGCGCCTGCGGCCATGGCGTTGGTTATCAACTCCAAGCGGCCCTGGGGGCAGTGGCCCTCCATTTCCGCGCAGATGCTCAGCCTCAACCCTGCAAGGGTGTAGCGAGTGGATGCCTCGCCCGGATCGATGTTGAACATGCCCTGGTAGAACAGGCCTTGGTCAGCTGCTCGGTTGTAGACGCGGTTGGTGAACTCGTCGCCGTGGTCCCAGGTGGCGTCGATGTAGAGCCCCGGGAGGACTGCGGCCTTCGGGCGTACAGACGCGTAGCCGCCCCATCGTGATGGGTTGATGGCGGCGAGGCCGTTGAGGAATCGTCTGCGGTCCTGCTTCGAGCCCCAGTCCATCCAGGGGCACAGGACCGGGTCGCAGCCTTTGGATCCGGACTCTGCTGGCCGCATCAGGCCGCTGGGGTCGGAGTCGGTGATGGGGCTACTGCCCGCGTAGGTGTAGCCGTTGAGGGACTGCGAATCCGTCAGGTTCATCACCGGGTCGACGGAGAGGAAGCGGCCGGTGTTCGGGTCGTATTCGCGGGCGCCGAGGTGGGTCAGGCCGGTGTCGGTGGTGTCGTCGGTGCCGCCGACGTAGCCCTTGGTGCCGGGCCAGTTGGTGGGCTGGGTGCCGCGGGGTGCGCCGAAGGGGAGTTGGCGGCGTTGGGTGAGGGTTTGGTCGGTGGTGTTGATGGCGAGTTGGCCGGTGCCGTGGTGGTCGGCGAGGGTGATGGTGTAGGTGCCGTCGTCGGCGAGGACGGCTTGGTGGCCGCTGCCGAGGGGGATGTAGCGGGTGGCTTTGGGTGTGGTGGCGCCCTTGTCGAGGGTGACTTCGGTGTGGTCGCCGAGGGTGAGGGTGGTGCGGTCGTCGGTGTGGGTGATCAGGCGGTTGCCGTCGGCGTCGTAGATGTAGCTGGTGGTTTTGGTGCTGTTGTCGCCGGTGGGTTGGGTGACCTTGGCGAGGTGGCCTTCGGCGTCCCAGGTGAGGGTTTGTTTGTCGCCGTGGAGGGTGCGGGTGGTGGTGTTTCCGGTGTTGTCGTAGCCGTAGGCGGAGGTGCTCGTACCCGTGGGGCCGGTGGTGTTGAGGGAGGTGAGGGTGTGGGGCTGGGGGGTTCCTGGCTTGGGGTAGGTGTAGGTGGTTTTGGTGTCCTTGGCGGTGTCGCCGGTGGGGTCGTGCTGGGTGAGGGTGGTGCGGTTGCCGGCGGTGTCGTAGCCGTAGGACTGCCAGTACGGTGCGGGGCCGGCGATCAGGTTGCCGGCGGCCTTGTCGGCGCAGGTCTTTGCGTCCTGGCTCCAGGCTTCGGTCAGGCGACGTAGGTAGTCGTAGCTGAAGCACTGGGTGTCGGTCCCGGTGCGGGAGACGTCGGAGCGGGAGGTGACGTTGCCGGCGGGGTCGTAGCCGTAGGTGGCGGACTGGTCGACGCCGGCGATGTCCTGGCGGTCGACGCGGGCGTTGGACAGGCGCTGGGTGCCCCACTCGTAGGTGTTGGTGACCTGGGTGGGTTTGCCGCTGCCGACGATCCGGTAGGTCAGGGGCTTGCCGGTGAGGGTGTAGGTGGCGTCGGAGCGGATCCCGGTGCCGAAGATGGACGTCAGCCGCATCGTGCGGTCGTCGTAGCTGTAGTTCCAGCCCTTGCCGAAGATGCTGCCTGCCTGGGAGAAACTGCGGGCTCTGAGCGAGCCGTTCGAGTACAGGGCGGTGGCGTTGGAATAGCTGCCGGCCAGCGCCCCTTCGGAGTCCGGGATGACGGTGTCGGTGCGCAGGGGCCGGTAGACCGGGTCGTACTGGGTGATCTTGGTGGTGTAAGCCTTGCCGTCGAGGTAGCGGGTGGATTCGGCGAGCTGTCCCTTGGCCCCAGTCACGGTGTCGTAGACCCACCTGGCGCGCAGCGGACCGTCAGGTGCCTTGTCGTGCAGCTCGGTCTTGCGACCCAGCCCGTCGTAGACGGTGGCGAGCACGGCGCCGCCTGCGTCCTCGCTGGAGATCTGCTGGCTGCGGTCGTCGAACGTGGCCTTGGTGACGCCCTTGTCGGGGTCTTTGGACCAGGTCTGGTTGCCGAGTTGGTCGTACTGGTAGGCCCACTTGTTGCCGGCCGGGTCGGTGACGCTGTCGAGTTTGCCTGCGGGGGTGTAGGTGTAGCGGGTGGTCTCGGCCGGGGCGTCGGCGGCGCGGGTGTGGTGCTGCAGGAGCTGGGTGGTCTGGCCGCGGGCGTCGGTCACCGTGGTGGTGGCGGTGCCGCCTTCGGGTGGGAGGACGGTGGTGCGGTCGCCGCCGTAGAGCGTCTTGGTGACCGCCAGGACCTTGCCGCCCTCGCCGTTGCCGGCGACGTCTCGTGATTCGGTCTCCCGGCCCAGTCCGTCGTATGTCTTCCAGGTCTGGGTCTCGACGCTGAGGGCGTCGGCGGGCTTGAACAGCTCGCGCTCGGGTTTGCCGGTCACGTAGTACGGGGCGAAGGTCTTGGCCACCAGGCCGCGCTCGTCGTAAAAGGTGTCGCTGATCAGCCATCCGGCGTCCGGGCCCGGTGCCTGGGTCTGGCGGGTGCGCAGGTAGCCGTCATAGAGGGCGTAAGAGGTTCGTTGCCCGCCTTGGGAGTTGAGCGTGCGGGTGGCGACGGTGGCGGGTTTGCCTTCTTCGACGTAGTAATCGAACTGGTAGTTGGGCTGCAGCGTGGTGCTGCGGCGGTCTGCCAGCCACACCTTCGTGGAGCGGCCCAACGCGTCGTACCTCAGGATGGTGCGCTTGCCGTTGGTGTCGACGGTGGCCGTGGGCTGGCCACGCAGCGGGTCGAGCTCGCTGGTGGCGGTCTGGACGGAGGTGGCGTCCTTGGGGTTGGCGGGCGGGGTGGTGACGACGGTCTTGATGGGCAGGCCGGTGGCGGGGGAGTAGGCCGTGGTGGTGGTGCGGCCGTCGGTGCGAGCAGTGCGAGTGGGGGCGCTGTCACCGATGGCGGTGACGTTGGCCGTCAGGTCGGTGACCTTTTCCGGGCGGCCGTAGCCGTCGTAGGTGGTGCCGGTCTCCAGGTAGGTGGCCGTGGTGCCGTCGTGCTTCTTGAGCTTGGCAACCGCGGTGGCATCCCCCTTGGCGGGCGCCGCGCCGTAGCCACCGCCGTCGTAGGCGGTGCGGACGTCGGAGATGACGTCCTTGGACCGGTCCGGGCTGGTGCCGCACTCGGTGGCGACGGTCTCGACCCGTGCGGGCAGGGTGAGGATGTTCTTGTCGGTGTTGGTGGCGTAGATGGTGCGGGTGCAGCGGTCGTCGTCCGTGGTGGTGTCGTCGCCGCGGTCGCTGACCTCGGTGACGCGTCCGGCGACGGTGTCGAAGGTGGAGGCGGTGGTGGTGGTGCGCCACTTCGCGCCGGCGCCGTCGTCGAGCGAGGTCCAGGCGCGGGTGCTGGCCGTGCCGGTGAAGTTGGCGGTGACGGTGCCCCAGTCACGGACCTTCTTGGCCGTCTCGTGGTGCCAGGGGCGGCTGACGGTCTTGGCGAGGATCTTCCCGCCGGGCGCCGAGTACGTGGTGGTCTTGTAGGGGAAGCCGGCTGCGGAGGCATCGTCGGTGAGCGGCTCTCCCTCGCCGTCGTCCAGGGCAACGGTGACGTCCTTGCTGCCACCGCTCGCGGTCTTGCGGTCGCCGTCCATGCCGCGCAGGAAGTAGCTGTCCTCTTGCGTCTTCATGGCGTCGGCAGGCGTGCCCTGGCCGCCGGTCTGGACGCGGACGTGGCCGTAGCCGCGCCACTGGGACCAGGTCTTGAACTTCTCCTTGGTCAGCCCGTCATCGTCGTCGTAATGCCAGGCCGCGCCATCGGGGTAGTCGTAGCGGGTGACCTGGTCCGGCGCGCCCCCGGTGCGGTCGGATGTGGTCACGGACTTGACGACGTACTTGTTGAACCACTCCCTGTCCATGTCGTCGCTGGAGCTGCCGCCGATGAACTGGGGGAAGCAGCGGGTGGTGTTGGACTCCGGGGTGGGCAGGTCGTTGAACGTGCAGGCGGGCTCGGAGTAGCCGACCTCGATCTGGCCGCCGTATTCGTCGTCGATGGTCGACAGGCGGTCCTTGATGTAGGGGGCGTATCCGTCGCCGGTCTTGTCGAGGCGGTTGGCCAGCTGGGTGTAGGCGAAGGTGGTCTTCGGCAGGGTGAGGGGCGCGGTGTCGGTGTGGCCGGTGTGCTGGATGGATTCCAGTTCCAGCTGGTAGTCGACATCGGCCTTGCCCCAACGCTGGTTCAGGGCCCAGGAGTCGACCGGGGTGAGTGCGCCGTCCTTGAGGATCTCGGTGGTCACTCCCGTCAGTCGCGTACGCGTCCAGAAGGTGGGGGAGAACCGCCCCTGGTCGCAGGTGGAACCGGCCTTGCAGTTCAGGTCCCAGGGCGTGTCGTACCAGTAGAAGCTCTTGGCGTCGATGGTGTCCGCGGCGCAGGTGACCCCGGCCTGGGGCAGGCAGCGCTCGGTGCTGGTGAAGGAGACCCGGGCGAGCGGCTTGCCCGCGTACAGGTCGCCGGACGAGCGGCCGTATTCGATGCGCTTGAGGGAGCCGCCGCGGACGTAGGGGGTGTCGTCGTCCTTGTTCAGGTCACGCCCGTAGGAGTTGGTCTCCTTGTCGTAGTAGTACGCGATGGCGTTGCCGTGCGGGTCGACGACGTAGTCGAGGTTCCAGCGCCATGCCTGCTGGCACCAGGAGTCCTTGAAGGCGTCCTTGTGGCAGTCCTCGCCGCTGTTGTTGCCGAAGACCGGCACGGTCCAGGTCGAGCCGGTGGTGTCCTTGCCGGATGACCAGCCGGGCAGCTTGTGGTAGCCGAAGTAGAACCGGGTTCCGGACGGGTCCGTCAGCTCCCAGTACTCGTTGTCGTTGTCATCGTTGTCCCGTGCCGCCGAGGTGAGCCGCTTGATCTTGGTGCCGTCGTCGTTCTGCAGCTTCCAGGTGTCCTTGCCGGCAGGAACGAGTTCGCCGGCCTTGCCGTTGAAGGAGATGAAGGCGTTGTCGTAACCCCAGCACAGGTCGCCGGGCTTGTTGCCGTCGGCGTGCTTGACCCCGTCATCGGAGCAGGGCTTGTAGCGACGCTCGATGTACCCGGGCCACAGCTCGAAACCGTCGCCGACCCACGAACCCTGGTTGTTGCTGTTGCCGGTGCGGCCGTCGATCGAGCCGGAGGAGTACGACAGGCCCACGCTCGGCTTGAGACCGCCGGGCACCTCGGGTACGGGCATGTCGTAGGACCAGGTGAAGTCCCCGGTGTTGAGGTTGGTGTCCCAGGTGGCGGACGGCGAGAGGCTGGTGGCCTTGTAGTCGCCCTTGACGCTCTTGTCGTCACCGACGGCCGCAAGCATGGTCGGGCCCTTTGTGCGCAGCGGTACCGAGGACGCGGTCAGGATGTGCTTTTCGGTGTCGTTGCTGGTGGCCAGCGGCTTCACGGTGCGGCACGCGGCCTTGTCCGGAGTGGTCGCCGCGCAGGCGGGGAGTTCGACCAGACGCAGCCGGGAGGCGTAGTTGCCGCCGAAGGCCCCGGCGAAGGTGCCGTAGTCGACGCCCACGCGTAAGGAGCCGGGCTGCTGTCCGGCGGCCACGGTGGAGCCGTCGGCGGGCTGCAGGGTGAACAGCACCCCGTCGATACCGGCCCGACGACTGTACTGCTGGCTCAGGACCTGCGCGGTCACCGAGCCCGGCACCGCGCCCACCGTCGCATCTCGGGGTGCCCCGTGAGCCTTGGCCGACCTTCGCGACCGGGACTCGGCGGGTGCGAGCGTGAGGGGGAGACCCTCGTCCTTCCCGCCTGCCACCGACGGCCTGGATGCGGCGCCGGGTTTTGCGAGGTGAAGGGTCGCTTTGGCCGCCTTGGGCCAGTCACTCTTGGGATGCTCCCTGGGGGTGCGCGGGCCGGCAGGCAGCTTCCGGGGCTTGACCCGCACACCGTAGGTACCGGCGACGGCTTTCCCGACGTCCGCACGCTCTGCCGCCGCTCCGGACGCTGCAGCGGGTTGTGCCGCTGACGGCAGAACCGACAACAGGGACCCGGCGAGCACCATGGAGACGCCCACGCCTAGACTGCGCCGCAGCCGCGCGCGTCTGACAAGACCAAGCATGCCGTTCATGTCCGTCCACCCTTTTCCGCTCACCGCATGCGCGCACCGGCGCCGCGGCGGAGATCTACGTTCAGAAAGTCCGCTCGGTGTGTGGCGTGCGCCCTTGCTGCACGCCACACGGTCAGTCCCCGTCGGGCACGTTGGGTACTTCGGTCGGCAGCGAGTACAACTCACCTGCGATTCGGCTGACTTGCGCGTCGTTGAGGGCGCCCTGGAACGTCCACACGTCGTCGATCGCGCCTGGCCAGTAGTCACCGAAGGAGCCACGTCCCTTGGCCCGCCCGAGCTGAAGTGACTTCAGGGCCTTGAAGGAGATGACGTTCTCCGCCCAGGGGACGGCCTCAAGGCATGCCGCGTCATCGGCCTGACCGTCGTCGTTTCCATCAATGCACGCCGCCTCACCCAGCTGCCCGTTGACGTAAATACGGGCCTGCTTGGCGAAACCGTCATACACGATCGCGATGTGGTTCCAGTCCGTCACGCTGTTGAAGGACTGGGCGTTACCGGCCCAATCGATCTCGGCGTCAGCGGTGTCCGCCCGCGGCACAGCCAGCTCCCAGAAGCCCTCTGCGGCAGGGTTTTTGGGGTTAGGCACAAAACCGACACCGAAGCTACTGGCATCGGTTCCTTCCGCACTGACCAGGGCCGAAGGGCGAGACGGTACGGAGGCCGCCTGCACCCACGCCGTCACCGTAAAGCTCTCACCGGTGTCGAACGGGACCGCGCTGGAGGCGAAGTCCTGCAGCTTGCCGTCCAGGACCAGTCCACCTTCGCCCAGGAACCCTCCACCGGGTACCTGCTGCGCACTGCCGCCCAACGTCATCGTCGGCCCCTGCGCGACAGAGTTGACTCCCGGGGCAGATGCCTGGTCGAACTGCCAGCGGCCGGTCAGCACCGGTCGTCGCTGCACGAGCTGGTGGATCTCGCCCTCGGAGACCGGGCGGTCGAAGATCCGGACGTCATCGATCTGGCCGGCGAAGTGGTCGGTGTAGGCACCGCGGTAGAGGGCCCGGCCGACCTGCAGGGCGCCGTCGCCGTACCAGGTCTGTGGTGCCGCGGCGCTGCCCTGCAGGATGCCGTTGACGTACAGGCTCACCGTGTTGTCCACCGTGTCGTGCACGGCGGCCAGGTGCACCCACTTGCCGATCGTCGCCTTCTGCTTCGAGGCGACGCGTTGCTGGCTGAGGCTGCCGTCGGTGGTGTCCTTGGTGGCAAGACGGGCACTCCACACGCCACCGGATGCTTCGTAGGAGAGGTAGAAGGCGCTGAGGAAGCCGCCGTCCTGCGCCACGACCGTCTGGTTGCGTGCGGCGTCGGTGACCCGGGCCCAGGCGGCGACCGCATAGGAGCGTTCGGTGTTGAAGTGGGCGGCGTCGACCGAGGCGTAGTCGTCCTTGCCGTCCAGGGTCAGGGCGTTGCCCGCCACTCCTGCCCTGCCGGGCTCGGCCCCGCCGTGGAGGACGGCCGGCATGACATCACCGTGGCCGCTGACCTGCTTGGCACCGGCCGGCTCGTCGAGCGGGAAGAGCGCACGGGCAGGCCGTCCGGGACCACGGATCCGCTCCTTGTTGTACAGGTGGGTGACCTCACCGTCGGAGACCGGCCTGTCGAAGATCTGTACCTCGTCGATGGACCCGGGGAAGAAGGAGCCGGGAGTCCCGCCGTACGAACCGGCGCCCAGCTGAAGGCCGCGCCGTGCGTTCCATGCGGTGGTGTACGGCGTCTGACCGGCCAGCTTGCCGTTGACGTAGAGCTGGAGCACCTTGGCGGTGCTGTCGTAGGCGCCCACCAGATGGGTCCATTCGTTCGCGGTGACACCACCTGGCTGGGGCGCCATCGCGCGGGCGATGGAGGCGTCGGTGCTGTCGGAGGTGTACTGGTTGAACACCCACCGCCTGAGGTCAGAGGAGTAGTACAGCTCGAAGCCCGGTCGGTTGTTGCCCGGCTGGGTGGCGACGATCGCCGCATGGTCGGGCACCTGGTCAGGGCGGACCCAGGCTGAGACGGAGAACCCGCGGGAGGTGTCCACGACGGGGATGTCGGTGGCCGCGTAGCTGTCGGTGCCGTTGAGGGACAGCGCGCTGCCCACCACTCCCTCGGCACCAGCTGTGGTCCCACCGTGCAGGTCCGCGGCTCGCGCCGGGGTAGAACCCTTCGCTTCCGCGCCGCCGGCCCCTTCGTCGAACTGCCAGGTGGCACGCTCGGGCTGTCCGGCCTTGACCCGGAAGTGGTAGGTGCGGATCTCGCTTCTGTTGCCGGCTGCATCGGTGGCCTGGACGGTCACGAAGTTCAGTCCGGGCTTCTCCGGCAGGACGGAGATGCTTCGCGCCGCCCCGCCGCTCGTCGTCACCGTGTTCTTGTCGGACGGGTCGCCGTTGACGCCGTACGTGTAGCGGGTCACGTCCCGGTGGCTGTCCGCCACGGTGAAGGTGCCGTACTGGCCCACCCCGTCGTACCAGGGATCCTCAGGATTCTCGGGGTCGGAGGAGGGGTATTCCCCTGAGCCGATCGCGGGGGCCGCGGGCACCCGGGTGTCGAGGACGAAGTAGCACGCCTCTGCGGACCCGGTGAACGACCACGGCGAGTACTGCGCGCCGTCGTAGGACCGCACAGCCCAGCTCACCGCCGTGTTCTCCGGGACCTTGGGCAGGTTGATGGCGAAATCGAAACCGGACTGCTTCGCTGTCGTCAGCCCCGGCTTCCACCGCACGATGGTGCCCTTGCCGTCACCGGCGTCCCAGCTCGCCTGGAACTGGACCTGCACCTTGTCCCGATCCGGATCGGTGATGTTGTTCGCGTACAGCACACCCCCGCTGCGCACCCGCGCCGGAGTGGCGGACTTCTTGCAGGTGCCGCCGTACTGCATCGTCAGCTGTGAGGGCTTGACCTGCGGCGGCGGCCGGTTGTACTTCACCCGCAAAAACGCCTTGTCCGAGAACCGCTTCCAGGCCAGTCCGTCGCTCTCGCTACCTGCCTTCAACCCGAATGTCAGCGTCGGCCACTTGTTGTCCGCCGCCTCCTGCACGGCGGCCCTGATGTCGAACTCGGCGTCCTTGGCCGAGCAGCCCTCATATCCGTAGGCGAAGCTGTCCGAGGCCAGCTTCTTCTGCCAGAAGCCCGACTCGTTCTGCGAGTTCCAGGTCGTCGAGGACGAGATGGGCCGGGTCCGCCACAGCTCCACTTCTCGTTTGCTGCAGGAGGCGGACCAGGTGTTGCGGACCACGAACTCGGCCGACAGCACCGACTTCCCGGCGAACGCCGACGTCGGGATCTGGTAGAAGAGCCGCTTGGTGTCCTCGGGCTGGCAGTGGTTCCAGTCGCAGTACCCCATCCCCGCGTCGTGGTCGCCGTTGAACTTCCACTGCGGGGAGGACGCCCAGTACTTCGACGCCATCGTCCAGGAGGTCGCCCGAGGGGTGGACCACTGGGGGTCGATGAAGACCGGGTAGACGGTGTCCTTGCCCTTCAAGACATCGGCGTCGGGCTTGAGGACGACCTGGTCCTGACCAGCCGGGACGTCCACCCCCACAGGCGCGAGCTTGCCCGACTCACCGGCCGACGGCTCATCACCCTCAGCGCCGGCATCGGCCGCTCGCGAGGTCTTCCCTTCGAACGGTGCGGACTTCGGGCCCTTGCGAGCTGCTGCGCTTCCCCCACCAGTGCTGGAGTCCCACATCAGTGGAGTGGGCGCCTCGAACACCGGCGACCCGGCACCCTTGTCGAGCGCCTCCAAACCGCCTGCCGCCGTCTCCTTCACATCCATACCATCGGCAGCCAGCTTCAGCCGCAACTGCGCCAGCTGGGAACTGGCGGCAGCCTGAGCCGACTTGACGATCAGGAGCTGGGTGAAACCGTCGGCCTGCGCCCCCATCCGCAGGTCCACACCGGGCAGGACGTCGCGGTACGTGGCCTGTGCGCCGTCCAGGACCGGAGCCGGCAGGGATCCTGGCCAGGACAGCGCCAGCTGGCGACCCACCTTACGAAGCGTCACCAGCGGCTTGTCGCCGCCACCGGAGAACGCCAGGCCCACGGCTACCACCTTCGGCGCCACCATCCCATCGCTCCGCTTGGCCAGGTCGGTGTCGATGTCCTGCCACTGCCCTGACACCCGGGTGCGCACCGGACGGAGGTACTGCCGGGCCTCAAGCTTGCCCTCCGCCGTGGCCACGACATCAGCCGACTCACCCCGCAGAGAGGTGACTTCGACCTCCCGGCCGGTGCGCTTGGCCTGTGCCAGGGCGGTGTCTTCGGTAGGTGCTTCAGTACCCGACTTATCTGCCGAGGTGCCGGCTTTGGTGGAGGCCGCCGGCGAGTGAGACGCGGCCCAGGAGGGCGGTCCGAGGACCACCGGCAGCAGACTTGCCGACAGCAGTCCAGCGATCCCTGCCGACAGCACTCGATGTAAGCGTCTGCGACGCACTAAGCCAGACATCCCGGCATCCCCCGACCACAAGAATGAAGATTCCATGAAGAAGTTGCGGGCGGAACGTATATGCCGGAGGGTTCGTCTGGGTACCTCCGCGAAACGGAATCCATGGAGCGGAACCGACATTCCGGGAAGCGGAGTTATGTGATGCCTGTCACCGCGCTGCAAGGTTGTACGGCTTCAAGCCGCAATCGCAGCAGGATTGAGTCAGGGGTATCACCACAGGCCCTGGTGGCCGGGGGAGCGGACCTCGAAGCGCAGCTGCGAGAAGCTGTTGGAAAGAGGGCAGCTAGCTCGGCGCATCGACCGGATCGTTGCCGGCTGGCTGTACAGGTCGGTGCTGTCAGGGATGCCGGCGGCAGGGCTGCCGCGGTCGCGCAGGTCACGGTTGCTGCGGTGGAAGGGACAGGCGGCGGTCAGCAGGACGGGTGCAGGCCGATGGCCATGCTGCGAGCAGCCCTAATAAGCCGCAGCGACCGACCGCGCGGACAAGCCCAGGGCGGTGCTGGGTAGCCGCGTTGTCGGTGGCGGCTGCAACGCTGATCAGATGAACGGTGATGAACGGCTGCTGAACGGCCGCATCTACGGCGCAGAGCACGACGACCCTAACCCTGGCCCGCTCCCACACCGGACCTACGCCGAACTGGTCGACGGGCCGCTGGACGGTTTGCTGCTGAATATCCACGAGTGGCGGACCGAGGAAGTCGACGACGGCATGGCCCTGTTCGCCGAACTTGGCCGGTGGCCCGGCGATCGCGCCCTGTACGACCCGCGCCCCGGCGAGCCCCCGCACACCCGGCCTGGGAGTGAGCTGCCGCTTCTCCTGCTCTGGCGACATGCCCTGACGCCCGCCGGCACCGCTGCCTACGGCCTGCCCTCGGCCAGCTGGGCGGCGGTGTTCGCGATCCACGGCCGCCGCGTCATCGTCTGCTCCGAACTCAAAGCCGGCGACCGCTTCGACGAATCCCGTGTCAAACTTCCTGCCGGCGGGGACATCATCAACGCCCGCCGCATGCGCCAGGACTTCTTCTCCTTCGTGCCCACCCACAAGCTTTTCCTGCTGGGCAACTACCGCCCTGAGGTCGGCACCGGCGGCTTCGCCTTCTGGCGCCGCATGCGCCTGATCCCCTTCGAACGCGTCGTCCCCGACGCCCGCAAGGTCGACAACCTCGCTGACATCCTCGTCCGCGAAGAAGGTCCCGGCATCCTCACCTGGCTCGTCGACGGCGCCCGTCGCTACCTCTGCAGGGAGAAGGATCTGACCGTCCCTGAACGGGTACGCGTAGCAACAACCGCCTATGCCGAGACCGAAGACCGCATGGCAGATTCCTGTCCGAATGCTGCAAGATCGACACGGGCCTGCGTGCCGCTCAAAAGCACCTCTACCTCGCCTGCACCCGCTGGTGCGAAAGTGAAGGCGCATCCCCGGTCTCCTCCCGCTCCTTCGCCGGCCGCGTACGAGAGACCCTCGGCCTGCGATCCCCGAAGGAAATGACCACCTCCAATTCGAAGAAGTACTACCAGGCATCGGCCTGATCGCCGATATCGCCGAGGAGAACGCGTGAGCGCCCTGATCGACCCCGAGGACCTCACGCACGAAACCGACCTCGTGTGCCCGAGGGCGCCGCCAACCTCCTTCTAACAAGATGCGGCTCTTTAGACGCCGTTTCTGATGGCGTGATCGCTCGTTGAGCTGTGCATGGCGGATCTGGTTGAGCGGTTGGTGCCGGACGAGTTGTGGGTGCTGTTCCGGCGGGTGGTCCCGCCGACGGAGGTCATACGCCCGCAAGGCGGCGGCCGGCGACGGGCCGGTGACCGCGCATGCCTGGCAGCGATCATCTTCGTGGCCACCTCGGGCTGCACGTGGCGGCAACTGCCGCCGGTGTTCGGGCCGGCCTGGCCCACCGTCTACCGGCGCTTCGCCCAGTGGAGCCGGGACCGGGTGTGGGCCAGGCTGCACCGCGTCATCCTCGACGAGCTCGGTGCCCGGGGCGAGTTGGACTGGTCGCGGTGTGCGATTGACTCCGTCAGCGTCAGGGCGGCAAAAGGGGGCCACTGACCGGACCGAATCCGACCGATCGAGGCAAGAGCGGATCGAAAATCCACCTGATCACGGACCGCAACGGGCTGCCCCTGTCCCTGGGCATCTCCGGCGCCAACATGCACGACAGCCTCGGCCTGGAACCACTCGTGGGCGGGATCCCGCCCATCCGCTCCCGCCGCGGACCGCGCCGCCGGCGTCCAGCCAAGCTCCATGCCGACAAGGGCTACGACTACGACCACCTGCGCCGATGGCTCCGTAAGAAAGGCATCCGTCACCGCATCGCCCGCAAGGGCATCGAGTCCTCCACCCGGCTGGGCCGCCACCGCTGGGTCGTCGAAAGGACGGTCTCCTGGCTCGCCGGATGCCGCCGCCTGCACCGCCGCTATGAACGCAAGGCCGAACACTTCCTCGCCTTCGTCGGCATAGCAGCGACCCTCATCGGCTACCGCCGCCTCACCAAGTGAAACGACGTCTTAGGAAAGCTCGCAGCTGAAAAAATTTGAGGCGCCGCACCAGAGAGGGATGACGCTTCCCTAGCGGCTGAGCTGCCTTCTGCTGGACGGATGCATCGGTTCCTCAATCAGGGCTAGGCCAACACCACAACCAAGAGCCGGTGAAGGCCGCTAAGGGCCTCCGTCTGCCGAACGCGACAGGGAACCGCTGCCACGCTCACGCCTGCACTGCCGACTCAAATGAGCAGCTGACAGCGGCAGCACGGCATGGCTGTGCTGAGTTCCCTTGCAGGAAGCCAGTCCGATCGGGTCACAAGGGGGCGCATCGTGCAATTTTCCGGTGAGTCCCGATTGCCGGACTTGCTTCCAGGGAGAGTGGCTTGATCTTCATGGCTCGGTTCGCCTCCGGCCTACGGTGGATGGCAGGACCATGCCAGTAGATGCAGTACGGGGGATTGTGGCGACATGCTTCCTATTCCAGGGCCGCCCATGGGCGAGCCACCGCCCGACGGGGCCGCGGGGACGACGCGGATCGAGGAACCGGCATCCCTGAAGCGAGCAGCGCACGGCGCCAACGAATTAGCCGGCGATGTCAGGACGGCCGGTACGCGGGCCGAGGACGTCACAAGAGCTGCCGCCGACTCCTTGAAGGGGCAGTACTGGAGCGGCTCGCTGGGGGCCGCGCTGAACCAAGTGGTGGATTCTTGGCACAGCCAGACGACAGCTCTGGTCAACAGGTGTCGTTCACTGCACGACAGATGCGCTGCCACGGCGGACAACTACCAGCAGGCCGAGTCGGCCAATGAGCGGACGATGATGTCCCTCCGCCGCCCCGAGTCCAGTCCCTTCGGTTAAGCAGATACACAGACACGGGGGAGTCCAGCAGTGCCCACCTACGAGCAACTCTACAACTTGGATCACGCCAAACTGGATGAGGCAGCCGAGGCATGGGCGGACATGGCTCAGCGATTCGCGTCCCTGAGCCGTGAGATGTCCGGCCGCGTCGAACGCCCTTTCCGAGCAGCCGGATGGCAGAGCTCCGACGGTACCGCCGCAGCTGCCGATGCCTTGGTAAAGGAAACAGGCCAGGAGATATCCGACGCCAGCGCCGAGGCCAAAGCGATCCGGACGGCTCTGGCCGAGGCACACACCGGCCTGAAGAAATGTCAGCAAAAACTGCACCAGCTCGTCCATGAAGACGCGAAGAAGCAGAAACTGCACGTCAGCGACACCGGCGAGGTCACCGACGCGGATGACAGTGACTCCGGGATCTTCGATGACCGGGCACTGAAGGTACAGATGTTCGCGGCGCTCATCGGTGCCGTCCTCGACGAGGCCGACGAGATCGACGCCAGCACCACCCGCGCGCTACGGCGGGACCTGGGCCACGACAAGAACGACTTCAACTCCAAGGTCGCCACCTCCCTGGAGTCCGCTGACGCCGACTACGCCGCCCGGCTCCTGAAGAAGGGGTCGAAGATGTCGGACGCGGACCTGAGAGAACTCGACAGGATTCTCTCCCATCACCACAACGACCCCGCCTTCTCCACGGCCTTCTTCGACAAGCTCGGACCCAAGCAAACGCTGAAGCTGTACGGCGACGTGAGCCTGGACAGCGACGCGGGCGACAACCGAAAGAGACTGGTTGAAGACCTGCAGCGCAACATGGGGATGAACCTGGCCACAGCGACCGACCTCGACAACAAACCGCATCTGCCTGACAGCTGGTCGGCCCAATTGCGGAAGGTCGGGGCCGAGCGCATCCAGCTCGACCACAGCGTCAACCTCGACATGTTCCAGCCGGGCAAGGACGGGGTCTACGGCTACCAGCTCCTGGGCGGCATCTTGCGCTACGGCCACTACGACCCGCACTTCCTCACCCCGGTCGCCGAGCACGTGACACAGCTCAACCAGAAGCACCCGGACATGTTCCAGTACCGCTCGATGGGGATCGACAGACCGGACTTCGACCCCTCCAGCGCCAAGCCGGGCGACCACGAACCTTTGAACGGGGTCCTGGAGGCGCTGGGCCACAGCCCCGAAGCAGCCGAGGACTTCTTCACCGGGCCCATGCACGAATACAGCGACGACGGCACGCTCCAAGGCCCGATGAGCAAGATCGACGGCAAGAGCGGATACTTCGACTTCCTCAGCCACAAGGATCCCGAAGAACTGCCGGGCATGAACACCAACCGGAACAGTTCCCCTGACGGTTTCGCCGACTCCCTGGGCCACGCTCTGGAGTCCGCGACCACCGGCCACGCCTACGACGACAACGATGCGCCGCCCGTCAAACACTCGCCCGAGCAAGCCAAGCTCGTCCAGCAGGTCGTCGACCGATTCGGCGAGAAGGACGGACCCAGCCTGCTGAACGGCCACGACAGCGCGCCGTACAAAACCATGCGGGACAGCCTCGGCCACATCACCGCGGAATACATGGGCGACTTCCAACGGTCCCTTTCCGCCCACGGCGACCTGCCCTCCTACGGAGCACGCGCCAACCTGGACGCCGATGCCGCACGGTCATTCCTGGGCCAGGTGGGACAGGACCCAGAGGCCTACGCCTCCATCAACGCCTCCCAACAGGCATACACAGCCGTCCAGGTCGACCAAGCGATGAACGCCGACACGGACTCCACCGTGGGCACCGAGGGACGGGTACGCAACGCGGTCCACCCCGGCGCAACCATCGCAGGCATCATGAGCCAGGCCCGAGCCGAAGCCGTCCACGACACCCACACGGCCGATGACAAGGAATTCAACGACCACGTGGACGCAGTCAACAGAGCCGTGAGCAAGGGCATATTGATCGGCACCGGATCAATCCCCGGCAACGTCGCCGGCAACGTCGTGGGCTACGGCATCGGAGAAATCCAGGACCAAGTCATAAAAAGCATCAAACACGACACCACCACGGACGCCCAGCACGACGCCGGCCTGAAGTACAGCGGCGGAATGGAAGCAGCACAGGACTCGGCCCGCGCAGCCGTCGACCGAGCCGCCCGACACGGACACTTCACCCCCTCAACCCTGACAGACCTCAAGAACGGCGCCGCCGACGCCGCGACCGACGGACACACCGCTGGCGCCCAATGGGAGGACGCACGTCATGGCTGACCCGGACAAGACGGCCTCGACCACCACGAGGTGGCAAAGGGCAGTGGCACCCGTCGCCGCCGTGTCCTCGCTGATCCTGCTCGCTTCCGGATGCGGCGGCCCTCAGGTCAACTACGCCCTCCCGAAGGACCTCTGCGGCATCCCCATCCACCAGGACCTGATCCGCCCCTTCTTCCCACCGGGAGACCGCATCGAGTTCGACGGCGACTCCTTCCTCGAGGGCAAGAAGGCAGAATCCTCCTGCCAGTATTACGTGGATGGGAACACCGCCCTCGCGGTAGACGCCTCACGCAGCTCGGAGCAAGACACGGCATCACAGCTCGCAATGCGCGTCGCCAAGCCCGCGCACCTCAAGGCCTGGAAACGCGCCGACGGACACATCGCCGGCTACGCCGGAACCGTCTACGGAACCAGCAGCTGCTCAGGAGACCCCTCAGACAGTGACGGCCAGCCAGCACGCACGTTCACCTTGCGAGTCTCGGCCAACCATCTCGGCAACACGCAATCAGCACGCTCTGCCCTGGAGAAAGTCATGAGTGCGTTGTTGCCCCGGGCTGCTCATGCGAGAGGCTGCTAGGGGCGGCTGCTCGGTCACTTGTCCAGAGCGCTGGTTCCAGCCAGCCGCCCCGGTGGCTACTGTGCCAGTTGGCTCTGCACAAAGTGGCCGTTCTGGACCGGGGACCTGCTCGGCGCGGGCGACGGCCGCCCGGCGCCCGGGCTCATCAGCTCGGGTGGGCCGATTCCGACAGCTCCAGCTCATGAGAGTCGGTCCGGAGTTCAGCCCACCCCGCCCTCGGGGGCAGGCGGCCCCATCGGGCATTGGCGCCGCTGAACTGCGCGTATGCCGCCTGTGTTCCCGGCAAGCGCAACTTCGCTATCAAGGGAGACCTTGCCTGCGCCGTGATCGAACGCCCCGTGGGCTCCCCATTCCCCATCGCCTGGTCACCGCCGATTGCGCCTACGGGAAGGACTGGCGTCCTCTCCCGATTCGCGGGGATCGCAGGAGTCAATCTAGAATCGATCATGCTCATGCCATGTGGTGGCTGTCGTACCGAGCGGCCTGGCCTGGCATGCGCTGAAGTCGTTGCAGGTCGACACAAGCGGGGTGCACAGCCGGATGGGCGGGGATCTGTCGACAGGGACGGCGGAACTGCGCGCGCAGATGGGCGCGTTCTTACAAGGTGAAGGGGATCCGCAGGCGCTGGTCGAAGCCGCGCAGGGCGCGGAGCTTCTGCTCCCCCTGCTCGGTGAGGGCGCCGTGTGGAGTGGGGAGTTGGAGGACATTCGCTGGCTGTTCGCGTTCACCAGCACAGGTGAGATGCACGCCTTTCTGCAGCAGAAGTGGGAGGCGGCCAAGCCCGACGAACTGCCCGCCGAACTGGCCCGCTACGTACGCTACCTGCGCGTGGGCGGTGAGGAGCTGATGCAGGAGCTGCTTCCTGGGCTGGTGGAGCGGGACCGGGTTCCGACGGGGGTCGTGGTGGACGTGTCCTCCGGACTTCGCGCCTTCCTGCCACCCGTGTCCGGAATCGTGCCTGAGGGGATTGCGCTCGATAAGGAATACGTCGCCAAGGGGGAGCTTGCCACGTGGTGAGCGGTGGTGGTTTCGGGGTCGATCCGCAGATTCTGAAGCAGGTGTCCAAGGGCATCAATGATGCGCTGGACGAGATGAAGGAGATCACGGATGCGACTGAGGCGTCGACGGGCCAGGGGTTCTCCGATCTGTCGGTGTCGCCGACCGCGATGGGACACTCCGATGCCTCTCAGATGCTGGACGACTTCGCCGAGCATTGGGGCTGGGAGGTCCAGGCGCTCTTGGACGAGGGCAACGAGGTGGCCGGGACGTTGGATCTGAACGCGGGCTACTACCACGAGGCGGAGGAGTACGGCACGGGCGTCCTCAAGGACGTTGTGCTGTCCGCGACTGCGGACCCGACGCTGACCTCGAAGGACGCGCAGAAGATGTCCTGGAGCCGGGTGGGCGGCAAGATCGAGGACGCCTACACCCCCGACTACTCCGTTGACGGTTTCGAGGACGCTTCCCGGGAGAGCCGGAAGAACCTCTCCAGCGCCTGGACGGACGTCACTGAGACCGGAGTGATCGGGAACCAGGTCGGGGTGGTGAAGGCCGTCGGCTCCGCACCCTTCAGCGGTGACGACGACGGGCAGGACACCGGCACTGCGGCGAAGGGGAAGTGATGGGCCTCTTCGACAATCTGGACCGCGCCACCCAGTCAGCCCGCGATGCCTTCGCCGACGGGGTACAGACCGTCACCCACGGTACTGCGAATCTGCTTGATGCAGTGGGCGCACACAGCTGGGCGGACAAAGCCGACGCAGCCGGCTCCTGGGCGGCCAACGAGCTGGGCGCCCAGACCCGCGAGCTCGAACTGAACGAGACCGACGACCCCGCCCTGCTGCTGCACGGGGACGCAAGCAGCATCCGTGAGTCCGCACGGCAGTTGAAAAAGCTGGGCGCGGCCTTCGAACGTACCGGCCTTGCGCTGCGGAAGATGGATCCCTCGGACTGGCACGGACAGGCCGCTGACCGCTTCCGCGAGAAGGTGCAGACCCACCCCAAACGCTGGCTGCGGGCCGCCGACTCGTTCGAGGACGCGGCCGCTGCGCTGGATCACTACGCCGACACGGTCGAGTGGGCGTGCAAGCAGGCCCGCGAGGCGGTCGAGCGGTGGAAGCAGGCCCAGAAGCAGACCGCGGCGGCCGTGGAGCAGTACCAGCGCAAGGTCGACGACTACACCCAGCAGGCCAACGCCGCCGGGCACCAGCCTCCGCAGGAGCCGGGCCCGTTCCACGACCCCGGCGCCGAGGGACGCAAGTCCGCAGAGCATCTGCTCAAGGCGGCCCGCAGCCAGCGCGACAGCGCTGGCGCCCAACTGGCCGCGAAGCTCGTCCGAGGCATCGCCCAGGCACCCGCCGAGCCCCAAGGCCTGGACCGCCTCAAGCTCGAAGCCGGCAACATGGTGAAAAACCAGCTGGTCGGGGCCGAGCACCAGCTGGGCGGTATCATCAAGACCGGCACCTCGATGCTGCGCCTGGCCCGCACGGTCAACCCCCAGGACCCCTACAACCTGACCCACCCGGCCGAGTACGCCACCAACCTCACCAGTGTCGCCGGCGGCCTGATGCGCACTGCCAACCACCCCACCGAACTGGTCAAGGGCTTCATCGGCGATGGTTGGAGCACCGACCGCAACGAGGCAATCGGCGCCTTCGCGACGAATTTCCTCGGCGGCGGAGGCGCCGCGAGCAAGGTCGGGGCCAAGGCCGTCGCCCACGGCATGGAAAGCGCTGTCGCCAAAGACGCTGCCAAGACCGTCAGCGAGACCGCCGCCAAGGACTCCGCCGGCATTGCCACGCACGCCGATGACGCGACCGACGCAGCCCGGCATACCGATGAGGCAGCAACGCATACCGATGATGTCGCCGAGTACCCTGATGACCCCGCCGGGGCGGGTAGGGAACTGGACCCGGACGACCCTCGCAGCCTTCCCGCAGCCGCCGACCACAGCGTCGACGTCGACAGCATCAGCCACCAGCCGGTGTGGCGCGAAGACCACGAACCGCTGTACCGCAACGACAACCGCGATCCCGACGAGATCTTCGACCAGGGCTTCCATCCACGCGACCCGTCCAACGCGGACCTTCATGGCTATGTGGAGGGCAACCAGGCGTCGGCCTTTGTGGGCACCACCAAGGACGCCGATGCCAACTGGCTGACCAAATACCGGTACGAGGTGGATGCTCCCGGCGGCATCGACGTCAACCAGACCTTGCCGAGCAACAAGTACCGAGGTGAGGAGGAGATCGCCTTCCCCGGGGGCATTGACCGCCAGCACATCAAGGGTGCCTGGGAGATCCTCCCCGACGGGACCAAGGGAGAATGGATGCCGAACCCCCAATACGAGCCTCATATCCCCAAACAGCCCGTCGCTCCCGCCCCTGAAGCACCGCCCGCCAGTCAACTGCCCGAAGGATGGACCCGATGAGTGGCTACCTGGTCCCCGACCGTTTCGAAGTCCTCGCCTTCAACGGCGACCAGCAGGCCGACGCCGTCCTGCGATGGGAGGGCGAGAACCGCGATTTCACGGTGATCGCCGACGGCCCTTGGGGGCATGTCACCGGCAGAGCGGATGACTGCTTCGAGGCGCTCACCCGCATCCGCGAGCAGATCGAACCCCAGGGGTGGCTCCTGGGTGTCAACGGCTCGCGTCGCGACACCTGGCCCTCCGGGATGTGCCGTGGGACCGGGGGTTTCCTCGTCTACCGACTCAGGCCCGGGATTCGTCCCACCAGCGCCGATCGCATCCAGACATTCCAACCCGCACCCCGCGAGACGCTGGCCACTGTCGCCGAGCAGATCGCCTTCGAAGAGCAGTGGAGCCAGTCGCTGTGACCACCCCGTCCAGCTCTGCCCCCGCCGTTCCCCCGGTCACCGAGGCTCTGCGCGCCCAGGCCGCACAGCAGCGCGGCGGCTACGTGTACGCGATCGACCCGTACTTCGACCCCAACGGCCCCGTCCCCCCGTACGGCATCGTCGGCGGCTGGTCCGTCGACAGCTTCGGCCTGCTCGTTTCCTTCAAGCACAACCCGAAATACCGCCCGTCGCCGAAGGCGTTGGAGTTCCCGCCCCCTGTCACCGCCCTGGACGAAGCCCTGCAGCGCGCCGTCACCGGTTACGGCAGCGAGCAGGAACTCCTCGCGGCCTTCCGCGACGCCACGCTCCTCCTGTTCACCCAGGAGGGGCAGACCGGCCTCTACACCGTCGTCGAGGACGACGGCAGCCGCTACATCCCGGCCTTCACCCACCCCACCCACACCCCCGACACCTGGCACCAGTGGCAACAGACCACCGGCCATCACCTCGCCGCCACCGGCCTCCCGATCCGCCTCAACCCCGGCCACCGCATCAGCCTGACCATCCCGGGCGAGGCCGGGAATCAAGCCGGTGGCGAGAACGCCGACCCCAACTCGTCGTCCTCCACCTCGCCCTTTGCCCTGCCCGAGGCCCTCGTGGGTGCGCCGCTGCTCGCCGCCGGCCTGCTCGCGGCCCTCGGCCGCCGACGCCGCACGGCCCTGTGGCAGTCCGCCATGGGCGCCAAGGGCAGCCGCACCCCAAAGCTTCGCCAGCCGACGGGTGTCGCCGCCGATACCCAAGATGCGCTGCTCATCGGGGCTGACCCGCAGGCCGTACGCGATCTCGACCACGCCCTGAGGGGGCTGGCGTCCGCCTTGGCCGTCGAATCACGCACCCTGCCGGCCGTCTACGTTGCCCGGCTGACCGACAGCGAGCTCAACCTCCAGCTCGCCCATCCCGCCGGTAAGCCCCCAGCGCCATGGCAGCTCGGTCAGAACGAGACGTTCTGGCGCATCCAACGGGCGGACATCCCGGTGCACGAAACAGACGCCGGCACTGCTGCCCCCTACCCGGGCCTGGTCAGCCTCGGCAGCCTCGATGGCGCGCGCCTGCTGCTGAACCTCGAAGCTGCCCCCGGACTCGTCTCACTCACCGGCACGCACGCGGACCAGAGTGCCGTCCTCACGTCGGTCGCCGCGGAACTCGCCACCAGCAGCTGGTCGGACCGAATGACAGTCACCCTCGTCGGCTTCGGCACGGAACTCACCACGCTCGACCCCACCCGCGTACGCCACTTCGACAACGTCGAAACCCTCCTGGAAACCCTGGACGCTGAAACCCGACAGCGGCGCGATGCCCTCGCCACGGCGGGCCACGACTCCGTACTCACCGGCCGCACCGGCTCCGCACAGCCCAACCAATGGGCGCCCCACCTGGTCCTCCTCGCCGCAAAGCCGACCGAGGACCAGGCAGCGAAGATCGCCGATCTCCTTACCGACTCCGGCCGACTGGGCATCAGCTACCTGGCCGCCACCGAGGAGAACGGCCTGCCAGGCGCGACCTGGAAACTCGACATCACCCCCGGCGGACGCCTCCTGGCTCCATCCCTCGACCTGGAACTGCAAGCACAGCTCCTGCCCCAGGCCGAGCACGATGCCGTGATCCAGCTCTTCGCCGGCGCCACACCCGACGACGACCTCGACCCGGATCCCAGCACCCCGCAGTTCATGGTCGACATCACCTCTAGCGGACGACCCGCGGTGTACGCACGGCTGGTCGGAACCTACGAGATCACCGGCCTCGACGCACCTGACGCCGAGCACAGCCCGCTTCTCCACGAGGCACTGGTCATGCTCCTGCTCCATCGCGAAGGTGTGCACCCGCGCGTTCTGGCCTCCGGACTGTGGCCCCGCGGGGTAACCGAAGAGGTCCGGGACGCCCTCATCGAACGCCTGCGAACCTGGCTGGGGAGCGACCCCGACGGAACCCCGCGGCTCGGCACCGACACCACCGGTCGGCTGGCCCTCACGCCGTCCGTCGTCTCCGACCTCGACGTGCTCCGCACCCTCCACTACGAGGCAACCGCGGGCAGAGGCACAAGTAACGCACGCATACGGGAACGCCTGCTCAACGACGCCCTGGCACTGGCCCGCGGCCCCCTGCTCGCCAACCGCCCACCGGGCCGCTATACCTGGCTTTCCCACGAGATCACCGATGCCCAGCTGCCCCTACTGGTGGCAGACGTCGCACTGGCCCTATCTACCCACCACTTGGAGGCCGGCAACCCGACACCAGCGCTCAACGCCCTCAACACGGCCTTGACCACCGCGCCGACGGACGAGCGACTCTGGAGCGAACTTCTACGCGCCGCACACGCCACAGGCGATACAGCCAAGCTCGAATCAACAGCAGCATCGCTCATCGCCCGCCATCACGAGCACAGCGGCGGCGCCCGTAGCCTCCCGCCCCGCACGGAGGCACTCCTTGACGAGCTCTTGCCGTCCTGGCGTGACGCGTAGGCTGCTGCAAACTGCCGCCCGTTCTGCAGCAGTAGGACATCACGAGATGACGGTGGCCCGCGTCGGCGCGGGTGGACCGACGCGGGCCACCGTCACTCTCAAGCCGCAAACCCCGGCCTGGGCGCTGAAGACCTGCGGCTCGGTGGGTTTTACGTCCCGCATGATGAAGGCGGTCAAGGTAGCGACGTCCTGGGCGTGAGAGTGAAGCACCGATGTGGCGATCTCGGGGCGCGCCCTGACCAATGCCCAGGCGGAGGCCATCGCTGGGTGGGCGGAAGGCTTCTGGTCATGCTGATGTAGGCCGGGCCATAAGGAGTCGCGGTCGTGCCCGAGGGCCAACTTGCCGACGCCAACGCACTGACGCAGACGGTCAAGCAGGGCCTTCGCCTGATCTCCCCGATCGCCGGGGCCGGGCTCTTCGCGGCCTTCGGCGCGCAGGCCGTCGTGGCCGCCAACATCGTCCTGATGCTGGCCGCCGTCGCGTTCCTGACGGCGGTCCGGTTCCGCGAGAGCGCCCCGGAGCGCAGCGGCGACAGCTGGCACCGGGAGATCACCGAGGGGGTCAGGCACCTCGCGAGGACGGTCGTGTTGCGGCAGCTCGCCGTCGCGTGCGCGCTGACCATGGTCGCCATGGGGCTTGCCGAGACGGTCGGGCTCGCCGTTGTCGACGAGGGCCTCGGACGGCCCCCGACCTTCCTGGGGGTGCTGCTCGCCGGGCAGGGCGCCGGTGCCATTGCGGCCGGCCTGACCGCTGCCCGCATCGGGCGGCGCATCGGTGAGGGGATACTGGTGGCCCTCGGCATGGCGGCCTTCGCCGTGGGAGCCCTCCTCGAAACCATTCCCGCCCTCCCGGCCGTCGCGACCGGCATGGTCCTGTGCGGGGCGAGCATGCCCTGGATCGCGGTCGGCCTGACCACGGTCGGACTGCGCTGCACCGCCCCGGAGCTGGTCGGCCGGGTCTACTCCGGGTTCAACGTGATGATGACCCTGCCGCAGATGTTGGCCATGGCCTCCGGCGCCGGCCTCATCGCTGTGGTCAACTTCAAGGCGGTCCTGGTGGCGATGGCGTCGGTGGTCCTCGTGGCGGCCGGGTATCTCTTCACACGCCCAGAGCAGCGGTGGGCGGCAGTGGATGAGGCATCGCGCGAGCCGGTCCACGAGGTCGATCCGGCGTGACCAGCGGGACCGGGACAGCAGCAGGACAGAAGGAGGAGTCGGCACAGGTGGACCAGCGAAGCAGTCGAAGCGGCAGGACGTGGTGGCGCACGCGCCTGCGGGGGCTGAGCCTGCTCCCGCCCGTCCCCCGCGCCGTCGCAGCCCTCATCGCTGCGGCCATGCTGTACGGCGCATGCGTGCACCTGGTCGAGCTCGTCCTGTGGGGCTTCCGCTCCCGCGCCTGGGCGCCGTTGTGGCTCAACGGCTTCTGGAACTCGCTGATCGTCTTCGACTCGCTCTCCGGAACCCTGCTCCTCAAAGGGTGCCGGACCGGGCTGTACCTCACCTGCCTGACGATGCTCGCGGACCTGACGTCGAACCTCTACGCGGTATACGGAGTTCGGCACAGCAGCCTCGGCGCGGGCGCGGCCGACGTCGTCGTCCTGCTCGCCTTCGGCCTCTTCGTCTTCGCTACGGCCCCATGGCTGCACCGCTGTTTCGGCCTGCTCCGCGTGTAGGGGTGCGGGGCCCGGCACGCCGACGTGCCGTGCTCCTCACTCGGCAGCCCCGCGAGCTCTCGCAGCCGCGCCGCGTCGGCGATCGCTGATGAGCGCGGGCTCCGCGAACCGTTCCGTCGCCGCGCCGCGCCGCATCGCGGTCGTCGATGAGGGCCTGCGTGCCGCGGACGTTCGTCCCCAAGAAGGTTGGAGGAACCTCAGCGGCTACTGCGGGCGGGGGACTGGGGTTGAGGCATCCCTGGGTCACGAGGCGGGGGTTGGGCGAGGCCCCCTCCCCAGAGTGCAGTCAACTGTGTCGTTCGGGCACCTGACCGGGCGCTTTGAGGTGCCCGATCTCCATCCTGCGCGCCCATGCCCTGGTAGCCGGCATCCGCAAGGATCTCCATGAACGGGCCGTCGGCCAGGAGCTGGGCCAGTCTCAGCTGCCGGGCCTGGGTGATGTCGGCGCAACTGCCTGGCCGGACAGGGCTGCAGAACAGGATGCGTCCTTCGGCGTCCGTGAGGACCATGGACTTGACCGCGTTCTGCTTGGTCTTTCCGGAGAGGAATTTGTCCCGGTCCTTGCGGCCTGCGGCCGGGCGTCGCACGCGGATCTCCGTGCCATCAATGATGCCGGTCCCGCCGGCGCCCAGGTACTCGATGACCTCGGCGAGCGTGCGCAGCCGGATGCCCCGGGCGACGGTGCAGCCCCGTTGCGCCAGTAGAGGCCGCACCTCGCCGATGGCGCGGGTGATGGTGGAACGGTCCACGCCGAACCAGCAGGCCAGCACGTCGTGCGTGGTGCCATGGCGCAGACTCACCAGCGTGGCCAGCAGCCGATCGATGCAGACGAACCTGTGCCTCGCCCCGGCTCCGACTGCCCGCTGTCGTGGCCGAGCGGTGAGCCGAGCCTGATGCTACTCGTGCCACAACGGGCCCACCTCGGCGACAAGTTCAGCGATCACCGTCGGCGACAACCCCGTGACCCGATACTCCGACACGATCAACTCACGCGTCCCAGCCCCCACCATGCCCAGTTCAACGGGCTACCGGGCAGCCGAGTACGGCCAACCATGCACGAGGTCGTTAGAGGTGCGATGCTGTCGGGCTTGGTCCGCGGCCGACGGAGGAATGCTTGACGAACTGCATGCACGTACACCACATAACGGAGGATCCTGGTGCGGAAGTGGATAGCACGATCTGTCGTAGCGGCCGCGGCGCTGACTCTCGCAGGATGCGGCACCGGCATGTCAGCGCAAGACCGCAAAGATGCCAACCACGCAGAAGATGTGACGGAAAAGCGCATGATGGGCGTTGCGGAGAACTTCGACAAGGCCATCGACGGTTTAGCGCTCAAGGACCGCACGGTAGAGAAGGGCTGCGAGGAGAAGGCGCCGAACCTCGACCCGAATCCGGCGGATGCCCCTGAGGTCAACTGCAAGGTGAAGATCACTTCCACGTATTCGACGCGCCTGAGTCAGGCCGAGGTGGTGTGCGCTGCACGGAAACATCCCGAGGTGGTCAAGTGGAGCCCCCCGAAGCATGGCGTATGCGGCGAGGCCGATTACGTGATCGGCGATACGCACTTGATCGAGATATACCGCATGCACAATGTGAGCCTGAACTGGACTCCCAAGAAGCCTGGACTCTTCACCTTGGAGCAGAGTGAAGACTACTTCTACTGCGAGAAGAGCGATGATGACAAGCAATACTGCCACGAAGGTGACTGGTCTCCCTCTTCGTGAAGAAGTACCGTGCCCCGGCCGTTGATCCGGCCGGGGCACGCTGTCAGGCTAGCGGCTCAATTCCTAGGGACTGGCGACAAAGAGGACCGCGACGCCGCAGGTGTCACACAGGTCGAGCCAACGGGGGCCCTCGCTGCTCCGTGCCACGTAGGAGGTGGTGGCGGCCCCTCCGCATCCAAGGCACATCTGCGCTTCGTCCCTGTGCCGCAGTCCGAGGTCAGCCGGGCTGGCGGTTTCGCCAGGGGCCTCGGGCATGAGTGACGGATAGGCAGCGACTAAGACGTCGTTTCACTTGGTGAGGCGGCGGTAGCCGATGAGGGTCGCTGCTATGCCGACGAAGGCGAGGAAGTGTTCGGCCTTGCGTTCATAGCGGCGGTGCAGGCGGCGGCATCCGGCGAGCCAGGAGACCGTCCTTTCGACGACCCAGCGGTGGCGGCCCAGCCGGGTGGAGGACTCGATGCCCTTGCGGGCGATGCGGTGACGGATGCCTTTCTTACGGAGCCATCGGCGCAGGTGGTCGTAGTCGTAGCCCTTGTCGGCATGGAGCTTGGCTGGACGCCGGCGGCGCGGTCCGCGGCGGGAGCGGATGGGCGGGATCCCGCGCACGAGTGGTTCCAGGCCGAGGCTGTCGTGCATGTTGGCGCCGGAGATGCCCAGGGACAGGGGCAGCCCGTTGCGGTCCGTGATCAGGTGGATTTTCGATCCGCTCTTGCCTCGGTCGGTCGGATTCGGTCCGGTCAGTGGCCCCCTTTTGCCGCCCTGACGCTGACGGAGTCAATCGCACACCGCGACCAGTCCAACGCTCCGCGGGCGCCGAGCTCGTCGAGGATGACGCGGTGCAGCCTGGCCCACACCCGGTCCCGGCTCCACTGGGCGAAGCGCCGGTAGACGGTGGGCCAGGCCGGCCCGAACACCGGCGGCAGTTGCCGCCACGTGCAGCCCGAGGTGGCCACGAAGATGATCGCTGCCAGGCATGCGCGGTCACCGGCCCGTCGGCGGCCGCCGCCTTGCGGGCGTATGACCTCCGTCGGCGGGACCACCCGCCGGAACAGCACCCACAACTCGTCCGGTACCAACCGCTCAACCAGATCCGTCATGCACGGCTCAACGAGCGATCACGCCATCAGAAACGGCGTCTTAGGCGCCGGCTTCGTCGTACCCGTACCGGCCACTACCACCAGAGGATTTCGGTCCTGGTGTGGTGTGGTATGGGCCGGCCAGTCTCGGAAGGGGCGGCTGCTCCGTCACTGTGCCCTATGCCGGGTCCAGCCAGCCGCCCCGGGCTTACTGTGCCAGTGGTTCCTGCACGATGTGGCCGTTTGGGGGAGTAGACAGCGACGGTGGCGGATGCCTGCCGGTGGGCTTGTTTCTGTTACAGGCGCTGTGTGCGGGCCCGCGGGGGCCGGGGGATGAGGCCTGCCGGGTAACGAGAGGACGAGTGCTGTGGTGGAGTACTTCGAACTTGTCTGCGACGAGGCGTCGAGTGATGTGGTTCTTGTGGAGTCGGGGCGTGGCGTCGTTGAGGTGGTGAAGGTGCTGCGCCGGTACACGGGGCTGAGCTTGTGGCGCAGCAAGCTCCTCACCAGGGACGTGCCGGCAACGGTCCTCGAAGACGTTTCACCAGAGCTCGCAGACGCCGTGGTGGCAGTGCTGCGGGAGGCGGGCGCTGTTGCTGAAGCGAGGCAGAAGCCCGTCTGACGGCTGGTGAACCACGGTCGTACCTGTTGAGCAGACTGCGGGATCGGGGGGAACGACGAATCCGGTCCCGCAGCTTCATGCGCCCAATCCGACAGAGCCAGCCGTTTGTAGCTGCCCGGAAATCCTCGAAGGACATCCCCAGCCCGCGGGAATAGACGCGTTCGGGCAGCACCCGCCGATGTCACGGGGCTGCATGCCGTCGGGGACGCCACCGCATGGAGACGCGCCAAGGTCCAAGACGCTGGCTACGGCATCAGGTGGCGAGGCGGGCCGGCCCCCGTTGCCGACAAGCGGGCCACGCTCAGCGGTGCTTCCCGTACTCGTCGATACCGAGGTCGGCGCCAGGCAGGCGCCTTCGAGACCCGACCGAACCCGGCACGGCCGCGCTGGCCCGCCAGTTCGCGTACAGGGCCTGCCGCGAGGCGGTCCAGCTCCTGTACGACACGGTTGGATCGGCCGCGGTGTATACCGGCACGTAGATGATCGCGGCGAAGACCGCCTCATCATCGATGTTCGCAACCCCACCACCTTGCGGTCGCACCCTGGCCGGCGGGATCAGCGGCTTCGCGACCTCCCACAACCCGTCCGGAATGATCCATCCCCACCGTCCACTCCCCATGCCCTCAACAACTACCTAAAGACCATGTAGGACACGGTCTTACGCCTGCTGCTCAAGCCTGTTCCTCACGCCGGTGACTTGCGCCGACGCCTCGGCCGTCTTGGGGCCACCCGCTCCGCTGTCGGCGGTGGCCGAAGAGGAGGCGGGCCCCGGGTCCAGGGCGTCGCGGACGGCGGTCAGGATGTCCTCGGTGTCGGCGCCCAGCGCTCGGGCGGCGGAGGTGAAGTCCCGGGCTAGAGTGGTGAGTTGGTCGGCATCGTGCGCGTGCGGCTCCGACGGGAGCGCCGCGACCCGGGTGCCCGCGCCACGGCGGGTGCGGATCAGCTCGGCGGCCTCCAGCTCGCGGTAGGCGCGGGCAACGGTGCCCGGCGCCAGACCGAGGTCGGCAGCGAGCTGGCGCACGGTCGGCAGGCGCTCGCCCTCGGCCAGCCGGCCGGTGCGAATCAGCGCGGCCAGCTGGGCGCGGATCTGCTCGTACGGCGCTACCTGGCTAGTGGTGTCGACGCGGACGGCGGGGTCACTCATCGTCGAAAGTCCCATCGTCGGCTGCCTCGTCATAGACCGCCCGGGGTGCCACCACGGTGATTAGGGACCATCCGAAGGTGAACAGGCTCAGCAGGCCCAGGGGGCAAATCACCACGATGGTGGCGGCGCCCAGCGGGCCGGCGCAGGCATTCTCCGTGAGCGCGACAAAGATCATCAGAACGACCAGCAGCACCTGGCTCGACACCAGCAGTCCCCAGGCTCCGGTGATCGCCCACGCGCGGTTGCGGCGCTGCTGGTCGTCGCCCGGGCCGTGGGCGATACGGCGCAGGGCCCAGACGCAGGCGGAGGTTCCGACCGCGAGGGCGGCGAACATCGGGCCGCCGTAGTACAGGCCCGGCCAGGGGCCGAGGGAAGCGGGCATCCCTTCGCAGGTGACAGTGATGACGCGCCCCGCGGGGTCGGAGGAGGCCGTGACCGCACCGATCACCAACAGGGTGGCGAGGGAGGCCGCCTGCAGAAGAAGCACGGGCGCCATACGGGGCGGCACGTGGGCTCGGACCAGGCGCGGGGCGAGGCTCGCGGTGCGTACGGCTTCCTGGGGACGCAGGGTCAGGGCGTCGCCGAGCAGGACACCGCCCACCGCGCACAGCCCGAAAGCGGTGATGGCGAAGACGAAGGGCATCGTGATGTCGCCGCTGTCCATCGTGACCAACTGCTGTGCGGCAACGATGCCGATGGCCAGACCAGACCAGCGGGCGTAGTGGTCGGCGTGTTCGAGGAACCGGGACTGGAGCGGGACGGTGTCGAGCATATGGAGATCCCCCCAGATCATCATGTGTCAAGCGGTGGGTACAAGATGCCCTGGTCGGGATCTTGTGTCAAACGCTCGATACAAGGCGATGTAAAGGGAGACACCTTTTGGTACAAGGGGTAGCCTCCGGCGCAACGCTCTTCGGGCTCAGGGGGTGCCCCCTGAGCCGGCTCAGCCCGCGGTGACGACGTGGGATTCCGCATAGCGCATTCCATCGTGTGCCCGCCTCGGTCGCGGCGGCCTGGCGGCGGCGCTGTGCGCGGGCCGCCTCGATCTGGGCTGGCGCATCGTCCGGCGCGGTCTCGGTCTCGGGGAACGGGTCAGCAGGCGAGACCTGGGCAACCTCCCGCAAAGCCCCAGGGAGAGTAGTGAGGCCATGCTGAGAGCTGGAACGACCTGCGCTGATGCGATCAAGTTCCTGGAGGATGAGCTACTACGCGGGAGCTTGAACGACGTCGCAAACCGGGTCCCGGGCTCCATGTCGCCGGGGCCGGGGCGGACGTACGAGCAGGTCCTGGACGAGATTCGGGCCGCTCGCAACCGGTACGACCAATGGACCTGGCGGGCCGCCGAGGAGATCAACCGCCGCTTCGCCGACCGGGAGATATCGCGCCAGCTGAGAGCCATACCCCCCATACAGCCCAGTAGTCCTCAAATATGCACCCGACCCCAGAAGCAGCCGCCGCTGGTAGTGGGAGGGACAAGGACAGGTGGCGGCAGGGCACTCTTCTACTGCGGCGATCGACGCACCGCTGACAGCGTGCCGGGGAGGTCTGGTCCTCGCGCGGCCATGTCGGAGGCGTCCGTACGCAGCACCACGTCCCGGGTCGGCTGCTGATTCTCCACCTCTTGGTAAGGCCGCGGGAGGTGCCTGCCCGAGCCGTGGCACAACGCGGGGGTGTCCAGGACAACCGCCGTCTCCTGACGATGATGGTGACGGGACCGGGCAGGGGAGGTGGTTCGGCGAGCAGTGCGGCCTGGGCGGGGTCCAGGCCGTCCAGCAGACGACCGGCGGTCCCTTTGTCAGCGAGAACCGAACGCGCGCCGAGTCAACGCCTCGGCCGATGCCGTGAGGCCCGGCCCGTATCAATGAGCCACACCACCCATCCGTTGGGGGCTTTGGTTATGCTCACGCCATCAGGAGCGATATGAGGGGGCATTGTGGCCAGACTTCTCAGCCGACAGGAACTGGAAGTTGAAGTCGAGTTCTATTCTTTCGCCCTTCAGGAGGCAGACGACAGCCTTGTCCCGATCCCTTTCCCGGAAGATTCAGAATCGGATGACTTCATTTCTCTGCATGAACGGCGGATCGACATCAAGAGCGGTGGGCATACTCACACCGCCACGTTGACCGCAGAAGTATGGACTACGGTCCCAGAGGCCGCTGAAGGTGAATGGGAAGCCGAAGGCGGTGGGGAGATCGAATGTCCTACCGGAGAACTTGCCGTGCGCGAAATGATGGGATATTCCGGAGACTGCATCGAACTAAAGCGAGCCGGGTTGTGGAACTTTCGGGCTTACTGTACGGGGCGGGAAGCCGTGTATCGCTTGGCTCAGGTGGATGTTCCCAGTGGAGTGGAGCGATACCTAGTGCAATTTTGGCCCGCTGAATGATTATCCATCCTACCGGATGGACCCTTTCGGGCCCATCCGGGTGGCGGTCACTTTATAGCCATGAGGTACGCGTCGATTTCTTGCCCTTTCGCGTCCCGCCCGTCCAAGATCCTATTTTTGTCGTAGAAGAGCGCTAGGATCGAACCGCCAGCCTTATTCTGAGCTTTAGGTATAGGCAGAGCGGAGTAGTTATTCTTGGGGGCTGAAGGCTCCTTCGAGGATTGCGCTGCACCCTCGTACGTGCTGGCGAACGGGTATTCGTCACATTCGCGTGGCCTAGCGGGTTCGCTCGTCGCGTAATCCTTGCCCCAATATTTAACACAGGCACTGACCGCAGTTCGCCGATTAGCCCTGTAGCGCGACTTATCGCGATACAGCCGGTGAAGTGGGTGGTCCGGGTCGAATCCGGGAACGCTCTTGTGCGGATTCGGCGGCTTCGTCTTGGAGGGCTGAGTGTGAGCTAGCTTGAGATGGTCCGCCACAGCCTTCTCGGGAGCTCCTTGAGTGGAGCTGTAGGGCAATGCGACCTTGTAAGCAAAGGATGCTCCGCCGCGCTTCTTGGGGTCAGCTGTTCTGCTGTTGGGCAGATAAGAGGCCGCATCCCAGTTCATGCCCGCGAAGGTAACTCTCTGTGGTCCGGGATTGGTGCCGGCAACATACTCGGGCGGGTACTTGACCGAAACGTAAGGAACGTACGCCATGATGATCAAGTCGTCTGGCTTGGTTCCTTGCCCCGCATCGAAGATGACATTATGCGTGTAGTTGGGTACCGCCCGAAGAGCGTTGAAGGACTTCTTCGGCGGAATCAAGCCGGACTCTCGCTTCTTCGCTTGCGAAACGAGCACTTTCTGAGTGACCTCGGTATTTACGATCAGGCCGCTCGTCTTCGTGTTGCCCGTGGCGGAAAAATTCGAGAAATTGTAATCGAAGTGGACCGTCCGGTCCCTCGCGTCCGGAATGGTACCTCGCACCATCAACGCAAAACTGGACTCTCCAACCGGCCGACCATTCTTCCCCCACACCTGCAGAAATTGCAGGGCGCCGCACATGGCGAACCTGGACTTGACATAGAACAAGCTATTGTTAAGTTTCTTTTGGCACTCCTTATTCGTTATGGAGCGTGGCGGATCCGGGTAGGTCGCCCCCTGTACCGAATGAGTCTGCGCTGGGATCCCGGCCATTCCCAAATCGCGAAGGAGAGCTGCGGAGGGGCCCGCTATTCGTCCTGGTTCTGCTTGCACCTTCTGCTTTTTGAGGGAACTTTCCAGATTCGTCACCCCATGCCTCTGTAGCTCTGAGAGCGTTGGCACCTTTGCGTTCACCGGGAGGACGTACATGTCCAGAGTAAGGCGGTCGGGCACCGCATCCGCAGGAGGTGTAAAGGCAGTCAATCCCAGCGCAACCGCTGCCACCGTAACCCACACCCTCCCCTTCCTGCGAAAGGTGTGCGAAATCGCAAAATGCATTGTTCTCCGAGGATTCGTAGAGCCGATCGGACGCCGGAACAATATTCGAGGAATGCCTCATTCCGAGTCATAGAGAACCCTGTGGCTAAAAACGATCGATACATGGCTGATTGGCCCGACTCATATATGGCAGTCGGGCACTAGATCACGCCGAGGCATGAACTGCCGTCACAGACCAGCGGCACTACCCCAGGTATGGCTGTCGTCCTCGTGGTTCCAGACGAAGACATCAGGCCTGTCGATGCTGGGAGGAGCACGAACAGGTCACCGTTTCCTGCGTCTGTGAAGAAAAGGAGTGAGCCGAACGGCATGTACAGAGAGGCGAGCTCAGCGTCCTCGCGAAGACGCTCGTTCTCGGAGGTGATGCGCTCGGTCGACCAGATGAACCCCTCTCCGCCATCGCCCTCGACACCGTTGCTCTCACGGAGCAGGGCGGCGGGCGTTGTCAGGTTGCCGATCGAGTTCCTGTGGGATGACCTTCGGGGTGGTCGTCTTGGGAGGGACTCGTCCGTGGATGCTGCACCGTCGCCGTCGTACAAGGGCTACCGCTACCCCGCCGAGGTGATCGCGCACTGTGTGTGGCTGTCTCACCGCTTCTCGCTGAGCCTGCGCGACATCGAGGAACTCATGTTGGAGCGTGGCATCACCGTGTCGTACGAGACGGTCCGGGCGTGGTCGCTGAAGTTCGGCCCCCACTACGCTGCGGCTCTACGCCGGCGCCGTCCGAAGACCGGCGACAAGTGGCATCTCGACGAGGTGTTCATCAAGGTCAACGGCCGTCAGCGGTACCTGTGGCGGGCCGTGGACCAGGACGGCAACGTCCTGGACATCCTGGTCACCGACCGCCGGGACACCGCCGCGGCCAGGCGGTTCTTCCGCAAACTCCTCAAGACCACCGAGGCGGTGCCCTGGGTTGTGGTGACGGACAAACTGCGTTCCTACGGGGCTGCCCACTGTGAGGTGATGCCCTCGGTCGAGCACCGGTCTTCGAAATATCTCAACAACAGGGCCGAGAACTCCCATCTGCCCGTGCGGCAGCGGGAGTACGCGATGCAGGGCTTCCGCTCCGTTGGCGCCGCCCAGCGATTCCTGTCCGCGTTCAGCCGGATCTCACCCCACTTCAGGCCCCCACGCCACCTGATGTCCGCATCCGAGTACCGCACCGAAATGACTGAACGCTTCACCATCTGGAACGAGGTCACCAGAGCTTCTCCCATGGCCCTCGCCGTGTAACCATAGCCACCCCGCACCATCACCGGCACACACCTCAACCCATCCGCCATACCAGCAACTTGACAACGCCAACCTCTCGGCTAGACCGGCCGCAAGAAGCGCTACTACCAGTACACCGCCATCGACGACTGCATCCGGCTCCGTGTCCTGCGTGCCTTCCCGCGCAACGACCAGAAGACGGCGATCCAGTTCATCGACCACGTGCTGGCCAAGCTGCCGTTCGCCGTCGAGCGGATCCAGACCGACAACGGCCAGGAATTCGGTTCAGACTTCCACTGGCATCTGCTCGACAAAGGCATCGGCCACGTGCGCATCAGGCCCGCACGCCGCAGCTGAACGGCAAGGTCGAACGGTCTCATCGCATCGACTCCGAAGAGTTCTACCGCCTCCTGGAAGGGCAAGTGATTGATGACGTGAACCTCTTCAACACCAAGCTCCAGGAGTGGGAGGGCTACTACAACTACGATCGCCCCCACGGCGCACTCACCGGCCAGACACCCTACGAACGACTCCGGCAGAAGGCCCAGAACCCACTGTCATAGGCCTCCGTCAGTCGCACACCGGGCTGCCACCTGAGTGCCCGGGTGGCAGCCCGGCGACGACCTCATGCGCCTGTACCTGCGCCGTGTCAAGTACATCGACAACCGGCCCACACCGCCCGCCAGCGGTTGCCGGCCCGTCACAGCCTACGAGTTCAGGTTCACCCAGAGGTGCCAATTGCTGGTGGTGGTGCTCTTGCGGCAGAACCAGTCGGAGTAGATCGAGCTCTCCCCGGCTGCCTGGCAAGCGGCCAGGGTGCGGTAGGTACCGATGTCGGTGTATGCGAAAGGCACCACCGGGCCGGAGGTGGTCGCGCTCGCGCCGGAGGACGTGGATGCCGCATGCGCGGTGGCGACGGTGCCGCCGGCCACCAGGGCGGCTCCCAGGGCAACGCTGGTGAGCCAGACTCGAGTACGCATTCGTGTGCTCCCTTGATCTTCGTGGCGTGCAGAACGTCCGGAAGTCCGTTGAGCGGTCGCGGCCTCTCGCCCGGTGCGCCGTGCTGTGCTGCGGGGCGAGGCTACGGCCCGCTGATCCTTGACCTGGCTTCCGGAACCAGCATGCCGAGGGCAACCACACTCGCCCGTGTCAATCCGCGCAGGGCTGGTGCCGATTCGCGCACGCCTCGCGCGACTGGTCCCGGTAATCCCGTGGCGGAATCCCGTAAGTGGCGCGGAACAAGCGACTGAAGTGCTTAGGGTCCGTGAAGCCCCAGCGGGCGGTGATGGCCTGGATCGGGCGGGTGTGAAGGTGGGGGTTGGCCAGGTCAAGGCGGCAGCCTTCCAACCGGCGGTGGCGTATCCAGGCTGCTGGCGATGTGCCGTCCTCGGCGAGCAGTTGCTGGAGATGGCGCAGGGAGATGTGGTGGGCGTCCGCGATCGTCTGGGGGGTCATGGCCGGGTCGGCGAGGTGCTGCTCGACGAACGTGTTGATCCGGGCCCGCAGGGCGGTCCTGCGTGCCTCCGGGGTCAGTGCCTCCTCAGCCTCCAGGAAGCGGGCGAGTGTGGACGCCAGAAGGTCCAGGGTGACCGAGGTGAGAGTGGAGACGTCGGCTGGGGTGAACTCGCCGGCGCGCGCGTTGAGGTCGGCCAGCCAGCGTGCGAACACTCCGCCCATGCCGCTGCGCCCGCTGATCGGGACAGCGAGCAGGCGCTGCACCGTCTTCTCCGGCAGCGGCAGTAGCCCGCGCGGACACTGCATGGTTACGTGCGACCACCTGCCCGGATCGGCGTGGACATTGCCTCGGAAGGGACGGCTGCTGTCCAGCACCACGAGGTCACCGGTACTCAGCGCCGTGTCACGCCTGTCCAGAGAGAGAATCCCCTGTCCACCGGCAAAGTAGTTGATCTGATACACCTCGGGGTCGGACTGTCGGATCAGCTTCGTTGTCCGCGCGATCTCCAGATGCGGGTAAGCGAGCGCGGCCGCCTGTACTTCCCTCAAGTCCAGGCCGCGCATCCTGGCGCGGAAGTCAGTGCGGTTGTTGCTGTGCAGCCAATTGCGCATATGCGACTGTTCCGTCGCTTCCGTCCACAACGCGAACCGCTCCGGCGCTGCCACGACGTCCGTGCTGAACTCCGTCACCAGCATTCCCAGCCCCCAGTAGCCGGTTCCCCGGCTTCGAACGTGGCATGGGGAAGTACACGCAGTCCAGCAGCACTTCGTTCACGTGCGCCGCCACGCACCTCCTCGCGGCAACAAAATTTCGAGATCAAGACACGTCGAGCTTTGGAAACCAAGGCCGTGGCGTCTCCTGCCGTTCTTCGGCCCCCGAAACCGAGCAGGCCCGCCAGAAAAGGCGGTGCCGGCTGGCAGGGGCACAGTCTTCTCCCGGTTCGAGATCTCCGAATAGCGCAGGCTGGAACACTGCCACTTCACCAGTCCTGCTGACCTATGAGCAGGTGCGCGCCTACGAGCTGCCCGCGACCGAGGGGAAGCACGGCGACCCGAGGTGGCCCGCCTTCCCCGCCGCTACGGCTTTGACTCCCGCCACCCGGTGCAGTGGGAGGTGGAGCCACTGGAGCCGGCAGAACTCCGGCGCCTGGTCCTCGCCGCCATCGCCCCGTACGTTGACCGCGACGTGCTCACCGGGCCTGGTCCGGCCGGCTACGCCGACGACTGAGAGAATTTCAACCTGAAGCTGCAGGTCCCCGGGGCTGGCGTGGGTCGTTGGCTCAACTTGGCGTCTGATCTGGCTTGTTGAGGGCCATCGACGGTCGATTGCCCTCCTTGGACCATGGACCATGCTTCGGTGGATGGTGCTGGTCGCCTGGCCGGATCTCGGCTGCGTCTCCACTGTCCGCATGCCCCAGGGCGGTCCGAACACCCTGGGGCCACCACGATGGAGGGGGCCGATGAATCGTGTCAGAAAGTGCCTGGTGGCGATGGCGTCATTTGCCGTCGCTGCCAGCGCTCTTACCGGAACCGCGACAGCGGCACCGTCCGGAACGACATCGCCGGTACAGGAGAAACTCCTCACGACTCTGGGTCCCCACACGCTGGCAGCGGCGGGAGCGCGGCAGGAGTTCATAAGCCAGGCTTTCCCGTCCGGCAGGTCCTGCACGACGATGGCGGCCTCGAAGAGTCACAAGGGCGGCGTCAGGGCATGCACGGAGGTCAAGCGCGTGGACGCTGACGGCCGTGCTGTCGCGGAGCGGGCGGCCGCTGAAGCGTGCTCCGCGCAGCCCGGCCGCTACTATGCGGACCGGCATTCGTACTGCCTTTCCGACACGAGGATCACCTACACCCTCTATGACCCGGGCAGCGGGGCGGCGACCGGCGTCGGGGAGATCAGCCTGAGCAGCAACGCCGAGCCCGACGCGAACAGCGGCTGGTGGAACGAGGAGTTCACTGCCACCGTCACGAAGACGGAGGGGCATGTCAGCAGTCTCGCCGTCAACCTTACGGCGTCATGCACCAACGCCTGCCGAATGATCAACCCCGATGCGTGGGGCACCAAGGTCCTCGTTCTGAGGCGGAGCATAAGCAGTCACGTCACCTACTCCAGCTCTCCCGCCAAGGGCACGGAGACCATGGTGACGCCGCAGTACTCGCTCAAGCTGTACCAGCCGGGCGACACCCCGGGCGACTCGTATCACAACTGGTCGCTGCCCCTCAAGGTGCGCTGTGACGCGGAACTGTCCGGCTACGGCTGTGTGATCAATCAGCTGCAGGCTGTGCTGAAACTGCCGCTCTCCAAGTATGGCGAGGCGGCGGCCACCTACTGGTACGCTCAGGCCGAGCTGGCCGACCACTGGGGGGCGCCGGACAATCCGCTCAGCCGGAACAAGGACGAGGCCGCGCATAAAGCCAACCGGTACCGGACCTGAGAGGAAGGCAGCAGCATCCCCTTCGTCCCGCAGGACGACGTCGAGAATGACTCGTGCGACGAGTACCCCTTCGCCGGCACCTTCGAGGGCGGGAAGGACGGCGGGTCGTGCGCAGAGATCATTCCGAAGTTCGAGCAGGGCGGCTGGAAGCTGCTCTACTTCGACGGGCGCCAGCCCACGGGTAACGAGCCCTGCGTACGCGGCCACGTCCCGCTGGCGAAAAACGAGAAGGCCGGAGGGAAGTACGGCCGCTTCGTCCAGGACGAGCGTGTCCTGGACACGGAGAAGTTCACCGTCTCGCTTCAAGGCTGAGACAGCTCACCGCACCGCGCCCCGGGGTCTGTACCGGCCCTGCGGCGCGGCGCGTCGCTGTGGGGCGGCCGGGGTTGGGAAGGGGACCAACGGCATCACCGTGCCGCCTCTGTTCTGCGTCTCGGCTTAGCTTGACATTTAAGGTCCGGCGTCCGACGGCGTCTCGGTCTTGACCAGGCTCGTTGCGGTTGCCGGAACTATGGGCACTTGCTCCACCCGGCTGCTGGCCGGATTCGCTGGTTGACGCGCCTGACAGCATGGCTGACATGCCTGCTTACGTGATCTCTGAGGTTGAGGTGCTGGACGAGGAACTCGCTGACGGCTACCGGACATTGGCGGAGGCTTCCATCCGTCGCTACGGCGGTCGCTATATCGTCCGCGGTGCTCTGCCCGAAGCGGTGGAGGGTGCCTGGCCCTCTTCTCAGCGGGTGGTCGTCGTCGAGTTCCCGGATACGGATCGGGTCAAGGAGTGGTACGCATCTTCCGAGTACGCGGAGGCGCTTGAGATCCGGAAGTCAGCCCTGGAATGGCGGCTTCTTCTCGTCGAGGGAGTGTCTGAGTAGCGGTCGCTATCGTCCGGCGTCGAACGTGCATCGAACTTGATCAGTGTTTTCGCAGTTCAGCGGACGTGAAGCCGGCCTTCGCCTGATCCTTTGCTTCGTCACAAGGCACAGGAACAGCACGAAGGCCGTGGTCGTGAGTTTGGTACATCGTGGCGTCCTGTGGGATGCGTTCACGGAAGTGCCACGCTTCCGGACGGAGTTGTACGCGGACGAGCTTGAACACCATGGCGAGTGCGGCGGCCGGGCTGCCGGCGCCGCGGGTGACCTTGGTGCGGAGCTTTACCGTGGCGAACGTCGACTCGATCGGGTTCGTGGTCCGCAGGTGGATCCAGTGCTCGGCCGGGAAGTTGTAGAACGCCAGCAGCTCTTCCTGGTCCTCGGTGATCTTCGCGACGGCCTTCGGGAACTTCGCGCCGTAGGTCTTTATGAACGCCTCGACGGCCTTCTCGGCGTGCGCGGTCCTCTGCGTTGTAGATCTCCTGCATCGCCTTCGTCGCGCCCGGCTGTGCGGACTTCGGAAGGGCGTTCGTGACATTTCTGGCCTTGTGAACCCAGCACCGCTGGTGCCGGGCGGCGGGGAATACCTCGGCCAGTGCCTTCCACAGTCCCATCGCGCCGTCACCGACGACCAGCTCCGGGTCGCGCATGCCGCGTCGGTGGCAGTCGCGCAGCAGGTCGGCCCACGACTCGGCGGATTCCCGCAGGCCCTCCGCCAGCGCGATCAGCTCCTTGGTGCCGTCCAGCCGCACCCCGAGCAGGACCAGCACGCATGAGTGTGCCTGCCCGAGCCTCACCTTCGGGTGCACCCCGTCCGCCCACACGTAGACGAAGTCACTGGCGGCGAGGTCGCGCTGCTGGAAGGCGTCGTGGTCGTTGCTCCACTGCTTCGTCAGCCGTGTCACGGTCGCGGGCGACAGCCCGGCCGCCGAGCCGAGGAACTGCTCCAGCGCCGCAACGAAGTCCCCCGACGACAGCCCGTGCAGGTAGAGCAGGGGAAGGACCTCGCTGACCTTGGGCGACTTGCGGCACCACGGCGGCAGGATCTTGGAGGAGAACCGCATCCGCTCGCCGGTCGCCGCATCGACGCGCTTGGTGTTTACCCGCGGGGCGGTGACCTCGACCGGTCCCGCGGCGGTGGCCACGGTGCGGGGCCGGTGGCGATCGTTGCGCACCACCAGGCGGTGGCCGGCCTCGTCCCCCTCGGCCGCCAACTCGGCTATGCACTGGTTGACTTCGCCTCCAGCGCGGCGGCGAGCATCCGCCGGGCGCCGTCGCGGACGATCTCGTCGATCAGGGAACCGGACGCGGTACCGCCATCGGCGTTCACTACGCTGAGCAGTCGGGTAGCCGGGACGCATTGCTGCGTCCCGGCCCCCTCAGAACCGGACGTGCGAGTCATCCCCGCATCCGGCTCAAGCTGGCCTGTGGCTGCCGGTGGGTGTCATGCTTCCGGTCGCCAGCGTGAACTTGGCGATGACAGGTCGTGTGGATCAGCTCCAGGTCCACATCAATCGTGGGGCGCCGCCACCAGCTCGCTCACGCTGTCCATCGACACCGTTGGGCTGCCCGATGGTCCATACGATCGTCTTACCCAACTGATCCGCGGAGAGGAACTCGCGATCAGGGAGCCCGCCAGGGGCGTTGTCGAAGAAGTTCGTCCTCGTCGCTCCAGGTGAGACAAGGGTGACGCGATGCCGTCGGCGGTCACCATCCTCCTGGTGTTCTCCGCGATGCCGGTGACGGCCCACTTCGTCGTGCCGTACTCCTCACTGCTGGCGGCCGAGACCGCCCGCCCGACCCAGGCACCGCTGGTTCAGCCGGCCCAACGCCCCACCGAGGGCGAGCCATTGTGCGGTTCACCGGCGGCGCACTGGGCGAGCGGAGCGGACGGGATCACCGTGCCGAAGGCCGGCGCGGTCGGCTGGATGAGCGCCGCCGAGGTGGGGCGGGCTCTGGTTCGCAGCCGGGACTTCCTCGTCGCGTCAGGCCTGGACCGCGGGGTGTTGCGCGGTGAGCGTCCCGAGAAGACGATGGCACTGATCAACCCGCACCAAAGGGATGTTCAAGATATTTTGAAAACCGCTTTCCGAACCCCGAGTGAGAAGAACGTTCCTCTCCTCCTCTTCAGCCGGTTCCAGTCCTCCCGCACCCGCGTGGTCGGTGACGTCGTGAATTCCCGTGGTCGGCTCACCTACCGGGAGGGCAAGCGCGGCGCGCTCCAGGTGACCGCCGACGTCACCCTCGTCTACCCGGTCACCCGCGTGGACGGCGGCCGGCGACGAGATCGTGCGCACGATCGTCCGGCGCGAGATGGTCCTGAGCTGGGACGACCCTGACAAGGTGATCACCGAGCCAGGCACGTTCTTGATCGTCTCGTACAAGTACGACATGACCAACGGCGGTTGCGGCGCCCCGACGGGCTACTTCAGCCCGCCTTCGGCGCGGAGCGCCAGGCGGACGGGGCCGGTACGCAGATCGATCCGTACGACCGCAGTGTGCCGGTCGGGCGGGGCGAGTTCTCCAGAGACGCGTGCGGGAAGGCGACGCGGTCCTAGTGGGCGTTCTCGGTGACGGCCTCTCACCTGGGGCGATGAACCTCCAGCCGCCGCGCTCCGTGCCCGGCGCCGGCGCCGGGCCGGTCGGCCGAGCACGGCGTGCGGCCGAGCGGCGACGTGCACTCCGCGGATCCAGCACCGGTCACAGGCGGGTCGGGATTCGCGGGGCCCCGGCTTATCTCAGCTCGCGCAGAGAGCAGGACGGCCCCACCACCAAAACCCGGCGGCAGTACGGTTCACCTCCGCTCGCGCGGAGCAGCTGTAGTCCGGCAATGTGTTGGTCAGCGTTGCTTAGTTCAGAGAAGGCAGCCCTATGCCGTCCTGGTCCGTCGACGACGTCAACGCCGCACGACAGCGGCTCCTCGACGCCGGCTGCACCCACCACCGCGGCCCCCTCGACGTCGGCGACGGCACCGGCCGCAAGATCGCACAGCTCACCGACCCGTTCGGCAACATCACCGGCATCGACGGATTCTGACACCCCACGGAGGGCACCCATGTGCCATTGGCCGCTCACCCAGCTCACGCTCACCACCCCCGACCTGGCCCTGCGCGTCCCCGACGACGACCAGCTCAATCACCACCAGTGCCGGAGCAGGTAGTCGCCGCGCGGCAGTTCGCCGCGGCGGATCAGATCGGCCAGGACCAGCCGCAGCGACGGTGAGAAGGCACGATCGGCGAAGAACCGGTCCTCGAACACGGCGTTCTCAAGGTCTTGCGTCGCCGGCGGGTGCGCCTCGACGGTGGCTGGTGTTTTCGTCGGCGACGCGGATGCTCAGCCAGTAGTCCAGCTCCGTCATACCGGTCTTGAAGGCGCTCTCGCCGGTGCGGGAGTCCAGCCCAGGTAGATCTCGGCGTCGTCGAGGTCGCCGAGTGCCTGCAGGTAGTCCCCGTCGGGGGTGAGCTCGTAGAGCTTCACGCTGTCATTGCCGATGTGCTCGTCGTCCCGCTGGCATCCGCGCAGCGAGCTGTACGGCTTGCCGTAGACGCGCTCGGTGACGGCCTCGAGCGCAATATATCCGTTCTCGGCGGTCACAAGATCAGCGTGCGGTTCCAGCGTGTAGACGCTGCGGGGCGTGTATTCGGGTGCATCGGGCATGACGGGGCCTCCTATGTGCGGTTCGGTAATGGTTGCGGGGACGAGCCAGTGCGGGGTCATGCCCCCTGTAGTGGTGTAACCGTGTCGGGTTGATCTCAAGACGCGGCTCGCCGCATGGCTGGCGCCTGGGGTCTCAACCGAACGGCCTACTTGAGCTGGGCTCCCGAATCGAATTCGATGACGATCATTCTGATAGGCACGCCGGTTTGCGATGGCACGCCTGTACGCCAGGCCCTGCCTTCGGCCGACAGCCAGGCCGCCACTCGTTAATACGACCGAGAGCCTGAGAGAAGGAAGGAGGCGCCTTGAACCACTTGGCTCGGATTCCACTGGAAGACGGAGGCTGCGTACTGATCGAGGCGTCGTCTGCTACGGATGGGCCAGTGAAGGCCGGCCGCATCAGCGAGGCTATCCATGACCTTCCGCAGGACCTTCAGGGGGCGTTGGCACCGGTCACCAAAGCGGCGCGTGCCACGATCGAACAGCTCCGCAAAGCCGGCCCCCACGAGATTTCGGTCGAGTTCGGCGTTGACCTCGCGGTTGAGGCAGGAGCTGTCATCACCAAAACGGGTGCAAATGCTCACCTGCGAGTGACCGTCATGTGGAAAGGGAGCGAGTCCCCATCGCCCGACGGCGAGCGGGGATTGGACTGATCCGATGGATGTCCTGGGAACAGGCTGGGAGAGCGGGCGGGGGCTTCCCAGTGCCGTGGCCCAGGTCCTCGACCGACAAGGCCAGGTGGCTGGGGCTGGCTTCCTGGTGGCAGAGTGCCTCCTGGTTACCTGCGCGCATGTCGTATACGCCGCAGGGTCCGGCCCGGGCGGGACCGTACAACTGGTCTTCCCCCACGTGGAGGGCGCCCCTCGCGTGCAGGGGGAGGTGTTGCACGGGCCGTGGCGTGCCCCGGACGGCGAAGACGTGGCCATCGTGCGCCTCAACAACACATCACCTGGAATGACCGTCTTGTCCCTGGGCTCTGCCGAAGGCCGCCGAGGTCATCAAGTGCGCTCGTTCGGATTCCCCGCTCAGGCTCCGACCGGCGGGCACTTCGGCTTCGGCGTGTGCGGTGACTTGCTGGGTGCCGTCGGGAACAGGGGCGTCCATCTGCAGTTGACCGCTGCCAACGACTTGACGACTGGGTTCAGCGGCGCACCTGTCCTCGATGAGGTGACGGGCTTGGTCATCGGCATGGTCACTGAGATCACCACCCCCGACGCCTACGCGAGGGGGCAAGGCATTGCATACGTCACCCCGACACAGGTGCTCCGCGAGGTCTGGCCAGAACTTACTGAACAGGACGTATCTCCTTATCTGGGACTGGAGTCGTTCGGCGCCGATCAGGCCCGATGGTTCAAGGGGCGGGAAGACGCGATACGCCAGGTACTGGCAGGCCTGGCCCGCCGCCAGCGGTTGACGCTCTTGCTGGGTCCCTCTGGCTCGGGCAAGACGTCGCTGATACAGGCCGGCGTTCTGCCCGCAGTGGCTGCAGGCGATCTGCCAGGCAGCGACAGCTGGCTTTCTCTGGTCGTACGGCCGAGGCAGGATCTGTCGGCCGAACTGGAACACGCGGGACTGCCCGGCGCCGCCAGTGACGGGCTCTCCGTAGCCGTCACCCGCAAGATAGCGGCGCATCCCACATGTGAGCGCCTCCTTCTCGTCATCGACCAGTTCGAAGAGTTGCTCACCCAACGGAGCACCGGCACACCGGATCGCCGACGGATCACCGCGGACCAGATCATCGAAGCCCTGGACGACCACAGCCGCCTCAGTGTGCTCCTCGTGATGCGCGACGACTTCTACCCACAGCTCGCCGCCCTGGCCCCCAGGCTGTTGGAAACCGCGATGCCGGGACTCCTCAATGTGCCGGTGGTGCTCAGCCGACATGACCTGCACGACATCATCACGCTGCCTGCCCGCGACGTAGGAGCGCACTTCGAGCCCGGTCTACCGGAGCACATCATCAGCGATGTGCTGGCCACCGTCCCCGAAGGGGCGACCGCCGGCCAGGTAACTGCCACCGTGCTCCCCCTGGTGGAGGTGGCATTGAGCCAGCTTTGGCAGAGGCGCCATGAGGGGTACCTCACCCACGAGGCCTACCAGCGCATCGGCGGAGTGACGGGCAGCCTTGCCACGTGGGCGGACACCGCCCTGGACCAGCTCCCCACTAACCAACGAGCCATTGCCCAACGCATACTGACCTCGCTGGTGCGACCCGCTGATCCGATCCACCGCATTCCTGCAGTTCGCGCACAGGTTCCCCTAGGAGAACTGCGCGACCTGGCGACCGACCCCGGCACCGAGCCGGAGAGCGACGGTCCCTTCGGCGAGGTCCTCGCCGTACTCACCGGTCACCGCATCATCACCACCCACACACCCGGCGCGGCCCAGAATACCGACGTCTCTGCGGATCAACCGGTGGCCGAACTGATCCACGACGCGCTCATCCGCGACTGGGGCACCCTACGCGAGTGGGTCCGCCAGGACCACCGTTTCCAAGGATGGCTCGAACACACGCGCGCGAGGCGTGCCCGCTGGGCCGAAACGTCCGACCCGGGTGACCTGCTCACCGGGTCGGCTCTCGCCGAGGGCCTCGACTGGTCCCAGAAGCGCCGTCTGCCCGGGGAGATCAACGCGTACCTCACCGCGAGCAAGCAGAGGCAACAGGCGGTCATCCGACGCAGCAAACGCCTCAACGTGATCCTGGCGTCCGTCCTGGCCCTCGCGCTCGCCGCCACAGGCGGCGCGTTGTGGCAATGGCGGACCGCCAGGGACGAGCAACAGGCAGACCTTTCGCGGCAACTCGCCGCGAAGTCCCACAGCCTCATCGAGACCAATCCCGATCTGGCATCGCTGCTGGCCGTCCAGGCATACCGCACGAGCCCTACCCCCGAGGCGGTCGCGAGTCTGCAAGACGCCGCGGCTCTCCCACTCCACCGGTCTCTCGTGGGGCACAGGCGGGAGGTGTACTCGGTGGCGTTTAGCCCGGACGGGCGCACCCTCGCCACGGGCAGCACCGACGGCAGGGCTCGCCTGTGGGACGTGGCCACCGGCAGGACCCGTACCGGCCTCGAGGGCCACGGAGGCGAGGTGTGGTCGGTGGCGTTCAGCCCGGACGGACGCACCCTCGCCACCGGCAGCAAAGATGGCAGGGCTCGCCTGTGGGACGTGGCCACCGGTAGGACCCGTCGCACCCTCATCGGCCACACGGGCCAGGTGAACTGGGTGGTGTTCAGCCCGGATGGACGCACGCTCGCCACCGGCAGCGCCGACAACACCGCCAAGCTGTGGGACGTGGCCACCGGGAAGTTGCGTGGCACTTTCACCGGGCACAGGGACTGGATCTACTCGGTGGCGTTCAGCCCGGACGGACGCACCCTTGCCACCGGCAGCTACGACAACACCGCCAAACTGTGGGACGTGGCCACCCGCAAGCCCCGTGCCACGCTCAAGGGCCACACGAAGGCGGTATGGGCCGTGAAGTTCAGTCCGGACGGGCACACCCTCGCCACCGGCAGCGCCGACGACACCGCCAGGCTGTGGGACGTGGCCACGGGCAGGCCCCGTATCACCCTGACCGGCCACAGGGACGCGGCATGGGCATTGGCGTTCAGCCCGGACGGGCACATCCTCGCCACCGGCAGCGAGGACGAGACTGTACGGTTATGGGACGTGGCCACAGGCACGACCCGTGCCGTCCTGCACGGACACAGAGGTGCGGTGGAAGCCGTGGCGTTCAGCCCGGACGGGCACACCCTCGCCACCGGAAGCGATGACAGAACCACCCGGCTGTGGAACTTGCACACCGGTGCAGCCCGCGAGATCCTCACCGGCCACACGGCGCCGGTCAGGTCCGCCGCCTTCAGCCCGGACGGGCACATCCTCGCCACCGGCAGCGAAGACGGGACCGTACGGCTGTGGGACGCGGCCACAGGCAAGGCCCGCGCCACGTACACCTCGAACATGAGTACGGTGTGGTCGATTGCGTTCAGTCCGGACGGACGCACCCTCGCCGCGGGCTATGACTACCAGACGGTGCAGTTGTGGGACGTGGCCACAGGCAAGCGCGGGCGGACCTTCTCCGCTGACAACGGATCGGTGTACTCGGTGGCGTTCAGCCCGGACGGCCGCACGCTCGCCGCCGTGAGCGAATGGAACACGGCCCAACTGTGGGACCCGGCCACCGGAAAGGCACGCCCCACTATTGACGTCACCGAAGGAGCAGGGTTTGCGGTCAAGTCGGTGAGTTTCAGTCCGGACGGCCGCACTCTGGCCACAGCCATCGCCGACACCACCGTGAGATTCTGGGACGTGACAACGGGCAGGCGTCGCGCCACGCTTGCAGGCCACACGAACAAGGTGCAATCCGTGGCGTTCAGCCCAGACGGTCAGACCCTCGCCACCGGAAGCGACGACCAAACCGCCCGGCTATGGACCGTGGCCACCGCCAAGAACCGCACCACTCTCACAGGCCACACCGGTCCGGTGTACTCGGTGGCATTCAGCCCAGACGGACACACTCTCGCCACGGGCAGCGACGATAAGACGGTGCGATTGTGGGACGTACGCACGGGCACGGCCCGTGCCGCTTTCGCTGGCCACACGGGTGCCGTCTACTCCGTGGCGTTCAGCCCAGACGGGCGCACCCTCGCCACAGCCAGCGACGACAGGACCGTACGGCTCTGGGACGCGGTTCTACCCGAAACCAATGCCGCAATCCAAACCGTCTGCCGAAACGTCAACGAGGACCCGACTCAGGACCAACAGGTTTCCCTTCTGCTGGGAAGATCCGTTGGCCGCGTCTGCTCTTCAACCTGACCCCGCCGCATACCGGTTTCGCCGCACGGGACGTTGAAGCCGGCGACGAATTGCCGGTGTCACGACACTCTTCTCAAAAGAGATCGTTGCGCGCCGCCCCTAGGAGACGCCGCAGGCATGCCATCCTCCGGGCTAAGAGGTCCTAACAAAGGTGCTTTGTGTGTCGGTGGGTGATGAGGCAGGCGGCAAGGCCAAGCAGGGCCTCGTGGATGTCGTCACGTCGCTCCCACCTGATTCGGAGTCGGCGGAAGCCGTGAAGCCAGGCGATGGTCCGCTCGACCACCCAACGGTGGGTTCTCAGTCCGGATCCATGCGGGATGCCTCGCTGGGCGATGACCGGTTTGATGCCCATGGCCCTGACGAGGCGGCGGTACTTGTCGTGGTCGTAGCCGCGGTCACCCAAGAGCGTGTCAGGTCTTTGCCGTGGCCGCCCGACCAGTCCGGTGACCGGCGGGATCTTTCGCAGCAGAGGGATCAACTGGGTGATGTCGTTGCGGTTTCCGCCGGTCAGGGAGATGGCGAGCGGGATGCCGTGGCCGTCGACGATGAGGTGGTGCTTGCTGCCCGGGCGAGCGCGGTCGACCGGGCTGGGCCCGCTTTTGGGCCCCGTCGGTCGGCCCGGACGTGGGAGGAGTCGATCACCGCCCGCGACCAGTCAATCTGCTTGTCCGACCGCAACTTTGCCAGCAGGACCGCGTGCAGACGCTCCCAGACGCCGGCCTCGTTCCACGCCTCGAGCCGACGCCAGCAGGTCATACCCGAACCGAAGCCGAGTTCCTGCGGCAGGTACTCCCACTGGATCCCGGTGTGCAACACGAACAAGATGCCGCACAGGGCCTGCCGGTCCGGCACACGAGGACGCCCGGGTTTTACCTTCGGTCCCGGGATTGGCAACAACGGCTCGATCAACGACCACAGTTCATCCGAGGCGATCCACGGACGCGCTTCCCTCTTTCCCACCTCCGGACCAACGAGCACCCAAGCCGACAGTCACATCACAACCTGCTTTTGTTAGGGCCTCTAAGACGTCGTTTCACTTGGTGAGGCGGCGGTAGCCGATGAGGGTCGCTGCTATGCCGACGAAGGCGAGGAAGTGTTCGGCCTTGCGTTCATAGCGGCGGTGCAGGCGGCGGCATCCGGCGAGCCAGGAGACCGTCCTTTCGACGACCCAGCGGTGGCGGCCCAGCCGGGTGGAGGACTCGATGCCCTTGCGGGCGATGCGGTGACGGATGCCTTTCTTACGGAGCCATCGGCGCAGGTGGTCGTAGTCGTAGCCCTTGTCGGCATGGAGCTTGGCTGGACGCCGGCGGCGCGGTCCGCGGCGGGAGCGGATGGGCGGGATCCCGCCCACGAGTGGTTCCAGGCCGAGGCTGTCGTGCATGTTGGCGCCGGAGATGCCCAGGGACAGGGGCAGCCCGTTGCGGTCCGTGATCAGGTGGATTTTCGATCCGCTCTTGCCTCGATCGGTCGGATTCGGTCCGGTCAGTGGCCCCCTTTTGCCGCCCTGACGCTGACGGAGTCAATCGCACACCGCGACCAGTCCAACTCGCCCCGGGCACCGAGCTCGTCGAGGATGACGCGGTGCAGCCTGGCCCACACCCGGTCCCGGCTCCACTGGGCGAAGCGCCGGTAGACGGTGGGCCAGGCCGGCCCGAACACCGGCGGCAGTTGCCGCCACGTGCAGCCCGAGGTGGCCACGAAGATGATCGCTGCCAGGCATGCGCGGTCACCGGCCCGTCGCCGGCCGCCGCCTTGCGGGCGTATGACCTCCGTCGGCGGGACCACCCGCCGGAACAGCACCCACAACTCGTCCGGCACCAACCGCTCAACCAGATCCGCCATGCACAGCTCAACGAGCGATCACACCATCAGAAACGGCGTCTAAGAGGGAGTTTGAAGTAGGCAGATTGCCCTTCATGCCCTAGTGCTCCAGTTGCGGTTCTCCATATGCCCTGGTCAGGAGCCTCTTTTGGAGTATAATTAGCTGATGCCCCGTCAGGGATGCGGTGGTTCGTGACTCACCCACACCACCGCCCCAGGTGGCGGCTCGCCCTGGAGATGCTCGACGAGTTGGCCGGTATCGGGCTGCGGCCTGCCGCGCTGATGGGGGTCGATCCGATCGGCCCGGACCGGCAGACTGAGCCCCATGAGCCTGCGACTGACGAAGAAAGAGGAGACTGGGGTGTTCGAGGCCGTCATGCCCTGGCTGCGCCCGACGGGCGAAGCCACCAAGCTGGTGAAGGATCACGCGATGGGCTTCCCCCCCGCGCTGTCAGTACGGCCCCCTATAGTCCTTCCGTGACTGACAGCCAACGGCCCCTGAACCGCAGGTTGGTGGAGGCCGTGTACCCCGCCGGCACCCACCTCGACTACTCCCGCGCCTCCTCCAACGGGATGCGCGGCAACGTACGCGACGACCGGGACAACTCGCTCATCGGCCAGGCCGAACTCTTTGACGCCCCCGACCGGTACGCCGACGGCTACCACGACGGCTACGACCACCGATCCCACGACGACGAGTTCCGCCGCTACCTCGCTGGCGTTCTTGCCCGCGAGGTCGTGCGCCCCATCATGGACGCCGCTTGGGCTGCGGCAGCCCGCGGCATCACCGCCGCCCGCCCACACGTCAACGCCTGGGTACGCCAACGCGTGGACAAGCTGCGCCGCCGCACACCGAAGGCCACGGCAGCCGCCCCCCACAAGCTAGTCCAGGAATCCGGTCCCGAGCACGCACCGTCGCGATCGGCCGCCGCGACCGCTGGCGGCCACCAGCGGGTGGACCCCGTGCTGCGCGCCGACCATGGGGACGCCTGCGTAAACGCCGCCATGGAGCGGATCATCGCGCGTGTGGTCGAGGTCCACGGCCTGGCCGCGCACTACGCCGCCAACCTGCCCGCAGCCGATGCCGCCGACGCGGCCATGCGTCAGGCCGTGGCCGCGTCCCCAACCTCTCAGGGCAATACACCTAGCCGCCGCTACCCTCCAACTCATCTCCTCCGACGATGCTCTGGGCTTGACCCCTGAGCAACGGATGTACATGTTGGAGCGTGCCGTCGAACTCGACCTCGCCGTGGTCGAAGACCTCACTGGCGCCAACACCATGCCTGTATATGGCCTCAAGGAACAGTGAACAGCCGGTAGCGCTCATGGCTGTTCCATTCCAGTCGCCGCCGGTCGCGGTGGATACGTGGTCACCGTGGGCGGCAGACCGCCCCTTTGACCAGGTCAGACGACAGGCGCCACTTCGTCGTAGCTAGACACGAACAGGGCGAAGACCGCGGCATCGAGACCCGTTACGGTATCCGCCCCCTGCACGCTCTCCTTCCGGGTGAACTCCGCTGCGCTCGGCTCCTCCTGATCCAGCGGGCGGCACGTCATCAGGTCAAGTCGTTCTCGAAGCAGAACCGCGCAGAAGGGAGCGAACGGCCAGAGGGGTGGGCTGGCGCCGGCGTGGCTCGATGGTCGGTCCCATTTCGGCTGACGGTCAGACAACTGACCATCGGTACAGCTACCATGAGTCATGGAGCGCACCGATGTCGGTGACCCGCACCAGCCCCAGTGGACCGGTCCGGTCCGGGTGGCCAGTACTGCGGTTCCCGTGCGGAGCCAGCGGTGGCCGGGTGACGGTGATCCGTCCAAGGTGGTCGCGACGGCCCAGTGCCCCGCAGCAGCGGGGAGGCGGTCCGGCGGCGGCACCCACCTCTGCATACGCGGGAGGCGGACCCACTCCGCGTTCCCTATCTCCTCGGAGCGCGGCAAGAGCCAGCGGTCCCGCGTAGGAAAGCAGAGGTGCGGTATGTCGCCGCGTCGTCCCCAGCGCCCGTCCGGCCCCTTCCCTTATCTCGACGACCCTGAGTACCGTGCCCAGTTCGTCGAGGCCGGCCTGGTCGACCCCCGGTGCACCCTCGACCGAAGCGCCCTGGAGCGCTTGGCCACCGAGGCCATCAACCTCAAGTCACTGATCGCGACGAGTGGCACCAAGAGGACCGGCATCAACGTCACCGGCTTCAAGGCCGTGCATGAGGTGCCCACCGAGCACGGCACGCTCTACGAGCTGCGTGTCAAGCAGCCCGGGCTGGCCAGCGCGATCAACCAGTTCAACATCCGCTTCGCGTACGACGTGGCGCAGAGCGCCACCGTGCCCACCCCGCGCGTTGTTCCGGTCAAGTCGCCGGACGGTGGTCAGCGGGCGGTACTGGAAGTCGGGTTCGAGTCCGAGAAGGCGCTGACCGAGCACCTGACCTTCATCGAGGGCAGGCTGACCGCGGCGGAAAAGGCCCGCAACTACGACCTGAAGGCGGACCTGGCGGTCTCGGGCCAGGACGAGCGGGCCACCTACCACGTCGTGCGCTACCGAGTCGGTGACCAGATGTGGGACACCACCGCCGCCACGGCCGGATCGAACCGCACCCGCCACCGCCACGACCTGTTCGGGCTCCAGCCCGCGGCCGGCCTGCTCGGCCTGCCCCAGCAGGTCCTCGGCGGACCCGAAGGTCAGCGCTGGCGCAACCCGGCCGACTGGCGGGACCGCTTCACCGCGCAGCTCAACAAGTACAGCGGTGTCGATCCCGAGGACATCGAGATCCCGGAGGATGACCCGGAGAAGGCCAAGGAGGTCCTGGAAGAGCGACGCTGGGCGAAACTGGCAGCCGACGCGCTGCAGGTCGCGGTCACCGATGCGGCCTTCGTCATCGGCTACGTACCGAAAGAGGGCACCCCTCCGGACTTCGACGCCGCGCTGGCGTCGACGAACCTGCGTACCCACCTGCGAGGCCCGCTCGACTTCTCCGGCACCAACCAGGCCATGGCGTCCGGCCGGAAGCTGGTCGACCGCGCCTACGCCGACACCGCGATCACGGAGCTGGAACACGCGGTCCTCACCGGCGCCACCCCGGCCGCCTTCCTGGACGACGATCCGCGCGAGGCCGTGGTCAAGCTCGTCCGGCTCGTCGACCGGGTGGTCTTTCCCAGCGACATCCCCAGCCTGCGCAGGACGACCAAGGTCCTCGTCGAGCCGTCGCCGTCGCTCCTGAGGGCCAAGCACGCGCAGACCCGCGGCGAGATTCGCAGCACGCTGCTCACCGCGGCAGTCGGCGGGGTTGACCTCCCGGCCGCCGCCATGGACACCCCCCACCAGAGCACCGTGCGGAAGGGCATTGACACCACCGGGCTGCCTGCCGCCGAACTGATCGCCGCAGCGGCCTCTGCCGAGCCGAGCGACGGCCGCGACGCCGCCCGCACCGAATTGGCGCATATCGCGGTGCCGGGCCTCGTCAACGGCAAGGTACTGCTCGGCTCCTACGGCTCCACCGGCGACCGCCGGGCGGTGTCCACCAAGCTCGCCGCGGCCCGCATCACCGACGACGGGATCACCTTGTTCGTCGAGGCGATCGACACCTTCGCCGAGGTGATGCAGCACCGCGCCGGCCGCATGGCCAAGGCGCGGCCGGGCGAGCTGGCCGAAGGCCGGCTCCGCAAGGTGGCCGACGGGGCCGTCGTCACCACCGACACGGCCAAGCCTGCCGACTCGGAGTGGTTCACCAGCCACTGGCCTCCGGTGAAGGACGGGGATTCGGGCGGCGGCACGGGCACACCGTCCGGTCTCTCCCCCAGCGAGGAGTGGGCGGCGAAGATCAACGACATCACCGGCCTGGTCGAGAATGCGAAGAAGGGCGTGACGACCCTCGACAAACACTTCGAGGCGATGCACGCCCTGGTCGGGCCGGGCAGGGACATGAGCGCCGACGAGCGGCAGGGATGGGAGGACGAGTTGGACAAGCTTGGGCCCATCGTGGAAAGCGCCGGTAAGCATCTGCGGAAGCTGCGATACCGGCCGACCGACACCGAAGCGATGACCGGCGGCATCGGCGAGTTCGTCTTCGGGACGGAGCGGGCTGAGTGAGCGGCATCCTGCCGGGGGCGCGTGCACCGCAGGACACCGCGCCCCCGCCGGGCCCGATCCTCCTGCCGCCGCACATCCCGCTGCTCGCTCGCGCCCTGGGCGGCTACAGCAGCAGCGCCCCATACTGGTCGCATGTCGGCACCGTCGAGGCGTTCTCTCCGGGCCTCTACCTCGTAGTCGATGCCCGGGGCCGCATCGTCTGGCTCGGCATGGCAGCCGGTGGCCAGGGAGTTACCGGACGGATCCGGACACACCTGGCCGAGCCGTGGAAGCGCGCCGTCTTCCACCGGGTCTGGGTAGCCCCCGCGTATGACCAGATCTCGCGTCCCGCGCTGGAGGCCGCCGAGGGCTGGGCTGCGGATGCGCTGGCTCTGCGGAGCCGGATGCCGCACCGTACCTGGCCACCGTCCACCAACTGGCTGCCTCTTGTCGGCCATCGGCAGGTGGTTTAACCCTCACGCGCTGGTGCCGGCGTCAAAGACACCGGAACCAAGGCAGCCTTCTACACAGGGGTCCGCTCGTAAAGCTACCGTCAGGTGGTGAGTAGCGCTCTGTTGCGGGCCGTGGTCCAGAGGCTGCACCTCACACCCCTTACCCGGTGGGTCCAACACATTGCGTCACCGTCGGAAGCGGACCGGGCGTTAGTTGCGGTTGCCGGGGGCGTATCCCTGCAGGAAAGCGGGTGCGAGCATGCGCTGCCGCTTCAGCATCTGAGGAAGCTCGCGAGCGAGGTTCGGATGGCCCTTGGGCCAGTCCGGAGCGTGTGCCACGAACTCGCGGCTGTTGAAGACGCTGTAGCGGTTGATGTCTGCGACGCTCAGCCGTGAGGCGTCCTGGGGGTCCCGGGAGATGATCACGGCGAGGCTGCTGCCCAGCGGCAGAGTCAGGCGCCGAAAGTTGTGGAATCCGGTCCCGACTCCGTGGTCGAAGAAGCCGGGCGGCACGTCCTCCGGCGGGGTACCCACCACGCCGGAGAAACAGACCGGGTTGTCGCCGACCAGGAGCCCGCCTCCGCGGGGGCGGTAGCAGGACCAGTGCATGTCGCTGGACAGCAGAGTGGACACCAAGTGATTCCACTGGTCCTTGTAGTACGCGTCGTCGTCGTGTCGCAGCCGCCACGGATCGATCACGTACATGGAGATGAACCCCATCATGCTCGTCTGGAACTGTTCGTCGGACACCCCGCTGTCCTCGACCCCGCTCGCCTTGCCCGTCACGTGCATCAGGAAGCGGCTGCGCTGCCACTGGAGGGCCAGGAGCCAGGCCAGGGCACTGCGGGCGTGGGCGGGTACAGCGCGCTCCCTTCCCTGTACCAGTTCCCTGACGACGGTGGCGGCCTCGCCCTCAATGTTTCCCATGGCCTCCTCCATCGACACGTGGTCGGGTTCATGTCCCGGGCAGTAAATCGAGTGGCCGAAGTTGCGGTGGCCGAGGTCGCGGACGGCCGAGCTGAATCGCCGTTCGCTCATCACCTGGTGGACGACGAGTTTCCCCTTGGGGCCAGCGAAGTGTTGGAGCAGGAACTGGGGGATGAAGTGGTGCTTCTTGGCGTACGCCGGCATAAGGCGACTGTAGCGAAACCGGACGTGTCCGCTGCCCGGACCCCGTCGCAGAGCCGAAGTCGGGGGCGGACGATCTGGACGCCGGTCCCGCCGCACCCTGCACCTGCCGCCGGGGCTCCGGCCGGGCCCGCTGACCGTCCGGCATGGACCGGGCCGGGGCCGCGGAACACGCGCGGGCCAGGCTAGACCTTGGACACTGCCCTTATCGCTCAAAGTGACCAATCGCGGCAAACGGAGCTGGAATGCGCGATACCTCAACATGCGAGCCCATCAGTCTCGACGTAGCACGCCCTGAGGAGATTCAAATAACGCCATCACCGGACCTTCTCAGGAGTTCGCCTTGCTCGGTCGAGCCTTCTTGCTCGTGCGGCTGCTGACATCAGCGGCGTAGGCCATCCAGTCCCCGGCCGAAAGGCGCTGCCAGTAGACCGCTACGTCGATGGACAGGCCGAGTTTGCGCGAGACGATCGCCGCCGGGACCGGGAGGCGTGGTGGGCTCGCTACGGCACGGCCTGGGTGGCTGTGCGTCGGGGCATCCTCGCCAGATTCTCAGAGGCTGCTGTCGCCCAAGCGAGACAGCAGCCGCTGCCCGACGCCCTCCTCGACCTCGTCGAAGCCCCCTGGGAACGTTCATGAGCATTGCTGCTTTCACCCCGCCGGTTCCCGCCGAGCCGGCCCAAGATCCGCACGTCCTGCACGGTCGGGAGCTGCGGCCAGGCACACGGTTGGAGGACACCTCCCGCTACAGCGACGACGTCTGGCAACTTCGGGCGGCTCAGCTCCAACAGCATCAACTCGCCGTGATCTTGAACTTTGCTTCCTTGCCACCCAGGTTCCGGGCCTCGGCGAAGCGCTCTTTTACGCGTTGCTCTCCTTGGAACCACCTGAGGGAGAGGATGTCCCGGGGGTCATCTCGGTCCGCGACAAGTTCGTCCAGGTCAAGTTCTTCCTGGAATGGCTTGACGCCCGCTGGGAGCCGGGACGGCACCACCTTTCGGACCTGAATGCACGGGATCTCGACGACTTCGCGCGGCACTTGCTCATGGTCAAGCCGAGTTCCGGCGTCCGAGCCCGGGTCCCGGGAGGCATCCGGATCCTCTGGCGCTGGCGGCAGCACCTGGGCGAGGACGCCCTGAGATCCGATCCCCGGCATCTGGAGGGGTGGGGCGAGCCGAAGGAGCTCCGACAGGGCGAAAACTCCACCGAGCGTCTGGCCGAGGAGGTTCTCGGCCCCTTGCTGGCCTGGTCGCTGCGGTTCCTGCGCGATTTCGCCCCCGACATCCTCGAAGCAAACAAAAAGTGGCATCGCTATCGCGACCTTCCGAAGGTCCCACGGGTGTCGCACAAGGCGTCAGCGGCCGACTCAGAGCACGGCCGGATGAGTACATCGAGACCGGCCGACCGCTTCCCTCCTACAAGGGTGTCGTCAGTGCTTCCTACTTCGCCCGGGAACTGGGCTGCCGTCGCAGCGCGATCGAGGGTCAACGGCCGCTCCTGACCGCCGCTGCGGGGGTGGTGGGGGTGCGCGACGGAGCCGCCAGCACGGTCACTGTCCGGGGGCTGCTAGACGGTGAGCCCTGGATCTAGGCGATCACTATCGGCCCTGGCACCCCTCCCGCCGCTGCATCGTCCACGCAAGGGTCGGCGCCGACCGCGATGCGGACCGATACCGGCGGCTGAGCGGCGACCTCCAACCGCACGACTGCAGCAACATGCGCAGCACCGCGACACGGGCCGCCGCAGCCTTGCGGATCCTGGTCGCCCTCGTTGGCTGGACGAAGCCTTCCTCCGCTAGGACTGCGCTCCCAAAACAGGCGCACCAGGGTGCCCAGCGCGTGGACCGCGCTCACGGCGACCGGGAGATATCCGGTCAACTCCAAAGCCGGAGTCATGTAGTGGCTCTCCATATATCGGACAGGGACGCGAAGTACGTCCTCGCCTCCCTGACGGATCCCGAGAGTCACTTCTCCCTCCGGTCCCCTTCACTTCACCCGAGGGAGTGAATGCGCGCTGTGTGTCGTACAGCCAGCGACCGCTTCATGTCAAGGCCTGTGGGGGCTCCACATCAGGCCAAGCCTCGTACGAGGAAGGGATCTCGCATGGAGCCGTGACTTTGGATTCAGCAGTCCCCTTCGTCTGCGTGGAGAGGACCCTGGTGCCGCCGGCCGGCGAGGTCGTTCACCTCCGCTCACGCGGAGAGCGCGCCGGCTCGGCTCAGATCACCACCCGTATCGCCGGTTCACCTCCGCTCGCGCGGAGAGCACTACCTGCGTTCCGGAGGGGCGCCGTCCGACCCCGGCTCACCTCCGCTCGCGCGGAGAGCACCCTTTGCGACCTGGGGCGTTGGGTGGGCTGTTTCAAGGAGCGGGTGAGGTGCACTCAGCTGAATCTACTGGGTGTTGCCCCTTGCCGGCATCCTGCCGCGAATTCTCCAAGCGTGCGTGGAGAGCACTTGAGTCGGAGGAGCGAGCAAGTCCGTAGCCGCCAAGTGGCGTGGCGGTTGGCCAGCACATGTCGGCGGGCCAGCGAGCACGTTGATGTCGGTGTGGCGTGAGAGAGCGGCTTACGTTTCGAGACTCCACGAGCAGGTGATGGGTGGTCCTTGAGCCTGTCGCTAGCCGAGTTGGGGGCGGACGGTTGTCAGTGGGGGCTGCTAAGCCTGTTGTGTCACAGCGTCGGGATCGGGGTGGGCATGCCGGAGCAGATGGTTGATACACGTGTGTGGGGTAAGGCGCGAGGGTTGGCTCGCCGATACCCGTTGATCTGTCATCTGCTGGATACAGCGGCGGTAGCCGGTGCGCTGTGGGATCGGGCTCTGACGGAGTCTGCTCGTACCCGGGTTGCTGGTGTGCTCGGGCTGGAGGAGGCGCAGGTTCGGCGGCTGGTGAGTTTGTGGGGAGCAATGCTCAAGACCTGTGGATCAGCGGGTGGGACGCGGAGGGCGTACCTTCCCGATGATCCCGTGACGGTCATCGAGTAGGCCCGCGTCGCAACGCGGGCCGGGAAGGCACGCCCTTGCTCAGCGTAGTCACCGAAGACGGCACCACCCAGTCCAGCTCCCTGATCGACGAGATCGTGCGCGAGGGCGCCCGCCGAATGCTCGCTGCCGCGTTGGAAGCCGAAGTCAACCAGTACATAGCCGAGTTGGCAGGCGAGCGGGACGAGCGTGGGCACCGTCTGGTCGTCCGCAACGGCCACCACCGGCCCCGGACTGTGGTCACTGCGGCTGGCTCGGTCGAGGTCACCGCGCCGCGGGTCAACGATTGCCGCGTCGACGACGAGACCGGTGAGCGCAAGCGGTTCTCTTCCAAGATCCTGGCCCCGTGGTGCCGCAAGTCCCCGAAGATCTCCGAAGGCCTGCCGCTCCTGTTCCTGCACGGACTGTCCTCCGGGGACTTCGTGCCCGCGCTGGAGCAGTTCCTCGGCTCCGCGGCCGGCCTGTCGCCCGCGACGGTGACCCGGCTGACGAAGCAGTGGAGCGACGACCACACGGCCTTCCAGCAGCGAGACCTGTCGGACCGGGACTACGTCTACGTGTGGGCGGACGGCGTCCACCCCAAGGTCCGACTCGGGCAGGCGCACTCGTGCATCCTGGTCCTGCTCGGGGTCCGCCTCGACGGATCCAAGGAGCTGATCGCGCTGGCCGAGGGGCTTCGGGAGAGCACGGAGTCATGGGCCGACCTGCTGCGAGACTGCCGCCGCCGCGGGATGCGCGCCCCGGAGCTCGTGGTCGGAGACGGTGCGATGGGGCTCTGGCGAGCTCTGGCCGAGGTGTTCCCCGCCGCCCGGCATCAACGCTGCTGGGTCCACAAGGCCCGGAATGTGTCGAACTGCCTGCCGAAGTCGGCACAGCCGAGCACGACGAAAGCGTTGCAGGAGATCTACAACGCCGAAGACCGCGCCCACGCCGAGAAAGCGATCGAGGCCTTCACGAAGACCTACGGCACGAAGTGGCCCAAGGCCGTCGCGAAGATCACCGACGACGCCGAGGAGCTTTTGACGTTCTACGACTTCCCGGCCGAGCACTGGGTCCACCTGCGGACCACGAACCCGATTGAGTCGACGTTCTCCACGGTCAAGCTCCGCACGAAGGTCACCCGCGGGGCGGGCAGCCCTGCTGCGGCCCTTGCGATGGTGTTCAAGCTGGTCGAGTCCGCCCAGGCCCGCTGGCGCGCGATCACTGGAGCTCACCTCGTGCCCCTGGTCCGCGCTGGTGCTCTGTTCGAGAACGGCATCCTCAACGAGCGCGAGGAGCAGGCAGCTTGATCACGTCAGAGAGCGCCCGGCCGGGCCATGGCGGGGCAGTCCAATTGCCCCAAGCCCGTGGAATTGTTCAGTCGCCTGACACTCCCCAAAATGCAAGTGCGCATGGAACGCCGTCCTCGTAGAGGGCCATGCAGTGGCCGCTCCACCTCGGAGCTTCCTCCAAGGCATCCAGGTCTCCGGGATCCATGCCGTTGAAGTCCGCAAGGCTTGGTTGATCGGAGCCGAACCCAGCGCGGATTGCCGCCACACTCAGCGGCCGGACAGTCCCGAAATCGTGCTCGTCCTCCGTGGCGATCACCCGGTCAACGTCCAGCACCGAATGGGTGCCGCTGGTGCCCATGAACTCCCAGTAGACCGGATTCTCAAACAGTTCACCCGGCGAGGCCGGCGCAGGCAACCCCACTCCGTCGGACTGAAGTACTCGCCAGACGCCAGAACCTGCGCCCGCACAGTCCGTAGCGCGGCGCCGAAGTCGCTCTGGTACGGCGTGACATACCTCCAGCCCGACGCCCCCACGTGTGGCCCCTCCCGCCTTGCCCCAAACCGGTGCCACATTCTAAGTGAGGGTCCAGCCACTACGACGCTGGCCCTCGAAGGTCATGGCTTGACCCACAGGTCTTGACTATTGCTCCGAGCCCCATGTGCCGTCGGGCAGTTCGAGGCCGGCGAGCCCGTGCAGGGCGCCGTACAGGGCCTCGGCGCGGCGGCGGGAAACCCGCGGGTCGGCCGCGCCGCGCACGCGCACCTGTAGCGAGCGGACGTCTAGCCGTTGCGCGAGTCCTGCTCGGCGGCGCCGTACAGCCACAGCCCTACGGCCTCGGCTGGCTCGGGAGGCAGGGTCTCGATGAACGTGTCGCCGGCGGTGCCGGTCGGGTCGTAGACGAGCAGCCCGAGATCGTCGAGATAGCGGGCCAGGCCGTCGAGCGGATCAAGGCTCATGGCAGTGGCTGTCCTTGCTGCTGTTTATGCTCTGGCGCATGGCTCAGGACCGTCCAGACATCCCAATGGCTTTGAAACGGCAGGTACTTGTAGAGGCTGGCCACCGATGTGCGATACCTACGTGCAGGCAGACTCCTGTCGAACTCGCCCACATCACGCCATGGGCCAAGGTCCAAGAGCACACGTTCGAGAACCTGATCGCGCTCTGCCCGACCTGCCACACCCGCTTTGACCGAGGTGAAATCGACCGTCGGGCGATGTTGCAGTACAAGTCGAACTTGGGGCTTCTGAACAGCAGATACACAGAAACCGAACGGCAGTTGCTCCGCGCGCTGGCTATGCAACGATTGGTTATGGATGAGCGGGGGCAGCACCGCCCTGACGCGCCAGGGGCCCCTATTCCTAACCTGCTATCTTACGGGGCGGTTTACCTCCCCTTTGGGACGCTTTGGACGGTTGGGAATCTGGTGCACGATGGGCTCATATCGGTGTCGGACCTGCACACTGACACGCTGACACTTCATCTGACTCAGCAGGGAAGCGAACTTGTATCCCGATGGTTGGATGCTGAGCCGCTCCACTAGCGCAGTGCTCTCCGCACCTGAGCGGCGATCAGTTCGCCGATCGAGCCGGCCTCGCGGTTGGCGGGGTCCTCCAAGAACTTGGCCTTATGCCCGGGGCTGTGGCGGGCGGACATGTCCTCGTGCACGCGCACGGCGTACGGGGTGTCGTAGGTGACGCCGGCGACGAGGTTCGTCTCGTCCACGCTGGTGGCGCCGGATCGTTCGAGAGTGCCCTCGGCGATCGGTACCTCTTTGCGGGACTCGGCGAGCAGGTGCTCGGCGCCGAGCAGCAGTCCACGCACCGCGCCTTGCCGGGCGCGGCCGAGGACCTGCTCGCCGTTCCATCGGACGCGGGCTCGGGCGGCTCGGCTCACTCGGTCGTCACCTCCGTACAGGCGGGGACCGGTAGGCCCGGGGCGGTGTGGCGGGCGACGGTGGTCGCGATCGCGGTGCGTCCGTCGGGCAGGGGGATGCGCGAGCCGAGTGGGCAGTCGAAGTCCGGGGCGGCGATGAACGTCGCCGCCGTGGTGAACTCCCGTCCGTCCGGCGCCCGGGCCATGCGCGGCGAGGGGTCGACGAGCGCGGGCACGGCCTCGACGGCGTGCCCGTGGGTGGGCCCGTACGCGGTGTCGGCGAGGTACGGCTCGATGCGGATGCGGTGGCGCAGCAGGACCTCGGGGACGCGGGTCACCATGCGATCACCCGCCCCGGGGTGAGACCAGCGCGGCGCAGTGCGCGGTCGGCGCGCGGGGCGAGGTCGACGCCGGACGTCGCCGCGGTGACTGAGCTGCGCCCGGACAGGGACACGGGCCCGATGCAGACCGAGTCCCACTGTCCGCCGGCTCCGGTGCCGTCGTCGCCGGCGGCGAGTTGGTACTCGACCTGTGCACAGGTGGCGTCGCTGAGTGCGGCGCGCACGTCCGGGTCCGTCGGGTCGCCGTCCTCGTCGACGGCGTACACAGCGTTGAGCAGTGCCGAGTCGATGTCCTCGCCGGCCCGGGCGAGCAGCCGCTCGGCGTCTGCGGGGGCCGGTTGCCCGGTCCATGCCGTGAGGGCCTCGGGGGTCGCGTAGGGCTGGCGGGCCACGATCACCCCCTCTTGCTGCGGGCAGCAGAACGGCCCGCTGACTTACTGTCGGACGGGCCGTTGGGGGCATCCTGCAGAACGGTCGGCGGGCCCTCGCCGAGCGGCTCGACGAGGTAGCCGGCGCCTTGGCAGTAGCCGATGATCGCCCGGTCGCTGGTGGTGGCGGTCCCGTCGGTGAACGCCAGCCCGCCCGGGCCGTCCCCGGTGAAGTCCTCGACAGGGGAAGTGATCCGTACAGCGCGCATGGGCATTACGCGCTCTTGATGTTGGGGAACACGGCGGCGGCCTTGGGTGCCTTGAGGACCGGGGCAACCGGGCCCATCTCGACTTCGCCGACCTTGACGGCGTCCGAGCGGTCGAACTCCGGGAGCCAGGTATTCACGAGCGGGGAGCCACCCCCGACAGAGGCGCCATTGGATGTCGCGCAGCCATGACGACCATGTCTCGTCGAGTGCGTCCATGAGGTCATGCAGGGGCGCGGCGTAGTCCGAGCGTCCGAACGGGCTCCCGCGGTGGCGGCGGTTGGGTCGGATGTTAGGCACTTACGCGGCGGTGAGCTCGGGTATACCGGTCTCGATCGCGTCGCCCTCGGGGCCGAGAAAACTCGGCGAGGTCAAGCTCGCGGCCCGGTCCAGGCAGTCGGTACGCAGCCAATGCCGCGGACTGTCTGGGTTGGTCGTGCCGATCAGCCTCGCCCCGGGCACGGACAGGCGGGCGAGCAACTGCCGGAAGAACGCTGCGGGCAGCAGCGTGACCTCGTCGGCGTAGGCGAGCGCGGCCGTCATGCTGCGCAGCCGGCCCTCGGCTCGCGGTCCGCGGCGCCGACGAGGTGTACAACGCGCCCCAACACGACGGCGGTTGTGGCGCCGCGGGTATGGCGCACCTCGGCGGCGAGGTCACCGAACAGGGTTGGGTCTTGCAGGACGTCGAGGCAGTTGCGTTCGATCGTTTGCAGGCTGCGCCCGACGATCACGATTAGGCCCGAGGCCGACGCCCTGCGGACCATGAGCAGGAAGCAGACAAGGCTCGCGATCGTCTTCCCCGACCGCACGCTGCCGTGCCAGATGTTGATGCGAGCCGTGGCGCCGCGGATGGATGCGAGCTGCTTGTCGGACAGAGGGAGAGGCGCGGCCATCACACCCCCTGTCCGTCACCCTCAGTCGGCCCGAGCAGGACGTCGGCGATGCGGTCGAGCATCGCGCCGCCGCTGCTCCCGTTGCCGGTCCGGCGGGCGAGCTCGGCGACTCGGCGTGAACCTCGGTCAGGGCGCGGGCGGCTGTGGCGTGGTCGCGGGCATCGCGTGCGGACTCCGCGCTGGTGGTCTTGACGACTTGCCCGAGGTCGCCGCCGAGGGCCTCATCGGCGAGCTGCTCGCGCCGCGCGGCAGCATCTGCTCGTCGTGCCTCGGTGGCTGCTGCGACGCGGGCGCCCCCAGAGAACGCGAGGCCCTTGGCGCGGGCGATCTTGCTCACCGTGGCTGCGCTGCGCCCGACCGTCCGGGCGATCTTGTTTCGGCTCTTGCCCTCGGCGTGCAGGCTGCGCACTGCCTCGCGGTCTCGGGCGGTGATCGGCTCGGCCATGCGCTCACCTCCCGGCGGACGTGGGTCCGCCCCGCCCCGGGGGGGTGCCTCTATGTCTTTGGTCAAGCGAGGCGTGGGGTTCTGGGTTCGTAGAAGGTGCCGTCGCGGAGCATCGCGAACAGCACATTGATCCGCTGGCGGGCCAGGCGGAGAAGTGCCTGGGTGTGGGTTTTCCCTCGGGCCCGGCATTTGTCGTAGTAGGTGCGGGAGGCGGGATCGTGCAGGGCGGCGAACGCGGACAGGAACATCGCGCGTTTGAGCTGTCGGTTGCCGCCTCTGGGTGCGTGTTCGCCATGGATCGAGGTCCCCGACGATCTGGTGGCCGGGGCGAGGCCGGCGTAGGAGGCGAGATGGGCGGCGGTGGGGAAGCTGGTGCCGTCGCCGACGGTGACCAGCAAAGTAGCGGCGGTCCTGACCGCGACCCCCGGCATCGAGGTCAGGACCTGGGAAAGAGGGTGTGCCTCCAGCAGGGCAGCGATCTGGGCTTCCAGAGCCCGACGTTGCTCGTGCACGGCTGCGAGCGAGCGGGCCAGGGAGGGGATCACGACGTCGAGGGTGCCGGTCCCGGGAACGACGACGGTCTGCTCGTCGAGCGCGTTGAAGACCTCCTCGATCAGTCGCTGGGCCATGCGCGGGGCTTTGGGTCTGATCACCTCGACGAGTCTGCGGCGTCCGGCTTTGCGCAGCGCGGCCGGGGATCCGTAGCGTTCCAGCAGCCAGGTGACGGCCTGGTGGTCCAGGCGGGGGCCCAGGACGCGTTCCAAGCTGGGGTGGAACTGGGTGAGCAGGCCGCGTATGCGGTTGGAGGTGCGGGTGGCCTCGGCCGCGAGGTCCTGGTCGAAGCCGACCAGAACGGTCAGCTCGGCGGTGATCTCGTCGGTCAGTTCCAGCGAGCGCAGGGTGTGCGGCATGGTGCGGGCAGCATCCGCGATCACGGCCGCGTCCTTCGCGTCGGTTTTCGCCTCGCCGGGATACAGGTCGGCGATCCGCCGCATGGCAAGTCCCGGCAGATAGGCGACCTTGCAGCCGGCGTCCCGGGCGACCGTCAGGGGCAGGGCGCCGATCGAGGCGGGCTGGTCCACGATCACCAGTACGGTGCCGAACTTCGCGGCCAGCTTGTCGAAGACGGCCCGCAGCTTCGGCTCGCTGTTGGGAAGCTGCTTATCGAAGACCTTCTTGCCGGCCGGGGTCAGCCCGTGCCCGTGATGGGCACTCTTGCCGACGTCCAAGCCTAGGAAGACGCCCACGTCGCCGGTGTCGAACATCGTGCTCCCCACTACTTCGGTGCAGTGCCGGCCAGGGCGATGGTGCCGTACTCGCGCATCCACGTTATGCAGACCTGCCGCCCGCACGGTGCCGGGCATTGCGCCAGGCCAGGCGGTGGTCGGACCTCTCATCAGCGTCTCCAACGGCACCCCACGGACCCGGTGACACCACCCCCCAGGTCATGCGCTCGACAGGGGGACACAGTCATGCCGGGCCCGCAGGCCAGCGGTCCTCTTGCAGGACCGCGAAGAACATAACGGGGGTAGCCGACATCCGAGTGCTGTGTCTGCCGACCATCCTGCCGCCGGGCCCGCATAGCAAGGCACTCGTATCGCTCCCAAGGTCGCAAGGTGCAAATGCCCAGCAGGAGCACTGATCCACCGAGTGCCGGCCACTATTCGCTGTCGGTGCGTTCGGGGCACCCTTAGCTGGCTCAAGACCAACCTCTTTTTAGACCGATCTCCAGCTCGGCCGCTGCCTGCGGGCACCCGCTGAAGGGCGCTGCGCGTGCGGCCTCTACCTCTGTTGTTCGAAGTTCCTCACCCTTAGTGAGTACGCCCCCTGCCTGCGGTTCCGGCTCGTCCGCAAGCGGCAACGCTCTGGATGCCGTCGAGCGCAGCTGACTCCGCGAGGTCGAGCGGCAATGCGCCATCTCCGACCGGATCTGTGCCCTCCTCGCCGACGTCTGAGAGAACGCCTACCTCCAGCGGTCCTGACGACCACTGCCGACCACGCACAATCGTCCCTATGGAATCCGAAGACCTGGAACTCATGGCCGATGGCTTAGCCATCGTCGGCTCCTTCAACATGGCTGACATGCAGAGATCGCGCCGGGCCCTATTGTTCTGGCTCCACCTCGGCGAATTGGATGGACTGACTGGCCGCCGCATGCGCGACTTCACTCGGTCCCATCTCGCGCACGCTGGACGTGCCTACGCGGCGGCCCAGTATCTGGCCGACGAGGGCCTGATCAGCGCCCCGCCCGGATGGGAAACTAGCGGGTTGATCCGCCTGACACGACGAGGACGTGAGTGCCTCGAACGCTACGAAGGGAACGTGAGCCTCTACGTGGAAACCAACCGGCCCGCCACCGGGGACATCAAGATCGAGATCGGGGGCAACGTCGCCGGCTCCGCCATCAGCGGTGCCGGCGATTCCTCGGTTAGCGACTCCAACAACGTCCAGCCCGCCGTCCTGGACCACGCCGACCTGGTGGCTGTCCTCGGCCGAATCCGCCCCTACCTCTCCAGTTTCCCTGGCGGCGGGGGACTGGTGGATGAACTCCAGCAGCAGGCGGTTGCCGAAGAGGACACCCCCGAACTGCGTTCCTCCATGTGGGAGCGCATCCAGCAGACGCTCATCGCAAACGGCATGGACCGCGTAATCGACATCTTCGCGTCAGCCTTCGGGAGTTGACAACGTCACCTGCCGAGTCGGGGTGACTGCCGCGACTCGGCAGGCGGATCGCAGTGGTCCTCAGCGCCCTGAAATTCGTCCAGATAGAAGTTGACGCACCGGTCCTTCCGCGGCGAGAGCCGGGCCGCTTCCTCGGTCTTTGGCGTCGTGGTCCTCGGCCCGGAGCGGGACGACGGCGGCATCGAGGTAATGGGTGTTTCAGCGGTCTGTCAGTGCCTATGGAACTGGTGGCACCACCCCCTCTGGCCATGCGATCGACCAGGGAACGCGGAAACCGAGCATGCCCCACCTGGACGCCACGTCGAGGTACGGCAATCAAGGTGAACTGGCTGTCACTCGGGGTGGAGGCGAGCAGCCTGCCGCTCCACAGCGGGCGCCCGATGCCGACCCGGAGCCGCTGACCTCTTGGCGAACTGGCAGACAGCAGGCGACGACGCGGAGCCCGAAGTTCTGCCCGAGGAACCAGTCGAGCACCTCGTTCGTGAGGAAATCGGCAAGGAGTGCTGCGCGAGGATCATTGACTTGGACTTCGCGGTGCAGACCAACGGCGTCCCGGCCCGGTTCCAGGATTGCTTGGCACGGGGTAGGCCATCGGCTTTAGCGGCGGTCTGTGTTCTTGGCCGACGACTTCCGCGGGCCACGACTGGCAACTGTTCGCCCTCGACCTGGCCGCCGCGGCCGGCGTGTCCCTGCCCGGACGCGGCGGCCAGGTCGAGGATCGCCGGGACATCCTGCCGCGGCTGAAGGCCAGCTCGCGCGTCCCCGGGGAGTGCCCAGCTGGCTACCTCGTGCTGGGCACCTACCGGCCCGACCGGGCCGACCGTGGCCGTCGAGGAGGTGCGGCGCAGGATGCCCTGCCAGCAGTGCGGCGCACCAGAGGCCGCAGGACTGTGCGGAGTGTGCCGGGAGAAGGTGGCGGCCGAGCACCTGGTTGGTGAAGCGGGCGTCCTCGCGGCGGTCGGCGTCGGATGCGACGAGCCGGACGATGTGGGCCTGACGGCGACGATGGGTGCGATGGGGGAGGCCTCGGCGCGTAGCCGTATCCAGGAGGCCTGCACCCAGGCCGCGGCTCATGGCGGTACGAAGCTGATGATCGCTGTGGCGGGCCGATTGGCAGCCGAGTCCGTCGTGCACGAGTACCGCGGTATCGCGTTGAAGACGCTCAGCTGGAGTCCGGAGGCGAGAGCGGAAGGGCAACGGACGTATGCGGCTGAGATGCGGCGCCAGCACCTACACCCGTCGTCGGAAGCGGCGAACCTTGCGGCTGAACACGCCGCAGACGAGGCGCGGGTGCGTGTGGTCGAGCACCTGCTTGTCACCCGAGGCCGAGTCTGGCAAGAACCCTGCGTCGTGACCGAGGGCCCAGACTGCCGCGAGGACGCCTATGCGCGAGGTGCGGCCCAAGCACGTACCGCGAAGTCGGCTGCCCGGCCGGCGGGTAGTTGGAGGTGCGCCGACTGTCGGAACGCCTGTATCGGCGCACCACTCTCTACTGGTCGGTGCGCACCGTGCGATGGCCGCTCTAGAGGCCTCAGTCGCATCGAGCGCTTCGCCCAACTCGCTGACCGCGCAGGCCATGCAGAGCTCACAGCGTGAGAGGAGGGTCGTGGGTCGGGGTGGCGTTGCTTCTCCAGCTCGGAGGGGCCAGTCGCGAGGCGTGAGCAGCGCGCATTTCGTACACGTTTCTGCCAGGACCCACACTCGGCCCTCGACGTCCGGGAGTAGCGACCAGGGCGACAGGGCCCATGCAGCGAGCCACCATGTGCTGGGGTGCCATGACTTGGGTCAGCCGAGCCAGACGACGTTCAGCACGGACAAATGCCGCAATGGTTGGTTGATGAAGTACACGACGGATAGCTGTCCGACGGAGGCGGAACGCACCTCCTCGCCCTCGACGTCGCTAGGATCCCACTGCGGCCAACCCCAGGGGGAGCGAACGGCGAGGTCAAGGACATCACGGACCATCTCGCGGCCGGAGTCTGGAAGCTCCGAGAGTACCTTGGAGGCCTGCGGCGACAACCGCACCGCCCAGGGAGTATTGGTCACTGCCGGGGCCCAAGGACGTCGTTGAGGTCGGTGAACTGGCTGTCGTCGCGGCCGGAGTCGGCGAAGGCGTCGACGGCTGGGGCCGTGGCGACGCGCAGCTGCCAGGCGCGGACGACGTCGTGGAGCGGGGTGAGGGAGTACCCCTGGCGTGCTTCCTCCAGAGCCTTGAGCCAGTCCCGCTCAAACGCCGGCACCCACTTGTCGGCGCGCCGGGTGGTGCGCAGCTGAGCCAGCAGCTGGGCGGGGGCGGACGGCGCCGGCGGGGCGGGGGCTTCCTCGGGCTGCGCGCTCATGGCTCCTCCATCAGGTCGTAGCACCACCGTACGCGGAACTGCCTCAGCTTGCCGCAGGCCTTGACGATCCACAGCAGTCCGGTCGAGAACCCAACGGGGCGTGGAACAATAAGGAATGCGCCTCCGGAGACCAGCGGAGGGTGCGCAAATTTGCGACAGGATGCGTGACATGACCGACGAGGACTGCACGTACCACGGCATTGCCCGCACGGAGGAGGCTGCAGCGCGACTCATTGTCGAGAAGCCGGAGAACGGGCCCACCGAGCGGCGGAACGTACAGGTGCTGCGTGAGCTGAAGCCGACGGACGAGGAGGAGTTCGGCGGTTTCGGCTGGGGCTACAACGGCAGCGGCACGAGCCGTGTTGCTGCGGCGATCATCGCAGACGCCCTCGACTTGCGCGACGCTGAGAAGTCGGGTCTTGGCTTCCCTGGCTGGCCGCAGGACGACACCTTGATCGAACTCCGAGAGGACTTCTGCACCGAGGTCCTCAGCCAGCTCACGGATGAGTGGAGGCTGCGTCGATCAGTAGTCCTGCGCTGGATTCATAGCTGGCATGTCCAGCACGGCATCGTGAAACTGCCCGAGGCGATCAGCGCACTGGAAGGTTCTCCCGCCTGACGTGCCAGGCCGCACCTCGCCGCGGCAACGGGTCACGGCTGTACGAGTGGACTATGGGTCGATTGGGGGACCAGGAATTGAGTGAAACAGACAGGGACGGTTCGCCGCCTGTGGCCGACCCGGAGACTGGAGAGATCCGGGTACTCAAGGACCGTTGCACCACCTGTGTCCTTAATCCTGCCGAGAGTGCAGCTCCGCTGGCCCCCGGCCGGCTCAAGCAGTTTGTCACAGAGACACGGGAGGCTGACGGGCACATCATCTGCCACTCCACCCTGTCACCCTGTGCCGCGGAAGGAACGCCAGCGGCGATGTGCCGTGGCTTTGTTGACGCCTACGGCCTGCCGACCGCCGCCCAACTCGCGATCCGGGCGGGCTTTGGAAATCTTGTAGAATATCACCTCACCGTAGATGGGGCGATGCGGCGCGTGGCTGGGGATGCATGACGAAGCTCCACAAGGAGACGTCACAGTGTCTGAGGCCCGCGACCCGTCTGATGCCGCTCGCACCGCAGAGCCATCGTCCGAGTGTGAGTCGGTGCCAACGAGGGTGACTCGATCTGTGGTTCAAACTGCATCGCGCGACTGGGTGATCACAGACCCACTCTGGTCAAAGCCCCCCGCCTGCAGTCCGCAACCTGCCACAGCAGCACTCTCGACGGTCCAAGTTAACGCCGCCAGCCTGCAGCAGATGTCAGGCAGCGGCTCTGACAGCACTGCGAATCTGTTCGCGTAGCTCCGCGGCCTCGGCAACGGTGGCGTATGGCTCGGCTTCGTCGTGCAGCTCGGCGAGGCGATCTCCGACGCGTTTGCTGCCGATGGCTCCGAACAGTGCGAGAGCGGTCTGTGTCTCCTGGTGGGCTCCGGACACTTCACCGACGGTCAGGTGGGTGCGGGCCAGCCCGAGGTGGTCGAAGGCTTTGGAGCGCACACGATGTTCGGGGCGCAGGGTGAGGGCTTGGTTGAGCATGTGTAGGGACTTCTCGGCGCGCTGGGCGCGGGCGCGGCTGGTGTCGTGTTTGGTGGCGATCTGGTAGGCGATGCCGAGGGTGGCGGTCAGCTCGGCCTCGTCGAAGAAGGCCATGTGGTCGGGTTCTTCGTCCGGGCGGACGGCTGTGAAGAGTTCTTCGGCTTGGCCGGCGGCGCGGGCGCTGTCTTCGACCTGGCCCAGGATGGCTTGGAAGCGGGCTTCGAGGGCTGCGAGCATTGAGCGGGTGGCGGGGGTGGCCTGTCGGCGGGCGCCGTATTGGGCGAGGCAGACCAGGTCGAGGGCTTCCTCGTAGTGCTCCAGGTGTGACATCTGCCGGGCCATGCACTGCAGGATGTGAGCGCCCAGGGCTTTGTCGTCGGCTTCGCTTGCAGCGTGGAGGGCTGCGAAGAAGAGTTGTTGGGCGCTTTGGTGCATGCCGGCGTCGAAGCTCATCCAGCCGGCGACGGAGCCGAGGTCGGCGACGGCGGCGAACAGGGAGCGTCCGGTGGCTTCGGTGTAGGAGCAGGTGCTGAGGAGGGCGTTGGCGTCGGCCATCTGTGCGATGACGGCTTTGCGGGAGAGGATGCCGCCGTGGCGGTTGTCGGCGTCGCGGAACATGGCGGTCACGGCGCGGATGCCTTCGATGTCGCTGGCGCCCAGGCGACCGCCGCCTCGGGCCAGGAGGGTTGAGGGGGTGGCCATCGGCCAGCGCTGGAGCGGGGCGAGGAGATCCTGTCCAGCGTGGATGGCTCGGGCGTCGTCGGTGTCGCGGCTGTGAGGGACCATCATCTCGCTCCGTGTGAGGTGTGCGATCGCGGCGATTGTGGCGGCGGACTGCCAGGGCAGATCCGGTCCGGCGGCCACGGGGGTGATGCTGTCGGGCAGCCCGATGTCTGCACAGGTCAGCGGGAGCCCCGTGCGCTCGGTGAGGTAGTCGGCGATGAGCTGGGGGACGGGTTGGCGTGGTGTTTCGCCGTTTCGCCACGCCCTTACCCGCCCTTCGCTGGGATTGATGCCCCGTTCTCCGGCGGCCAGAGCGCGCCGAGCCACCTCCCGGGCGAGTTTCTCGTTGGAAATGCCAGCCCGGATGAGCCAGTGGTCCAACAGCGCATTGGGGTGCTTCACGGTCCGGGGCCTGCCTGCCATGCGTCCTCCAGTTCCGACGAACCTCCCAGACTAGAAAGCAGGTTGAGGGCGGGGAAGGCGTCCCTATTTTTCGGCGATATTCGGCGGGTGGCGCGGCGAGTGCGCGGCGAGGAAGACGGGTGCGACCGGCGGGTTGCGGAGGGTACCCGGCACCAGCGGCTTCTGGTGATCTGGTCATGCCACGGCGAACAGCGCCGCGGCAGCACCATCCGGATTCACATCACGGAGGCATCATGCGCATTCGTCGTAACACCGCTCAGGCCGAGACTGTCGAGACCGGCGAGGGCGCCGTCACCGGCACGGGCCCGGCCATCGCGCTGCCCGAGGGCTTCTCCGTCGAGGCGGCCACCCTGGGCCGCCAGCCCCACAACGACGGGGACAACTCCGGCGCCATGTGGTTCGAGTGATCACTTCCGCTCGGTAATCCGGGGGGTCGGCTGCGCCGGCCCCCCGGGCTCGTCTGGAAAGGGGAGGTCATGAGCGATCCATGGATCAGCGGCGGCGGCCTTGCAACGCCTCCGTGGAGTGAAGGAGAGCAGGTAGACGGCATACCGGGGGTGCGACTCGGGCCCGGCGTCCAGGCCCGGGTACTCACCAACGAGCGGGCCTCGCTCGCCCTGGTGGGCGATGTGTCCCTGGCCGGGGAGGAGGAGCCGAAGCTGTTGGACGCGGTGGCCGGTGGAAGGTGGGCGGAACTGACCTACCTGCCCGGCTCCTACTGGGTGCTCGCGCAGAACGGCACGCACCGATTCGTGTGCGGAGACCTATCGGGGCTCCGCAGCGTCTTTTACACCATGCACGGCCCGCACACCCTGTGGTCGACCAGCGCTCGGCGACTTGCCACGCACTGCGCGGCGCCGCCCGACCTGGCGATGCTGGCCGCACGACTCACCGCGGGGGCCGAGCATTGGCCGAAGCGAACGGCTTACGAAGGGGTGTATGCAGTGCCTGGAGGCTTTGGCCTCCTGCTGGGCGGGCCTCAGCCTGAACTGGTCGACGTGAGCGGCATCGAGCCGCTGGCCACACTGGCGGAGGGCGCCCCCGTCTTCGGTGCGGCCCTGAAACGCGCGGTGCACTGGAGGATGCAGGAGGCCAGCGGCCGTGCGGGGGCAGACGTCTCCGGCGGTCTGGACTCCTCCTCGGTGGCGATCCTCGCCGCCCGGGTCGGGGAGGTCCGCGCGGTCACGTACGCGGACGCCTTCACCAGCGCCGAGGATCTCACCTTCGCTCGCCGGGTCGCCCAGCACATGGACGCACCCCTGCACGTCGGTACGGGCGGGCGAGCTCACCTGCCGTTCGCCTGGCAACCCAATCAGCCAGTGACCGACCAACCCGCCGCAATGAGCCTGACCACCGCGCAGCAGCAGCTCTACCTGCGCCCGGCCGCTGGCCTGCCGCTGCACTTCACCGGTAACGGCGGCGACGTTGTGCTGGATTCGTGCAGTGCCGCGTGGATCGGAATGGTGCAGTGCGGTGACCGCCGAGCGGCCCGCCGGCAGGTGACGGGGTGGGCCCGCGCCCGCAACCGGTCCCCGCGCGAGCTGTGGCAAGCAGTGACCCGAGCCGCTGAGATCGGCCACGCCGGAGCCCTCCAGGACGCCGCAGGCCGCATGGCTCGCGGTGACTTCGAGGCCCGGCGGCCGGGCGTGTGGTCGTGGTGTCATCTTGGCCAATCGGCGACTTGGCTCACCCCTTTTGGTCGCGAGAGGGTCGCCGCCCTGTTGCGCGGCGCCGCCGACTCGGCTGACAAGGCGGCCCGGGCGGACTTGGCAGAGCAGCATTTGTCTCTGCGCCTGGTCGGAGCTGACGCACGGGACACAGCTCCGCTGGCTGCCGCGTGGGGAGTACGACAGGTGCACCCCTTCATCGACAACCAGGTCGTCCGCGCGGCCTTCGCGATCTCTCCGATCGAGCGGCACGGCGTGACCACCTTCAAGCCCCTTCTGGCAGCTGCGCTGCCCTCCCTGCCCACCTGGCTGACCAGCCGCCGATCCAAAGGCTCCTTCAGCCGACAACTCACTGCCGGAATGCTCCACAACCAGGCGGCACTGGCCCACCTGATCCGCACCAGCCCCCTGGTGACCAGCGGACTGCTGGACCCAGAACCTGCACTCGCAGCCCTCGCGGGCATCGGCGGAGCGCACGCGGGGGCCCTCTACGACCTCCAGCGACTGACGATGACGTCGCAGTGGCTTGCCACGAGCAGCCACTCCACGAAGCTGGAGCTGGAGGAGGCATGCTGACGCCCCCCGACCACATCCACTGGGCCCGGTGCGACGGCGCAACCGCCGTGCTGGACCTGCACGCCGACCAATGGAAGATGTTCTACGGCGACGGCGCTCGCATCTGGGACGCCATCACCCTGCGCGGCAGCATCGACGGCCTGGCCGAAGAGATCGCCATTCCCACTGGGGGAGACCTGACCGCCACCCGCAGTGCCATCATCGCCTACATCGAGCAGCTATGCGCCATGGGACTGCTGGTAATGGACCGGCCCCCGAAACGCACCAGGTGGTGGAGGCGACGATGACGCAGATGATCCACGCCCCAGAACCCCCGCCGTGGCCTTGGCGGCTGAGGGCCAGCCTCGCGATGACGGCGGCCCTCACGCTCAAGCTGCTGCCCCGCGACCGGTGGCGCACGCGCGCCCGCCTCGCACTCGCTCGGACGGCCAGCAGCCTGCCAGCCGCGCACCCCGGCGACGTCCGGCAAGCATATGAAGCCGTGGTCGCTTGCCAACCTTCGTGGTGGCGCGGGCAGATCGACTGCAAGGAACGGGCTGTGGCAACGGTCCTCGCCACCGCATTGACAGGCCGCCGCTGCCACCTCGTCCTCGGCGCTCGCGCACTGCCAGCCGCATTCCACGCCTGGGTGATGACTGCTGACGGCACAGCGATCGGCGCCGAAGAGGCCGGCGGCCAAGACCACCCGTGGACGCCCGTCTACACCACCCCCTGAACCGCCGGGGGCGGGCCAGGATATGAGCCTCCCTACCCGCCCCCGGTTCACTCGAAAGAGTGGCATTCGCTGTCGCGTGATTGACCTCCTTTGGCGGTGAACTGCAGCAACGCGCCGGCCATTGCCTAATGCGGTTGAGGTCACGCACAGCGCTACCCCCCAATGAGTCGGGTGACGCTCTCCACCACGACGCCCCCCGGCACCACCGCGCCTGCGGGCAACGCACCTTCCACTGCCCCGGCACCCGGGCCACCACCCACCATGCGCCTGCAAGAAGACGCACACGCCGGCGACAACACCCGCATCAGCACCCGCGCCATCGCCACCCGTCTACCCGCCGCCCTCCGCCGCGCCTGGCTGCTGAGCTGGCGCGCCGACCGCCGCGCCGTCCTTCTCCTCACCTCCTGCACCATCGCCTGCGCACTCCTTACCGCCGTTGCCCTGCGGGCCACCTCCACCCTCCTGGCAGCCCTCCTCGCCTCCGGCACCGCGGCACACCGTCTGGACCAGGCGCTGCCCGCCCTGCTTGTGGTCGCCGCCACGGCTTGCGGGAGCTACCTGGCCGATGCAGGAGCCCGACTCTCCGCCAACTGCCTGGCGCCGAAGGTCAACGGCGAAGCCGACCTCGCCGTCATCACCGACTCCGTCAACGCCGAGCTGGGCGCCTACGAACACTCCACCTTCGAGGACGGCCGCTTCGCTGCCACGCAGGGCGCAGAGCGCATGCCAGAGCTGATCACCGGTGCCCAGAGCCTGATCTCCGCCTGCGCACAACTCATCGCCGCAGTAAGCGTGGTCGCCACCCTCAACCTCGCCCTGCTGCCGCTACTGCTCCTGGCCGTCGTCCCCCGCGTGTGGGGAGCGGTACGAGCCGCACGACTCGACCACGAGGCCGCCCACCGCAGCCTCGCCGACACCCGCCTGCGACGAGTGCTGGCGCAATACACAACCGACCGCGGCACCGCCACCGAACTGCGCTCCGCAACCATGGGCAGCTTCCTGCTGCAGCAATACCGCATCATCTCCGCCCGCCTGGAGACCGAGCAGATCACCGCAGCCCGCCGCGCAGCCCTCACCCAAGGCACGGGCGACCTTCTCGCCACCCTCGCGCTGGCCACCGTCTGGGCCGGCATCCTCTACCTCACCCTCACCGGCCGCATGGCCGTCGCCACCGCGGCAACCACCGTCCTGGGCGTCCGCACCGCCAACACCGCACTGACCGGCAGCGTGCGTACCTCCGCCCGCCTGTTCGCCACCAGCCTCTACATCACCGACTGGGCCCTCTTCCTCGACGACGCCGGCAAATGGACCATGCACCGCGGCATCAAGAGCGCCCCGCCCAACGGACCAGAGGTGATTCGGGCACGAAACCTGACCTTCACCTACCCGGGCAAGGAGAACCCGTCCGTGAGCAGTGTCGACCTCGACGTCCGGCGCGGACAGATCGTCGCGCTCGTCGGGGAGAACGGCTCCGGCAAGACCACCCTGGCCAAACTACTAACCGGGCTCTACCTCCCCACGGCCGGAACAGTCACATGGGACGACGACGACCTGATCGACCTCGACCCCGCAACCGTCTGGCGCACCACCGCCATGGTCCCGCAGGACTACACCCGCTGGCCCCTCGCCGCGAGGGAGAACATCACCTTGGGCCAGCCCCGCCCGGAAGGGGACCGTGCTGTGTATGCGGCAGCCGAGCTGGCCGGCGCTGACACGGTCCTGGAGAAACTGCCCGACGGCCTGGACACCTCCCTCGCACGCTCCTGGTGGGGCGGACACGATCTCTCCGGAGGACAGTGGCAACGCATCGCCATCGCCCGCGCCTTCCACCGCAACGCGCCCGTCGTGATCCTCGACGAGCCCACCTCCGCCCTCGACGCACGAGCAGAACACCAGGTCTTCAGCCGCCTGAAGACCCTCGCCGCCGACCGCACCGCGCTGGTCATCACCCACCGGCTGGCCAACGCTCGCGTAGCCGACCACATCGTGGTGCTCAAAGAGGGTCGGATTGTAGAGTCCGGCACTTACGACGCCCTCCTCGCGACCGACGGACTCTTCGCAGAGCTGCACCGCATGCAGGACGGCTCTGAGGCGTAGCCCCGGGCGTTTGTAAGGCCGCAATCAGGAGCGCAGCAGTCGGGCGCCATGGTCGCGTCAGGCGTGCCTTGCTCGCTGTCCATGATCGCTGGGACTGGGAATCATTCCGCTTGCGGGCCATGCTCCGATGGAGGCGCAATCAGAACGGGCGCGGTGCCCGACCGGGAGTTGCTGCGCAGTGGCCCGTCCAACGCTCCCGGAGCACGTGCGGCGACCAACCACGGCAGATCAGCTCCCGGTGCAGGTTGGACACGCGCCCGGGCCTCCTCGGCGGCCTCGGGCGACGGGTGCACACTTACGTGCAACTCCCCGTCACCCTGCTGCGCTACAAGAACATGCAGCTGGACGCCTTGGGCATCGGTGGCCAGCCTGTACCGCAGCTCCACTATGCCCCCGGGCTCAGCCCCTAGTTGCTTCACCACCGCGACGAGGCTCTCTGCCAACCCCAGCCTCGTCAGGTGCCGGACGACTGCCAACTCGTCGCACTGAAATCGCCGGGCGAGCTCCGGCAACGCACGCCGCGCCGCCCATGCCTCCGCAAGTGCCGTATCTTCCTCTGCACTCCAGTAGCGGATGCCCTCGTCCAGCAAACGCGCCCGTAGGACGCCCTCCCAGTCGTAACCATCAGGCAGGCGCTCCGCCAGCCAGCGCGGGGCGTCTCGGGAACGGACCTTCTCCTCGATCGGGATCATGCGTGCAGCAGCCGCGCGAATCGCGCTGGGCGTCCGCGCATGCGCTATCGCAATCGTCTCGGCGTCCTGGCCCCCGCCTAGTTCACCCGCCAGCTGCGCGTATTCCGCAGCACTCCACGGTTCACCGCTGCGCTCTCCCATGGCACCTCCAGATGTGGTCTGCGTCCATGGTGGCGCCACGGTCTGACAACAGGCTGCGAATTGGCGGTGGTTCGGACGCGCACCACCGTGGAGAGGGGGCGTTCAGCCGTGGTCCTGCAGTTGCTGCGAGGGGTGCGTCCTACTGGCCGTCCCCACCGGATGCCTCGGATTGCTCTGCAGCCTGCCCGCCTGTGTGCTGTTTCTGCGGTTTCGGAGGCATCAAGGGGGCAGGGGCCTCTTCATCCTCTCCACGTGCTGCCCTGGCGCGGGCCACGCTCGCTTGCAACGCTCCCATCAGATCTGCCACCGGGCCGCTGGGGGCCGGCTCGGCTTCGCCGGCGAAGTGCGGTTCACGCTCGGCGAGTTTGGCTGCGGCCAACTCCTCCAACTCGGCCCGGAAGCGGTCTTGAACGTCTTCCTTCTGCAGTGGCCCGTAGCTGTCCATCAGCTCCTCTGCGGCTGCTAGCTCCTTGGCGCTGATGGACACCTGCCGGTGGGGCAGCACCCCAGTCATGGAGCGGATCTGGTGCGGCCACAACAGCTCCTGCATGGCCATGGCAGCCCCCAGAGGCCGGACCATCGCCAGCGTCTCTCGGCCGTAAAGGGCCACCTTTCCCAGTCCGACCCGACGGTGTCGTTCCATAGCGTCGCGCAGCAGCACGTAGGGCTTGACCGCTTGCGGTCCATCGGCCGCTAGGTAGTGGCCTCGGCCGAACAGGAGTGGATCGATGTCTTCGCCGGCGACGAACGCCAAGATCGTCAATGTCTTCGCTGTCGGGATGGGGAGTGCCTCAAGGTCACGATCTGTGAGAGGGACGACGCCTCTGTCGGTCGGGTATCCGCGACCAATCTCGGCCAGTGGCACCTCCACGCCCTCACGGGAGCACACCGGCTGGTTGCGTACGCGGCCGGTGTCCTTGGTGTGGATGCGCACGAAAGCCACCCTTGCCGTCGGGTCGAAGGCGCTGTACACGGCTACCGGAATCGTGACCAGGCCGAAGGAAAGGAAGATCTTCACGGTGGGACTCGGCATGTGGAACTGCCCTTCACAAGTGCCTTCAGGCTATGCCGCCCGCCGCCCTCACATCCAGACGAACCGGCCCGAGGGGGCGAGCCTGCGGCGGCCGTCCTACCGCGATGATCAGATTCGATTGTTCCCGCCCAGAGACGGTGCGGCGCCAGGCCGTCGGGGTGCGCAGCCCTGTCGGCAGCCTCGCCATGCCGTGCATCTGCGTGTTCAGGTGCGGAGCGCGTGATCGGCTGCATGCCGATACGTAGCTGCTGGGCCCACGGTGCCCGGGCCGAAGCGAGCGTTCGCCTTGTCGATCACTGGCTCCAGTAGCAGTCGGGACTCCCTGGTGTCATCGAGTGATATCTGGCGGGCGACGCGATGGGCCTCTGTCATCTCGACACGGGCGGCGATCTGCCGGACGCGGGCTCGCTGCAGGGCAAAGGAATCGAGGATGCGGTAAGCGGGGGAGCGGAGGTCCTCGGTGTGGAAGCTGGCTTCGGGTAGCCGGCGCGACCGGGTCACCGTCGACCGGTCGGCGAGGGTGATGGTGACGCTGATGGTCGTGGCTGCCAGACGTTGGGCGCGTAGCCGGGTTCCGAGGGTCACCACGAGGTCCAGCAGGGCAGCCCGGTGGGCGGCGGGGTCGAGGGTGTCGTGCGGAAAGTGGATGCGTTCGCTGGCGGACAGTGGCAGGCGCCGGGGTGTCACGGGACGTGGGTCATGGCCGTGGCTTCGCTCGTGAAGGAGGCGTCCCGCCCGCCCTCCGAGGAGCCGGACGACGGTCGAGGTCGGCATCGCCGCGAGGGCACCGATGGTGTGCAGACCGTAGCCGCGAAGCGTTCGGGCCTGGACCGGACCGATTCCATGGAGGGCTTCGATTTCCAGTGGCCAGAGAAGTGAGGTCACCTCGCCCGGCGGGACCAGGCGCACGCCCTTGGAGCCTGGGAGCGCCGACGCCATGGCAGCGACGGTGTACGTCGAGCTCACCCCGATGCGAGTGTCCACTCCGAGCCGGGCCAAGGCGCGCAGGCGGATGGTCTCGGCCAGCTGGTACGGGCTACGGGAGAAAAACCTCACGGCCCCGCGCAGATCAACGAGCGCGGCGGACGGCGGCAAGGCCTCGACCGTCGGGGAGAACTCCTCCAGCAGCGCGAGGACCTCGCGGAAGGCGGTTTCGGTGGTATCGGGGCGACACCGCAGATGCAAGATGCTCGCCTCGGCCGGCTCATGTCCCTTCATCGCATACCTCCCCCCTCACGGTATCGAACTAATATTCGAACACGCATTACACTCGAACCGTGAACGACTCTCTTCCCCCGGACCTGGATCGGCTCCAGACGCTGGAGTACTGGCTCCGGCTGCAGCTGAGAGCCGTCCACACACGGATCGAAGAGGTCAAGCGCTACGAGGCCAGCCGTCCCAAGCCCATTCCACCTCCGCAGCCGGACTGGCTTCTCCAGCCCGCCCGGGCGGCGGGGGACGGCCGCCCGCTCTATGTCCACGAAGGGCACTGCCCGGCAGCCACCGGTAAAGCGATCACCCGCCGCCAGGCAACCGAGGCCCTGACCTCCGGCGTCGAAGCCTGCCCCTTCTGCCGACCTGACACTGCACTCGGGCTCTGATCACGCCGTTGTCCGGACGCACCCTCTGTGCCTGTGTCCGTGAAGGCTCAAGGGCGTCATTTCCGGCGGTGGCTTTGTGCACGGGACGGGAAGGGGAGTCGCTTGGCGATGAGCGCGGGAGGCCCCCGATGGCGGCCAAGTCGACGTTCACGAATCCGGGAGGCACCGCCGCTACCCGTGTGCCCAGACTTCAGTGGCCGAGCATCGTGAACTGCGCTGCCAACACGGTCCGGCGGGCGATCATCGCCGCGATGAACCGGCTCTTCGCCGACACCCCGCAGCGGTCCAACGGACGGCTCAACGTCACCCAGCTCGCTATCGAGGCCGGCCTCAAGCCCTGGCACCTCACCTACCAGCACCCCGGCCTCAAGGACTTGTTCCAGGAACAGGCCGCGAAGAACGAAGCCAAGAGACCGGCCCACCCCAGTCCGCTGACACCTTCGAGGAGCGCAAGAAGAAGTACGACGACATCCAGGCACAGCGAGCACCCGGTGAGCGCAGACCAGATCTATCGGGCCCTGGTGGCCTTGGGGGCTGAGCCGCTCTTCGACCCGGAGGGGGTGTGACCCAGGTAGGGGTCAAAGGGGCAATGAGTTGATCTTGAAGCTCTGAAGGGTCCGGCCCGTCACCCGTTCGGATCAGTGTCGTTGGTGGTGATGTTGAGCTGTCGTCTGGCCCGGGGCGGGATTGTGACCTCGATCGAGCGGACCGCGTATCCGCGGTTCAAGCGGCTGATCACCGCGCACGAGCTGCATCTGTTCTTCTCGCCGACTTCCGATGAGCTGGAGTGGGCGGCCGGGGCGACAGACGGGGATGAGCATCTGCTGGCCCTGCTGTTGATGCTGAAGTCGTATCAGCGCATGGGGTGCTTCCCGGCGCTGGAGGATGTGCCGGATCAGGTGGTGGAGTTCGTGCGGCGGCAGGTGGAGCTGCCGGAGGGCACGCTGCCGGTGTACCGGGCGGAGCGAACCGCGAAGCATCACCGGGGCCTGGTGCGCAAGCGGGTCGGTGTGGCGTATGACCAGGCGGAGGCCCGGCGGATCGCCGAGCAGTCGATCCGCAAGGAGGCCGCGGCGAAGAACCGGCCGGCGGACCTGATCAACATTGCGCTGGAGAAGGTGGTGGAGGCCGGGCTGGAGCTGCCGGGGTTCTCCACGTTCGACAAGATGGCCTCGAAGATCCGCACCGAGGTGAACGCCTCGATCTGCGAAGGCATCCACGACCGCATGAGCCCCCTTCAGCGCACCGAGCTGCTGCGGCTGCTGGAGGAGCGCGATGCGGACGGCACGACGCTGTTCAACCGGCTGAAGAAGCCTGCCAAGGGGCCGAGCTGGTCACACTTCAAGAACCTCACCAAACGCATGGAGTGGCTGGAGGGCCTCGGCGACAGCGCGGTGTGGATGGACGGTGTCGCCGCACGGAAGATCACCGACTTCGCCGGGGAGGCGGACGCCGGGGACGCCCCGGCGCTGCGGGACTACACGCCGGTCAAGCGCCTCGCGCTGATCTCGTGCCTGGTCCACAAGGCGAGGATGCGGGTCCGTGACGACCTGGCGACGATGTTCTGCAAGCGCGTCGCCACGAAGGTCAAGAAGGCCAAGACGGAGCTGGAGGAGATCCGGCTCGCCGAGCGGGAGATCACCGAGGCCCTGATCGGGAACTACCGCGTCGTGCTCAAGGACATCGACGCCGACGGCCCGGCCCAGCTGGCGCTCGCGAAGGCCGCGGAGATGACCGCCGAGACCAGGGCGGCCCTTGAGGGGCTGGATGAGGAGGCGTCAGCCGACGAGGTGGTCCGGCGGCTGGGCGGGAAGGTCTCCCCGGCCCTGCTCGCCTTCGTCAAGGCCCTGGTCGTGCAGGCCGGGGGCCTGGCCACGGTGACGAAGACGGTGGAGGGCTTCGGCGGGTTCGCCAGGCAGTACGAGCAGATCGAGAAGGTCTCCGCCCACCACGGCAACGTGTGGGAGCCGCTGCTGTACGGGCAGATCGGCCGGGACCGGGCGGTGATGTTCGACCTGGCCGAGAAGCTGGAGTTCACCGCTACCTCGGAGGACGGCCGGGTGCTGGACGCGCTCGCGCACGCCCAGCGGCACCAGGGCGCCCGCGGCGAGTACATCACCGCCTTCGACGAAGAAGGCAAGGAGGTGGACGTCTCCTTCGCCACCCAGAACTGGCGCAAGGTGGTCGTCGACAAGACCCGCACCGGGCAGTTCGTCCGCAAGCACTTCGAGGCGATGGTCTTCACCTATCTCGCCGAGGAACTGCGCTGCGGCGACGTCGCGGTTCTCGGCTCGGAGGAGTACGCCGACTGGTCCCAGCAGCTGCTGGTCTGGGAGGTGGTGCAGGACAAGCTGGCCGACTATCTGGTGGAGGTCGGGCTGTGCGAGCCGGGCGAGACCGCCGGGTTCGACGCGCAGTTCTTCCGCCGGCAGCTGGAGGACAAGCTCCGCGGCGCCGCCGCAGCGGCGGACGCCGGATACCCGGATAACGAAGGCCTGGTCATCGGCCCGGAGACGGGCATCCCGTCGCTGAAGCCGCACCGCGCGGAGGGGCTCACGCCCTCGGCGAAGCGGCTGGAGCAGGAGATCAAGGCGAGGATGCCGGAGCGCACGCTGATCGGGATTCTGTCGAGGACCGCGTACTGGGTGGAGTGGTGGCGCCGCTTCGGACCGGCCTCCGGCAACGAGCCGAAGCTCGCCGACCCCTTCGGCCGCTACATCATCACGACCTTCGTCAAGGGCACCAACATGGGCCCCTACGAGGCCGCCCGCCACATCCCCGGGGTGAGCGGGCACGAGCTGTCATACACGGCGAACCGGCACTTCTCGATCGTGCTGCTGAACGAGGCGATCGCAGACCTGGTCAACGCGCACGCCCGCCTGGACATCTCGCAGGCGTGGGGCGACGGCACCACAGCGGCGGCGGACGGCACCCACATGGACACCTACCTCGACAACCTGCTCGCCGAGACGTCCGTGCGGTACGGGAAGCCGGGCGGCATCGCCTATCACCACATCTCCGACACCTACATCGCGCTGTTCACGCACTTCATCCCGTGCGGGGTGTGGGAGGCCGTCTACATCATCGAGGGCCTGCTGAAGAACACCTCAGAGGTGCAGCCGACAACCGTGCACGCGGACACCCAGGGCCAGTCCCAGCCGGTGTTCGCACTCGCCCACCTGCTGGGCTTCGACCTGATGCCCAGGATCAGGAACTGGAAGGGCATGACCTTCTACCGGCCGGCGAAGAGAGCCGAGTACGTGCACATCGACGCACTGTTCGGAGAGCCGGGCAAGAACACAGTCGACTTCGACCTGATCGAGTCCCAGTTCCGGCACCTGATGCGTGCGGCCGTCTCCGTCCGCGAGGGCGCCATCTCCTCGTCGACGTTGCTCAAGCGCCTGCGCTCAGGATCCAAGAAGAACGCCACGTACGCGGCGTTCCGCGAGGTCGGCCGCGTGATCCGCACCGTGCAGCTGCTGCGCTACCTCTCCGACGCCCCGCTGCGGCGGCGGGTGAGCGCGGCGACCAACAAGGTCGAGGCGTTCAACGGCTTCTCCCAGTGGCTCGGCTTCGGCAACCGCGGCGTCATCACCGACAACGACCCCGTCGAGCAGGAGAAGGCGATGAAATTCAACGCTCTGCTCACGAACGCGGTCACTTTTCACAACGCCCTGGACATCGCGGAGATCGTGCGGCAGCTGCTGGAGGAGGGCTGGACGATCGAGCCGGAGGACCTGGCCCACATCTCGCCGTACCTGACCGAGCACATCAACAGGTTCGGCGAGTACAGCACGCACGAGCTCGGCATCCAGCCCGAGGCGTACGAAACGAAGCTTGACGTCGACTTCACCCTGCTACGCGAGCAGGACCTGACCGCTGTCGGCCTCGGCCAGGCTGCGTGAACCTGCCGAAAGCCCGCTCGAACCTCGCCGACTCTCGGAGGCAGGAGTAGTTCACTCGCCGCGGATCGCACCCACACCCTCCATAACCTGCCCGATACCCAACGTCGCCGACGAGAGTGCTCCCCATGACCGCGTCTCCGGTGAGACCTCGAAGGGGATCAGCCCGGCACCTAGCGCAATGTCAGCAATCGAGATGGCGCTGCCAGAGACAACCTTGCCCAGTCCCGTCCACCATTTACGCTTGCGCTTCCGGAGCGACGGCTCTTCCTGGTCAGAGTGAGCCGCTGCCTGGTGTTCCCCTCGCGCCTGTTCGAGAAGTTCAGCCAAGTCTCTCAGTTGTTGACTGACAGGGACCTCATTGAGATAAGGACGCTGCTTCTGGCTGAAGATCTTGAGAGCACAGATCAATGCTGGCAAGTGAGCGCTAACCCGTGGAAATCCGAGTGTAGAGAGCATGTCTGCCTCGACACTTGGAAGGTGGTCGGCGCGGAGCCCCGAAGCAAGGTCAATGAAGTATTCGTCCATGACCTCCATGAGCCCAGCATCCTCAGCCAAGCGGTTCTGGAAGCGGACACCGTGGTTGGCGTGCCCAATGATTTCCTCCAGCGCGTCGAGCGTGAACGTCTCGTAGATGTCCTCGTCCCGCGGCATCGTGTCGTGGATATAGTTCAACGCCTGGTGAGCCTCACGCATCCGGTCGAGCGTCCAGCCAACCTCATCCTCGAAGTGATGCCGGAGTCTGCGCCGAGTCATCGGAAGGCGTCGTTCAAGGTGTTCCTCGGCGAGGTATCGGAGGAAGGCATCAAACTCGTCGTTCGTCACCCGGCATCCCTTCTTGGTTCGCCGCCTCCCGTTCGCCAGGAAGGTTGTCAGCTGAGAACCATTGCCAACGGCTCGCCTCCAGAAATACCTCATGATGCATACGAACCGTCACAGGAGCGCGGCAGGGACACACCGCGAGATGGCCTTTCATCTCGAATCCAGATCGTCCGTGAGCCACGTGGCGGAAAGTGAGGTATTCCGCTGCCTGACGAGTACCCGAAGGTTCGTGAGGTTCGTCCGGCGTCGGGGATCAATGGAGCAGCCGTCAGCGCTACCGGCGCCGACTTGTTAAGGTGCGGCCCGACTACGACTTAGGGAAATGTGCGTACCGGTCGTACTCGGGATGCCCGGGGTGGCAAACGTCCACGATCTGCTCGGTTGGGATGTCGGCGGCGTAGTGAATGGTGACGCCGTTGCCGTTCAGACCGAGATGGACACCGAGGAAGTCGAAGATAAATTCCCGTCCGGTGCCGGCCGCGGGCGGCGTGGAAACGTCGATGCCCGCAATGATCAGCGAAGGATGGCCGAGTCGGCGGATGTGCTCGAACTCGGCGCCGGTCCAGACCCAGGGTCATTGCATGATCGAGAAGTGTCCGGTTTCGTCAGGTGAGGCCGAGGGCTCGTAGTGGCCGCTGGTGGTCGCGGCCGGTGTGACGGAGGGCGGCCGCGATGTTGGTCTCGCCGTCCTGGCGGAAGACGCTGATGGCGAGGTTGCGCAGGCTGGCCATGGTCCGGGGCAGGTGGCCGGTGCGGACCTTGGAGTCGTCTTCGCGGAAGGTCCGGTCACGGACGTGGTGCAGGAGGTTCTCGATGTTCCAGTGGCCTCTGATCCAGGCGGCGAGCTCGGCCGGGGTGGCGTCGAAGACGTCCAGGCTGGTGATCAGGTAGACCCGCTCGATGGTGAGCTTTTCGGTCGTCAGGTCGCGTCGCCAGCGCACGACCTCGACGGCTTGGCGGGCGCCGGGGTAGTCGATGTGGGAGAACGCGGCGACCTTCAATCGTCGGATCTCGTCGCGGTGGTGGGCCTTGTCACGGGTGCGGTGGTCGAGCGGGATGTCCCGCTGGCGGGGTGGGAGTCCTTAAAGGCGGGACTTCAGTGCCGTACAGCTATGGCCTTCTGACCAGTTACCTCTACCCGATGAGTTTTCATGAACTCGCGGATGAAATCGGAGTTCGAACCGTCGGCAAAGCCTTCCGGCGGCTCCATCTCGGTGAGATATCGACCCGGAGCCGTTGCTAGGCCCGGAGCCGGCACGTCCGAAGGACAGGTAAGCGCCTCATAGATCCTGCCCTCCGCATCATGGACAACGAAGAGTCTCATCCCGGGATCCCCTTATTCAGGAACGATAATAGCGATATGGAAGTCGAAGGCAAAAAGATCATTCCAGGCATGCAGGTTAGTGACATTGAAGTTGACACCAAGCGCTCCACTGGCTTCTTCGACGACACAGAGGTCGGTGACACCCACAGCCTGGACGCCCGACGCTGGACGCGCAACGGCTGTAACGGTCAGGGCTTCGAGGACCTGCGAAACACCATGGAGCGAGCTAAGGATCCTTTTCGCAAAGAATTTGCTTTGCCCCGGACGCAATGGGCCTTCAGTACCGCTGTGCCAGCCGTAGGGTCCGAGGATCACTGTTCTTGTCGAAACCCCTTGCGCGATATCGGTTCGCGTCACCTCAGTCTCCCTTTCGCCTGAAGGCATTATCGATTCGGGCACCAGACACGCCCGATCAGCGGGCGTGCCTCGCATATGCCACCATTCGGGCTATGAACAACGAACGACCCCATCGTTGAATCTCATTCACGAACCCTCATCGCAACCCAGTAGGTGAATCGATCGCTAGGGTTCACAGCGTGGACGTTGGTGGCAGTGAAGTTGACGCCGATCGCCCCATCGGGTTCCGTGATGACACGGAGATCAGTAACGCCCATGGCTCCCTCCTCAAGGGTACTGGGGGGAACGGCCGTGATAGTCAGGGCTTGAAGGATCTGCGAGTAACCACTCACCGAGCCAAGGATCCTGTGCCAAAGGACGACGCTCTGCCCTGGAGGCAATGGGTCGATCCTGTGCCAGGTATAGGGGCCGAGGGTCACTGTCCTTGTCGAAACCCCTTGTGCAACAGCAGCTCTTATCACCTCAATCTCCCCTTTCAATGAGGTGTTGAATCTGTCACCAAACTCCGTCGCCAGCAAGTCATTCAGGAACAATCATGGAGAAGTAGTAACTGAACTCGTAGAGCGTGTTAAATCCGTGGAGGTTGGCGACATTAAAGTTGACCCCAATGTGTCCATCAGTTTCCGTGATGACACTGAGGTCTGTAACGCCCACAGCCTGGATGCCCTCGTGCTGGCTCGCAACTGCCGTGACGGTCAAGGCCTGGAGGATTTGCGGCACGCCATTGACCGGGCGAAGGATCCTTACCGCAAAGAACTTGCTTAGACCTGGAAACAATGGATCCGCAGTACCACCAGACCAGGTATATGGCCCGAGGATTACCGCCCTTGTCGAGACGCCTTGCGCGACATCGATTCGTGTCACATCAATCTCCGCTTCTGGACGAGAGATGGAAGTTCACCACTTCCAGTGAACGTCTAAGCGGGATCCTCCGCACCCGAAGCGGGCAGCCCTACGCTTGGATCCATCTTCCGTACCTCCAAGGCGGTGGAGCAGTTTTGGCCGGCGCCCTGTCTGGTCTGGGGTCGAGCATGATCGGGGGGCCGCAAGCTGCTGCGACTCGGTCAGGGCTCGTAGCAGGGTCATTGCATGATCGAGAAGTGTCCGATTCGCGGTTCTCATGAGTGATGCATCGTCATGGGTCGTTCTGTGGCGAATCGGATGGGAAAGCAGTGCAGGCACGGGGCCGGTGATCATGTGGTTGTCGAGACCCATGAGAACCGAGCAAGACCGTGCCTGCCCGAACATCATCCCCTATGCCCCCGGCATTGGAGCAGTTGACTGCCCATGCCGCCCCGCTCGCCCCGGAGGATGCCGCTGACCTGCGCCGATTCCTGGCCGTCGTCCCCGACCCGCGCGATGCCCGGGGACGACGCTACCCGGCGCCGGCCCTGCTGTGCGGGGCAGCGGCGGCGGTACTGGCCGGCGCCCGCTCGCTCATCGCGGTCGGCGAGTGGATCTCGGATGTCCCGCGGCACGCCCTCGGTGTCCTGGGCTTCACGGCCGACCCGTTCACCGGACAGCGGGCCGTACCGCACCCCGCAACTGTCCGCCGCCTGCTCGAACGCGTCGACGGCGACGCGCTGGACGCGGCGATCGGCGCCTACCTGCAGGCCCGCCACCCGCTCAGCCAGCTCGACGCCCTGGCGGAGGCCGGGTGTGACCCGGTCTTCTCGGAGAAGATCAGTACCCGGATCAAGGTGCGGCCGGAGTTCGTCAAGGCGATGGACTTCGCCCGCACCATCAAGAAGGCCGTCCCCCATCAACGGGTGATCTTCACCGTCCACGAGATGAAGCGCCTGGTGTATTGACCTGGAGCGTTGTTCACACGGCTGATGGGTGGCTTGCCGCCGAGTGCGGTGTGGCTGCGGTGGTGGTTGTAGTTGTGCAGGAAGGTGTCCAGTGCGGCGGTGCGCTCGTCGTTGCTGGCGTAGGGCCGGAGGTAGGCCCATTCGTCGAGCAGGGTGCGGTTGAAGCGTTCGACTTTGCCGTTGGTTTGTGGCCGGTAGGGCCGAATGCGTTTGTGGGCGATGCCGGCCGCGGTCAGGGCCTGGGTGAAGAGCTTGGACTTGTAGCAGGAGCCGTTGTCGGTCAGGACGCGCTCGACGGTGATGCCGTGCGAGGCGAAGAAGGCTTGGGCTCGTCGCCAGAAGCTGATCGCGGTGTGCTGACGTTCGTCGGTGAGGATCTCGCTGTAGGCCAGGCGGGAGTGGTCATCGACGGCGGAGTGGATGTAGCTGTAGCCGATCGGCGGTTTGCCGCTCTTGCGGGCGCTGGTGGTGGCCTGCTTGTTGTCCGTGGCTTGCCGACGGTCGAGGACCTTGTGCCCGCCACCGTCAGGTATGTTGCCCAGCTTCTTGATGTCGACGTGCACCATCTCTCCGGGCCGGGACCGTTCGTAGCGGCGGATGGGCTGGGCGGTGGGCCGGTCGAGCCAGGCCAGGCGGTGCAGGCCGTGGCGGGTCAGGATGCGGTGCACGGTGGAGGCCGGCAGGGCCAGGATCGGTCCGATCCTGGCCGGTCCCAGCTTGCGGGTTTGCCGCAGTGTGCAGACACGGTCTTCGATGTCGGGCCTGGTGCGGTGCGGAGTCGTGTGTGGTCGGCTGGAGCGGTCCTCAAGGCCCATTTCGCCTTCTGCCCGCCACCGGCGCATCCACTTGTGGGCCGTGGGCCGTGACACCCCCATCTCAGCAGCCACATGAGCGACGGGACGTCCGGAGCGGATGCGTTCGACCAGCAGCCGCCGGCCAAAGACGGTCAGCCGGGCATTACGGTGGGACATGAAGACCTCCGTGCGGTGCAGATTCGACACCTCCACCACACCGGAGGTCTTCGCCATTGATCAAGCCGAGCGGCTGTTAACAACGCTCGTGATCAATACACCTAGGCCGAGGCGCCGCCGAGCTCCTGGCCATCGCCGACCAGGTGCAGGCCGCAGAACTCGCCGATGCGGAGGCCGCCGTCGCTCAGCCATTCCACGGTCATCCGGTCGCGTGCCGAGTTCACCTCCTCCAGCAGGACCTCGCGGGCCCCCTCCGGCAGCATCTTCTTGTGCCTCTGTGCCACGTGTCCTCCATGCCGACCGTGCTGACATCGCGAACATCACGACGCCGGTCGGCAAACGAGGCCGCGATGTCCCCGGTCACAGCCCTTCACGGACATCACGAACAGCACTCTCATAGGCCGGAAAAGGGGACGGTGACGTGGAAGGCGTCCGGCGGGCCCTTGGCCGGGCCGAGTCGGCCTTCATCGAGGTCCTGCGGAACCTCCACGACCTCCGCGCCGCCATCGGCGACGCCCAGGAGGAGCCGGAGGAATAGAGAGGGACGCCGACCATCACGTCTCGCCGTGGCCGGACCGGTCAGCTCTCGTCTGGGATCCTCCGCCTGGCCCGGGCAGAGCCAGCCTGGCGACCACTGCGTCGGCGATTGTCGACGCGCGCTCCTCTTCCAGGCCGCGCTGCGCGGCCATCTCCAGCACCGACTCCCGCACCTGGGCCAGTTGTTCACGGGGCAGTGGTGGAACTGTCACGGCTTCGGCTGGCTTGCGGAAGAGCTTGCGCAGCGCAGATCTCGCCCGGCTGGCCGCGCTGTCCGCTGCGGCACCCACCAACTGTTGCGCCGCCTGGTCTACCCCCAGCCACACCACAGGAGTCACCAGCGCGGCGTCGCCGAGGCCGAAGCCCAGGGGCGAATCACGCCGCAGTACACGGCTGCGCAGCCGCCGTACGGCCGTGGCGTCGTCGAGCCAGGCCAACCCCGCCACCAGCGGCAGTTCCTCCGGAGCCACCTCGGCCACCACGTCACGGACCACGTCGCGTACTCGCGTCCCGTCCGTCGTGACAGTCCGGCCGCCGGACCGAGTCGCTTCGGAACCAGCGCGCCGAGAGTGCCCCCCAGCGGCGGATGGAGGTATGGGCTGGCTCAGTTGAGCGGCTTGGGAGACTGGTTCGTGGGGAGGTTCCCCCGCCTGCTGCGCGATGGCTTCTGCGGTGGCGGCGATGGCCGTGGCAGAGGCGTCCGGGCAGGCGAGGGAGAGCAGTCCGCGTAGGCGGGCTGCGTGCTCGGCCCGTTCTGCGTCCGTCACCACGTCTCCAGGGTATGCCGGTGGATCACAGTGAGCGCCGTTGCCGCTTGACGCAGATGGGGCAGCGGTAGTCCGGCCGGGTATTGACCGCCAACAGGAATCCGATGGCTTCGTTTTTGGCCCGGCGCACGGTGGCTGCGGCACTGTCCTGCGGGGGTGCTGCCGTTCCCATGATGGCCTCAATCAGGTAGGTGAAGTGTTTCTCTGCCCAACTCCAGTCCGGTTCGGCGTCAGCGCCGTCGAGGGGGTGGCGGGCGCCGTAGGCCAGGACCGCGGCCTTGACGGCCTCGCTGCCCTGCTCATACACGTCATGCAGGGTGATCACGAGCCGCTCCCGGAGGAGGGGAGAGGGCCAGCGATCGGCCAGACGGCGCAGTTCATCCAGGACGTCGCTCAGTTCGCGTGCCTGGTGGGCCTGGATCTGCTCGGTGATGACGTAACCAGCCGCCGCTCCGATGATGGCGGGGATCGCGGCCCAGCCCGCGAGGGACAACGGCCAGGCGCACCACTGGGGATGGGCCTCCGCGGGCGAGGTGATCCCGGTCATCACCTCGTAAGAGTTTGCCCAGCCGATTAGGAACCCGTTGAGCACATATAGCCCCGCGCATACCGCCAGCACGATGGTGCCCCGGCTGAGCAGCCAGAAGGCGAACCGTGGCAGGGCGTGCCGGGCGGCCCATCGTGCCCGCAGCTGCTGCCGTCGGTCCGGTGGCGGGGGCCCGCCAGTCGGAGGTGCAGATGCGGAGGACACGTCGCCCTACGGTAGGGGCTAGGCCGCCCGTCGGACAGGTGAACGGCGATCTTTGCTACAGAACTGACGTGACGCCACGCTTGCAGGACGCCGTTCAAGGGCAACAGCACTGTTGCATATGCTGACTGTTGCATTAGGTCCCTCACCAGGGAATACGTGGCCTCCACCTACAGGCAGAGAGCTCAATGCACTGGCGGGATAACGGCTGGCATGGTCCCCCAACTGGTGTATGCATCGGCGCAGAGTTCGGCATCGCCTGCTTCTCCGGCGGCAGGTTTGACGGCCTGGCCTTCTCGCCGATGGAGCAGACGTCCGGAATCAGCCGGGAAGCTCCTCGATCCGCTCGCGGTTAAGCAGGTACGCGGGCAGGTGCGGCTGGTGCGGATCGATGGGAAAACCGTGGTCGTAGGCCAGGCTCGCCATTGCCAGCGGTCCGAGCGCCACCTGGGAACGCGGCGCTGCAGAGTCTCCCCAGTAGCTGCCGTGGTGCTCCAGAGATCGGTGCAGTGCCTCGGCGAAGAGGTCGTGTTCGCGTGTGATCAGGCGGTGGAAGAGGGCTGCCGGCTGGTAGTCGATCAGGTCCACGAAGTCTTTCGGCGCGCGAGTAATGACGTCAGGTGCGGAGGTCTTCATGGTGGCGAGCAGCTTCTGCACGACATCGTCCATGGGGCGCTTGGACCAGTAGGTCTGCAGCGTGTCGATCCAGTGCAGGACGTATTCGTCGACGGAGTCGTCTTGACGCAGTACCTCCAGCGGTGTCCGGCACAGCCGGTCGGCCCGGTCGTGCTGGCGGCAGATGACCGAGAGGTAGAACGCGTCCAGCCACGCGCGAGCGTCCGCCGGTGGTTCGGCCTCGATGGCGGGCAACTGTGCCACGAGGTCCTCGCCCAGACGACACTGCTGCGGCCGCGCGCCGGTGAACAGTGCCGATCCCAGCTGCGTGGCGGTCGCCCACGCATCCCACGTGTCGATGTGGGCCACCCGGGGGTCGGGGGCGCAGTGGGCTTGGCAGAGTTGGACAGCCGTAGCAAAGGCACCGCTCAGGCCTGCCGGGTCCTGGGCAAGGCGGGCTATCGACTCGGCGGTGGAGTGTGTGAGCGCGCCGATGTCAGGGGCCTTGGCCGTGGCACGGCTGGCGAGTCGTCCAGCCTGGTCGAGGCGCACCAGGCCCTTCATCAGGCCGAGCAGTTCCGGCGGCGGCTGCAGGGAGAAGGTACGGGTGGCGTGGTCGATCACGGTCAGAGACTGCAGGCCGCCCTGGTGCCACCAGTAGACCCGCGGCGACAGCGCACCCGGGCCGTCCTCGTAAGCACCGAGGGCGTAGGCAGCAAGATCATTGATGGCATCGGCCACGGACCCATCGACGATGGGGTGGTACGCCAGCAGGTGCCGGGTCGGCACAACGACAAGAGCCCCGGCCTTCGGCAGCGGCTCACCGGTCACCTGCTGGGCCAGTTCGGACAGGAACAGCGCCTTGCTCGCAACGAACGGAGAGTCGCCGTAGACGGAGTGCAGCAGCGCCCGCCCCTCGATGGCAACCTCCTCGTGTTCGACCGGCACGCCCATCAGGTTCGCGAATGCCGCCTGCCCCAGTTCCTCCAGACCGGCGCGGTTCACGTCGACGTCGGTGAGGATCCGCACGGCGGTGGGCCCGTCAAGGGCATAGGCGAAGACGAGCCCGTCGGCCACCACACGCGCGTAGCTCAAAGCGCCGGCCAGTTCCGCGTTAAAGGAATCGACGGGCAGCAGCCGCGCATACACACCAGCCAGCAACTCCGCAGCGCTCTCGCCACCGCGACTCGCCTGCCGCAAATTGGCGAAGTGGGACTCCACGAGCGCGGGCCAACGGTCCTCCGGCACCCGGCGACAAAGGTGCGCCAAGTTGTGCAGGGGGGAGTGGTGACCTCCCTCGACGTACGGGGCAGCCAGTGCTCGAAGACGCTTTGCCTGTACGGCAGTTAGCATCGCCAGTTCCGGATCGGGAGTGCCTGGCGCGTCAAGATCGTCGTTACGGTTCACCCGTTCGACTCTACTGCGCAGTGGGAACGTGGCCGCGGTCGACAAGCTGCGCGCCGTGAGCGGCACGGGGCCTCTGGCGACCGCCACCACAGACGTGTCCCGCGAGGAGAGAACGCTCCCACCCCCTCAGGCGTGCACGCGACCGCGTACGGCTTCACCGGGCCTTCACCGACGCGTGCGCGAGCAGGGAGACGTCACCTGTCGCCCGGACTTCCCTCGACGCAAGCCTGGGATGCCTTCGACAATTGCGGCGCGGCCGCTACCTCCCTCTCTCCATTTTCAGTAGCCGAAACTCATCGCGGTGCGCGAATTCCACTCAGTGAAAATTAGGCTCTGTTCTGTGCGTGACAAGTTGAGGGACGCTGCCTCCGAGTGCTCGACTCTGAGTTATCGGCGTCAGGTAGTAACTGATGTGACAGGTTACTGAATTCAGCAGCGACGAGCGTGTTCATGCTGCTTAATTCGCAGAGATCTCCTCTGGAAGAGGTGAGCCTCTCCTACGCCGTGGCCCTCTTTCATGGAGAGAACTCAACATGATCGCACGCAACGCACTCGTCGCTTCTGCCGTCGGCGCCTCGGTCCTTCTCGGCGGGATGACGCTGGCTACTCCGGCTCAGGCCGACAGCCCGACGACCCGGTGCCACACCTATGGCGTAGCTGATGGTGTGCTTATTGATCTTGATTGTGGCCTGCTGTTGTTCAGTCGTACTGGGTGGTAGTTCTGATCAGTCGGTGGGGCTTACGCGAAACCGGGTGTCCGGTGTCGGGGGATACGTGGGTTGAGCTGGGTGTTTGGTGTTGCGCAGTGTGCTGAGCGGGGTGGTGGTTTTTGCTCAGTGTGGTTGGCGCGTCTATAGGTACCGGTGCTGGCCGGCTGTGTGAGGGCTGGGGCGGTGTGGGGTGTGGGTTGGTTCAGCGGGTGGTGAGGCGTTGCCAGAGCAGGTCGTGGTCGGCGGGTGCGAGGCGGGTCAGGTGGAGGCGGCGGGCGAGGTGGTGGAGGAAGGCGGTCTGCTGGGTGCGGGTCAGGGGGGTGTGGCGGGGGAGGCGGTCGAGGGTTGTGGCGAGGGTGAGGGTTTCGGGGTAGGTGATCAGGGTCCGGCAGGTCAGGGCGGGGGAGGCCGGGCTGTGGGTGAGGTGGGGGTTGGCGGTGGTGAGCTGGTGCAGGCGGGTGTGCCAGCGGGTGTGGAGGTGCTGGTGGTGGTCGTACCAGCGGGTGGTGATCGTGGTGGCCCAGCTCAGGGAAGCCGTGGTGGGCGGCCGGCGGGCGGTGAGGCGGGCGTGGGTGAGTTCGGGCAGGGTCCGGATGTCGAGGGGGATGCGCTGTCGGGGGTCGCTGGAGGCTTGATGGTGACGGGTGCAGATCATGGCCCGGGGCCGGTCGGGCGCGGGGTGGATCCACGCGGGGGCGGCGTGGTGGGGCGGGCGGCGCAGGGTGCAGGCGGTGCAGGCCGGCAGGGGCTGCACGGCGGGGACGAGGGGCTGCCAGCGGGCGGTGGCGGTGGGGGCGGTGGCGATGGTGGCGGGCGGGGGCCGGCGGGTCAGTGCGCGGTTGAGGTGGGCGGGCGGGATGCGGGTGAAGGCGGCCAGGCGGCGGGCGGCTTCGTTGCTGAGGTGGAGTTCGGTGGCGTGCGGGGCGGCGGGGGTGCCGGTGGCGGTGATGTGCAGGCCGTCCAGGAGGTGGGCGGGGGAGAGGTGGTAGGCGGCGGCGAGGCGGGTGAGGTAGGAGGCTGCCGTTTCGCGGGGCAGCGGTCGCACGCGCAGCGCGCCGGGCGGGCTGGGCCACATCGTGCCGGGCCGCACCGCGGGCATGGGGCGGGCCTGGGTGGGGGCGGTCACCGGCCGGGGCGGGTGCGGCGGGCGGGGGTTCGGGGCCGGTAGTGCTCTTCGGCGAGGTGGTCCAGTGCGATGGTGTCCAGCAGGGTCTTGGTGATGCGCTCGGTGCCTTCGCAGATGGCTTCGATGGCGGCCTGGCGGATCAGGCGTGAGAGGCTGCCGATGCGTCCGGCGGTTCGTTCGTGCAGGTACGGCGCCAGCCTGGGCAGGCTGCCGGTGCGGTGCGCGGTGAGGTCGAGGGCCGCTTCCAGGGCGGTGATCAGCTCGCGGAACGGCTCGCGGTGGCCGGCGCGGGCGGGCAGCGCTCCGCAGTCGATCAAAGAGGCGCGTCCGGCCAGCTGTGCGCCGCGTACTCCGCTGAAAACGGCGCTGGCGGTGACGTCGATGCCGGCGTAGACGAATGTGGCGCCGATACGTTCGGTGAGGTCCTTGAGCCAGTCGGCGGCCTCCGCGCCGCTGGAGGTACGCGGGTTGAGCCGGTGGATCTCGTCGATCAGCACGAGTGCGACGCCGGCCGTGGTGTAGGTGTGGCAGACGGCGGTCGTGATCTGCGCGGTGGTCATGCGGGCGGCCACGGGGATGCCGAGGTAGCGGGCGAACTCGGCGGCCAGGGTCTTGGCGGTGGCGCCGGGCGGTACCAGCACGTAGGCGACGGGCACGCTGGTGTCGCCCGGGTGGGCGCGGCGGGTGTGGGCGAGGTGGCAGGTACGGCCGACCTGGAGCAGCGCGGTGGTCTTGCCGGTGGTGGCCGGTCCGGTGACGATCAGCGACGGCCGGGCGGTGGCCTGCTGGTGGCGGCCCAGGATCATCAGGGTGCGGACCTGGCGTGCCAGGGATTCGATGGCCGGGGTGCGCACGGTGACGAACTGCGAGTGGTAGGCCAGGCGTTCCTCCGGCGTACGGGGTGCCTGGCCCGGCTGCGGCGGCGTGGGGGGTGCGGCGTGGGCGAACCGGGCGAAGCCGTCGAACGTCGTCACCGTGCCCGCGGCCGCCTCGCCGTCGGTCGGGGGCGAAGGGCGGGCAGGGCTCACCACAGTTCGGCCTCCTGGTCGGCGTCGTACAGCGTCAGCGCGCCGCTTGCCGGCAGCGTGAGTGCGCCGGACTCATCGGCGCCGACGTCGTCCCGGGCGGCTCGGGCGTCCAGCGCATCCAGGCTGTCCTCCGCCTCCGTTGCGGCCTGGGCCGCAGTACGGTGCGGTGCTGCCGGTTCGCCGCCTGCTGCCTGGGAGACCGCCTTCCCGGCGCGCGTGCCCGGCGCTGTGGCAGGCGCGGCGGGCGCTGGGGTGGTGGGCCGGGCCTGGCGCAGGATCTGGTCGGCGGCCTCGGCGAGGGCGGCTTCGTGGGCCTCGCGTTCGGCGCGCTGCTCGAGGGTGGTGCGGATGTGGCGCCAGGTGGTCTCGCTCATGGGCGCGTGGACGTGGTCGCGGTGGATCCACGGGATCTCGTGCAGGTGTCCGTCGGGCAGGCGGAGGTAGATCTGGCGGACGTCGTGCGGGTTGAGGTGGACCTCCCACTTGCCGCCGGGGCCGGTGGGGCAGGACCGTCCGCGGTGTTCGTTGAGGATGGCGTGGTCGTAGGTGCGGTAGTTGATGCGGATGCCGCGGCCGGTGACCGGGTGGAAGCGCACCGGCAGCAGTTCCGTGTAGTCGGCTCCCGTCAGCGGCAGCGGCACATAGCCGCTCGCGCCCAGCAGCGCACCCCACATCTCGCCCGGTGACAGCGCCTTCTTGGGCAGGAGGGGGTGGCGCAGCCCGTCGTGGGGGCGGTGCTGCCAGCACGCGGTGATCCACTCGTCCAGCAGTTCCTGCATCTGGGCCACGGTGAAGCGGGCTTCGTCTTCCACCGCCTCGCCGCGCGCCAGGATGTGGGGGCCGGTGTAGCCGGCGGCGTGCTGGGCGAAAAGGCTGTTGATGCTGCCGAAGGTCCGTTCCACGGCGCCCTTTGCGGTGGGGGAGCGGGGCGGGGCGGGCTGCACGCTCACCCCGAGGGATTCACAGGCGGCCAGGAAAGCGGCGGAGAGGAACACCCGCCCGCGGTCGATGACGATCGTCTCCGGCACCACCACCGGCCGCGCCGCCGCCTGTTCAAGCCGCGCGTCCAGGGCGAGGAGCCGGTCGTAGGGGACGGCGGCGTGGGCCAGGCGCAGATGCTCGCCCCAGCCGGGCCGCACCGGGTGGGGCACAGCCATCTCCGCCAGCAGCAGGGCCGCGTCCACCGCCTGGGTGCTCTGCTCACGCAGCACGGCCGCCACCACCGACCGTGTTGCCACGTCCAGGGCGATCGTGAGCTCCGGGCGCACCGGCTTTCCGTCCTCCCCGATGGCCATGATGTCCAGCCGGGTGGTGTCGACCTGCACCAGCTCGCCCGGCCGCAGCGCCACCACCGGCGTGAACGGCCGCACCGGCACGGCGGTGGCGGTGCGGGCGGGACGCCCCGGGTGTTCCAGCGGGTCGGCCAGGACCCGCACCAGCCGGTTGAACGTCGACGGCGCCGGCAGCGCCACCGCGCCCGGCCCGTGGGCCTCGGCCAGGATCTGCCCGCTCAACTCCCGCAGCCCCTTCAGCGTGCCCGTGGAGCGGCCGCGCTGGCGGCGCAGCGCCTCCAGCACCGCGGCCACCACCCGCTCATCCGCACGCCCGGTCGCGCTCGACGGCTTGCGCTGCCGGACCAGGCCCATGACGCCGCCCGTGTGGTAGCGGGCGCGCATGCGGCGCACGGTGGCCCGGCTGGCCCGCGGCCAGCCCAGAGCCGCGAGTTCGTCGGCCTTGGCCTGCTCCCGCTCGGCCATCGAGGTGCGCTGCGGGTCGTACTCGGGCCGGGGGCAGCCGGTGCCGCCGGGCCCGTCGGGCAGCCCGGTCTCGATCTCGCGGATGTGCCGCTGCCAGGCCATCGCCCTCTCCCGCTCCCGTTCGGGCACCGCCTCCAAAAGGCCCCACGGCGCCGCGGCGGGGACCGGGCAGTCCACCACCGCGAAGGTGGGATCGGCGAACAGCAGCGAGGTCAGAACCGAGGCGGTCTGCCCGTCCTCGTCGACGAGGCGTACCGAGGCCCCGGCCACGGCGGCCACCTGCCAGGGGCGGCCCTCGAACGTCACATACGCCCCGAGTTTGACCTGCCGGCGCCGGGCGGCGGCCACGGCGCGGACCGGGCGGCCGGGAGCGCTCACCACTGTCCGGCCTCCGCCTCGGCGTCATACACCGACAACCCGCCCGGTTCCACGGCCGCCGTGCCGCCGCTGGCGGTGCCGGGCACCGCGCCGCCGGTCCCGCCCCGGGCAGCCGCTTCCCGGGGCTGCGCCGCGGCGGGGGAGGGGCCTGCTCTGACGCTGCCCGCCTGCACACCACCGTCGGCACCGGCACGGGCACCGGCGGCGCGGTGCGCGAGGACGGCGCCTGTGCGGCGCCGCAGCAGCTCGTCGAAGGGCCGCAAGCCGTGCTCGCCCTGCGCCCAGGGCACCACGTGGAGCTGGCCGTCGGGCAGCCGGACGAAGACCTGCCGCGAGTCATGAGGATGGTGGTGGACCTCGAACCGGTCCCCGCGGCCGCGGTGTTCGTCCAGGCACGCATCGTCGTAGCGGCGCCCGCCCAGCCGGATGCCGGACTCGGTCACCGCGCACCGGCGGGCCGGCAGCAGTTCGCCATAGTGCTGCCCGGCCAGCGGCAGCGGCACCCTCCCGGCCGCGCCCAACAGCACCTGCCACATCTCCTGCGGTGCCAGCCCCGCCCGGGGCAGCAGCGGATGCCGCAGCTGCTCCTGGGCGCGCTGGTGCCAGACGCCGGTGATCCATTCGTCCAGCAGGTCCTGCAGCTGAGGCATGCTCCAGTACGCCCCGTCCGCCTCGTCCGCCCGGTTCTCGCCCGCAGCGGCGGGCGGCCGGGCCGCCACCGCGTGCCGGGAGAACAGGCCGGCGAGCACCTCAAGCGTGCGCAGGGCACCGCAGCGGGCACCCGCCGTCCGGGGCGGGGCCGGCTCCAGGCTGATGCCAAGGCTCTCGCACACGGTCAGGACCGCCGAGGTGACGCCGGCCGTCCCGTGGTCGAGGACGAGCGTCTCGGGCACGGCCGTCGGACGCGCCGCGGTGGCCTCGATCCGGTCGGGCAAGGACATCAGCCGCCGCGCCGGCCCGCCCGCGTGGGCCTGCTCCAGCAGGGCGGGCCAGCCCGGGCGCAGCGGCCGGGGCACGGCCATCTCGGCCAGCAGCACCGACAACTGAACCGGCCCGCCCTGTAGCGGGTGCAGCACGGCGGCCAGCACGCAGCCGCTCGCCTGATCCAGCGCGGCCGTCACCGCCACCTCCACCGTGGTCCCGTCCTCGCCCACCGCGCCGACCGACAGGCGGGCGGTGGCCACCTGCACCCGCTCCGAGGGCCGCAGCGCGGCAGGCGGGCCACCCGCTGGGCCTGGGCGGGTGGCGGTGCGCGCCGCACTGCCCGGCGGCTCGGCCGGATCAGACAACGCCTTCACCAGCCGGTACATCGACGCCTTCGCGGGCAGCTTCACCCGCCCAGGACCGTGCCGGTCCGCCACGATCCGCTCCGCCAGATCGATGATCTGCTTCACCGTGGCCGCCTTGCGGCCGCGACGCAAGCGCAGCGCCTCCAGCACCGCGGCCACCACCCGGCCGTCAGCGCGTCCGGTCCCGGATCTGGGGCGCACGGTCCGCTGGTCGACCAGCCCCATCAACCCCTGCTTGTGGTAGGCGATACGCCGCCGCTGTACGGTTGCTCTGCTGACCTTCGTCCAGCCCAGCGCGGCGAGCTCCCGCGCTTTGGCGTGCTCGCGCTCGGCGAGCGTGAACCGCTGCGGGTCGTAGTCGTCTCTGGGAACCCCACGACTGCCAGGGCCGCCGGGCAGCCCGGTCTCGATCTCGCGGATGTGCCGCTGCCAGGCCAGAGCCCGCTCGCGTGCAGCCAGCGGCAGCGCCGCCCACGCCTCGGCCGACGGAATCGGAGGGTCAGCCTGCCCGACGACCTTGAAACCGGGGGCGGTCACCAGACGGGCGGCCAGCACACACCCCGTGGCCCCGTCGTCGGCGGCCACATACACCCGCCCGTCGGCCAGGCCGCTCACCTGCCAGGTGCGGCCCTCGAACTCGACTCGCGCCCCCACCCCAACACCCCGCCCGCCAAGGGCGGCTGGTTCGTTGCTCAACGTGCCTGCTGCTCCCGTTCGCTGCCGCCTGCGCCCGGATCGGACGGGCCGGGGCAGACGAGGGTGTGCTCGCCCAGCGGCCGGGTCAGGTCCGCGGTCAGCCGCGCGCTCCACAGCGCGTGGTAGAGCACCGGCAGCGCGCTCAGGACCTCGCCCGCCGCCGCGGCCCCAGCCATCAAAGCCCGCGGGGCGGCGAACGCGTCCAGGACCGCCTGCTCCAGCCCGCCGGCGTCGCGGTGGCGGGGGTGGCGGTAGCCGGCCAGCCACCGCACGTTCGCCGCCACCATCTTGTCCGGTGGCACCAGGCGCCGGTAGGTGAAGCCCACCGCCGCACACGCCGCTTCGAGCACCGCGGCCGCCCGCGCGGCACGCTCCCCGGTGGGCTCCGACGTGGCGGGGCAGTCGGCGAGCAGGGCGCTGCCGTCGGTGTGGCGGGCGAACAACTGCGGCACCCAGGTCAGAACCCGCCTGCTGTCGGGGTCCCGCCAGATCAGCCGCACCGGCCGAGCCGACAGGCCCACCACCTGCGGATCACGGTCCAGCAGCATCAGCTGCGTGCACATCGCCTGCGAGCCGTGCATGACGTGCCGGGCGGTGGTGGCCGACCACCACCAGCCCGGCCCCCATCGCCGACCGGGCACCACCGGGAACGCAGCGACCGGCTGGAGCTGTTCGAAACGCACCGCGACGGCGGCCTCCGTCCAGCGGCGCTGCATCAGCGTGCCGTCCGACCCGGCGAACTCCGCCTCCACCGCGCCCGGCTCCGGCACCCGGCAGGCGCTGGGCGCGACGGCGGGTAAGCCGGACTGGGCGCTGTCCTGGCTGCTGTCGAAGATCACGTACTCCACACAACGTCATACCGGCCACGCCGCGCAGGCGAACCAGCCGGTAACCGTCAACTGTGCTGCCGGAGAGGCCGGTTGGACCACGCGGGGGCCAGGATGCCTCCTGGGGGTGGCTGCTGTCAGTGCATATCTCTGCACTTTCCCGCCCGGGCCGCAGGGTGCGTTCTGGGCGCCCGGATCCCTTCGCCGCTATCCCAGAGACGACAGCACCCATGCAGAGTCGTCCTCGTCCGAACCGAGCCGGATCAGGGCGCCGGACGGCATCGCCGCACCGCGCGCGAGCGTGTCGACGAAGTCATCCGCGAGCGCGTTGACCTGCTCGCGCCCAGCACCCTGGTCGTCGTCGTAGACACCGGAGTCGAGCCACAGGTGGTCGCGGTGTCCCGTGACCTTCAGCATGATCTTGAACGTCTCGTAGCCGTAGGGCGGATCGCTCACGCTGATGCCCACGATGGTGTCGCCACGCACCAGGTCCTCCCCGATGCGTACCCACACATCGCGTTTGGCCACGATCCACCACTTCCCCGCCCGGTCGCATCAGCAGCCCGAGCGTAGCCGTCCCGGCCCCCTGGGGCTGAGCCGGAGAACGCATTGCCGCGGAAGGCTCGGCCTGCGGCATGCTGCCCCTCTACAGCCCGGGGCCTGGTGGCGAGCCGGGGGTCAGGAATGCCGGAAGCCGCGGTCGGGGTCGCGGGCCTGGCCGGGACGGAAGGGCACGAACCAGTCCGCGGCGGCGAGGTTGGCAAGTCCGAGGCTCTGGTTGATCTCGTTGCCGCTGTCCTCGATCCCGTCCAGGGAGGCGTCGAACAGCATCAGCACATCGTGGTCCTCGAACAGCACGGTCGAGCACCAGTCCCAGTCGAAGTCACGGCGGTCCGCACCCAGACCCTCCACCGTTTCCGCCACCAGGCGCGGCCGGTTCCGCGTCAGCGCCTTGGCCCGGTCGATGCCCAGATGCAGGGCCATCTCCTCACCAGTGCAGCCCGGGCGGACGGTGCCCGTCTCGGCGAGTTCGGCGGCCAGGTCGTCGAAACAGCGGGCCATCTGTCGCCGCCACTGCTGATCCTGGTGAAAGGTGATCGGCGGCAACAAGCCCAGGACACGGCCCTCGCTCCGCCCAAGAGGCGCATCACCCACAGCGGCGACGTCCTGCCAGAGGTGCTCGGACAACTCCTCGAGCGCCACCCGCAGTACCGCAGCCGTCCGCACGGTGAGCTCCTCGTCCTCCTCGCCGTCCTCGTCCCAGCCTTCGTCCTCCTCGTCGTCTTCGTCCCAGGCCGCTGGCCCGCCATGGCGGGCGAGGGAATGCAGACGGCTGCGGACGCGCTGCGCGGCCTTTTCGGGAGCGGCCAGGGCGTTGTCGATGATCTGCAGCTCGTCGGAGAACTCCTGGGCGCTCAGCAGCGTGCCGGCCTCGGCGAGCAGGGCCGAACCCGCATCTGTGCAGGCGTTCTTGGCGGGCAGGACCACGGCGAAATAGTTGTCCGTCAGCCGGTCGATGACAGCGGCCACCACCCCCGCGACGACCAGCGGGTCGGCGAAGGCTTCCTCCACCTGCAGCCGGTCGACGACGAGGACACTGGAGGCCGACTCGATGAACTCCTCGAACTCGTAGGTGAACCGGCCGGCCTCGTCCAGAAGCTGGGCGGCCACCAGGGCCGGGAAGGACTGCTCGTCGGCCATCCGCTCGCGCAGATTGTCGGACTTCCAGTACAGGCCGCGTACGGCCGAAAGGCTCCCCACCGGCGTACCGGCCGAGGTGATGCGCACCTCCCAGTTCTGCACCCCCTGCGCGGCAGGGTCCAGCAACTGGTGGGTGTGGTGGAAGTCGAGCGCCAACTGGGCAAGGTCCGCCCCCGCTGCCGCCTGACCCGGTCGAGTGCTCAACGTGCTCCCTCGGCGCCTGTCCTCGGCCATCGCCTGCGACGGCCCCCGCAACAGCGTAGTGGCCGGACACCGGCGGTCTTTCCAGAACGTGCACCGCGCATCCGGGCCCGGGATGCGCGAAACCGGCCGGATCCCCCTGGGAGCCAGGCTGCGCCGTGCAGCGGCAGGGGCCCGGCCCACCGGCCGGCAGGTGCGTCAGCCGTCGTCCGGGTCCGCAGCCACGATCTCGGCCAGTTCCTGGGCGGGCAGGCGCGACCACGCGGCGATCTCCTCCAGCGCCACCCCGGCGGTGACGGCCGCGGCGGCGGTGTGCACGATGGCCTGATCGATCAGGGCGGCACTACGGCTGAGGTGCTCCAGCAGCGTGCGGGCCACCTCGGCGGTGGTGCCGCTGTGCACGCCGCGCAACTCCACCAGCTCCTCCCGGGCCTCGTCGACCAACTGCGTGATGTGGCACCGGTGTTCGGCGCTCACCGTGGCCCGCCACCGGCTACCAGAGCCGCCCGACTGCTGCTCTGCCGCCAGGATGCGCAGCTGGCCGGCCATCGTTGCGGGCTGCTGTTCCCGCTTCACGTGCCACGGATCCTCCCGCCACCCCGGCGGCCCGGCCTCGCCGCGGCGAGCGCGCACGACCGCGCCCGTGAAGTCGCTCAGCGGACTGCCGGTATCGGCCGCGAGCAGCGGCCCCAGCCAGGCGCGGCCCACCCGCTCGCCCAGTCGCCGGCAGAACGCGTCGCCGGTGTCCCGTGCCCTCGGCCGCAGGCCGCCGCTCGCCCGCCAGGCCAATTCGGCCATCGCCGGCTCCAGCAGCGCCCCCGCCACAGCCACGACTTCCGGGAAGATCGCCGCGTCCCGGCCCACGATCCGCCACTTGGCCAACTCGTCGCCGACGCTGCCGCCCGCCAGCTGGTGCAGACGGTATGGCCAGACCTCCTCCTGCTCCCAGTACAGCGCCTGCTCCCACCAGCGAGCCACCACCGCATGCGCCAGCTGGAACGCCTGCTCCGGCTCCACCCCGGCGCGCCCCGCACGCCGCGCCACGCCTGGCCACCGCCGCTGCGCGGCCACCACTTCGGGCACACTCCCCAGATCGAGGTGTTCCAGCGGCTGGTCCGCATCTGCGTTCAGCAGCCACCGCCCGTGCCGCACGCAGACCCGCTGCCAGCGCGGCACGTACCGCACCGCCCGCACCGCCGCCCCTGTGCGCCGCGCGGTGCACAACCGGCAGCCGAACGCTGCCGGACCGGCCACCGCGCCCGCCGCTCGCCACCGCGCCTGCGCCACGGCGGCCTCCCGACCAGTACCGATCTTGGGATCGTCCACGGTGAAGGCGGGCAGAGCGCGCGCCAGCACCGTCGGCTCGACCCCGCACAGCTCGGCAAGCACAGCCCGCCCGGCCTCGTTGAGGACGACCTCCGCGTCGGCCCGCACGCCGCCGCCGTCGTGCCGGGCGGGGGAGTTGCGGCACGTCCACAGCCGCAGCACGCCGGCGGCAGTCAGACCGTAGCGGTCTGCGACTCGGTCGATCAGTGACGCGGTCAGCTCCCCGGCCAGCGGCACGGTCCGTAACACCCCTGCTGTCACAGCTCTCCCCGACGCCCTCTCCTGATTCCTGTCCTGATCCTGTCCAGCGCCCTGACCCGCTACAGCTTGAACTCGAGGTCGACGATGTCCTTGAGTTCCACTTCAAGGCCGTGGGCGCGGCGGCCGCTGTCGCGGAAGTAGACCTCGCCCAGCGCCTCGGCGGCGAGTTCGCGGAGGTCGTCCTCGCCGACACCGTCGCCCTGGGCTTCCAGGAGTCGGGCGGCGTGCCGGGGCGGCAGGGCGAGGGTGAGGTGACGCACGCGGGCCTGGTCGGTGCTGCCGGCGGCGGCGGTGTAGCCGAACCGGGCCTGGACATCGATCATGATGCCGCTCGTGGCGGCCGCGGCCTGCTTCGCCCGGGCCCTGACCTGCGGCTGCCAGCGTGCGCGGACTTCGCGTTCGAGGCGGTCGGCGAGCTCCGGCCGGGGCCTTTTGATCTGGTTCCTCACATACCGCTCCACCGTGCGCTGGCTGATGCCGAGCAGCTCAGCCACGCGCCGGGTACTGCGCTGATGCTGCCGGAGCAGGTAGCGCATCTGCGCTCCGGCGGACTTGGGGACAGGTCGTGTGAACGCCCCCTGCACCGCCTTGTCGAGTTCCTCCCCGACCGTGACCATCGCCGCCTGCTCTCCTACTCTCCGGTGTCCTTGGAACTGATTTCGCCGGTCTTGATGTAGCGGGCGAGGTTGGCGACACGGTTGTCGTCGGCGAGTTGCTCGAGCACCTCTGCCCCCCACAGCACGCTCTGGGTGCCCTCGTGCTTGACCATCCCGGGCGACACTCCCAGCCGGAACGAGCCCGGCACGGTCTTGCCGCCGGCGTCGTAGGGCAGGACGTCCAGCGGGCTGGGGCCGTCGGCGGCGTACACGGCGCAGTCCGACAGGACCGCGACCGGGTAGCGGCCGGTGGCCGCCGCCAGGCAGAGCATCTTGCGGTGCATGTTGACCCGGGCCCGGGAGATGACGGCCGCGCGGATGTCCGGGCGCCACGTCGGCCGGGCGAGCGCGGGCCAGGCATGCCCCGGCTTCCAGCCGCCGCCGCGCGCCTTCTCCTGCAGCTTGCCGATCCCGCCCTTCACGGTCATCTTGACCGCGTCCACGACGATCCCCAGCTCCGGATCACGGCTCTTGTATCCGTCCATCGCCTCCAGGAACTCGGCCGGGGAGAGCTTCTCCGCGACGCCGAGATCCGCCATGGTGGCGACGTAGGCGTCGCGCAGCCGCTTGTACCAGCCGTCCAGGAACCGGCCGCTCTCACGGCGCAGCCATGCCTCCACGGGCGCGACGTCGTAGCCGAGCTCGACGGCGTACGCCACGGTGGGCGTGGCGTACCAGGCCGGACCGGTCGGGCGTTCGCCGTTCGGCGTGAACGGGCTGGGCAGCAGCGCGGCATCGAGGTCGCGCCACTGCTTGGCGACCTTCACCCGGGACAGGTCGACGTGGGAGAGGTCAACCAGCCAGGAGCCGGGCACCGCCGCATCGAAGACCGGGCGGGTGACGTGCACGGGCGGCGACGCCAGACCGACGACGGCGCCGTTCGCCGCCGCGCCGAAGGCGAGATTGACGTCAATGCCGACCAGGTAGCGCTGCATGCACTCGGCATCGGTCAGATCCCGTGCCCAGTCGTATGCCTCCTCCAACAGCTTCTCGTCGGGGCCGCGTACGTGGAAGCGGGGCAGGTCGGCCAGGACGGGGTGGCCGTCGGTCGCCTCGCACGGCGCGGGGTCGACCGGCTGCGTGCCCAGCGAGCCGGGCCGGTGCTCGGAGTGGCGCCGACTGTCGGCGTCCGGTTGGCTTGCGCGGGTCGGCGGGTTGAGCGCGGTCATCAGCTGCAGGCCCGTGACGGCCGCAGAGCCGACCGGGGTCATCACCCGCTGCGCGTACACGCCCAGCACCCGGGCCAGCTCCGCCGGCTCCAGCTGCGCGGCATGACCCCACGCACGGGTGTCCAGGGCGCGCCAGGACGGGATGCACAGCTGCACGCACTGCCGACGGCCCCCCTGAGCGGGGCGGTAGATCCGCGCCCACGGCCCCAGCCCTCGCTTGGTGAGCTGCCAGTCCGCGCGCTGGAGCTGCTTGATGACCTTGTGTCCCTCCGCCAGCCGCCCGGCGAGCCGCTCGGCCTCGGACAGTGCGGCGGGCAGGCCGTAGCGCTCGCATGCGGCCTCGGTGAGCACCAGCAGCGGGTCGGCGTCCTTGCCTGAACCGTGCAGCCTCTCCGCCCCCAGCTGCGCTTCGGCCAGCGTCCACTCCACCAGCGCAGTCAGCGACTTGGCGGGCACGTCCAGGATCAGGCCGCCGATGCCGTACCCGGTCACATTCCGCTGCGCGTCGGCGTCGAGGACGAGCAGCGGACCATGCGCGTACGCACCCCCGGGCGCGGGTGTGCGGGCCGGGGCGGCCTTCGGCGCGCCCGGGCGGCGCGAGGTCTGCGACGGCCGGGCGGCGCGTGCCGGACGCGGCGCGGCGGCCTGTGCGCCCACCGTGGCGGAGGAAGCAGACGAGGACGCCTCGGGTGTGGCCCTGGCCGCAGCCTTGGGTACCCCGCCTTTGGGCTCAGTCTGCGCCGTGGGCGCCGGGCCGCTGAACGTCTTTGCTGCCGGGGCGTCCTCCTGCGGTGCGCCGGTGCCCTCAGGGACGGGGTAGAGCTGCGCGAGCTGCCCCAGCAGGCGCGCGTACGCCTCCCGCTCCGGCGGCCGCGGCTCGCTCTTGCCCGACTCCCAGCCGCTGACGGTCGCCCGCCGCACGTCCAGGGCCGCGGCCACTTCGTCCAGGGTGAGCGCGTGGGCCTGGCGCAGGCGCTTGCGCTCCGCCGGCGGCGGCAGCGGGGAGCGGGACGCGACCAGCGCGTCGACCGCATCGAACAACTCGGACATGGGGCACCTCCACCACCCACCCTACCCCATGAACCGTACTTATCGCGTACGAATAGCAAACATTTCGCGTACACATGGCGTTCGTTGGTGGTAGGGTGCTCGATCGGAGGAGGTGTCTTGGAGGTGGCTTCGCCGCCCCTCCGGCCCGTCCTGCCGCCCGTTTCGGATTGAGGAAGAGCTGTATGACTGTGGTCGAACTGCCGCGGCCCGGCCGTCCTGAACGGGCGCGGCTCTTTCCCGACCAGGCCGAGGCCGTCAAGCGGCTGGCACGGCATCTGCGCCGCCCGGGGACGCGGGGGCTGTTCGTGGCGGCGACGGGCACCGGCAAGACGCTGGTGTCGATCCGGGTGGCGGACGCACTCGGCGCGCGGCTGGTGCTGTTCGTGGTGCCCACCCTGGACCTGGCGGCCCAGACGGCGCTGGCCTGGCGCCGCGACGGTCACCTGGAACACATGGTGATCGTCTCCTCCCTGGACACCAGCGGCCACGACGAACTGGTCGCCGCCCGCGTCATGTCGACCACCGACCCGCACGCGCTGGGCGGCCTGATGTCGGTGGTGGGGGAGGGGGAGGATCAGATCCCCGGGTTGACGGTGATCTGCACCTACGACTCCCTGAACAAGATCGAGGAAACCCAGAAGACGGGGTACGCAGTCCCGCCGTTCGACCTGGCCGTCATGGACGAAGCGCACCGGATCGCCGGCCGGGCCGACAAGAAGTGGGCGATCGTCAACGACGCCCAGCGCATCCACGCGGACCGCCGCCTCTACATGACCGCCACCCCCCGCATTTTCGCCGCGCCGGAGCTGGCCGACTCCGCCGACACCACCCGCCCACGCCGCCGACAACGCACCGGCACTGAGGCGGACCTTGACGCCTCCGCCAACTCCATGGACAACGAGGCCGTCTACGGCAAGAAAATCTTCGAATACCCTCTCGCGACCGCGGTGGCCGACGGCCGGGCAGCGGACTACCGCATCGTGGTGCCCACCCTCACCGACGCAGACCTGCGCATCACCCTCAACCTGCCCGCCTCCGGCACCACCGCCTCCGACAACAACGACAGCGACCGCACAGCGCACAGCGCGCTGCGCACCACAGCCCTGCACCTGGCCGTCCTGCGCGCGATGAGCGAGCACGGGCTGAAGAAGGTGCTGGTGTACTTCAACCTGGTCTCCGATGCCCGCCGCTTCGCCCGCGAACTGCCCCACACCCTGCGCCTGCTGCACCGCACCGCGCCCGAACTGTGCCCGGACCTCACCCCGCAGCTGTTCTTCGCCCACGGCGACCACACCCCCACCCAGCGCGCCGACATCTTTGCCGGCTTCGCCGCCGCCGACTGCGCGATCCTGGCCAACTCACGCCTGATCGCCGAGGGCGTCGACATCCCCAGCGTGGATGCCATCGTCTTCGCCGACCCCACCCGCAGCGTGATTCGCTGCGTCCAGGCCCTTGGCCGCGCCCTGCGCCTGGACGTCTCCGGCAAGACCGCCAGCCTCATCGTCCCCGTCTACGTCCCGCCCGGCGCCGACAGCGAGAACATCCTCGGCACCGCGTATGAGCCGGTGTGGGCGATCGCCTGTGCGCTGGCCAGCCACGACCACCGCATCCTCGAGCGCCTGCCCGACAAGGCCAACCGCCTACCCAGGGAGACCAGCGACGTCATCGAACGCCGCTGGCACTTCGACTTCACCGTCCACCCCGAACGCATCGCCCAAGCGATGGACCTGGCTTCCTTCGACCCCCGCGACCCGGCCGTCTCCCGCTCCCGCCGACTCGGGCTCGCCGCCGCCCAGTCCTACCGCGACCAGTACGGCCATCTCGATGTCCCCGCCGACTACACCGACCCCACCGGCTATCGTCTGGGCACCTTCATCACCACCATGCGCGACGCCCACTCCGCCGGCCGTCTCGAACCGGACTGGACCGCCGAACTCGACGCACTCGGCATGATCTGGGACAAGCACGACGCCGCCTGGCGCGCCCGCCTGGCTGCCGCCGTCGACTACCTGCACACCCACGGCCACCTCGCCGCACCCGCCACGACCGCCGTCGGCTCCTGGCTCGCCGAACAACGCCACCTCGCGGCCAAGAACACGCTCGATCAGGCCCGCGCTGATGCCCTGACCGCACTGGCTGCCGACTGGCGCCTGCCCCACGGCGCGGACTGGCACCGCAAATACCACCTGCTGCGCGCCCACCTCGCCGACGGTGCCGACTCGGCCGCGCTCACCCGCGACACCCTCCTGGCCGGTGTGAAGATCGGCTCCTGGCTGCACCGCCAGCTCACCACCTGGCACACCCTGCACCCCGGCCAGCAGCAGCTGATGACCTCCCTCGGCCTGACCCCCGAGACGAACCCGCTCGCCCCCGCCCGCCGCACCCGCCGCACCTTCGAACAGACCGTGCAGCTCCTGGAACTCTTCCTCCACCGCGAAGGCCGCGCCCCCGCCGCCCGCGAAACGATCCGCGTCGACGGCGACACGGTCAAGATCGGTGCCTGGCTCGCCAAAGCCCGCACCAAGCACCGCGTCGGCCAGCTCCCTGACGAACATGTCCGCCTGGTCGCCGCACTCTTTGACGGCGACTGGACGACCGAGGGCACCGCCCCGGCCGCCCTCGTGTAGACCGCCCGGCTTGAGTCGCGTGCTGCCCGCCCGACGGTCCGAATGCGCGCCTGTCCGCCCCTGGAGGGCAGACAGCGCACACGCGCCGTAATCCCTCGTGATCCAAACGGTCTGTGAGCGTGCGACAGATACCAGCCCATCCTGCGCAGGGGGGCTAAGAGGCGGTGTCATCCGGGTGGATGCCTTCGCCTGACCGGGCTTCGGCGCCCAGCCGGGCAGCGGCCTCGGCGAGTTGGCAGGCACTGTCCCTGAGTAGGCCCCAGTTGTGGTCATGGGCTGCTCGGATGCAGGCGGCGAGGTAAACCTGCAGCGCGGTGTCCGCGTCGGCGAGGTGCTCCTTTGTCGGCGTGTGCTGCTCCGTGCCGGCCGGAGGCGTCACCGCGGGGGAGCCCTGGCGTGCGGCGCGGCGCTGCTCGGCGGCCCGGATGGATCCCCGGAAGCGTTCGACTTCGCGCAGGCGCGCGGCGCGCGATGCCTTGCTACCGAGGCTGCTGGTCTTGCGCTGGCCTTTCGACTTCTTGTCCTTCGGCCCGCCGTGGTCTCCGCTGGTGAGCTGCACGCGCTTGGAGGAGCCGTCCCGCCGTTGCCGTCCGCCGCTGGTCATGCCTGAACGCTACCCAGGTCATGCCTGAATCGGGCATGCTGTGCCCGACCCGATCGTGGAATCCGTCGACGAGACGAAGCGGCTGACCGCGGCCTGCGACGCTGGTCTGCACCGGCAGCCGATTCTCGGGCTCGTTGATCACCGCCTCCGGTGGCGCCAGTACTGGTGCACCTTGAGGACCTCGTAGCTCCATGTCGTCTGCTGCTGCGCGGTGTTCGTACCACAGGGCAGCCCGAGTCGGGACCATGCTGAATCCGCCGAGCACTTGGAACACGGTGGCTGACGACCGCACCGCCGATCCGCGCATACGCCAGGCAGTACGCCAGAGCGCTGCACCGTAGGCAACCACGCGCCCCGGGGAGCGGCATGACGCCCGCCGGCATTCGCCCCGCCCACGGCAGCAGCGAGATCGAGACCGTCGCCCGCGGCATCCCGACAGCCCCCAAGCCCGCTCCCCGGCCGAACCGGAGCCCTCATGACCGGCCTCCTCGAGCCCGCTGCGCCCGGCCTCTACCCGCCCGCTGCGCCGGATGCGGCGCCGCCTACACCGGCCCGGTGGAAACCGGCTGGCCTTCTCATCCCCACGCCGCCTGAGGAATACCGCCTGCCGCAGGGGCGCACAACCGGCCTGCGGCTGCGCCCTGTCGGGCAGCCCGGTACCGCCCTACCGTTTGAGCGCGAGGCAATGGCCGGGCTGGGCGCGGGAGAGCGGAGGCCGCAGTGAAGCGCAGGGCAGTGCTGAGCGCGGGAGTCGGGGCGTGCGCCGCCGTGGCCGTGGCGGGAGGGACGCCGGCCTGGGCCGGTGAGGCTCCCACGCTGCGCGCCGAGGACGTCGCCGCCGCACGCCGGATGTTCACCCATGGCCGCTACGACCAGCTGCGGCAGAGGCTGTCCGTGCTGCTGGCCACCGCGCACGGTAGTGCGATGAACGGCCCGGTGGGTGTGGGACGGGCGGCCCAGCTGCTGGTGCTGGCCTCCCAACTGGCCGTGAAACAGGGACGGATCGACGATGCCGCCATCTACGCGGACACCGCCGTCATCACGGCCCGGCGCTCAGGCCGCCCCGTGCTGCTGGCCGCCGCCGCGCGAGCGGCCGCAACCCCGTTGCGGCGCACCGGCCGCACCGACCAGGCCCTGCGGCTGCTCGACGAGGCGCGCACCCACCTGACCGACACCCGCCCCACCGCCTCGGTGCTGGACGCGGCCGGGATGCTTGCCCTGACCGCCGCCTACACCGCCGCCCAGGCCCACCTGTCCGCGCCAGCACTTCACTTCGCCGCCCTGGCCGAGGAGACCGCCGACCAGCTCACCCGCCTTGCCGCTGCCCCGACAGAGCAGACCCCTTGGGAGCTGTCGGCACCGCAGTGCACGCTGTACCGAATCGGTGTGCACCGTGAGCTCGGCGACCCGGACATCGCCTTGACCCACGCCCGCCGCCTGAGCACGGCCGAGCTGCCCACGGCAGAGCGCCGCGCCCGCGCGGCCACCGACACCGCCCGCGCGCTGCTGGCCACAGGCGATGTCACAGGCGCGTTCGCCCAGCTGCAACACGTCAAGGCCGCCGCACCGCAAGAGGCCCGCCGCCCGTCCCTGCGCGCCCTGACCGCCGAACTCACCGCCCGCCGCCCGGACCTGGCCGTCCAGGCGCCGGGTATCACCGGGCCGGCCGCTCAGCCCAGGGTGCGGTAAGCGCGGAGCGGGCCGCACTCACCCAGGCCGGGAAGGACCTCGTTGCCGTCCGGCAGCGCGGTCAGCCGTCGCTGGGGGCAGGGCACGGAGCCCGACGTCGTACGCCATCGCGCCGAGGGCGAGGACCACGAGCGGCCACACGAGCGGGGATGCTGCCGGGATGGTGCCGTGGACCAGGGCCGCGCCGACGCTGCCGGTACCGAGTACCGCGGTGCAGGACGGGATGCTCGGCAGGGCGATCCGCAACACCACCTCCCGACGCCGGGCCGGGCGGGCTGAGATGGGATTGAGGGCGCTCATCGCTCGCTCACCGTGATCCCCTCGGCCACGGGAGAGCGGTCGGTGATGCGCGCAGCGAGCCGCTTCACCTTCCGGCGGACCTTCTCGCCCTGGATCTCCGGCTGCGTAGCACCAGCGGCCATGGCTGCTTCGGCCCAGGTGGTGACTCCATCGGTGGCGAGGGCGAGAGTCACCTCTCGCTCGGCCGGAGAGAGGGCCTCCAGGATCGTGTTCAGGCGCGGGTCCTCGAAGCCGATCTCGACTCCGGTGCCAGGGGCGGCCTGCCCGGAGACCAAGTCGTACAGGGTCATCCCCTCGCCGAGCGGGGTGTCGAGCAGCAGCAGCCGCGAGTGGTTGACCCTGCGGCGCCAGACCGGGGTGAGCTGCCGGTGGATGACACTGGCCTCTGACCTCAGCTTCTCCAAGGCATCAGGGGTCAGGTGACCTTGGTCGTAGAGAGGGTCCGCCCAGTTGCCGAGCAAGGCGGTGGAGACCGGCTCATTCCATCCGCTCCACCTCCCCAGCACCTCCGACGTGAAGGAACGAATCGTGGATCCGTCGCCGACGAGCGCGGCCTCGCGGGCGCTCAGCGCCTGGATCACGTCGGGGACCGGGATGTTCAGAGACCGGAACCCGGACTCGATGGTCTGGTTGGCCGGGTGGTCGGCCCTGAGTACCGCCATACCGGTCGTGGTGGTGATCAACGTGGGAGGAACGGCACGGTCGAACGGCTCCGGAAGGTCGAACGTGCCATCCATGTCGAAGGCGACACTCCCGTCCTCCCGCAGGGTCACGAGATCGCCGGTGCTCCCGCTCCAGCGGACCGGGAACAACGCCGTGACCGCCGCGCCGGTATCCGGATCCCAGTTGAACTCGTTGATCCGCTCCGCCAAGTCGGCGTGAACAGAGCAGTCATCCTCGACCATGGTGTAACTGGGCATAGACGTCGGGTCTTCGGTGGCCATGGGTGCCTCCTTGTCGGGAAAATCCTTCTCCTCTCGGTCCCGGCACGGGCCCGATCCGACAACGCATCCCCCGAATCTTCCTGTGATCCACATCACAGCAGCTTCGGGGCTTCCCGGTGCCAACTGGCAGCCCTTCGAGACGTAAGAAGCGACCGATGCCATCCAGACCGCCGATGGGCCACAGCGGCGGGACTGGCCGGACCCTCTGGTACGAGATCTTGTCGGCACCCTGCTCGTCCACCAGCCGGCCGCTTCAACAACCGACGAACACGGTGTCGCCTGGATCAGCCCAACGCGCCGCCCTCAGGGCCGAGGCGGACGGCCATCTACTCTTCGTACGGCTCGTGGGCGGGCACCTGTCCGTCACTGCGCCTCTGCCGGTCGCCGGTGAGCGCGACGATCCGGTGAACGGGCACCACGATGGCCGGGTGGCCGCCCGCGGGGGAGAACCCCACCCGGCCGGTGCCGGGCTCGTAGGAGGTCACCGTGCCATACAGACGGTGCAGCACGGTCTCGGCACGCGTTCCGCACTCGACGTCCAGGCACAGCATCCAGTCCTTGAGCCAGTGGACGGGAAGGTGCTCCATCTCAGCGGCTGCGGGGCCGGGGTGAGCATCGTCGGGAACCCAGCTGTACTTGCCGACGACCAGGTCGTTGTAGACCTCCATCGAGTCGGGCCCGCTGTAGGCGGCCCGCCGCCCGAGCTGGGCAGCGCGCCGCACCGCCCGGGCCGTCGTCACCATGGCCGTGGGCCCGGCGCCCGCCCCGTCGCCTTCGGCGTCCGCCGACAGGTAGGGGTAGGCGCCGCGCAGCAGCGCCAGCACGTCCCGCTCGTCCGGCCCGGCGCTGCCCGCGACAAGCTCCGGTCCGAGGACGATCCGCTGCCGGTCGTCGCGGGTGTGGTCGGCGGCGTGCCGGGCGGCGAAGCGGGGGACGGCGAGCACGACAGCGTGGTCGGGTTCGACGCCGTAGCCAGCACGGCGGCCACCGAACGGGACGGTGGGGCCGTGCTGCTCGTACTGGGCCAGGTAGGCCAGTTCCGCATCCTGCTTGCGAGTCAGCGGCCAGCCGCTCACCAGCACCAGCTGCCACCCGTCGCCGCCGTCACCCGTGGCCGCCCCCAGCGCTTCCTCCAGCTGGGCGCAGCAGTCCAACACGTACTGCTGCCAACGGTGCTGGAACTCCGCATCCGCCCACTGCGCGGGAGAAGCAAACCCTGCACCCGCCACAAGGGCCGGCTCCGGCAGCGCCGTCACATCACGCACCCGCAACCCGCCCCAGACGGCTTCCACCGCCCGCATGGCGGCCGTACGCGCCGCGTGCGTCCCGCCGCCCTGGTCCCGGACACCGCTCCACGCCCGCCGGACGGCCGACCACACGTCGAACGGCTCCGCCCACCGGGACTGCAGCACCGCGGCCGCCAGTTGCAGACCCTCCTGCTGCACGGTCCCGTCGGCGGCCACCGCATCGCACGCCCCACTGACCGACGTCGCGGAGCGCGCCGCGGGCGCCGCCGCCCGCCAGCCGGCCAGCGCAGCCTCAGAACGCTTCAGTACTCCCGACCACGCCCCAAGCACCTGCCGCGCACCCGCACCAACCAAGGCGTCAGCCGTCCACGGCTCAAGCCTTCCGCGCACGTCTGCATCGCGGTGGCGGGCCGCTTCCCACAGAACCCGCGCATAGCCCTCCCAGGACCGCGGGCCCGCCTCCTGTCCCTCCAGCCTGCGCACCCGCCCGTCAGCCACGACCACTTCGGCCGCCGCCCGCCACAGCGCCTCCTCGCCCGGCTCCACACTCACCACCCGGGCGCAGTGACGGCACACCTGCTCACAGACATCCAGCAGAGCGAGGGAACTGCCCGTCAGGCGCTCCGCGTACCGGCAATGGCTCCGCCACCCCGACGCCTTGGCGGGAACGTGCCACTTCCCGCCGCCCGCACGCCCCAGTGCCACGGTGATCCGCCGCAGCGGCCCGACGTCCACCCCGCCGCCAACAGCTCCTTCTCCCGCAGCACCGGAAGCCCTCGGTCACGACGCACGACAGCCAGCCCCCTTTGTCGCCTATTCGCTCTCGTTGCTCACTGTGACACAGGCGCCCGACCGGCATGCTCGGTTGCCCAAGGGCGTCACCCTCCCTGGCAAGGACCGGCTGTGACGCGGCGCGCGAGTCTGTACGATGCCGCTTCCACGGCCGCCCCGCGAGGTTCTCCCCGCCCGTGACTGACCCGCCCCAGAGAGGAGAGGAAGAAGGCTCGCAAACTGTGCCTGGGCACGTCACCGAACGGTCCTGCTTCCCAATAGGCTCTCCTAATCCGAATCAGAAGCCGCCCGGAACGCGACACCGGACGGGTGCGGTAACCGGCTTGCGCAACAACTTCGTTAGGACAGTCCGGAAGCACAGGGGAGCAGGATGACGGGGGAGATCCGCAGAACACAGACCGAGCCATGAAGGGCAATCAGCTCTCCTCGCCCGGCGTTGAGATGCCCGGGCAGCGCCCCGGGCCGCCGCATCCGGTTCGGAGCCGCAGGTCGACTTCCCGCCCGTCCTCAACGGACTGGACTACCTCGCCAGCGTGGTGGAGCACCTGTCCGACCATGCGGACGCCGCGCGACCTGAAGTACGCCGTGCTGCACCTCCAGGCCGGCACCGAGGTCCTGCTCAAGGCCCGCCTCCGGCAGGCGCACTGGACGCTGGTCCTCCAGGACCTGTCCGCCGAGCTCCGCAAGAGCAGGAAGACTCCGGTGAGCGAGCGGTCGCCAGCGGAAACTTCGTCAGCTGCGCATCGACGAGACCCTCAAGCGGCTGCGGGAGGTGCTGGGACTGGACCTGGACAGCGAGCACCTTGCCGCCGTCGCGAAGCTGGGTCAGACCCGCAATGCCCTGCAGCACTACGGGCTGACGCAGTCAGCGCCCGCGTGGAGGCTCAGGCCGCCACCGTGCTGGACTTCCTGCTCGCCTTCCTGCACGAACACCTCCTGCCACACCTGGACGCGGCTGAACAGGCTCAGGTGGAGACGGCCATGGATGACATCCGCATCGACTAGGCACGATCACCGAGCTGATCCATACTCGGATGAACGGGATCAAAGAGGTATTGGCTCCATACGAGGGCGTAACAGTCGACTGCCCGGACTGTGGTATGCCAGCGCTGGTCGCCGGAACCCCTGTTGTTTGCCGGTTCTGCTACCGCACGTGGACTGACGCCGAATCAGCCACCGCTGACTACGTTTACGCCGATATGGTGCGCCGGGCAGCACTGGACCCCCGAGACAACGAGGAAGCACTCGTCCACTGGTGTCCCAGGTGTGACACCCCGACCATCATCGATGTTGAACGCGACTGGTCGTTCTATCTGTGCCTGGGCTGCGCTGCTGTCTTCGACACCCTTATCTGGTGCAAAAAAGGCTGTGGTTCCCTGATTGATCCGAAGACGAACGACTTCGACATCTGCCCCGCCTGCATGGCTCGGCTACGCGAAAACACCTGACGATGCCCCAGGCCACCGCAGTGCCACGCCCCCGACGCTCCGACCGCCCGCGCATCCGCATCGTGCGCAACCTGCAGGTCCTGGTGGCCGCGCCCGCACACTCCCCGCGTTGCCAGGCGGACGCGCGCCGCGCCGCCGCCCGCCTGACCTACCTGCGCCGCGTGAACCCCTGCCGTCCCCGACCCAGCCGGTCCTGATCGTGCCTCCCGGTGCTGCGGACCGCGCGCTCGGCGCCGACGCGGACGTCCTCTACATCTGCGCGCACTCCTACCCCGGACCCGACCCCGAGGGCCTCCTCGACACCGACCTTGCGTCCCTGAACAGCACGCTGACCGCCAAGGCCCTCATCCTGGACACCTGCTGGGGCGCCGCCCCCACCGTACGACGTGCCCTGGCCGCGCTGCGCCCGGTCCATCTGCCGCCACTGGCGCTGCTCGCCTGCGCCGGCCCTGTCCGCTTCGACCACCACGTCCTCGCCGGCCCACTGCTGGAAGCCCTCCTCACCGGCCCCCGTACCGACCCGTGGCATCAGCGTCTCGCCGCCGCGAAGGCCACCGCCCTGACAACCGCCGAAATGGCCGCGCACACGCGACGCGACTGGGCACGCTGGCAGATCCACTCCGTCCCTGGGCCCCGCATCCCCCGTAGCAGCAGACGCTGCCGCTAGTGTGACCAGATCAGATGCCGCTGTCGCCGTACAACAGACGTGCATCGTCCTCCGCTTGCCGCCGCCACTTTCGCTGACGGTCCAGGACCGCCACGGTGCGTCGGCGGATGGTCAGCAAGGCCGGTTGCGGGTCCTTGCCGTGGTAGTCCCCCAGCGTTTGCACGAGGTCCTCGAACGCCCCCAGCACGGCCAGCACCGCCGCGGTGACGATCTCCGGGTCAGCCCGCATGACTGGCTGGCCGTCCTCGTCGGAAGCGAAAGCCTGGGCGACCATCCACACCGTGCTGTGCGAGGCGGCGGAGGATATGCGGTACCAGGCGGGAAGATGCGTCGGCCGCTGCGCGGTGATGTTGGTGAGGTTGACCGTGAACGGTGCTTCCACCGAGCCCAGCACGGCCGACTTCGGACGGCCTCTTCCGTCCAGCCCGATGCTCATCCCGGCGCGCTGGACGGTCTGCTCGGCGTACTGCCAGATCCTGTCCGCTTCAGGGATCGCCTGAGCGCCGACCTCACCAGCCGCAGTCCGGTGCTGCCGGGCCCCGTTGAGCCATGCAGCCGCGATGCGCACCGCCCGCTGCTCCGGGCTGAGCCCGGACGCGTAGAGGTGGCACACGCGGATGGCGCCTTCCTGCACGACACGGGAAAGCGAGACGAGTGACCAGATCGCCACGGGCTCGCCCACCAATGTCCGCTGGATCGCCTGCACATGATCGAGGATGTTGGCGAGGGTGAGCTGTGTGCTCCAACCCGCCCAGGCCCACAACCGGGAGCGTGCCGTGCGGTGCCGGTGATGCGAGGAGCTAACCCAGCCGGCATCGGCAAGTGACATTCCCCCGACCGATGCTCCCTCGGTGAGACTCCCGACGAATGTCTCCAAGGACGTGCAGGCGTGGCGCAAAGTGCGTGCGCCCTCGTCCACGATCTCCTTGGGAACCCCGAGACGACGAGGGTCCGGAACAGCATCTGCATTCACCTCGACGACCGTACACCGCAGCGCACCCCCGGCACGGCGCCCGCCGCACCGAGCACAGCACTGCCTGCCCAGACGGCGAAGGCGGAGACCCGCTCATTCGGGATGAGCGACCCGAGCCGACCGCCCCGGGGACCCTCTACAGCTTCGGCTGGCGGCGCGTCGAATGTCCGGACCCGCGACACCTCAGACATTCACCCGCTGCCGGGCTCTCGTGGTCTGCTCGCGCAGGACACGGGTCAACCGGGAGGCGCGGCGGCTGCCTGCACTCCGGCCGGTCCCACCCACCTATGGCCCCGATCGGTTGCCCGGGAGCCGGGCGGTTGCAATCGACGAAAGGTGTCAAGTCAGCGTCGCAGCCCGGGGTCGACGCGCTCGTAGGCGCAGCGCTTGGTGACCGGCCGTCCGTATCACCGCCTGCCGGCCTCCTTCAGTTCGGCCATGGCGTGCATCCACTTCTCCCCGAAGCCGGCGGCCCCCGTCTCGTCGCCGGGGATACGGAAGATGTCCGGATCCACGGCGAGCTGCTCCACCAGCGCCTCGTACAGATTGTCGGCGGGTGGCTCCATGCAGATGGCCAGGGACTCGGCGAACTGCCCGGGGGAGGGGCTAACGGCGATGACGTGGTCCAGGAAGGGGAACATCCCCCAGTCGTCGATCCGCTGCCGCAGCGCGGCCTGCGCCGGTGTGTCCGGCATGAGCAGCCCGTGCATCACATACAGCCCGTAGAACCAGCGCAGGCCGAGCAGCACGGTCCGCCCCCGCACGAGTTCCTCATCACGGGCCTGCCTCACCACCCCCACCGCGCCCACATGCTGCTCCAACGGCCCCCAGTCCACTGGCGGTCCCTCGCCCCGCTCGGCCGCCCCCAGCATCTGCGCCCAGTCCTCGACGGTCAGGCCGAACATGCCGAACGCGGCGAACGCCTCGGCCAGCGCGTCCGCCCCGACCTCCTCCACCCCCAGGCCGATCGCGGCGACCAGGTGCACCATGCTCCTGGAGTCCGGCCTCTCCGCCTCCACCGGCACGTCCTCGCCGGCTTCGAGGGCCGCGCGCACCAGAGCGGGGTTCGCCGCCCCGCGGTACGGCCTCACGAGCCGGCGGGCCACCTCATACAGCGCCCCCTGCCCTTCCTCACCCGCCCCGGCCGCGTCGCGGGCGAACTCGACCAAGCGCTGCGACACCGACCTCTCCAGCGCCCATTCAAGGGCCTCCCGGACCGCGCCGATCGGGGGCTCCGGCACCCGCACAGCTCCCGGCTGCACCGGCAGGCCGGCCTCGGCGAACCACTCCAGTACGGCCAGCCGCCGGTCCCGTCCCTGCCGAAGGTGCCGCGCGAGCGCCGCCGCGCTCTCGACCACCACCGGGTCGACCGCGTCGACCACCGACCCACGGCCCCGGCCGAGCCCCCGGCGCCTGTGCCGCGGCAGCACCCCGGCCCGCCGCCAGCCCTCCAACTGGCTAGCCGTCACCGCCAAGTCCCGCGCCGCAAGTTCGCAGATCACCTGCTGGTCAGCCGGGCTCGGCGCTCCTCGTGGCATGCCCTCCATTACAACCCCGGGAAGTGACATTTTCTACGGAATACCGCATCTGGCTCACTGGTCTTCGGCACCACCTCCGGTGTCCCCGCCAACTCCAAGGAGCCAGCCCGATCATGACCCCAGAGCACCGAACCAGCACCCGAATCGCAACCGCCACCGCACTCACCACCGGGCTGCTCACCACCCTCGCTCTCCACGACGCCGGCCACCTGACGAACCTCCTGGCGATCCTCACCGCCGCGCTCAGCGCGATCACCATCACCCTCACCCTCACCGCGGTCTTCGCCCCCAACACCGCCACCCGCCAAGCCGCCACCCGCACCCTCGACCTCCTGCTGCGCCTGGTGCCGTGGTACACACCCCGAAGCTGACCCGCAGACCCCAGTGGCCTCGACCTGAATCTCCGTGCAGCTAAGCGACTGACAGCCCACACACGCAGCAACACGCACGTGAATCTCCGCTCGGAGGCACTACCCCAGATGCCGGATCACGGCACTTCTGCAGCGGAGGAAACGGCGCTGACCACCCCTTGGCTGCTAGCCGCCCGCGGAGCTGGGGTAGAGCAGCTGCGCAGCCTCCAGCGAACGGTCCTCCGCGCGCGTTGTGCACTGCGCCGGTTGTACGAGTGACACCCCTCGCGTGTGCGAGGGGATGAGCTCTGCGCTGCGCTCCGAGCGTGTTTTCCTTCGTGGGAACTTTCGGTGAATCCGGATTGGGGCTAGTGCCTTTCCGGCTCTGCGCTGCGCTTCGAGCCGGCGGTCCCCCTCGCTCCGCTCGCGGGACCTGAGCCTGCTGCACAGGATCAGTAGCCCGGTTCCCAGGGCCTTGGAGTCCGTCCGCTGCGCTCCCGGACTGGCCCGCTCCGCGGCGGCTAGCAGCAAGGGGTCAGCGGGGGCGTTTCCTCGCTGAGAAGTTTCCGTGAATCCGGATCTGGGGTAGTGCCTCCCGAGCTGGGAGATTCCGGTGCGTGTGCTGCGGGGTGTGTGATGTCAGTTCCGCTTAGCTGCACGGAGATTCAGTCAGGCCACTGGGGTCTGCGGGTCAGCTTCGGGTGTGTGTACCACGGCACCAGGCGCAGCAGGAGGTCGAGGGTGCGGGTGGCGGCTTGCGGGTGGTGGCGGTGTTGGGGGCGAAGACCGCGTGAGGGTGAGGGTGATGGTGATCGCGCTGAGCGCGCGGTGAGGATCGCCAGGAGTTCGTCAGGTGGCCGGCGTCGTGGAGAGGAGGGTGGTGACAGCCCGGTGGTGAGTGCGGTGGCGGTGCGATTCGGTGCTGGTCGGTGCTCTGGGGTCATGAATCGGGCTGGCTCCTTGGAGTTGGCGGGGACACCGAGGTGGTGCGAGACCAGTGAGCCAGATGCGTATTCCGTAGAAAATGTCACTTCCCGGGGTTGTAATGGAGGGCATGCCACGAGAGCGCCGAGCCCGGCTGACAGCAGGTGATCTGCGAACTTGCGGCGCGCAGCGCTTGGTCGAGTTCGCCCGCGACGCGGCCGGGGCGGGTGAGGAAGGGCAGGGGGCGCTGTATGAGGTGGCCCGCCGGCTCGTGAGGCCGTACCGCGGGGCGGCGAACCCCGCTCTGGTGCGCGCGGCCCTCGAAGCCGGCGAGGACGTGCCGGTGGAGGCGGAGAGGCCGGACTCCAGGAGCATGGTGCACCTGGTCGCCGCGATCGGCCTGGGGGTGGAGGAGGTCGGGGCGGACGCGCTGGCCGAGGCGTTCGCCGCGTTCGGCATGTTCGGCCTGACCGTCGAGGACTGGGCGCAGATGCTGGGGGCGGCCGAGCGGGGCGAGGGACCGCCAGTGGACTGGGGGCCGTTGGAGCAGCATGTGGGCGCGGTGGGGGTGGTGAGGCAGGCCCGTGATGAGGAACTCGTGCGGGGGCGGACCGTGCTGCTCGGCCTGCGCTGGTTCTACGGGCTGTATGTGATGCACGGGCTGCTCATGCCGGACACACCGGCGCAGGCCGCGCTGCGGCAGCGGATCGACGACTGGGGGATGTTCCCCTTCCTGGACCACGTCATCGCCGTTAGCCCCTCCCCCGGGCAGTTCGCCGAGTCCCTGGCCATCTGCATGGAGCCACCCGCCGACAATCTGTACGAGGCGCTGGTGGAGCAGCTCGCCGTGGATCCGGACATCTTCCGTATCCCCGGCGACGAGACGGGGGCCGCCGGCTTCGGGGAGAAGTGGATGCACGCCATGGCCGAACTGAAGGAGGCCGGCAGGCGGTGATACGGACGGCCGGTCACCAAGCGCTGCGCCTACGAGCGCGTCGACCCCGGGCTGCGACGCTGACTTGACACCTTTCGTCGATTGCAACCGCCCGGCTCCCGGGCAACCGATCGGGGCCATAGGTGGGTGGGACCGGCCGGAGTGCAGGCAGCCGCCGCGCCTCCCGGTTGACCCGTGTCCTGCGCGAGCAGACCACGAGAGCCCGGCAGCGGGTGAATGTCTGAGGTGTCGCGGGTCCGGACATTCGACGCGCCGCCAGCCGAAGCTGTAGAGGGTCCCCGGGGCGGTCGGCTCGGGTCGCTCATCCCGAATGAGCGGGTCTCCGCCTTCGCCGTCTGGGCAGGCAGTGCTGTGCTCGGTGCGGCGGGCGCCGTGCCGGGGGTGCGCTGCGGTGTACGGTCGTCGAGGTGAATGCAGATGCTGTTCCGGACCCTCGTCGTCTCGGGGTTCCCAAGGAGATCGTGGACGAGGGCGCACGCACTTTGCGCCACGCCTGCACGTCCTTGGAGACATTCGTCGGGAGTCTCACCGAGGGAGCATCGGTCGGGGGAATGTCACTTGCCGATGCCGGCTGGGTTAGCTCCTCGCATCACCGGCACCGCACGGCACGCTCCCGGTTGTGGGCCTGGGCGGGTTGGAGCACACAGCTCACCCTCGCCAACATCCTCGATCATGTGCAGGCGATCCAGCGGACATTGGTGGGCGAGCCCGTGGCGATCTGGTCACTCGTCTCGCTTTCCCGTGTCGTGCAGGAAGGCGCCATCCGCGTGTGCCACCTCTACGCGTCCGGGCTCAGCCCGGAGCAGCGGGCGGTGCGCATCGCGGCTGCATGGCTCAACGGGGCCCGGCAGCACCGGACTGCGGCTGGTGAGGTCGGCGCTCAGGCGATCCCTGAAGCGGACAGGATCTGGCAGTACGCCGAGCAGACCGTCCAGCGCGCCGGGATGAGCATCGGGCTGGACGGAAGAGGCCGTCCGAAGTCGGCCGTGCTGGGCTCGGTGGAAGCACCGTTCACGGTCAACCTCACCAACATCACCGCGCAGCGGCCGACGCATCTTCCCGCCTGGTACCGCATATCCTCCGCCGCCTCGCACAGCACGGTGTGGATGGTCGCCCAGGCTTTCGCTTCCGACGAGGACGGCCAGCCAGTCATGCGGGCTGACCCGGAGATCGTCACCGCGGCGGTGCTGGCCGTGCTGGGGGCGTTCGAGGACCTCGTGCAAACGCTGGGGGACTACCACGGCAAGGACCCGCAACCGGCCTTGCTGACCATCCGCCGACGCACCGTGGCGGTCCTGGACCGTCAGCGAAAGTGGCGGCGGCAAGCGGAGGACGATGCACGTCTGTTGTACGGCGACAGCGGCATCTGATCTGGTCACACTAGCGGCAGCGTCTGCTGCTACGGGGGATGCGGGGCCCAGGGACGGAGTGGATCTGCCAGCGTGCCCAGTCGCGTCGCGTGTGCGCGGCCATTTCGGCGGTTGTCAGGGCGGTGGCCTTCGCGGCGGCGAGACGCTGATGCCACGGGTCGGTACGGGGGCCGGTGAGGAGGGCTTCCAGCAGTGGGCCGGCGAGGACGTGGTGGTCGAAGCGGACAGGGCCGGCGCAGGCGAGCAGCGCCAGTGGCGGCAGATGGACCGGGCGCAGCGCGGCCAGGGCACGTCGTACGGTGGGGGCGGCGCCCCAGCAGGTGTCCAGGATGAGGGCCTTGGCGGTCAGCGTGCTGTTCAGGGACGCAAGGTCGGTGTCGAGGAGGCCCTCGGGGTCGGGTCCGGGGTAGGAGTGCGCGCAGATGTAGAGGACGTCCGCGTCGGCGCCGAGCGCGCGGTCCGCAGCACCGGGAGGCACGATCAGGACCGGCTGGGTCGGGGACGGCAGGGGTTCACGCGGCGCAGGTAGGTCAGGCGGGCGGCGGCGCGGCGCGCGTCCGCCTGGCAACGCGGGGAGTGTGCGGGCGCGGCCACCAGGACCTGCAGGTTGCGCACGATGCGGATGCGCGGGCGGTCGGAGCGTCGGGGGCGTGGCACTGCGGTGGCCTGGGGCATCGTCAGGTGTTTTCGCGTAGCCGAGCCATGCAGGCGGGGCAGATGTCGAAGTCGTTCGTCTTCGGATCAATCAGGGAACCACAGCCTTTTTTGCACCAGATAAGGGTGTCGAAGACAGCAGCGCAGCCCAGGCACAGATAGAACGACCAGTCGCGTTCAACATCGATGATGGTCGGGGTGTCACACCTGGGACACCAGTGGACGAGTGCTTCCTCGTTGTCTCGGGGGTCCAGTGCTGCCCGGCGCACCATATCGGCGTAAACGTAGTCAGCGGTGGCTGATTCGGCGTCAGTCCACGTGCGGTAGCAGAACCGGCAAACAACAGGGGTTCCGGCGACCAGCGCTGGCATACCACAGTCCGGGCAGTCGACTGTACGCCCTCGTATGGAGCCAATACCTCTTTGATCCCGTTCATCCGAGTATGGATCAGCTCGGTGATCGTGCCTAGTCGATGCGGATGTCATCCATGGCCGTCTCCACCTGAGCACTGTTCAGCCGCGTCCAGGTGTGGCAGGAGGTGTTCGTGCAGGAAGGCGAGCAGGAAGTCCAGCACGGTGGCGGCCTGAGCCTCCACGCGGGCGCTGACTGCGTCAGCCCGTAGTGCTGCAGGGCATTGCGGGTCTGACCCAGCTTCGCGACGGCGGCAAGGTGCTCGCTGTCCAGGTCCAGTCCCAGCACCTCCCGCAGCCGCTTGAGGGTCTCGTCGATGCGCAGCTGACGAAGTTTCCGCTGGCGAACCGCTCGCTCACCGGAGTCTTCCTGCTCTTGCGGAGCTCGGCGGACAGGTCCTGGAGGACCAGCGTCCAGTGCGCCTGCCGGAGGCGGGCCTTGAGCAGGACCTCGGTGCCGGCCTGGAGGTGCAGCACGGCGTACTTCAGGTCGCGCGGCGTCCGCATGGTCGGACAGGTGCTCCACCACGCTGGCGAGGTAGTCCAGTCCGTTGAGGACGGGCGGGAAGTCGACCTGCGGCTCCGAACCGGATGCGGCGGCCCGGGGCGCTGCCCGGGCATCTCAACGCCGGGCGAGGAGAGCTGATTGCCCTTCATGGCTCGGTCTGTGTTCTGCGGATCTCCCCCGTCATCCTGCTCCCCTGTGCTTCCGACTGTCCTAACGAAGTTGTTGCGCAAGCCGGTTACCGCACCCGTCCGGTGTCGCGTTCCGGGCGGCTTCTGATTCGGATTAGGAGAGCCTATTGGGAAGCAGGACCGTTCGGTGACGTGCCCAGGCACAGTTTGCGAGCCTTCTTCCTCTCCTCTCTGGGGCGGGTCAGTCACGGGCGGGGAGAACCTCGCGGGGCGGCCGTGGAAGCGGCATCGGTACAGACTCGCGCGCCGCGTCACAGCCGGTCCTTGCCAGGGAGGGTGACGCCCTTGGGCAACCGAGCATGCCGGTCGGGCGCCTGTGTCACAGTGAGCAACGAGAGCGAATAGGCGACAAAGGGGGCTGGCTGTCGTGCGTCGTGACCGAGGGCTTCCGTGCTGCGGGAGAAGGAGCTGTTGGCGGCGGGGTGGACGTCGGGCCGCTGCGGCGGATCACCGTGGCACTGGGGCGTGCGGGCGGCGGGAAGTGGCACGTTCCCGCCAAGGCGTCGGGGTGGCGGAGCCATTGCCGGTACGCGGAGCGCCTGACGGGCAGTTCCCTCGCTCTGCTGGATGTCTGTGAGCAGGTGTGCCGTCACTGCGCCCGGGTGGTGAGTGTGGAGCCGGGCGAGGAGGCGCTGTGGCGGGCGGCGGCCGAAGTGGTCGTGGCTGACGGGCGGGTGCGCAGGCTGGAGGGACAGGAGGCGGGCCCGCGGTCCTGGGAGGGCTATGCGCGGGTTCTGTGGGAAGCGGCCCGCCACCGCGATGCAGACGTGCGCGGAAGGCTTGAGCCGTGGACGGCTGACGCCTTGGTTGGTGCGGGTGCGCGGCAGGTGCTTGGGGCGTGGTCGGGAGTACTGAAGCGTTCTGAGGCTGCGCTGGCCGGCTGGCGGGCGGCGGCGCCCGCGGCGCGCTCCGCGACGTCGGTCAGTGGGGCGTGCGATGCGGTGGCCGCCGACGGGACCGTGCAGCAGGAGGGTCTGCAACTGGCGGCCGCGGTGCTGCAGTCCCGGTGGGCGGAGCCGTTCGACGTGTGGTCGGCCGTCCGGCGGGCGTGGAGCGGTGTCCGGGACCAGGGCGGCGGGACGCACGCGGCGCGTACGGCCGCCATGCGGGCGGTGGAAGCCGTCTGGGGCGGGTTGCGGGTGCGTGATGTGACGGCGCTGCCGGAGCCGGCCCTTGTGGCGGGTGCAGGGTTTGCTTCTCCCGCGCAGTGGGCGGATGCGGAGTTCCAGCACCGTTGGCAGCAGTACGTGTTGGACTGCTGCGCCCAGCTGGAGGAAGCGCTGGGGGCGGCCACGGGTGACGGCGGCGACGGGTGGCAGCTGGTGCTGGTGAGCGGCTGGCCGCTGACTCGCAAGCAGGATGCGGAACTGGCCTACCTGGCCCAGTACGAGCAGCACGGCCCCACCGTCCCGTTCGGTGGCCGCCGTGCTGGCTACGGCGTCGAACCCGACCACGCTGTCGTGCTCGCCGTCCCCCGCTTCGCCGCCCGGCACGCCGCCGACCACACCCGCGACGACCGGCAGCGGATCGTCCTCGGACCGGAGCTTGTCGCGGGCAGCGCCGGGCCGGACGAGCGGGACGTGCTGGCGCTGCTGCGCGGCGCCTACCCCTACCTGTCGGCGGACGCCGAAGGCGACGGGGCGGGCGCCGGGCCCACGGCCATGGTGACGACGGCCCGGGCGGTGCGGCGCGCTGCCCAGCTCGGGCGGCGGGCCGCCTACAGCGGGCCCGACTCGATGGAGGTCTACAACGACCTGGTCGTCGGCAAGTACAGCTGGGTTCCCGACGATGCTCACCCCGGCCCCGCAGCCGCTGAGATGGAGCACCTTCCCGTCCACTGGCTCAAGGACTGGATGCTGTGCCTGGACGTCGAGTGCGGAACGCGTGCCGAGACCGTGCTGCACCGTCTGTATGGCACGGTGACCTCCTACGAGCCCGGCACCGGCCGGGTGGGGTTCTCCCCCGCGGGCGGCCACCCGGCCATCGTGGTGCCCGTTCACCGGATCGTCGCGCTCACCGGCGACCGGCAGAGGCGCAGTGACGGACAGGTGCCCGCCCACGAGCCGTACGAAGAGTAGATGGCCGTCCGCCTCGGCCCTGAGGGCGGCGCGTTGGGCTGATCCAGGCGACACCGTGTTCGTCGGTTGTTGAAGCGGCCGGCTGGTGGACGAGCAGGGTGCCGACAAGATCTCGTACCAGAGGGTCCGGCCAGTCCCGCCGCTGTGGCCCATCGGCGGTCTGGATGGCATCGGTCGCTTCTTACGTCTCGAAGGGCTGCCAGTTGGCACCGGGAAGCCCCGAAGCTGCTGTGATGTGGATCACAGGAAGATTCGGGGGATGCGTTGTCGGATCGGGCCCGTGCCGGGACCGAGAGGAGAAGGATTTTCCCGACAAGGAGGCACCCATGGCCACCGAAGACCCGACGTCTATGCCCAGTTACACCATGGTCGAGGATGACTGCTCTGTTCACGCCGACTTGGCGGAGCGGATCAACGAGTTCAACTGGGATCCGGATACCGGCGCGGCGGTCACGGCGTTGTTCCCGGTCCGCTGGAGCGGGAGCACCGGCGATCTCGTGACCCTGCGGGAGGACGGGAGTGTCGCCTTCGACATGGATGGCACGTTCGACCTTCCGGAGCCGTTCGACCGTGCCGTTCCTCCCACGTTGATCACCACCACGACCGGTATGGCGGTACTCAGGGCCGACCACCCGGCCAACCAGACCATCGAGTCCGGGTTCCGGTCTCTGAACATCCCGGTCCCCGACGTGATCCAGGCGCTGAGCGCCCGCGAGGCCGCGCTCGTCGGCGACGGATCCACGATTCGTTCCTTCACGTCGGAGGTGCTGGGGAGGTGGAGCGGATGGAATGAGCCGGTCTCCACCGCCTTGCTCGGCAACTGGGCGGACCCTCTCTACGACCAAGGTCACCTGACCCCTGATGCCTTGGAGAAGCTGAGGTCAGAGGCCAGTGTCATCCACCGGCAGCTCACCCCGGTCTGGCGCCGCAGGGTCAACCACTCGCGGCTGCTGCTGCTCGACACCCCGCTCGGCGAGGGGATGACCCTGTACGACTTGGTCTCCGGGCAGGCCGCCCCTGGCACCGGAGTCGAGATCGGCTTCGAGGACCCGCGCCTGAACACGATCCTGGAGGCCCTCTCTCCGGCCGAGCGAGAGGTGACTCTCGCCCTCGCCACCGATGGAGTCACCACCTGGGCCGAAGCAGCCATGGCCGCTGGTGCTACGCAGCCGGAGATCCAGGGCGAGAAGGTCCGCCGGAAGGTGAAGCGGCTCGCTGCGCGCATCACCGACCGCTCTCCCGTGGCCGAGGGGATCACGGTGAGCGAGCGATGAGCGCCCTCAATCCCATCTCAGCCCGCCCGGCCCGGCGTCGGGAGGTGGTGTTGCGGATCGCCCTGCCGAGCATCCCGTCCTGCACCGCGGTACTCGGTACCGGCAGCGTCGGCGCGGCCCTGGTCCACGGCACCATCCCGGCAGCATCCCCGCTCGTGTGGCCGCTCGTGGTCCTCGCCCTCGGCGCGATGGCGTACGACGTCGGGCTCCGTGCCCTGCCCCCAGCGACGGCTGACCGCGCTGCCGGACGGCAACGAGGTCCTTCCCGGCCTGGGTGAGTGCGGCCCGCTCCGCGCTTACCGCACCCTGGGCTGAGCGGCCGGCCCGGTGATACCCGGCGCCTGGACGGCCAGGTCCGGGCGGCGGGCGGTGAGTTCGGCGGTCAGGGCGCGCAGGGACGGGCGGCGGGCCTCTTGCGGTGCGGCGGCCTTGACGTGTTGCAGCTGGGCGAACGCGCCTGTGACATCGCCTGTGGCCAGCAGCGCGCGGGCGGTGTCGGTGGCCGCGCGGGCGCGGCGCTCTGCCGTGGGCAGCTCGGCCGTGCTCAGGCGGCGGGCGTGGGTCAAGGCGATGTCCGGGTCGCCGAGCTCACGGTGCACACCGATTCGGTACAGCGTGCACTGCGGTGCCGACAGCTCCCAAGGGGTCTGCTCTGTCGGGGCAGCGGCAAGGCGGGTGAGCTGGTCGGCGGTCTCCTCGGCCAGGGCGGCGAAGTGAAGTGCTGGCGCGGACAGGTGGGCCTGGGCGGCGGTGTAGGCGGCGGTCAGGGCAAGCATCCCGGCCGCGTCCAGCACCGAGGCGGTGGGGCGGGTGTCGGTCAGGTGGGTGCGCGCCTCGTCGAGCAGCCGCAGGGCCTGGTCGGTGCGGCCGGTGCGCCGCAACGGGGTTGCGGCCGCTCGCGCGGCGGCGGCCAGCAGCACGGGGCGGCCTGAGCGCCGGGCCGTGATGACGGCGGTGTCCGCGTAGATGGCGGCATCGTCGATCCGTCCCTGTTTCACGGCCAGTTGGGAGGCCAGCACCAGCAGCTGGGCCGCCCGTCCCACACCCACCGGGCCGTTCATCGCACTACCGTGCGCGGTGGCCAGCAGCACGGACAGCCTCTGCCGCAGCTGGTCGTAGCGGCCATGGGTGAACATCCGGCGTGCGGCGGCGACGTCCTCGGCGCGCAGCGTGGGAGCCTCACCGGCCCAGGCCGGCGTCCCTCCCGCCACGGCCACGGCGGCGCACGCCCCGACTCCCGCGCTCAGCACTGCCCTGCGCTTCACTGCGGCCTCCGCTCTCCCGCGCCCAGCCCGGCCATTGCCTCGCGCTCAAACGGTAGGGCGGTACCGGGCTGCCCGACAGGGCGCAGCCGCAGGCCGGTTGTGCGCCCCTGCGGCAGGCGGTATTCCTCAGGCGGCGTGGGGATGAGAAGGCCAGCCGGTTTCCACCGGGCCGGTGTAGGCGGCGCCGCATCCGGCGCAGCGGGCGGGTAGAGGCCGGGCGCAGCGGGCTCGAGGAGGCCGGTCATGAGGGCTCCGGTTCGGCCGGGGAGCGGGCTTGGGGGCTGTCGGGATGCCGCGGGCGACGGTCTCGATCTCGCTGCTGCCGTGGGCGGGGCGAATGCCGGCGGGCGTCATGCCGCTCCCCGGGGCGCGTGGTTGCCTACGGTGCAGCGCTCTGGCGTACTGCCTGGCGTATGCGCGGATCGGCGGTGCGGTCGTCAGCCACCGTGTTCCAAGTGCTCGGCGGATTCAGCATGGTCCCGACTCGGGCTGCCCTGTGGTACGAACACCGCGCAGCAGCAGACGACATGGAGCTACGAGGTCCTCAAGGTGCACCAGTACTGGCGCCACCGGAGGCGGTGATCAACGAGCCCGAGAATCGGCTGCCGGTGCAGACCAGCGTCGCAGGCCGCGGTCAGCCGCTTCGTCTCGTCGACGGATTCCACGATCGGGTCGGGCACAGCATGCCCGATTCAGGCATGACCTGGGTAGCGTTCAGGCATGACCAGCGGCGGACGGCAACGGCGGGACGGCTCCTCCAAGCGCGTGCAGCTCACCAGCGGAGACCACGGCGGGCCGAAGGACAAGAAGTCGAAAGGCCAGCGCAAGACCAGCAGCCTCGGTAGCAAGGCATCGCGCGCCGCGCGCCTGCGCGAAGTCGAACGCTTCCGGGGATCCATCCGGGCCGCCGAGCAGCGCCGCGCCGCACGCCAGGGCTCCCCCGCGGTGACGCCTCCGGCCGGCACGGAGCAGCACACGCCGACAAAGGAGCACCTCGCCGACGCGGACACCGCGCTGCAGGTTTACCTCGCCGCCTGCATCCGAGCAGCCCATGACCACAACTGGGGCCTACTCAGGGACAGTGCCTGCCAACTCGCCGAGGCCGCTGCCCGGCTGGGCGCCGAAGCCCGGTCAGGCGAAGGCATCCACCCGGATGACACCGCCTCTTAGCCCCCCTGCGCAGGATGGGCTGGTATCTGTCGCACGCTCACAGACCGTTTGGATCACGAGGGATTACGGCGCGTGTGCGCTGTCTGCCCTCCAGGGGCGGACAGGCGCGCATTCGGACCGTCGGGCGGGCAGCACGCGACTCAAGCCGGGCGGTCTACACGAGGGCGGCCGGGGCGGTGCCCTCGGTCGTCCAGTCGCCGTCAAAGAGTGCGGCGACCAGGCGGACATGTTCGTCAGGGAGCTGGCCGACGCGGTGCTTGGTGCGGGCTTTGGCGAGCCAGGCACCGATCTTGACCGTGTCGCCGTCGACGCGGATCGTTTCGCGGGCGGCGGGGGCGCGGCCTTCGCGGTGGAGGAAGAGTTCCAGGAGCTGCACGGTCTGTTCGAAGGTGCGGCGGGTGCGGCGGGCGGGGGCGAGCGGGTTCGTCTCGGGGGTCAGGCCGAGGGAGGTCATCAGCTGCTGCTGGCCGGGGTGCAGGGTGTGCCAGGTGGTGAGCTGGCGGTGCAGCCAGGAGCCGATCTTCACACCGGCCAGGAGGGTGTCGCGGGTGAGCGCGGCCGAGTCGGCACCGTCGGCGAGGTGGGCGCGCAGCAGGTGGTATTTGCGGTGCCAGTCCGCGCCGTGGGGCAGGCGCCAGTCGGCAGCCAGTGCGGTCAGGGCATCAGCGCGGGCCTGATCGAGCGTGTTCTTGGCCGCGAGGTGGCGTTGTTCGGCGAGCCAGGAGCCGACGGCGGTCGTGGCGGGTGCGGCGAGGTGGCCGTGGGTGTGCAGGTAGTCGACGGCGGCAGCCAGGCGGGCGCGCCAGGCGGCGTCGTGCTTGTCCCAGATCATGCCGAGTGCGTCGAGTTCGGCGGTCCAGTCCGGTTCGAGACGGCCGGCGGAGTGGGCGTCGCGCATGGTGGTGATGAAGGTGCCCAGACGATAGCCGGTGGGGTCGGTGTAGTCGGCGGGGACATCGAGATGGCCGTACTGGTCGCGGTAGGACTGGGCGGCGGCGAGCCCGAGTCGGCGGGAGCGGGAGACGGCCGGGTCGCGGGGGTCGAAGGAAGCCAGGTCCATCGCTTGGGCGATGCGTTCGGGGTGGACGGTGAAGTCGAAGTGCCAGCGGCGTTCGATGACGTCGCTGGTCTCCCTGGGTAGGCGGTTGGCCTTGTCGGGCAGGCGCTCGAGGATGCGGTGGTCGTGGCTGGCCAGCGCACAGGCGATCGCCCACACCGGCTCATACGCGGTGCCGAGGATGTTCTCGCTGTCGGCGCCGGGCGGGACGTAGACGGGGACGATGAGGCTGGCGGTCTTGCCGGAGACGTCCAGGCGCAGGGCGCGGCCAAGGGCCTGGACGCAGCGAATCACGCTGCGGGTGGGGTCGGCGAAGACGATGGCATCCACGCTGGGGATGTCGACGCCCTCGGCGATCAGGCGTGAGTTGGCCAGGATCGCGCAGTCGGCGGCGGCGAAGCCGGCAAAGATGTCGGCGCGCTGGGTGGGGGTGTGGTCGCCGTGGGCGAAGAACAGCTGCGGGGTGAGGTCCGGGCACAGTTCGGGCGCGGTGCGGTGCAGCAGGCGCAGGGTGTGGGGCAGTTCGCGGGCGAAGCGGCGGGCATCGGAGACCAGGTTGAAGTACACCAGCACCTTCTTCAGCCCGTGCTCGCTCATCGCGCGCAGGACGGCCAGGTGCAGGGCTGTGGTGCGCAGCGCGCTGTGCGCTGTGCGGTCGCTGTCGTTGTTGTCGGAGGCGGTGGTGCCGGAGGCGGGCAGGTTGAGGGTGATGCGCAGGTCTGCGTCGGTGAGGGTGGGCACCACGATGCGGTAGTCCGCTGCCCGGCCGTCGGCCACCGCGGTCGCGAGAGGGTATTCGAAGATTTTCTTGCCGTAGACGGCCTCGTTGTCCATGGAGTTGGCGGAGGCGTCAAGGTCCGCCTCAGTGCCGGTGCGTTGTCGGCGGCGTGGGCGGGTGGTGTCGGCGGAGTCGGCCAGCTCCGGCGCGGCGAAAATGCGGGGGGTGGCGGTCATGTAGAGGCGGCGGTCCGCGTGGATGCGCTGGGCGTCGTTGACGATCGCCCACTTCTTGTCGGCCCGGCCGGCGATCCGGTGCGCTTCGTCCATGACGGCCAGGTCGAACGGCGGGACTGCGTACCCCGTCTTCTGGGTTTCCTCGATCTTGTTCAGGGAGTCGTAGGTGCAGATCACCGTCAACCCGGGGATCTGATCCTCCCCCTCCCCCACCACCGACATCAGGCCGCCCAGCGCGTGCGGGTCGGTGGTCGACATGACGCGGGCGGCGACCAGTTCGTCGTGGCCGCTGGTGTCCAGGGAGGAGACGATCACCATGTGTTCCAGGTGACCGTCGCGGCGCCAGGCCAGCGCCGTCTGGGCCGCCAGGTCCAGGGTGGGCACCACGAACAGCACCAGCCGCGCGCCGAGTGCGTCCGCCACCCGGATCGACACCAGCGTCTTGCCGGTGCCCGTCGCCGCCACGAACAGCCCCCGCGTCCCCGGGCGGCGCAGATGCCGTGCCAGCCGCTTGACGGCCTCGGCCTGGTCGGGAAAGAGCCGCGCCCGTTCAGGACGGCCGGGCCGCGGCAGTTCGACCACAGTCATACAGCTCTTCCTCAATCCGAAACGGGCGGCAGGACGGGCCGGAGGGGCGGCGAAGCCACCTCCAAGACACCTCCTCCGATCGAGCACCCTACCACCAACGAACGCCATGTGTACGCGAAATGTTTGCTATTCGTACGCGATAAGTACGGTTCATGGGGTAGGGTGGGTGGTGGAGGTGCCCCATGTCCGAGTTGTTCGATGCGGTCGACGCGCTGGTCGCGTCCCGCTCCCCGCTGCCGCCGCCGGCGGAGCGCAAGCGCCTGCGCCAGGCCCACGCGCTCACCCTGGACGAAGTGGCCGCGGCCCTGGACGTGCGGCGGGCGACCGTCAGCGGCTGGGAGTCGGGCAAGAGCGAGCCGCGGCCGCCGGAGCGGGAGGCGTACGCGCGCCTGCTGGGGCAGCTCGCGCAGCTCTACCCCGTCCCTGAGGGCACCGGCGCACCGCAGGAGGACGCCCCGGCAGCAAAGACGTTCAGCGGCCCGGCGCCCACGGCGCAGACTGAGCCCAAAGGCGGGGTACCCAAGGCTGCGGCCAGGGCCACACCCGAGGCGTCCTCGTCTGCTTCCTCCGCCACGGTGGGCGCACAGGCCGCCGCGCCGCGTCCGGCACGCGCCGCCCGGCCGTCGCAGACCTCGCGCCGCCCGGGCGCGCCGAAGGCCGCCCCGGCCCGCACACCCGCGCCCGGGGGTGCGTACGCGCATGGTCCGCTGCTCGTCCTCGACGCCGACGCGCAGCGGAATGTGACCGGGTACGGCATCGGCGGCCTGATCCTGGACGTGCCCGCCAAGTCGCTGACTGCGCTGGTGGAGTGGACGCTGGCCGAAGCGCAGCTGGGGGCGGAGAGGCTGCACGGTTCAGGCAAGGACGCCGACCCGCTGCTGGTGCTCACCGAGGCCGCATGCGAGCGCTACGGCCTGCCCGCCGCACTGTCCGAGGCCGAGCGGCTCGCCGGGCGGCTGGCGGAGGGACACAAGGTCATCAAGCAGCTCCAGCGCGCGGACTGGCAGCTCACCAAGCGAGGGCTGGGGCCGTGGGCGCGGATCTACCGCCCCGCTCAGGGGGGCCGTCGGCAGTGCGTGCAGCTGTGCATCCCGTCCTGGCGCGCCCTGGACACCCGTGCGTGGGGTCATGCCGCGCAGCTGGAGCCGGCGGAGCTGGCCCGGGTGCTGGGCGTGTACGCGCAGCGGGTGATGACCCCGGTCGGCTCTGCGGCCGTCACGGGCCTGCAGCTGATGACCGCGCTCAACCCGCCGACCCGCGCAAGCCAACCGGACGCCGACAGTCGGCGCCACTCCGAGCACCGGCCCGGCTCGCTGGGCACGCAGCCGGTCGACCCCGCGCCGTGCGAGGCGACCGACGGCCACCCCGTCCTGGCCGACCTGCCCCGCTTCCACGTACGCGGCCCCGACGAGAAGCTGTTGGAGGAGGCATACGACTGGGCACGGGATCTGACCGATGCCGAGTGCATGCAGCGCTACCTGGTCGGCATTGACGTCAATCTCGCCTTCGGCGCGGCGGCGAACGGCGCCGTCGTCGGTCTGGCGTCGCCGCCCGTGCACGTCACCCGCCCGGTCTTCGATGCGGCGGTGCCCGGCTCCTGGCTGGTTGACCTCTCCCACGTCGACCTGTCCCGGGTGAAGGTCGCCAAGCAGTGGCGCGACCTCGATGCCGCGCTGCTGCCCAGCCCGTTCACGCCGAACGGCGAACGCCCGACCGGTCCGGCCTGGTACGCCACGCCCACCGTGGCGTACGCCGTCGAGCTCGGCTACGACGTCGCGCCCGTGGAGGCATGGCTGCGCCGTGAGAGCGGCCGGTTCCTGGACGGCTGGTACAAGCGGCTGCGCGACGCCTACGTCGCCACCATGGCGGATCTCGGCGTCGCGGAGAAGCTCTCCCCGGCCGAGTTCCTGGAGGCGATGGACGGATACAAGAGCCGTGATCCGGAGCTGGGGATCGTCGTGGACGCGGTCAAGATGACCGTGAAGGGCGGGATCGGCAAGCTGCAGGAGAAGGCGCGCGGCGGCGGCTGGAAGCCGGGGCATGCCTGGCCCGCGCTCGCCCGGCCGACGTGGCGCCCGGACATCCGCGCGGCCGTCATCTCCCGGGCCCGGGTCAACATGCACCGCAAGATGCTCTGCCTGGCGGCGGCCACCGGCCGCTACCCGGTCGCGGTCCTGTCGGACTGCGCCGTGTACGCCGCCGACGGCCCCAGCCCGCTGGACGTCCTGCCCTACGACGCCGGCGGCAAGACCGTGCCGGGCTCGTTCCGGCTGGGAGTGTCGCCCGGGATGGTCAAGCACGAGGGCACCCAGAGCGTGCTGTGGGGGGCAGAGGTGCTCGAGCAACTCGCCGACGACAACCGTGTCGCCAACCTCGCCCGCTACATCAAGACCGGCGAAATCAGTTCCAAGGACACCGGAGAGTAGGAGAGCAGGCGGCGATGGTCACGGTCGGGGAGGAACTCGACAAGGCGGTGCAGGGGGCGTTCACACGACCTGTCCCCAAGTCCGCCGGAGCGCAGATGCGCTACCTGCTCCGGCAGCATCAGCGCAGTACCCGGCGCGTGGCTGAGCTGCTCGGCATCAGCCAGCGCACGGTGGAGCGGTATGTGAGGAACCAGATCAAAAGGCCCCGGCCGGAGCTCGCCGACCGCCTCGAACGCGAAGTCCGCGCACGCTGGCAGCCGCAGGTCAGGGCCCGGGCGAAGCAGGCCGCGGCCGCCACGAGCGGCATCATGATCGATGTCCAGGCCCGGTTCGGCTACACCGCCGCCGCCGGCAGCACCGACCAGGCCCGCGTGCGTCACCTCACCCTCGCCCTGCCGCCCCGGCACGCCGCCCGACTCCTGGAAGCCCAGGGCGACGGTGTCGGCGAGGACGACCTCCGCGAACTCGCCGCCGAGGCGCTGGGCGAGGTCTACTTCCGCGACAGCGGCCGCCGCGCCCACGGCCTTGAAGTGGAACTCAAGGACATCGTCGACCTCGAGTTCAAGCTGTAGCGGGTCAGGGCGCTGGACAGGATCAGGACAGGAATCAGGAGAGGGCGTCGGGGAGAGCTGTGACAGCAGGGGTGTTACGGACCGTGCCGCTGGCCGGGGAGCTGACCGCGTCACTGATCGACCGAGTCGCAGACCGCTACGGTCTGACTGCCGCCGGCGTGCTGCGGCTGTGGACGTGCCGCAACTCCCCCGCCCGGCACGACGGCGGCGGCGTGCGGGCCGACGCGGAGGTCGTCCTCAACGAGGCCGGGCGGGCTGTGCTTGCCGAGCTGTGCGGGGTCGAGCCGACGGTGCTGGCGCGCGCTCTGCCCGCCTTCACCGTGGACGATCCCAAGATCGGTACTGGTCGGGAGGCCGCCGTGGCGCAGGCGCGGTGGCGAGCGGCGGGCGCGGTGGCCGGTCCGGCAGCGTTCGGCTGCCGGTTGTGCACCGCGCGGCGCACAGGGGCGGCGGTGCGGGCGGTGCGGTACGTGCCGCGCTGGCAGCGGGTCTGCGTGCGGCACGGGCGGTGGCTGCTGAACGCAGATGCGGACCAGCCGCTGGAACACCTCGATCTGGGGAGTGTGCCCGAAGTGGTGGCCGCGCAGCGGCGGTGGCCAGGCGTGGCGCGGCGTGCGGGGCGCGCCGGGGTGGAGCCGGAGCAGGCGTTCCAGCTGGCGCATGCGGTGGTGGCTCGCTGGTGGGAGCAGGCGCTGTACTGGGAGCAGGAGGAGGTCTGGCCATACCGTCTGCACCAGCTGGCGGGCGGCAGCGTCGGCGACGAGTTGGCCAAGTGGCGGATCGTGGGCCGGGACGCGGCGATCTTCCCGGAAGTCGTGGCTGTGGCGGGGGCGCTGCTGGAGCCGGCGATGGCCGAATTGGCCTGGCGGGCGAGCGGCGGCCTGCGGCCGAGGGCACGGGACACCGGCGACGCGTTCTGCCGGCGACTGGGCGAGCGGGTGGGCCGCGCCTGGCTGGGGCCGCTGCTCGCGGCCGATACCGGCAGTCCGCTGAGCGACTTCACGGGCGCGGTCGTGCGCGCTCGCCGCGGCGAGGCCGGGCCGCCGGGGTGGCGGGAGGATCCGTGGCACGTGAAGCGGGAACAGCAGCCCGCAACGATGGCCGGCCAGCTGCGCATCCTGGCGGCAGAGCAGCAGTCGGGCGGCTCTGGTAGCCGGTGGCGGGCCACGGTGAGCGCCGAACACCGGTGCCACATCACGCAGTTGGTCGACGAGGCCCGGGAGGAGCTGGTGGAGTTGCGCGGCGTGCACAGCGGCACCACCGCCGAGGTGGCCCGCACGCTGCTGGAGCACCTCAGCCGTAGTGCCGCCCTGATCGATCAGGCCATCGTGCACACCGCCGCCGCGGCCGTCACCGCCGGGGTGGCGCTGGAGGAGATCGCCGCGTGGTCGCGCCTGCCCGCCCAGGAACTGGCCGAGATCGTGGCTGCGGACCCGGACGACGGCTGACGCACCTGCCGGCCGGTGGGCCGGGCCCCTGCCGCTGCACGGCGCAGCCTGGCTCCCAGGGGGATCCGGCCGGTTTCGCGCATCCCGGGCCCGGATGCGCGGTGCACGTTCTGGAAAGACCGCCGGTGTCCGGCCACTACGCTGTTGCGGGGGCCGTCGCAGGCGATGGCCGAGGACAGGCGCCGAGGGAGCACGTTGAGCACTCGACCGGGTCAGGCGGCAGCGGGGGCGGACCTTGCCCAGTTGGCGCTCGACTTCCACCACACCCACCAGTTGCTGGACCCTGCCGCGCAGGGGGTGCAGAACTGGGAGGTGCGCATCACCTCGGCCGGTACGCCGGTGGGGAGCCTTTCGGCCGTACGCGGCCTGTACTGGAAGTCCGACAATCTGCGCGAGCGGATGGCCGACGAGCAGTCCTTCCCGGCCCTGGTGGCCGCCCAGCTTCTGGACGAGGCCGGCCGGTTCACCTACGAGTTCGAGGAGTTCATCGAGTCGGCCTCCAGTGTCCTCGTCGTCGACCGGCTGCAGGTGGAGGAAGCCTTCGCCGACCCGCTGGTCGTCGCGGGGGTGGTGGCCGCTGTCATCGACCGGCTGACGGACAACTATTTCGCCGTGGTCCTGCCCGCCAAGAACGCCTGCACAGATGCGGGTTCGGCCCTGCTCGCCGAGGCCGGCACGCTGCTGAGCGCCCAGGAGTTCTCCGACGAGCTGCAGATCATCGACAACGCCCTGGCCGCTCCCGAAAAGGCCGCGCAGCGCGTCCGCAGCCGTCTGCATTCCCTCGCCCGCCATGGCGGGCCAGCGGCCTGGGACGAAGACGACGAGGAGGACGAAGGCTGGGACGAGGACGGCGAGGAGGACGAGGAGCTCACCGTGCGGACGGCTGCGGTACTGCGGGTGGCGCTCGAGGAGTTGTCCGAGCACCTCTGGCAGGACGTCGCCGCTGTGGGTGATGCGCCTCTTGGGCGGAGCGAGGGCCGTGTCCTGGGCTTGTTGCCGCCGATCACCTTTCACCAGGATCAGCAGTGGCGGCGACAGATGGCCCGCTGTTTCGACGACCTGGCCGCCGAACTCGCCGAGACGGGCACCGTCCGCCCGGGCTGCACTGGTGAGGAGATGGCCCTGCATCTGGGCATCGACCGGGCCAAGGCGCTGACGCGGAACCGGCCGCGCCTGGTGGCGGAAACGGTGGAGGGTCTGGGTGCGGACCGCCGTGACTTCGACTGGGACTGGTGCTCGACCGTGCTGTTCGAGGACCACGATGTGCTGATGCTGTTCGACGCCTCCCTGGACGGGATCGAGGACAGCGGCAACGAGATCAACCAGAGCCTCGGACTTGCCAACCTCGCCGCCGCGGACTGGTTCGTGCCCTTCCGTCCCGGCCAGGCCCGCGACCCCGACCGCGGCTTCCGGCATTCCTGACCCCCGGCTCGCCACCAGGCCCCGGGCTGTAGAGGGGCAGCATGCCGCAGGCCGAGCCTTCCGCGGCAATGCGTTCTCCGGCTCAGCCCCAGGGGGCCGGGACGGCTACGCTCGGGCTGCTGATGCGACCGGGCGGGGAAGTGGTGGATCGTGGCCAAACGCGATGTGTGGGTACGCATCGGGGAGGACCTGGTGCGTGGCGACACCATCGTGGGCATCAGCGTGAGCGATCCGCCCTACGGCTACGAGACGTTCAAGATCATGCTGAAGGTCACGGGACACCGCGACCACCTGTGGCTCGACTCCGGTGTCTACGACGACGACCAGGGTGCTGGGCGCGAGCAGGTCAACGCGCTCGCGGATGACTTCGTCGACACGCTCGCGCGCGGTGCGGCGATGCCGTCCGGCGCCCTGATCCGGCTCGGTTCGGACGAGGACGACTCTGCATGGGTGCTGTCGTCTCTGGGATAGCGGCGAAGGGATCCGGGCGCCCAGAACGCACCCTGCGGCCCGGGCGGGAAAGTGCAGAGATATGCACTGACAGCAGCCACCCCCAGGAGGCATCCTGGCCCCCGCGTGGTCCAACCGGCCTCTCCGGCAGCACAGTTGACGGTTACCGGCTGGTTCGCCTGCGCGGCGTGGCCGGTATGACGTTGTGTGGAGTACGTGATCTTCGACAGCAGCCAGGACAGCGCCCAGTCCGGCTTACCCGCCGTCGCGCCCAGCGCCTGCCGGGTGCCGGAGCCGGGCGCGGTGGAGGCGGAGTTCGCCGGGTCGGACGGCACGCTGATGCAGCGCCGCTGGACGGAGGCCGCCGTCGCGGTGCGTTTCGAACAGCTCCAGCCGGTCGCTGCGTTCCCGGTGGTGCCCGGTCGGCGATGGGGGCCGGGCTGGTGGTGGTCGGCCACCACCGCCCGGCACGTCATGCACGGCTCGCAGGCGATGTGCACGCAGCTGATGCTGCTGGACCGTGATCCGCAGGTGGTGGGCCTGTCGGCTCGGCCGGTGCGGCTGATCTGGCGGGACCCCGACAGCAGGCGGGTTCTGACCTGGGTGCCGCAGTTGTTCGCCCGCCACACCGACGGCAGCGCCCTGCTCGCCGACTGCCCCGCCACGTCGGAGCCCACCGGGGAGCGTGCCGCGCGGGCGGCCGCGGTGCTCGAAGCGGCGTGTGCGGCGGTGGGCTTCACCTACCGGCGCCTGGTGCCACCGGACAAGATGGTGGCGGCGAACGTGCGGTGGCTGGCCGGCTACCGCCACCCCCGCCACCGCGACGCCGGCGGGCTGGAGCAGGCGGTCCTGGACGCGTTCGCCGCCCCGCGGGCTTTGATGGCTGGGGCCGCGGCGGCGGGCGAGGTCCTGAGCGCGCTGCCGGTGCTCTACCACGCGCTGTGGAGCGCGCGGCTGACCGCGGACCTGACCCGGCCGCTGGGCGAGCACACCCTCGTCTGCCCCGGCCCGTCCGATCCGGGCGCAGGCGGCAGCGAACGGGAGCAGCAGGCACGTTGAGCAACGAACCAGCCGCCCTTGGCGGGCGGGGTGTTGGGGTGGGGGCGCGAGTCGAGTTCGAGGGCCGCACCTGGCAGGTGAGCGGCCTGGCCGACGGGCGGGTGTATGTGGCCGCCGACGACGGGGCCACGGGGTGTGTGCTGGCCGCCCGTCTGGTGACCGCCCCCGGTTTCAAGGTCGTCGGGCAGGCTGACCCTCCGATTCCGTCGGCCGAGGCGTGGGCGGCGCTGCCGCTGGCTGCACGCGAGCGGGCTCTGGCCTGGCAGCGGCACATCCGCGAGATCGAGACCGGGCTGCCCGGCGGCCCTGGCAGTCGTGGGGTTCCCAGAGACGACTACGACCCGCAGCGGTTCACGCTCGCCGAGCGCGAGCACGCCAAAGCGCGGGAGCTCGCCGCGCTGGGCTGGACGAAGGTCAGCAGAGCAACCGTACAGCGGCGGCGTATCGCCTACCACAAGCAGGGGTTGATGGGGCTGGTCGACCAGCGGACCGTGCGCCCCAGATCCGGGACCGGACGCGCTGACGGCCGGGTGGTGGCCGCGGTGCTGGAGGCGCTGCGCTTGCGTCGCGGCCGCAAGGCGGCCACGGTGAAGCAGATCATCGATCTGGCGGAGCGGATCGTGGCGGACCGGCACGGTCCTGGGCGGGTGAAGCTGCCCGCGAAGGCGTCGATGTACCGGCTGGTGAAGGCGTTGTCTGATCCGGCCGAGCCGCCGGGCAGTGCGGCGCGCACCGCCACCCGCCCAGGCCCAGCGGGTGGCCCGCCTGCCGCGCTGCGGCCCTCGGAGCGGGTGCAGGTGGCCACCGCCCGCCTGTCGGTCGGCGCGGTGGGCGAGGACGGGACCACGGTGGAGGTGGCGGTGACGGCCGCGCTGGATCAGGCGAGCGGCTGCGTGCTGGCCGCCGTGCTGCACCCGCTACAGGGCGGGCCGGTTCAGTTGTCGGTGCTGCTGGCCGAGATGGCCGTGCCCCGGCCGCTGCGCCCGGGCTGGCCCGCCCTGCTGGAGCAGGCCCACGCGGGCGGGCCGGCGCGGCGGCTGATGTCCTTGCCCGACCGGATCGAGGCCACCGCGGCGCGTCCGACGGCCGTGCCCGAGACGCTCGTCCTCGACCACGGGACGGCCGGCGTCACCTCGGCGGTCCTGACCGTGTGCGAGAGCCTTGGCATCAGCCTGGAGCCGGCCCCGCCCCGGACGGCGGGTGCCCGCTGCGGTGCCCTGCGCACGCTTGAGGTGCTCGCCGGCCTGTTCTCCCGGCACGCGGTGGCGGCCCGGCCGCCCGCCGCTGCGGGCGAGAACCGGGCGGACGAGGCGGACGGGGCGTACTGGAGCATGCCTCAGCTGCAGGACCTGCTGGACGAATGGATCACCGGCGTCTGGCACCAGCGCGCCCAGGAGCAGCTGCGGCATCCGCTGCTGCCCCGGGCGGGGCTGGCACCGCAGGAGATGTGGCAGGTGCTGTTGGGCGCGGCCGGGAGGGTGCCGCTGCCGCTGGCCGGGCAGCACTATGGCGAACTGCTGCCGGCCCGCCGGTGCGCGGTGACCGAGTCCGGCATCCGGCTGGGCGGGCGCCGCTACGACGATGCGTGCCTGGACGAACACCGCGGCCGCGGGGACCGGTTCGAGGTCCACCACCATCCTCATGACTCGCGGCAGGTCTTCGTCCGGCTGCCCGACGGCCAGCTCCACGTGGTGCCCTGGGCGCAGGGCGAGCACGGCTTGCGGCCCTTCGACGAGCTGCTGCGGCGCCGCACAGGCGCCGTCCTCGCGCACCGCGCCGCCGGTGCCCGTGCCGGTGCCGACGGTGGTGTGCAGGCGGGCAGCGTCAGAGCAGGCCCCTCCCCCGCCGCGGCGCAGCCCCGGGAAGCGGCTGCCCGGGGCGGGACCGGCGGCGCGGTGCCCGGCACCGCCAGCGGCGGCACGGCGGCCGTGGAACCGGGCGGGTTGTCGGTGTATGACGCCGAGGCGGAGGCCGGACAGTGGTGAGCGCTCCCGGCCGCCCGGTCCGCGCCGTGGCCGCCGCCCGGCGCCGGCAGGTCAAACTCGGGGCGTATGTGACGTTCGAGGGCCGCCCCTGGCAGGTGGCCGCCGTGGCCGGGGCCTCGGTACGCCTCGTCGACGAGGACGGGCAGACCGCCTCGGTTCTGACCTCGCTGCTGTTCGCCGATCCCACCTTCGCGGTGGTGGACTGCCCGGTCCCCGCCGCGGCGCCGTGGGGCCTTTTGGAGGCGGTGCCCGAACGGGAGCGGGAGAGGGCGATGGCCTGGCAGCGGCACATCCGCGAGATCGAGACCGGGCTGCCCGACGGGCCCGGCGGCACCGGCTGCCCCCGGCCCGAGTACGACCCGCAGCGCACCTCGATGGCCGAGCGGGAGCAGGCCAAGGCCGACGAACTCGCGGCTCTGGGCTGGCCGCGGGCCAGCCGGGCCACCGTGCGCCGCATGCGCGCCCGCTACCACACGGGCGGCGTCATGGGCCTGGTCCGGCAGCGCAAGCCGTCGAGCGCGACCGGGCGTGCGGATGAGCGGGTGGTGGCCGCGGTGCTGGAGGCGCTGCGCCGCCAGCGCGGCCGCTCCACGGGCACGCTGAAGGGGCTGCGGGAGTTGAGCGGGCAGATCCTGGCCGAGGCCCACGGGCCGGGCGCGGTGGCGCTGCCGGCGCCGTCGACGTTCAACCGGCTGGTGCGGGTCCTGGCCGACCCGCTGGAACACCCGGGGCGTCCCGCCCGCACCGCCACCGCCGTGCCGGTGCGGCCGTTCACGCCGGTGGTGGCGCTGCGGCCGGGCGAGCTGGTGCAGGTCGACACCACCCGGCTGGACATCATGGCCATCGGGGAGGACGGAAAGCCGGTGCGCCCGGAGCTCACGATCGCCCTGGACGTGGCAACACGGTCGGTGGTGGCGGCCGTGCTGCGTGAGCAGAGCACCCAGGCGGTGGACGCGGCCCTGCTGCTGGCGGAGATGGCTGTGCCCCACCCGGTGCGGCCCGGCTGGGGCGAGCATCTGCGCCTGGCCCACGCCGCCGTCCCCTACGACCGGCTCCTCGCCCTGGACGCGCGGCTTGAACAGGCGGCGGCGCGGCCGGTGGTGGTGCCGGAGACGATCGTCATCGACCGCGGGCGGGTGTTCCTCTCCGCCGCTTTCCTGGCCGCCTGTGAATCCCTCGGGGTGAGCGTGCAGCCCGCCCCGCCCCGCTCCCCCACCGCAAAGGGCGCCGTGGAACGGACCTTCGGCAGCATCAACAGCCTTTTCGCCCAGCACGCCGCCGGCTACACCGGCCCCCACATCCTGGCGCGCGGCGAGGCGGTGGAAGACGAAGCCCGCTTCACCGTGGCCCAGATGCAGGAACTGCTGGACGAGTGGATCACCGCGTGCTGGCAGCACCGCCCCCACGACGGGCTGCGCCACCCCCTCCTGCCCAAGAAGGCGCTGTCACCGGGCGAGATGTGGGGTGCGCTGCTGGGCGCGAGCGGCTATGTGCCGCTGCCGCTGACGGGAGCCGACTACACGGAACTGCTGCCGGTGCGCTTCCACCCGGTCACCGGCCGCGGCATCCGCATCAACTACCGCACCTACGACCACGCCATCCTCAACGAACACCGCGGACGGTCCTGCCCCACCGGCCCCGGCGGCAAGTGGGAGGTCCACCTCAACCCGCACGACGTCCGCCAGATCTACCTCCGCCTGCCCGACGGACACCTGCACGAGATCCCGTGGATCCACCGCGACCACGTCCACGCGCCCATGAGCGAGACCACCTGGCGCCACATCCGCACCACCCTCGAGCAGCGCGCCGAACGCGAGGCCCACGAAGCCGCCCTCGCCGAGGCCGCCGACCAGATCCTGCGCCAGGCCCGGCCCACCACCCCAGCGCCCGCCGCGCCTGCCACAGCGCCGGGCACGCGCGCCGGGAAGGCGGTCTCCCAGGCAGCAGGCGGCGAACCGGCAGCACCGCACCGTACTGCGGCCCAGGCCGCAACGGAGGCGGAGGACAGCCTGGATGCGCTGGACGCCCGAGCCGCCCGGGACGACGTCGGCGCCGATGAGTCCGGCGCACTCACGCTGCCGGCAAGCGGCGCGCTGACGCTGTACGACGCCGACCAGGAGGCCGAACTGTGGTGAGCCCTGCCCGCCCTTCGCCCCCGACCGACGGCGAGGCGGCCGCGGGCACGGTGACGACGTTCGACGGCTTCGCCCGGTTCGCCCACGCCGCACCCCCCACGCCGCCGCAGCCGGGCCAGGCACCCCGTACGCCGGAGGAACGCCTGGCCTACCACTCGCAGTTCGTCACCGTGCGCACCCCGGCCATCGAATCCCTGGCACGCCAGGTCCGCACCCTGATGATCCTGGGCCGCCACCAGCAGGCCACCGCCCGGCCGTCGCTGATCGTCACCGGACCGGCCACCACCGGCAAGACCACCGCGCTGCTCCAGGTCGGCCGTACCTGCCACCTCGCCCACACCCGCCGCGCCCACCCGGGCGACACCAGCGTGCCCGTCGCCTACGTGCTGGTACCGCCCGGCGCCACCGCCAAGACCCTGGCCGCCGAGTTCGCCCGCTACCTCGGCATCCCCGTGGCCGCCCGCATGACCACCGCGCAGATCACGACCGCCGTCTGCCACACCTACACCACGGCCGGCGTCGCACTCGTGCTGATCGACGAGATCCACCGGCTCAACCCGCGTACCTCCAGCGGCGCGGAGGCCGCCGACTGGCTCAAGGACCTCACCGAACGTATCGGCGCCACATTCGTCTACGCCGGCATCGACGTCACCGCCAGCGCCGTTTTCAGCGGAGTACGCGGCGCACAGCTGGCCGGACGCGCCTCTTTGATCGACTGCGGAGCGCTGCCCGCCCGCGCCGGCCACCGCGAGCCGTTCCGCGAGCTGATCACCGCCCTGGAAGCGGCCCTCGACCTCACCGCGCACCGCACCGGCAGCCTGCCCAGGCTGGCGCCGTACCTGCACGAACGAACCGCCGGACGCATCGGCAGCCTCTCACGCCTGATCCGCCAGGCCGCCATCGAAGCCATCTGCGAAGGCACCGAGCGCATCACCAAGACCCTGCTGGACACCATCGCACTGGACCACCTCGCCGAAGAGCACTACCGGCCCCGAACCCCCGCCCGCCGCACCCGCCCCGGCCGGTGACCGCCCCCACCCAGGCCCGCCCCATGCCCGCGGTGCGGCCCGGCACGATGTGGCCCAGCCCGCCCGGCGCGCTGCGCGTGCGACCGCTGCCCCGCGAAACGGCAGCCTCCTACCTCACCCGCCTCGCCGCCGCCTACCACCTCTCCCCCGCCCACCTCCTGGACGGCCTGCACATCACCGCCACCGGCACCCCCGCCGCCCCGCACGCCACCGAACTCCACCTCAGCAACGAAGCCGCCCGCCGCCTGGCCGCCTTCACCCGCATCCCGCCCGCCCACCTCAACCGCGCACTGACCCGCCGGCCCCCGCCCGCCACCATCGCCACCGCCCCCACCGCCACCGCCCGCTGGCAGCCCCTCGTCCCCGCCGTGCAGCCCCTGCCGGCCTGCACCGCCTGCACCCTGCGCCGCCCGCCCCACCACGCCGCCCCCGCGTGGATCCACCCCGCGCCCGACCGGCCCCGGGCCATGATCTGCACCCGTCACCATCAAGCCTCCAGCGACCCCCGACAGCGCATCCCCCTCGACATCCGGACCCTGCCCGAACTCACCCACGCCCGCCTCACCGCCCGCCGGCCGCCCACCACGGCTTCCCTGAGCTGGGCCACCACGATCACCACCCGCTGGTACGACCACCACCAGCACCTCCACACCCGCTGGCACACCCGCCTGCACCAGCTCACCACCGCCAACCCCCACCTCACCCACAGCCCGGCCTCCCCCGCCCTGACCTGCCGGACCCTGATCACCTACCCCGAAACCCTCACCCTCGCCACAACCCTCGACCGCCTCCCCCGCCACACCCCCCTGACCCGCACCCAGCAGACCGCCTTCCTCCACCACCTCGCCCGCCGCCTCCACCTGACCCGCCTCGCACCCGCCGACCACGACCTGCTCTGGCAACGCCTCACCACCCGCTGAACCAACCCACACCCCACACCGCCCCAGCCCTCACACAGCCGGCCAGCACCGGTACCTATAGACGCGCCAACCACACTGAGCAAAAACCACCACCCCGCTCAGCACACTGCGCAACACCAAACACCCAGCTCAACCCACGTATCCCCCGACACCGGACACCCGGTTTCGCGTAAGCCCCACCGACTGATCAGAACTACCACCCAGTACGACTGAACAACAGCAGGCCACAATCAAGATCAATAAGCACACCATCAGCTACGCCATAAGGACGGCCAGACGCGGCCGCAGGCGCGCGAAGAGCATCGCCACTGCGGTGGCGACGGGGATCATCATCGTCGAGGTCGGCTGGAGCCATGCCAGCACATCTCCGGCGGCACCCAGGATCAGCGGTATCGCAGCGGTGGCCGCCTCCGACTTCCACGGGCCCCGGACCAGGGCCGCGACGGCCAGTGACAGCAGGCACCCGGCCAGCGCCAGGCTGATGACGAGCCGCTCACCGGTCACCCCCGGGTGTGGCCGACTCTGCACAGCCGAGGCGGTGGTGAGGAGCATGACGCCCCACAGCGCCAAGTGCATCCGCGCAGCCTGACGCGCGGCACGTTCGGCCGCACGCGACCGGGCCTGCGCCACCCTTGGGCTGTCCCCCTGACCACCGCCGGGCGGCATTGCGCTCATGGTGGACAGCATAGGAGCAGCCGGCCCCGGGAAGACCGGGCCCGGCTGCTGATACCCGCTGCTCACACCGCAGCCAAGTCGCGGGCCGCGCAGGAGGTCAACCGGTAGGCGCGGTAGCGGATCACCACCAGCCGGGTCATCGCCTGGGCCAGCGCCATCATGACGAAGGCCGCAACCCATGCCTGGGCCGAGGTGATCTGGTGGCTGCGGCTGAAGGTGGCGATGGCGTCACCGGCGCCGTGATCGGCGGCGTAGGCGAAGCCCATCCGGAATGCCATGCCGAAGACCCACAACGCCGCCGCAACGACGCCCGCCTTGGCGTAGACACCATCCGCCTTGCGGCGAAGGTGTGTGGTGAGCCCGCAGAGCACCCCGAGGGCGACTCCCGAGCCGGCCAGCACCAGTTCCAGGACGAGGTCGTTGCCCGCCGTCGGCACCGACCGCAGGTAGTACACAGCAGTGGCGCCGACCAGCACGACCGGCAGCACAAGATTGATCAGATCCAGGCGGCTGCCACACACCTGGCGCACGACGAGGAGGACGAGGATCCCGTTGACACAGTAATCGGTGAGGTTCACGGCCCCAGACTGCTTCGACCGCAGCCGCCAATCGCCAGCCCCCGGGTTGAGCGCCGGGTTGACAAGCGCCTCCACCCACGGGTTGAAGCGACACCGGCGAGTCGCGAACTGCGCCGGATGCGCAGGGCCGTCATCTCACCGCCGGCCAACGCCACGACAGCCGCCTGGCCGAGCCGCTGCTTGAACGGATCCGGGTACCCCGCGCCGGCCATGGCCGACCACACGGCAGGCCTGACCACCTCGTCGCAGACAAGGCCTACGGCTCTCACGGCTTGCGGGCCTACCTGCGCAAACGCAAAATCGCGCACACCATCCCGAGAAGGACGACCAACGCCGGCACCGCCGCAACCGTGGTCGGCGAGGCGACCGCCCACCGGGCTGTGACCGCGAGACCTACCGCCGCCGCAACACCGTCGAACGCTACTTCAACCGGCTCAAGGGCTTTCGCGGCATCGCAACCCGGTACGACAAGACCGCCACCTCCTACGAAGCAGCGGTCAGTCTGCCTCAATCCTGCTCTGGGCAAGATCACTTTGAAGACGGACCCTGGTGACGGAGCAGCCGCTCCCTAACAACCTCTCGCATGAGCTGCCCCGGGCAACAGCGCACTCATGACTTTCTCCAGGCCGAGGCGCGCTGATTGTGTGCTGCCGACATGGTTGGCGGAGACTCGCAAGGTGAATGTGCGTGCTGGCTGGCCGTCGCTGTCTGAGGGGCTTCCTGAGCAGCTGCTGGTTCCGTAGACGGTTCCGCCGTAGCCGGCGATGTGTCCGTCGGCGCGTTTCCAGACTTTGAGGTGCGCGGGCTTGGCGACGCGCGCAGCAAGCTGTAGTGCTGTGTCTTTCTGCGAGCTGCGTGTGGCGTCCACCGCGAGCGCGGTGTTGCCGTCCACGTAGTACTGGCAGAAGGATTCGGCCTTCTTGCCCTCGAGGAAGGAATCGCCGTCGAACTCGATGCGGTCTCCCGGTGGGAAGAAGGGGCGGATCAGGTCCTGGTGGACGGGGATGCCGCAGAGGTCCTTCGGGAGGGCGTAGTTGACCTGAGGGCCGCCGCACCCGGAAGCGAGCAGGATCAGTGAGGACACGGCGGCGACGGGCGCCGCTGCCCTTTGACACCTCGTGGTGGTGGAGGCCGTCTTGGCCGGGTCAGCCATGTCGTGCGTCCTCCCATTGGGCGCCGGCGGTGTGACCGTCGGTCGCGGCGTCGGCGGCGCCGTTTTTGAGGTCTGTCAGGGTTGACGGGGTGAAGTGTCCGTGTCGGGCGGCTCGTTCGACGGCTGCGCGGGCCGAGTCCTGTGCCGCTTGCATTCCGCCGCTGTACTTCAGGCCGGCGTCGTGCTGGGCGTCCGTGGTGGTGTCGTGTTTGATGCTTTTTACGACTTGGTCTTGGATTTCTCCGATGCCGTAGCCCGCAACGTTGCCGGCGACGTTGCCGGGATTGATCCCGTGCCTATCAAGATGCCCTTGCTCACTGCTCTGTTCACTGCGTCGACGTGGTCGTTGAATTCTTTGTCCTCGGCGGTGTGGGTGTCGTGGACGGCTTCGGCTCGGGCCTGGCTCATGATGCCTGCGATGGTTGCGCCGGGGTGAACCGCGTTGCGTACCCGTCCCTCGGCTCCCACGGTCAGGTTGTGAGTCACCGGACTACCTCCAGCTGCGGCCGGGGCATCGTCGTGCTCGGGCCACGGGGCGACGAGGCCGAGACGCAGCACCCGGGCCCCGTCGCGGGCTTCCACGTGCCACGGGCGCCGCTGCCGGTGCTTGCGGTCCGCGCCCCACAGGGTGCGGGAATGGCCGACGGCCCCGCGCCGTGGCCGATGCGCCGGCCGGACCGGGCGTGCGTCGGCCGGACAGATGCGCGTCGGCCAGGGTGACCGCTCACGCCGCTCCAGCGAACCTGCCTGCTCAAAGCGGTTACCCGGCTTGCTTGCGTCCCGGATACCCGCAGGTGAGCAGGGTCTTTTCGCTGCGCGTAGGACACGGCCATCACAGCGCAGAGCATCGGTCACCCCGCCGTGAGCTGCACACCGCAGCGCCATGAACATCCTCCTCTTCCTGCCGACCTCCCTCGGCTGAGGGTGATCGCGACCTACCTCCAGCTGGATCTGGAGCGTGTGCACCGCCATATCGCCGAGGGCGAGCAACGCGAGCGAGAAGCCGCCCGCCAAGCCGCTGCTCGTTCTATGCCGGCGCCAGCCTGGACGATGCAGAGGAACGTCAGCGCCGACCCGCGCCCGGTGGCTGTTCACCACGGCCAGTGCACCGTAGGGCAGCCTCGCGTGCGGCCGATCACCCGCCGCGCCGCCATCGAGGCGCTTACCGCCGATGTGGAGGCGTGTGCGCTGTGCCGCCCGGATCGCGAGCTTCAGATCGACTGAGCCCGCGGGTGCGGGAATGCGGGCCGCAGCGGGTGGATTATGTGGCTGAGAAGAATGGTTCCGCCGTGACCACACCTGCCCCCACGTCCACCACCGTGACGTTGTCCTGCCCGCCCAAGGAGGTCGGGCGCTGCGCGTCCTGCCAGCAGCCCTGCCACCGGTACGGCCACGGCGGCAACCCGCTGTACACCACGTGCCGCGCCAAGGTCGAAGCCGGGCGGACCAAGGCATCGGCCACCACGTAGCCGTCGGCTGCCGCTTACCCCGCCGGTCACAGGCCGGGTAAGCATCTTGGTGTCCGGCCCACCCTCCCCTGGGCGGGCCGCTACCGGCGGGGGTAGTACTGGTCGCCGTTCACCAGGCTGCGGAGCACCCGACCGAAGCGGCCTGTGGGCTCGGCCAGCTGGATACGGCACCCCGCGCAGTGCACTCCGTCGGCCGGCGGCGCTTCTTCTTCCCGTGGGTCGTACTCGAAGGGGCTGCTCTCCAGCGGCCCGTCGCACTCCTGGCACACCGGGTCGGGCTCCCTTGCGGCGTCAGCGGCGGCCTCCTGCGCGGCCCACCGCTCCCTCGCTTCCTGGCGCTCGCGCTCGCGCTACTGCTCCTCCTGTTCGCGCTGCTGCTTGCGGAGCTGGTCGCGCCGGCGCTGCCGCTGACGGAAGGCGCGTTCGTCGTCGGGGTCGTCCAGGGCGTCGGCGAGGGTCTGCCAGGTGGGGTGGCCGAAGCGGAACGGACCGGGCCCAGCGGCCCGTGCTCGCGCAGCCGGTCCAGGGTGGTGACCAGGATCGGCACGGCGTCGGTGTAGTCGGTGTAGCCGTCGCGTTCGTCCGAGCCGCGCTGGCGGGCGCAGAACGAGATCACCGGACTGCACGCCGTCTCCTACGACGCGGAGACCGAGGTGGGTGTGACGAAGGACTTTCCCCTGGGGAGGTGGGTGCACCAGCAGCGCAAGGCTCTGCGGGCCGGGGAGCTGGAGCCGCGGCGCAAGACCCTGCTGGACGCGCCGGAGGCCGGGATGGTGTGGGAGCCGGGCGAGGAGGCGTGGGAGACCAAGCTGGCCGCGCTGCGCTCGTACCGGCAGGCCACCGGGCACCTGGCCCCGCGGCAGGACGCCGTGTGGGGCGAGGGCGAGGCGCTGGTGCCGATCGGGCAGCACCTGGCGAACCTGCGCCGGAAGGGCGGTCTGGCAAGGACGCGGAGCGGGCCGCTGTGCGCGCGGAGCAGCTGGCGGCGATCGATGAGGACTGGCACTGTCCCTGACCGCTGGACTGGCAGCGCCACTACCGCGTCCTGGCGGATCTGGTCGACGCCGACGGCATCGAGCCCGGGGTGCTCTTCGATGGCGACGACATCGGGCGGTGGCTGGCACGGCAGCGGGAGGCGAGCACCTGGGCGCAGCTGTGGGAAGAGCAGCAGCAGCGACTGTCCGCGTTGGGCGTCGAGCCCCTTCAGGCGCCGCCTGCCGCCCCGGCGGCGAAGCGTGCGACCACGGGGCCCCGGCAAGGCGCAGCAGGCGTTCCAGCGCGGCCTGGCGGCCCTCGCGCAGTGGGTGGCGCGGGAAGGCGACCGGCCGGTGCCCCGCGGCCACAGCGAAGAAATCGCCCTCTCCGGCGAGGGCGATGGGGAGCCGGAGGCGACAGTCGTGAAGCTGGGCGTGTGGATCTCCAACACCCGCGCAAGGCGCGAAAATCTCACCACCGAGCAGCGCGCCGCCCTCGCAGCGCTGGGCGTCCAGTGGGCGAGGCCTGCGCCAGCACAGGCCGCCGGTCAGCGCTGACCACTCCACGATCCCGATCTGCCCCGGGGCTACCACGGCCCCGGGGCAGATGCGTTCGCGCCGGCGGGCACCGCGCCCCAGCGGCGAGCGACCACTGAACCCGACACGCACCTGTCGCGCTCAGGCTCAACCACCCACAACACCGTCGGTGACAACCAGCCTGCCTATGTGACAACTATCGTGCTTCGGCTCATGGGGCATGCGGGCATGTGGCCCGGTTGCGGTCGGGTCAGAAGTCCAGCTCCACATAGTCGATGTCGGTGAACTCCACCAGCAGGCCATCGGCGCGGCGGCCGCGGTCCTTGAAGTAGATCTCCTGTAGACCTTCGGCGGCGATGTTGCGCAACTGCTGCTCGGGGGCACCGGCGGCCTGGGCGTCTGGTGCGCTGGGAGATGCCGAGCAGCTGGGCGACGGTTTTGTTGGAGCCTTTGTGTTGCTTGACCAGGTACCGCATCTGCGCACCGGCCGACTTGGGGAGGTTGGCGAGCAAGCCCGCTCGTGCCAACGAAGTTTGAGTGGCGAGAAGTGCTTTTGTGTCAGGGTGGCGGATGGGCGAACTCGCGGGTGCGTACACGCATCCGCGCCTGAGAGCGTTGGGGAGCAGTGACGGTGGCGATGCGGGCATTTCCGCTGGCGGGCGGGCCGGTGGAGTTACGGGGTGCGCTGGACTTGGAGAGGACGCAGGCAGGGGTGATGCCTCGCCGGTTGCCCGCATGGACCAAGGAGCAGTACCAGGACCCGTCGGTCTACGGGGTGACGGTGATGCCTTCGGGGGTGCGGCTGGTGTTCCGCACCGATGCGCGTGAGTTGGAGTTCGAGGTACTCACCTCCACAGGGCAGCTCGACGACGACCCCCAACCTCGCCCGACCGGGATGCTGGAACTGCTGGTGGACGGCGCCCTCGCCGAGCGCCAGCAAGCACCGATTGGCAACGTGGTACGGATGGCGGGTCCCGGGACCGCGCAGCGGCTGGTCCCGGGGGAGCCGGGGACCGTACGGTTCGCCGGGCTGCCGAGTGGCATGAAGAACGTCGAGCTGTGGCTGCCGCAGCAGACCCCCACGGAACTGGTGGCACTACGTGCTGACGGCGAGGTGCTGGCACCGCTGCCGGACGGTCGGCGCCGCTGGGTGCACCACGGCAGTTCCATCAGCCACTGCCTCGAAGCCGACGGCCCGACCGGCACCTGGCCGGTGGTGGCGGCTTCGCTCGGGGGAGTGGAGGTGATCAATCTCAGTCAGGCGGGCAACGACATGCTGGACCCCTATGTCGCCCGGACGATCCGCGACATGCCCGCCGACCTGATCAGCCTCAAGGTAGGCATCAACATCGTGGGCCTGGCTGCCTTCCGACTGCGGACGTTCGGTCCAGCGGTGCACGGATTCCTGGACACGATCCGGGACGGTCACCCAGACACGCCGCTGCTGCTGATGTCCCCGGTGAGCTGTCCGGCACTCGACGCGACTCCCGGCCCGACCGCGATGGGTCCGGACGGGAAAATCACAGCCCTGGGCGACCCGGCCGATGTGGCCTGTGGGTCGTTGTCGCTGAAGGTGGTGCGTGATGAACTGGCCCGAATCGTGGCGGCCCGGCGAGCACGCGATTCCCACCTGCACTATCTTGACGGACGCGAGCTGCTCGGCCCGGACGAGGTGGATGACCTTGCCGACGGCCTGCACCCCACCGCCGCCGCATACCGCCGGATGGGCAAACGCTTCGCCGCCCACGCCTTCGCCGACGACGGCCCCTTCCGCTGAGCGACCGGAGCTCCGCACCTGCACCAGGTGCGGAGCTCGAGCGTAAGCGGGTTCCTCTCCGCTGGCACAGGACACGGCCCGCGCACGCCCGCGGACTGGTGCGCATCCGGTCATTGGAACAGGATCGGGTGCACTCAGTGGCCGGACTCCCGACCACGGTGCGCTCCGGGCTGCTGCGGTCGGTGCGCCTGCTGGTCGTCCTGGCGCACCGGGGGCGGCCTCTCGGCATCGTCGTGTTCGGCGTAGCGGTCCGCGCGGGCGCGGGAGTCGTGGGCCGCCCTGGTGAACACGTCCTGGAGGAGGCGCAGCCGCTCGGCCGTGAGATCGAGGGCCTCCACGTCCGTACGGAATTCCCTCAAGACCCGCAGCGCCGTCAGGTCGACCGCCTCCCGGGGGTCGGTCTCCGGCTCCTGGTCACCGTGCTCGGATTCGGCAGCCGCGGGCACAAGCAGTTGCTCGGGCATCGCCGCCTGCCGGTGCGCGACGACGTCGTAGGCTCGGCCCCGCGCGGCGACGGTGGTGCGCAGCTTCTCGTGGACCGCCGCGCCGGCGAGGACGGCCCGCTCGTACTGCAACGGGACGCGGGGGATCTCCCACTCCCCCGGCTCCAGGCCGGGTGCGGCAGTGGGCGGGCGGCAGTCGGGTTCGAGGTCGGCCGGCGACCAGCGGGCGGTGTAGAGGCGGTAGGCGGGCATCCGGCCGCGCAGCGTCTTCGGCTCGCTGACGTCCACGTAGCACGTGGCGAGCGCGGCGTCCACGATCTGCTCGTCCAGGCCCGGCTCGCCTACCAGAAGCGCATACCCAACGTCTTCGACTGGGTATGCACAGGGCTTCCGCTCCCTATGGCGCGGGCGCACACACGCAATGCATCGCTCCAGGTAAGCACCGATACGGATGCTGTCACGTTCGGTAAAAGCGATTTCGACCACATGCGGCGCCTGGGCTGGATCAAACCCAGCGAGTGGCGCGAGGCGCGGTTCGGCACGTCGCGGGTCCGCGAGCGCGCGGCGCCGCGCGCAGTGCCGCCCACCTCCCGCACCGGCCTATCCAGCACCGCGGCCGCGGCTCCAGCCCGGGGCCGGTCAGGTTCCACAGCTTCTCGGTGACCAGATTGCCCGCGGCGTTGGTGCGGCTGGCCGGGCCGAACGACTCCAGGCCGTCACGGCCCAGGTCGAGGGAGCCTTTGCGGATGGTCTGCGCACTGGCCGTGCCCGGACACATCAGCTGCCGGATCTGCTCGGCGGTCGCCACCTTCACCACACCCAGTGCGGCGAGGACCATCTGCCGCGTCTTGGCTGTCGACCCGTACAGCCGGCGCTTCGTCCCGCGCACTGCCCACCTCTCCCCCGCACCGGTCACACGCCGGTGCGTCCTCGGCCACGCGGCCACGAGCCCCAGCTCGGATCCGACGCCTCACCCTCAACTCACCAAGAAGTCGCGCGGATAGGCGGTAGGCGGGGTGGCAGATGAGGCAGGCACAGGTTCCGTGATCATGGAGTTGCGACGCTCGTGATCACCAAGGAGATCTGTGCCTGCGCTGCCATCGTGGCTGACCGAACCGTTGTGGGACCAGTGCGCCGCCCTGTTGCCGCCGCGGCCGGAGTTCGATCCGGCCCACACGACTCCCCGCTGCTGGCCCCGACCCTGGACCTGCTGGGTGAGCTTGGGCCCCCGCCGGACGACATCACCGTGCACCTGGACGCCGGCTACGTTCGAAGACGGCATGGGCACTTCTCCCTTGGCGGATCCCGCCATCGCAAGAACCGACATCAGCACCTGCAGCATCGGGTTCCCTCCCGCCCGCCGGTCCTATCGATCACCGAAGCGGATCGTCCTGACAATCCTTCGGCCTTCGGCGCTCATTCGACCTGGGCGACCTTGTAGGCGATCCCGCCTTCGATGAGGTAGCCCGCTCCGACGCAGACGATGTCGTTCAGCCATGCGTACTCCTGCGATCCGGTCTCGAAAAGCGGGTTGGTGCGGAAGTAGTACCGGGCCGGGTCGATGTCGTACCTCTTGGCCGGATCGGCGATGTCGGCCCGCAATTCGGGCGGGGTGACCCAGCGGCCGCCGTAGGTCATGTACACCAGGGCGCCGTCGTGGGTACGCAGGGTGAGGCGCACGTCCAGCGACATCGTCCCGTCGGGGCGGAACAGCGCCCAGTCGCCGCCGATCGGGAGCACGTCGCCGTGCAGGCGCGGTCCGTGGAAGGTGCCTCCCGTGTCGCCGAAGAGCGTTCTGCGGCCGAGCGGGCCGGTGCCGAAGTCCAGTCGGGGGCTCAGGTCGATGACGAGGTCGAACAGGTGGCGCGTGGTGATCTCGCCGAGGGTCTTCGTGCGGGGGTCGGGGGTCATGCGCTGCCTCCCAGCAGGGTGTGGCGGACCTGGTCGGTGGAGACGCCCGACTGGGCGCACAGCTCCGCGAGGTCGAGGAAGAACCGCTCGCCGGCGATCAGGCCGTCAGCGAAGGTGAATTGGAGGAATACCGGCAGTTCGGCGCGCCCTGACGGCTATTGGCGTGCGCGAGTGCCTGGGCGAGTTCGAACATCTGGTGGGTGTTCACGACGAAAACGTACGGTCGTACGTACGTGTTTCGCAAGGGGGTGGCACAATGAGGCCGGTGAGCGAGGATGTGCAGGACGGGCGCCTGCTTCGAGGTCTGCGGTCGCGACGGACGATCGTGCGGCACGCCGTCGACACGGCGTCGTTGGAGGGGCTCGACGGGCTCAGCTTCGGTCGGCTCGCGACGGACCTGAACGTGGGCAAAGCGTCCAGACGCTCTTCGCCACGAAGGAGAAGCTCCAACTGGCCGTGCCTTCGAGGAGGCCGTGATCCGCCCCGCGCTGGCCCGACCCCAGGGCGCCGAGCGGCTGCGCGCCCTGGTCGAGCACTGGCTCGCCTACGCCAAGCAGCCGCTGTTCCCGGGCGGCTTCTTCTGGGCGGCGAACCTGCCCGAGTTCGACAGCCGGCCGGGCCCGGTGCGGGACATGTTGGCTGGCCAGCAACGGGCCCGGCGCGACCGCATCGCCGCCGAGCTGCGACACGCCGTCGATGATGCGGGGACGAGTGCCGGCCTCGATGCCGACCTCACAGCCTTCCAGATCGACGCCGTGCTCACCGCCGCGAACACCGCGATGCGCCTGGGCGACGACAGGGCGGCCGCGAAGGTCCGCCACGTCGTCGACAGCCTCCTCGCGCCGCTGGCCGCGCCCGGCTGAGAAATGATCACTCGTTCTTGAGGTCGTCGGCGAGGCGGCGGGCTGCTTCGGTCCCGATGGGACCGCGTGGTTCGATCTCCTCGCCGGCGAGGCGGGCGGCCATGAGCCGGATCATCGCGACCTTGATCACCGCTTCAGCGTGCGCGACGAACGCCGCACTGTTGTGAGCAACGCGTTCTTCGACCTCGCCGACACCGTCCTCACCGTCCGCAGCCTGATCCGACGAGCGTGGTTCACCCATCGCTGGGACGGCCGCCCACGCGCCGCCGGTGACTCAACTCTCTTCCTGCGGATCATCGTTCGTCTGGTGCACGCCGTCCAGATCATCGGCGTAGTGCTCGATCGCCCGCCGGTAGTCCTGCACCCGACGGTCGCTGCTGGTGGCGGCCAGCGTCCTCAGCAGCAGCCGCACCGCCTCGCGGCCCTCACCCTCGTTGTACAGCGCCATGGCAAGGAAGGCCCGCAGCGCAGGATCGTCCGGGAACTCCTCAAGTCCCTGCCGCAGGGTCCGCACGGCCTCCCCGTAGGAGCCCAGGACCCGGTGAGTGCTCCCCAGCCCGAGGAAAGCCCCGTGACGATCCTCCGGGGACAGGCCCGCACCGCCCAGGGCCCACTCGTAGAAGGGGACGGCTTCGCGCTCCAGGCCGAGGACATCGTGCACCCAGGCCGCCTGGTAGGCGATCTCGGCATCCTCGGGATACCGCTCGGCCAGCTCCACCAGCTGTTCCCGGGCCTGCCCAGCCTGGCCCTGTTCCCGCAACTGCACCGCTCGCGCCAGCCCCGTATCCCTCGCGCGATCATCGCTCATGCCGCCCTACGGTGGCACACCGCCCGATCGGAAAGCACCGCCCATGCCCCAACCACCAGACCATTCCGCGCGGCTTCTCAAGCGTCCGGGGCGACGAGGCTGCGGAGCAGGGGGGCGGCGATGCGGACGATGTCCTCCACGTCTGCCTCGGCCAGGTCGGGCATGTGCAGCAGAAAGCGTTGGGTGGCGATGCCCATCATGATCGCGCTGAACAGTGCGGCTCGCAGTCGTGCGTCGGGGGCGTCGATGGTGGCAGCGATGTGATCGGTGACTTCCGCGGTGACATGCCGGCGCAGCAGTTCTGCTGCTTCGTCGCTCGTCATGCTGGTTCGCAGGAGCACTGCCATGGGGCTGTCCGGGTCCGCCGCCCAGGTGCCCAGCATGCCGCGCAGGCGGTTCTCCGCCGTGTGGTCGGGGTCGTTTGTGGTGAGTCGGTCATGGGGGATCTGCCATTGGACGGCCTCGCGGAACAGGTCCTGTTTGCAGCCGAAGTACTGGATCACTGAGGACTTGTCCACGTCGGCTTCGGTCGCAATCGCCCGGATGGTGGCGCGCTCGTAGCCGACCTCCGCGAACTTCCGCCGCGCGGCCGCCAGGATGCGCCGTCGTGTGCGCTCGCCTTTGCGCTCGTCGAGGGCGGCTTCCGTGGCCGGGCCGCCTGAAGCGGCCTTTCGCTGCGCGGCTTGTCCGGGCGCATTCGTCACTACATCGGCCCAGGTCAACGTCGGTCCCCTTTCCGGTGCGGGCCCTGATGCTACAAGTGCCTTTGGGTGACGCCGAGCGCTTGAAGGGGCGGGCCGGAAGGCTTCGTAGGGGAGAGTCCGACATCGGGTACGGGTGAGGGCATATCCACCTCGGCTGCACTTCGTCCTGTGTCGCCGGGCCGCAGCGCGGCTGGTGGAGCGCCGCCGGGCTCCGGTCGGTGGGGTGTCCACAGCCGGAGCGCGGCGGAAGCTTCCTGGAGGTCGTGTGCGGGCGGCAGCCGTCCCGCTCAGGCAGCCAGTGCTGCTGCGTCTTTCACCAGCCGGTCGAGGTCCGGCAGAGCGTGGGTCCGGCGCTGGATGCCTTGGGCGCGGAATCGGTAGGAGCGGTCGTCGAGTACGTTGCGTACCGCTGCGGCCAGCGAGTCGTGTGTGACGTTCTGGACGTCTATTCGTGTTCCGACGCCCAGTTCCTGGAGGCGGCTGGCGTTGTGGGACTGCTCGGCGAACAACGGCACGGCGACCATGGGGACTCCGGCCGTCAGCGCCTCTCGCGTCCCGTTGAAACCGGCGTGCGTAAGAAACATGTCGCTGGAGCGGAGTAGCAGTTCCTGCTGTACGAACGAGGTCAGGTGGACGTTGTCGGGGCGTGCCCCGTCCCACTGCTGGGGGTCGCGGTCGGCGCCCAGGGCAACGACACCGGTGACCGGCAGGTTTCCCAGCGTCTCGATGATGGTGTTGAGCAGGGTGTGAGCGCCGCCGGGAAGTCGGGTGGCGTTGGAGCCGAGGGTGGCGAGGACGAGGGGCCGGTTGGAGGGGAGTTGGGCGATGTCAGGGTCGAGAGCAGCCTGCGCTGTCTGGGAAGGGACCTGGTAGTAGCGGGCGTTGGGCAGTCGGCTGTCTGTGGGATAGAAGTCCTCCGGAACGACCCCTGCGCGGAAGGCGCGGAACGGATGCCAGGCGTCGTCGACCGGTGCCAGGCCGAGCTTGCTCCGCTGTCGGTTGAGCTCCTTCGTCACGGCGGGGTGGGCATAGGGCGCCATGGGCGCGATGTCCAGAGCGCCGTGTGGGATACCGAGGCGCTCTGCCGCCAGATAGCCGCCGTATTCGGTTGATTCGTGGAGTATCAGGTCGGGTTGCCAGTCCTTCGCCGCTTCGAGGAGGTCCTGGGTGCTGGACTCGGCGAGGTGCCCGACGAAGGTCGCCGCGAAGAAGTCCGGCGCCAGTTCGAGGGTCACGGACCCGGCCTTTTCCATGCCCGGCGGAGGCTGGAGTTCACCGCTCTGGAACGCCTCCCCCATCGACTGGAGATGGGGCAGCGTCAACGCGGTGAGTCCACGCTTCTCGACGTGCTCGATGACGCTGGGCCCAGTGGCGATGGCCACCTCGTGGCCCGCGGCTCGGGCCCGTTCTGCCACTGGCAGAACCAAGGGGGCGAGGTGCGAATAGATTGCCTGTGCGGTGATGAGGATGCGCATGTGCTCGCTCTCCACGATGCGGTGCAGGCCCCAACGTGTGGGCTGCACCGCGGACTTCACGGCCGACTTCTCAAAAAATAAACGCTTGTTGAGAACCTAGCACTCACGCCCTTCGTGCTCTCATAGGCCCCCGCAACGCCCCCTCGCCCTCGGCAGCATCGAGTCAGGCTCCGCAGCGTCCGCGCGTGCCGGACCGAACCGGCAGCGGTGAGTTGGTCGGCACCGGCGGGTGGGGCTGTCCGACGGCACGCCAGCGACTCCCTCTGGGCGGTGCATGCCGCGTCCCCCGACGGGTGGTCAGCCACGGTCACTACAGGCTCGCCCGTCTCCGCCGCCTCCGGGACGTGCGCGCCGGCCGCGTCCCGGCGGGTGCTCCGGGGACTCGTCCTGCGTCCCGCGTGACGGAGCGCACCGGCGGCCTGGTTCCTGCGGACCGAGCAAGCCGACGCCATCCGCTGACGACGACGAACCACCGTTGACCTTGTGTTTCCGCGCTCTCGCGCTGAGAGGCTGTCCTCATGATGGACAAAAGAGGTGGGGTTGAAGGTCAGGCGGTTCACCCGGGCAAGTACGCACGTGTCGAACGGGAGAGGCGGTTCCTGCTGGCCGAGCCACCAGCACCGTCGGCGGTGACCGTCAGTCGCGTGATCAGCGATCGGTAGTGACAGGAACGCGCTTGCGGCTGCGTCGGGCCGACTTGTCGAATGGCCGCTGTGAGCTCAAGCTCACCCAGAAAGTCCCGATCTTTCAGCCTGGCGCCACTCAGGGCCTGCCCGATCGGTACGCTGAGCGCCTGAAGCAACACCTCAACCAACCCGCAGCAATTCACGCCGCTCCTGATGGCACCTGCACCTGCCACCTTCTCCAGGGGCAGGCACCTGCCCGCGGCAGTTGCGCGCAGGATCTTGGCTTCAGGTCAGCGGCCACCGCAGCTTCGCTGTGTCCCAGTCGGTGACGTAGGTGTAGGCATCGTCCTTCGCCGGCGTCGTCCACTCGGCTGGCCTTCTCGACCGTGGAGTGGGCTGGCCTCCTCGGGGCGATGCGCCCGCTGGTCGTCTGGGCGCCGCGCGCGCGGACAGATCCCTCTCCACAGCGCAACTCACGTATCTGACCAGCGCCAACTCCGCACCTGCTATAGCAGTCGGCATGAGAATGACATGGCCTTTCGTCACTCATGTCAGCAACAGGTGAGCACCATCCGTCAGTGCCAACCAGGTCGCTGCGCCTGTGCCACTGACACTCAGATGACGATGTTCAACTGACGCTCCCCCGCAGAACAGCAGTACGCCTACGGCCGCGCCCCGGCTGGCCTCATGACATCCGCCCAGCTGCGGGAGGAGCGCCTGAAGCCGGCGGCAGGCCAGCAGCCGCTCGGCTACCTGCGGGTGAAGACCCGCAGGTTCGATACGGATGCCCCGCTGTACGACCCCGCCGCCGCGGCGAAGATGAACCCGCTCAGCTCCAAGCAGAAGGAGGCCCGTGCACAGCGCCGCACCTGCCCGGCCTGCGGCACCGTGCACAAGTACATCGTTCGAGGCCGGTGCCACGAGTGCCGGGAGCGCGACGAGGCCGTCCGGCGCCGGCGCCAAGAGCGGACCTGCGCCGAGTGCGGGACACTGCGCCCTCGACCGGTTCCCCCGACCAAGGTTCGAGGCCTGCGCCGCAGGCTGTGCCCTGACTGTCGGACCGCCCAGCGCCGCACGGAACGGGAGGAGTTCGCGGCGTGGCTGCCGGAGGCGATCCTGTGCCCGGACTGCAACAGCGCCAAGACCAGCACGAAGAAGGCCGCAACGGCCTGGTGGAAGGAAACCCTGCCTTGGGCCCGCTGGAGCGCACTGCGTTGTCAGCCGTGCCGCGAGGTGGCCGACCGGCGGGCCCAGGAGCTGCAGCGCCAGTGGGAGACGGAACGGGCCGAGGCGGAAGAGGCGGCGCGCGAGAGGCGTCGGCGCGAGGTCGCCGACCTGCGTGACTGGGCTCGCACGCTGTTCGTCGATGGCCAAGCGGTGATTCTGGATACGGTTATCCGGGCAGACCTCTGTCTCACCAGCGACTCTGTCTATGTGGACCTGCGGGCTCAGTTCACTCCAACGAAGGACGATTCTGAGGCGGCGCTGTGAAGGCCGCCCGCGATTCGATGACGAAGCGCTGGTATGTCTGATGACCTAGCAAGTCTGGAGGCCACTTCGCGGACAGGGGCGACGTCCTCCAGCGGCCGCTCCTCATCGTTCAACATCGCTTGGAGCGGCTCCATGGACTCCCCCATCGCGCTGACTAGGCCGTGTCTCTTCGATCAGGTAGTTCGTTGTTCTGGTCATGCTCAGCAGGGGGATCTGACTGACACCGAGTGGGCTGTGCTGGAGCCGCTGCTGCCGGTGAGCAACAACCGATGCGACCGCTGGCGGGATCACCGTCAAGTGATCAACGGGATCATTCACCGGCTTGGCACCGGGGTGCAGTGGCGTGAACTGCCCGAACGCTTCGGCCCATGGAAGACGGTCCACAAGCGGCATGTGCTGTGGTCGGCCGACGGCACGTGGGAGATGCTCCTCCGGCACGTTCAGGCCACTGCCGACGCCGACAGTGACCTTGACTGGAACGTCAACGTCGACTCCACCTCCGTGCGAGCCCACCAGCACGCCGCCGGCGCTCCCAAGAAGCCGCCACCCACCCCACCCAGCTCTTCAAAAGGGGCACCACAAAGATCAGTTCACGTGTACGCGCACATTATCCTGCGGCTCCTGCTGGAGGAGGCGGTGCGCCGGGTGAGGCCCTCGGCCGCTCCCGTGGCGGGCTGACGACCAAGATCCATGTTGCCGCGGAGGGCCGCTGCCGCCCGCTGTCCCTGCTCATCACACCGGGGCAGCGGGCGGACTGCACCCAGTTCGAGGCGGTCAGGGACAAGATCCGCGTTCCCCGCACGGGGCTCGGGCGCCCCCGCCGCACCCCGGACAGCGTGGGCGCTGACAAGGCGTACAGCAACCGCAAGATCCGCGCCTATCTGCGTAAGCGCGGCATCCGGCACGCGATCCCGGAGAAGAAGGACCACAAGGCCGCCCGCCTGCGGCGGGGTTCACGCGGCGGACGGCCTCCGGGCTTCGACAAGGGCCGCTACAAAGAGCGCAACACGGTGGAACGGGCCATCGGCAAGCTCAAGCAGTTCAGAGCCGTCGCCACCCGATATGACAAGCGAGGGTACGTCTACCTCAGCACCGTCACCGCCGCTGCGCTCCTCATCTGGCTCCGCTCGTGACAGGAGTCCATGAGAGGGGAGCACCACTACGCATAACCGGGAGTGCTGTGCGCAGATTCCCGTTTCCGCTGTGACATTCCCCCAACACCAGGTGCCTTCTCATCATGGCTCTCACCTGGGCATACTCCACGCCTGCCGCTTCTCAATCCTGCCCGGTGCAGGGGTTGTTGGGAAGGAGCGTCCGTGACCGCTCAGTCTCTCAGGGATCGGCTCGCCCCCTCGCGATCCTCGCCGCGGAGCCATTTGGCACACCGGCCTCACATGCCACCCCTGATCTCGGCACAGCACGATCGACAGACATTGGAGTACAGGGTGAACCAAGCCCCCACCACGTCAACCGACAGCACCCCTGGGGAAAACGGCGACGCAAACCGGTCCTGGCTAATACGGCGAGGACTGCTACTGGAGTCCGGCCCCCAGCGGGGGCTGTCCCTCGCCGGCTTCGTCAACCAGCTCGGCACCGCGGCCTTCCTGGCGACCGTGCCGCTGTACGCCCTGCGGGTGATGCACCTGTCCATCGGGCAGGTCGGTCTCGGCCTCAGTGTCGCGGGGGTGGTCGGTCTGATTGCCGGTATCCCGGTAGGGCATCTCGCTGACCGCCGCGGCCCGAAGGGCATCTTTCTGATCACTCTGTTGATCCAGGCCCTTTCCATGACGTCGTTGCTGTTCGCCCACGCGTTATGGTCGTTCGTCCTGGCTGTGGCCGTGACGGACCTCGCCGGCTCGTCCGGCGGTGCGGCTCGTGGCCCGATGATCCGCCGCTTCGGCGGTGACGAGGTGCCGAAGTTCCGCTCCTACCTGCGATCGGTGGCCATGCTCGCCAGCACGTTCGGCGCGCTGGCGGCCGGTGCGGTGGTGCAGATCGACAGCGACTTCGCCTACCGCGCCCTCATCTTCGCCAACGCGCTGACATTCATCGGCAGTGCCGCCGTCCTGGTCAAGCTGCCGAAGCTCGAACCCCTGCCCTCCCCGCGCGAGGAAGGCCGGTGGATCGCGTTCAAGGACAAGCCGTACGTGGCGTTCGTCGTGCTCGACGGCATCATGTGGATCCAGAGCGAGGTGCTGTCGTACGCCCTGCCGCTGTGGGTGGTCCTGCACACGGACGCACCGCGGTGGTTCGTCGGTCTGGCGATCGCAGTCAACACCGTGATGGTGGTGTTCCTGCAGATCCGGACCAGTCGCGGGGTCAAGGGCGGCATAGTCGCCGGCCGGGCCACCCGCCGAGCCGGGCTGGCGTTCCTGATCGGCATGGCGGTCATCGCCGCAGCCTCCGGCGTACCCGGCTGGGCCGCCGTGACGATCATGATGGTCGGCGTCGCCATTCACACGGTGGGCTCACTGTGGCATGCGGCCGGATCGCTGGAGCTGCGGTTCCGGCTTGCTCCCGCACATGCCCAGGGCCAGTACTCCGGGGTGTTCGGCATGGGCATGGGCCTGTGCTACGTGGTTGCGCCGAGCCTGCTGAGCCTGCTCTGCGTGACCTGGGGGGCGCCCGGCTGGCTCGTGATGGGCGGTGTGTTCGTCGCAGCCGGTCTCGCCATGCCGTACGTGATCCAGAGGGCAGGCCGCAGCCGGGAGATAGCGCCGGGCGACTGAGCTGCCGCCCAGGGGCTGGGCACTCCTCCATTCGATCGGCCACGCCGCGCACTGACGTCGACTACCGCACATCGCGTTTGAGCAGGAGCAGGAATGACTCTCGATCGAGGAGACAGAGCCTAAAGCGTGTTGCAGAAGGCTGTGGGTCGGGCATTTTCCGTGTATGGGTGGGGTGTTGAGGGCTGAGTCGTTGTGGGTGGAGACGTTCACGGGTCTGCGGATGCGGTAGTTCGAGCGGTTGTTGAAGGTGGTGCGCGAGTGGGGTGGAAACGGTCCCGGTGGTGGTCGGCCGTGGTGCCTGCCGCTGGCGGAGCGGGTGCTGCTGGTGGCCGTTTATTACCGCACGAACCTCACGATGCGGCAGCTCGCGCCGTTGTCCGGCGTCTCCTCGGCAACGGTGTGCCGAGTCATCCAACGGCTGCGGCCTCTTCTTGCCCTGGAGCAGGCTTCCCTCCCCGCCGATGCGGTGGAGCGGCTGTGGATCGTGGACGGCACGCTGATCCCGGTCCGTGACCGGAAGGTCGGCGCCTCCTCACGGAACTACCGTTTTTCGGCAAACGTGCAGATCATCATCGATGCCGATACCCGCCTGGTGGTCGCAGCGGCCCGCCCGGTGCCTGGCACCACCGCCGACGCGAAGGCCTGGCGGGACTCCGGCCTCGCCCAGACCTGCAGGGACGTGACTGTCCTTGGCGACGGCGCCTACATCAACACCGGGCTCGTCGTCCCGCACCGCCAACGCCCAGGACGCCGGCTGCTGCCAGGCGAGGAAGCGGACAACACAGAGCATCGCCGGGTGCGAGCCCGCGTCGAGCACACCTTCGCCCGCATGAAGCACTACAAAATATCCTCCGTGACTGCCGGCAGCGCGGCCACGGCCTCCACCACGCCATCCAGGCCGTTGCCCACATGCACAACCTTGCCCTGGCCACATGAAAAGGCCAGGCACCAACCCACCCCTGGCCTGCCCACTCTCAACCTTCTGCAACACGCTTTAGTTGCCTGCGGCGCGCGCGACCATGCTTTGTGCACCCCAGGCCCAGGCGGTCAATCGTGCATCGCCCGCACGCGCACCGTAGGTGCGCGCGGCGGTCAGGTGTGCTCGGGCGCCGGTGACGTCGCCGAGATGGAAGGCGAGGCTGCCAAGCAGGGCGCAAAGCCATCCGATGCTGCGCCGCATCTGTGTTGCAACGGCTTCCTCAACGCTGTGCGCGGTCAGCGCTTCGGTGAGCAGGCTGCGCGCGGTGCGCACTTCGGTGAAGAGGATGTGCGGTGGGTGTTTGCTGTAGTTCAAGGCGTAGTGCTCGACGGCGGCTTCGGCGAGTTCGGTGACCGCGCTGCTGCCGGCAGGGTCGGCCAGGAGAGCAAGGTAGAGGGATTCGCGGACGGCCGGCAGACCAGCGGATGTAGTCATCACCACCACCTCATTGCATGCGGATGCCTCGCATGCCTCCACATCGACTCGACCGTATCGGATCTTTGGCGCCGTCCCGAGCGCCTCGAGGTCATCGTTGCCGCTGTGGGGAGCCCGAGTTGCACCGGGCGTGCACCGTAGGCGCGGCAGAGCATGGTGGTGTATTCGCGCCCCGGCCACTCGTGGGGAGTGTATCCCAACGGCAGAGCATCGACTGCGACGGGCTCGGTGGAAGCAGTCCGTCCGCTAAGAACTTCTAACAGAACGGACCGTCCTCCGATCCGTGCGCGTGAAGCGAGGCGAGCACGAAGGCAGATCACTAGTCTTCATAGGTGCTCTCATACGACGAGTTAACTTCACCGGAGCGTGAGCTGTGGGACGCGTTCCCCGAGGGACGCCACGTGGACCTGCGCACGAGTGTGCCCGAAGACGTCCGTGTCGCCGGAGGGGGGCAATGGGGGACCGAGCGCAGCGTTCGGGCCGCCGTGATCGTGGCGCTCCTCTTGGGCGCGAACACCACGCAACCGGGCGCCGTTCCGTGTTTGCGGATCGCCGGGGCGCGGATATCCGGGCGACTCAAGCTGGCCGGCGCGCAGATCACTCACGCTTTGTGGCTCGAGGACTGCTGGTTCGAGGAATCGGTGGACCTGCTCGGGGCGACGCTGCACACCCTCGTGGTCACCAGAAGTCGGGTGCCGGGCATCGAAGCCGACGCGGCCCGTATCGAGGGCAACCTTGACCTGCGGAGCACCGTCGTGGAAGCTGGCGCCTCATCGCCCTTCAACCACGAGAACACCGCCTTGTCCCTGAGCGACGCCCACGTGGCCGGCGGCGTGCTCCTCAACGGCGCCGAGTTCAATGCACCCGGAGGGTGGGCCGTGTCCGCTGGCGGCCTGGTCATGGAAGGGGGCTTCTTCTGCAAGCGCGGTTTCGTGGCGCGCGGTGAAGTACGGTTCGTCGGCGCACAGTTGCGGGGCGGCCTGTTCATGCAGGGCGCACACCTGGCGGTCCCCGGCAGGCACGGAGTGGCACTCGCCCTGGACAATGCCGCGGTCTCGACACTCGAACTCTCCGACGGCTTCACCGCGAACGGCACCATACGGCTGCGGCGCACCCAGATCTGGGACAACCTGAGCTTCGAAGGAGCCGTCCTCAACGGGCCGCCCAACGGTGACAGCCCGGCCCTGGCCGCCCCGCTGATGCAGGCCGTCGACTTCCGCCTCACCCCCGCCCGGACCCCGTCCGGCCCGCTGGACCTGCGCGGCGCACAGGTGTCGTACCTGCACGAGAACCGGTATAGCTGGCCGGACGTGGTGAAGCTGGACGGCTTCGGCTACGGCTCCATCAAGGTGGCCGAGGCGGGCGAAGCCCAGGACGCCGCGAGGTACGAGAAGTCCGTGGCCGACCGCGTGGCGTGGCTGCGCCGCAGCCCGGGCTACAGCCCGCAGCCATACGAGCAGTTGGCGAGCTGGTACCGGTCGATTGGCCACGACGACGACGCCCGCCGGGTGCTCCTCGCGAAACAGCGTCACCGACGCCGCGGCCTGTCCCTGCCCGCGCGCGCCTGGGGGCACCTGCTCGACGCGACCGTCGGCTACGGCTACCGGCCCTGGCTGGCCGGCGTCTGGCTCCTGATGCTGACTCTGCTGGGCACCCTGGCCTTCGGCTCAGACTCTCCCAGTGCAGTGAAGCCGGGCGAGGGCGCTCCGTTCCAGCCCCTCGTCTACACGCTCGACCTCTTGATCCCCATCAGTGGTCTTGGTCAGCGCACGGCCTGGTATTGGACGGACGGCAGCCTCCAATGGCTGGCCTACCTGCTGATTGCCTTCGGCTGGGTGCTGACCACCGCCGTCATCGCGGGTCTCACCCGCACCCTGCAGAAGAACTAGATGAAAGGGGCCGATGTTCTCAGGCAAGCGCGCCGCCCTCAGAGGGAACCTGATCAACGTTCACGTGGTTGTGAGCGAGGCGTCCGTTTCGATTCGCCAGGTTGGTGACGATTCCCTTGTGAGCTCGCGGCTCATTTGTGTTAGCCCATTGCCCAGTGGATCATCGCCCGGGACCTCTGTGGCGACATCTCGTACTCCCGCACCAGCCGAAGGTCCGCTCAATCACCCACCGCTTCGGTAACGGCTGGAACTCCTTCACCCGCGGCCGCTGCACGACCTCAACTCGATACCGACGCTGGCACCATGCTGGAGGACGCTTGCCGAGTAGCCACCGTCTGCCCAGACCTTGGTCACTCTAGGATGGGTGACGGCCAGTTCGGCCAGCAACTGCTTGCCGCCGGCGGAGTCGTGGACCAAGGCGGCGGTAACGAGGACGGCCAAGGCCAAGCCCAGGGTGTCGGTGATCAGGTGCGGCTTGCGTCCTTTGATCTTTTTGCCGGCGTCGATGCCCTGACTGGTCTCGGCGACGTTGCCCGAGGTCTTCACGCTCTGCGCGTCCACCATGGCCGCGGTCGGCTCCGTACTTCGGTCCCTGGTCGAAACTGTCAATACGCTGCCCGCCCGCCTGGTGCGCTCCCCGACCTGGGTCCAGGGCGCCGAGAGGACGGCCCACAGTTTCTCTACCGCCTCCATCCTTGCGCAGACGCCTGCCCCGGCATCACCCCACGTGGCACGATCAGGCGATGCTCATCACTCCCATGCCAGGCGCTGACCGCAGGAACATCCGGGAGGCGCTCAACAACGCCCACAATACGGCCAGCAACCTCCAGGGTGCTGGCCCGGAAACGGCCTTCTCCCGGCTGTTGCGTTACCTCAACTGGGCCACCGACACCGCTGGCTCCCTCCGCTGTCAGATTAGCGATTCCGATGTCGAGCACCTGGTCCTCACCCGCCGGTACCAGGCCCTCCTGAGCAGTTGCGGCACGCTCGCCGGCAGTTCCCAGGAGCGCCTTGTCAACGGCTTGGTCAATCTGGAGGTGGCCGAACGCATCCAAGCGTTCAAAGACGCCCTGACAGCCCTTAACGCGCAGATAGGCCGCTGGAACGGACTGGAGATGTTCGTCGTCGCCGACTCCAGCTTCTACATCCAGAACCCCGACAAGCTCGCCGACGCCGACCTCCACCAGGTCCTCGGCCTGCCCCCGGACAAGCACATCCGGCTGTTGTTCCCTATCGCCGTAGTCGACGAACTGGACGGCTTGAAGGACGCCGGCAAGCACCAGGCGCGTTGGCGCGCATCCCACACCCTCGGACTGCTGGACAGCACCCTGACCGGATCAACATTCGGCATCCTGCGCCAGGCAGATTCGAGCGGGGAACCCGCCCTGTGGCGCGGCGAGGTGAGCGTAGAGATCGTCCTTGACCAGCCTGGGCATGTTCGCCTGCCCATCGCAGATGACGAGATCATCGACCGCGCGGTAGCCATCCAGGCTCTCGCCGCCCGTGAGGTGCGGCTGCTGACGTGCGATACAGGGCAGCACACCCGCGGCCGGGCGGCCGGGCTGAAGGTGACGAAGGTGTCGGCGAAAACCCTTGGTCCTGAGCCGGACTGGGCAGCGCAGGACAAGCCGGGCACCGGAACCAGAGCGAGCCGCCGCGAGCGGCAGACCGCGCAGGACGGCTAGGGAACGTTCCTGGTCCGGAACATGTTTCGGGTCGGAGGCTTCGAAGCCAGATGACTGTGCCACGTAAGTGGAGTCCGGCCAGGGATCTTGTCGTATCGCGAGGTCAGTCCGCGCCACGCTTTGATCTTGTTGATGCAGCGTTCCACCGTGTTGCGGTCGCGGTCGAGCTCGGTGTCGTGGGAGACCGGCCGCCCGCCCCGATGCCCCCTCTTCTTCCGGTTGGCAGTCTCGAGAGCGGTCAGCACCTCCTCGCGCACCACCATCCTGGCCGCGTGGTGGTGGGCGCGGGCCACTGTGGAGTCCACGACGACCGGCGACAGGTCCCTGCCCCCGTCGTGCCGCCTCGAACCATCCATCAGCTGCTCGGAGACGCCTGCATCCCGGCACTGCAGAAACCGGTGGTAGACGGTCTGCCAGGCGCCGCGCTCAGCCGGCATGTCCCCCAGGGGCGGCCGGTGCGGAACCGCCAGATCACGCCCTCGAACTGCTCCCGCAGACGCTCGGGATAGGGGCCGAATCGTCCGACCGGTAGATGCGGCGCGATCAATTCCCATCCGTCATCCGTGAGTTCAGGGCGGGTCTCCCCCAGCCTTCTACCAGGGTCAGCACCGCAGGAGAGTGAGACTTCTCAGTCGTCGGGCAGGAAGCCCAGCGCCTCCTGAAGGTCGGCAGCCTCGCGGTAGTGCACACCGGTCATCCCGAGCGTGATGGCGGCCTCGACGTTCTCCAGCCGGTCGTCCACGAACAGGCACTGGTGGGTGGCGACTCCGGCCCGCGCGGCGGCGATCTCGTAAATCTCCCGGCCCGGCTTGGCCACTCCCACCCGGGCGCTGCTGACGACGTGGTCCGCGAGATCGCCCTGCACAGCCCGGGTCTTCTGCGGACGCTTTGCCGACCACAAACGCGGGTCGCCCCCACCGGCGTCCCGATACCGGGGCCGACGGGGGCGACCATCACTGCGCTGGCACTCGCGCCGTGGCGGGTATGGAGGTCAGACTGCCAGGTCGAGGCGGGCGAGATATTCGGCTTCATCACGACATCCCCGAGCACGCGGGCGCGCCGCACCGGGACATGGCCGCCCTTGGACGGCGTGCGCTTCACCGGTTTCGGTAGCTCTCGCAGCGGGTTGAGCGCCATTCCGAGCCGGCCGGTGACTTCGGTCCGCCACTTCTCGAAGCCGGACCCTCTCTGCGACCCCCGCCGGTGCGGCCACGAAGAACGCCGTGGCCGCGGGCAATCCGTCGTCGGCGTGGAGGTAGTGGCCCGCCGGACGCCCGAGGTGTCGCCGGTGACCAGGGTCATGCGCTTGGGAAAGCGCGCGGCGAGGCGGTCAAGCACGTGCTCTACCCGGTCGCAGGGCCCCGCCTGCTCGGGTTCAGGCCAGTCAGAAGTGCACTGTGCGGTCCCGAGTGACCGTAGAGACTGCGATTACGGCGTCGAACGCCTCAGGGACGGGGGTGCTCAGCTGGGAGCTCTGGAACCGGATCTTGTTGAGTAATGGTGCTCCCTGGGTGTCGCGCGGTGTGTGGCGCAAGTCCGTCAAGGTGATCCGGTCGGCGAGTCCGGCGTCGGTGAGGGCGGCCTCGACGCTGCCGGGCTCGGCAGGCTCAAGGTGGGCCTCGGCGAGGGTGAACCCGACCGCAGCGCTGTGGTCGGGGTACATCTCCGGCACATGGTCCGCGGTGTGGACGAGGGCCACGGTGCGGTAGTCCTGGCCGAGCATCCGCTGCAGGTGCTGGCCCATCGGGAGTGTGGTGAGTCCGCCGGCGAACTCCAAAGAAAACGCTGTCTTGTGGATGTGGTTGTTGTGTGCCGCGAGGACGATCCGGGTCCCTGGTTCGGAGTGGTACAGGTGCCAGCGTACGGATTCGGCCATGTAGATCTCGCGTACCGACAGGTCTGCCGTCAGGCCTCGGCCGGACAGCAGGGCGTTCATCGCCTGGAACATGTAGTCGGTGTGGCAGGCCGCTTCCACTCGGCGCTGGGCGATGTCGAAGCGGCTCTGGCTGCTGCGGGAGACGTAGAGTGGTTCGGCAGCGCGCAGCCGCAGCAACAGCCGCGCCAGTACGGCAGTCAGTTCGTTCTGCTCGGCGGCCGGAAGGCCGGCCCACGCCGGCCCGGCCGCAGCGCCGGAGCCGCAGCCCTTGAGGAACCGGTCGCTCACCTCCAGCACCGTATCGACGAGGCGGAGCGCGTCGGGGTCCACCTCGCGCAAGTAGTCGGCCACCGGCTCCAGGGCAGGCCGTAGCGCCCCGCCGGCCTCGGGGACGTCGATGCCGGCGAAACGCAACGGGCGTTTGCTGGTGCGGTTGTGGTGGCGCAGCCAGTGCATGAGTTCCGCGGCGCCCCACTCGGCGGCGGCCCGGCTAACTTTCGCCAGGTCGCCGTCGTCCCCCTCGCCTTGCAGCCACCGGTCGAGCGGGAAGGCTTCGCTGAAGCCGAATTCCATGGCAAAAACGGTGAATCCGCAGCGTTCGGCGAGAAAGCGCAGCACCCGCTGGCGTGCACGGGAGAACTCTTCGACGAAGTGAGCGCCCTCGCCGATCGCGACAACGCGGGCATCGCCGATGATCTCCCGGAGCCCTTCGAGGTCGTCGAGGGACTGCTGCGGATCAAGGGTGGTCAGGGAGGTGGAGTGTTCGCGAAACCAATCGGCGAGCACGGTCCGGGCTGAAGGCTTAACAGGCACAGCTGTAGCTCATGTCTCGGCTTGGAGTTCAGGACACAGCAGCTCGTCCGCATGCGGCGGACAAGCGACGTGACGATGCGCAGACGCAACCGGCGCCGGGCCACTTGCCCAACGGCGCGCCACATCTGCCGACGAACCCCGTCAGAGAAAGTTGCTGAAGATTGCCATGATCGAAAACTAGCACCGGGTGTCGCACACGCGCACGCGAATAGTCCGGCGCTCGATCGCGAGGCGGGGCGTGGCTGTCGGCGGCGCCTGGCGCGAGGCCCGCGGCGCGATCCCCGCGGTCCGCGTTGTGGACGTCGACTCGGCAGGCTAGAGCGAAAAGATCACGTCACCCCGCGAGACTCGCGACCTTGGATGACCGGCTGTCGATAGGGTCATGTCCAGTGTCGATAACGGGGGTTGGCTGATGCCGGGCAAGCAGCGTCGAATCACCGGGGTGGCGGCAGTGGCTGCCTTCGGGACTCTGACCCTGGCCGCTGGCTGCGGCAGCACGCCCGCCGCTGGAAATCACGAGGCCAAGCCGACAGGCTCCAGGGCGACAGCACCCGGATCTCCCTCCTCCTCGACTTCCCCGGCAGACCTCAAGCCCCTCCAGGGCCAACAGTTACGTCACTACCTGCTGACCGCTGACGACTTGGGACCGGGATACACGCAGACCGAGACCCCCGACGACATGAAGGCCGCGGACCCTCACCGGTACGACGACATGGGCGTGAGCGGCTGCCCCGCTTTGAAGGAACTGGGCAAACACAGCGACGAAGCGCAGTTCGCGGCGAAGACCTCCGCCGGCTTCACATTCGGCGCGGATTCAACGCTGGGCGAGGAACTGCACAGCGATGCACCGTCCAAACTGTCCGCAGGGCTGCGCAGGCTCGTGCATGCTCAAACGTCCTGCCCCACCTACACCATGACCTCCGGCAGCACCCCTCTCACCGTGACCGTACGCAAAGACGACGCACCCAGCCCCGGGCCAGACGTCTACGCCTACACGACCACGCTGACCGGCCCAGGAGGGGCGCAGGTGCTCAAGACGGCCGCCGTCCGCCGCAGCAACGTACTGGTGATCCTCGTGGGCGCGCCCGCCCTCGTCGACCGGCACATCGAAGCGGCCCTCGCCAAACTTCCGGGCAGCTGAGTCAGGGTTTCCTGAGCTCTGCCACCAGCACATTGTTGTGGCCCCGTGGGCGGCGCGACTGGCAGCCCAGGCCTCACCACAAGGGTGTTGCACCGCATCACGGCCGGCACATCCGCGTCTTGGCGGTGGAGGTGGTGGTGGTTCCTCCGGGCTATCAGCGTTTTCCTCTACATGGTGCGGACAGCGGACAGCGGCCACCTCGAGCCTCACTTGCAACCCTCAGAGCCCGGTGGCCAGCCAACGCTGTTGCCGGAGACCTGGGAAGAGAGGGGCAGATCGACCCACAGCTGCTGACCCCGGAGAACGAGTTCGCCGCAGCTGCGCTGGGGCTGCATGAGACGTGCTTCCGCGGTGGCTCCAGCAACCCCGAAACATTGAACTGGTCGCTGACCTGCAACCGGTAGATTCGGCGTTCGCCGACGTGCGCCGGGTGGATGACTACTGGCGAATCCACGGCCAGGAGCGCGCGGGCGTCCACTCGTCCAGCAGGCGGATGACAGCACTACGGTTGGAAGGCCCTGATCGTCGTCTCGACCATGTTGGCTACCGGCATCAACTCGGGCATCGTGGGACTCCCCGGCACTTTCAGGTTCTGCCAGATCACTGCAAAATCGAGGTCGCGGCCTGTGTCACGTGCGATCAGTGCCTCCGAGACGACCTGCTCGATCACGCCGGCGCTGTTCCGCTTGAGCGGACCGATTCCAACCTTCGAGTGCGTGGCAGAAATATCCCCGTTTGGCCAGATCAACTGCTGGTGGAACCAGCTCCGCCCACCCGGCGTCAGCATGGGAAACAGGTCGGTCAGGCTGCCGCTCTCCAAGGTTCCGGAGAACATCCGTGCAAGGAGCTTCGCCATGTCCACAGCTGTCGTGGCCTGGGCGACGAGCGCATCATTGAGGGATTCGATCTTCACCGGAATCCATTGCCCGATGTAGTCGCCGGCAAGCCAGATGCCGCGCTGGTTCGTATTGTCAAAGAACCCGTCGTCGCCGGCCTTGGCGTTCATGAACCCGAAGGAGACGCCGTGGATGCACTCCGCCGCCGGGGTGTCCTGCTGTTGGATGAGCATTCCTCGGAGCTGAGTCCGGTAGCCAAAGGTGAAATCGACACCGACCGGCGTTCCGCTCGCGTCGAGCTGCGGTTCGAGAACCGTCTGATAGGCCGGAATGATCTTGGATTCGTCGGCCTGGTTCGGGTACGTCGCCAGGATTTTCGCAGGCGTGGCGCGGCGGATCTCGCCGTTGAACTCGTTTGCCAGGGCGGCGAAGAAGTCATCCGACGTGGCGGGTGCCTGGTCAGCGCGCAGGCCTTCGGCGAGGAATCTGAGCGTATGTGCGGCATACATGGCTAGGAGCTTGACCATGCTCGCGGAATAGTGGACCTCGTTGTGGCGGTGCCCCGCCCACGGCAGTGATTCGTTGCCCGTCAGTGCGACTACGGTGAGGCCCACCCGCTCCAGCGCTGTGAGGTCTGTGCCCGACAGCCCGTTCATAAACGAGTCGAGTGCGTCCTGCATGCTTCTGTTGCGGCCCAGGTCACCCTCCGGCTCGAGGTTGTCCTGATAGGCACCGGTGAACATTTCCATGGTCGTTGGCTCCTTGGGTTCGTGTGCAGGGCTGCCGCCTACCTCGGTCAAGCGGTCGGCTGGACGGTGATGAGTGGGGAGCACCGGGCTGACTGCGAGCGGCCACGGTCCTCGGGCCTGTTGACACGGCAACAGCTGAGAGGGCCGCCAGGTCGCCACCCGCGGGGAGCGGAAGTTCGGTGAGCAGATGCTCGGCGCGCAACGCGTCCACCAACGTGGCCATGGTGGTCTCGCTCTGCTGCTCGGGCGCCGAGCCGCTGACCAGCTGGGCGCGCATCTGCAGAATCGGCTCGACCGGGCCCTCCTACAAGCGTTTAGCAGCCGCTACTACGGCGCAACTGCAACGCTGGGTCCGATGCAGCGTTGCCGAACTAAAAAGTTGTCTTCAAATGTCAAGCCTACATAAATGGTGCGAATAGCTGGTTGGGGTGCCTATCGTCAAATAGAACATGGCGGCAGGCGGCGTTGTGGGGCTTGGCCGGCGGTGGAGCCGCCTCGGTGCTGTCCCTAGCTGCGGCTGTCGTGTCGGCGGGGTACACGTGGCCGTGGCGTAAGGAAGGCGAGCTGTGGCCCCGGCTATTTGTGCTGGCTGCCGGGCTCGCGCTGGGATCCCTGGTGAAAGAAGCGGCTGTGGCTGGTGCAGTAGCCGTATTCGGCCCAACCTGCCAGGTCGGAGCGTTTGACGGTCTCGCGGAAGCGGCCGCATTCCACCGGGGTGGAGTCCACGACCCATACGTCGTCGCTCCACACCGAGGTGGTGGTGGCCAGGATCCGGTTGACGCTTCGCATCAGACCGGCGGCCTTGCGTAGCCGCTTGTTGTAGCCGGGCTGCTAGGGCAGGTAGGGGAAGAGGTGGCGCAGGTGGGCACGGGCATGGCGGAGCCATTCGGCCTGGTGTAGCCGAGTATGGCCTGCATCGTGGCGAGGGTGACCAGTTCGGCATCGCTCAGGCGGGGCGTAATGCCGGCCGGCGGGCGCCACGGTGCCAGGTCGGGATGCTCCTTCAGCATGTCGTCGGTCGTCGCATAGAGTGCCGTCGCGAGGGTGTCCACGTCGTTCGTCACAAAACGATCTTGGACGCCCTCGTTCTCGTCTCCGCAGGCACCCCTTGGACCACACCACCAGGAGGAACCAGTGTTGTACCCGCAACTGCTCACCCCCGAGGAGAAGCTCGCCGACGCGAAGAAGCTGTTGAGCCTCCCGCGTATCGTCGTGATCTGTGGCTCCACCCGCTTCATGACCGAGATGAACGAGGCCGATCTGCGGGAGACCAAAGCCGGAAAGATTGTCGTCAAACCGGGCTGTGACATGAAGTCGCCGCACGAATTTTGGTCCGATCCTGTCGAGGCCGAGGCGCTGAAGGTTCGACTCGACGATCTGCACCGGGCGAAGATCCGGCTCGCTGATGAGGTGCTCGTAGTCGGCGACTACATCGGGGACAGCACCCGAGCCGAAATCGCCTACGCCCGGTCGCTGGGCAAGTCCGTGCGGTTCACGCACCCCGAAGTCGACCCTGACGCCTGACCGCCCGCTGCCACCTCGACAACCAGGGCCGGTAGCCCGCCGCCTGACCGTCTCGCGGTGGCTTCGGCCGCCGCCCACCCCACACCCTGCCGCAGGCATCCCTTGGAATTGATCATCTAGACCGTTTCCATCGGATCATCTTGCTGACCAGAGGAAGATGCCCGCGATGCGCAGCCCGGCGAGGTAGGTGGTTGCGGTCTTTTCGTAGCGGGCGGCAATGCCGCGCCACTGCTTGAGGCGGTTGATGCACCGCTCGACGGTGTTGCGTTGTTTGTAGGTCTCGCGGTCGAAGGCCGGTGGCCTGCCGCCTTGGCTGCCGCGACGAAGTCGATGTCCGCGTTGGTCGTCCGGGACGGGGATCACCGCCCGGATGCCGCGCTTGCGCAGGTGGTCGCGGATCACGGCGGGAGGAATACGCCTTGTCGGCCAGGACCACATCCGGCCGGGTCCGCGGCCTTCCGCGGCGGGGCGGGGAACGCGCAAGCAGGCCATGCAGCACCACAACCGTCACGTTGCCGAGAAGACCCCGGTTCCTGCAGACGGTCACGGGCTTCCGGAGCGCAGGCCGGGGCGTGCCCGTTACCGTTTCGGTCCTGCTAGGGCGTACAGCACGGTGCCGGTCGCCAACAGGGTCCACGCGGTTCCGGTGGACGCCGCCGTGCCGGCAGGAAAGGTCATCCAGCTGACCACCTGTCCCGCAGTGCCGCCCAGAGGCGGGGCGAAGAGAGTGACCGCGAACCAGCCGGTCGGCAGGGTCCAGGCGAACTGTGCCCCGAGCAGCGCCGCCCCGAGCGCGGCCGCGCCGACCAGACCCGCGCTGTCCCGGATGACGACCTCGGTGGGGGCGAGCTGCACTCCGGCCGCCTGGACCGTCAACAGCGCCGCACCGGCGATCGCGCCGGCCAGCAGTACGTGCGCCGCCCGGCGGGGCACCCAGCGGATCCCAGCCGTCCTCTCCAGCACGACGTCCCATCCACCGAGCCCGATGGAAACGGCCGCCACGTTCGCAGTGAGGACCAGGACCGCCATCACCGGATCCACCGGTCCTGGGCTGTGGAGGGCCCACACCGCCAGCGTGACGAGCGCGACGGCGGTGGCCGAGGCGAGCACCTGTCGTGAACGGGCGTACAGGGTCAGCCATCTCATCGCGACGCCTCCCCCGCAAGCGCCGAAAGCTGGTCCCCCGCGCAGGAGTAGCTCCCGGCGCGTACCTTGGCGATCTGCGAACGCTGCTCGGCTGGTGACCGCGTCGTCAGCCTCTGCCAGGCGACGTCGGCGTCCGCCCAGATCTTGCGCGAGTACCCGTCGCTACCCCTCTCCCCCAGCGGTTGGAGCCGGCCGTCATGGAGGGCCCAGCTCACGGCGATGCTCTGGACGGCGACGCCGTCCTGTCCTCCGCCCTCCTGGTCGTTGTACGCGTAGCAGCTCGGTGCCAGACCCTGGGCGATCAGCGCGCGGGTCAGTTTCTGCCCTGTCGCATCGGCGAGCAGCCGGTCGTTGAAGTCGACCAGCACCGCGTCGCCGGAGAGTTCGCGTTTGTCGCCGAGTGCGCGCAGCCTGGTGTACTCCCGCACCGAGTTCGGCGCCTTGTCGCCCAGGACCTCGTGCAGCACGCACAGCGCCTCCTTGCTGCGCGGTGCGAGCTCGGGCAGGCGTGAGCGGTTCGCCTGCGTCACGCACACCGGTCCGTCGCAGACCAGGGCAGCGGCGGCCTTGTCGACGACATAGGTCTCGTGTGCGGAGGCCGGCAGGACCAGCAGGGCCAGGGTCGCGCCGGCCAGGACGGGGAGCACCGCGAGCAGTCGGGCCTGGCGGGTCACGGCCGACAGCAGTGCGAAGCCGGTGGCGAGCAGGCCGAGAAGCCAGAGTGTCTGACCGAGGTGCACGGAGCCGGACAGGGTCAGCAGCATCTCCCGCGGTTGCGCGGTCGCCGGGGACAGCTGGGTGAGCGGGTTCGGCGCCATGCCCGAGGGCACCGCCCCGTCGCTGTTCTGCCGTAGAAGAAGGCCCGTCAGCATGAGGAAGAACACGACCAGGGCCGGCGGGGTGAGAACGGAGGGCAGGGCGCGCGCGACGCCCATGCCGAACACGGCCCCCGCGACCAGGGCCAGCGCCGCCACGAGCGAGATCGGCAGCCACCCGAGGGTCGTGTAGGTGGTGGGGCCGAGGGCCACCTGGACTCCGCCCACGACGACCAGGAGGCCGAAGCCCGACGCCAGCGTGAGCGCCATCGCACCGGCCGGCAGCGCGGCGCGGCGCCAGGACGGCATCGGCGTGGTCGTCAGCAGTTCGGCCATCCGCGATCGGGATTCGCGCAGGCCGTACACCGCTCCCGTGCCCACCACGAGCGGCCACCAGAAGGCCAGCCAGGAGCGGGTCCACAGGGCCATGGAGGTCCCCTGGGCCGTCCACCCCGCGGTGCCCCTCCACCAGAACCCGTCGATCAGACAGAAGATCGCCAGGCTGCCTCCCAGGACGACGACGCCGGGCCACGGGGCGATGGAGCGCTTCAGTTCGATGCGCAGGACACGTCCGATCACCAGGTGCCTCCCTGCTGCCCGGAGTTGCGGAGCAGCGCCGAGTAGCCGCGCTCCAGGGGGCTGTCGCCCGGGTACTCGATGCCGCCCGCTGCGGCCAGGTCGTCCGGCGTGCCCTGGATGACGAGGCGGCCGTCGGCGAAGAGCACCACGTCGGAGCAGGCGGCCGCGACGTCCTCGACCAGGTGGGTGGAGACGACCACACAGGTGTCGCGGCCCAGTTCCTGTAGCAGCTCGCGGAAGCGCAGTCGCTGCGCGGGGTCCAGGCCGGCTGTCGGCTCGTCCAGCAGCAGCACCGCGGGGGCGTTGACGATGGCCTGGGCGATGCCGGCCCGCCGCACCATGCCGCCGGACAGGGTCTTCATCCGATGGTCGGCGCGGTCCGCCAGGCCCACTCGTTCCACGGCCCGCTGGACGGCGGCGGGGACGTCCGCCTTGGGAACCTCTTTCAACCAGGCCATGTACTCGACGAACTCACGCACAGTGAAGCGCTTGTAGTAGCCGAAATCCTGCGGCAGGTAGCCGATCCGGCGGCGCAGGGCCCGGTAGTCGCCGATGCGGCCCACGGAGGTGCCGAGCAGTTCCAGTTCGCCCTCGGTGGGGCGCAGCACGGTGGCCAGCGTCCGGATCAGGGTGGTCTTTCCCGCTCCGTTGGGCCCCAGGAGGCCATGGGTGCCGATGCCCAGGGAGAGGTCGAGTCCGTCGACGGCCATCTTCTTCCGTCCGACGGCTACTCTCAGGCCGCTGGCCCGGATCTCCCATGGGTAGGTCTTCGGCGCGGTGTCAGCCGCGCTCGAGGCGGGTGTCATGCGGTGGTCCCTTTCGAGGGTCGACGATGGTTTCACAGCGTTGAGTAGGCGTTTCTGCGGGCGATCACGGCGCCGATTCCGAGCGCGAGGAGCAGCCCCCACAAGGGCAGTTGGTCCGGCTGCAGCACACGTTGCAGGGCATGAGGGACGCGGCCGGTGGCCGAGGCGGGTACCACGACGAGGACGCCCCACGCGACCAGTAGCCCGGTGGCGGCGCGGGTCACGCCGACCACGCTGCCCATCGCCAGGGCGGTGGAGGTGAAGGCCAGGGAAGGCAGCAGCCACTGAGCGGCCGCCATGGTTCCGGTCAGCCATCCCCCCACCAGGAGCCCGGGCAGGACCACCACCAGGACCGCCGTGGTGCGTCTGAGGAGCAGGGGGAGGCCGGCTCGGGCGGCCGAGGTCGTCAGCTCGTGCGCCGGGTCCAGTCCGCGCGACCACGATGCGGCGACACCGCACAGCGGCAGCACGGGCGCGATCAGCAACAGTGGAGAGGTGTCGCCGAAGAACGTCGGCGACGCGACCGCGTTCAGCAGCAGCGCCATCAGGGTGACGACGACGATCACGGCCAACCACGGGGCCATGGCCGGCGTCAGCCAGGCCGAGACCCGCCTCGTCAGGTGTCGCCGCGAGGGCGCCCTTGCGGCCGCGTCCAACTGCGGTTCCAGACCGGCCCGTACGGTGTCGAGGAGCGCGGCGACGTCGGGCGCCTCGGTGGCCACCGAGGCCGCCAGGTGGCTCCGGCACGGTGCGCACGACTCCAGATGGGCCTCCAACGCCCATACCGTGTCCGCGGCCATCGTTGCGTCACCACGTGCGTAGTCGTCGATCAACCGCCTCGACGCGTGTTCCCCGCTCATGTCAGCGCCTCCCGCATCGCGATCCGGGCCCGGCGGGCGCGGGTCTTGACCGTGCCTTCGGGCAGTCTGAACAGGACGGCGGTCTCCCGGATGGTGAGCCCGTCGAGCACCGTGGCCTGAAGCACCTCTCGGAGTTCCGGCGCCAGTCGCTGCAGGGCGTCACCCACGTCGCCGCCGACGGTCTTGGCGAGTGCCTGTTCCTCCGCCGCAGGCACCACCGCCCGCTCGGCGGCGGCGACCGGCGGTTCGGCGTGGTGGGCACGGCGCCGGAACGCGTCGACGAGGCGGCGCGCCGCGATCGTCCACAGCCACCCCACGGCCGTCCCGCCGACCGCGCTCCCGGCGAACGCGCCAGCCGCGCGCCACACCGCCAGGTAGGTCTCCTGCATGACCTCGGCGACGATCTGCTCGTCCGCACAGCGACGGCGCAACCGCACCACCAGCCAAGGCGACGTGCGCCGGTACAACTCGTCGAACGCCCCGCGGTCACCTCTGGCCACCAGCCGAACGAGGCGTTCCTCATCCAGCTCGTCCAGCGCTCTCCTGCGTGATCTCACGCCAGCCAGACGCCCGACACGGCGCGCAGGTTCTGCATCTGTCGTGAGCTCCGTCACAGTCCCGCGTGCGGAGGTTCGTGATCCCTTTCGAAACCTGTCCCCTGAAAAGCGATCACCAACCGCCACAAGACGTTACCGAAAAAGGGTTCACCGCCCAGAGACTCACGACCGAAGTCACGCTGAACTGCCCGATCGGAGCGGGGGTAAGGCAGTGGAAGCAACGCACCGGCCCGCCGCCCGGATCGTCTGCCGTGACGCTGCCATCGCCTGTGTCTTTTGCATCGGCGGGATCCGTTCGCCGGCAAGTGGCTCTGGGAACCGCCCGGTGGCCGCATCGAGCCTGGCGAGACGCCGCGGTCGTGCGGCCGGACTCGCCGCCGGTACCCCAGCCGCATCGCATCCGGCTGGGGCCCGGACCTACAGGTCGGCATCACCTCTGACGGCGGTGCTTGCCGTTCCCCGGCCGCAGGAACGCCACGCAACGGAAGAACCCTTCGCCGATTTCGAAACAGGCGGCCGCGAAGCCCACACCGTCGTGCACGGACTGAATGCCGGCGCCACTGACCAGGTGGTGACAGAGGTCAACAACAAACATGCGATTCTCCTGGGTTGTCCAACCTTTCACCTGTTCCGAGGTGAGCGGGGCGCTCCGACAGCAGAATTGGTCGAAGAGTTTTGGATCGATGCCGATGCTCTGCTCCTCAACCGGACGGTTGTCCTGCGGCTTTACCCACTGATCCCGTCCGGGCCGGCACCGCAGCATCGGTCGGCGCCTTGAGGCGGACTACCAACAACGCCTGGAGTAGCCGTCGGGGAAACGCAACAGCGGGCCCCGATCCGGACAGCCGAATCGGGGCCCACGGCGTTCGCGGGGGACGTGAACACCCTGCGGCATGACGACACCCGGACGCCCGCCGGCGACGCCCAGGAACGCTGTGCCAGCGGGCAGTTGCCAAAAGCGGTAGTGGACGAGGCGGGCGGTTGCCATCCTGACGGGATGGAGGAAGCAGAAGACCGGTTGAGCCTGCCCCGGCCCCGCTGGGCGAATGCCGAGATCGCAGTCTGGGGAGGTGCCAGCGAGGACGACCTCGCCCTTGCGGGCGGCTATCTGCGAGTGGCCGAGACCGCCGCACGCCACTGGATCGCCCACGGCCCGGACGACCTGCTGCCCCTCCCGATCCTCTACAACTACCGGCACAGCATCGAGCTGTCGCTGAAGTGGCTGATCCGCAAGGCCGCCCAGTGTGCGCTGCGCGAGGGCTACGCAGGAGAAGAAGACCTCAGCCCCGACCGGCTGGACGAGCGCCTGCGCACCCACAACATCAGGAGACTGGCGGACTGCCTCAACCGGTACCTGGCCATGCTGGACCTGCCCGAGGTGGAACAGCGCATCGATCCGGAGTCCTGGAGCCAGCTCAACTGGCTGGACAGCGAGGATGCGACAGGGGAGACCTACCGTTACGCCGTGGTCGGCCAAGGCGCCCGCCGGGCACCGGCACGGCCCGTGCAGCAGAACGTCAACTTCTACGAGCAGGTGAACGAGCTGCACAAGCTCGCGCACCTGCTGTGGGGCGGCTACTCGGCTCATCTCGGTGAGTACGAGGACTGGCAGATCGAGTACCTGGAAGTCATGGACATGGCCGGCTACTGAAGCGGTGCGGCCGTCGCTACGGTGTCGGCTCCTTGTGGCGGGTGAGGAGCTCGGTGAAGAAGTCGGAGATGATCTGCGGGCTGTCGGGCCGAGTGAGATCCCCGCCGCCGAAGCGGTAGATCTCATTGAGGGCATAGGCCACGGTCACGCACGGATATCCGGCAGGCTCTGGCACCGGACAGACCACGTCCGCCGTGTTCAGCACACCCGACTGATATGCATCGACACATGCCTGCCGCTGCGCCGGCGGAAGCGTCGCCGAGAGCAGGACCACCGGGACCTTGGCCTGCCCGAGCCAGCGCAGCGCCTCCAGCAGGAACTGCCGCATGTAGACATCCGCGGCATGCACCTCGTCGACCACCACGACCTTGCCCACCAGGCCGGCGAAACGCAGCATCACGTGCCCCGTACGGGTCGCCGCATGTAGGAGGTGGTCGACGGTGCCGACGGCAAAGGCCGTCAGCAGGCCCCGCTTGTTCCCCAGAAACCACCGAGCCGGCCCGTCACGCCGCTCATGCTGATCGCAGCTTCCGCCCAATGCCCACGAAGACATACCGTACTCGGCGTCCTCATCAGTCGCCCCATAGACGTCGAACGGATCGAAGGCCGACGGCTCGTCGCTCCGGCCGCATTCTCCAACCGGGCCGATCCGCTTGCTCTCCCACTCCGCGACCAACCTCGGCCGCAGCAATGCGGCACCCGCCACGTCATGCCGCCACCGCTGCCGCCGGTCCGCCGGCAACCTCCCCCACACCAGACCCGCTGCCCTGACCGGGGCAGCCTCCGCCTCGTCCAGCGCCTGAAAAGCGGGGCACGCCTTTCCGCAGTCGTGAATCCCACAGATCCACATGAACCACAGACGCCCACGTCCGCCACTGATCTCCTCCAGCCGGTGCCGCAACGCAGCCGAGAGATACCACTCCCACATCACCTCCGCCACGGCAGCGGTGTCCAGCAAGTGCCCAAGCAGCAGGTGAGTGCGTCCCCCGTTCCGCGCCGCGGACTTCCCCCATAACCGCGACACCCTGGCAACTGCCTCCTCCGACAGCCCCATCCCCCGCCTCAAGTCAACGATCGACCGCATGCGCTCCACCGGCGCAACCTCCTCCGTACAGTGGAGCCGCACCATAGCCCCACCCACTGACAGTGCCCCTGGACCACATGCCCCAACACCCGACGCCGCCAAAGGAAAACCGACCCCACTGCTAGCATCCGCGCAGGTCAAGAAGTGTCGTCCCCGCACCCGCGGGGGTAGTTCGGTGTTGCAGGTCCTCGACGAGCTCGCCGGCTCGTCGTCCCCGCACCCGCGGGGGTAGTTCCGCGGCCGGCACCCTCGACGCCGCGAAGCTGCGGTCGTCCCCGCACCCGCGGGGGTAGTTCCTTGGTGTAGGTCTCCAGCACAGCCTTCTTCGCGTCGTCCCCGCACCTGCGGGGGTAGTTCCGCGGGGGGAAGTGAGTCGCAAATGACGATGGGTGCTTGGCAACCCTTGGTGTGAAGCTCAGCCCGGTCGTTTTTCCGCGCGCCTCCGGCGTCGACGACTGCAGCATCCAACCAGCCCCAGCGAAGCGCTCCTACATCGCAGGTGGCGAAGGGGGCTCTCCGCGTGAGCGGAGGTGAACCGGCGATACGGGTGGTGATCTGAATCGAGCCGGCGCGCTCTCCGCGTGAGCGGAGCTGAACGACCTCCCCAGCCGGCGGCACCGAGGGTCGCCAGGGTCCTCTCCACGCAGACGAAGGGGACTGCTGAATCCAACGTCACGGCTCCATGCGAGATCCCTTCCTCGTACGAGGCTTGGCCTGATGTGGAGCCCCCACAGGCCGTGACATGAAGCGGCCGCTGGCTGCACGACGCACAGCGCGCATTCACTCCCTCGGGTGAACTGAAGGGGACCGGAGGGAGAAGTGGCTCTCAGGATCCGTCAGGGAGGCGAGGACGTACTTCGCGTCCCTGTCCGATGTATGGAGAGCCACTACATGACTCCGGCTTTGGAGTTGACCGAATATCTCCCGGTCGCCGTGAGCGCGGTCCACGCGCTGGGCACCCTGGTGCGCCTGTTTGGGGAGCGCAGTCCTAGCGGAGGAAGGCTTCGTCAAGCCAACGAGGGCGACCAGGATCCGCAAGACTGCGACGGCCCGTGTCGCGGTGCTGCACATGTTTGTGCAGTCGTGCGGTTGGAGGTCGCCGCCCAGGCGCCCGTATCGGTCCGCATCGCGGTCGGCGCCGACCCCTGCGTGGACGATTCAGCGGCGGGAGGGGGGCCAGGGCCGTGGGAGGCGACAGCAGCCTCTCGAGGGAAGCCGTGACGCTGCACGACGTGGGGCAAAGACTGCTCGATTACTACCCGGTCTTCATGGAAACGGAGCCGCGCTGGCTGCACCGGACCTTTTCCGGGCTGTCGCTGGCCGCATGCCAGGACCTGGCGCAGGAGGCCTATCTGGCGGTGGGCCACAAGGCCGCGGAGGGGGAACTGGCGACGGAGACGAATGTGAGGGCGTATCTGCGGCGGGCGGCGCGCAATCTCGCTGTGGACTGGTGCCGTGCACAACAGCGAGGCAGGCGGCGGCTGGTGCTGATGGATGGTGAAGCACTGGAAGCCGTCGCGGAACGGTGGGCGTTGGCGGATGCAGGCCAGGCGGTGCTTGAGGAGTTGGTGATCCCGGCTATCGAGGAGATGCCGGGGAGCCTGCGGCGCCAGGTGGTGGACCTGCAGAGCCAGGGGCTGAGCGATATGGAGATCGCAACAGTACTGGGCATATCCATCTATCGCCTATCTAACCTGCGAAATAAGGCAATTACGGATCTAAGAGTCAGCCTTGCTGGGCATATTCGGGAGGCATCGCAAGAAGCCACAGCACGCCAAGAGGGACAGGTGAGGGATGTGAGCAGGTACGACGACCACCGCGGCAGGGCGGCGGGGCGCCCGGAGCCGGTGGTCCCCACCCAGCTCGCGCAACTGCTGACCCAACTGGCCGGACCACCCGACCCTTGGGACCGGCCGCGCGGAGACTTCGGACCCCTGACACAGCACTACGCGCTGACATTGGAAGAGCGAGCGCACGCCAACTCGCTGTATCGGCTGGGGTCGAAGGCCCTGGGTCGTGGCGAACTCTCGCCGGCCACTGAGTGGCTGGGCGCTGCCGCCGAGGCCGGCCATCCCGGTGCACTCTTCCGGATGGCCGCTCTCGCGGCGCGCGCAGGGAGTGAAGAAGCTCGGGAGGACGTGCGGTACCTGGTTGCGGAGGCTGCGCGCCACGGGCACGGCGACGCCCACATACTGCTCGAGGCAACCACCTCTGCCCAAACCCTCGCTCACCTCACGCCTGCGGACATCGAGGACCCCCAGTTCATCGACGAAGTCCGGGAAAGTTTGGGTCTTCCGCTGCTACCGCAGGAGGCTGGGGCTGGGGCCGATGAACCACCAACACGCGATGGTTCGCAGGGAACACCGGCATCGGGTACTGACCGTCTTGTCCTGGTACCCGCCCCCCGACTCAACTTCGCCGCCCGCCCACGGTGGCTCCACCGTCGCCCTTCCCGGGCAGTGGCCGAGGGCCATGCAGCCGAACGGCCCCAGTCCACGAGTCTGTCCGGCGCCGCGCATCACGGGGACGGCCTGCTCTTCCCCTTGGCGCCCGAACACCCCGGGGTCTCCCCCACTGCTCCAGCGGGCAACACCGGCGGGCGGGACGCGTGGTGGTGTGCTGATGCTCTGCGGCCGGCGGTGTTGACCGACATGGCCCGCAGCACCCCTGCGCAGGCCGACACACCCGGGCAGTGGAAAGCCGCAATCCGAGCGCTGGACATTCTCTATCTCGTCGACGCGGCAGACGGGATCACCACCCGTGATCTGACCGGCCGCAGCGGCCTTCCGCACGCCGCGGTGGCCAGGCTTGTGGACTGGCTGCGTGGCCAGCAGCTCATCTGCACCGTCGCCGGTGCCCACCTACCCGGACCCTTGATGAAAATGACCCATCACCCCCAACAACGCACCCAGTTGCTACAGCAGACCCTGGCCGGTCTGCGGGATCAGCTCGGGGCAGCTGTCTACGTCAGCACCTACACTCCCCTTGACCGAGCGCACCATCACCAACCCCCACGCCCTGTTCGAAGCACTCGACGGACACGGACCCTGCGCCGCCCAATTCGACCTGCTGGAGTACTCGCGCGAGGAGGTCTTGCGCGGCCTTCCCCCTCGGCATCCCCAGGCATGCCTCATGCGTCGCCCTATCGCTGCCGGCGGGACAACGCCACCGACTCCTGCCCACCGCCCACAAGCTCAGCGAACGCTCCGCAGGACTCCTCCTGGCCTTCCTCCTCACCAACGAAACCCCAACCAAGCACCGACCACCCCACACCACCACTGCGAAAGAAACTGCCCAACTCGCCCTCACCGATACAGCCCGCGCCCTACCCCAGATACACACCACCCCACACTGAACACCCCCCACCCACCCCCACACCACCAACCCGGGCGGGAGACACGGGGCCCTTGCCGAACCCAACACCCACCACATGGGAGATACATCTTCAAAAGGCACGCCTCCAACACCACTTGTGTAGGGAAGAGCACCTGACGTGGTGCAGGGCACGTCCACAAGCCGGTCCGCCGCGTCCGGCCGACCATGCGCCCGGGGCGCGCCTGGGCCATCCCCGGGCGCCGCTCCGGGTCGGCGAGCAGCGGGCCGAGCGCGTCCTGCGGGCGGACCGCGGTGACGTCACTGGTGAGGGCAATGGCGGCGCCAGCGTCCTCAAAGTGCTTGGCGTTGTGCGCCTGCTCATTCCCCGCTGAGAAGGCCAGGGGCACGAAGGCCGCGGGCTTGCCCAGGGCGGTGAGCTCCGCGAGCGTCGGCCGGTCCACCCTCTACCCCACCCTCGCCGCGTACGACCACCGGACGCCAGTCACCACAAGCAGGCCCGCGGGACGACCAGAATGGGTGGACGACGGCGGCAGTTGCGGGAGATCAGTGGCCCATGGAGGTGAGCTTGTCTCGTAGTGATGTCAATTCCTTCGAGGCGGTGACATCAGGGATGGCCATGAGGCGGTTCACCGGGTCAGATGTCTCATCCAGACAGGCGGGACGAGTGACGTTCTTGATGACCCACGGGAGTCGATAACGACGAGGAAGGTGGCGGCTCGGCCAGCGGTGTGCAGGCTCGCGGCCTCGGTGGCGGGCAGACTGGCATTGTTCCACCGTGCCAGCCCCCTGAGATGCCTCCTTTCGGTTCGCGCTGAAGCGGCTCCGGGCGCGGCGGGCTGCAAGGTCCTCGGCCACGGTGAGCAGGTGGCGTAGCTGGCTCAGGGGATTGTCGATTCCTCCCAGGTCTGAAGTGGGGTGGCGTCGACCGGTAGTTTGCGGTCGAACAGCATCTCGGCAGCTGCCTTCACCGGATCGGGAGGTTGTCGCCTTCCGCGGTGATCGCTCCGTCGAGCGCGGGTGCGAGGCCGGCGATTCCGTTGTAGGGGAACATGGCGTGTGCGCCGCAGCGTTCGCGGGCTTCGGTGACGATGTCGCAGGCCTGCCAGGTGGTGAATGTTCTGGTCAGAGCGACGGTACGTTCGATGTGCTGGCGGTCGTGGTCATCGCAGATGGCATAGAAGGTCTGGCGGTGCAGGAAAGTCATCGCATAGGTAGTGGCCAGGTGAGCGATGAGGCGTGCGGCGATGGGCACTGGGGCGGGGCTACCGGTGTTGTAGCGGTGGTGGGCGTAGCAGCCGGTTATCGCCAAGGCTGCTCGGCGCCGATTGCGAGGCGCTCATGGCGAGTTTGCCGGTGGTCACGCGGGAGATGGCGGCCAGAACTGAGCGCGTGGCTTGCGGGTGGCCCCCAGTACGGTTCACTCAGCGCCGCACCTTGGCTGAGGAGCACTGGCGCGCAGTCCAGCCAGCAGCGGTCCCAGACTGGAACGTTGCAATGTCCGGAGCCAGACACGTCGGGCCAGCGCAGCTGGCGCCGGTGTACCGAGCTCTGCGCAAGGCGCTCGAGGACGGCAAGAAGGAGCCAGGGGTGGCGGACTTCTATTAAGACGGTGTCCTATGTGGTGAGGCGGATCAGGCGTTTGTAGCAGCAGAGGGCTGCAGCGAGTCCGAGAAAGGCCAGGTAGTTGCGGGGGTCTCGTTCGTATCGTGGGCTGAGTCTGCGGTAGCCCGAGAGCCAGGAGATGGTGCGTTCGATCACCCAGCGACGCCGTCCCAATCGCTTGCTTGACTCGATGCCCTTGCGGGCGATGCGGACGCCGATCCGCTTGCCGCGGAGCCATTGACGCAGGTGAGGGACGTCATACGCCTTGTCTGCGTGGAGTCGTTGGGGTTTGAAGTGCCGGCCGCGGTGGGGGTCGTGTCTCGTTTGGTGACCCTCGACCATTGGCTTCAATCCTTCGCTGTCGTGGGTGTTGGCTGCGGAGAGGCCGACGACCAGGGGCAGTCCGTTCGTGTCCGACAGGACGTGCATCTTGGAACCCGGTTTACCTCGGTCCACGGGGCTCGGACCTGTGTGTTCGCCCCCTTTTTGGCCCTGACGTGAGCGGAATCCAGTACGACGCGGCTCACGTCGATGAGGCCGGCGTCGTCCAGCCGGTGCAGGACCGCCTCATGCAGCCGACCCCACACCCCAGCCCGCGACCAGATCAGAAACCGGCGGTGAGCAGTCGACTTGGAGATGCCGAAGCACGGCGGCAATGAACGCCAGGCGCAACCACTGACCAGCACGTAGATGATCGCGGCGAACAGCGTCTCATCAGGCGTGTCCTGCGTGCCGCCACCCTGCGGACGCACCTTCGAAGGAGGGATCAGCGGCCTCGCGATCTCCCACAACCCCTCCGGAACAATCCAATCCCACGTACCCCGCCCCATATTCAGCCCAACGAACCTCCGCCACATAGGACACCGTCTTAGGGCTGGGTGGAGGACTTCCGTTGTACCCGGCCCCGAAGGCGGTGAGCCGAAGCGGTGAGCCGAAGGCGACGTGACGGAGGCGGTGAGCCGAAGGCGACGTGATGGAGGCGGTTTTGAGGGGCAGGCCCGTTCAAGGTGAGACGACGTGGTCTTTTGTGGGCTCTGACCGCGGCTGCGTGAAAGGGTCGTACCCCGCGCCGGCGTGCCCATGGCTGCGCCCCGTCCGCGAGATCGGGGTTGAGGTCTTGTCCTGGGAAGGCCACACCGGGATGATCACCGGTCATGCATCTCGATGAACTCGATGCTGTTGAACGTCAGCTGTGGGACTCCTTCGCGCAGGGCACTGCCGTCGATGTCCGCGACGGCACGTCATCGGCGCAATCCGCAGTACGGGCCGACGTCATCGCGGCGCTGTTGCTGGGCGCCGGCGCCGATCCCGCCCCGGGCGACCGCCCAGCACTGCGTCTGACCGGTGCCCGCATCACGGGCGGCCTGGATCTGAGATTCGCCGAGGTTGCCGTGCCGGTCGTTCTGGCAGATTGCCGCTTCGAGGAGGTGCCGCTACTCCAGGGCGCCAGGATCCGCGAATTGGCCCTCTCGGGAAGCTTTCTGCCAGGTCTCGCTGCCGACACGGCCCAGGTCGACGGCCGACTGGTACTGTCCCGCTGCCACCTGACCGGCCCCCTGGTACTGAACCGCGCTCAGATCAACGGCGATCTGGACCTCCGCGACGCTGTGATCACGGCACCCGAATCCGAGGCGATATCCGCGGTCCATGTGGCCATCAGCGGTGACACGCTGTGCACCAACCTGGCTGTCCAGGGAGGTTTCCGCATATCCGGTGGCTCCATCGACGGGGAGTTCGACCTGGAGGGTGCCTCCCTGAGCAACCCCGGCGGCCACGCACTGGACGCCTACCACGTCCAGATCACCGAGGACTTCACCTTCCACCCAAACTTCAGGGCCGAGGGGCGAATCATCCTGTCCGGTGCCACGGTCTCGGCAGCAATCGGTTTCTGCGGCGCCCTGCTGAACAACGCCGACGACGTCGCGCTGGAGGCCATCGATGTCAGCGTCGCCCGCAATTTCGACCTCGGCCAGGGCCTCGCCGTCGTGGGCGGCATCAAACTCGACGGCAGCCACATCGGTACGCAGCTCAGCCTCCGCGATGCCACGCTCGCACATCCCGACGGCACCGCCTTGTCGCTGCGGCTCGTCCAGGCCCGGGAGACCGATCTGCGAACCCAGCGACCGATCGACGGCACCGTCGACGCACGCAATGCTCAGCTGGGCACCCTGTACGACACCCCGGACACCTGGCCGGCTCGCCTCCGGCTAGCCGAGGCCACCTACGACGCCCTCGCACACCCCCTGGCGGCCTCTGAACGCCTCGACTGGCTCCGGCGCGGCACCGACGGCTACCTCCCGCAGCCGTACGAGCAGCTCGCAGGCGCGTACCGACGGATCGGGCACGAGGACGAAGCACGCACCGTGTTGCTGGCCAAACAGCGCCATCGGCGCGCTACGCTCCCCCCGCACAGCGGCGCCTGGGGGTACATCCAGGACGCGACCGTCGGCTACGGCTACCGGCCTGTGCGCGCCGGCCTGTGGCTCATGGCTCTGCTCGCCTGCGGTGCGATCTTCTTCGGCGTGCATCCCCCCGCACCGCTCGAAGCCGGAAAGGCACCTGCGTTCAACGCGGTCTTCTACACGCTCGACCTGCTGGTCCCCATCATCACCTTCGGGCAGGAGTCGGCTTTCGCACCACGAGGCATTGAACAATGGCTCGCCTACGGGCTGACCGCTGCCGGCTGGATCCTCGCCACGACCGTCACGACTGGCATCTCACGGGCGATCAGCCGTCAGTGACGAGCCCACCAGCCACGGCGTGACTCAGGCCTGCACGAAAACCAGGAAACCGCTCTTCGGCGATTGGTGAAGGTCATAGCTGGGTGAGGATCCGGGCCCGCAGGAGTCCGAACGACGCCCGGCCATACATGGCTCGCTTGAACGTTTTCACCCGGTTCACGTGGCCTTCGACCACCGCGGAACTCCACGGCAGGGTGAGTCCGGCGGTGACGGCTTCGAGGTCCTGGCGGAGGAAGCCGGCGAAGCCCTTCATCGGTCTCGGCGCGTCCTGCTCGGCCTGGCGGATCCACTCCAACAGCAGGTATCCGCGCTGGTGGCGTACCAGGTCGGCGAACCCGCGGGCGACGGCGCAGGCCCGCGTGATGTCCGGACAGGCACGTCGGACCTGAAGCAGTCGATCGTTGGGACTGTCGGTGGGCGTCTCACGAGGCCGCATGATCCACGCGGTGATCTTGCGCGGGCTGGAGATGTCGGCCCGGATCGGTTCGGCAGTGCCCGCCCGCAGAGCGGCGAGACGCTTGCGGACGACCTGGCGGCTGCCCGGTAACAGCGCGCCCGGATCTCCTGGAACACCTGAGCGCCGCTGACTGGCCCTGAGCCCTAAGTGAAGCGGGCGCATCCTCGACCGTCTTGCTCGCCATGGCAGGAAACACCCTGCCGAAACGATCCCTCGTTCCCGCCCCTGACCTGGGGATTCACGGAACTGCGGACAGAGCGTTTTTGTGAGGGCATGCCTCATCGCACGGAGATGTGGTGCCGGGGCTGTGGGTGCGACGGAGCGTGAGCCCGTTTTGATGGGCGCCGGCCTGCGGCAGATCACGCGCCAACGTGGTCTGCCGGGTGGGGTGAGGTGCCTTGTCCTGACGCCGCGGAAGCCGATGAGTGGTCACGGCTGCTTGTGGTGTGCGTGTGCGTCCTGCGGGGTCGGCGTGGGTGTGGTCATGTCGAGGAGGATCATGGCGTCGTGGTCGGGGGTGCCGGGTTCGGCGGTGTAGACGCCGATGCGCTGGCCGGGGGTGCCTTCCAGGTGCATGGACTGGGAGGTGAGCGTGACTGTGCCGACGCGGGGGTGGTGGAAGGTCTTCTGCGCGGGCTTGCGGCCGGTGACCTCGTAGCGCTCCCACAGTCGGGCGAAGTCGGGGCTCTTGAGGAGGAGTTCACCGACGAGGTTGGTCAGGTCGGGGGCGTCGGGGGCGGTGCCGGCGACGGCGCGCAGCCGGGCGACGCAGCCGGTGATCTGGCGGTCCCAGTCGCCGAAGAGGTCCCGCGCGGCCGGGTGGAGGAAGAGGTAGCGGGCGAGGTTGCGGTGTGTGGCCGGCCAGTCCTCCAGGCCCGCGTACAGGGCGAGGCCGCCGGGGTTCCAGGCCAGCATGTCCATGCTGCGGCTGATGACGTAGGCGGGGTTCGGCCGCAGTGACTCCAGCAGCAGTTTCAGGTGGGGGCGTACGGTGCGGCTGGGGGCCGGGGGCGGTTCGGGGGCGTAGCGGGCGGCGCGGGCGGCGAGCTCGCGCAGGTGCTGGTGTTCCTGGTCGTCCATGTTCAGGGCGCGGGCGAGGGAGTCCAGGACGGCGGGGCTGGGGCGGGTCTCCTTGCCGCGTTCCAGGCGCACGTAGTAGTCGATGCTGATGCCGGCGAGGGTGGCCAGCTCCTCGCGGCGCAGGCCGGGGGTGCGGCGGATGCCGGCGCCGACGGTGAGGCCGGCGTGTTCGGGGCTGGTCTGGGTGCGGCGGGCGCGCAGGTAGCGGCCCAGCTCGGCGCCCTCGCTGTGCGCGCTCTGGGATGCCATGACTCCAGTCTCGCCCGCGGGGCACCCGCTGCGCGGGTCGGTGGGGGGTCCTGTCATTACCCCTGAAGAGCCCGCCCTGCCACACCGGAGCAATCCGGGCGAAGGTTGATGACGAAGACGCCGGCCCTCGCCGTCGCCCAGCCTCCGACCGGCATGGCCTGCCGGGCCGGGCGAAGAGTGAAGGGGAGAAGGCAACGCCACCAACCGAAGAAGGCGAGATGCGGTATATCAAGCTGCGTGACCTGGAGGTTTCCCGGATCGGGCTGGGCGCGATGGGCATGTCCCACGGCTACACCGGCTGGGGCACCGATGAGGCGGAGTCGATCAGGACCGTGCACCGGGCACTGGAGCTGGGCGTCACCCTCATCGACACCGCCGAGATCTACGGCCCCTACACCAACGAGGAGCTGCTCGGGCGAGCGCTGAAGGGCCGCCGGGAGAAGGTGGTGCTGGCCACCAAGTTCGGCCTGGTCTCGCACGGCGGCGAGGGTGCGTGGAATCTGGACTCCAGCCCGGCCAACATCCGCACCGCGGTCGAGGGCTCCTTGAAGCGGCTGGGCACCGACCACATCGATCTGTACTACCAGCACCGGGTGGATCCGAACACGCCGATCGAGGAGGCCGCCGGCGCCGTGGGCGAGCTGATCGCCGAGGGCAAGGTCCGCGCCTTCGGGCTCTCGGAGGCCGGTCCGGACACGATCCGCCGCGCCCATGCTGTGCAGCCGGTCAGCGCGGTGCAGTCGGAGTACTCGCTGTGGACGCGCGGGATCGAGGAGCGTGTCCTGCCTGTCCTGCGGGAGCTGAACATCGGCCTCGTGCCGTTCTCCCCGCTGGGCCGCGGTTTCCTGACCGGCACCGTCCGCTCCACCGACCAGTTCGACGAAGGCGACTTCCGCCGCGACAACCCCCGCTTCACGGGCGAGAACTTCAAGCGCAACCTGGCGCTCGCCGACGAGGTCAAGGCCCTGGCCGCCGAGGTCGGCGCCACCCCGGCGCAGGTCGCGCTGGCCTGGCTGCTTGCCCAGGGCGACGACATCGCCCCGATCCCCGGCACCAAGCACGTCAGCCGCGTCGAGGAGAACACCGCCGCCGACACGGTCCCCCTGACCGCCGAGCAGCTCCACACGCTGAGCAGCCTGCCGCCGGCCGCCGGCGACACCCACACTGCGGCCCAGGCACGGATGCTCGAACGCTGACCTCGTCCCTCAGGCACGCCGCGCCTCTCGTGGCGCCCCGCCCTCGTTTGGAGTAACAGCCCTCATGCGTGCAGCAGTGATGTACGGAGCCGGCGAGGTCCGCGTCGAGGACCGGCCCGACCCGAAGATCGTCCAGGTGACCGACGCGGTGGTGCGCACGCTGGCCGCGTGCGTGTGCGGCAGCGACCTATGGCCCTACGCGTCCATGCCCGCCACCGAAACCGGCCGCCCCATGGGACATGAGTTCCTCGGCGTCGTCGAGGAGACCGGTGCGGACGTGATCGGCCTGAAGACCGGTGACCTGGTCGTCGCCCCGTTCACCTACAGCGACAACACCTGCGACTACTGTGCCAAGGGCCTGCACATCTCGTGCCGTAACGGCGGCCGGTACGGCTTCGACGGCGTGGACGGCGGGCAGGGTGAAGCCGTCCGCGTCCCGCATGCGGACGGCACCCTGGTCAAGCTGCCGGTGGCCGCCGACTCCGCGCTGCTGCCGTCGCTGCTGGCTCTGTCGGACGTGATGACCACCGGCCACCACGGCGCCGTCAGCGTCGGCGTCACCCACGGCGATGCGGTGCTGGTCGTCGGGGACGGCGCGGTCGGCCTGTGCGCGGTGATCGCCGCCAAGCGGCTGGGCGCCGAGCGGATCGTGCTCGCCGGCCGCCACCAAGCCCGCACCGGCCTGGGCCGCGCGTTCGGCGCCACCGACGTGGTCGCCGAACGCGGCAAGGAGGGCACCGCCCGTATCCGCGAGCTGACCGGCGGCGTGGACAAGGTCATCGAGGCCGTCGGCACCCGCCAGGCCCTCGACACCGCGCTCGGCGCGGTCCTGGACGGCGGCAGCATCAGCCGCCTGGGCGCCCCGCAGTACGAGCAGGGCCCGATCGGCGCGGCCGAGTTCATGCGCAACATCACCCTGACCGGCGGCGCCAGCCCCGCCCGCGCCTACATCGAGCAGCTGCTGCCCGACGTCCTGGACGGCACCATCACCCCCGGCCGCGTCTTCGATCGCACCTTCACCCTCGACCAGGCTCCGGACGCCTACCGGGCGATGGCCAACCGCCAGGTTCTCAAGGCCCTCATCCGTCCCTGACACCCGTTCCCACCCGTTAAGCGAAGGACATCCCGCCCATGCAGACCGTCACCCTCAACAACGGCGTCGAGATGCCGCTCCTCGGCTTCGGCGTCTACCGGATTCCCGCCGAGGACACCGAGCGCGCCGTCTGCCAGGCCCTGGCCGCCGGCTACCGCCTGCTGGACACCGCCGCCGCTTACGGCAACGAAGAAGCCGTCGGCCGGGCCATCAAGTCCAGCAGCATCCCGCGCGAGGAGCTGTTCGTCACCACCAAGTTGTGGGTCCAGGACGCCCCCGCCGAGGACAACACCAAGCGCGCCTTCACCACGTCCCTGAACAAGCTGGGCCTGGACTATCTGGACCTGTACCTGATGCACCAGCCCTTCGGCGATGTCTACGGCCAGTGGCGCGCCATGGAAGCCCTCAACCACGAGGGCCTGACGAAGGCGATCGGCGTCGCCAACTTCTACCCCGACCGGCTGATCGACCTGATCCTCAACAACGAGATCACCCCACAGGTCAACCAGATCGAGACCCATCCCTTCTTCCAGCGCACCGACTACCAGGAGCTGATGCGCGAGCGGGGCGTCCAACACCAATCCTGGGGCGGCTTCGCCGAGGGCAAGAACGACCTGTTCACCCACCCCCTCCTGGCCCAGATCGGCAAGGAACACGGCAAGTCCGTCGCCCAGGTCGTCCTGCGCTGGCTGACCCAGCGCGGCGTCGTCGCCATCCCCAAGACCGTCCGAGCCGAACGCATGGCCCAGAACATCGACATCTTCGATTTCCAGCTCACCGACGAGCAGATGGCAGCCATCGCCACCCTCGACACCGGCAGCTCCCTCTTCTTCGACCACCACGACCCCGAAATGGTCGACTGGCTCGCCAAGCGCCGCGTCGATGCCTGACACAGCCGCCGCCGAAACGGCGCGGATACCCCAGCCTGCGGGCTATCCGCCTCAGCCGCGCAGGGCCGCATCCCAAGGATGCTCACCGTGACCACCACGGCAGACCGTCATCCCCTCCACCGCCCACGCCATGAGCAGACTGGGCACCACCGAACGCGACTACACCGCCTCGGCCCTGCGCGCCCCCCTCGCCCAGGGCCTGGCTGTGCTGATCGGTGAGGTTGGTGACGCGGCTGGCTGGGGTGTGGGGGATGCGGCACCAGAGTGTGCCGTCGTGTGCGGGGTGGGCGATGCCGGAGCTGACGTGCCAGCGGTGATGTGCGGGGACCGTGGAAGCAGTGACTTCGTGGGGGTGGAGGCTGATGCGCTGCTGGTTGGTTCGGGTGTACCAGTCGACATCTGAGCCACCTCTCAGAAGCCGTATCTCTATCGATCACGAGGACGGTTGTGATCGAACAAGGCGTCCGGGGCGACATGCCGGTGGCAGGTGAATGCTGCGGTAGGAAGGTTGTTGGGACAGGCGCCTGTTCATGGCAGGGGGCGCGATGCAGGTTGACGGGCAGGCGCCGGGTCCGTTGTGCGAAGAAGACCTGCATCTGAACACGTACGCACCCGTGAAGTCCCCCACCGCTCAGGGTTCCTGGCTGCCGGACTGGTCTGGGCTCTGATCGCAGAGGGTTTCCGGCTGGTCGGGCGTGGTAAGCGCTCGGATCGGCAAGCCAAGGTGACGCCCATGGGCCTGGGCATGGAGTTCGTGCTAGCGTCGCCTGCGGCGGCGCGTTCTGCGCCAGCCCCGGACGAGAGCGCTGCCGTACCCGGCCGAGCAAAGACGGCGCGCATCACAACGATGTCCCTTCAAAATCTTGCTGAGCTTTGTGGCTCTCTGTTCGTCCTCTCGTCCTTCCTCGCTGCGCAGGCAGGACGGCTAAGCCCAGGCTCCACCACCTATCTCGCGCTCAACCTGGCCGGTTCCTCGATACTCGCGATCGTTGCCCTGGACCAGCACTCCTGGGGCTTCCTCCTCCTTGAGGGAGTCTGGGCAGCCGTGTCTGCAGCCGCCCTGGTGCCCGTTTTCAGGAGCCGGGGGTGATCTCACCCCTCGGCTCCCCTCACCCCCATTTCATGAGAAGGAGTAGGAAGTTGGCTGGAGAAACCCATCTGTCAGCGCTGCTCAGCGGCATGCGCCCGGAACTTCACCCTGGTGAGTACGTGTTCGTCTCGATCCCCGGCCCGGCGATACCCGCAGAAGTGGCCCCGGTCGTAACGGTCGCGGAGGAAGAGGGGCTCACGCTCGTCCTGCGCAAGGAGGAAGCCGACAGGCTGGGACTGGAATACGAGTACGTGGCCGGCTGGATCACGCTGCGGGTGCATTCATCCCTGGAAGCCGTCGGTTTGACCGCTGCCATCTCCGAGGTACTGACCCGTGCGGGGCTCAGCTGCAATGTCGTGGCCGGCTTCTACCACGACCACTTGTTCGTCCCGCATGACAGCGCCGCCTTGGCGGTCAAGCTGCTCGAAGACCTCGCTCGGGAGTCGCACGCCGGGCCTGGTCGCCCGGCCGCCGGATGAGTCAGAGTACGGACACCATCAGAACGGGCCGGAGGCCGACCCTGACCGGTCGGCCTCCTGTCCATCGGGCCCTTGTGCCACTGGGGGCCGAACCACGCTTCGACCCGGAGCTGCAGCCCGAAGGTCCGCACGATGAGGACCGCTGACGGCTGCTCGGTGCTCTGCCGGCCAAAGTCACTGGAGATCACCGCCGCGACCCGGCTGGTCCGTGACGAGGAGGAAGGCGAAGTGTTGCTTGGGCGGATCGTGCAGGTGAGTCCGGACTCCCGCCTGCTGGTCAACCGGCTGCATCGCACTAGGGTCCGTCTTCAAAGATCATCGGGTGTTGGATCATGGCGGGGTGATACGTCGTCATGAACTCACCGATCGGGAGTGGGAGTTACTCGCTCCGCTGATACCGCGGGCCGCCACGGGGCGGCCTCGCGTGGAGGACCGGCAGGTCATCAACGGTATGGTCTACAAGATCCGGACCGGTGTCTCCTGGCGCGACCTGCCAGAACGCTACGGATCATGGCAGACCGTCTACACCCGCTTCCGCCGCTACGCCCTCGACGGCGTGTTCACCCGAGCCCTGCAGACGATCCAGGCTCACGCGGACGCGGCCGGCGACATCGACTGGCTCGTCCAGATCGACTCCACCATCGTCCGCGCCCACCAGCACGCCGCTGCCACCGGCCGAAAAGGGGGCAGCACCAGCCGGACGAACCGGACGATCACGCCCTCGGCTGATCCCGAGGCGGACTGACCACCAAAATCCACCTCGCATGCGACGGCAAGGGCCGCCCGCTCGCGATCCTGCTCACGCCCGGCCAACGTCACGACAGCATCTGCGCACGCCCGCTACTCGAACGCATCCGCGTTCCCCGCACCGGGCTGGGCCGACCACGCTGCAGGCCCGACCAGGTCATCGCAGACAAGGCCTACAGCTCCCGCGGCTTCCGCACCTACCTGCGGAAACGCGGCATCGCGCACACCATCCCAGAGAAGACCGACCAGCGACGGCACCGGGTCAGGCGCGGTTGCCACGGCGGCCGACCGCCAGGGTTCGACCGGGACACTTACCGGCAACGCAACGTGATCGAGCGCTGCTTCAACCAGCTCAAGGGATTCCGCGGCATCGCCACCAGATACGAGAAGACCGCCACCTCCTACGAAGCAGCGGTCACCCTCACATCGTTCCTGATCTGGGCAAGATCCGTTTGAAGACGGACCCTAGTTGGCTCCTCTGAATCGCGGGCCCCTCCGATCGTCACCCGCAGTCGTCCGCAGTCGTGCGCCGTCGTCCTCAGTCGTCGAAGCGGCGGCGGGCGGTCTCGATGTGGCCGAGGTACTGGTGGGTCCAGTCGCACATTCCGGCGACGGTCGCGCGCAGGGCTCGCCCCGGCTCCGTAAGGGTGTACTCGACCCGTGGCGGCACGGTCGGATGCACGCACCGCTCGATCAGACCGTTGCGCTCCAGCATGCGCAGGTTCTGGGTGAGCATCTTGTGGCTGATGCCCTCGATCTCGTTGCGCAGCGCGGTGAAGCGCAGGGTGCGGTCACCCACGGCTTCGATGATCAGGAACGCCCACTTGTTGGCGACATCCGAGAAGATCTCCCGCGCCAGCGAGTCCGCGCGCGTCAGGTCCGCTTCATCCTTGGACGATCCCTTGAACTGCTTGGTCACCATGAGGTTCCCCAGTCACCGAAAAAAAGTGCGTTCTTCCATGTCAGAAGCCACTCTCTTACGGTTCCTGAGTAACCACAAGAGACCAAAGGCGTCTCTTACGGCAAAGGAGCAGGCAGCATGGCCATCACCCTGTTGAACCCAGCGGACTGCCGGAGGTCCCCGTCTACCAGCAGGTGTCGATCGCCTCGGGATCGAAACTGGTCTTCATCGCCGGGCAGGTCGCCTGCGACGCTGAAGGCACCACGGTCGGTGAAGGCGACCTCGCCGCGCAGGTCGAACAGTGCTACCTCAACATCGGCACCGCCCTGGCCGAGGCCGGCGGCTCCTTCGACGACGTGGCGAAACCGACCGTCTACGTCGTCGACTGGACCCCCGACAAGATGCCCCTACTCCTGGAAGGGGTCACCCGGGCCGCCGACAGGCTGGGAACCACCCCCGTCCCGCCGGCCACGCTGCTGGGCGTAGCGGCACTGGACATCCCCGAGCACTTGGTCGAGATCGAAGCTACTGCGGTCTTCGACTGAACGGCTGGCGTCACGCCTTGGCGCGGAACCCTGACCACCACCAGTTCCAGGGGCGGTTTGCTACCGGCGGGCCGCCGTTTCGGAGGGCAGTTCGTCGAAGCGGTCGCGGTACTCGGCGGCGAAGCGGCCCAGGTGGGAGACGCCCCACCGATACGCGATGGTGCTGACGTGATCGGTGGAGGTGAGGACGTCCTCGCGGATCCGGTCCAGTCGCAGATTGCGCACGTAGGTGAGGGGAGACAGTCCGAGTTGGGCGCGGAATGCGGAGCTGACGGTCCGTGGGCTGCAGTCTGCGGCGGCGGCAATTCCGCTGAGGGTGAGGCGTTCCGAGAGGTTCGTTTCGATGAAGGAGAGAGCCGCGCGTAACGAGCGCGGGTGACTGGGTTGAGGGCCGTCCCGAAGCTCGCCGGTATGCGTATGGGGCTGGGCCAGCAGCAGGGCGGTGGCAATGCACCGCAGCTGGCTGCGCGGCAGCTCCGCACGCTGGAACAAGGGGTCTCCTGAGTCCAGCTGCTCCACGAGGGAATGCACCAGCAGCCGCACCGCCCGGCCCTTGGGTTTGGCCAGGTCCAGGGCGAAGTCGAAGCGTACGGTGGATGTCGGCAGTTGCCCGGTGAGCGCGGCGAACTCCTGGTCGACGAGGGCGGCATCGATCCGCAGACCCAGAAAACGCGTCCGGCTGCGGGCGGGGCGCAGCTCCTGAGTGTCTCCGGGGTTGACGACTCCTGCGGTGGCCTTGTCGAGGGTCGCGTGCAGGCTGCCGCAGGTCGCCGCGATGGCGCCGGAAACACCTATGTTGACGAAGTAGGAGCGGCGGCGGCCGGACGCCGAAGCGACGCGGACGTCGAGTGGCGAGGCGAAGTAGCCGACCGCGAAGTCGGAGGCGGCGACGCCGCGCAGTTCGTGCTCTCCGCTGGCCAGGCCGTCCAGCGGAGAGGTGGTGATCGAGCCGCCGAACAGCCGGGTGGCAGCGTTGAGCAGATCGACCGGGTTGCGAGATTTGGTGATGCGGAACGTGTGCAGGGGAGTGGTCACAGCTTCACCCGTGGACGGCGGCGTCATGGTGGGAACTCCTTTTGCGGCCGGACGTTGGCCACCTCGGTCCGAGGACGCTCAGATCGGCGGGGCGACGAACAGCCCGGGGTCGACGTCATTGTGGGACTTGGCGGCAATGTATTCGTTCATCTGGTTGGCCGTGCCCCACTGGTCGGCGCTGGCCGGGTCCGTCAGGTCGAAGAGGTGTGGATGCCAGGTGTCCTCGTCCACGACTTCGAGCTCGGTGGTGTACTCGACGGTGTTGCCCGCCCGGTCGAGGTAGTAACTAAAGGAGTTGTCACCGGCGCGGTGCCGGCCCGGACCCCACAGGCGCTCGATGCCCAGCCGCTGCATCCGGCCCGTGCCGCGCAGGAACTCGTCCACCCCGCGCATCTCGAAGGACGCGTGATGGAAGGCCGCATGCGGGCCGCGGACGATGCCGAAGCTGTGGTGATAGGTGTTGCAGCGCAGGAACCACATCATCTCGCCGCGGCTGCCGATGCACAGGGTGTCCGAGAGCCGGAAGCCGAGATGCTTGATGTACCAGGCCACCGTGGCTTCGGGTGTGGGCGAGTTCATCAGCACATGCGACAGCCGCACGGGTATGGACTCCCGTGCCTCGATCGTGCGGTGCCGGCGTGGGGTGACGTCGGCGGAGACCTCCACCACTCGGCCCTCGTTGTCGAAGAAACGGACCGCATAGCCGCCTCCGGGAGTGTCCAGCATCTTCGGTTCCCGCACCAGCTTCACACCCTGCGCGATCAACTGCGCGGCCAGGGCGTCGACATCGGCGGGGTGGGCGGCACCGAAGGCGATGAGGTCGGTGCGCTTCTGCTGGTCCTCGCGCAGCCGCACCACGTACTGCTCCGGGGAGCCTTCGGCCGCCAGGAACGAGACACCCGTGTCACCGGCGGTCTCCGTCAGCCCCCATAACTCGGTGTAGAACTGGCGCTGTTCGGCGAAGCTCGGCATGGCGACATCGATATGCCGCAGGTGGGTGATCAAGCTTGTGTCGCTCATCGGTCACTCCTCGTATGGGGTGGATCGGCTGAGGTGTTCGGTCAGCCGGTCGATGACAGTGGGCATCGACGGTGGGCATCGGATGGAGGTTACGCGGGCTCGGCCATCTGCTGGTGACATGCGTTGACCAGCGGGTACGCCTTGTGGTGATGCTGTGCCTGCTCCAGGCCGACGATCGCCACCGAGGTCTGAACGAGCGTGCGGCATCGCCGTGCACGCCGGTTGACGAACGACTCAAGCCCCGCGCCGACCGACTCATGACACGCGAGTTCGTGGGCCAGCACGAGCCCGTCCTCGATCGCCAGGGCCGCGCCGCTGGCCATCTGCGGTGCCGGCGCATGCGCGGCGTCACCGATGACGACGCCGTTTCCGCGGTTCCAGGCACCCGCCAACAACGCCGTCTGGACCGGGCGGCGTACCACCGACTCCGACGCGGACACCAGAGGGCAGATCTCCTTCACCCGCCCCGGGAAGGCCCCCAGGAGCTGCCGCAGACGCGGGGCGAGTTCGGCATCGGGTAGGGCGCTGTGTCCTACTCCGTTCTCCGTGAGGAACACGTACGCCTGGCTGCCCGAGATGGGGATGAGTCCAGCTGTGTTGACCTCGCCGGCGAACTGATGGATACGCGTGGCCCACGGCGGACGCGACACCAGGGCCCGCCAGACCATCTGCCCGTGGTAGTCGAGCGAGGTCGCCAAGCCCAGCAGGGCCCGGACCGACGAGCGGATGCCATCCGCGCCCACCAGCAGCGCGAACTGCCGGACCGTCCCGTCCGAGAACCGCACACGGACCAACTCCTGCTCCTGGTCCACCGCCGCGACCGTCATCCCGTAGTGCACCACCACCCCACTCCGCTCGGCCGTCTCCCGCAGGATCCGGTGCAGTACGGGGCGCGCCATGCCGACCATCGCCGGCCGCTCCGCGCCGATCAGACGCGGCAACTGGACCCGGTCCGCAGACTCGCCGTTCACGTCCACATGTGTGATGCCGGCCATCCCATAGCCCTCGGCCAGACACCTGTCCGCGAGTCCCAACTCGTCCAGCGCGCGCAGCGCAGGGCCGGTCAGGCACAGCCCCCACCCCGACGTCGCCGTCGCCGGGGCGGCCTCGGCGATCTCGACGCGCCACCCCCTGCGCGCCAGGGCCGACGCCGCCGTCAGACCGGCGACACCCGCGCCCACGATCACGGCCGTCCGCGCGCCGCGGCAGCTCTTCATCTACGCCTCCTGAGCACCGAATTCACCGGAACCCTAGAAGCCGCCGCGGCTCCGCCCTATCCGTATCGGGAGGCGGCTATCCGCTTCCGGCAATCGATGAATGGCGGTGGTGTCCCTCGCGGCCACCGCGCTGGCCCGGCTGCGGCATGGGGATTTCGAAGTGGACCGTGTCGACGCCGGGGCCGTGTTCGCCGGTGGTACGGGCGTCGAACACGTCCTTGGCCATGCTGTGCCAGAAGCCTTCGGCTCCTGGGCAGTTCGTTTGGATCATCGGGCGGACCAGAGGAAGATGCCTGCGATGTGGAGTCCGGCGAGGTGGATGGTTGCGGTCTTCTCGTAGCGGGTGGCGATTCCTCGCCACTGCTTGAGGCGGTTGATGCACCGTTCGACGGTGTTGCGCTGCCTTTAGGTCTCGCGGTCGAAAGCCGGCGGCCTGCCGCCCTGGCTGCCACGTCGCAGTCGGTGTCCGCGCTGGTCGGCCGAAATCGGGATCACCGTCCGGATGCCGCGTTTGCGCAGGTGGTCACGGATGGCGCGGGAGGAGTACGCCTTGTCCGCCAGGACCACGTCCGGCCGGGTCCGCGGCCTTCCGCGGCGGCGGGGAACGCGCAAGCAGGCCATCACGTCCGTGAAAGCGGGTGCGTCACCAGCCTGTCCGGCGGTGAGAACGAACGCGAGGGGCCGGCAGCGGGCATCTGCGACGAGATGAATCTTCGTGCTCAGCCCGCCGCGGGACCGGCCTATGGCATGGTCGGCCGGTTCTCCGGCTGGGGCCCCTTTTTGCGGGCCCCGGCCGCGTGCTGGTGAGCCCGCACGATCGTGGAGTCCACCGACACGGCCCAGGTCAGGTCCTCGTCCGCGTCGGCCTGCGTCATCGGCGCGGTGAACACTCGCTCCCAGGTGCCGTCGAGGACCCACATCTGCAGCCGGTTGTAGACGCCTCTCCAGTTGCCGTATTTCTCCGACAGGTGGACCCACTGCGTTCCGGTCTGGAACTTGAAGGCGATCGCGTCGATCACCTCCCGATGGTCACGCCAGCGTCCACCCCGCTTCGGCGTCCGGTCCGGAAGCAACGGCTCAATCCGCGCCCACTGCACATCACTTAACGGCACACCGGGACCAACGATTCCTAATCTCGTTGTCAAGCTGCGACGGTGACGGGTGGTATCGCCTCGTAGCACCGTCCGTCACGGAGCAAGGCCCACAAGACATTCACGCGCCGTCGGGCGAGGGCAAGGACTGCCTGGGTGTGCCGCTTGCCCTCTGCGCGCTTGCGGTCGTAGAAGCGACGCGATTCGTCGCAGGAGCGGATGCTGATCAACGCGGAGGTATAGAAGACACGTGGGAGACTGCGACTGTATCTCTTGGGCCGGTGCAGATTGCCGCTGATCTTGCCCGAGTCGCGAGGAGCCGGGGCGACGCCGGCGAACCCGGCGAGACGGTCAGGGGTGCCGAAGGGCGCCATGTCCCCGCCCGTGGCCGCCACGAACTCAGCGCCGAGCAGGGGCCCGACGCCGGGCATGCTCGTGATCACCTCGGCGTGCTTGTGCTCGCGAAACCGGGCCTCGATGAGCTTGTCGACCGCGGTCACCTGCTCGTTGAGGCGCATCACCTCCTTCGCGAGCGTGTGGACGAGCTGAGCCGTCGGCTTCTCGCCGGTCACGCTGGTGTGCTGGCTGTCGGCAGCCGTCACGGCGGCCTGGGCGAGCTCGCCGGCACCGCGGACCTTGCGGTTACGCAGCCACGTTTCCAGTCGGCGGGCTCCGGCCCGGCGGATGGCGGCCGGGGTCTGATATCCGGTGAGCAGGACCAGCGGCCCAGCGTTGGTCAGGTCCAGGGCCCGCTCCAGTGCCGGGAAAATGCCGGTGAGGTGACCTCGCAACCGGTTGATCACGCGAGTGCGGTCCTCGATGAGATCGCGCCGGTGGACTGTGAGGATCTTGAGCTCGGTGACCAGTTCGTCGCCTGGCCGCAATGGATGAAGGTCCCGTCGGACCCGGGCCTGGTCGGCGATGATCGCCGCATCCTTGGCATCGGTCTTGCCTGCACCCCGGTAGCCTTCGGAGGCCCGGTTGACGGCCATGCCGGGGATGTAGAGCGTGTGCTGTCTGTGGCTGAGCAGCAGGTCGATCACCAGGGCAGCCCCACCGTCGGCCAGGTCGATGCCCCAGATGACCTCATCGCCCAGAGCCAGTACGGCAGCCAGCAGCTGCAGGAGCTCCGACTCGTCGTTGGCGACCCGCCTCGACAGGAGTCGCTTGCCGGTCTCGTCGATCACCACGCAGTGGTGATGGGCCTTCCCGGCGTCGATGCCGGCCCAGATCGCTGTCACGCACGCTCTCCAACTCGTTCGTCTCCTGCACCACAGACGACCTCGCTGGCGAGTCCCTACTCAGCGATCGGATCGCAATTCCTCATCAGCAGCCGAGTCGTCGCGGGGTGTCGGGCGGCGAATCGTTGGAAGCCACGGACGGCAGACCACTGAAAGCCACACCCGACACCCCTGGGTGAGCCAACCCTACGGATGGCTCGCTCATCCCGATCAACAAGGTAGGGACCACTGATCCAAACGAAACTGCCTAGGAGCGCTCACGCCACTGACCCAACCCGCCTTCGCTGATGCGGCCCGCGATGAGCTTCTGGCCTCTGTCGTCAGTCACCTGCGCTCTCGCGGCAGCGTTCGCCCAGCGTTATCCAGGACGAAGAACGGGATCGATCTCTGCCAAGACCTCAAGCAGCTGATGTGCCCCCAGTGCGACACGGTCGTCGGTGTCCCGCGACATCTCCTCGCACAGCCGTATCGCTTCGTCCCGGTCGTCGCAGAACACGCCGAATGCATCGACGATTGCGGTGTGGATCCAATCGCTGGGATTCGAATTGGCGACTGCCAGCGCGGACGCGACGATCGTCAGCCCGGCCCTGTCTTTCCGCCGAAGCAACGCTTCCGCGGTCCGCCAGGTGACGAAGGTGTCACCTGGGTCGAGCACAAGCTCCAGCAGAAGCCCGCGGGCCTCCTGTATCTCGGCGAATGCTGCCAGGCTGTGACCGGCGTCCGCCCGGTCACGGTAGTCATGACTTCGCCCGAGCTCGCCCAGTGCCACGACAGCTGCATGCCGCAGGTCAGTGTCCACCTAGGGGCCCCCTCCACGATTCCCGTCAAAGTACCAGCGAGGCGCCCTACGGGATGATCGCTGGGTCAGGCTCTGGTCAGCGACGATCACGGTTCGGGCGACCTCAATGCGTGCTTCCAGCACATCGCTCAGCTCAACGGCTGTGTGCTCCAGTCCAGATCTGGAAGTTGAGCCGAATGCTCGCCGGCGGCTGCGCTTGCTGATCAACCGCGCTTCGACGAACCGCCGCTGCTGCCGCCCACCTGGTCCGGCAGGCTTTCGACGCCCACCTGCGCCAGGTCGGCGACCCGGACAGTGTCCAGGTCGTGCCGTTGATGGGGCTCGCCTGCGAGCGCACCACCCCGCAAGAGCAGCTTCGCCGGGACACCGGAGTCGGCTCCGACGAGCTCGGTTCTTGAACCTCCTGTTAGCCACGCCCTGGGGTCGCTGCCTAACCGGGACCAGGATGACAACGTGGCGCGCTGGGTGAAGTTGGTCAAGCGCAACTGGACTGACTACATCGTCAGCGGATGAAGCGAAGGTTGAGGCGCCCCGGCTTGGGTTGGCTGCCCGCAGTCAGCCTGCCTGGCGGGGCGCACCAGGGCGGATGGTTTCGTACTGGGTTGAGAGGCTCTACGAGTTTCTTGGTGACGACGGCCACGAGGTGCGCTGGGGCATCACCGGCCAGCAATGCGCTCACGCACTCGATGGCTTTCGCGGGCGACAGCACCGGCAGCCACGGGCGCAGGGACCGCACAGCGTGCACGCGTCCCTGCGTAGCGGCGACTCCGCGTATGGCGTCGTGGAGACCGTCACTGCGGTGCGCAACGGTAGCCCACGTATCCGGGCTCGCGGAACAGCCATCGGTGTACCGGCTCATGGCTCCGGCGTGGCGCTGGCCGGAGGCTGGATCCGCTGCAGCATCTGTTCCATGACGGGGATGGGCAACGCCGGGTGCTGGGCGGCGGCTTGCGCGGTGTCAGTGTCCCGAAGCAGCCGGCTCAGCATCTGCGCGGGCAGTCTGGGGTGCCGGGCAGCGGCGTGGCGCACGCGTTCGTGCGGGTCGTCGAGCAACCGCACGGCCGATGCGGGTGTCAGCCGGGAGTCGGTCGCGGCCCGATGTCGAACTTCCTCATCGCTGTCCCGGCTGAACCGCTCGACCAGCTCGACCGTCGACTCCAGGTCATCCAAGGCGAGTTGCCGCATCCGCGGGTTCGGATCGCCGGCGTAGCGCAGCAGGTCGCGGCGGGGGAAGTTCGGGTGGCCGTGGGGGCGATCGGGGGTACTGAGGCTGCCGGTCCACCACTGCCACACCCTCAGCAGCATGTCCGCGGGGGCGTCGTCGCAGGATTCCGTGAGGAAGAGTTGGACGACTCGGTCTTCGTCGCGGGCGAGGCGTTCGACGACGTCCGGCGGGAGGTGCCGGGCCCGGGCGACGCTCCTGCGCACGAGGGGGTGGGTGGAGGCGGCCAAGCGGCGCATGGCGCCGGGATCCCGGTGAAGTGCCACGACCCAGTCGAGCGGATGGTGGTGGCCGCTCGGGTCGAAGTCGATGGGGATGCCCGCCCGCTGTTTCTCGGTGAGGTCGGAGCGAGTGGCCACCACGAAACGGACGTTTCCGTCGGGGTCCTGAGCGAGGAGGCTGACCAGGTCCGGGTCCAGATGCGGGTTGCCTGCGAGGGAGCAACGCTGGGCCGGATCGCCGTGGTGGGCCAGGTATTCGGCGAGGTCGCGCTCCAAACGGCAGGTACCTATGGCGCGGTCTGGTCGTTCCGCGGTGTCAAAGACCGATCGGGGCATCGGGTGCTCCTGGTGGTGCTGAAGCAGCGCCTCCATGCGGGCCGTGCCGGAAGGGTCTCCCAGAAGCGTGCGCCGAGTCGGAGCGTCCAGATGAGGCCAAGCCCTCCGGCAGGCCGAGGCCCGTACGGACGGGTCGACGTCGGCGGCCAAGGCGGTGAGCAGCCCTACGGGTAGTCCGGGAAGGCGGGCAGCCTCTGCGCGGACCCGTGCGGACGGATCCGCAGCGAGCTGCTCGTAGGCGGCATCGGTGAGCTCGGCACACCGGTCTGCCGCGAGCGTGGTGAGGATCCACCGGCGCCGGGATTCCTGTTCACCCAGGATCAGGCGGGCCCACTGCTCAGCAGTGATGTTCGGCTGGGCCTCGGCCAGCAGCTGCCGCATCTTCCAGTCCGGGTGGGCCATGGCTGCCTCGACAACCTCCGTCGGCAGTGGGCGCCACAGGAGGAAGTGCGACAGGCCCAGGAGGCGGGCGCGCAGGTCATCGGGCGTGGCCGGGTTGAGAGCCAGCCCGTGCGCCCACATCTCGCACAGCCTCGCCGAAGGCTCCGGTCCCTGAAGCAGAGCCGCCCAAGCGGCTTCCCGCTCCCGAGGGGTTTCCTGGGCAGCCACCCGAGCGGCTGCTTCCTGGTGCTCTGGGAGGTGGTCCAGCAGAGTGAACCAGACCTCGTCCTCCTCGGTTGTCACGCCGATCAGGGTGCTGCCGTCCGCCGCGAGGGTGACGAACTCCGGCTGCCCGGGCCGCTCGCCGAGGACTCCGGCGAGGTCCCACTGACCAGTGAGCCGGACCCTTGTCCAGCGCCTGGGCGCACATCCCGTCCAGTTGCCGGCGACATCGATGAGGAATACGCCGTCCTCGCCAATGATCCCGTTGCCCACCGCCAGTCGGTGCCACTGTGCGTTGAGCTCGGCGACCAGGTCAGGCACGTCCTCCCCCACGGCCACGGTCGGCCTGGCGCCTCCCGAGATGACCGGTCGCCACGCAGCTCGGGGCGGCAGTACCTCCTCGATCCTCCAGTCCCCCACAACTTCCAGCCCCGCGCGTTGCAGCACCGCTCTGAGCTTGTCTCTCCCACCCGTCATGGGAACCATCCTGCCCGATTGGTTGTCGTCGGCGCGGTAGGCAGACTTTGTGCGGTCAACCATCGCCTTGCCAAAGCGAGTTCGCTCCCTTTTTCACTGCCCGCCCCTAGGCCAGTGTCCGCAAAGTCAGGGCAGCCAGAGTCGTAGGCAGGCGAGGGTGACCGGGGCTTCGTAGTGGCGGGCGCGTTTGTCGTAGCGGGTGGCCAGGGCCTTGTTGTGCTTGAGCCGATTGAAGCAGCGTTCGACGACGTTGCGTCGCCGGTAGGCGGTGCGGTTCAGGCGGCACAGGCTCTCGCCTCGACGGATGCGGCCGTTGATCTGGTCAATCCGCTCGGGAATCGCCGCTTTGACACCTCGTCGTCGCAGATAGGCACGGATCTTCGTCGACGAGTAGCCCTTGTCCACGCCGACGCGGTCGGGTCGTGTCCTGGGGCGGCCGGGCCTGCACCGCTCGATACGGATGCGGGCCATCACGGATTCGAACTGGGTGCAGTCGTTGACGTTCCCGGCGGTGAGTGTGAAGGCCAGTGGCCGCCCTTGCCCGTCGCATGCGAGGTGGATCTTCGTGGTCAGTCCGCCGCGGGACCGGCCGATCGCCTCGTCCGGCCAGGACCGCCCCCTTTTCGGGCCCCGGCCGCATGTTGGTGGGCCCGTACTGTGGTCGAGTCGATGCACACGACCGTCCAGTCGACGGCGCCGACGGCATCGCAATGCTGCTGAACATGGGCCAGCAGTCGTTCCCAGGTGCCGTCGGCCGACCAACGAAGCGTTCGTACACCGTCTTCCATGGTCCGTACCGCTCGGGTAGATCCCGCCAGGCCGCCCTGGTGGACAGCTTCCACAGAATGCCGTTGACCACCTGTCGCCGATCCCGGACCGGCCGGCCCATCCGTGACGGAGCCAGTAACGGCTCGATCACCGACCACGGCTCATCAGTCAACTCATGACGACGCACCACGAACAGACCAACGCGACAACCACTTTGCGGACACGGCCTAGGGTCCGTCTTCAAACGGATCTTGCCCAGATCAGGAACGATGTGAGGGTGACCGCTGCTTCGTAGGAGGTGGCGGTCTTCTCGTATCTGGTGGCGATGCCGCGGAATCCCTTGAGCTGGTTGAAGCAGCGCTCGATCACGTTGCGTTGCCGGTAAGTGTCCCGGTCGAACCCTGGCGGTCGGCCGCCGTGGCAACCGCGCCTGACCCGGTGCCGTCGCTGGTCGGTCTTCTCTGGGATGGTGTGCGCGATGCCGCGTTTCCGCAGGTAGGTGCGGAAGCCGCGGGAGCTGTAGGCCTTGTCTGCGATGACCTGGTCGGGCCTGCAGCGTGGTCGGCCCAGCCCGGTGCGGGGAACGCGGATGCGTTCGAGTAGCGGGCGTGCGCAGATGCTGTCGTGACGTTGGCCGGGCGTGAGCAGGATCGCGAGCGGGCGGCCCTTGCCGTCGCATGCGAGGTGGATTTTGGTGGTCAGTCCGCCTCGGGATCAGCCGAGGGCGTGATCGTCCGGTTCGTCCGGCTGGTGCTGCCCCCTTTTCGGCCGGTGGCAGCGGCGTGCTGGTGGGCGCGGACGATGGTGGAGTCGATCTGGACGAGCCAGTCGATGTCGCCGGCCGCGTCCGCGTGAGCCTGGATCGTCTGCAGGGCTCGGGTGAACACGCCGTCGAGGGCGTAGCGGCGGAAGCGGGTGTAGACGGTCTGCCATGATCCGTAGCGTTCTGGCAGGTCGCGCCAGGAGACACCGGTCCGGATCTTGTAGACCATACCGTTGATGACCTGCCGGTCCTCCACGCGAGGCCGCCCCGTGGCGGCCCGCGGTATCAGCGGAGCGAGTAACTCCCACTCCCGATCGGTGAGTTCATGACGACGTATCACCCCGCCATGATCCAACACCCGATGATCTTTGAAGACGGACCCTAGTACTCCAGCTGTAGATCGTGATCTTGCTGGTCGGGGCCTCGCCGCGCTCCGCGTTGCCAGGAGCAAGCCCGCCGCAGCCGCCCCGAGGCGGCCTTCCGCCTCATCGGGCGTCGCTGGACGACACGGCGCGACAAGGCACTAAGACGTCGTTTCACTTGGTGAGGCGGCGGTAGCCGATGAGGGTCGCTGCTATGCCGACGAAGGCGAGGAAGTGTTCGGCCTTGCGTTCATAGCGGCGGTGCAGGCGGCGGCATCCGGCGAGCCAGGAGACCGTCCTTTCGACGACCCAGCGGTGGCGGCCCAGCCGGGTGGAGGACTCGATGCCCTTGCGGGCGATGCGGTGACGGATGCCTTTCTTACGGAGCCATCGGCGCAGGTGGTCGTAGTCGTAGCCCTTGTCGGCATGGAGCTTGGCTGGACGCCGGCGGCGCGGTCCGCGGCGGGAGCGGATGGGCGGGATCCCGCGCACGAGTGGTTCCAGTCCGAGGCTGTCGTGCATGTTGGCGCCGGAGATGCCCAGGGACAGGGGCAGCCCGTTGCGGTCCGTGATCAGGTGGATTTTCGATCCGCTCTTGCCTCGGTCGGTCGGATTCGGTCCGGTCAGTGGCCCCCTTTTGCCGCCCTGACGCTGACGGAGTCAATCGCACACCGCGACCAGTCCAACGCTCCGCGGGCGCCGAGCTCGTCGAGGATGACGCGGTGCAGCCTGGCCCACACCCGGTCCCGGCTCCACTGGGCGAAGCGCCGGTAGACGGTGGGCCAGGCCGGCCCGAACACCGGCGGCAGTTGCCGCCACGTGCAGCCCGAGGTGGCCACGAAGATGATCGCTGCCAGGCATGCGCGGTCACCGGCCCGTCGCCGGCCGCCGCCTTGCGGGCGTATGACCTCCGTCGGCGGGACCACCCGCCGGAACAGCACCCACAACTCGTCCGGCACCAACCGCTCAACCAGATCCGCCATGCACAGCTCAACGAGCGATCACACCATCAGAAACGGCGTCTAAAGAAGTGATCCGGAAGCTCTCGAACTGGCCGTGCTCTCCGACCGGTTGCCCCGGGCAGAGGTCAAGGCGGTCGGCGGCTGGTGGAACCGGCATTTCGGCCCGGAGCTCAACCTGGTCGGCGCGGACCGCGCACCGGTGGCTCGCGAGGCCCGATTCGTCGGCTCGGGCAAGTGGCAGCGCACTCCCTTCGATGCCCACGGCCTGTCCGCATTCTTACGCCGCGCCGCCTCCGCGTACCAGGCTTCGATCCCACCCGCGGCCTCGCCGCCGCCCCCCTCTCCGGCACCGCCACGGACCTGGACACCGCCCCGCTCGACCTGCTGTGGGCCCCGGACGACATCCTCGCCGGCTGGCGAGGCTGACCTGCCCGCCGGGCCAGCGACACAAAATCCCAGGTCGGAGGCAATCCGACCTGGGATTCTTGGGCTGAGTACCCTGCCCCTACGGCGCCGACAACCTGCGCGAGTGGTCACTCGGTTACGGCGACGGCTGTGTTTTGGCCAGCGGAGATCCACCACTGTCCTTCCCTCTTCACCAGCACCCACGTCCCTACATTGGCACGCATGTGTTCTGACACGACGATGGGCTGCCGGAAGAAGACCACGGCGACGTCCGGGGTCGGGAAGGTGATGCGCTCGATTTCATACCAGGTGTTGATTCCCTCTGCATGCCCGGTCAGGCGCTCGCTGTGATACGCATGAATCTCCTCCCAGCCAAAGAACCGTGTGCCGTTCACTGCCGTGAAGACGATATCCGCGGTGAACCGCTCGTCGAACTTCGCGGCGTCATGCTCAGCGAAGGCTGATCCCAAATCAGCGAAAATTTTCTCAATGAGGCGCGCATCATCATTATTGGTCTGAAATCCCTGAGTACCCGGGCGATCGGTCATTCTTCGCTCCCTGGTTGAGACGGGTGCGGCCACCGTTGATCATCGTGAGTTGTGTGGACTGACGAAGAGACGGTGGCCGCGGCTCACAGCATAGATCCGGGCCGTTGGCGGAAGGCGTTCGAGGTGGCCGTGGGCCGTATCGCGGGCCGGTTCGCCCGGGTCGAACCCCGGCTGCGGGCCAGGCGGTTGGTGCTGGGGCTGCTATCGGAGCTGCCACCGTCTCCTGGCCACGCTCGTGCATCTCCAGATCATCGGCCGCAAACGACACATCGTCACCGACACACTCGGTCTCCTTCTTGCCGTCGCCGTCACCGCCGCAAGCGTCCACGACTCCGCGGCCGGCACCCACCTCCTGGCACAGGTCGCGGAGCAACACCCCGCTGCCACCAAAGCCTGGGCCGACAACGACTACAAGACCAAAGCCGTGGAACACGCCGCCCAGCTCGGCATCGACCTCGAAATCGTCCAGCGCGACCCCACAGTCCGCGGCTTCCGCGTCCAACCCCGCCGCTGGGTCGTCGAACGAACACTCGGCTGGCTCATGCACCACCGACGCCTGACCCGCGACTACGAAACCCACCCCCACCGGTCAGCCGCCATGATCCAACTGGCCGCCATCAACCTCATGACCCGCCGCCTCGCACACGAGACCACACCCAACTGACGCGACAGCTAGGCCAAATAAAACAGACATCGAAGAACCAAACGCCCACTTAGTGGCCCGGCCTAACGTGCTTCCCATGACAGCTCACCGCCGCGGAGACTGTGCCGTCGCCGCCGTACGAGCCGCAGGCGACACGGGACGTGATCCCCTCCGGACACCCCACTCATTCACTTGGCCACGTCCTTGGAGCCCCGATACAGCCCACCGAACTGCTCGGTGAGCCTCTGGTAAGCCTTCGCCCGATCCGCGGGTGAGGCTGACTGGGCGTCACGCGCGATGTCCCTCCACACCGTGCCGTCCTGCTTGGACCTGAACTCCTTCAGGCGCTTCTGATACTCCTCGTCCCAGTCCTGGACGATGCCGACCCAGAGAGCGGCAACCACCCCTACCAGCGCAAGCACGAGACAGGCCACGAACCAGAAACCACTGTGCGCAATGACTCCGGCGACCAAGGAGAGCACCGCGACGAGACACACCCTGGCCACCCCGGCCGCGAAGCCCTCATCGCGCAGCCAGCGACCCAGGTGTTCCACCGGCGGACGATACGCCGCCCCCAACCGCAGAACTCCTCGTAGTCGGCCCAGGAACGCGGCCAGCGAAAGCGCGCCGAACTCACACGAAACCTTCCAGGCGACGTCCGGTTTCAACCAGCCCCAAACAAGCCAGGAAACAGAGATCAGGACCACGCCCCACATACCCATCCATGCCGCCGCGCGAGTCACCGCGCCCAACCGGGCCTTGAACGAGCACCGCTCCGCTTCGAGCAAAGCCCAATCCCGGTCTCGCCCTTCTCGCGCGTGCTGCAGGACCCGCTCCAGCCGGGCGTCCGCCGCTTCCTTCGCGGTGCGCTTGGCTGCTTCGGCGTGTTCGAACTCGGTCGTCGCGTATTCGGCAAGGGCGGTACGCACCACCCACCCGATGGCCGTCTCCGCACCACCGTCCCGCGAGCGCATCCAGTCGTACCACTCGACCCGTCCAGTGGGAGGAGGCGTCGCCCGCTCACCGAAGGTGTGCAGCCGGGCCACAGAACTGTGACGGGTGAGGAGACCCACCAGCAACAGTGCTTTTGCCTCGCCGCGCGCCCACTCGCTCACCCCGTTCGGCAGACCAGGCGCACGTTCGATCATCCGCAACCAGGCTGCCTGCGCCTCGGTCCAGGCGTCCTGCATCCCAGCCATCCAGCGCAGCTGGGTGAAACCCGCCAAGGTTTCCAACAGGTCGCCCTCGCACAGAGCCTGGTACAGCTCCAGCTCCGGACCGCTGTTGTCGAATCCCCGGAGACACGCACGGGCCAGCATCTCCCCGGTGACGGCGGTACCCCGCCAAACCGGCTCCCCTTCCGGATCGAGCCGGCACAGCAGGCGCAGCACCTTCAGGTCGTGCCCCAGCTCCGGATCCGTGACCCATTGATCGGTCGGCTCTCGGTGGGTCTCGACCACGTCGGCGACAGGATCGCCGAACTGACGCAACCACGCCGACAGTTCCCGCACCCGGTCCGAGCCGTCTCGCGCCGCCCCCACAACTTCGAAGAGCTGCTCGCGGGCAACGGCCCAACTGGCGCGCAGGGTCACCGCCAGGTCCCGCGGGGTCGAATGAAGAACACCGGCCAATCGGAACGGCTTCGGCCGGCGGGAAACGGAGGAGAGGTCGACCGTGAACGGGCGGTTTCCGGTGTACCGCTTCACCGCCGAAGTGAACGACGCGTCATCGAGAAGCGCTCTGCTCTTGATCGCTTCCAATCGCTGGTGACGCCAATTGCGCGGCGCCTCGACAACCAGGCCCAGAAGTCCACCGCGGGCGAACAAGGCGGCACCTGACATGCCCTCCCACGGCGATCTTCCGCTCGCCAATTCGGGTGAGACGTCCTTGACGTCCAGCACGTATCGACCGCGCACCATACCGGACGCCGGGCGTAACGCGCACTCGATGTGCTCGATGTCCAGGTCCCGCCCCTGGCCCCACTGAGCCCGAGGGAACCCCATCGCCTGGCAGCGGACCGGAGACTCGTCCGTGAGCCGTGCCCAGGTCACCGGCTGCAGACGGGCCGCAGTTTCCGGTCGGACCAAAGCTCGGCGCGACACGAGCAACGCGGCGTCGCACTCCGCGTCATGCCGCCGCCAGACGACTTCACACTGCTGAGCCCCGCTGCCACGCACCACCATCGCGCGTGCGCTGTCGTTGTCGCCGACGACGTGAGCGGCTGTGAGCACCAACCGGGCCGCGAGTAGATAGCTGCTGCCCGTCTGGCCGTTGCACAGCACAGCAGCGACACGCTCATGGCTGGGGCCGAGCGAACGCCCCTCAGGCAGGCCGCTGGTCACAGGGGCCCTGCGGTGGTGAGACCGGCGGTGCCGCCTTCGCCGTCCGCGGCGACGAGCAGCGGATCACCGTCTGTCCGCCGGGGTTCCAAGGTGAACGACACGCGATGGGTGCGAGTCCTGCTTCTTCCCGCGTCTACCTCTCCCGAGAGGACGTACGCCTTGATTCCGCCCCGTGCCCGGACATCCCTGCGCAACTCGACGGTGAATTCCATCTGGATGGGTCCGACTTGGAAAGTGACGTCGTTCCCTGCTCCTCGTGCGGCCGCATTCAGCAACTCGTTGCGAATGGCTTCCACCGCTTCGGCGAGTTCGAAGTCCCTGGCCGTCAACGCGCCCCCTCGGTCGATGGTCCTGCTTGAGATGTCTGTCTTCAGGTTTCTGTCACAGCGTGAGTCGAGGTCTCACAGCCGCGTCGGAGTGGCCCCGATGCGGGCGAGCCCCCGGACTCAAGGGACCTCTTCCCGCAAAAGCGTCAGAAGGTCCTCGTGCTTGCCCCCCCAGAGGCGGGCGACCTCGTTCGGATCACGCAGGTCCTCGACCAGCGTCATGTGCCTGGCCAGGTGGCTTTCGACCTGCTCCCGATTGGCCTCGCCGTTACCCGAGGAGACCCACTCGGACAGCTCCGCGACGTTCGCGGCCAAGTCGTCACTCGCGCTTGCCTTGAACTTCCACCGCAGCCAGTTCGTCCCTTTGAGCACGGCCCGAGCACGGTCACTGGCGTAAGAGAGACCCTGGGTGTGCGGGGCGTACCGGAGAAGACCGGCGGACTCGAGGATCAGGAGGGACCGCACCAGGCCCACGTCCTCCTCGCACCAGTCGGACGGCGAGGGCGCGGGCAGGTCGTCACCAGGCTGGGCCCGTTTGACGTCCCTCGCCGCATTCACCCAATTCGCGGCGGCGTTGGCGTCTATGTTGGCCCGTGCCCGGAGTCCGCTCGCACCCAGTTCGAGAATGTGATCGGCGGTGGCGACCCCTGCGGCGATGAGCATCATGGGGTTCACATCAGCCCGCTTGCGCAGAAGGGCGGTCACCGGGGTGTTGCTCAACCTGTCCTGAGCGCTTCGCTTCTTCTTGGCGTCCCGCGCCTTGAAGGCGTTCAGCTGCGCTTCCTTGTGCAGGGCCGCGATCTGCTTCAGGATCGGGGGTTCCTTGTCGATTTGAAGCTTCAGCCACTGACGGGCGGCGTTGCGATCTAAGTTCTGTCCGGGCACGGATGCAGGATCCGGCTGCGCACCAGCACTCACAGGCCCTCCGAGTAAGGTCACTGCCAAACAGGCGGTCATTATCCCCGTCTCGAAGTCGGAACAACAAGGCGATCGGGGTGGGCGGGCTGCAACGGCGCACGTACAGGACCCCGCCGTACGGGCCCCATCCGTCTCTTCCCGCGCACTGCGGCCTTGCCGAATCCGCCTGCCCGTCGCTCGATGCCGGCTTTCTCCATGCCGTGTACGGGCTTCCCGCCGTCGCGTACAGCAGCGTCCGGCACAGGCGCTTCCCCTGGTAAGACGCCGGTCACCGTCGCGACGCTGACAGCATGCGCCTCTCCTCCTCCCCGCACAGTTCGGCCTCCGGGTCCACGGCGACGGCCGAGTTCGCCATGGCCTTCACCTCGGCCCCGCGAGGCGCCCGCCTGGCCCGGCTGTTCGTCTCGCACGCCCTGGACTCCTGGGATCACCCCTACGACAGTGACATCAACGGGACACTGACCCTCATCACCGCGGAACTGTGCGCCAACGCCGTACGCCACGGACGGGTACCGGGCCGGGACTTCCACGTCCGGCTGGCCAGGGAGGCTGACGGCGAGCGGCTGCGCCAGTCGCCCCTGTCGGGCAGTTCGAGTGCCAGGTCGAACCACCACACGCCCGACCGGTCCCGGCGCCGTCGGAGCACCTGCGCCTTCAGGTGCTGCCCGTCCTGAAGGGTGACGTCTGCCAGCGGGGCCGAGACGTCCAAGGGGAAGCCATCCTGGTCATCCTTCACGGGCAAGCTCGGCTCAGCCGGCTCGACATGCTTGAGTGCCGTGCGCGCGGAGACCGGGTCGGGGCACGAGGCCCAGAAGGGGTGAGGGAAGACGGTGGTGACAAGCTCCAACTGGCGGGTGCGCAGGTCGTTGACCGGCTGGAGGTCAGCCACCACGCCATGATCCAGTACCGGCTGCCCAGCACCGGTGAGATCGTCGCGCTGTTGCAGATCGCCCCGTCGAAGACCGACCAGGAACGAGTCCTGCTCGTCAGCCCCGAGCTGGCCGACGTGCCGGCCACGATCATCCGCCGGGTCCGCCCTCCCCCCGCACCGGCACCATCCCGTTCCTGTCCGCCTACGATTACGAGGAGCGCACCTGGAACCCGCCGGCACCCCTGCTCTTCCAGTGGGACCGCGGCGGTGAAAACTCCCGCATGACAGGCGAGTTCATCCGGAACGCGCTGGGAGACGTCCTGGACTTTATCGGCCTGACCGACTCAACCGGCCAGCCCCTGGCCTTCGCCCCGCACGACTTCCGGCGCCTGTTCATCACCGACGCCATCCGCTCCGGCCTGCCAGCGCACCTCGCCCAGGTCATCGCTGGCCACGCCACATCAACACCACGATGGGCTACAACCCCATCTACCCTGCCGAGACCATCGAAGCCCACCGTGCCTTCATCGCTCGCCGACGCGCGCTCCGCCCCGCCGAGGAATACCGCACCCCTACCAACGCAGAGTGGGAAGACTTCCTCGGTCACTCCGAACGCCGCAAGCTCTCCGTCGGCACCCGCGCCCGCGCCTACGGCACCGCCTGCATTCATGAGCACGCTTGCGTCAGATGCTCGCTCCTCCGCCTGACCCGGCCCAACGGGCACGGCTTGCCGAGATCCGCGACAACTTGATCGCCCGAGTCGCCGAAGCCGAGACGGAAGGCTGGCTCGGCGAGGCCGAAGGTCTCCAGGTCAGCCTGGCTGGCGCCGAGGAGAAGCTCCGCCAGCTCGATCGGGGCCACGGGCAGCATACGGTCGTGGGCCTTGGCATCCCCACCACGCATGGTGATCGATGAACCCACGAAGGTCGGCTGCCGCATGATCACCAACCAAGATCGACAACAAGTTCGAAGAAGCGTGCATCAAACGCCCTTCAGAACACGATCAAGTGCCGCCCGGCCTGCAGGTCCCCAGTTCGGCTTCCCGCCGGGAAGGCCCCGATCTCCGTTCTGCCCCATGAGCATCAGGAAGAGGCTCTTCATAGCGGCCAGCCCGCGGGCGCGCCGGATCGCCGCCTCGTCTGCATGCGCGTACATGTCGAAGAACCGTGAGGCCGTGCCCGCGGGTAGCAGCACCCATGCGGCGGCGAGGTCCCACGCCGGATCGCCGGCGAACAGGTCACCGAAGTCGACGATGCCCGAAAGCGTTCCGCCCGAGACGACGACGTTCGCGGGATGGAGGTCGCCGTGCACCCACACCGGCGGGCCCTCCCATGCGTGGGCCGCAACGGCGTCGTCCCAGACGGCCCGGATGTCGGCAGCGATGTCGTCGGGAGCAACCGCCTGGAAGAAGTTCTCGAAGCCGTCCGTGCAGTTCTTGGGATGGGCACCGCGGTCCGTAGCGATCGGCGCCTCGGCGGGCGCCTCCACATGGAGCGCCTGGAGGAAGCCCGCCAGCGTGTCGGCCGCGTGGTCGCCGCGACTGATCGAGCCGTGGTCCAGCGGCTCGCCGGGAACCCACGTCATCACGGTCCAGTGCTTGGGGAAGCGTTCGGACGGTTCGCCGAACCGCACCGGGGTCGGCACCGGGAGCGGCAGGCGCGGGGCCAGCACGGGTAGCCACCGCCGCTCCTTGAGCTGGAGCTCCGGGGTGGGGTCCATGCGCTGCATGCGCACGGCCAACTCGTCCCCGAGGCGCCACATTTGGTTGCCCCAGCCGCCCGCCACCTCGCGGATGGCCAGTCCTGCAAGGTCTGGATGTTGCTCCTGCAGCAGATCGCGGACCAGGTCTGCGGTGATCTCGATCTCGGTGTCGGTCATGCGAAGCCACAGTACTAAGGCGGCAGACGGAGCGGGCTCTCGTTCTTCGGATCATCTCGCTGTGATCCCTCTGGCATCGCCAATTCGGTTTCAGAGAGCTACGGATCAGAGGCTTGGGACAGACCAGCCCCAAGTTCAGAGAAGCGAGCGGAGAGCCAATTTGCATACACCGACCCGCCCGGTGCGAGCCAGCGCCTCAACCAACAGTGCATACGGACGTTGGGCCCCGGAGCCGGCGGCTCCCACCCAGTACGGGCGCGCATACAGCAGCGGATCGGTCTCGTCGGTCCCCACGAAGCCCAGGACCTCGATCACCCGCTTCGTTGGCAGCGGCAACGCATCCAGGTCACACTGCGCACGCACGCCCGACGACACGGTCTGCCGGAGCCGACCCGCATGCGCCTTGGACGACGGCTCCCTGCCGGTGCCTGCCTTGGACGCCTATGACGCGGTGGTGAGCATCCCGCGCACCACGCTCAGCGAGTAGGCCCCTTACGGCCAGGTGCTATCGCTGCACCGGCCCGTACGGGATGGCTGTACGGGCCCCGGTGGTGGGGACATTGCCGAACCCCGCACCTGCGAGGTCTTTCCCAACCGTGGCCGACCAGGCACAGGGTCGGTAACAGTGTTTCCTCTGCGCTACAGTGTTACTCATGAGCACGCTCTATCAAGACGCGCTACGGGCCGGCCAAGACGCCGTGCGCACCACGATCCTCGATTGCGCCATCAACCTGCTGGTCACGGACGGGCCCGCCGCGTTGACCATGCGGCGGATCGCCACCGACATCGGCTCCTCGACCAAGGTCCTTTACACCATGTTCGGTGGCAAGGAAGGGCTGATCGATGCGCTGTACCGGGAGGGCTTCGCGCGGCTGCGCCGGGTTCAGGAACAAGTACCGCGCACGGAAGACCCGTTGACGCACCTCACCCACCTCGGGACGGCCTATCGGGAGCACGCGCTCGCCGAACCGGCCTACTACCGGGTCATGTTCGAGCAGGCCGTACCGGGCTTCCGGCCGAGCGCGGAGGCCCTCGCCATCGCCGAGACCGCCTTCGACACCTCGGCCGCCGCCGTGGCCGCCTGCATGGAGGCCGGGATCTTCCAGCCGGGCGATGCCCGTGAAATGTCAAAGATCTTCTGGGCGGCATCGCACGGCGCGGTGAGTTTGGAGATCGCCGGACACTTCACGCCCGACGACGGTGCCCGGCGCTACGACGCGCTGATGGCGGCCGTGGCACGGGCGTTCAGCACCCAGCACGAGTCGAAGAACGAAGGACAAGGAACATGACCACCACCCGCAACCGCTACCTGTCGGGGAATTTCGCCCCGGTCACCGAGGAAGTCACCGCCTACGACCTGCCCGTGACCGGACGGATTCCGGCCCATCTCAACGGCCGCTATCTCCGCAACGGCCCCAACCCACTGGGCATCGAGGACGCCGCCGCGCACATCTGGACCCTCGGCGCGGGCATGGTCCACGGGGTACGCATACGGGACGGGCGCGCCGAGTGGTACCGCAACCGTTGGGTCCGTTCCGGCACGGTCGCCGACCACCTCGGCGAGCCGCGCCGCGGCACCCCGATCGACGAACAGTTGGACATCTCGCCGAACGTGCAGGTCGTGGGCTTCGCGGGCAGTACGTTCGCACTCATCGAGGGCGGCATCCGTCCCTACGAACTCACCTACGAGCTGGAGACGGTGGGGCCCTGTGCCTTAGGAGCGACCCCGGAGGGATACAGCGCCAACGCCCACTCCCTCTTCGACCCACGCACCCGCGAACTGCACTCGCTTGCCTTCCGCTACGGCTCCGATAACGTCCAGCACATCGTGATGAACGACTCCGGCACGGTGCGGCGGACCACCACCATCCCGGTCCCCGGCAACCCGTACATGCACGACTTCGCGCTGACCGACCACTATGTGCTGCTCTTCGACTCACCCGTGGTGTTCAGCCTCGCGCATCTGTCCACCGGGGTGCCGTTCACCTGGGATGACCGCCGTGGCGCGCGCGTGGGGGTACTGCCGCGCGAGGGTGGCGAGGTGCGCTGGTTCGGGCTCACACCGAGCCTGGTGGGGCACACCCTCAACGCGTACGAGAGGCCGCACGAGGACCTGCGCGGGTCGGGCACGGGCGGTTGTGACATCGTCGTCGACGTGATCCGGCATCCCGAAGGGTTCGACATCAGGGACGTCGGGTCCAGTCGTCCCACACTGGACCGGTGGACGATCAACCTGACGGCGGGAACGGTCCGGGAAGAACGCCTCGATGACCGGGTCCAGGAATTCCCTCGCCTCAACTCCCGCTATACGGGCCGCCCTTACCGGTACGGCTACGCCGCAGCGGCCGAGCTCTACGCCCCGCCCTCCGGCCCGGAAGACGACCGGCCGGACGAGGGGTTCAGCAATGCGCTGCTCAAACACGATCTGAGCCGGGGAACGACGGAAGCGCACGAGTTCGGGCGGGATGCAGCCGTGGGCGAGGGGGTGTTCGTCGCGGCGGAGTCGCCGGCGGCGGAGGATGACGGGTACGTCATGGCGTACGTCTTCAACCCGGAGCGGTCCGCATCCGACCTGGTCATCCTCCCTGCACAGGACTTCAGCGGCGAACCGATCGCCCGGATCCACCTGCCGGTGCGGGTGCCATTGGGTCTGCACGGGAGTTGGGTTCCAGAGGAAGACCGGTGAACGGGGACCGTCAACCGGCCACCTGACCTGGCCGTAGCGCTCCGGAACGACGGGTCGTAGCACCTGGGAACCACTTGTAGCTGCCCGATGAGACCGCGGCTTCGCCTGAGGCGCACCTGCCCGCGTACCCACCCACATGCGCGACGGCGGCAACAAGGCTGCACCTGCTCAGTGCTCAGTGGTCATGTCAAGCTCATTGCCTGGTGATCAGGGTGCAGGACGCTTCAGGGCGCCTGCCCCGGCCCTGGGGGCCTAGGCAGTGTCCGCCGGGTCGCGTGGTGGGACTCATGCTGGCCTTGGTGTGGTCTCGCACCGGCTATCGGGACGCACGGCTCTGCCCGGGACGTGGTCTCGGGCGCGCCAGGACCAGCGCCTTGCGGTGCACGTCGCTCGTTCGGGTGGTTGATGTACCGAGTGGTTCTGCGGGGTTCGCACTTGGCTCTTAGCTGGCTGGGACTGAGTGAACTGGCCTACGGAACGAGGTAGTTGGTCTTGATTCGTCATGTGCTTCGAACCTTGCTCGTCGCGCCCTTGGTGACGGGCACCCTGTGCACCGTGTCGCCGCCCGCTCAGGCGGACAGTACGACGTGCGGGGAGAAGACCTGCCGTGCGGAGTTCACAAACAACTGGAGGGACACCGAGTTCACCGTGCCGGCCGGTGTCACGTCCATCACCATGTATGTGTGGGGTGCGGGCGCCGGTGGCGCCGGTGGTTCCACTGGCGGTGGTGGCGGTGGTGGCGGCGGCACCGCTGTCAGCCTCGCCACCAACGCCCGGCATCCCGGTGGTGGTGGCGGTGGCGGGGGAGGCGGCGGTGCGGGCGGCAACGGCGGCTCCAGCGGCGGCTACGCCTTCGGCCGGGTCAAGGTGCACCCCGGGCAGAAGCTGAAGGTGTCTGTTGGCACGGGCGGAGAGGCCGGCACCGCCGCCCGGGTGGGCAGCCATGGCGGGGCGGGCTCCGAGGACGAGGACGGGAAGGCCGGGCAGGACGCCTACCGCCCCGGCGCGGGCGGCATCGGCGGCGGCTCCACGATCACCGACATCGAGGCCCGCCGCTGGCTGCTCTCCGTCTACGGCAGCTCCGCTGGCCATCCCGGCGCCGGCGGACACGGCGGCAAGGGCGGCTGCGCCGGCCATACCTTGCCCAACTGCGTCGAGGAGCCCCCCTACCGCTACCGCGGTGGTGACGCCGGTGCGCCCGGCGGTGGTGGTGCAGCCCAGCCCGTAGGTGACGTAGGGGCCTGCGGGACCGTTGGCGAGGGAGTCACGGGCGCTTGCTACGACTCCAGGGCCGGCGGTCAGGGCCAGAACGGCAGCCAGGGCACGATCGGCACACGCGGCGGCGACGGCAGCATCGGCCTGCTGGGCCAGCCGGGCGGAGAGGCCGGTGAACCCGGCAAGGGTGCCGCCGGCGGCATGGGCGGCCAGGGTGGCAAGCCCCAATACACCGACATCGCACCCCCGGAGAACGTGGGCCTGGGAGGCGCCGGCGGTACCGGCGGTACGGGCGGCGACGGCGGCAAGGGTGGGCGCGGCGGGGTCGGGATCAACCGCCGCCCCGAGGGCAGTGGGCAGGCCGGGCACGGCGGACTGTTCGGCACAGACGGGCAGCCCGGCGGCAATGGCTACGTCCTGATCATCTGGGACAAGCCCGCTTCCTGACGCAACAGATTCTCCCGGCCCACCGCCTATATTCCGGGATATCGCGAGTGACGGCCTCGACTCCCTGTGACGTCGAGGCCATCACCGCCGGACAGTCCGCACAGACACGTGGGTCCTTGCTGGCGACGAGGATTCGCTTGAAGCCTCGCTACGGTCTGCCCGGCGGGTCATGAGCGAGGCCAGAGGCGCAGGGCAGCGACGGTCACGATGCCGTGGAAGATGTAGGCCCTTTTGTCGAATCGGGTGGCTACGGCGCGGAAGCCCTTGAGGGCATTGTTCGTTCGCTCGACTCCGTTGCGGCGCCTGTAGATCGTCTTGTCGAAGCCCGTGGGCCGGCCGCCCGCGCTGCCGCGGCGCTGGCGGTTGGCTCGCTGGTCCTTGCGCTCGGGGATGGTGTGCTTGATCTGCCGACGCCGCAGATACCGGCGGTTCCCGCGGGACGAGTACGCTTTGTCGCCACCCAGGTGATCGGGGCGTGTACACGGGTGGCCGCCGCCCGGGCGCGGGACACGGATGCGCTCGAGGAGCGGGATCAGTTGCGGGGCATCGCCCCACTGGCCTGGTGTGATGACGAACGCGCGTGGACGTCGGCCGCCTTCACCGGCCAGGTGGATCTCGCAGGTGAGTCCGCCCCGGGAGCGGCCCAGGGCTTCATCTGAACAATGCTGGACAGGCTGGCCGCGTCGTCGAGGAATACGTGGCGCGTCGGTGCAGGCGCCCGCAGCGTGCTGATGGGCACGGCAGGAAGCCGAGTCCACGCTGACCATGCTCCAGTCGATCCGGCCTTCGGTATCGGCGTCGGCCTGGACGGCACGCAGGATCTTCTCCCACGTACCGTCCGCCGACCACCTGCGGTGCCTGTCGTGCACGGTCTTCCACTTCCCGAACCGTGCTGGCAGATCACGCCACGGCACACCGGTCCGCTGCCGGAAGAGGATGCCGTTGATCACCCTCCGATGGCTCTTCCAACGCCCGCCTCGTTCCACGTTCTTCGGCAAGTGCGGCTCCATCCGAGCCCACTCCTGATCCGACAGATCGCCCCGCCCCACACCGGCCGGAACGATGTGAAAGCTGGTCTGGTCACACGACCCATGGGACAGTGCCTAGTGCTCTGACCGGGAAGGTTCACCGGGCGCGGCTGAGGTCGATGGGACGGGGCCGCAATCTGGCCGGGTATGCATGGGCCGGTGTGAAAACCGTTGGACACCTCCTGGACGCGCCACGAAGATTCCCGCTGTGTCAGACAAAGCCGAGCGTCGGGCCCCAGCCTCCACGAGGGGGAAGTCCGTGCGATTCGTTGAGTTATCGCGCACGACCATGGTCGCCTTGCTGAAGGACGACCTGGCTCAAGCCAGTGCGGAAGCAGGTGTCGCTCTCACCGAGTACTTCGTCACCGACACGGCAAAGTGGGTGTGGCAGTACCGGGTCAATCAGCTGACCTCGGATCCGGGTTGCGCGGGGTGGCTCACGCAGATCGTGGTAGCCGAGCCGGAAGGTGCCGTCGTGGGCTATGCCGGGTTCCATGGGCCGCCGGATGAAGCGGGCATGGTGGAGCTCGGTTATTCCGTGATCCCCCTCTACCGTCGTCAGGGCTACGCCAGAGCGATGCTGACCGCATTGGTACGTCGGGCCGTTGCAGAAGCCCGAGTCAGGACCGTGCGGGTGACGATCAGTCCTGACAACACGGCATCCCTGGCCACGATTTCTGGATTTGGCTTCGTCGAGGTCGGAGAACAATGGGACGAGGAAGACGGCCTCGAACTCATATGTGAAGTTCCTGTCTGATCACACTGCCGCTGGAAGCGGTCGGCCTCCCCAGCGGATACCTTTCTCGCTGCAGATGTGGGCGCGTTCCTTGCGCTGGGCGGCGAGCACGTCGGGGTGGCGGGCGTTGGTGTTGCGCCAGCGGAGATAGGCGTGCAGGGCCCGGGTCTGCGCGGGTGGCTGCGGTGGTGGGAGTTGGCCAGGGTGAACTGCCGCAGCGGGCCGAAGTGGGCCTCGATTGGGTTGGCCCAGGAGGCGTAGGTCGGAGTGAAGCACAGCTCGACCTTGTGGCGGCAGCCGCGATGTACGCAGCTGGCCTCGAACCGCTTTCCCCGTATCCCGGCGCTGCCGCACCCTGGACCTGCTGCTGCTGCCTCCAATGCGACGAAACCGTGCAGCCGACCTTGAGTAATGTCTGCCGGGGACAGAGTGGATGCCGGTCCTGTGCAATGACGCAGCGTGCCGATAGGCAGCGACAGGTGCTCGCAGACGAGACCGAACCGGAGATGCGCCAGGCTGGGTTCAAGCCGCTGGCGGAGTATCCAGGCCGGCCCCGTGACCGGTGGCGCAGCAGGTGCACGAGGTGCGGGAACATCGTCTACCCCCAGCCTCGATGAGGCGCGGGGGGGGACGGCTGGGCTCCGTGCACTCCGCGGGTCTGGATCTGTCCTGCCCAGCGCTGGTGTACGTCATGGAGCACCCGGAGCTGGGCGCCGTGAAGGTCGGCCTGGCCTCCGTCCGAAGCCCTCGGCTGAAGTCCTTGCAGGATCGAGGATGGACGACATATCGCACGGCCAAGTTCCAAGTGTCCGCGGACGAGCCTGATCCACCAAAGCTGCGCAATTGACGCAGCTCAACAAGCGCCTCCTCGTGGCGATCGGCCAAGGCATAAACGGCGGCCAGGTTGTAGGTGATGTCAGTGATCTCGCAGTCGGCCGTGGCATACCGCCTGGCCAACAGCAGATCCGCCTCTGCCTGGTCGTACCTGCCGAGACGCTTGGCCATCGCCCCTCGATAGGCGAACAGTCGTGCAAGGACAGACGTCAGCCGGCGGCGAGTGCCGTGACGCCGCCGTCCACGAGCAGATCGGTGCCGGAGATGAAGCTTGCTGACGAGCCGACGAGGAAGGCGACGGCGTCGGTGATGTCGGCCGCTGTTCCGGCTCGCTTGGCGTTGGAGGCGGCAATCATCCTTCGCATCACGTCCCCGTGTTCGCCGGCGAGTTCCGCCTGCCCATGGGGGTGGCGATCGCTCCGGGACTCACGGAGTTGATCCGTGCGTTCCGTGTGCCCCAGGTGGAGCTCGCGGCCCTCACGCGCAACAGGTTGGCTTCCTTGGAGAAGGTATAGGCCGCCCCTGGGCCGGAGAATCGCCGACACCGATGACGACGACGACTGACTGGGGCATGTCTTCCACCTTGTCGATGGCCGGCAGAACTGCCGGGTTTTGGGGGCGTGCGGGGCTACGGGCCGGGTTTCGTGAACCGTCGGAGATGCCGTTCCGGCGAAGTCTCGCATGAACCCGACACTTGTCGGGTATCCCACAGGTGTGGGTGACACTACAATGACTCCGTGCCCGCTCAGCAAAGTGACCGCCGCTCCCGCCGCTCCCGTACCGCGATGGAGGCCGCACTGCTGGAATTGATCGGTGACCGCGACCTCAGCCAGATCTCGGTCTCCGACGTGACCGGCCGCGCTGACGTACACCGCTCGACTTTCTACGAGCACTACACAGACGTGCATGACCTGGCCGCCTCGGCATGCACGGAGATGTTCGACCAGTTGCTCTCCGCCACCTCGGCGCTCTCGGTGACGGGGGATTCCTCGGAGAAGGACGTGTCCCCCTCCCTCACAGCGGTGTTCGCCCATGTCGCCGAACATCGCGCGCTCTATGAGGCTCTTCTCGGTGCCGATGGCAGCGCCCGGGTGATCAACCACCTCCTGCAGCGCATGACGGAATCCATCCGGCCGAGACTTTCCGCCCGGCTCACCGACCCCGATGGCGGTACGGAGGACTCCGCGGCCGCCTTTGTCTCCGGAGCGCTTCTCGGCACCATCGCAGACTGGCTCCACCGCGGCTGCCCCGGGACGCCGGAACGCTTCGCCACCGCGATCTGGCCGCAGCTGGTCGCCGCGTCACTCGCCCGTCCGGCCTGAGCACCCCGCCCTCAGGGGCCGCCGACCGAGAACCCTGCGCCGGAGCGGGCTACACCCGTGAGGCGATGAGACCGCCGTTGCCTGGCGCCGCCCCTCCCTGACCCGCCTTACGCGACCCCGCTCGCGCCCCTCGTTGCACGCGAACGATGCGTGCGCTCATGCCGTAACCCCACCGGCCTCGCGCACCGCGATCAGCTCTCCGCCCCTCCCACGGCGACACCACCGGCTCCGCGCCCGCCCGTTCGGCACGGGGCCCTCCCTCTGATGTGTGCCCTCGCCCATCAGCCTGCGCAGAGGGGCTTGGGGACGCACATTCACTGCGCCCCAAGACCCCCTCTCCCCTGCCGCCGCGAGCTCCGGACCCCGAGCCGCCGGACCCGCCGCATCCGCGTGCACATCCACCCCCACTCACACAGCCCCAAGGTCCACAGCCGCTTGCAATACGACAGCTGTCGGTTAACCTACAGATGTCGGGCACAAATCGAGGTTGCGGCACCGGGCTTCCGCCCAGGCCCGTGAAACCCCGTGCCGTCGCGCGTCGGCCGTGCCGCACAGTTCCCTGCCGAAATGAAGTGAGGAAAGCAGCGTTCACATGTGGAACCGAACTGACCGAGGCCCCTTTCCCGGAGCGGCTTCCCCTCTGGGCTCCGTGGACCCCGCGGACGAGGCGTGGTGACCCGCCCCGGCAAGGTGGTGATCGTCGGCGGCTCGTCGGCCGGCCTGGCGACAGCGGAGGCACTGCGCCGTCAGGGCTACGAGGGAAGGCTGACCCTCCTCGACGCCGAACGTCATCTCCCCTATGACCGCCCGCCGTTGTCGAAGCAGGTGCTGACCGGCGCCTGGGAACCGTCGCGGACCCAGTTGCGCTCACAGGAGCATCTCGCCTCGCTGGAGGCGGAGTTCATCCGCGCTGAGCCGGCTGTCATGTGCGACGCGGTAGAGCGTGCGGTGACCACCGCCACGGGGCGCGTGGTGCGTGGCGATGCGCTGGTCATCGCCACCGGGCTGCGCCCCCGAATATTGCCGGACCAGGAAGAACTCGCGGGAGTGCATGTGATGCGCACCCTCGACGACGCGCTGGCGCTGCGCAGTGACCTGGCGGCCGGTCGACGCCTGGTGGTGGTGGGCGAGGGTGTGCTGGGTGCGGAGATCGCCGCCTCGGCCCGTGGCATGGGCGTGGAGGTCACGCTCGCGGGCTTCGGGTCCGTCCTGCTGGGCAGTCAGGTCGGCGGCAGAGTGGGGGGCTTCCTCACGCGTCTCCACACCGAGCGGGGGACGGATCTGCGCCTCGGGGTCGCTGTCGAGGCCCTGACCGGCAGCGGGGGCAGGGTGTGCGGGGTCCGTCTGGCCTCGGGAGAGGTCCTGCGCGCCGACACGGTCGTCGTGGCGATCGGGGCGCGGCCGGCCACCGAATGGCTGGAAGGCAGCGGGCTGGCGCTCGGCGACGGCGTGGAATGCGATGCCTACTGCCGTGCCGCTCCCGGTGTCTACGCCGTCGGAGACACGGCGTCCTGGCATCACGAAGGGCTGGACAGGCGGCTGCGCCTGGAGAATCGCACCAACGCGACAGAGCAGGCCCAGGCCGTCGCGGCGAACCTCCTCGGCGCCGAACGCCCCTACACTCCGACGCCCTACTTCTGGACCGATCAGCACGACGCCAAGCTCCAGGTGCATGGCCTGCCCACCCCGGCCGCCGAGACCCACATCGCCGAAGGCGACCCGGCCCAGGGACGCTTCGTCGCTGTGTACCGGGAGAACGGCGAGGTGACCGGCGTCCTGGGCTGGAACATGCCCAAACAGGCCCGGCTGCTGCGCCAAAAGCACCTCGTCGGTCCACGGAACGGACAGCCGACAACCACGGTCCGCTCCGCACCATGACCCGCCGCACCAGGCCCGGCAGCCCTCCGCAGACGCACAGACAGGCGTGGGAAGCGGGTGCGAGGTCACCGCCAGTACGCGGCACCCACGTCCCGTCCCCGTCGATTCCCGTCAATTCCCGTGAAGGAGAAGCACATGAGCCCGAACGAGCAGATACTGCAGTACCCGTTCGCCTACGAGACCGCGCTGGAGCCTGCCGCCGAATGGACTGAGCTACGCGGCACGTGCCCGGTGGCCACCATCACCCTGCCCGACGGCAGCCAGGCCAAGCTGCTGACCCGCTACGACGACGTCAGGGAGATGCTGGCGGACCCCCGCTTCACCCGGCAGGACCTCTTCGGCGGAACCGGGAATTCACAGGGGACAGCCACCACGTCGGCCGCAGCGGACACCTCGGAGTCGCCCCTCTCCGTGCCCAAGCACGGCGAGGACCACCAGCGGTGGCGCCGGCTGGTGGGCAAGTGGTTGACCGCCAAGCGCATGGCCGCCCTGCGGCCCCAGATGGCCGCGATCGCGGACCAGCTCCTCGACGAGATGACCGGGCGCGGCAGCTCCGCCGACCTCAAGGCGCACTTCGCCTTCCCGCTGCCGGTCTACGTGATCTGCGGCATGCTCGGCGTGCCCGCCGAGGACCGGGACCGCTTCTCCTACTGGTCCGACAACTTCCTCAACCTCACCCGGTACTCCGCACAGGAACGGCAGACGGCGGTCGGCGAACTCGTGGCCTACATGTCCGGCCACATCGCCGCCAAACGCGCCGAGCCCACCGACGACCTGCTCAGCGCCCTGATCGAGGAGAGCAGCGGCGAAGGTGAGGCGCTGACGGACGGGGAGCTGCTGAGCACTGGCGTCGCTCTGCTGGTGGCCGGACACGAGACGACGGCCAACATGATCGGCAAGATGGTCGCCATGCTGCTGGCCGACCGCACCCGGTGGGAGCGGCTGCTGGAGAACCCCTCGTTGATACGCAGCACCGTCGAGGAGGCGCTGCGCTTCGATGCCAACGGCGGGTTCGGCCTGAGGCGTTTCCTCACCGAGGACGTCGAGATCGGGGTCGAGGTCCTCCCCAACGGCACCACGGTGGTGTGCGCCATGGCCGCGGCGAACCGGGACGAGACCGCCTTCGACAACGCCGCCGAGATGGACCTGGCCCGCACTCCCAACCCCCACCTGGCCTTCGGCGCGGGACCCCACTCCTGCCTGGGCCAGGCCCTGGCCCGCACCGAACTCCAGGTCACCCTCGAAGTTCTGCTGCGCAGGCTCCCCTCCCTCGAACTGGACATCCCCGCCACCGAGCTCGAACGCCTGGAAGGACTGCTGGTCGGGGGCCTCAGCGAGGTCCCCGTCCGCTGGTGACGGCACGACAGCACACATACGCCCCCGACAGAAGGAGACCCCCACATGAAGATCACCGTCGACGAGGAGAAGTGCTGCGGCGCCGGACAGTGCGTCCTGATCGCCCCCGAGGTCTTCGACCAACGCGACGAGGACGGAATCGTCGTTGTCCTGGAGCCGGAGCCCCCGCACGACCAGCACGCCCTCACCCGTGAAGCGGCCGCCGTCTGCCCGGCCTCCGCCATCCAGGTGCACGACACCCCCTGAACCTCTCCGTCCGGCAGCAGTGGGGCGGCCCGCGGAGCCGCACCGGCTCCGCGGGCACCGGGCTCCTCGGAGGTCCCGCCTCGGAAGCGGGCCTGACATGGCTGCCCGCCCTGGCTCGTCTTCCCCGACCAGGTCCTGGCCACCGTGCTCCACCTACGGGTCACCCTGGCTGCGGAACTCCTCGCCGTACTCTTCGGCCACAGTCGCACAGCCATGCACGCACCCTGCTGAAGATCAGGAAACTGCTTGAAGCACACGCACTGGCGAAGAGGCAGTATTTCGGGCACGCCGAGCTGCGCTGGCCTGGCGGGGGTGCGCTGGTGTGCGGTTCGACCCGGCACACGGACAGCGTGCACGGACGGATGCGGGCGGGAACCAGCGCGGTCTACGTGGTGAGTGACGAGGTGGACGCGGTGCACCGCCGGGTGGTCGACGCCGGCGGTGAGGTTCTCGAAGCGCCGCATGGGACCCGGTTCGGGTCGGGCGCGACGGCGTACGTGCACGGTGCGGGATCCGGAGGGCAACTTGTGGACCTTCGGCACTTACTACGGCCCCGGATACTCGCGTCGACAACGCTCAGCCGGCCAGCTTCCACCTCCCCGGGCGCCCATCCGAGGTACGCCCGGAAGGCCGTTCGCGTGCCGTCGACGCTGCACTTCCTGCTACACCGGTTGAGCCGGGACTGCTGAGCCGGAATCAGGCATCACCTGCCTGTGGGGCGCTGAGTGTGTAGGTGGTTCCGACACTGGTCTGCACCCATGCGTCCGGGAGAGCTGCGGCGAGGGTGTGCTGGGCACGCCAGCCGGTGCAGTGACCGGGGACAATCAGCTCGGGTGCGAGTTCGGTGAGCGCGGCCACCGTCGGGCCGATGACCGGCTCGAAGGCGGGGCCGCTCAGATGGAAGCCGCCGATGAGGGCCAGCAGTTTGCTGACGCCGGTCAGCCTCATGGCGTGACGGATGATGTTGACCACTCCGGCGTGACCGCACCCGGTGACGATGACAAGCCCCCGGCTGCGCACGTTGATGACGAGTGCCTGGTCGTCGATGACGGCGGGGTCGTGTCGCCAGCCGTTCCCGTCCCAGGCTTGGTGTGCCGGCGGCATGCCGTGCTCGAACTCGGTGACCCGGTCCACCTCGCCGGTGATCAGGATGCCGCCGGCCAGCAGCGACGGCTGCCGCCGCTCGATCACCTCGAACCCTTCGCGTTCCAGGGCACCCCGTGACAGCGTGGGCATCTCCAGACCCTGGCCGGCGGGTAGTGCCAGGCGGCGGCGGGTCCAGACCGCGGGATGGACGGTCAGCGGCAGGCCGGAGCGCCCGCGCAGCCGGGCCAGGCCGTCGAAGCCGCCCGCGTGGTCGAAGTGTCCGTGGCTGAGTACGACGCCCTGCAGGCCGCCGACATCGACGCCCAGACGGTCGGCGTTCACCGCCAGCCCGTCCGGCGACGCGCCGGTATCGAACAGCAGCGTGCTGCTCGCGTTCCCACTCTGGACGGTGACCAGGGCGGAGAAGCCGTGCTCGGCACGCAGCCCCGCGAGGGCCTCGCCGCCGGCGAACTGCCGCGCGGCGGTCCGCCCAGCACCGATCGACGCCCGGGTGACGCCTTCGGTAGAGGCCAGCAGGGCGTCGAAGGTGTTGTCGACCATCGTCGTGACCCTGACCTCGTCGACCTCGGGCAGCGTCACCGGGTCAACAGCCGGTCCCTCCGCGACGCGAGGCGCTGACCACGCTGCCTCGGCCGCCGAGCGCCCGTGATCGTCGCACATGCTAGAAAGCGCCTCCCCGCCGATACGACCGGCCGGGGAAGCAGATCCCGGTACAGGCCGCAGGCCCACGGCGGTCGGACCGGTCGCAGGCGCCGCGCGGTGTCATGCTTCCACTCGCGCGGGCGGGACGACGACATCGATGAGCCCGGTGGCCACGTCGTACACGAGCCCTGAGACGAAGACTCCGGCCGGAAGCTTCCCCTTGAGGATCTCGACGTCGACGCGGACGGCGGCGACCGGGTCGGTGACCGCCTTGGCGTCCAGGTCTCCGGCCGGAACTTCGAAGTAATCGGCCAGCAGCTCGGGGAACGCGGCCAGGTCCGTGATCCCGCAGTCGGTGTGGTGCAGGACCGCATAGTGGACGTGGCCCGAGCGAGGGCCGCCCGTGCGGGCCTGGACGACCTTCGAGAGCATCTCCAGCGTCCGGAGTGTCGCAGGTGTGACCCGCCCTCCGACGTTGCGGATCGCCGCTGCCTCGCCGAGCTTGAGCCCGAGCACGTCGGACGGGGCGACACGAGGGTCGACGCATCCGATGACCGTCAGACTGCCACTGGGCATGAGCTTGAGGTCAGCGAACGATCCGCCGTCGGCGAATCCGGCGTTCCGCTTGGCCAGCTCGTCCGTGTCGATCACTGCGACGCCAACCCCTTCTTGCTCTGGGCCTGGACCCCCGGTGACGCCGACGGCGACCTCCAGTTGCCACCCATCGTGGCCCGCCGCTGCCTCCCATGCCACTCGACTGTGCGGCAAATCATGATCATGCAGGTCAATTCATGACCACGCCGAGTTCGTGCACGCGTTCGTGCGCACGGTGCTGCCTGGAATCTCGCCCTTTGCGCTCGGCGCCTCGGTCGGAGGCCTGACGGCACTGGATCTTGCCGCTCACTACGGAGAGAGCTATCAAGGTGTCGTCGCGATGCCCCTGTGGATCAGTAGGGTCGGGAGAGTTCCTACGCATGGGCTCCCGCTCCTCAAGGCTGTGCTGTCAGAGTGGCCGTTGGGTAGCCGATGTACGCCGTCGTTGCCGTCATCAGCGTCGCTGGGGCACCCTCCAAGCGCAGCTCGCGAGCGCGGAGTCGGGTTTTTCTGCCGCCCTTCCTGCGCCGTGGTCTGCTGGATCACCGTGCCGATGCTGGAGCCGCCGTCACGGCCGGAGCCCCGCCTCCGGAATCCACACGTGTCGCCAAACCCCTCGACTGGTCTGCCAGCTCGCCCAGTTGGGCCACGGCGTGTTCCTCCCGTCGCAGCAGACCAGGTGACGTGGGGGTTTCGGAGCCGGTGAGATCAGCCCGGGAGGGGGATGAACAGCAGGATGCCGTGGGCGGTGGCGGCGGTGTAGCAGGCATTGCCTGGGAAGGTGGCGGTGTAGAAGGGGGTGCCGATGGCGAAGACGGGGACGATGGCGTTGTGGATGGTGGCGGTGCCGTTGGCGTCGGTGATGGCGGTGCCGAGGTTGACCGGGCCGAAGAGCGTGGTGGCGGTGAAGGTCACCGGCTGACCGGCCACCGGCATCCCCGAGGTGGTCGTCAGAGTGGCGCTGAGGGTGGGGATGTAGAACTCGGGCAGCGGGGTCAGCCGGAGCCGGATCGTGCCTGGCTGCGCGGTCAGTGTTGTGGGGGCGGGGTTCACGGTGACGGGGGTGCTGGTGGTGGAGCTGGTGAAGCAGCTGTCACCGCTGTAGGCGGCGGTGAGGGTGCCGGTGGTCAGGGCGGTGGTGGTGAAGCAAGCCTGCCCCGAGGCGTTGACGGGGACCACCTGGGTCTGGCTGTTGGGGAGGGTGAAGGTGACCGTACCGGTCGGCACCGAGGTGGTGCCTGGTGCCGGGGTGATGGTGGCGCACACGGTCACGCTCTGCCCGCAGGTGGAGGGGTTCGGCGTCACCGACAGCGCCGTCGTTGTGGGGTTGGGGCTCACGGTGACGGTGGTGGGGTTGCCGTTCACGGTCGCGGTGAACGAACCGGCGGTGTAGGTGTGGGTGGTCTGCCCGCTCCCGGTGGCGTCCAGAGGGACGGTGACCGTGGGGCTGGCATCCCCGAAGTTCACCACCGCTGTCCCGTTCGGAGTCCCCCCGGAAATGTTGAACGTCACCGGTTGCCCGCACACCGGCGACGCCGGCGAGGTCGTCACCGTCAACGGCGAAATCTCCGTCACGTTGGCCGAATTGGCGTTGGTGACGTAGACATTGCTGTTCTGCGCCGCCGCCACCGAGAACGGGAACGCGCCGACGGGGACGGTGGCAAGGACGGTGTTCGTGGTGCTGCTGATCACCGTCACGTTGTTGGAATTGCTGTTGCCGACGTAGACGTTGCCGGTCGGCGCCACCGCCACCCCGAACGGGCCCCCGCCGGTGGGAACGGTGGCCAGGACGGTGTTCGTGGTGCTGCTGATCACCGTCACATTGTTCGAAACGGTGTTGGTGACGTAGACGTTGCCGTTCTGCGCCACCGCGATCACCCCCGGGACCGTGCCGGCGGGGACGGTGGCCACGACGGTGTTCGTGGCGCTGTCGATCACGGTCACGTTGTTCGAGGTCTGGTTGGCGATGTAGACGTTGCCGTTCTGCGCCACCGCCGCATAGCCCGGGAAACCACCGGTGGGGAGGGTGGTCAGGACGGTGTTCGTGGCGCTGCTGATCACCGTCACGGTGTTCGCGTTCCGGTTGGCGACGTAGACGTTGCCGTTCGCCGCCACCGCCACCGCGTCCGGGACCGCGCCGACGGGGACGGTGGCGAGGACGGTGTTCGTGGCGCTGCTGATCACCGTCACGTTGTTGGAAGTGCTGTTGGCGACGTAGACGTTGCCGTTCGGCGCCACCGCCAGCGCGAACGGGCCCCCGCCGACGGGGACGGTGGCCAGGACGGTGTTCGTGGCGCTGCTGATCACCGTCACGTTGTTCGAGCTCTGGTTGGTGACGTAGACGTTGCCGTTCGCCGCCACCGCAATCATGGCCGGGTCTGAGCCGGCGGGGACAGTGGCCAGGACGGTGTTCGTGGTGCTGCTGATCACCGTCACATTGGCCGAATTGGCGTTGCCGACGTAGACGTTGCCGTTCGGCGCCACCGCCACCGCCAGCGGGGTCGTGCCCGCCGGGATCGTCACCGTGGAGAAGGCCGCACTGAACGGCGCGGCCACAAGCCCCCGTACAGCGGCCACCTCAGATCCACTGGCCGGTACAACCGGCCGAACCCCGCGGGCTACCGCCGGAGCTCCCAACCAACCCGTAATCGATTCCATTGCAAACCTCTCTCAGCTGAGAGGGCCGCCCAAGAACTCCCACCGGGGCCCGCGTCGCACAGCGCCGGAATACGCGAACCGGATCACCGCTTGCACACCGGGACAGAGAGAGGACACAGCGACACGTACCACGCACCGGCGCAGCGGCGCAGCGCAGGGGTTGCCCATCTCTCCCCGGAGAGATGGGCAACCCACCGGAAAACGGTCACCACCATTAACCCGAAATAGCCAATGGAACACCACCGTCTTGACTCAACTATCACCCGGACGGGTCAATGCACAGCCCAACCCGGGCACGCCGTACGAGAGGACGAACTGCCACGCGATGTGGCCCGGAAAGGGGCCCGCTCGTGACGGGCCCCTTTCGGGTGGTGTTGTCGGTGGCGTGTGCTGGCCTGTCCGGCCGATCTTCTCGGGGTCGCGACAACAGCTACGGCGCCTCGCTGGGTTGTCGGAGCCGCCCGAGTACGCCCAGCACGAGGACGATCCTCCGCCTTGCTCCCCAACTCACTTCCCTTTGTTGCCCTGTGCTACCTCATCAGCAGCCCGGGAACGTCGCCGCCGGGGTTTCGAAGGTCCCTTGCCCCTGGACCTTGAGCAGGCCAACGGCGCTCTTGCAGGGCCAGCTCATCTTCCAGGTGCTGGCGGCCCGGTCGCCGTCACTGATGGTCTCCAGCCCGGCGTACGACGACGAACCGTTCATGCGATACCCGAGTTGCGCCTTGATGTTCGCGCCACCCTTTTTGGTGTAGATGACATCGATGGACTGGGGCCGACTGTTCATGACGATGCAGAGCTGCCCCTTACTCAAGCTGGTGCACTTGACATGGTCCGACCCTGACATCACCTTCTGCGACGCGCGGGTGGGCGTCGCCTCGGCTCCGGCCGCATGAGCCGGAACAGTGACAAGCGAGAAACCAACGGCCTCACACGCGGCGGCTGCCAGTGAGACACGACGAATCATGAAGATCTTCCCGTTCGGAATTTTCCTGACCGTACAAAGGATTGATCACTGGAGCGACCCACTTTCGGACAAACTTCCGCCTTGTTCGAGCCGAAGGCATGAGGGGATGTCGCTTGGTCCGCGAGTCCCCGGGCGGGGCCGTGAAGCCGGAAACAATGGCGTCGGGGCCCGACACGGCCGAGGAGATCGCAACGCTCGGATCCTGAACCCGGCCGACGCGCCGCCATTGACCGACCAGCGGGACACCGCCGGCGCTGACCTGCTGGAACTCCTCGAAGCAGCGACCAACAGCGACCGACAGCAACCGTGGCACGGAGAATCCGTTCCGGTAGGCCGGACCTCTATCCAGCCGACGATCCTCGGTTGGCGAAACGGGGTCGTTCGGAGTATTGGTCCTCCCGCCGCCCCCGTGCCGTCCGTGGAAGGACCCGCTGTGCCCACCCCCATCTCCTGACCACCCTGCGTTGCCGGCGATACCCTGGTCCCTGAGCGGGACATCACCCCCGCCCACTTCCGCTCCGGCGACCAGGTCGCCGTCCTCAAGGGCGTGGCGGGCCGGGAGCTGTGGGGCGACTCCTTGAAGGTGGTCACCTCCTCTTAAAGGTGGCCACCTCCTCCTGGCACACCCCGACCGACGAGGTCGGCTGGCGCCTGTACGGCCCCAACGGCGGCGAGCGCCCTACCTCACCGCCCACCCCGCTACCTCGTCCACATCTCCCGCCGGTGCGCCAACTGCCTGATCTACCTGCGGGCCCTGGAGACTGCCTGCTGCCTCAGATCTCCACCGCGGGTGACGTGATCGACTGCGGCTGGTGCTGGACTCACCACCTCAACCAGCTCGTCCACGTCAACGACGCCAGCGGTGGCCGGTGCAACTCCCCGTCCGCCGCGCGGCCCGGTCTCTGGCCCTGCTGCGCGCCAAGGACCGCGCCACCCACGGCTGCTGCAGGGACCAGTGCCCGGATCAGCTGACCGCCGACCTGCGTGAACTCGACGCCACCTGGCAGGAGTCCGCCGAGGTGTGCGCAAGCGTCGCGTGGGCAGCCCGTGCCGCCGGCCGCAGTGTGCTGGAGCTCCTGCGTGCTTTCCGAACCGGAAGGTGTGCTCGAGATCGAATCTCCTGAGGAACACCTGCCATCACACGTCCACGTCTGCTGGGACGGCGCCGGTTTTCGAGGACCACAACCACACCGGCGGGGCCTCCCGGTCTTTCGACAGGTGGTCGGCCTTGAGGCGGACCAGGGTGCCCTCGACGATGGGGAGTTCGCCGTCGTGCTCCAGCCAGGCCGAGCGGTGGGTCAGCCTCGGGTGGACCCGGTCCCCCGCCTGGGCTTCGGCCTTGCCGTAGTTCACGGTGTCGGTGGCCGTGGTGATCGCCGGTTCGGGCCAGGTCTGGGGCTTGGTGAAGCGGAACTCCGGGCCGTGCTTGGGCGGGCACCCGCCCTTGGGGTCGTAGATGCGGGGCGGCTTCGGCAGGCGCATCACTCGGTCGCTGCGGATCCGGCCGACCAGTTCAACGGGAAGATCCGCAGTACCCAGGCCAGACGGGTGACCTCATAGCCGGCGTCCATGACGATCGTGATGTCCGGGTCCCCGGACTGCCATTGGCCGGCCGCGACGAGCCGCTCGGCCACTGCCCTGATCTGGGCGGCAGTGACCGCGGTCGCGTCGTCCTCGGGCCCGATCCGGGCCACGTCCAGGATCCCGGTCCATGACGTGGCCCCGGGCTCCAGGACGGCGACGAAGGAGTACGGCCAGCCCGGGATGAACTGCGACGCGGACTTCGCCCGCCCGTAGACATGGCAGAACAGCCTGTCCGCCGAGCACGGTGCGTCCGACCGCAACCATGGCGACACGTCGACCGCCAGCACCAGGCGCCGCCCCTCGAATCGGGGCAGCGGCAGCCCGGACAGCAGGGTCCGCAACCGCTCGATGTCGATCCCGCCGCGGTTGAGGGCTCCGTACAACGCTCCGTGCCCACGGCGGTGTTCGGGCACCATCGTCAGGTCGACCGGCGAGACCACCGGGCCGTCCACGCACAGCACCGCGCCGGTGAGCTCGAACAGCTCATCCTGTCGGGCGGACAAGCACGCGTAGAACTCACCCCGGAAGCGTGACGCTTGCGCCAACGCCTCCTTTCTGAGCCCGGATAAGAGCACACTCATGCCACGGCCTTCGCACGGTCCAGATGCCTACTCGACTTGGCGCACGATCGCGTGAAGGCCGCCCTACGTGCTCGACGAACTAGGCAAAAGGGCCTCAAGTTCGAGACTCATTCGAGCCCGTTTCAAGGCACGGGTTCATCTGCAGAGCTGGGTACATGCTCAGGCAAGGGTTCAGGCTTCCCCCGTCCGGCCGAGGGGGGCAACGGTGATCGAGATGGCATGCGTACAGGCGGAGATCCGAGGGAGTCGGGGCATGAGCGACAACGGCGCGTTGTACGGACTGCTCGGGGCGCTGGGGGGAGCTGGAATTGCCGGCCTCGCGACGGTCTACGGCCCGGCACTTCTGCATCGGCGCCAGTCAGAGCAGAGGACGAGTGAGGAGCAGACTCGTCGAAGGGAAACAGAGATCACTCGGCTGCTGAAGATGCGGACCACGGGTCGAGCATGGATCGATGCGCTGGAGCGCACTGTCCAAGATCTGGAAGCCCACCGTCCTGTGGACGTCGACCGATTCGATGAGAGCATCGACCGAGTCAGCGCAGAGGCTACCGAGGCTGGGCACGCCCTCGCTCACAGTGGTCTTTGGCTCGAATCGCAGGACACGCCACCACACGGCATCCCTTTGGTCCAGGCTCCCCCTGGCCGTCCGGAAGCGGCCAATGTAAACGGTTCGACCTCCGCAGCCCTGTCCCAACTCCTGGGCCGGTTGCGAGAGGCGACCCGCGAAGTCCGTGCCGAAGTCCTGCAGAGCCCTGCCCGGCAGGAAGTCCCGGTACGTCGCGAGATTCTGGATGCCCTGGAGCGGGTCAGGGCCGCGCGTGCACAGCTGAATGCCGTTCTCCTCGAACAGATCGACCACATCAACGGAGGTCGCGCACGCCGCGCATAGAAGTGGGATGGCCTGTTCCCTGTGTGGGGTCTACAAGACCGCTGACTGACTCCGGCAAAGCCCACCCTTCAGGGTGGCGGCAGCCCCTGCGTATGCCGCCTGCACCCAGCTAAGTACATGATCTTGTACGCCGACCGCCCCGAAGATAAAGAACAAGCTGAGTGCGTGTTTCTGAAGCCGAATTCTGAGTCGCCTGGAGTCCTACGCTGGCCTGGTGTCCGAGGACGCCGGTCGGTCGGGGGAACGGATCTGCCGGCGCTGCGGCGAGCGGCTGAGGCCGGGAACCCGGCCCGGGGCGGAGTTCCGTTCGTCGGTGTGTCGCTCCAGGCAGTGGCGTCGGGAACGACGGTTGCGTAAGCGGTTGGCGGCCGTTCAGGGTGGCACCGGCGAGGTGGAGTGCCTGGAGTGCGGGGCCGGTGGGCGGCCGGCGTCGACCGCCGATCGGATGCGGTGTTCTGTTCGCCGCGGTGCGCGGATCAGAAGCACGCACTCACCGGCTCCAGGTTCAAGCCTTCGGCACACCCAAACTGCCCCGACAGCAGGCGAAAACGGCTCCATTCGAATCCTGGCTCACGCACAACCGCGGGTCAGGAAGGCGGACGCCCGAACGCCCCGGACGTCGGTGCGGGCTCCCAGCCATCTCGGCCGAGAGCCCGCACGCTCGGGCGGCAGGTGTCAGCTGGGCTGGTCGCCGGTGTAGCGATAGATGTCGCCGGCGCTGTTGATGTGCCACGCGTTGCCGTCGGCGCCAGCTGCGATGTCGGTGGCGGTGCCGGGGATCTTGATCCACGGGTTGGTGCCGCTGGCGTCGTTGTTGGTGTACCGGTAGATACTGCCGGCGGGGTCGACGCCCCACACGTTCGTCCGGGAGCCCACCGCGATGCGCTTGAGGCTGCCGGGGACGCCCACCCACGGGTTTGAGGCGTCCTGGTCCCCGGTGTACCGGTAGACCTGGTTGCTGCTGTTAACCCCCCACACCGTGCCGTCCGCGCCGGCGCCGATGTCGCTCAGACCCCCGGGGACCTTCACCCAGGGGTTGGCGTCGTAGTTGGTGTACCGGTAAACGGCGCCGGCGGAGTCCACCCCCCACACGCTCGTGCGGGAGCCCGCGTCGATGCGGACCAGGCTGCCGGGGATGCCCTTCCACGGGTTCACGCCGTCCTGGTCCCCGTGGTACCGGTAGATCTGGTTGCCACTGTTGACCCCCCACACCGTGCCGTCCGCCGCGGCGCCGATGTCGCTCAGCCCCCCGGGGATGTTGATCCAGGGATTGCCGTCAAAGTTGGTGTACCGGTAGACGGCGCTCGCCGCGTTCACCCCCCACACCGTCGTCCTGGACCCCGCCGAGATCGCCGTGAGGCTGCCTGCAACCTTCACCCAATCAGCCATGAAACACCCTTCGTTGCTGCAGTGGTCACTGCCATCATGGGCGGCGGGAGGAGCTGATAAAGCGTGGAATTTCTGTTCTAGAAGTAAATAGGACAGTAAGTCGATGTTTGGTTTCCCGCAGCCCTTGCGGGACCGAGGGAAGCGGCGGCCCACCTCGGAACAGATCGGCCCAAAGCACCGTCACCCCCAGGAGCGATCGACAAAATCGTCGGTCCGTGACTGCGACGGTTCGCAGGCACGGACCGAGAGCGAGCTTCCGCGCTCAACGGCAACCATGGACGTACCAGCCGACGATCTGCGTGGACGTCAAGACGCGCCGCGGCCGGGAAAGACCGGAACAGCCCGAGACGCCGAGTTGTGTGATCTTTGCGGGGCTGTAGTTTCGGACAGTTCAGAGTGGTATGCCCTCGTCCGGGACTCGTCATCGATCCATGCGGTCGCCCCGAAGTTCGACGGGAAGCGGATGCTCGTCGGGTGCACTCAGGAGCATCTGAGAGAGCTGGTCGAGCAGTACAAACGTCGGCCGTTCGTGGACGCGGCGCTGTGGGCGGGGAAGATCGCGCGGGCGACCCAACGAGCCCCGCACTCGGGACACTCGACCTCGCCGCCACCGCCCTGCACGGCCGCCAGCCGCTTCCGCAACCGCCGTTCCGTACGCCACTGCCTGGCACGACATGCCGAAGAACAGAACGACGCATCAGGTCGGGCACCCGGCCGAAGCCGTTCGCCACAAACCCGACAGTTCCGCTCCCCGGCCCGCCCGGTGTCCTTGAACACCAAGCCAGCGTAGGAGCCAAGGCTACTCGGAACCGGGGATCAAAAACACGTACTGAGCGGGTCGGGTGGGCTACCTCGGGCTGATCGTGACCCTGTAGGTGGCCCCGGCCCTGCCGTGGGTGCTCACGCTGACGGTCTGGCCGTGGCCGTCCCAACTGGCCTGGCTGCCTTGGATATCGACGCGATAGCCGCATGGGTACGTGTCCCTGGGCACGGTGATCCGGGTGGGCCCCTTTGCGTTGTCGCGGGTGCGGAAGCTGAGCGTGTAGGTGCGGGTAGCCGGGTCGTACGCGTACTTGAGTGGGTCGCCCGCGACGGCCCGCGCGTACGGCTGCACGAGCAGTTGGGCGTTGGGCTTCGCGGCGCCCGTCTGGTCGAGGAAGCAGTAGCCGCCGCCCCGGCACCACTGCCACCACGTCCAGCCACTGGAGAAGCGGTCCAGGGAGGCCGTCATGTCGGTGACGAACTGGCTTGCGTGCGGAACGTAGGGGTTGCCGCCCCACTCCCCCACGATCACCGGCATGCGGTGACGGGTCGGGTAGTCGCTGATCGCGGCCTCGTAGGCGGGGATGAAGGTGCCGTTGGGGTCGTAGTCGGCGCCGGTTTCCATCGCGGTCTCGTAGAAGTGCGGCGCGTAGCCGGCGTGCGGGTCGTCGATGTGCCCCATCCGGGTGGGGACGCCGAGACCGACGATGACGGTTGGTTCGACGAATACCCAGGACCTGTGGTCGACCAGGCGGATCGCCCGGGCAAGACGGTTCCACAGCTCGGTGAGCTCGGTGGCCTCGAAGCGGGCCGCGGCGGCGGGGAGGTCTTCGCCTTCGAGGAACTTCGCGAACGGCTCATTCATCAGGTCGTAGCCGAGCAGCGCCGGGTGCCTGCCCAGGGCGGAGGCGACCGTCATCCACATGCGAGCGTGCGCGGCGCGGAGGTCGGCGTCCTTGTACAGGTGGTCAAAGGCGGTCTGTACGGATGGCTCGAAGTACTCGGAGAACCAGTCGTCGGGTATCGGCGTGAACGGTAACCCCTCGTCGCGGGTGGCCCACTTGGGGATGCCACGGGAGCCGAAGTGGGGGCCGTATACGTCCTGGTGGGCGTCGAGGATGACCTTGATGTGGTAGCGGTTGGCCCAGTCGAGAATGCGGCGCATCTTGGTGAGGTAGCCGCGGTCGTAGTGCCCGGGGGTGGGTTCGAGGTCGTCCCAGAAGAAGGCGAGGCGCGCGAGGTTGAAGCCCCGGCCGGCCATGTCTTTGAGGTCGCTCTCGTGGATGTCGGCGAACGCGTTGGTGCCTCGGCTGCTCTTGTCGGCGAGGTTGAAGCCGCGCCACTGGAGCGCGCGGCCCTGGTCGTCGGCGATGAAAGTGCGGTTACCGACCGTGACCCGGTCGGGGGCGCGGTCGGGGGCGCGGTCGGGGTGGGCCTGGGCCTGCGCGGGGAGGACGCCGAGCAGGAGAGCGGCCACGGCGAGGACGGCGGGCGCGACGCGGGGGGTCAAGCGCATGCAGGAGCCCCTTTCGAGGATGGCTGCTGGGCGGCGTGCTACTGGCCGGCCGGATGCTACTGGCGGGTGGATGAAGTTCCCAGGGGTGCACGGGAGTTGGCGGGGCCTCCTTCTCCGAGGGCCCCGGTGCGTCATCACCGGGGGTTTCCCCAGGGTCTTCGCCTGGGTCTCCCTCGATGCCTTCACAGGGGGTTTCCTCGCGCTCTTCGCGGCGCTCGGCCCGTGCCAACCACCTCAAATCCAGCTACCTGCACGGCTTCCTCACCGGCTCGCCGAACTGGTTCGGCAATCCCCGCCTCGGCCGTCGCGCACTCCTGACCGGACACCCGCCAGAACTCCTGCAACGAGTGCTGGCCCATACGCGTTCGTCTTACCGACACCGCAAGCCGGCGGACCACCCCGCCTTCACCAACACAGGCCGCGCCCGCGCCCTACCCCAGATATACGCCAGCCGACATTGAGCAACCGGGGGCTGAGGAACATCGGAACGAATACCGGCGCTAAGCCCGTGGGGTCCCCGTGCGGGTTTTGACCTGGGCTTCTGCGGGGGGCTGAACTTCGGCAGTCGTGGTCGGCTCGTGGCAGCGCCTGGTGCTCTCGGCGCCGCACCTGGAGCCGGGCACGGTGGACTGGAAGGCGTACATCTTCTGTGTGCTGGAGCAGTTCCATCGGATGCTGCGCTGGCGGGAGGTGTTCGCGAAGAACTCCTCCAAGTGGGGCGATCCTCGGGCGAAGCTGCTTTCCGGAGCGGCGTGGGAGCAGGCCAGGCCCACCGTGCTGGCCTCCCTCGGGCTCCCCGGGGATGCGGGCAAGCACTTGGCGGCCCAGGCCGCGCTGCTGGACGGAACGTACCGGGAGGTCGCCGGGCGCCTACCGGACAACGCGCAGATCGTCTTCGACGACGACGGGCGGCTGCACTTGGCCGCGCTGGAGCCGGAACTCGAACAGGTCCTGCTGGAGGTGTTCTCCTGGACCGGCGCCGACCAGGCGGTCACGTCGGTCACCGGCGGCGAGGCGCGGCTGAAGGACCTGCACGTCACGATCGCCGCGCTCCTGGTCGCCCGCGGCTGCAACGTCGGCTACACCCCCGTGATCGGCGGGATCGACGCGCTGAAGTACGGACGGCTGAGTCACGTCGACCAGACCTACCTGCGCCTCGCGACCTACCGGGCCGCGAACGTCACACTGATCGAGCACCAGGCGTCCATCAGCCTCACGAGCGCGTGGGGCGGCGGCGTCGCCTCGGTCGACGGGATACGGTTCGTCGTCCCGGTGCCGAGCGTGTACGCGCGGCCGAACCCGAAGTACTTCGGCCGCCGCGGCGGCGCCACCTGGCTCAACATGATCAACGACCAGGCCGCCGGGCTCGGCGGGAAGGTCGTGGCTGGCGCACCGCGCGACTCGCTGTACGTGCTGGACATCCTCTACGACCGCGACGGCGGCAAGCGCCCGGAGATGATCGTCACCGACACTGCGTCGTACCCCGACATCGTCTTCGGCCTGCTCACGCTCGCCGGATTCACGTACGCGCCGCAGCTGGCGGACCTGCCGGACCAGAAGATGTGGCGCATCGACCGCACTGCCGACTACGGGGCCTTCCAGGACGCAGCTCGCGGCCGGGTCGACCTGGCCAGGATCGAGCGGCACTGGGAGGACATCCTGCGGATCGTCGGCTCCATCCACACCGGAGCGGTCCGCGCCTACGACGTGATAGTCAGGGCGGTAGCCGGCGGCGTTCGAGGAGGCGGCCCTGCCCGCCGACCCGTGCGTCCCTTGAGACCGCAGCGAGCTGCCCGGCTCGGCGCGACGGCGGGCTCTGGACTGATCGGCATAGGGAAGTGCGCGCATGTGGTGGGACATTCTGATCGGGATCGGCGCCGGCCTGTTGTTCGCGTGGCTGGCGCTGCTGATCGTCCTGCTGCTGATCCGTCCGAAGGGCGTCTTGCTGGGCGAGGCGCTGCGGCTGCTGCCCGACCTGCTGCGGCTGCTCAAGCGGCTCGCCGGCGACAAGACGATGCCGCGCGGTGTGCGGGTCCGGCTGGCGCTGCTGATGGTCTACCTGGCCAGCCCGATCGACCTGATCCCCGACTTCCTGCCCGTCATCGGCTACGCGGACGACGCGATCATCGTCGCCTTCGTCCTGCGCAGTGTCGTACGGCGCGCGGGGATCGAAGCGGTACGCGCGCACTGGCCGGGCACGGAGGACGGCTTCGCCGCCCTGTCCCGCCTGACCGGGCTCACCCGCGCAGACCGCCCGCTTTAGTCGGGACCGCGCGGCTACGGGGCAGTCATTCCCACGTGGCCCCGAGGAGGGCCAGGACCTCGTACAAGGTCTGCTCGAAGAGGGGTTCGGGGTCGGCGAGGGCGAAGTCGAGGTGCCCGAAGGCTTCCATCGAGACGATCCCGTAGAGCCTCACCCACGCCTCGATGAAGACGCGCAGCACCGGGAGGGGCACGTCCTCGGTGAGGTGCTCGCGCAGCTCCTCCAGCTGTTCCAGCCAGGCCGTCTCGCCGCGCCCGCCCGCCGGCGGGGGGATCACGTCTTCCTTCCACAGCTGCGTCATGAGACCGAGGAAGACCCCGCCGAAGCGCCAGCTCGCCTCGTGGGACGGGTCCTGCGGCGCGGTGCCCGCGTCCGCGACGGGCTTGCCGAACAGGAGGCTGAACTCGCGGCGGTGGCCCAGGACCCACGTACGCAGCTCACGGGCGGCGGCAGCCAGCTTCTGTCCGGTTGGCGCGCCTGGGTCGCGGTCGCGGGCGGCTTCCAGGGCGCGCGCGAGATCGAGGTAGAGGTCGGCGACGACGGCCTGGACCAGGGCGCGGTGGTCGGGGTAGTAGCGATAGAGGCTGGGGGCGGCCATGCCGAGTTCGCGGGCCGTGGCCCGCAGCGTGAGCGCGCCGGGCCCTGAGACCCAGCGCAACGGTCACGCCATGCACGTGGCGCCGTCCGACTGGAACGTACGTGAGGGCTACCGGACGTACGAGTACCCGCTGAACCAGCGGGCCGCCACGCTCTGGTACCACGACCACCGCATGGACTTCAGCGCCCCGCAGGTATGGCGCGGCCTCGCCGGCTTCTTCCTCATCCGCGACGATGAAGAGGACGCCCTTCCGCTGCCCCGCGGTCAGCGGGACATCCCGCTGATGCTCTGCGACCGGGCCTTCGACGCCGACGGCACCTTCCGCTACCCCGCCCTCGATCCCACCTGCACGGGTACGCCCGGTGTCCACGACGCCTTCATGGACCGGGTGCTGGGCGACGTACAGCTCGTCAACGGCGCTCCCTGGCCTGTGCTTGAGGTCTCGAGCACGCGCTACCGCCTGCGGCTGCTGAACGCCTCGAACGCCCGCCGCTACCAACTCGCGCTAGAGGTGGAATCAGGAGGGCGGGGCACGTTCACCCGGATCGGCAGCGACGCCGGCCTGCTCGCCACCCCACAGCGACTCGCCAACCTCACCCTGGCCCCTGCCGAACGCATGGACGTCATCGTCGACTTCTCCGCCTACCCGGTCGGCAGCCAGGTCACCCTGGTCAACACCCTCGGCGAGAGGAGCATGCGTCAGGTCATGCGCTTCCGCATCGTCCGCCGGGAGAAGGACGACAGCACCGTGCCGGCCCGGCTGCCCCGGATGGAGACGCTGTCCTCGAACGATGCGGTGGCCGTGCGCCGCTTCGACTTCCGCCGTACGGAGGGAGGCGATGACCAGCAGATGTGGACCATCAACGGCCGCCCCTTCGGCACCGCCACCACGCTGGCCTCACCCCGCCTGGGCACCGTCGAACGCTGGCGGTTCAGCAGCGACTTCCACCACCCGGTCCACATCCATCTCGCCCACTTCCAGGTCCTCGCCCGAGGAGGCAGACCTCCGCGAGCGAGCGACGCCGGATGGAAGGACACCGTGGACGTCCGCCCGTACGAGGTGGTCGACGTCCTGGCCCGCTTCGACGGCTACCGCGGCCGCTACATGATCCACTGCCACAACCTCGAACACGAGGACATGGCCATGATGGCCAACTTCCAGATCGTGTAGACGCCCCGAACCCCGCAAGCGCCGGCGACCGCCTTCAGGCCGCGCCGGGCCGGGACGGCGGGGCCGTCGTAGCCGCGCTCGCCACACCAGCCGAGTCAGGACAGCACCGCGGCTCGGCGCGAGCTCCAGGTGTTCACCGCGGAGGTACCCCAGAGCAGTTCGAGGGTCTCGCCGATCTCGTCGTCCGCGACCGAGGCGAGCGGCCGGGCCTCGCCGAGCCGCTCGGCGGTCTTGCCCACCCCGATCCCGTAGTTGCGGATCGTTCGGGTTGTCGAGCGAGTCCAGGAAGACGTCGGCCGCCATCCGGACGGTGAGAGCCTTCCCGGTCGGCAGCTGTACGACGGCGGGCACCGCTTCCCTCTTGCCACAGATAACAGGGCCGCTTCATGTAGCGGCCGGAGAACGTCTCCCGCAGGTGACGGATCAAGTTACCGCAGACATTGGGGTGTTATCTGGGAGACGACTTCAGACCGGGCCCGCCGTCGGCGAACCATCTGCCGCCCACCGGGGACGACGAGGGCTTAGCGCCGGTTTTCGTTCCGATGTTCCTCAGCCCCCAACCCCTCCCGCCCCGACACGACCAATCCAAGGCGGGAGACACAGGTCCACAGGTCCTTTGCCGAACCCAACGTCCACAACATGGGAGGCATGTCTACGCCAGGCGCGCCTCGACAACAACTTCGTACACAAACTCCGGCACGCCACCGGAGTGCGCAGGACCAAGCCGCAGCTCTGGCCGTCACCGCCCGACTTATCCACTCACCGGGTGCGCTCGTGCGGCTATCGACCTTGGGTGTACAGCCGCGCCCAAAAGTGGACGTGCGGGGCTCGAGGGCTCCGGAGGTTCCGGAGCGCCCGAGTGCCCGAGTGCCCGAGTGCCGGAGCGACCGTGACGAGTGAGATCGTCGTTGTGGACGGTGAAGGCAACGAAGAACCATATGACTCCGGCAAGTTGTAGGATTAGTTCTCGCCGTAAAGATCACGGCGCGACCTTAGGAATGACTTCAGAGCGGAGCCACCTCGCTGATGCCTATTGCTGATCGCGTGAAGGTCTTTGACCTGGAGCCTGGTGACCCGCGCCTGGGCAGCGTTCTCCCGGTCCTGCAGGAACTCCGCCCGCATCTGACTCCCGAGCTGTTCCACAGCGTGTACGAGGAGGGGTACGGGCAAGGACTGCGGTTCCTGGCGGCCTTCGATGACGACGGTGCCTGCCTGGGGGTGGCGGGATGGCGGATCGTTGTCAACACCGTCGCGCTGCGCTCTCTTTATGTGGACGATCTGGTCGTCGCCGCGGCCGCGCGCTCGGGCGGGGTGGGGCACGCACTCCTGGCGCACCTCGAAGAACGCGCCCGCGAACTGCGCTGTCACTCGCTGGAGCTGGACTCGGGCACCCAGCGCACCCAGGCCCACCGCTTCTATATGCGCGAAGGACTTACCATCGCCGCCTTCCACTTCCTCAAGTCCTTCGACGACTGATCCGACTCAGTGATCGTTTGAGAATGCGGCGCGTAGTCGCCCCAGGCAGATGAGGGGCGAACGCCAGGCCGTCAGGCGTCCCTGCCGCCCGGCACCGGTCCGGTCGGACGTCCAGGACTTCGGCAGGTACAGCTGCCGGTCGGCCAGGGTGCGGCCCCGCGTCGAGGCATCGGCCGCGAACGCCGCGACCTGGCAGTTCTCTGCACGTCCCGCCCGTGCCCGAGTACTGCCGCTGCACGCCGGCCGAAGTCGTGCCCTTCTTGCCGAGCAGCCCGCGCACGTAGTCCCGCATCCGCCGCCGCAGATCGCCCCGGCCGAACCGGTGACCGATCCGCAGCAGCACCCCCTCCAGCTCCGAAGCCCAGACATCGTGCCGCGCATCATCTTGATGCACTGGTCCGTTCGAGTGACACCGAACGCGGAGTGTTGCCACCGCCGTCACCGGAATGGGTTACTGACACCGTCCGATTCCGGCGGGCCGCCCATCCTTTCCGGGGGAGTGGAAGGCGTCCTGCCCTTTTCGGTGCCTCGTGCTGACGAGGCATCCCGAGCGCGCTCCTCCGTTGAGGCATGCAGGTCAGGGCCGTTCGGCACCCCGCGTGCGCCGAGCGGTGCGACAGGCCCGTGAGCTGGCCTGGAGCCGTCATGCATGCAGTCCGTCAGGTTCGCCCCGTGTCCCTCACCGGCCTGCGCCGCGCGGTCGTGGCCGTGGTCGTCAGAGGCTGCCGGCTCCCGGCACTGACCACCGCGCCTCCCATGGAGGGACGCCCAGGGGGAGGCGTCGATGTGGTCACCGGAGCGATGACCCGGGCGAGGACGGTCGCATGCTGACGCCGGAGCGCCCGAACGGGGCTTTTCTGATCACCGACCGGGACGGGAACTGCCTCGCGGTCATCGACCCGGCCTCCCGCAAGGTCGTGCCCACCCTGAACGCACCGGTGCCGCTCGCCGTGCGGGGCGCGGCCGACCAGTTGGTGCTGCGCACCTCCGCGGACCGCGCCGATCTGCCGCGGGCGCTCGACAGCGGCGCCCTGCTGCACGGCCTGCCCGGGCTGCTGAACCGGCCGGCCGCCGCATTGGCGTCGCTGCGGCGGACCGACCTCACCGGCCGGGCCGCGGCGCCCGGTCTGCAGAGCCTGTCCGGGGTCTTCCCCGACCAGGGCCCGTACAGCGGCGGCACGTTGGTGACCATCGTCGGGCGCCGCTTCACCGGCACCACCGCGGTGTACTTCGGCACCCGGCGGGCGGCGAGCTTTTCCGTGCTCGACGACCGGACCATCGTGGCGGTGACGCCCTCGGGCACCGGCGCGGTCCCGGTCACCGTCACCACTCCCGGCGGCAGCGCCCGCATCGGATACTTCTTCTACCTGTACTGGCCCAGCATTTCGCGGCTGATGCCCACCACCGGCCCGGTCGGCGGAGGCAATGTGGTGGAGCTGGTGGGCGTCAACCTGCACACCGCGCTGCTGGTGCGCTTCGGAGACGCGGTGGCCTTCCCCACCGCGGTCTCCGACAGCCAGCTGCTGGTGACCGCTCCGCCCGTCGCGGGCCCCGGCACCGTCCCGGTCTCCGTGACCACCCTGGGCGGGGTGAGCAACCAGCTGCTCTACACCTACGTCGCGGCGCCCTCGGTGACCGGCGTCAGCCCGAGCACCGGACCGATCGGGGGCGGCACCACCCTGGTGGTGAGCGGCACCGGCCTCAGCCGGGCCACCGCGGTCACCGTCGACGGGGTGCCCGCGGTGTCGTTCCGGGCGTTCTCCGACACCCTGCTCCTGGTGGTGACGCCGCCGGGCACGCCGGGCCCGGCCGACCTCGTCATCACCACGCCGGGTGGCAGTGTGACCGTGCGCGGCGGCTACGGCTACCAGGCGTCCACCCGGACCACTGTCAGCTCCGCGCCGGCGCCCTCCGTGGTGGGGCAAGCGGTCGCCTTCACCGCGGTGGTGACGGGGGTTCCGTCCACCACCGGTACCCCGTCGGGCACCGTCACCTTCGACTTCGGCGACGGCTCGGCACCCGTGCCGGCGGCCCTCACCGACAGCACCGCCACGGTCAGCCACACCTACACCGACGCCGCCGAGACCCCCTACCAGGTCACCGCCTCCTACGGCGGCGACGTCTTCTTCACCGCGTCCACCGGCACCAAAACCCAGGTGGTCGGGGCGGCCTCGACCACCACCTCCGTGCGGTCCGCCCCCGATCCGTCGCTGGCCGGGCAGTCCGTCACCCTCGTCGCGCGGGTGGCTCCCGTACCGCCGGGGGACGGGGCGCCGACCGGGGCGGTGACCTTCGACTTCGGCGACGGCTCCCCCACCGTCACCGCCCCGCTGGCCGGCGGCGCCGCCACGGTCGGCCACACCTACCCCGACGCCGCCGAGACGCCCTATGCGATCACCGCCGCCTACAGCGGGGACGCCGACTTCGCCGCCTCGACGGGCACCGACACCCAGACCGTCCAACAGGCCGCCTCCGCCGTCGGCGTGAGCGTCGCCCCGAACCCGACCGTGGTCGGCCAGCCGGTCACCGCCACCGCGACGGTCACCGCCGTCCCGCCCGGTGCGGGCACCCCCACCGGCAGCGCGACCTTCGACTTCGGCGACGGCACCCCCACCGTCACCACCCCGCTGACGGGCGGGACGGCGTCCGTCGACCACGCCTACGCCGACGCGTCCGCCACCCCGTACATCGTCACCGTCACCTACAGCGGCGACGGCGACATCGCCCCCTCGACGGGGGCGGCCACCCAGACCGTGGGCCCGGCCTCCTCGACGACCGCGGTCACCGTGACGCCCGATCCCTCGACGGTGGGCGAGCCGGTGACATTCGGGGCGACGGTCACCGCCAGCCCGCCCGGCGCGGCCACCCCCACCGGGACGGTCACCTTCGACTTCGGCGACGGCACCCCCACCGTCACCACCCCCCTCACCGACGGGGCCGCCGCCACCTCGCACAGCTACACCGGTGCCGCGCAGAGCCCCTACACCGTCACCGTCACGTACAACGGCGACGCCGACGTCACCGCGTCCGTGCAGACCGTCGTCCTGGCGGTGCAGCCGGCCGGCACCACCACCGCCGTGGTCTCCGCGCCCGACCCCTCCACCGTGGGGCAGGAGGTGACGTTCAGCGCGGCGGTCACCACCGTTGCGCCCGGCGCGGGCACCCCCGCCGGGACGGTCACCTTCGACTTCGGCGACGGCACCCCCACCGTCACCGCGGCCCTCACCGGCGGCACCGCGCAGACCACTCACGTCTACGGCGCCGCCGCGGAGACCCCCTACCACGTCACCGCCACCTACCAGGGCAGTGCCGACTTCACCGCGTCCAGCGGCACCGACGACCACACCGTCGAGCCGGCCGACACCACCACGGCCCTGACGTCGGTGCCCGACCCCTCGCCGGTGGGCCAGTCGACGACCTTCGTCGCCAAAATCACCCCCGAGACGCCGGCCGCCGGTTCGCCCACGGGCACCGTGACCTTCGAGTTCAGCGACGACAGCCCGCCGGTGACGGCGCCGGTCGCGGGCGGTACGGCGACCGTGAGCCACACCAACCCCGAGGTGTCGGACAGTCCGTACACGGTCGCGGCGACGTACAGCGGCGACGACAACTTCAACCCCTCGGCGGGGGCGGACAGTCAGGTGGTCATCAAGGCCGTCTCGATGACGACGGTCAGCGCGACACCGGCTCCGTCGGTGACCGGACAGACCGTCGCCTTCAGCGCCACCGTGCAGGGCGTCCCGGCGTCCTCGGTCATCCCGACCGGCACCGTCACCTTCGACTTCGGCGACGGCAGTACACCGGTCACGGTGCCCCTGACCGGAGGCACCGCCAGCACCACCTACGCCTACACCAACGCCTCGCAGAGCCCGTACGCGGTGACCGTCAGCTACGGCGGCGACACCAACTTCACCGAATCCCGCGGGAGTTCGCTGCACAGCGTGGAGCAGTCGGCCACCGTCACCACCGTCACCGCCGCGCCCGACCCGTCGGTGACCGGTGAAGCGGTGACGGTCACCGTCTCCCCCGTCGCACCCGGTGCCGGCATTCCGACCGGCGAGGCCACCTTGGACTTCGGCGACGGCAGTCCGGTCCTCACCGCCCGGCTGGTCGACGGCTCGGCCACCGTCACCCACGTCTACGCCAGCGCCGCCAACAGCCCCTACACCATCGCCGCCCACTACAGCGGCGACGGTAACTTCGCCCCGTCGGACGACACCCTCGTGCACACCGTGGCACCGGCCGCGACCACCACCGCGGTGACCTCGTCGGCCTCGCCCTCGGCGGTGGGCCAGACCGTGACGCTGATCGCGCGGGTGACGCCGGTGCCGCCGGGCGCCGGTGCCCCCACGGGGTCGGTCACCTTCGACTTCGGCGACGGCTCCCCGACCGTCACCGCACCGGTCTTGGGCAATCTGGCCACCGTGACCCACGCCTGGACCAGCACCGCGGGCAGCCCCTACACGGTCACCGCGTCCTACGCCGGGGACGGGGACTTCATGGCCTCGGTCGGCACGGCCGTGCAGAGCGTGGCGACGAGCGTCTCGACCACCTCCACGACGGTCAGCTCGTCGCCCGACCCGTCGGACGTCGGCGGGACGGTGACCTTCACCGCGGCGGTCGCGGTGGTCCCGCCCGCCTCGGGCGCCCCGACCGGCAGCGTCACCTTCGAGTTCGGCGACGGCTCCCCGGCGGTCGCGGTACCGCTGGCCGGCGGTACGGCGACGGCCACCCACGCCTACTCCGCCGCCGGCGCCTACTCGGTGACCGCGGTCTACAGTGGCGACGCCGACTTCGCGGGGTCGTCCGGGCTGGACACCCAGACCGTCGACCGGGCCGGTTCGACGACGCTGGTGTCCGCGCCGGACCCCTCGACGACCGGCGAACCGGTCACCTTCACGGCGACCGTCACGTCCGCCGCGGCCGGCGCCGGCACCCCCACCGGGTATGTCACCTTCGACTTCGGCGACGGCTCACAGGCGGTCCGGGCACCGGTCGCCGACGGCACCGCGGTCGCCGTCCACCCGTACACCAGCACCGCCGGCAGCCCCTACACCATCACCGCCACCTACAACGGCGACACCAACTTCACCGGTTCCTCCGGCACCGACACCCAGACGGTGAACGCCGCAGCCACCGCCACCACGGTGGTCGCCTCGCCCCATCCGTCGTCGGTGGGCCAGCCGGTCACCCTGACCGCGGCGGTCTCCACGATCGCCCCGGCGACGGGGGACCCGACCGGCACGGTCACCTTCGACTTCGGCGACGGTTCCCCGCCCGTGACCACCGCCACGGTGGCCGGACTGGCGACCGTGGTGCACGCGTACACCACCACCGGAGGCAGCCCCTACACCGTCACGGCCACCTACCACGGCACCGTCGACTTCCAGTCCTCCACGGTCACCATCACACAGACCGTGGTGCAGACCGCGGCCACCCTCACGGTCACCGCCGGCGCGGGCCCGTCGGTGGTGGGCGAGCCGGTGACCGTCGCGGTGACGGCCGCGGCGGTGCCGCCGGGAGCGGGGGTGCCGACCGGCACCGTCACCGTCGACTTCGGCGACGGCACGCCCCCCGCCACAGCTGCGCTGACCGGCGGCTCCGCGCTGTTCACCCACGCCTGGACCAGCAGCCTCGGCAGCCCCTACGCGATCAGCGCCGTCTACAACGGCAGCGGCGACTTCACCACCGCGGTGGCCGGCGCCACCCAGACGGTCCTGCCGGCCGCCACCACGACCACGGTCGCCGACGGGCCGGAGCCGTCGGTCGCCGGCCAGCCGGTCACCTTCACCGCGACGGTCGCACCGGTGGCGCCGGGCGCCGGCACCCCGACCGGCACCCTGGCGTTCGACTTCGGCGACGGCACCACACCGGTCGCGGTGCCCGTGGTGGCTGGGCTGGCCACCGCCCAGCACGCCTTCGCCGGCACCACCGGCAGCCCCTACACCATCACCGCGGCCTACGGCGGCGCCCCCGACTTCACCGCCTCCGCCGGCGCCACCGGCCACGCCGTCGGCCGGGCGGCATCCGGCGTGGTGATCACCATGGGGCCGGACACCTCGGTCTCCGGCCAGCCGGTCACCGTGACCGCGACGGTCACCCCGACCGCGCCGGGCGACGGCACCCCGACCGGCACCGTCATCGTGGACTTCGGCGACGGCACCGCACCGGTCGCGGTGCCGCTCGTCGGCGGGGCGGCGACCGTCACCCACACCTGGGCCGGCGCCGCCGGCAGCCCGTACGTCGTCACCGCGTCCTACGGCGGGGACGCCGACTTCGGGCCCACCACGGCGACCGCCGCGCACACCGTGACCGCGGCCGCGAGCACCACCTCGATCGCCGCCGTCCCGAACCCGGCGGTGCCCGGCCAGCCGGTCGCCGTCACCGCGACGGTCGCGGCGGTCGCCCCCGGCGGCGGCACCCCGAGCGGCACCGTCACCTTCGACTTCGGCGACGGCTCCCCCTCGGTCACCGCCCCCCTGACGAACGGCACGGCGACCACCAGCCACGCCTGGGCCACCACCGCCGGAAGCCCCTACACCCTGACCGCCACCTACAACGGCGACGCCGACTTCACCGCGTCCGGCGGTGCCAGCACCCTGACCGTCGGCCCGGGCACGACCACCACCACCCTCACCGACCTCCCGGAGCCGTCGGTGACCGGCGGTCAGGTGTCGTTCTTCGCCCGGGTGACGCCGGATTCGCCGGGCGCCGGGGTACCGACCGGGACGGTCACCTTCGACTTCGGCGACGGCACCGCACCGGTCGTCGCGCCCGTGTCCCGGGGCTGGGCGACGACCACGCACACCTTCACGGGGGCGGCCGGCCCGTACACGGTCACCGCCCACTACAGCGGCGACGACGACTTCACCGCCTCGGCGGGGGTCGAAAGCCACACCGTGCAGCCGTCGTTGACGACGACGGTGGTCGATTCCTCGCCCGACCCGTCGGTGTCCGGGCAGCCGGTGACGGTGACCGCCACCGTCACGGCGGTGGCACCGGGCGCCGGGACGCCGACCGGGACCGTGACGTTCGCCTTCGGCGACGGCAGCGCACCGGTGGCGGTGCCGCTGACCGGCGGCACCGCCTCCGTCCCGCACACCTGGACCACCACCGCCGGCAGCCCCTTCCCCGTCACCGCCACCTACGGCGGGGACGCCGGGTTCACCGCGTCGAGCGGCACCGGCACCCAGACCGTCACCCCGGCGGCCACCCTCACCACCCTGGCCTCCTCCCCCGACCCCTCGGTGCCCGGCCGGTCCGTCGACCTCACCGCCACCGTGGCGCCGGTCGCCCCGGGCGCGGGCACCCCCACCGGCACCGTCACCTTCGCCTTCGGCGACGGCACCCCCTCGGTCACCGTGCCGCTGACCGGCGGCACCGCGACCACCCCGCACACCTGGACCACCACCGCCGGCAGCCCCTACGCGCTGACCGCCACCTACCACGACAACGACGACGGCGACTTCGACGCGTCCACCGGCACCGACACCCAGACCGTGGGCCCGGTGACCGCGACGATGACGCTGTCCTCCTCCCCGGCCCCGTCCACCGCGGGGCAGAACGTCACCTTCACCGCGCGGGTCTCCGCGGTTCCTCCGGGCGCGGGCACCCCCACCGGGACCGTCACCTTCGACTTCGGCGACGGCACCGCGCCGGTCACCACCCCGGTCCTGGGCGGGGTCGCGACGACCGACCACGCCTACGCAACCACGTCGGGCAGCCCGTACCAGGTCACCGCGTACTACAGCGGGGACCCCGACTTCACCACCGCCACCGCCACCGCGTCGCACGCCGTGACGGCCAGCGCCGCCACCACCTCGACGACGGTGACTTCCTCGCCCGACCCCACGGTCACCGGCCAGCCGGTGACCTTCACCGCCACCGTGGCCCCGACGCCGAACGGCGGCGGGGTGCCGACCGGCACCGTGACCTTCGACTTCGGGGACGGCACGGCGGCCGTCACGGCACCGCTGGCCGGCGGCGTGGTGACCGTCGTGCACACCTACACCCGGGCCAACGGCAGCCCGTACGGCATCACCGCCCGGTACGGCGGCGACGCCAACTTCAGCTCGTCCTCGGGCGCCGACACCCAGACCGTGCTGCCGGCGGCGACCACCACCACGCTGGCCACCACCCCGGACCCCTCGGTGACCGGTCAACCGGTGACCCTCACCGCGACGGTGGCGCCGGTCGGTCCCGGGGCCGGCGTGCCGACCGGCAGCGTCACCTTCGACTTCGGCGACGGCACCCCGGCCGCGTCGGCGGCGCTGTCCGGCGGGGTGGCCCGGATCGGCCACACCTACTCCAGCGAGGGCGGGCCGTACACCGCGACGGCGAGCTACAACGGGGACACCAGCTTCACCGTGTCGGTCGGCACCGACACCCAGACCGTCGGCAAGGCCGCCACCACCACCGCAGTGGTCTCCTCCCCCGACCCCACCGTGGTCGGCCAACCCACCACCCTCACCGCCACGGTGACCCCGGCCGCCCCCGGCACCGGCACCCCGACCGGCACGGTCACCTTCGACTTCGGCGACGGCAGCCCCACGGTGACCGCGCCCCTCAGCAACGGCCTGGCCACCACCACGCACACCTACACCACCGCGTCCGGGAGCCCCTACACGTTCACCGGCACCTACAGCGGCGACACCAACTACACGACGTCGACCGGCACCGACACCCAGACCGTCGGCAAGGCCGCCACCACCACCGCAGTGGTCTCCTCCCCCGACCCCACCGTGGTCGGCCAACCCACCACCCTCACCGCCACGGTGACCCCGATCGCCCCCGGCACCGGCACCCCGACCGGCACGGTCACCTTCGACTTCGGCGACGGGACGAGCCCCGCCACGGCCACCCTCTCCGGCGGTATCGCCACCGTCACCCACACCTACACCGGCACCTCAGGGAGCCCCCACACCCTCACCGGCACGTACAACGGCGACACCAACTACACGACGTCCCACGGCACCGACACCCAGACCGTCGGCAAGGCCGCCACCACGACGTCGCTGGCCTCCGCACCCGACCCCGGTGTGGTGGGCCAACTCGTCACCCTCACCGCTACGGTGGCGCCGGTCGCCCCGGGAACGGGCACCCCCACCGGCACCGTGACCTTCACCTTCGGCGACGGCACGGGCCCGGCCACCGCCACCCTGTCCGGCGGCGTCGCCACCGTCACCCACACCTGGACCACCCGCACCGGCAGCCCATTCACCGTCACCGCCACCTACAACGGCGACACCAACTACACAGCCTCCACCGGCACCGACATCCAGACGGTGAACCGGGCCGCGACCACCACCACCGTGACCTCCGCCCCCGACCCCTCCGTCGCCGGACAGAGCGTCACCCTGACGGCCACGGTCGACGCGCAGGCTCCCGGGGCGGGCACCCCGACCGGCACGGTGACCTTCTCCTTCGGGGACGGCACGGGCACGGCCACCGCCCCCCTCTCCGGCGGGGTCGCCACCCTCACCCACACCTACGCCGGGACCTCCGGCAGTCCGTTCACCGTCACGGCCGGCTACAACGGCGACGCCAACTACGCGACGTCGAGCGGCACCGACGCCCAGACAGTCAACAAGGCCGCGACCACCACCACCGTGACCTCCGCTCCCGACCCGTCGGGAGCCGGGCAGAGCGTCACCCTCACCGCCACGGTGGTGCCGGTCGCCCCCGGGGCCGGCACCCCCACCGGCACCGTCACCTTCACCTTCGGCGACGGCACCGCCCCCGCCACCGCACCGGTGTCCGGCGGCGTCGCCACCGTCACCCACACCTGGACCACCCGCACCGGCAGCCCATTCACCGTCACCGCCACCTACAACGGCGACACCAACTACACGACCTCCACCGGCACCGACACCCAGACACTCAGCAAGGTCCCGACCACCACCACGGTGACCTCGACCCCCGACCCCTCCGTGTCCGGCCAACCGGTCACCATCAGGGCGACCGTGTCCGCCACGTCCGGCACCCCCACCGGCACCGTCACCTTCACCTTCGGCGACGGCACCGCCCCCGCCACCGCACCGGTGTCCGGCGGGATCGCCACGATCACCCACACCTACAACAGCACCACGGGCAGCCCGTTCACCATCTCGGCCGCCTACGGCGGGGACGCCAGCTTCGCCGCGTCGACCGGCACCGACCCCCAGACCGTCAACCGGGCCACCACCTCCACTGTCGTGGTCTCCGCGCCGAACCCTTCGTCGACGGGCGACACGGTGACCGTCACCGCGACGGTCACCGCGGTGTCCCCCGGGACGGGCACCCCCACCGGCACCGTCGCCCTCGCCATCACCGGGCGCACCCCGCAGGTCGTCACCCTGGTCAACGGCCGGGCCAGCGCACAGTTCAACCCCCTGCCGAAGGGGACACACCTGGTCACCGGCAACTACAACGGCGACGTCAGCTTCGCCCCGTCGAGCGGCTCCACCCTCCAGACGGTCACCAACTGACGCCCCTGGAAAGGCGATCGGTCCCGCGGCCGCGTACCGCGGGACCGACCGCCTTCCGCCTCCAACTCCACCGCCTACCCCTGGGCCTCAACACTCCCATGGTCCCGCTTCCGGAACAGCCACCAGGCCACCGCCAAACGCTGTCACCACCAACGCCGCACCCGGCATCACGAACTCCGACAACATGACGGCCAGTCAGCTCGCTACACTCGAAATCAAGCCGTTGACCAGCGGCAATAGCTAAGCAGGCCCAGGCTTGGAGAACTACGGGCCCAGGGCCAAGCCGGTGCCGGCCAGACAGCCGTTGATCACGTCCAGCCGGTATTGACCTGTAGCAGGTCATGCCCACTATCGACACTCGCTCGGAACCGCGACCGCGCACCCGCACGACCGGCATGCAGCCCCGGCGGCCCCAGGTCCTGGCACGCGGCGGAGTCAGTGTGAAAGGAGCTGCTGGCCGCCGTCGATGTCGTATGTGCCGCCGGTGAGCGCGTCGTTGCACATGAGGTGAACGGCCAGCGCGGCAACGTCCGCAGGGCCGACGACACGTCGGATGGGAAGCGTGGAACGCAACTCCTCACGCCGGGCATCGAGCTGATCACCCAACAGCGAGGCCGACAGCGGCGTGTCGACGAATCCGGCAGCGATGAGGTTCACCCTGATCGGCGCCAATTCGAGCGCCAGGTTGGCGGTGAGAGCAGGCAGCGCGGCCGTGAGGGCGGACGTGATGCTCATCCCCACGCCGGGACGCCGACCGCCGGTACCGCCCATGAACAGCAACGTGCCGCCGGCTCGGACCTTGTCGCGGCTGTAGAGGGCGACACCGAGTGTCAGGGCGAGCCGCTGCCCGAACTCACGGCGAGCGTCCTCGAGATCCATGCCGGACAAGGGCCGATACGAAGGACTGCCGGCCGTCACCATCACATGGTCCACCGGACCGGGCAGCCCCTGGAAGAACTGCTGGAGACGGTCGGTGTCGGTCGCATCAAACGCCGCCGTGCTGAGCGGATGCAATGCGTCCGCAGCTCGTTGCAGCCGTTCGGGATTGCGGCCGACCAGGACCAGCCTGCCGCCATCTGCCCGCACCTGCCGCGCGGTTTCGAGGCCGATCCCCGAGCTGGCGCCGATGACCACGACGGTCTGACCCGCGAGGATGGGCCGACGAGGGGTGACGGAATCACTGGGTGCCGCAGTCACGACAACGCATCGCCCCTCACGCCGGACATGTCACCACCAGGAGCCATTTCGCTGCCCGTCCTTCTCGCCTCCGGATATCGGTCTTTGCTCCCATCGTCGCGCTTACGGCCACTGATCGCCTGTCGGCCAACCCGGCGACGTTGACGACGAGCAAGCTGTGGTTGAGCGTCTCCGACAGATCAATGACTACCACGTGATCGTCCTCGGCGGCGGCGCTCCGGGCGAGCACACCCCCTGACCAGCGAAATGGGACGACCTCAGGCATGAAGTCGGCGAGAGCGCGCACGCGGCAGGGCCCGCACACTCGCGAGATGGCAGAGGTGTCCCCCGACTCCTCCTCGTCGCGCTTCCGGCCATTGACCACCTACAAGCCGAATCTCGGGGGTCGAAGCCGACGAAAGGAGGTGCAGATCCGGTTCAACTTCGATCCGGGCTCCCCTGAGGTGCTCTCCTTGGCGACAATATCGAGTCGCTGAGACCCGGCAGCACTGACCGCAGCCGGCCGCCGGACCGGCCCGTGCCGTCGCATTGGCAGCGATCCGGAGCGGCACTTACGCGTGCAGCGCCACCGGCAAACCCAGGAGCGCACGGGCCAGCGTGCGCCGTGCACTGTATCGCCCCAATCTGGACGCATGACCTCTCGATGCACGGCGAAAGGTGACCAATGAAGTTCGCAGTCATTGGCGGTACCGGTCTGATCGGGTCGCAGGTCGTGAGGAAGCTGAACGCCGGCGGGCACGAGGCCGTGCCGCACTCGCCGTCCACGGGTGTCGACGTGATCACCGGCCAGGGCGTGAAGGAGGCGGTGACCGGAGCCGACGCTGTCATCAATCTGACGAATTCCCCGACCTTCGACGATGCCTCTCCCGCCTTCTTCCAGACCTCGATGGACAACCTCCTGGCCGCCGCCCAAAAGGCCGGGGTGGGGCACTTCGTCATCCTCTCGGTCGTCGGCGGGGACCAGGTGACCAACCTCGCCTACTACCGCGCCAAGGTCTTGCAGGAAGACATCCTCAAGGCCGGGCCGATCCCCTATTCGATCGTCCGCGCCACCCAGTTCATGGAGTTCATGGGCGCCGTCATGTCCTGGACCACCGAGGGCGACACCGTCCGCCTGCCTACCACCCCACTCCAGCCGATCGCTGCCCAGGACGTCTCCGACACCGTCGCCGAAGTCGCCGCCGGTACCCCTCTGAACGGAACCCTCAACGTCGGCGGGCCCGACGTCCGTCCCCTCGACGAACTCGGCCGGATCACCCTGAACGCCCGCACCGACGGCCGCACGGTCGTCACCGACGACACCGCCGGCATGTTCGCCGCTGTCGACGGCGATGTGCTCACCACCCATGGCGACGCACGCATCGCCCCCACCCACTACACCGACTGGCTCACCTGACCCGGCCGACCCAGCACTGGAGACCTCGCCATGTCGAACAACGAACAGGCAGCAGGCGGCGCCGGGAGCCAACCGCGCTCAGAAGCATGGAAGACGGCGCTCACCGTGCTGCAGTCGGCGAAACCGCCGTTCGTTCCGGAGGGGGCGGAGGCAATGACGGTTATCGTCGAGTTCCCTCCCGGCGATCCCGGCACCCCTCCGCACCGCCACTCGGGACCTGCCTTCGGCTACATGCTGGAGGGGGAGATGCTCTTCGAGCTGGAAGGTGAGCCGGAGCGGGTGATCAAGGCCGGGGAGACGTTCTGGGAACCGGGCGGCGATGTCATCCACTACCAGGACGGAAACAACCGGACGGACTCCAGGAGCCGCTTCCTCGTCACCATGATGTGCGCACCGGGTCAGCCCATGCTCACCCTGGTCGACGACGAAGAGCTGGCCCGCCGCCGGCACCTGCGCGCTCCTCGTCCAGGCACGTGACCTGCCGCTGGCAGCCGGGACTGACCGCGATGAGCTGTGGGGCGTCGCCGCAGTGCACCGGAGTGAGCATGTAGCTTTCCGCTCCTGAGCGGCGACATGGCAAGGCGTGCGTGTCCTTCAACGTGCGTGGTGCCGTTTGCGGCCGCAGGTCATGGCCGCGAATGACCAGTGGTGGAGCGTCGGTCTCCGGTCGTAGGTCCAAAGCCCGTTTCGGCACCTGCGGGCGTGTGCCAGCATCGCCCCATGTCTCACTCCTGGCCCAGCCACCTCGAGGTGGGAGCGGTCCGCTTCGCCCGGCCGACCGCGAACTACGACGACGTTCTGGTCTTCTACCGCGACGTCCTCGGCTTGCCGGTACTCGCCGAATGGCGCGGCCACCACGGCTACGACGGCATCGTCGTCGGCCTGCCAGGCACCCCTGTGCACATGGAGCTCCTGCAGCACGGCGATCCACCCCGCATCCCCGAGCCGCACCCGGAGAACCAGTTGGTGCTCTACCTCCGCGGCCCCGAAGCCGTCGCCGTCGCCGCCCGACGGCTCGCGGAGCACGGGCACAGCCCAGTGCCCGCCGCGAATCCCTACTGGCCGGAACGCGGCGCCGTCCTCTTCGAGGACCCGGACGGCTGGCTGGTCGTACTGGCGCCCTGGGTCTTCGGTGAAGAGCCCCCGCCCGCCGTCCGTGCGAAGGAGCACGGGACCTCGCGCCCGAGTACCGCGCCGTGATGTCGGACTGACCACAACGCTCAACAGGCCAACGGCAGCGCTCAGTCACACTCATCCCACGATGATCGTTTGACGGCACACCGACCCGCGTTCCCCCTCTGACCGACGTACTCGGAGAGGGCCTCAATTCCCTCCCGTCTCTGCGGTCGTAGCGTTGCCGGTGGTCCCCAGCGGCCAAATCCCCAACGGCGAAGTCCACGCAAATGCTGCGCCCCACCCACCTCACACAACACAAAACTGCTCCAAGCCTCCATTGGGGGGCTGGAGGTTGAGCGGCCCGAACTCATCCATGCAGAATACGGCTTCGGGCTCGCCCTCCTCGGTGTGACCTCGCCGTCGGCGATCGCGTAGAGATGCTTCGTGGCGTACTCGGGGTCGTGTGGGGCCTGCCAGGTCTTTGTTACGTCGTGGTGCACGGTAGTGCCGTCCGCCCGCCGTGCAGGATGGTCTCCATGAATGCTCTCTTCGATCTCCCCGAGCCCCGTCGGGTTTTGCTGGGCGAGTACCCGCTGTGGGACGAGGCTCTTGCCCTCGTCAATCGGGATCTTGCGGTGACCTTGCCAGACCAAGGACCTCTGCAACTGCAGGGAATCCCCCCGTACAACGAGGGCGAGGCCGAGAACGTCTACATAGCCCTGGCCAACGGCGAGTGGCACGGCAATGTCTTGGAACCGGACTCGGCGGACAACCCTGTCCTCGCCTTGATGGCAATCGCCGACGCCGCGCAGGAGACTGTCACCGAGTGTCTGTGGCAGGCATGGCCTCTGTGTGACGAGCACAACCTCGGCATGCATCCGCGCGCGGCAGACGGGCAGCCCTCCTGGTGGTGCGCGGGCGGGAACCGGCGCGGACCGGCTCACATCCGTGCGGCCGTAGGCGGCCTCGACAGCCCCGTCAGCCCACGCCGGCCCCACTGCACACGCCGACGTGAAAGCTGATCGTCTGCTTCACCGCAGCCGCGCAGCATCCGAACGGGCTGCCGTGACATGAGAAGGGCCACGCCGGTTGGTGTTGTTGTGACGCCATACCTGGCCCGCACCAACCTGTCTCGCCGTGAATCTGTTGCTGGCCGCGCTTGCGTGATGGCTACGGGCACATGCGGATAACGCCGCGTGGTTGGACTGGCAGCACCTATCCGGGTGCATGTGAGCCCAGGCAACCCTGGAACGGCCAACCGCCGGCTTGCCTGATGCAGGCGTCGTTCTGGCCCGTGAGGGAGAATGTCGGCTTGAGTCGGTCACTTGGGTGGTGTCGCCGAGTACTTCACTCGACGGATGAGCGTCTGATGTGGCACGGCTGAGCGCATCAGTTGGCGGGTGGGGCGAAACTGGGCGTTCCGCGATGGCTCATGGCGTGGAGGCGACGCCCAACGCTGTGTCGAGGTTGCGGGTCATGCGTTCGAGGACGTGGACGGCCGTGCAGTACTCGTCCTGGGAGATGCCGGCGGTGGAGAGCTTGCGGAACGCGTCGACGCGCTCGGCGACGTGGGCCAGGCGCAGACGGCCATCGGGGGTGAGGGAGAGCCGGTCCGGTGCGGGACGAGTCGCCCAGTCATCGACGAGCACGGCGTCAATGGCGGCGGTCAGCGTGGGGATATCGGCGTTGGCGGAGAGAGTGGACAGTACCTCTGCGTCGGTGACGCGAGGGGTGTCGTGGATGACGTTGAGGACCTGCCAGGCGATCCGGGTGAGCGCGACCTCCGCCAGCATGTCGTTCATGTGGCGGGTGAGGGCCTTGTCCGTGCGGTTGAGCCAGTAGCCGATGGGTTTCACGATGATGCTCCTTCATTGAGTGGCAAGGGTGGGGGTGCGCTCTTGGTTGGGGTCTCACTGATTCGCCGGGGCGGGGGCCAGGAGTGCGGACCATTCCTGGTCGGCGGCCCAGTCGGCGAAGCTGTGCCAGCCGACTTCGGGGTAGTCGCGTCGCAGCCCGGCGACGTCGACATCGAGGCCGGCGGTGGTGAAGTACTCGAACATGGCGGCCAAGTCGGCGGATCGGGAACGGACATGGGCGAGCGGGACCTCTTGGTGAGCGATCGGCCGGTCGGTGGCCACCGCGAGGATCTCGGCGATCTGGCCAGGGGTGCACTCGTCGGAGGCGATGTCGAGGCGACGGCCGGCGAACTCGTCGCGGCGCTGGAGGACCAGCGCCGAGAAGGCGCCGATGTCGGCGGCGGGGATGAGCGTGAGGGGCCGGTCGGCAGGCATGGGCCAGGCGAAGGTGTTGTCGCGCAGCCCGTCGAGGGTCCAGCCACTGGCGTAGTTGTCCATGAATGCCGCCGGGGCGATCACGGTCCAGGGCACGTCGGCTGTGTGGAGGTACTGCTCGACCAGGTACTTGCTCTCGTAGTGCGGGACCGCGGTGCCGCGGTCGGCGTGGGCGGCGGAGGTGAGGACGATGTGTCCGAGGCGGGCGGCTGCCGCGGCGTCGACGAGGGCCTTGCCCTGCCGGGTTTCGGTGGTGGTGTCGGTGCCGAACGGGGTGGTGACCGCGAAGAGGGAGTCCGCCCCGGAGAGGGCGACGTCGAGGGAGGCGCGGTCGTCGAAGTCGGCGTGGCGCACGTCGGCTCCGAGGCCGCGCAGGGCGTCGGCGGCGGGCGAGTCGGGGCGGCGGGTGAGCGCGCGCACGTGGTGGCCCGCGGCCAGTAGAGCGCGTGTGGTGGCTCCACCCTGGGCTCCGGTGGCCCCGGTGACGGCGATGGTGAGCATGGTTCCCCCAGTGGATAGTATTGGTGCGCGACGCATTCACTGCGTCGCGCAGTGAATACTACGCAGAGACTGCTGCGCCGCGCAGCGATTTGGAGTGTGATCCAGGTGACAGACGCACGCCGGGACCGGCTGCGCGAGGAGCTGTCGATGGAGTCGCGCCGCTATCTGGCGGCGTATGTGCTGTTCAACCAGGCTGTCGCCGATCATCTCGGGCTGCACCCGACTGACGTGCAGTGCCTGAGCCTGCTGACGGCCGACCCCGGGCCGCGCACCGTGAAGCAGATCGCCGAGATGACGGGTCTGACCACGGGGTCGGCCACACGGCTGGTGGACCGGCTGGAGCGTGGTGGCTATGTGGTCCGCGCGCCCGACCGGCAGGATCGACGCCGGGTGCTGGTCACGCCCGTGCCCGAGCGCATCGCCCGCGTCACCGCGGTGTGGGACGACCTTGGTCCGGCGTGGCAGTCGCTGCTCGACGACCACAGCGAGGCCGAGCTGGAGGTGATCGCCCGTCATATGCGACGGGCGTACGAGCTCAGCCACACCCAGATGCAACGCCTACGATCCACGCCGAAGCCAGACTGAGCCCTCCAGCGGCACCTGACTGGGAGAACGCACGACTTCACCCAATACACCAACTGAAAAGCTCAGCCCCGCCAGCTCGGGCGCTCACTCGCCAGGTGAAGCACTCAGCCGCAGGTGGCTGGTGCTGCATCGGCGAAGGTGAACAGCCCGGGCTCTGGTTCGGGTTCGGGCTCGGGCTCGGGCTCGGGCTCGGGCTCGGGCTCGGGCTCGGGCTCGGGCTCGGGCTCGGGCTCGGTGAGGATGCCGCGGGCCACCAGGCGTTCCAGCTTGGCGCGGGTGTTTTCGGTGTGCGGATCGGGACTGTGAATTGAACCACCACGGGATGTGCCCGGCCGCGCAGAACGTAAGGCGAGGAGACCTATGTGCCGGGATCGTCGCCCCAGAGTTCTCGCTGAGGTTGCGGGTTGGCGAACGCCAACTCCCAGGGAACGAGTGGCTGTGACAAGCACCTTCGATACAAGCCCAGGCCTCACAGGCTCTGCCGGGCTGCACTCGTGATCTCACCGCGGCTCGGAGACTCCGCATCATCGCCACCAGCGTTCGGCTCGGCGTCCCGGTCTTGCCCACCATCAGGCCAGGTGAGACCTCGTGCGAAGTGAGCCCATGCCGCCAAGACCATGCAGGCGGCGATGATTCCGCCAAGCGTCATGACCATGGACGGGGAACTGTGGTCCACGACGACTCCGCCTGTCAGGGCTCCAAGTGAGAAGGTCGCTTGGAAGGAGGCGGTGAACAGCACTGAGGCGGCCTCGGGTGCGTGCGGTGTCGCTTTGGCGAACCATGTCTGGGACGAGACGGGAACAGCCCCGTAGGCGACACCCCAGACGATCAGCAGAGCCACGGCGCCGATCGCCGAGCGGCCCAGGATCGGCAAGAGCAAGGTGACCACCGCGATCAGGCCGGCTGCCAGGCCGAAGACGGCACGCGGTCGGCGGGTGACCATTGCACCGCCCAGGAAGTTGCCGGCGATCCCCGCGACGCCGTAGATCAGCAAGAACAACGTGATCTGCTGGGAGCTCGTGTGTGTGACCTGTTCCAGGAATGGGGTCACGTAGGTGTACGTCCCGAAGTGAGCCAACACGACGAGGAATGTCAGCAGGAGCGCGAAGCGGGTGTTCACGCCGCGGAACATGGCGCGCAGGACGCTCAGCCGCGTGCCCCCGGCGGGCGGGGGTGCCGGCATGGCCAGGAGCAGCATGATGAGTACCCCGATGGTCAGGGCGCCCATGACGACGAACGTCACCCGCCAGCCTGCCAGATCACCGATGAAGGTCCCGGCCGGGACACCAAGCACGGAGCCCAGGGGAACTGCGGAGAAGATGACTGCGGTCGCTCGGCCAACGGATTCAGCGGGTACCAGGCGTTCGGCCAGTCCGGCTCCGATCGACCAGAAGCCGCCGATGGTGATGCCGACCATGATGCGGGAGACCAGAATGAGCCAGTAGTTGGATGCGGCAGCGGCCAGGAAGTTGGCCATGGCCAGCAGGGCCATGAACACACAGAGCATGAGGCGGCGGTCGAACCGTGCGGTCGCCACTGTGAGCAGGGGTGCGGAGACTGCTGCAAGGAGTCCGGGCATGGTCATCATCAGGCCGGCCATCCCGTCTGAGATGGTGAAACTGGATCCGATCGATGTGAGCAGACCAATCGGCAAGATCTCAGTCGTGACGATCGAGAAGAGTCCCAGCATCACCGAGGCGACGGCCAGCCAGCCGATGAGAGGCGATCGCGTCGGCAATCCGGTATCGCCGGAAGGAGTGGTGGCGGTGGTCGTCGAGGCCATGAATTCCATCCTGTGAAGCGCCAGTCATTGTGTGATCAATTCACCAGGTTCCACGCCTCAGGGGCTGGTAATTTTGCGACATCATCTTTGTCGGCAGGGGTAATGTCGCAGAACTGCCATTCCGATCCTCTGCCCTGCACTGCTGGTCAGGAGCTTGAAGGGAGGGGGGGCTTTCCGCCCTCGATCCGGCTCGCTCGACTCCACAGCCATCGGCGACTTGAGCAAGTAGGCTCCCAAGCCGCTCAAGAAGACGTCGCCGCAAATGAGGCTGGCAGCGTTGTTTCTGGCCGCTCAGGCGGCCGCTGCCTTCTACGAGTATCCGCCGTTGGCGCTGACGCCCTTCTGGACGCAGCACAGGGCGATGTCCAGCGCGCCTACTCCCGACCCGCCGAGATGTTCGGGAGCGGCCACCGGGCCAGCGGAAACCAGCGGAACCTCAGCTTTCTGACACCCGATCTGGTCCACCTCGCCCTGGCACAGGGAGACCTTGCGAACGCACAGCGATACGCCGCCGCGCAACAGCGCGCCGACCACAGCGGCGGCCCCAACCAGCTCGGTGACGCCTACCGCTGTCAAGGCTCGCTGAGCGAGGACCCCGATCTGCTCATGGAAGCGCTCACCCACACCGAACGCCTCGTTGCAGAGCACGTGGCCGAGGGGTGTTCCCCTCCCGAGATCGCATCTCGGCTGTCCATCGCCCGAAGCACCGTCACCACCCACGTGTCCAGCATCCTCAGAAAGCTGGCGATGACCTCACGGGGCGACATCGCGGCGGAGGTGACCCGCCGGCAGAAGTTTGGGTGGCGCCTCGTAGCGGCCCCATGGACGACGGTGGCACGGGCGCCGACGCCGAGGGCGTTGCTCTGCTGGTTGGTGGGCTCAAGCCAGGCGTGGGGCGACCTTCTTGACCTTGTTCGTCCGGACGTTGATGAGGGTCGGGCGTTCCCGGTCGTCGACTCCGGCGCGGAGCATCTCGGCGACCTGGTCGGTGTCGGTGGCTTCGTGGGCGTCGATGCCGTAACTCGCGGCGGTGGCCACGATGTTCAGATCGGGCAGGTCCAGGCCGGGAACGCCGGTGGTGCTCTCGATGTCGGCGAACTGTTTGAGTACTCCGTATTCCTCGTTGGAGGAGACGACAATCGTCAGTGGGACCTTGTAGCGGGCGGCGGTCCACAGGGACGTGATGGCATAGTGCATCGACCCGTCGCCCATGAGGGCGAGCACCGGGCGGTCCGGGGCACCGAGTTGGGCACCGACAGCGGCGGGCAGCCCGAATCCGAGGCCCCCGCCGACAGCGGACATGTGGGAGAGGGAAGCGCCGGGCCGTACGAATGACGTGATCGGGATTTCGTTGGAACCGGCTTCGGTCACGAACAGGGCGTCCGCCGGAGCGGCGTGGCCGACAGCCGTCCACAGGTCCGCGGCCTGCATCGGGACTTCGGCCCGTTCCGGACGGGGTACGTCGGGCCTGGCCTTGGGGGCGGTGCGCGAAGATTCGGAGATCTCGCCCAGCACAGCCTCCACCGCGGCCCGGACGTCCGCCACGTAGGCGTCGCCGACGGGTGCGCGGGCGGCTTCGTCCGGGTCGCTCGTGATGTGGATGAGGGAGGTGCCCTCGGGCAGATACGAGCCGGGGATGTAGGGGTAGTAGCGGAAGACCGGGCCGCCCAGCGCCACGACGAGGTCGTGGCCCTTGAGCTCTTCGGAGATCCAGCCGGCGCCGGGCGGGAGCATGCCCTGGTACAGGGGGTGGTTCTCGGGGAAACCGGACAGGCCCGGGAGCGGTGCCGTCCACACAGCGGCCTTGCTGCGTTCGGCCAGTTTCACGACCGGGTCCCAGGCTCCGGCGTGCTCCAAGTCGCCGTGGACGACGAAAGCGGGTGACTTCGCGGCGGAGAGCCGGCCGGCGATCTTCTTCGCCAGGTCCTTGCGGAACCCTCCGGCGTGGATGACCTCGCGGTCCCGGATCACCTCGATCTCCGCGATCTGGGCCTCGTCGAGTTCGTAGGGCAAGTCGTCCATCGGCACGGAGACGAAGACCGGTCCGGTGGGCGGAGACATCGCGACGTGGATGGCGCGGGCGAGGACCGCGGGTACCTCGCTCGCGATGGCCGGCTCGGCGGACCATTTGACGAACGGACGTGGGACCAGGACGGCGTCCTCGTTGGTCAGGAGGCACTTCTGATTCTGCATGACACGACGCTGGTTGCCCGCGATGACAATGAGCGGCGTCTTGTTCAGGTAGGCGTTGTACAGGGCGCCCACTGCATTGCCGAGGCCGGGCGCGGTGTGCACCATCACCAGCGCGGGACGTCCGGTGATCTGCGAGAAACCGTCGGCCATACCGACCGGCACCATTTCCTGCAGCCCCAGGAGATAACGGAAGTCGGTGGGGAATTCCTCCAGCAGGGTCAGTTCGGACGAGCCGGGATTGCCGAACCATGTGTTCAGACCGTGCTTCCTGAGCAGATCGATGGTGGCTTCACGGACGGTCGTCACAGCATGTCCCTTCGCCGCGCACTTGAATCGTCGTTCCCATGAACGTCGGCGATGCACGGAGTTTTGGATCCGGCCGCCGGTCCGAATGCAGAACCGGTAGGGGTATTGATGCGGTCCTTAGTCGCGAATTTAGCAGCGCGCCAGAGAGAAACCCGGCGTACCGCTCGCGTGTTATTCGGTACGTGGGCGCTCGGGAAGCGTCGGCGTAGTGGCTCGCCCGAGTCCTGACGAGCCCGCCTATGAGCCTTGCTCTGCGAGTGTGACCTTCCGGCCGGTCCGTGCCGCCTCTCGGATCCTTTCCAACATGCCCTGCCGCCGGACCGCGTGCCGGAAGTCGGGAACGCCGTCCGTGTCCGGCGCAAGGCTCCCGGTGATCTGGTCGCGCAGAAGCGCGTACTCGTGGGCGACGTTGTAGGCGGGCTCGGCGGATCGCTCGGTCCATTGCGTCAGCGACCGCTGGTAGCGGGGCGGAACCGAAAGTTCGGTCAAGACACCGTCATTGCCTCGGGCGCCGTACAACCGCAGCTGCCCCCACCACCACTGAGCCTGATCGGCCTTGACGACGAGATCGCCCTCCGTGCCGTTGATCTCCCAGTGGAACTCGGTAGCACGGGACGTTCCACCGCGGAAGTGCACAGCGGCCACGGCCCCGGATTCGAGCAGACCGGTGACGGCGATCTGGTCCTCTGCACTCTTGGCCGCGACCGCCCCGCTCGTCACGTGGATGACCTCGGGACGCAGGTTCTCGATGTGAGCCGACACCTCGCGGAACTCCCCGAGCACCATGGCCAGCACGTCGACCGAGTGCCCGAAGGGAATCGACAGCAGCGTGGCGCCGCTCGTGACGTCCAGCAGGTACGCATGGCTGTCGTCGTACGTGGCGCCCCAATAGCCACCCGACCCGAGCATGCTGGTCGACAGCACCCGCCCCACATAGCCCTCGGCGACCAGATCCCGCAGATACCGAAGCGGCGGAGCCGACCGGACCTGCAGGCCCACGGCAGTCAGCACCCCCCCCCTGCGATGCGCCAGGTCCGCCAGCTCCTCGGCCTGCGCGAGATCGGCACCCAGCGGCCACTCGCTGAACACCATCTTTCCCGCTTCGAGCGCAGGCCGGATGAGCTCCAGGTGCTGCGGAACCCTTACCGTCACGACCACGAGATCGACTTCCTCACAGCGGGCCAACTCCTCCGCACTGCTGAAGGCCAGCGGCACCGCATACTTCTGCCGGCCGCACGCGCCGACTCGTCGCTGCTGGCGCTGAGCGCCCGCAACTCGTATCCGTCGAGCCCGGCCAGCGCCGGCACATGGGCGGCGGCCGCCCACCCGCCGCTCGCGCTCAGACCCACCACACCGACACGAATCGGTCCCGGACGAGGAGAAACGGACGTCATATGCACACCCCACGCGTTCGCGGCCTGATCTTCCGCCAACGATCAACAGCCATGTAGGACACGACCTACGAACACCGCAGGGGCCCTGTGCACGGATCGCGATGGCCCGTGGTTCGCAGCCGACGGCAACCTGAGCCGGGGAGTGGCTTGCCCGAGGCGAGCGGACGTTCGCGCAGTGGCACGGTTGCTACGACGGAAAGCCAGTCGAGCCGGTGCTCTACGCACGGCACCGGACGGTCATCGGACCACCCGATTGGAGTGCACGGCCGCGCCTGCCGGTGCGGAGGGGGGAACACTCAGATGCCATAAGTCTCACCGAAAGCGAGAACGCCATGGCAGCATGCCCGGCCCCCGGCTCACGGCGCCGAATACGTCGCACACACGTCATCGCGGCCGGGTGCGCCTTGGCCCTGTGCACGACCGTGGCAGCTCCTGCCGCCGCGGACGGCGGCACGACCACGACCACGGCCAAACCCACCATCGTGCTGGTGCACGGCGCGTTCGCGGACGCCTCCAGCTGGAACGGGGTGGTCGAGCGGCTCGAACGCCGTGGTTACGCCGTCATCGCCCCCGCCAACCCGCTCCGCGGGCTGTACAACGACTCCACCTACATCGCCTCCGTGCTGGACAGCATCAAGGGTCCGATCGTGCTGGTGGGCCACTCGTACGGCGGCTCCCTGATCAGCTCGGCCGCCGCAGGCAACCCCCATGTGAAGTCCCTGGTGTACGTATCGGCACTCATGCCCGACGTGGGCGAGAACGGTATGTCCCTGGCCGCCAGGTTCCCCACCGAACTCGGCACCGCCACGAACTCCGTTCCCTACCGGGCCGGCGGCGTCCACGGGACCGACCTCTACCTCAAGCCCGACAGGCTCCATCAGGTCTTCGCCGCCGACCTGCCGGAGAGCACCACAAGGCTCATGGCGGTGACCCAACGCCCCGTGGCCACGACCGCGTTCTCGGAGAAGGCCAAGGTGGCGGCCTGGAGACACATCCCGTCGTGGTTCCTCGTCGCGAAGCAGGACAAGACAATCAACCCCGACCAGGAACGCTTCGAGGCGAAGCGTGCGGGTTCACACACAGTGGAGATCGACTCCTCCCACGTGGCCATGATCTCCCACCCCCAAGCGGTCACCGATCTCGTCCTCCAAGCCGCCACTGCAGCCGATTCCGCCCGGCCCTCGCTGCCCGCCACGGGGTCTACCTATGACGCCCGGGCCGAGACCGCGCTCACCGGCCTCGCCGCCGCCTCGTTGGTCGGGGGCGCGGGGGCACTCCTCCTGAGCCGCCGGCTGAGGCGCCCCGCGCCCTGACCACGCCGCGGGGACGGACGCGTCAGAGTTCGTCACATGAGGGGTTGGGGTGTGGTTCCAGCCCGCGTTGGAGGTGTGAATGAGCAGCATCAGCGACCGGGCCGTGCTCTGCGTGTTGCTGTTCGCCGAGGTCTGGTTGGCGAGTTGGAGGATGTGGGAGTAGCCGTCGATCCGGTCGGTGGACCCCTCTACTTGGGTGGACACCTCTACCGGAGCCAGCAGGGCCCGAGCGATGCGGGCCAAGGGAAGATCCTGGGGCCGGAATCGACCTGCCCACGGGGGGAGAAAGCGGCCGAACGCAGCGACATCGACGTGCTCTTCGAAGACTGCCGGAGCCGATCGACCTCGAACTCGACCACGCACAGCGCTTGCTCTACTGGACCGATCGCGGGGACCGGGCGCGCGGCAACACCGTGAACCGCGCACCGATGCACCGGCCGGACGGACCGCGTACGCCCGAGAGCGTCCCAGATACCTGATGGAAGGCATCGGCATCGCCCTCGATCCGGATGACAGGCGCATCTACGCGACCGACCTGGGCGGCAGCGTCTACTCGGCCGGCCTCGACGGGTCGGACCGGCGGGAGGTCCTGGTCGCACAGGGCAACCTCACCGGCATCGCGCATGCCGTGCTGCCGGCCGGATCGAGCGTCTAGGCCTGGTAGGCCGCGGAGATCTGGCCGACCAGGACGGCGAACGGCATGTCGAGGGCGGCGTAGGAGGCGCCGGCCTCGGGGAGACCGTTGTCGGCGAGGGCCTCGACCAGGAGGGTGGCGTAGTCGCTGACGATGACACCGGCCTGCTGCATGCGCAGCAGGCCCGCCTCACGCTTGGTCCGGCTGAAGGTGCCGGAGGCGTCCACGGCGACATAGGCGTCGTACCCGGCAGCCGTCGCGGCGATCGCGGGCAGTGCCGCACACACTTCGAGAGACACCCCGGCGAAGATCAGCTTCCGCCGACCGGCGGCCTCGATGGCCTCGCGAACCCGGTCGTCATGCCAGGCATTGACCGTGCTGCGGTCGATGATCTTGTGTCCGGCCGGAAGTGCCTCCACCAGCTCGGGAGTGGTCGGCCCCCACATGCTGTCCGCCGCGGTGGTGGTGACGACCAGCGGGACACCCAGCACGATCGCCGCCCGTGCCATGGCCACCACGTTGTGCTTCAGCTCGCCGACCGGGATGTCCCGGACGCCGGACAGCAGGCCCACCTGGTGGTCGACCAGCACCACTGCGGCGTTCTCCCGGGTGATCGGCTCCAGGAACTTGCTGTGTTCGCTCATCATCCGCTCCTTCGTGATGGAGCCAGCCGATATAGTCACCAATCTTGATAGTCAATTTTAGTGACCTCTTGACGCTACGCCTCGGCCCTCCGGAGCGCAAGCGCCCGCCCCTGCGGGGCCGCCCGGGACCGGGTCGACACCGTCCGAGTCCCTGGACGGAGGAATAAAATCGCTGGTGACCCAGCACAGCGGCGGACGAGCGCCGGGACGGGAGAAGCGTTGAGCAAGCACCACACTGGGGACCCGGACCTCGGCGTGCTCGCCGCCCAGGTCCTCTTCTCCGTTCAGCGCGAGCTGTTCACCGCGCTCGCCGAGCAGGGCTTCGACGACATCCAGCCCCGCACCGGCGCCGTCCTCGCGTACCTGCGTACCGACGGCATCCGGGCCAGCGAACTCGCCCGCGCCTCCGGACAGCACAAACAGGTCATCGGCACCCTCGTCGACGACCTCGAACGCCTCGACTACGTGGAACGCAAACCCGACCCCGCAGACCGCCGCGCCAAACTGATCTACCCCACCGAACGCGGCCTGCTCCAGATGGAGGCCGCCGCCTCCATCATGCGCACGATCGAGCAACGCCACGCCAACGCACTGGGCGCACAGGAGTACGCCAGGTTCAAGGAGGCACTCCGCCGCGTGGCCGGTCTCCAGCGCGAGGCCCGAGCCGACAGCCAGGCGCCGGAACACGGCCAGGGCGGCTGAACGACCAGTGATCACCGCCGCCGTCGAGTGCCCAGACCAGGTCCACCACCCCCAACGGGTATGGCCCGGCGGGGCGTCGGCAGGACGAGCTGGCCCAGGATTGGCGCGCCCGAGGCCGCGCCGGCCAGCACGTCCCGCACTGATCTCCGCCCCCGTCCCCCGTCCCTCGCCCCTCGCCCCTCGCCCCTCGCCCCTCGCCCCTCGCCCCTCGTAGCTGACGGTACGTCAAGACACCTCGACGCAAACGGCATCCTGGTCATGGTCCCACCCTGAGTCGACCAGGCCGATCACCTCGACTTCCTGCGGGCGCCCGTCGCACAGCACGACCGCACGGTGCCGGATCTTCGCGCGCAACGTATCCACGGCCTTCTCCGCCCGGTACTCGTTGACGAGGCCCAGATCGGCGGAGAGCGCCACGATCACGCCGATGAGCACAGCGTCGCTGCGCTCGCCGACCACATACGAGCAGCCGATCGCGTCAGCACAGAACCGGACGAGCACGGACGGTGACCGACGGGTGGGTGCCCCGGCACGATCCCGGATGAGCCGACAGCAGCACAGTTCCACCGTCGGTCCCTCTCTGCTCCCGACAAGGGACCATCCGCAGCACTCCGTGCCCTGCCGTCCCACGCGCAACCTGCTTCGGTCAGCCGGCCATGGCCGGCTAGCCCGAGCTCGCCCGACACCGCAGGCCACCCTCCGCAGGGCCGCCAAGTGGACCGGCGGCCCTACCGGACGGCCAGGAAGCTCGCGAGCGTGCCTCCAGCGCGACCGAAGGGCCCGGATGATGCAGAGCCGAGTTCCACCACGCAAGGCTTGCGGGGCCCGGCTTCCAGGGCCCGGCCCAGCGATCACACCGGCGACCACCACTTCCAGGACAGCCATCGCGCAAAAAGCGCTCGTGAGGGTATGTCGCCACCGAAGCGCCCTTCGCCCTTGCCGGGCGATCGCGGGCCGAACGGGTGACGATGGAAACGACCCATCCGACCACATTGCCCCTGGAAGGGTGATCTGGAATGGCATCTCCCTCCGATTCCACCTCAGGCACCGGCCCTCCGCGCCCGGCAGGCACCGGGCCCCAAGACGCCTCCGCCACCGAAACCCTGGGCGCCCTGGCGAACGCGGGCTGGCAGATCGCTCTCACCGCGGGCGTGGCTGCCATCGCGCTGGGCATTGTGGTTCTTGCCTGGCCGAAGGGGACGCTGCAGGTCATCGGTGTGCTCTTCGGCATCTACCTGCTGCTCGTCGGGGCCTTCCAACTGGCCGCCGCGTTCGGCGCGCACGTTCCCGCACATCTTCGGGCGCTGCATTTCCTCGCGGGAGCGGTCTCGGTCCTGCTCGGACTGATCTGCTTCCGTGGCACCCTGCAGTCGATCCTGCTGCTCGCCCTGTGGATCGGCTTCGGCTGGCTGTTGCGCGGCATCATGGTGACGGCCACGGCGGCCTCCGCCCCGGCCATGCCGGCGCGGGGCTGGATGATGTTCTCGGGAATCATCGGCATGCTGGCGGGCATAGCGCTGATCGTTGCGCCATTCGCCTCGATCGCCGCACTCACCCTGGTGACGGGCATCATGGCCATTGTCCTCGGGGTGGTTGAGGTAATCCACGCCATCAGAATGCGGGTCGAAGTCGGCCGTCTCCTTCCCGGCGCTGCGCCCAAGCGGCGTCCCCTGTTCCACTCCACGCCACATCCCCAACACTGATCACGACAGAGGCTCCGACGCCCCGCCCGTGCGGCGTCCGCCACCCGGTGCTCCGCCGCGGCGGAAACCTCGGCAGGACCGTCAAGACGGACCTCATGGGTCGCCTTGTTCATGTTCCCTATAGCCGGGCCGATGCACTCATACATCTGCCGTAGGAGCTGGTCCCTGGTCTCCTGGTCTCGCGTCGCGTCGACGTCGTCGATCTGCCAGGTGACCTCATTGAATGCGTGCGCGCAGTCCATCATCTCCCGGTAGGTGGATCGACGCCGGTCGCGCTGCTCACGAAGGGCCTCTGCCGTCGTGGTTGTCCGGGCCTGGGTCAGCGCCGCGCGCGAGGTTGCCCGCGCGGTGATGTAGCTGGCTCCGAGCGCGGTCAGCGCAGTGAGGACGCCGACCCACAGTCCGCTGTTCGCCATGATCGAGGATTCTGCCAGCCGGCAGTACCGTCGGGACAGCCCGCGCATCGAACACCGGCCGTGATCTGTGACTGCCAGGGAGCTCCCCATCAACCGGCCGGCGGTGGGAAGTCTCACCTGGCCAACTGGCACGAGCCCCGGGGATGGGGAAATACGTGAACTCAGCCCAGGGAACACGTGAGCCTCACGGATCGAGGTCTCGGACGGTGGCTGTTCCTTGCCAGTCGCGGTACGACATGCGGGCGCGCTCGGACCGGCGGCACGCGGCCGCCAGTTCCAGCAGCTTGCCGGGCGTGATCTGCGGTTCGTCGGGGCTGGGGGTGTGCACGAAGGCGGCGTCCCTCTCGCCCAGCCCCCCGGTGGGCGATCCGTTGCGGCAGTACCTGACGCAGTTTCAACAGTGCTGAAATTGCGGCCTGGTCGCCGCCGAGAGCGCCGCTCAGGGCTGCTTCGCGCAAGAATCCCCTACTCGTGTGTGGCCCAACCGCCGGTCGAGCGCGGCACCGACGTCGGGGCAGTTGTTGCGGACGATGTCGAGGAAGGCGCTCAGCACCGGGGAGCGGTCGCGGTCGGCGAAGGACAGGACCAGGTCGGGCAGCGCCGTGCGCGGGGTCACCTCGCAGAACCGGATGCCTGGGCGTGGGACCGACAGCATGCGGGAGGGTCCGAGGCCCACGCCGACCCCGCAGGCGGCCAGGCCGATGATCGTGTGCACGTCCCTGGCGACGGTCGCACCGTCCAGTGCGGCGGTGTCCTCGCCCAGCAGGGTGCGCAGCCCGGCGGTGACCGCGGGCTCGTCCTCCCCCGCAGCCACGATCAGCGGCTGCCGCCGCAGCTGGTCCACGCTCACCGACGCCTGGCCGGCATAGGGGTGCGCGCTGCTGACAACAGCGATCAGATGGTCGTGACCGATCGGTACAGACACCAGGTGCTCGGCCCCGGCGCCCCGTGGCGGTCCGAGGGTGACGGCCACGTCCAGTTCTCCGGCGATGAGAGCGGTGGCACTGCGGCCGGACGCCATCTCGTGCAGTTCCAGCCGTACGTCGGGCCGTTCGCGGCCGAACCGGCCCAGGACGTCCGGCAGCGGGTCGAGTAGCGCGGAGGCGATGAAGCCCAGGCGCAGCCGGCCCGTCTCGCCGCGCGCTGCCCGGCCGGCATCCACCGTGGCCGCCGTCATCTCCTCCAGCGCCCGCCGCGCCCGGGCGAGGAACGCCTCGCCCGCGGCGGTCGGGAACACGCCCTGGCGCGTACGGTCGAACAGCCGGGCCCCGATCTCGCGCTCCAGGTCGGCGATCTGCTTGGACAGCGGGGGCTGTGCGATACCCAGCGCGTGGGCCGCCCGGCCGAAGTGTCCATGCGCGGCGAGGGCGAGTGCGTACCGCAGATGCCGCGCCTCCATGATCCCCCTTTCATACCTGCAAAGTATCGCCAGGCAGTGTGCCAGGTCTTCCCATGGATGCCGCTGCTGTCGCCGACTGGGATGGGAACCATGACGCCCTCCCTGAACACCGATGTGAACAACACCGTCTTCGTTCTCGTCCACGGCGCCTGGCACGGCTCGTGGCAGTGGGCGGCGACACAGCGCGCGCTCGCCGGTCTCGGCGCCGCGGGCGTGGCCGTCGACCTGCCCGGTCACGGCTTCGACGCCCCCCTGCCCACCGGGTACCTGCTGCCTGGCCGGCCCGGTCTGCTGACCGAGAGGTCGCAGCTCGCCGACGTGACGATGGACCACTGCGCCGATGCAATCCTGGACACGCTGCGTCGGGTCCGCCGCTACGGCCGTGTCGTGCTCGTCGCCCACAGCGCGGGCGGCGGCCCCGCCTCTCTGGCCGCGGAGCGCGCGCCCGAGCTGGTCGACCGCATCGTCTACCTCTCTGCGTTCGTCCCCGCCGGCCGCCCCCGGTTCTTCGACTACCTCAGCGCCCCCGAGAGCGCCACCGCACGAGGACAGAGCCTCAGCCTCGGTGATCCCCAGGCGCTGGGCGCCGTACGGATCGATCCGATCTCGTCGGACCCCGCCTACGCCGAGGAGCTGCGGCAGACCCACTACCACGACACGCCCGCCGACCGCTTCGACCGCTGGCGCTCCGCACTCAGCCCCGACCTGCCGCTGGCCGTCCCGGCGACCCCCATCACGCTGACCGCAGCGCGGTGGGGCCGTATCCCCCGCACCTTCCTGCGCTGCGCGGAGGACCGGGCGCTGCCGCCGGCCGCACAGGACCTGATGATCGCGGAGTCCGACCGGGCCATAGCGGGCGAGCCGTTCACCGTCCACACCCTGCCGGGAAGCCACAGCCCGTTTGCCGCCCGGCCGCGGGAACTCGCGGAGGCTCTGGTCCGGTGAACGCTCGATGGCGCGGACCTCGGCCGCCAGGGCGTGGGGGGACCATCCCGGAGGTTGACCCGGCCGCCTGTCCCGCGGTCCGGTCCATGCTCCCGTTGCACTGCACTTCGTGATGCTCCGTCAGCGGACCGACCTCGCCGCTCCAGCGCTGCCCGTGGTGGGAGCCCTCCATGTCGTACGTGGCGAACGTCAGGGTGCCGTCGGAGGACAGGCATGGCGCCCCCGCCGGCCGGTCGGCCGCCCGTGCCGCGTGACCGCCTGGGCCGGGCACGACACCGACCCGACACCGACAACGTCGGGCAGGTCCGCACTTCCTGCGGCGGCGACGATGGCCGCGAGAGCCTGGTTCAGTGAGCCGCCGTTGCAGGAGCGCCGCTGCCGGCCAGGAGCGCCGCTCGACGGACCGAGCTCGTGGAGGCTGCCAGCAGCGGCATCCGGACGGCCGGGCTGGGAATGCGCCCCTGGGCGTGCAGCACTCCCTTGATGACTGTGGGGTTCGGCTCGGCGAAGAGCGCAGCGGACAGACGGGACAGCTCGGCTCCGAGCCTGCGGGCGGGTGCGCCGGAGCCGCGACGCCACAGCGAGATGAGTTCGGCGTAGTCGGCGGTACGGAGATTGGCCGAGGCGAGAATTCCACCGTGTGCGCCCGCCGCGACGAGGGGTGATATGACGACGTCGTCGCCACCGAGCACGGCGAAGCCGTGCGGTGCGCAGGCGAGCAACTCGACCGTGGTCGCATCGATCACACCGGTCGCGTGCTTGACCCCGACGACCTCTGGTAGGCGGCCGAGTGCCGCAAGCGCGTCGGCGCTGAGCGTCTGCCCGGTGCGGTAGGGGATGTCGTACACGATCAGAGACATGCCGCCGTGGTCGGCCAGCGCGGTGAAATGCGCCAGTGTGCCCGCTTCACCGGGACGGATGTAGGGCGGCGCGGGAACCAGCGCCGCGGCTACGTCGCCCCTGGTCGCCAGCTCGCGCAGCGACTCGATGGCGGTGGCGGTGTCATTGGTGCCGACCCCGACGATCAGCGGGGCGCCGTGTTCCCGGCAGGCGGCTGAGCAGACGTCCACCACAGTTCGCTTCTCCTCCGCGGTCAATGTGGCCGCTTCCGCGGTGGTGCCGAGGGCGACGATCCCGGAGGCGCCCGCCGACAGCGCCTCGTCGGCGAGTCGGGCCAGCGCATCGGGAGCCACCCGCAGATCGTCGGTGAACGGAGTCACCAGGGGGACGTACAGGCCTGTGAAATTCGGATCGGACTTCATGCTCCCACCCTTGCTCATGCCGATCCTGTAGGTCCATTGCCGATTTCTGCCGAGATACCTAAGCTGAACTTATGCTCGATGTGCGTCGCCTCTACCTGCTTCGCGAGTTGGACCGGCGGGGCACGATCGCCGCCGTGGCCGAGGCGCTGACCTTCACCGCATCAGCCGTCTCCCAGCAACTGAGTGTGCTGGAACGCGAGGCAGGCGTGGCCTTGCTGGAACGCAGCGGCAGGCGTGTGATCCTCACGCCCGCCGGCCGGTCCCTCGTCGCACACGCCGATGCCGTGCTGGAACGCCTGGAACTGGCGGTCGCCGAACTCGCCAGCGCGCGGGAGGGCATCGGCGGGTCGCTGCGCATCGGGACCTTCCCCTCCGGTGGCCACACCATCGTTCCCGCCGCACTGGCCGAGCTGGCCCAACGGCATCCCGCGCTGGAACCGATGGTGCAAGAGATCGACTCGGCACGCGTCTCCGACGGCCTGCGAGCCGGCGAGCTCGACGTGGCCCTGGTCCACGACTACGACTTCGTACCCGCGTCACCGGACACCACCGTGGACGAGGTGCCCCTGCTCGAGGAACCCATGTACCTCGCCACCAACACCGCGACCAAGACCACCAGCCGCGGCAACACGCTGGCCGAGCTGCTCGGGCCGTATGCCGAGGCCCCTTGGATCACCGCGCGGGAAGGCACGACGGGTCACGCGATGGCCGTGCGCGCCTGCCAGGCGGCCGGGTTCCAGCCGAGAATCCACCACCAGGTCAACGACTTCCGCACAGCGCTGGGCCTGGCCGCCATCGGGCAAGGGGCAGGATTCGTACCGGAAATGGCCACGGCGCATCCCCCCGCGGGCGTGGTGTTGACCAAGTTGCCGTTGTTCCGTCGATCGAGGGTCGCCTTCCGCGCGGGCGGTGGTACCCATCCGGCGATCGCCGCATTCGTAGCCGCGGCAAGAGCAGCGGTGGGCTAGCGGCAATTCTTCACCCTGCCGGCTCCGCACAACGTGATGATCAAGCCGGCCCACTTGATCACCCGAGTTCTCCGTTCTCGCCGCGTGTGACTCCTCCCGTTCTCGTCGCGTGTGGCTCCTCCCGTTCTCGTCGCGTGTGGCTCCTCCCGTTCTCGTCGCGTGTGGCTCCTCCCGTGAAGCCCCTGGGCACGCTCTTCACACGCGCATACGCGCTGAGCCTGCCGAAGATATTCCGTTGACCGAGGGACATCCGAGGCAGGAAAGTGTCGCCCTGGTCAAGACCAACGGCATACGGGGGACGGTGAGCGGTGGCTGGCTCGGGCATGGCCCACGACCTGCAAGTCAAGGAGACCTCGTCTGAACTGCCGCTGTGGGCAGCGGACTTCCGGCTGTTCTTCACCGCCCGCACCACCTCTCTGCTGGGCGACGCGATGCTCCCCGTCGCGATCACCGCCGCCGTGATCCGGGCGGGATACGGAGCGAGCGGGGTGGGCTATGCGCTGGCCGCGCTCGTAGCCCCGTTCGCAGCACTGATCATCTTTGGTGGGGTGCTGTCCGACCGCTTCGGCGCCCGACGGCTGATGGTCATCTCCGACACCGTCCGACTGTGCTTCCAGGCAGTGCTCGCGCTGCTGTTCCTGCTGGGTACGCCACCACTGTGGCAGATCCTGTTGCTGCTGGCCCTGGTCGGGGCAGGTAGCGCACTCTTCCAGCCGGGAGTCGCCAGCATCACCCCGCGTATAGCCCAGGACGTACAGAAGGCCAACGCCACCCTCCGCATCTCGGAGTCCGTCACTGCCGTCATCGGCCCCTCGCTGGCCGGCCTGCTGCTGGTGGTCTCCTCACCGGCAACGGTGGTCGCCCTCGACGCCTTGACCTATGCGGTCAGCGGCACCTGCCTGCTCCTGCTCCGCTCGGTCCCGATGGGCCCGGCCGCGCGGGACGGCGCCTCGTCGTTCCGGGCCGATCTCGTCGAGGGATGGCGGGAGTTCCGGGCCAGAACCTGGTTGTGGAGCGTCATCGTCGTCTTCATGCTCTGGCAGTTGGCAGGCGCCGGCCCCACCATGACCCTCGGCAACAGCACGCTGGTCACCGACTACGGGGCACCGACGTTCGGCCTGGTCATGTCGTCCCTCGGTGCGGGAAGCGTGGTGGGTGGAATCGTCGCGATCAGGCTCCGCCCACGGTATCCACTACGGGCCGGCGCCCTCTCGATGATCCTCTGGGCGCTCATGCCGTTGGGTGTCGCTCTCGGCCTCCCCGCGCCGATCATCGCCGGGTGCTACGGGGTGAGCGGCGTGGGCATGGCGTTCTGGATCGTCATGTTCCACACGAGTGTGCAGACGCACATCCCGCAGGACGTCCTCGGCAGGGTGCACGCGTACGACGCGGCCGGCTCGCTGGTGATGAAGCCCGTTGGGCAGGCGGTCGCAGGGCCGCTCGCGGTCGTCGCAGGCACGGCGCCGCTGCTGTGCGTATCCGCGTCCATGGCGCTCGTCGCCTGCGCCCTGCTGCTGGCAATCCCAGCCGTGCGCGGCCTGAAGCGCGTGGAGCGCTGAGCCACCGGTCCCCCCAACTACTCAACAGGTACGCGTGATGTCTGTCTCGGCCGGAGTTCCAGCTGACGTTCGTGACCGGCGCGGCTGAGGCCGGCAAAAGGAACCGGGTCACAGCTGATCTCCATTGCAGCGACGGGAGACCGCCCAGCCATGACAATCCCCGAAAGTCAGCTGCAGCACTACGCTCTATCTCAACGATCAAGAAGGAGAAAGGAGGAGGCATGAAACCCTGCGCGGAGTGCGGTGTTCCCATGAACTCGCGATCCTGTGACGACCTGTTCCAGGCCTTGCTCGCGTTGGACCACGCGCGGCAGGAACCGTGGGGGCCGTTACACGGTGTCTCAGTCTCGTGCTTCTTGCTCCAGCACCCCAGCCAACTTCCCGCCGACGATGGTGCGATGGCCTGGACGCTGCTGCACGCATATCTCGAAGGCGGCCTCGATGAAGTGAACCAGCTTGTCGATCAGGCTCGCCTTGGCAACTCCCATCGCGTGAAGAACATCCCTCCACGAGTCGTCCGCGACGTGGCCCCGCCACGACGGGACGCGCCGCCATCGCGTTTCTCCGTCACGATCGAAGATGTCGCTGTCGACGGGACGTTCCCCGCCGAAGGGTTCGCGGAACGCGTCAAGGCCTGGGCTGCCGCCACGGTCGACGCATGGAGCCGCAGCACATGACCGCAAGACTGTGGGCTCGCCGAAGAGCGGGCCCACGGCATGCCTGACGGAGCCGATGCTGCCGCTCGGGTCGACCGCGCGGCGTCTACCGCTCAGGCACCGGCACTCCCCCGCGCTCCCCCGTCCGCGCACGTCATCGGCATCGTCATCTTCATCTTCATCGATCTCACGGACGCGTACTCGTTCAGCCACCCGCACAGCCTGACGGCCACGTGACACCCAGGACCGGCGGCGCGTCAATCACTCCTGTAGACCTGCCACCGCCGGTCTGTCAGTGCTCGGATCAGTTCGGCGTCGTACTGAGCGGCGTCGAAATGGAATGCTGGGGGCCGCACCTTGTCCACGGGCACCTGCCAGTCGGACCACTCCACCATCCCGCCGTGCCGCTGCACGAACACGGACAGGTAGCCACAGCATCCGCCCGTGCACTCAGGCTCGCCCAGCACTACACGTCGCCCCTCGCCGGTCGCCCAGAGGGGACCGTGACCGTCGGCGGGCAGTGCCTCCTTCGCAAACGGGCCGCGGCCTCCCTCTCCCACCGCCTCTGCCACCACTTCCTCGCCGTTGATCCGGACCTGCAACTGGGCAGCCCAACGGAAGCCCGGTGGCAACACACTGACCTCAAGCCGATGGAACACCCGAGCACCCTATGTGGTGCCGTCGTAGCGCAGCCCGAGGCGCTTGAAGCACAGCAACCAGGAGTTGCTTCGTTCGACGACCCAGAGGACTCGACCGAGGTGGTTGCTGGACTCGCCGCCGCGCCGGGCGCCGGGCAATGCTCACCTTGATTCCACGCTGGCGTAGGTACGGGCGGCAGCGGAGGTAGTCGTAGCTCTTGTCGGCATGCAGCGTGTCCGGACGACGCCAGGGTCGGCCGGATATCGAGCCGGACCACGACGACGACATCGCACGGCTCGTCGGCACCGGGATGCGGCCAGGAAGTCGACGGTCGGGTCGAGCCCCGCGGGCGCGAACACCGCGCCGAGATCTCGCCGCACCGGACGGCGGACTCCTCGTCCCGTCAGTCGCTGCTCGTCACTGCGACCCCGCGGCCACCAGCGTCGCGGTGATGGGTTCGAGCTCGGCGACCAGCTCGTCGAGCTCGGCGGGAGACAGCGCGTCGTACGGCGGGGCGGCGAGCTCGTCGGTAAGGGCTTCGATGCGTTGCTTGGTCTCGCGGCCAGCGTCGGTGAACCGGCCGTCGGCGTCGACGAGCCCGCGCTCGCGCAAGCCGTCCATGACCGCGGCCAGCCGTTCCTTCGGCAGGTGATGGAGGCGCCCGAACGACTCCGGCGGGTGGATGCCCCGTGCCAGCGCGTCGAGCACATGGGCCTCCGTGCCGCCGATGCGCGCGCCGACGAGAGCGGCGACGTGCCCGTCACCGCGGTGTTCGCGCAGCATGGTCGCGGAATGCCACAGCCGGGCGACCGGGTCGCTGGGCACCGGAAGGGTGCGCATCCCGGCGTACATCACCCGACCTTCCGTGGGCGCGCTCGTCGCGGCTTTGGTGGTCAGGTCGGCGGCGCGCACCAGGCCTGGGGAGTCGGCCAACTCGTCGCCGAGGATCCGCCGTACGGAGGCCGCGCTGCCCCGCTCCCGCGCGGCGACGGACGCCTCGGGCGGGATCGTCTCCCATGCGCTCGGGATGTGCCGCGCGGCCTCCCCGTCGGCGAAGCTGTAGAAGGCCGCGTGCACGACCTGTGCCGGCACCCGCCCGAGCGGCGCGGCGCGGCTGGCGAAGTAGCCGTCCCAGTAGGTGCGGTGGCCGAGCGCGGCCAGCTCCTCGTTGCACTCGTCGGCGAAGTAGGTGACCAGGCAGATCGGCTCCAGGAGCTCGAACATGCGGCGAGCGGTGTGCGTCATGGCCTACATCATGCCTGCGGTGACGCCCCGTGGAGCAGTACGGGCCGCTGAAGCGCGTTTCCGGAAGTTCTGTCGGTAACCGGGCGGGAACCAGGGGCTGGTCCAGGGGGTTGCGGTGGCCAGGAGCTGGCCGTTCGAGCAACGCGGCGGTCCGCGCGGGCAGTCGCCGGCCGCCAGCCTCGGTCGCCCGCTGCGGGGCCGGTCGGCCAGACCGGTCACCCCGCAGGCATGGAAGAGGCCGATCCGGCGGCGCACCGTGGCCGGGTCGTACTCCACCGGTACGGCGATCTGTGCAGGTGACAGGCCGTGCAGCGACAGCAGCACGATCACCGCCCGCACCACCGTCCGGCCCCGGCCGCGCAGTAGGCCGCGCAATCGCTGGCATCTCCCTCAACCGGCCGGGGGCCTCGCTCGTCACGGACCCGTGTCACGAGCCCGATCGGTGACCCCTGCGAGGAAGCTCAGTGGGCCCTGTAGCGGGTGGCGAGTGCGTGGAACGCTTGCTTCGGTTCCCAGGGCATGTCGGGGTAGGCGCGCTTGTCGGCGGGATAGCCGCTGTGCTCGTCCAGGACTTTGACGATGCCGTAGGAGGCGAGGTCCTCGTCCGGTCCGGATGTCCGGTGAGGTGTGCTGAAACCGGCGAAGCTGAACCAGAAGACGGAATCCACGCCCTCCCCCTCGAAGACGGTCATGAGATCGTCGAGGTAGCGGACCTGCTCGCCCTCGTCGCGCACCAGGCCGGGTTTGAGGGTGACGCCGTCGGCCTCCCTCGCCATGTACCAGCCGGCGCCGCCGTGCTCTCCCGCTCCCCGGTAGGTGCAACAGCCGGCCTCCATGATGGCGACGGGCTTGCCGTGGCCGCATTCCTTGCGCAAGCCGGTGCGGTAGGTGGCCGCATTGCGCAGGCTACGGAAGGCGTCCAGGCCGACGATGTCGAACGGGGCCCAGTCCACGCCGTCCAGAGGGCAGGAGGCGTAGCTCACGCGGCCGCCGAAGAGGGGCCGCACGGCGTCGACGACCTCCCCCAGGAAGGCGTTGACCTTGTCGGGGATGCCCTGGAGCGCGGCTTCGCGGCCGGGGCCCGCCAGGACCGGAATGCGCTCGTTCAGTGTGTCCCCGGGCAGGTAGCCGCGGGCGAACACACTGAGTTCGCAGCCGGTGACGAGGACGACCTCGGCGCCGTCGCGCCGCAGTCGCTCCGCCCGCTCGGCGCAGTCGGTCAACAGCGACAGCATCTCGGCGTTCGACAGCTCGCAGGGAAACGGCGAGAACCAGACCTCCAGGCCCGCCTCCGCCGCGTACCGCGCCGTGGTCTCGATACGGTCCGGATCGCCCCCGGTGATACGGACAGCGGTGCAGTGCAGGTCCTCCGCGACGACCCGCATGTCCCGTTCGACGTCCCGAACGTCGAAGAGGGGGCGTGACGTGTCGCCGTTGGGAAAGGTGCCGGTGTCGTAATGGATGCCCTTGCCGCGCAACATGACGAATGCCTCCGGTGGGGTGACTGTGTCTGCCGTACGGCGTCATCGTCCAAGGTGCCGCTGCGTCAGCTTCAAGGCCGCACCGCGGCCGGCCTGTCGGTCAAGGCGTCCCTCGCCAACACCGCCACCACCTGGCCCGACCCGCCGACGACAGGTTCATGCCTTCTTCCGCAGCCGCTCACCCGGCCAACTCCTGGCCGCGCACGTTTGCCGAAAAGCGATAGTTGCGCGACGAGGTGCCCACCGTGTGGTCACGGGCTGGGATGAGGGTGCCGTCCACGATCCGCAATCGCTCGACATCGGCGACGGGCCGCGGGGCCGGCGCCGGTGCGAGCAAGGGCCCAAACCGCTGGATGACCCGGCGGACGGCGGCCGGGGAGATCCCGAAGAGTGGGGCGAGCTGCCGCACGGTGAGGCTGGTGCGGTAGTACACGGCCGCCAGCAGCACGCGGTCGGCCAGCGGGAGGCGCCGTCAACACCCTTCAGCGTGCGGCGAGCCGCTCCAGCAGGGCGGCGCTCTGCGCGAGCAACGCCCGCTCCTCATCGGTGAGTTCGGCCTCGATGGCCTGCGCGAGCCAACCGGCCCTGCGGCCGCGCTCCGCTTCGAGCGCGGCCCGGCCCGCGTCCGACAGCTCGACCAGCGACTTGCGGCCGTCCGTGGGGTGCGCCCGGCGCGTGATCAGGTTCTGTTCCATGAGCAACCCCACTGCCCGGGCCATCGACTGGGGACGTACGCGCTGATCGGCGGCGAGGTCGCTGGTGGTCATGGCGCCGTTGCGGTCGAGTGTACCGAGCACGGCGGCCTGGCCCAGCGGGATGCGGTCCTCGTGTTTGACGCGTCGGGTGAGCTTGCCCATCGCGGTGCGCAGTTCGGCGGCGATGGCGGCGGCTTCCGAGGTGGGCATAGGGCATTTTACCCCGTTGACCAGCAAAGCTGCGCAGCTGACCTGCACAGCAATGCTGTACAGCAAAACTGTGCAGCATTGCTGTAGTGTTTGGTGTTGTCGGGCTCAGCGCCAGCGCTGTCGCAGCCGGGGCCACGGCACACGACAACGGGAAGGAACTCCCATGTCCGCAACGGCAGTTGGATCCGTCAACGCCACCATCGAGACCGTCACCGCCCGGCGGATCATCGACAGCCGGGGCAACCCCACGGTCGAGGTCGACGTCGTCCTGACGGACGGGTCCCTGGGGCGCGCGGCTGTCCCCTCAGGTGCCTCCACCGGCGCCCGGGAGGCCGTGGAACTGCGCGACCAAGACTCCGCGCGCTGGCACGGCAAGGGCGTCGACCGCGCGGTGGCCCACGTCAGCGGGGAGATCGCAGCGTCCGTGCGCGGCCGGGACGCCGCGGACCAGGCGGGCCTCGACGCCGCGCTGGTCGCCCTCGACGGCACCGCCACGAAGTCCCGGCTCGGCGCCAACGCGATCCTCGGCGTCTCCCTCGCCACCGCCAAGGCCGCCGCGGCGGCCCACCGCCAGCCCCTCTACCGCTACCTCGGCGGCGCCGACGCCCACCTCCTGCCGCTGCCGATGATGAACATCGTCAACGGTGGCGCCCACGCCGACAATCCGCTGGATTTCCAGGAGTTCATGATCGCGCCCGTGGGCGCGGACTCCTTCGCCGAAGCCGTCCGCATGGGAAGCGAGGTCTTCCACACCCTGCGCCGCGATCTGCTGGCCGCCGGGCACTCCACCGGCGTCGGCGACGAGGGTGGCTTCGCGCCCGCACTGCGTACCGCCGAGGAGGCGCTCGACTTCGTGATGACCGCCATCGAGCGCACCGGCTACCGCCCCGGCACGGACATCGGCCTGGTCATGGACCCGGCGTCGTCGGAGTTCTTCCGCGACGGGGTGTACGACTACGCGGGCGAGGGGGTGCGCCGCACCCCCTCCGAGCACGCCGACTACCTGGCCAAGCTCATCGACGCCTACCCGGTCGTCTCCATCGAGGACCCGATGGCGGAGAACGACCTGGACGGCTGGCGCGAGCTGACCGCCCGCGTCGGCGACCGCTGTCAGCTCACCGGCGACGACGTGTTCTGCACCAACGAGACGCTGCTGCGCGAGGGCATCCGCACCGGCGTCGGCAACTCGGTCCTGGTCAAGGTCAATCAGATCGGAACCCTGACCGAGGCACTGGCCGCGGTGGCCACGGCCCACCAGGCGGGCTGGACGGCCGTCATGTCGCACCGCTCGGGCGAGACCGAGGACACCACCATCGCGGATCTGGCGGTGGCGACCGGCTGCGGTCAGATCAAGACCGGCTCGCTCTCCCGCTCCGACCGCACGGCGAAGTACAACCAACTGATACGCATCGAGGAGGAGTTGGGCGACTCGGCGCGCTTCGCAGGCCACTCCGCACTGCGTCGGGCATGAACAGCAGCCAGAGGTAGAGACCACGCGGGCCCCCACATCGATGGGGGCCCGCTCGCGTGCCGGGGAGACACATCGTCCTGGGCTGTCCTCCTCCCCCCCGTGCAACCTGGGCTTTCCCGAACCGGTCGGCAGGGCCGGCCGAATGGAACCTCGGCCTGTGCTGCGGCTGATCCCGCCATGCGCTCTATCGCGATGGTCCCCTGCTGCGTCATGTGATGCGCCCTCGGACGGTCTCGCGAATGCGCCCGCCCCACTCCCGGGCCGCGGCACTCCGGCCCGGGACCACGGCTCGCCGAAACTCCCGGATCCCAGCCAAGCCCGTGCCCAGGCCGACGGCCCGGCAGATGCGCGAGTGGTAAACCCATTCCACGGCCCGGACCGCATCAGGTGCCCCCTGGCCGTCCCTCTGCGGCGCCGGAGCGTACGTCACCGTTGCGCGGGGGCACCCGGCCAAAAGGGATTGCCTCGGATGCGTAGTTCAAGTTGGCTGGGCGGCATGGCTGAACTGCGTACCGATCGCCTTGTCCTCCGTCGATGGCGTGACTCCGACCTTGAACCATGGGCGGCGATGAATGCCGATCCTGAGGTTAGGGAGCACTTGGGCGACCTACTGACCCGCGAACAGAGCGATGCCTCCGTGGCGCAATTCCAAGCGGAGTTCGATCAGCGAGGCTACGGGTGGTGGGCGGTTGAGGTGCGGGCCACGGGTGGGTTCATCGGCTTCGCGGGCTTGGATCAGGTGGATGACGACATGCCGTTCACCGGAGTGGAGATCGGCTGGCGGCTCGCCCGGTCGGCCTGGGGGCAGGGCTACGCTACCGAGGCGGCGCTGACAGTCCTGGCCTACGGTTTCGACACCCTTGAACTGTCTGAGATCCTTGCCGTGACAACGGCCACCAACTCCCGCTCGCAGGCGGTGATGCGCCGGATCGGTATGACGCGGGACCCGGCCGACGACTTCGACGACCCCACCGTGCCCGAAGGGCCCCTGCGTCCCAACGTGTTGTACCGCATCGCCCGTGGTGCGGGGAGCCGACGCGATCGGCGCGAGCCGTAGCTACACCGCCGGCTCAGTGCGGCCCGCGGGGGCCGGCGCCGGCCGGGTCGATTCCGCAGAACACCCTCATGGGCTTGTCCCGTCGCCGCGGTCCGGCTGTGGCTCCACTCGCGACCGGGTGGGCACTCCTCAGAGGCGGTCGTCGACCAATGAGTGGTACAGCGTGTACTGCTTGAAGCTGACGCCATCGGCAGTGGTGGCTTCATGAGAGGCGGTGTCGCTCCATTCTGCGACGACAATCGCACGCTCACCATGTGGTGTCAGGTGGGTGTGCGCAGCGAGCAGCCCCGGCGCTGGCACGACGGGGATCTCCACATCGCCCGCCGCCACCGTGCTCACCACGAAGACGCCGGCTGGTCGTTCCGCGTCGTGAACCACGCTGTGGTGGAGGCGGGTTCGGGCCAGTCCGGGACGCTCGATACCGGGCACGAGCGTGTCCACGCGGCTGACGACTTCTGCGCGGCGGGCACGGGCCCATGCCAGGTGGTCTGCATCGCTGGTCCACTGCGCGTAGAAGAGGAGGCCGGCGCCGTCCGTGGACAGGAAGACGTGCTGTGCCAGGCGCCCGGAAGGTGTCTCGGCCGCCGCCCACTCATCCATCAAAGCGTCGACGGCTGTGCGCGAACGCTCGGCGGTACCAGTACGCCACTCACTCAACAAGGCCGTCCCAGCCGCTGGGTGAACGAGATCCAGGAAGCGTGTCATGGACGTCGACTCTCATACATCAAGTGCGCTTGAGGTCAAGGCCTACTGAGTTTGAACTCGTGGAGTCGTAGGGGCTGACGGCTGCCGGCGTACATGCGCATGTGCACAGGCAGGTACAGCTCGAAGTGCACAAGCTCCACCTGGTTCCGGAGTGCTGGGGCACCGGGATCACCAACGTCGTCGGTGTGCGGCATCGTGCTCGCGGTCAAGGACGCCTATGGGCGTCGCGGTGCAATGGTGCTTCACAGCACTCCGGGCTGCGGCCCCTGTTCCGGCGTCATTCTGTGAGGCGGCGCTCCATGAGGAGGGTCTCGCCCTCGCATGAGACCTGTCGGAAGCCGGCCTTCTGCCATGCCCGTACGGCACGGAGGTTGTCTCTCGCCGGGTCGACCGTCACGCGCCGCCAGCCGAGATTCCCGCGGAGGTGCGAGAGGAGGGTGCGAGCGGCGTCCGGTCCCAGGCCGCGCCCGCGTGCCTGGGCTGTCAGCACCATGTCGATGCCGCCTTCGGCCGTGTCGGCGTGCCAGTACTGCGCGTATCCCACCGGTGTTCCATGGGCCAGCACGAGGAAGGACTCCACACGGGGTCGGCGCCGCCCCAGGTACTTCTCGGCCACCTCTTCCCGCGGTTTCGGCGCTCCTCCCCAGTACTCGACGAAGTCCGGGGTCGCGAACCATGAAGCCAGCAGATCCAGGTCATCCTCGCTCGTGGGGACAAGCCGGGTCAGCGCCCCTTCGAGGGCAAAACCATCAGCCATCGGTCACACTCCAACTCGAACTCGCTGTATCGACGTTGGCCCGCCGACAGGTCGACTATCGGTTGAGGCCCCGGTGCTCTGGTGTGCGGCGCGTTGTGAATGCTGCGCAGTTTCACGGGCACGCCGCCACACCCGCGCCCCGAACCGTTCGCCGTTGGCGTGTCGAGCTCATCGCGCTTCCAGCAGATCTGGCGATGGTCGGAAGCCTGCCCGCCGGTAGACCGGCACGCTGCGCTCGGACGGCCAGACGATGAGCACATCCGAACCCAACTCCTGAGCATGCTGCCGTAGGGCCCTGAGAAGGGCAGCCCCGAACCCGAGATTGCGGTACTCGGGCATCACGTAGAAGTTCGTCACGTAGCCGACAGGGGTGTTGTCCTCATAAGGGTCTGGTACGCGCTCGACCAGGTGGAGAAAGACATGCCCGCAGATCTCTGCGCCCCTCTCGACCACCCAGGCCAGCCACTGCCCGCCGTCAAGCCGCTCCCGGATCCACTGTTCAGCCTGCGTCATGGACCGGGCCGGAGCGGAAGAACCGCCTTCGTGGTCCTCTTGCTTGAACGCCCATCGCAGCCGCGCCAGTACGGGAGCATCAACGACCTGGGCCTGGCGCACACGGAAGTCTGTGGTCATGGGAAAAGTCTTACGTGTTCCGACCTCGGTCGGCTCCTGGTTTTTCTGGCTTGCACCGGCGGGGAACGCAGGCACCATCGCTGCGTGCGGAAGTTGCTGGTGCGTAACGGTCCCGCCGGGCTGTCGAACGGGACGAGGAAGCCGTGGCCGGGTGGGTGAAGGAGGTATGGCCCTGCGCCGAAGCCAGGCGGCGGCCCGTGGAGCCTGGCTCGTCTCGCCGGAGTCCCTGCGCAGTTTCCTCGCCCTGGCCCGCACCGGCGCCGACCGCCACCGCACCGTCCACGCTCGGCGGAAGCGTCTGACCTGAGGCGCGGATATCCCCGAAGTCCGCCAGCTCGCCGTCGACCACGGATACACCGAGATCTCCGCATTCATCGAAACCGGCCACAGCAACGCCAAGAACAAAGGCATCAACCACGTGATCAAGCTTGCCGCCCGCAACGCCTTCGGGTTCCGTAACGCCGACAACCAGCGAATACCGACACACTGCGTCACCACTCCACGAGCCCGCGGACACCTCCGCACCGCGCAACTTTGAAACCCCCAAATGGGGCGCCTCCACCGTCCACCCGAGTCACTGGAAAAACCGCGACAATGCCGTTTCGTGTCACCAGTTCATTGAATTGTTCACCAAGGTCCCGCTTGAAGTCGGATCCTATTCCGAACGAGTGAACCAGAGCCCGCAAAGTCCTCGCACCCGGCAGGAAACCGAGTATGCGAATACATTGAATTGGAGATGTTTGACAACGACTGGAAGTTCAAGGAGCAAATATGGCCGAGGCACAACAGTCCACTCCGATCACGCCTCAGGTGGCCATGACCCTGGCGGCAATCGCATCAACGGGAGCGACTCCCCGTCCGTCGGGGGAGACCCTGCAAGCCCAGACCGACCGGATCAAGTCCGGCATCACCCGGCAGTTGTCCAACCCCCTGACGAAAAGCTGGTCACCGACGTGGCTCGCGCTGAGCCCGGACAACGCGAACATGGCGTACATCGTCAAGAACAACGACCAGATTGCCGTGGTCATCCGCGGGACGAACGCCAACGTGACCGACATTCTCGAAGACCTCGACGTCGGCACGGTGGTGCCGTTCACCGCCAGCGGGTCCCCGTCTCCCATCTCCGTGTCGAAGGGAGCGATGGACGCCTTCACTCAGATCGTCGACATGCGTCAGATCGGCAGCGGCACCACTCTCGTGCAGGCGCTCGCCGGCCTCGTGACGGGGGTGCCGCAACCGACGGTCTACGTGATCGGTCACAGCCTGGGTGGCTGCATCGCGACCATGGTCGCGCTGTACTTGAAGGCGCAGACCTGGCAGAAGAGCCAGCCGCAGTTCGGCGTGGTCACCTTCGCCGCACCCACCGCCGGTCTGGAGAGCTTCGCCAACTACCTCACCTCCCAGTTCGGGAGCATGAACCAGCGCTACGTCAACGCCTACGACGTCGTCCCGCTGGCCTGGGCCGATCTGCCCACCGCGGAGAGCTGGTACCCGAATCCCGGACCAGCGGCGACCCTCGACGTGAAGGTGCTCCTCGGGACGATCGCAACTCTGCCCGGGAACAATGTCTACGTCCAGCCGGGCACTGCCGTCACCAAGAACACGGACTACATGGTCCGCGACGACAATTTGGTCAAGGCTTCGCTTGCGGACTTCATGGGCCAGGTCGCATTTCAGCACGCCAACTCCACCTACCTCAGGCTGCTGGATGCACCCGCCCTCCCCGAGCCGCCGGTGGTGACCGGCGTGATTCCCAGCTTCGGCGCAGCGCGCACACAGGTCACCATCAAGGGCAGCGGCTTCAGCAGGGACAGCCAGGTCGACTTCGGCCCCGTCCCCTGCCAGAAACCCCTCACGTTCAACCCCGACGGCAGCATCACTGCCGAGGTGCCCGACGGGACCGGCATCGTCAACGTGTATGTCACCAACCCCCTGGGCACCTCCGCGGCCGTCCCGCTCGGGCAGTTCGCCTACGGCGGGCCCGAACCCGTGGTCGTCACCAACGTCACCCCGGACAGGGGCAAGGCCAACGACTCGGTCACCATCTCCGGCGCGGGCTTCGCGAAAGGCGCCGCCGTGCATTTCGGAAAGAACGCCTCTCCATCCGTCCAGGTCGACACGGACAAGATCGTCGCCAAAGCACCCTTGTCGGGCAAGACCACAAGCACGACCGTGGACATCACCGTGACCGTGAACGGCTACTCGTCCCCCAGCAGTCCAGCCGACGAATTCACCTACACCGGGTAACGCCAGAGTCGGTCAACTCTCCTGATGCGGGCAGCAGTCACCCCGCTATCAGGACCAGGCAACAAGCACCACCGTCGCCCCGCGACGGGTGACCATGACGGCCTGGACCTCACAGCTGCGGTACGCCGCTCGCAGCTGTGAGGTCCAGGCCCATTTCTTTGGCGATGTGGGGCTTGACCCCACGGTTCCGCAGCAGCGGGCGGTACTCGTCGAAGAGGCCGGCGCTCTTTCACGCAGGTGCGGACCATCGGATACGAGATGTCGGCGGCGCCGTGTTCGTTCGACTGCGACTTCCCCATAGGGCCTCTGCTGCAGAAGCACACTCCACCGTCCTCCCCACCCCATGACGCGCTTGGCCGACATCCGCCGTCGGTGACAAGTGCCCGTCTCCTTCCGCCGCCGCCCGTCCCTTAAGCCTCCTTCAGTTGATGGATGTAACGGCGCGTGCGCACCCGTACGTTGACACCGCCGCAGCAGGCCACAGCTAGGGGCAGAGTGCTCCCTCGCCTCCTTCTCGGAGCATGCTTGAGGAGAGGGACGAGGGTGCTGCGTTGCTGCGGCGGAAGGGGCCGGTCGTCGAACCGGCCTCGCAGGCAAGAACTGCCGAAGGAGAACAGACCAATCATGATCACCGAGTCGACCCCTCACGGGCCAGTGCGGCGGACGTTGGCCGCATTCGCCGCGGTCGCCTTCGCCACGCTCGCCACGTCGGTGTCTCCGCTGACGACCGGAACGGCCCATGCGGACACCGCCGCCTTGGCGGGCCTGTCCCTGTCACCGCGGTTGCCCCAGGCAGACGGCCTCGCGCCGTCCCTGGATCTGGCGAAGGACTCGCCCGACTACGGGACCGAAATCGTCGTCAACAAGAGGCCGATGGCGAACTGGAGCATCTTGCCCAACGGTGACGGGAGCTTCCTGATCCGCAACGACAAGACGCAGAAGTGCCTCGACTTCAACACCGACAACAACCATCTCGTCGAGCCGGTGTACTGCGACCAGGCCAACACCAAGCAGAACTGGTATCTGCAGCCCTCGGACGCTGGCGGCGGCTACTACCTGATCCGAAACGTCAACACCAACCAGTGCATGGACGTGTTCGGGGGAAGCGGTAACGACGGCGCGACGGTCGGCCTCTCCAACTGCCACGGCAACAGCAACCAGGAGTGGATCATCGGGCCGACGCCCAGCCCCGGGTACACGGGCCCCAGCCTGTCGGATCTGGCCACCGCCTACGCTCTCAAGCAGTGCAGCAACAGTTCCAGCATCATCAAGTCCTGTGACTACACGGTCACCGGCGACAGTGTGGCGTCCGTGGGGAACCTCAAGCGGGTCAGCTCCAACGTGTGGAACAACAGCACCGATCCGGCAGACCGGACCATCACCTGGACGCAGACCTCGGCCGAGACCAACACGGTGGGCAGCTCCATCACCGTCACCAGCGAGGTCGGGGTCAACATCGAAGTCGTCTCGGTCAAGGTCAGCAGCGCGATCAGCGCACGCTACGAGCACTCCTGGACCCAGACCAACACCGTGAGCGACGCCAACAAGATATCCGTGAAGCCGAACAACTACAGCTGGGCGATGCGAGGCCAGCTGATGAAGACGGTGACGGGCAAGTGGACGTTCACCAACGACCTCGGTGACAAGTGGTCCGGCGACGGTACCGCCACGCTCCCCGCCGTCGACGGCACCGACGATCTCAGCAGCAACCTGGTGCTGTGCACGAGCGACAGCCTCGCCAAGGAGTGCGTCGATAACCGGTGACCGGCGTTTCGCACGCCATCTCGTGATCTGACGGCAGGCCGCCGTCGGACCGTTCCCCGGCCTCCGCGAACGGAGCCGGGGAACAACGCGTGGGGCCCGCGCACCCCGGCCCCCAGCGGACGGCTCACTCCTGCGAAGGTGACCGCCCGGACTGCTGCCGGCGGGTCACCTCAGCGGCGATCTCGACCCGCGAGGTCATCGCAAGCTTTCTGAGGATGCTGGAGACATGGGTGCTGACGGTGCTACGGGCGATGGACAGCCGAGCCGCGATCTCGGGGTTGGAACATCCTTCGGCGACATGCTCCGCGACCAGGCGTTCCGTATGCGTGAGTGCCTGCCAGCCGTCGCGTGCGCCGGTTCGGGCCCGCTGCGATCCACGGCGGACGGCGACCGCCCGCAGCCGGGACGTTGCCTGCGCCGCGTCCCAGGCCGCGCCGAGCCGCGTGAACGTCTCCAGCGCCTGGTCGAGCAGGACTCGGGCGTCGTCCAGGCGCCCTCGGCGGGCCAGCGCCTCGGCCGCATCGGTGCAGGCGTGTGCCGCGTTGAGTGGTCGCGGTGCGTTGCGGTAGCAGCGGACCGCTTCCATGAGCAGATCGGGGTCCCCGCTCAGCAGACCTTCGCAGCGGTAGGCGTCACCGAGGTGGTAGAGGCCGCCGCTGTCCTCGGCCCGGCGTTGCGCGGCGGCGGCGTAGCGCCGTGCGCTGTCGTGATCCCCCTGGGCCAGGGCGAGTCGGACCAGATCGGGGGTCAGGAATCCCAGGATCAGTTGGCCGGGGAGATGGCCCACGCCCTCGTCGAACGCCTTGGCCAGTCGGGAGTACGCGCGTCGGTCGTCGCCCCGCGCTTCGTCCAACAGGGCGCCGGCGCACATCGGCAGGTACTCGTAGAAGGCGGCGACCGTCGCGTTGTCGAGCTCGGGCAGCACGGCCGTCAGGTGTGCCTCGGCGAGGGGGCGCTGGCCTCTGTGGGCGGCGATCACCGCCGCCATCGCCCGCAGTGCCCGGCTCATCGCGGCCTGGTCTCCGCAGTCAAGACCCGCTTCGATCTCTGCCAGCGCATCGTCCCAACGCCCCGTGTGGAACGCGAGGAGCGCGCAGGACAGGTGGTGCCAGGGCAGGAACACCCCGCCGATGCGCTCCGCCGGTCTTCGTACGGCGGCGAGGGTCCGCTGGGCATCGGGCCCGAGATCGAGGTCGATGTAGCAGTTGACCAGGGATAGTTGCAGTCCCAGCCACTGGGCGGGGTGCATCGTGTCAGGGGTGATACGGGAGGCCTGCCGCGCCAGTTCGATCGCTTCGGCGTCGGGGGTTTCGATGAAGCGCTTGGCGGCCAGTACGTGCAGGGTGCTGGCCAGAGCGGAGCTGTCACCGGCCTCGTCGGCGGCGGACCGAGCACGTGAGGCCGTGGCACCGGCTTCGGTGAGGTCGCCCAGCGCGAAGAGGCACACCGCGCTGAACGCCTGGAACTGCACCCGCTCGATCGCCCCGACACCGGGGCTCCGGCATCCGGCCCGCGCCTCCGCCAGTGCCACGTCGGGTCGGTCGCGGGCGAACGCCGCCTGGATGACGATCCAGCGCAGTACGGTTTCCAGCCCGGAGTCAGCCGCCTTGGCCAGGGCCGATCGGGCGCTCTCCTCCGCCTCCACGAGATGGCCGCAGGAGAGCTGCGCGACCGCGTGGTGCAAACGGAGGTTGCCGTATCCGGCGTCCGCGGGGTCGCCGATTTCCAACGCCGTGGTGAGGAGCCGTAGAGCCATGGCGGGGGCCCGTGTGGTGAGCCGGGCGACGGATCCTTCCAGCCAGGTGATCAGGAAATTCGGGCTCGGCACCCCGTTGAGCAGGTGCTCGGCAACCCGTTCCGGAGCCGCGCCGGCCTCGGCGAGCCGCTGCGCCGCCTGCATGTGCAGCATGGCCCGGACCGACCCCGGCACGGCGTCGTACAGCGCGTCCCGGATGAGCTCATGGCGGAAGCGCAGGCCCTGGCCGGTGTCTCTGAGGATTCCGGACGCCTCGGCCTCCGCCATGGCGGTCAGCAGGTCGCGTAGCGGGATGTCCATGACCGCGGCGAGTTCGGCGGTGGTGCAGCCGGCGCCCAGCACGGAGACGATGCGCAGCATCTGCAGCACGTCCTCGCGCAGGTAGCGGAGCCGGTGCGTAACCAGCGCGGTCAGAGTCGGCAGCACACAGGCGGCGGCGACCTCCGCCGTTGCTCCGCCGGCCTCGATGGCGTGCTCGCGCCGCAGCGCGGCGACCAACTCCGTGAGGTACAGCGGGTTTCCGGCAGCTCCCTCGGCCATCCGCAGCAGTCGGGGGCCGGCCTTCCGGCCGCAGTGGTCTGCGAGCAGGGCCGCCACGTCCGGGGTATCCAGGGGTGCCAGTTCCAGCAGGGTACGGTTGCCGGCGATCGTGCTCCGCGACAGATGCGCGACCTCCCCCGCTCCGGGCACGGGTCGATGGGCGCCGACCACGAGAAGCGGCAACTGATGCACCGAGCGCACCAGCTTGTGCAGCACGGCCAGGCTCGCCGGATCGGCCCACTGCAGATCGTCGAGGAACAGGGCCAACGGCCGCTGCGCGCACAGGTCCTCGACCAGCCCGACCATCGCCTCGATCGTCGCCGCATCCGCCCCCGCGGCCTCGTTCCTGGCGCCCGCCACACCGTAGCGAGCATCGCCGCGCAGGACCGCGGCGACCTCCGCCCGCCGCTCGTCCGAGGGGGACTCCTCCAGCCTCAAGCAGTGGGAGATGACGGCGAACGGGCAAGGCTGCGCCAGGTTCTGGGCGCTCGCGGAAAGCACCTGTATGCCCCTGCGCCCGGCGTCCGCCGCGGCCCGCTCAAGCACCGCGGTCTTCCCAAGACCGGCCTCCCCCACCACGAAGGCGGCCTGTCCCACGCCGGCGAGTGTGGACTCCGCCAACCGGGACAGCTCCGCCAGCTCGGCCGCCCGACCCAGAAGACGACCTTCGAAAGACATCATCCACTCCCCCGCGCGCCATGCAATGACATGGATTTAATAGCACACGGCTTGGATATGCCTAGTGATTGACCATCCCCCGGACAGAATGCCGATGCCCGGCGACACGGGCCCACAGGGCCACGTGCCGCGCGGATGGGTCGCCTCTCCCCTATGGCAGCGCAGTGCAGGGGCGAGTCCGAGGAGGGCCAGGCGATTGCTGGGCTTGCGCCCGCAGCGGTGGGCGAGTCGCCGGGCCCGCCCGAGGGGCGGGTGGCCGAGCGGCGGGGTCAGGCCCCGCCGGACCGGGTCCCCGCCCCGCACCCGTCAGGCACGTTGCCGACCAACCCGGGATGCCGTTAACGACCGTGTCACCAGCCCCAGACGAGCTCACGGACTCTCAGACGAGCCGGCTGTTCATGTCGAGCTCGAACTTGCCGCTCGCCGGGTCTTGACGTCGCGGTAGCAGTACGCCGCGATGGTCGGGAAGATCATCATGAGGTGGGGCCACCACACCGAGACGCCGTAGAGAAAGTCATCCCAGTAATGGATGACAAACCCCACGAGCTGCACAGCGATGGCCGCCACGGCCGCGTATCCCGTCCCGCGCGTCAGGCTTCCGGAGCGCGGTCTGAGTACTGCCGTGAACACCCAGATGACCGCCAGGTCGACCGGCACCCCGATTGCCTTCGGGCCGGCCAGCGAGGCGAGGAGGAGCAACCACAGACATACCGGGAGGACGAACCGTGTCGCGCGACCACGGCGTGCCGGGATATGCGTCGCTGCGGTGTCCGGCCGTGGGAGGAGGCTACTTGCTCTGCGGGTGGGGGTCACAGGCGGGAGCGGGGCCGTCGCTGTCATGGAAGGGGGCTGGGTGGCCCCTCCCGCTGGCGGCGCGGGGCCTGCGGCGGGCTCGGGTGTGCGGTCGAGGTGTCGTAGTGCCTGGGAAAGGTCGGTGGCGTTCGGGTACCGCTGGTCGGGATCCTTTTCCAGCAGCCTCAGCACGAGGTCGTCCCACGCGGAAGGGACGCCGGTGGATACCGAGCTGGGAGTGGGCGGTTCTTGGGCGAGATGTGCCGAGAGGTATCCCACCGTGTCGGGTGCCTGGAACGGCAGTTGGCCGGTGATCAGCTCGAAGAGGAGGCAGCCGAGGGCGTACAGGTCGCTGCGCGGTTCCGGGAAGCCGCGTGCTTGTTCGGGCGCCATGTAGGCGGGTGTGCCCACGATGAAGCCGGTCTGGGTCAGGCGGTCTGCGGTCGCGTAGGGGTCGGCTGCCCTCGCGATGCCGAAGTCGAGGACCTTCACGGTGCCGGAAGGCGTGATGAGGATGTTGGACGGCTTGATGTCCCGGTGCATGATGCCGGCTGCGTGCGCCTCGGCAAGCGCGTCAGATACCAGCGCGCCCCATCGGGCCGCCTCCGCCAGGGTGACGGCACCTCGGCGCGACATCGTGTCCAGGCCCTCGCCTCGGACCAGTTCCATCACCAGGAACGGGACCCGTTCGTTTCCCGCGCCGGTCTCGCCGAGGTCGTGGACGGTCACGATGTTGGGGTGCTGCAGTTGGGCGGTGATCCGTGCCTCGCGCAGGAATCTGGCGCGGGCCTCGTCGCCGCGGCTTCCGCCACCGGCGAGCAGGGAGATCACCTTGACCGCGACAGGCCGGCCCAGCGTCTCGTCCTGGGCCTCCCATACTTGCCCCATGCCGCCCTCGCCGAGCTGCCGCACCAAACGGTAACGGTCCCCGAGGAGCTGGTCTCGCATCGTCACGCCTCCCCCGTTTCGCACATCCCTGTCCTCCCGCTGCCGCACCGGCACGATGGGAAGCATGACGCCACCGCGAGGGCTCCATGCCCGATATCCAGAAACCCGCCGAACGGCAGGGGTGTTCGCCAAGGCGGCCACCCTGGTCCGAATCAGCTTTCCATGCCCGGCGGGTCTCCGGCAGCGGAGCGGTGCCGTCGAGTGCCGCTCGCGCCGGGCTTCCGCCTTGACGTCAACTGTGCAGCAGGCGGGGACCGGAAACCGCCGCGAGGCTGCACGATGGTTGCCTGTCGGGCCGTGCTTACCCCACGGCCGGAAGCTCGGGCCTCAGCTCGCCGGGCCGTGGATCCGGCGGTGGGCCAGCGCCCACCAGACCTCCGCCAGATCGGCCGGATCGCGCAGGCTGGTTCCGGTGATCTCCTCGAAGCGCCGGAGCCGGTTGCGCAGTGTGTTGGGGTGGACGTACAGGGCGCGGGCGGCGGCCTCCAGTCGCATCCCCTGCCGTAGATAGGCGGCGACGGCCTCCTCCAACTGGACGCCGTCCTCGCCCCGTTCGGCCAGCGGCGCCAGACGCAGCCGGACCAGCTGTTCGCCCACGGCCGGCAACGCCACGACCGTGGCCCGCAGCCCCAGTTCCTCGTGGGTGAACACTCCGACGAGCCCGGAGCCGACCGCTGCGCGGAGGGCCTGGGTGGCCCGGACGAACTCCGTGGCGAGCCTGGACGCGGGCGCCGGGGCGCCCAGCCCCACCACCAGACCGCGACACAGCCCCTCGGGACGCGCCGCCAGCAGCCCCGCCACCTCCCCGTCCACCGTCGTGACCAGTGGCATTCCCGAGGCGTCCAGGGCGAGCCAGGGACGCAGCAGATCGACGGTGCGGGCGAGGGCGCCGTCGGCGGAGTCGGGGTACCCGGGCCCGCGCGGAGCGGGACCGGGGACCGGGAGGCAGGCCGGGCCGTCGGGCTCGGGAGGGCCGGGCAGCCGGGCCCGGAACGGGAGGCGCAGTGCGCTGCGGTCGTAGGCGTCGTCCAGCTCGCCGTCCTCCGGACGGCCGTCGGCGTCGATTTCGGCCCACCGCGCCTCGCCGAGCAGCAGCGCGCGGACCAGCGCCGCCCGCCGACGATCGGTCACCGTTCTTCGCTGGAGGTCGGCGCGGCAACTGTGGACGATGCGCAAGGTGGTCGCGGCCGCCCAGGCGCGGAGCGTCTCGGCGATCGGCAGCAGGTCTTCGGCGGTGCCTTGCCGGGCCGCCATCTCCTCGCCGAACCGCCGCCAGACGATGTCCGAGCCGATCCGGTAGGCCGAGATGATGTCCTCGACGGGCACGGAGCGGGCCAGCGCGGTCACTTCGGCGAGGTGCCCGGCCGGCAGGTCGTACGCCGGGCCGCTGCCGTGCACCGTGCCCTGGGGTGACCGGTGCCCCTCGCCGGACCAGTGCTGCACCAGCGACAGGCCGTTGCGCAGCGACACCGTCACCCGCGGCCGGAGCTGGTCCGCCGAGACCGCCGCGTAGGAGGGGAGTTGGGTCCGCAGGGCGTGGATGACCTCGTTGGTGAGGGCGTCCAGCCCGGCATGCAGTGCGGCAACGGCCCCCGGCACCCTTGTGGAAGTCTCCACCCATCCCCTCCCGACTCGGTGTCTTTCCCCATGGCGAAAGCGATCATTCGTCGCCATGCTACGAGGAAGCCGCCCGAACCCCTACAGATGTTCGATCATGGACGACTTCTGTGCCGTCGTCAGGATCCATCGGGGACCGGTAGGCGGCCCGCTTTCCCCAACACCCCCCGCACTTCCCCAAGGAATTCCATGGCTGTTTCCTGGCGCCGTATCGCGGTGCCCGCTGCCGCGGTCGGCGTACTCGTCCCCGCCGCCCTCGGCACCCACGCCCTGCTCTCCGATTCCAAGGACCCCGGCACACCCCCGGCCGGTATACGGACCGCCGAGTCCGCGGACCCGGACGCCGCGGCGCACGACGGTGCCGGAGCCTCCGGCCCGGAAGGCGCCGTCGTCGCCAAGCCGTCCGACGCGCCCGCCGGCTCCGGCCGTTCGGTCTCCGTACAGCTCTCGTCCTACGACGCCCAGCGCAAGCAGGCGGTGCTCAAGCCGTCCGCCGGCAAGACCGTGCGCACGGGCGACGTCATCGCCGCCGCGCCCAACCGACACGCCCCCTCGGGAGCGCTGTTCAAGGTGGGCAAGGTCACCGACTCCCGCGGCGGCGAGGTCCGGGTGACCACCGCCCCGGCCACGCTCCCGGAGCTGCTCGGCGACCAGAAGGTGGACCGGCGCGCGGCGCTGCTGCCCGGCGAACTCACCGTCAAGCCGCTCTCGTCCGGCGTCAGCGTGCGCACCCCCTCCGCCGGCACCGGCCAGGCCACCCCGTCCAACGGCGCGAGCACGCCGTCCGACGAGCCGAGCACGCCCGCCGGCGACGGCCCGGACGCATCGGCCGGAGCCTCGCCGAGCCCGTCGGCCGCCGCCTCCGGAACGCCGCGCAACGGGCTCGCCCGCACCGGCGCGGCCGCCACCTCCCCGGGCGGTACGCTGCCGCCCGAGGCGAGGAAGGCGCTCACCACTCTGCGCCTGGGCGTCAACGTGCCGCTGCCCAAGGGCATGGAAGCCACCGGTAAGTCTCCCGCCCGGCTCTCCGGCGAGGTGGCGTTCCGGCCGGAGCTGATCTTCCAGTACAACAAGCGCGGCGGACTGAACCTGCTGCCGGAGCGCGCGGCCATCGGGCTCGGCGGCTCCTACTCCTACGGCTGGCAGGTGCACGGCAAGGTGCGCGGCACCGCCGACACCGGGCAGGTCTCGGTGCCGCTGGCCGCGGTCACCGGGCGGCACGTCTTCTGGGTCGGCCCGGTTCCCGTCGTGGTCAGCACCGAGGTCACCTTCACCTACCGCTTCACCGCCGGTGGGCGCATCGTGCTCGACGCCGACCAGCGCACCTCCGGTTCGTTCGCCGTCGGCGCGAAGTACGACCGCGGGCACGGCTGGCAGCCGCTCCACGAGGCGCACCAGCAGACCAAGGGCGGTACGCCGCGCGTCGAGGGGGCGGCCACCGCGACGGCCCGCGTCGGCGCACATGCCCAGGTGTTCCTCTACGACACCGCGGGGGTCGGCGGCGACCTGTCCGTCCACCTCACCGGGCGGGCCGCGGCGGCCACCGGCGGCGGCACCCCGGCGTGGGCGCTCAGCGCGGGCTACGACCTGAAGACCCAACTGATGCTGCAACTCAAGGTCTTCGGCATCCAGATCGTCGACCTCAGGACCACGCCGTTCGCGCTGCACGACGAGCGCAAGCTCTTCGGCCACGGAAAGCTGCCGCCGGCCTGAGTGTGCCGTTCCGGCACGTTGGTGACACGCGACATGTGCCGTTGTGGTGCTGGAACGGGCGAGGGCCTTCCGCCTCGGTGGGGATGGCGACATCTACCGCCGAGTGCAGGAGGCCCTCGCGCCCTTGGTGCCGTCCGGCCTCCCGGATCCGACTGGGCACCCTGCTGACGCCGGTCCCCCGTTACCGTCCGCAGCAACTCGCCCGCCAGGTTCGGCGGGTTCTGGCCGCGTCGTGCGCCCATGCGGCGGGCAGCACGGTGGGACGGCGCGGTGCCGCTCTTCGAGAGTGCCCGACACGGTCATGTGCCGGACGTGGCGGAGGTACGGGAACTGGTCGGCTACGTGCGCGAGCACCGTACGGCCGGGGCTGAGCGCCCCTTCGAGTTCGTGCTCGGCGGTGCCACGCCCCCGGACGCAGCGAAGGCCAGGGACCTGATCGGTCCGCTGCACGACGCCGGCGCCACCTGGTGGGACGAGCGACAGGTCCAGACCGGCCCCGACCTGGACCGCCTCCCCCCGGTGCTGCGTCGCATCGAGGCGGGGCCGCCCGTGGTCTGATCAGCCATTCGAGGTTGTGCCGTACGCGTTCAGCGTCCCCCTGGGGAATCGTGACCGCGCGGGTGGGGAATTACACGAAGGGCGCGCCCCTCCCCCGCCGACCGTACGGCGCTCCGCCTCTAAGGCATCATCGTGGCGCAGACGGCGGCCGCGACCGCGCGGCGTGTGACGGACCGGCTCTGCTCCACCGGCACGAGCTGAGGAAACCCGCCCATGCGGCTGACCTGACGGCCTGAGGCGTGACGCGTCGGCCCCGCCTCAGGGCGGCCCCGGGAGGCAAAACGGCCGGCCGGGGCCAGCCCTGAGGACTGGTCATTTCCGCCAGAACAGGTGGTGCGTCACCCCGCTCGGGCTGGGCACGACCTCCAGGTGGAACCGGTCGAGCAGCTCATCGGGGGACTCCCAGAGTCGCAATCCGGACCCGAGCCGCACCGGCGAAACCGCCACGTGCAGGGTGTCGACGAGGTCGGCGTCGAGAAACTCCCGGATGGTGCTCACCCCGCCGCCAAGCCGGACGTCCTTGCCCTGCGCTGCCTCCCGGGCCTGCTCCAGGACCGTGGCCGGGTCGCCGGCGACGAAGTGGAACGTGGTGTCGGAAAGCGTGAACGACGGACGCTTGTGGTGGGTCAGGACGAATACCGGAGTGCGGAACGGGGGCTCGTCACCCCACCAGCCCTGCCACTCATGGTTGTGCCAGGGCCCGCGCTGGGGCCCGAACTTGTTGCGGCCCATGATCTCAGCGCCGATATTGCGGGCGTAGTCCCGCGTGAAGTAGTCGTCCAGGCCCCGGCTCCCCCCGGGGTCGGTGCGCATGGGCCAGCTCGCCGTGGCGCCGGCCCAGGCAAATAGCCTCTCGGGCTCGACATGACCGAATGGTCTCTCCAGGGTCTGGTCCTCACCGGCACCGATTCCGTCACTCGAGACACTGAAGTTCTGAACTCTCAGCAGCTGAGCCACATGTTCCTCCTGTGGTGTCGACAACGGTGGTGAGACTTGAGACTTGCCGAGCCGGGAAAACCCATCGCTGCGTCCATGATCGGTCAGACACTGGGCTACCCGGTCAGGGCGCCTGCTGGTGTAGGGGAAGGTAGCGCGCCGAGAGGTACAAGGTGGCATGGGCATACCGGGACCTGGACGAGGCAACCCATGAACCGGGATTTCCCTCATGACGCAGCCTGGCGTACAAGACGGCAATAGTGCCGACCCGGGGGCGGACTGTCCGGCGCACTCACGGAAGAGGTGAGCTTTCTGCGTGAGCCTGGACTCCGCTTCTCGTACAGGGGCCGGCCCTCCCCGTACCTCTGCGTGGGCGCCCCGAGGAACGCGTCGTCACCCAACGCGCCGCGCACGATCGCTGCGAAGACTCGCCACTTCGCCCTCGTTGTCCGACCGGCGGCTACGGAGTATGGCGAGAGCCATGACGAGGCTCCACGCGTCCAGTGCGCAGGCCGCGATACGTTCCAGACCGCCCATTCCGATTCCGGGGTCGTGCTGGCCGAAGAACATCCAGGTCGCGAGTACCGCGGCGACAGCCATCGAGAGGGTTATGCTCCGCAGTCTGCCGAAGAGTGAGTCACGGGAGGAAAATCCGGTGAGGAGAAGCCCGAGATTTCCCAGCCCCATGATGAGCAGTGCGCCCCCGACATGAAGATTCTCGTCGACATCTGCCGGAACAAGGCCGACCAGAACCCACCCACCGGCACTTACGGCGAGCAGAATTCGGGAACCAACCGATATCCCACCGCGGCCCCAGCACGCTCCCGCCAGCAGTATGCCGGCGAGCAGCAGTACACCGTGGACGGCGAAACTGGCGTTCATGGCGCCGTGCAGCGGCGAGCACACATATCGGGGCCGGGAGTCATCCCAGATCCGGCAGCCGACGTTGCCGAGATCGCTGATGTTGTTCTTCGCCCAGCTGAAGGGAGTGCGCCAGCCGGCCTCCACGACCAGTTGGACAACGAAGAACTGCACGGTGGCTACGACCCATGCGGCCGCACCAATCCTTGCTGTCGCGGAGGTGCGGTATTCGGAGTGCGACGCGGATCTCGTCTTCATCACGGCCTTTCAGGCGCCGAAACGGTCACTTTTCTGTCGTGAACGTTCTCAGCCGACGGTGTGCCTGCGCATCGCTGCGACGAGGGAGAAACGGAGCCCCAAGAGAGGGAGCCGGGTACTGGCTCTTTCGAGGGAGGCGCCGACCGAATGACGAGGAGTACAAGGGAGGCACAAGGGATGACAACGGTGGCCGGGCCGACGTACCCGTCGACCCGGCCGCCCTCGCCGACCTCCGCTCGGCCGCTGTGCTTACTTCGCGGGAGCCAGATCGGTTCCCGCGACCTGCTTGGCGAGGTGGGGGTGCTTCTTGATCAGGTCGGCGGCGATGGGGTCCTGGAAGTACTTCTTGTACATCTTGACGTAGGTGCCGTCGTCGATCATTGCGTCGATCTGGGCGTCGATGTCCTTGAGGAGCTTCGGGTCGCCGTTCTTGCGCAGCGGGAAGGCGCTGCCTTGAAGGCTGTCCTGCTCGACAGCTATGCGTACGGGCTGCTTCTTGACGTACTCGTCGGCATCGGCGCCGCCGAGGACGATCGCCTCGACGCCGCCGGAAAGCAGTTGGGAGATCAGCGCCGTCTGGTCCTTGAACTGCACGAGCTTCGCCTTGGGCATCTTCTTGGCGATGAAGGCTTCCTGGACCGCGCCGCTGACGACTCCGACCCGCTTGCCGTCGAAGTCCGAGAGGCGCGTCTCCGTGCCGCTCTTCTTGGTCACCACGGAGGTGAAGCCCCAGTAGTACGGCGTGGTGAAGGAGACCTGCTTGGCGCGCTCGGCAGTGGCGCCCACGCCCGCGACGCCGATGTCGTACTGCCCTGCGGACAGCCCCGCGAGGATGCCCTGCAGGTTCGTGGTCTTGTACCGGACCTTCACATCGAGGCGCTTGGCTGCCTCGTTCATCAGGTCGACGGCGAAGCCGGTGGGGTTGCCGGAGGCGTCGGTCATCGCGAAGGGCGGCTGCTCGGCCTGGGTGCCGGCGGTGATCACTCCGTTCTGTACCAGCTTGTACCGGGCGGTTGCCGCCTTCGCCGAACTGCTGTCGCCGCCGCAGGCGGTGAGGGGGAGCAGCATCGTGGCCGCGACGCCGGCGAGAAGTGATCTGCGCAGGGTGCTGTGCATGGGAGGGGCTCCTGTACGGGGGACGGCGTTCAGAGGACCTGGGAGAGGAACTGGCGCAGCCGGGGGTGGTCGGCGCGTTCGAAGATCCGGTCGGGGGTGTCGATCTCGGCGAGGCGGCCGTCGCACATGAAGGCGACGCGGTCGGCGGCCTCCCGGGCGAAGCCCATTTCGTGGGTGACGACGGCCATGGTCATGCCGGCCGATGCGAGGTCCCGCATCACGGCGAGCACGTCCTTGACCAGTTCGGGGTCGAGCGCGGAGGTGGCCTCGTCGAAGAGCATCACCTCGGGCTCCATGGCGAGCGCGCGGGCGATGGCGACGCGCTGCTGCTGACCGCCGGACAGCTGGGCGGGCCGCCGGTCGGCGAAGGCCGCGAGGCCGACCTCCGCCAGGCGGCGCAGCGCGCGCTGCCGGGCCTGCTCGCGGTCCATGCCCTTGACCGCGGTCAGGGCGAGCGTGACATTGCGCTCGACGCTCATGTGCGGGAAGAGGTTGAAGTGCTGGAAGACCATGCCGATGCGGGCGCGGGCGGCGTCGACGTCGGCGCGCGCAGCCGTCAGACAGGTCTCGCCGAGCCAGATCTCGCCGGAGTCGGGAGTCTCCAGGAGGTTGAGGCACTTCAGGAGAGTGGACTTGCCGGAGCCGGAGGGACCGATCAGGCAGAGGGTCTCGCCGGCGCGTACGTCGATGGTGATGTCACGCAGCACGGTGTGGCTGCCGTAGCTCTTGCTGAGACCGGTGACCCGCAGTGCGGCAGGGGTGGCCGGGGCCTTGGTCATGGCGGTCATGCCTGCACTCCTGCGGTGGCCGAGACGGGGGTCGGGGGGACGTCCGCGTCGGCGACGGCCGGCGGGTTGCCGCCCTTCGGGCCTTCGCGCAGCCGCTTGTCGAGATGGTTGACGACGTACGTCAGCGGGATGGTCAGGCACAGGTAGCACAGACCGGCGGCGATCAGCGGGGAGGAGTTGTAGGTGCGGGCGACCTCCTCCTGCGCGATGAAGTACAGCTCGCGCTGCCCGGCGGCGAGGCCGAGCAGGTACACCAGCGAGCTCTCCTTGATGTCCTTGACGAACTGACCGGCCATCGCCGGCAGCACACGCCGGATGCCCTGCGGCACCACGACCAGGCGCATCGCCTTGAGATAGCTCAGGCCGAGGCTGCGGGCCGCCTGGAGCTGGCCGGGGTCGACGCTCTGGATGCCGGAGCGGAAGATCTCCGCGGTGTACGCGCCGGAGATGATGCCGATCGCCAGGATGGCGTAGCCGAACGGCTCGGTGCCGAAGGGGCGGATGCCGGCGGCGGGCAGGCCCACACCGACCAGCATGACCGTGATGATCACGGGCAGGCCGCGGAAGATGTCGACGTACAGACGGGCGGGAAGCCGTATCCACCAGCGGTGCGACAACAGCAGCAGGGCCGCCAGCAGGGCGATGACGATGCCGACGACGATCGCACCGGCCGCGATGGTGAGGGTGTTGAGCAGCCCCTCGGTGATCAGCCTGGGGAAGGTCTGGGCGATCAGATCCCAGTTGAAGAACGTGTTGACCAGGGCATTGGACGCCGGGTCCGGCTGGGAGGAAGGGTCCATCACGACTCCTGACGGCGATCGGGGGCACAAGCGGGCACGGATGTCTGGAACTCCTCGCGCACCGAGGTAAGGAATTCCGGGTCGTCGAGGAGGTCGAGGACCAGGGCCGCGAGGGCGGTCGCCATCGTTTCGGTCACGGCGTGGGCTTCCGGCGTACGGGCTGCCTCGCGCATCTGCGCGGAATGTCCGGGAGTCCCGCGGGGGCAGATCTGCACGTACGGATGGATCACAGGCATGTGCACGGACACATTACCGATGTCCGAGGAACCTGCCGGATTCGCGGGGGACGGCGGCTCCAGTTCCAGGCCGAGGCCGGCGGAGTGGACGGCGAGCCGGTCGGCCATCGTCATGTTGTTGTTGCGCTCGGTGTAACGGGGCGCGGTCTCGGCATGTTCGACCGTGGTACCGGTGGCCAGCGCGGCACCCTCGGCAGCGGCGAGTACCCGGACCAGCAGCTCGTCCAGGGCTGCGGAGGTGGCCTCGCGTACGTAGATGTCCAGCTCGGCGCGCTCGGGCACGACGTTGGGGGCGTCGCCCCCGTGCGTCACGATGCCGTGGACACGGGCGGTCGGCGGGACGAACTGCCGCATCGAGTCGACCGCCGTGAGAAACAGCTGCGCGGCGGCGGCTGCGGAGCGGCCGTCCCAGGGCGCCTTGGCGGCATGGGCGGCGACGCCGTGGAAGGTCAGCCGCAGGTGGCTGGCGGCCAGCGCATGCCGGGCCCGCAGGCTGCGGTCGGCCGGATGGAACATCACCGCCGCGTCCACGCCCGCAAAGACGCCGCGCTCCAGCATGAGGATCTTGCCGCCGCCGCCCTCCTCACCCGGCGTGCCGATAACCTTCAGCATTCCGGCGTGGCCGGGCCGGACGGCGACCGCGGCGAGAGCGGCGATCAGGCCACCGGCGGCAATGAGGTTGTGGCCGCAGCCGTGACCGATGCCGGGCAGCGCGTCGTACTCCAGCAGCACCGCGATCGTCGGGCCGTCCGCCGCACCGCGGTGGGTGGCGGTGAAGGCGGTCGGCAAGTCCGCGACTCCTTTGTCCACCTCGAAGCCCGCCGCGGCGAGCCGGTCGGTGAGCTGCTCGACGGCGTAATACTCCTCGAACCGGGTCTCCGGCATGGCGTGCAGCTCGAGACTCAGCTCCTTCAGCGCAGGCCGGTGCTCGTACACGACGGCACGCAGATCGGGGAGAGGGGAATGCATGGACGCTCCGAGTGGTGCGACGTTCTGGGGTTGCCGGAACGCTAGGAGCTGCCCGGAGGGCTTCGACTATGGTTACCGCACTCGCGGTAAGTGGCCGAGGTGAGGCATGGGACAGGAGGCGACGATGAGCGTGGTCCTGATGCTTGCCGGAGCGGCCCCGTCCAGCGTGGTCGTCGGCGCCTCGCCACTGGCCGAACTGACGGCGGCGCTCCACGCCTACACGGAGGCCGAGCACCACCCCGCGACGATCCGCTGGGCCCGCAACCTGGACGCCGGGCTTGGAGGCGATGGCCCTGCCCACGACGAGGGGACGGTCGCGGCCCTGCCCGCGGGGCTTCGGCAGCGGATCATGGGCTGGGCGCCGCTGTGGGCCTCCTACCGCGCCCGGTACCTGCTGCCCCTGCGCGCGGCGGCAGACCGCCCGCTCGACGCCGAACTGGCAGATATCGCGGACCTGCCGCTCCCGCGCTTCGCCGAGCTCACCGGCTATGCGGTGCGCGGCGGCAACTCCGGAGCCCCGCTGGACCGGGTGCTGCACGACTCCACGCAGCGGGACGACCTGCTGGCCGCGGCCGAGCTGCGCTCCACAGCGCGAGCCGAACTCGCCCGGCGACTGCTCGACGCTCCCGACGAACTGCGCTCGGACCTGATCAACCTGCTGTCCCAGGCAGCCCAGGCCCTGGAGCCGGATCTGACGCGGGCAGCTCGTACGATCGCCACCCACGTGGCACGGCTCCGCGCGACCATCGAACGCAGCGGCCCTGGCCAGGCACTGGCCGGACTGGACCCCTCGGCCTCATACCGCAGCGGGCCACCCCGGGTCGTCTTCGACAAGTTCCACCACGGCATCGTGAACGTCGCCACCACGCGGCTTCTCGTGGTGCCCTCGGTCTTCGGCCGCCCCCATGTCCTGGTCAAGCACGAGCCGGGACCGATAGCCGTCATCCAGTACCCGCCGCTCACCGACGGCGCCGCACAGCCCAACTACGCGGATGTCCACCGTCGGCTCGAAGTCCTCAGCGACCCCGGCCGTCAGCGCATCGCCCGGGCCATCGCACGCGAACCCCTCACCCCCTCGGAACTGGCCGCCCGCAGCGGCATGACCCTCCCCCAGGTATCCCGCCACCTCGCCCGGCTGCGCCAGGCGGGCCTGGTGACGGTCGACCGCGCCGGCCGCCGTGCGTACTACCAACTGAGTCTGGAGCCGGTGCGCCGCATCGGCGATGATCTGCTCGCCGCACTCTTCCGCTGACCTCGGGGCACGGGAGACAAGTGCCACACGTTCAGCTCCGTTCTCCTCCCCATGATTCTGGCCACCAATCGGCGCTGGCGGACGGCGGCGGGGCGAGCAACACCCCCAGCCCCGATGGGGTTCCACTCTCCCGAACCTGCACATGTCTGAAGCGCAGCTGCCGGCACGCGGTGCTCGGCGAACACGTTCGACGAAGACGGTGTCCTTCCACTCCGCAGAGGGCTGGCACAGACTTGCCCCCTCTCCCCCGTTGCCCGCACTGGTCGTCAGCCCGAACCCGTGTCACCCCGTCCTGGCGAGTGCCGACCGGACCGTCGGGGAAGCGGCCCGGCCCTTCTCAGGGATGCTGCAACAGCCCGTCCATCAAGGTGAGTTGCTACGACGGGCCGCGTAAATACGGACGGCCCCGAACAGAGCTGCCACCACGAACCCGGCCCTGAGGGGGCGACCTGCGGGCTGGCGCCACGGAAGGAGGAGGCACAAGTCCGTCGCGACCCCAACGCAGATCGCCCTGGCCTGGCTACTCGCGCAGGGCGACGGCCTCGCCCCGGTTCCCGGCACCAGGCGCGTCGCCCGCGTGGAGGAGAACACCGCCGACGCCATCGAAGCTCAGGTCATCCGGCTATCAGCGCAGCGGCTCTCAGCCGCCGCGGCGCACCCGGGCCGCCTTGCGGGCCTCGGCGAGCTTACGGGCCTCGATGGCCTTGCGGGACTTGCCGCCGGTGCCGCGGGAGGTGTCCTTGCTGGTGCCCAGGCCGCGGAAGGGGGCGTTGGCGTTCTTGGCCCGGGGCGCGGCGGGCCCGCCGTCGAGCGGGATGCCGGAGGGGGTTTTGGCCCCGGTGATCCGGCTCAGCTCCGCCTCACCCGAGCGCACCTTGGTGATCGTCGGCTCGATGCCGGCCTCGGCCATCAGCCGGCTCACCTCGTGGCGCTGGCCGGACAGCACCAGCGTGACGACCCTGCCGGACTCCCCGGCCCGGGCGGTACGGCCCGCACGGTGCAGATAGTCCTTGGGGTCGGTGGGCGGGTCGACGTTGACCACGAGATCGAGGTCGTCGACGTGCAGACCACGAGCCGCGACATTGGTCGCCACCAGGACGGTGATCTGGCCGTTCTTGAACTGCGCGAGGGTGCGGGTGCGCTGCGGCTGGGACTTGCCGCTGTGCAGGGCCGCGGCGTGCACTCCGCTGGCCCGCAAATGCCGGGTGAGCTGGTCGACGGCGTGCTTGGTGTCCAGGAACAGCAGCACGCTGCCGTCGCGGGCGGCGATCTCCGTGGTGACGGCGTACCGGTCGGGGCCGTGAACGACCAGCACATGGTGGTCCATCGTCGTGACCGCGCCCGCGGACGGGTCGACCGAGTGGACAACAGGGTCGTGGAGGTAGCGGCGGACCAGATGGTCGACGTCGCGGTCCAAGGTGGCCGAGAACAGCATCCGCTGGCCGTCGCTATGCACCTGGTCGAGCACCTCGGTGACTTGCGGCAGGAAGCCCATGTCGCACATCTGGTCGGCCTCGTCGAGGACGGTGATCCGTACCCGTCCCAGGCGGCAGGCCTTGCGCTCGATGAGGTCGTGCAGTCGGCCAGGGGTGGCGACGACAACCTCGGCCCCGTCGCGCAGCGCAGCGACCTGTCGGCCGATCGACATGCCGCCGACGACCGTGGCCATCCGCAGCCGGAGCGCGTCGGCATACGGCGCCAGCGCCTCGGTGACCTGCTGGGCCAGCTCCCGGGTAGGCACGAGGATCAGGGCGAGGGGCTGTTTCGGCTCCGCGCGCCGCCCAGCCGTCCGTGCGAGCAGCGGCAGGCCGAAGGCGAGCGTCTTTCCCGACCCGGTGCGTCCGCGCCCCAGGACGTCGCGTCCCGCGAGGGCGTTGGGCAGCGTGGCTGCCTGGATCGGGAAGGGCTCGCGCAGGCCGAGCTCGGTGAGCGTTCGCAGCACCTCGGCCGGCAGTTCCAGGTCGGCGAAGGAGGCGACCGGCGACATCGTCGGGGTGAGGGGAACTGGCCGGGCAAGGTCGCCGTGCGAGGTGCCGAGGCGGTCCGGGTGATTCATGAAGAGCCTTCCGCATGGGGAACGTACCGAGGAAGGCCCGGCAGGAATGAGCAGCCGACGAACAAGGGAACCGGCTGGGCAGAATGGCCAGCCGGCACGGCCGTGCAAACGTTTGAGGTTAACACGAGAGGAAAGTACGACCCGGCACTGTGGTACCGATCACTCCGCAGCCGTCGGTGACGCAACACAGACTCAGAGCCACTTCCGACGTGTGCGGCCGAGTTCCCTATCAGGGCGTAGTCATCACGGAAGCGGCAAGCATCACCTTCACATAGCCCTCTGGCAGAGTGCGACCAGGCCTGCGGTGCCACCAGCGGGAGCCGGCACACCAGGCACCTCGGGGTGAGACAGGGCGCAAGCCGGTTCCGCCCCAGCTGCCTCACCATCCGCCCGTCCAGACGACCACAGCTGCAGGCTCACAGAAGTGAGCTTCTCTCCGCAGGAAGGACTGCCCACAGCGGCCGACGCCCGCCGTCGTGGCGTCGGCGCCCGACCACCACAACCACGGTGAATGACGGGACGGCGGGCCCCGACCCACGAGTGTGCCCGTGCCATTCGCAAGGGTGGAGGGGAGGCGGGAAGGAACCCGCCGTTTTCGGAGCGCGCTCCGGGCATGGTCACACGCTGGGCACGTCGATCGCCACACGGGCCCAACGCAGCACTGCCAGCGCACGATCCCGTCCATTGGATCACTTGGTCCAGAGGAAGATCTCTGCGATGTATCGGGCGGGCGCTGTACAGGCGGCTTGGTAGATGCGGACGGTCTTGTCGAAGTTCGGTTGCGTCCGCCGTGACGCCCCTTCCGACCGGATCATCCCGCGCCAACCGGCTGTAGCCTCGGGCCTTATGAGTTGGCTGCCTGACGATTTCGTCCACCCCGTCTACGTGCCCGTGCCCGACACCGCGCTTCACCTGCGGCCTATCCGGGAAGCGGACACCGCGCTCGACTACCCCGCCGTGATGGGCTCCCAAGAACGCCTGTGGGAGATCTTCGGCCCGGCCTGGGGCTGGCCCAACGAGACAATGACCTATGAAGAGGACCGCATCGACTTGCTGCGGCACGAAAGGGAGATAGCCGCGCACCAGTCGTTCAACTACGCGCTGCTCAACGAGGAAGAGACGGCGCTCCTCGGCTGCGTCTACATCGACCCGCCCGAGCGCACCGGCTCCGACGCAGAAGTCTGCTGGTGGGTGGTGGACAACCTCGCCGGCAGCGAAGTGGAGCGCGCGCTCGACGTGCTGGTCCCGCAGTGGATCACCGCTGACTGGCCCTTCCAGCAGCCCCGTTACCTGGGCCGCGACATTACCTGGCAGGACTGGCTCGCACTGCCGCGCACCTCGTGACACACCCGAGACGGCTCTTGGATCAGGTCCTTCAAGAACGCCTGATCGTTGCGTGGATCTGCCGTTGACGGATGCCCAGTGGACATGAATCGAGCCGCTGCTCCCCGACCGGTCGCCGCACCGCGGCGGCCGATGGCGCGGTCAACGGAAGGGGATCGACCCGATCGGAGGGGCTCGGCAGCAGCACCATGTGATCAGAGCTCGAACATCTGGCCCGGGCGGCCGGCCTCGCGCTTGCAGCGCCTTGAGAACCGGGGTGCTATCGAGAGATCCAACGAGGACCTCAGGAACGGATACGGGCAGGTCGCAGCAGCGACTCTCGTGAGGGAACAAGTGCCGGCCCCAGATGGGTGGATGAACACCTTCACCGATCCCCGTCTCCGCGCGGCCATCGCCGACCCGCTCACCCGCAACGGCGCGATCATCGAGACGGGCACCGGCTCCTACCGGCTCGCCAGCACCCCAGCCAGCACGGAACAGCGCACTGCTGCCGAATGACTTGAACGGCGCGTGCCGGGCCGCCGTCCACCAGCCAGGATGGCAGGCGGCCCCATCCTGGCCGGGCCGTCAGCCGCGGCACTCATCGCCCGTCTTCGGCCAATACGGCGTAGGCCGGGGACGCCGCAGTGCTCGCAGGAACCATTCGGGCAGGTCCTGGGGTACGGGAGGGGGTAACTGACCACCCTCCCAGTGGTGTTGGCCGGGACGCTGTTCGGCCGGCTGGACGTGTCGGCGGCGTTGTCATCGCCGGCCTGCCGGTACCAGCCGGCCAGTTGCTCCTACAGCTGGTCGGCGTAGGCCAGGTGCCTCCGCATCCACGCCACGCGACGCTCCACGGAGTGCACCTGGAGCTCGCCGGCCAACCCGCCCTCCATGGCGAGTCCGCCGGCCGCGCGAGCCCAGTCGCCGGGGTGTGAGATCACCGCGTCGCTGAGCATCAGCTCACCGAGGGCCTTCAGGCCCCGTCCGGAGTTCTGATCAGCACCTGCAACGCCTTCACCAGGCGCACCGCGTCCTTCTCGCCGAGTGGGGCGAGAAACTCTCGTTCCGCCGCCTCGCGGGCGTCCTCCGCATCGGCCCGCGCCCGTTTGCCCCGCTCCGTCAACTCAACGACATTGCGGCGGCGGTCCTCTTCGCTGCGGCGCCGCTCCACCAACCCCTTGTCCTCCAGCGCGTCGACGAGCGCGACCATCGTCGTGCGGTCCACGCCCAGCCGCCGCGCGGCCTCCAGTTGCGACAGCGGACGACCCGCCGCCAGCACCGCGAGCACCGCCAACTCCCGTGCATCCAGCCCGTACGGGGCAAGTGCGGGCCCGGCATGCTCGGCCAGCCGCAGCTGCGCGTGCTTCAGCAGGTAGCCCAGCCGCGCGCCGAGCAGCTCCTCGACCGTGGCCCCTTCATCATTCTCCGCCATCCCAAAATCTTAGCCATCGCCTGATAGTCAGGACAGCTGACGATCAACTACCCTGATGGCTATGCTCATTGACGCACCGCACCGCGCGCTCCGCTTCGGCGTCAAGACGACGCCCATGCACCTGGCCTACGACGACATCCTCCGCGTCTGGGAGGAGGCCGACGAACTACCCGAACTCGACGACGCCTGGCTGTGGGACCACCTGATGCCGCTGGCCGGGCCGCCCGGCGGCGCTGTCCTGGAGGGCTGGACGCTCCTGGCCGCACTGGCCGCGCGCACCACACGACTCCGACTCGGTCTGCTCGTCACCAGCAACATGCTGCGCGCCCCCGCCCACCTCGGAAAGATCGCCACCACCGTGGACGTGATCTCCAAAGGGCGCCTGATCATGGGCCTGGGCGTTGGCGGCACCCGACAGCCCGACGGCCCCAATCCGGCCGTCGCCGAGTACGCCGCCTACGGCCTCCCGCTCCCGAGTCCCGGTGAGGGCCTGGCCCGCCTCACCGAGACGATCACCATCCTGCGCCGCATGTGGACCGAGGAGGTCTTCGATCACGACGGCCCCTTCACCACCCTGCGCGGCACCCGCAACGGCCCCGGCCCGGTCCGACCCGGCGGCCCACCGCTGCTGCTCGGCGGCTGGGGCGACCGCACACTGCGCATCATCGCCGAGCACGCCGACATCTGGAACGTCCCCGGCCCGCCCCACAACGGCACCGACTGGATCGCCGAACGCGCCCGCGTCCTGGACGCGCACTGCGCGGCGATCGGCCGCGACCCCGCCGAAATCACCCGATCCGCGCAGATCATCGTCGACTACGCCGACCCCGCCGCCACCCGCGCCCACGTCCGTGCACTCGCCGCCGCCGGCATCCGGCACGTCGTGCTCGCGCTGCCCCGTCCCTATCCGGACAAGGCGGCCCGCTGGCTCGTCGACGAGATCGTCACCCCTGTCCGGGAGAACGACGCTTGACGGTGCCTGCATTACACGGCTGCGCATCACGCCCTGCTCGCGACAGGCTCCGGAGCGGCGGTGTCCGGCAGGCGGGGCACGGTGGCCCGGTGTCCCACGGCCGCCAGTCGTTCGGTCAGGTACGGGAACCAGACGCTGTCGTCGCTGGACACGATCTCTCGGGCGGGCAGCGGGCCGGGGCGGGCCTTGTCACCCCGGCGCTCCTCGGTGCCCGCCCGGGCATCGTCGCGGTGCTGCCGGTCGTCAACAGTTCCATGAGCATTCAACTGACTGCATCTGGTCATCGTTGTGCCGCGCATCTACGGTCCTTGAGGCTTTCGAAGGAAGGGACTCATGGACGCACTCCTCGCAGTCCGGGCTCGCGGGATCACCAAGTGCTTCGGAGATGTCGTCGCGCTCGACGGCGTCGACCTGGAGGTGACGCAGGGGCAGATTCACGGCCTGGCCGGACCGAACGGCGCCGGCAAGACGACCTTGCTCGGCCTCCTGCTGGGTCTGGCCGTCGCCGACAGCGGCAGTCTCGACATGTGGGGTACACCGGTCCGACGGACGCTCGACGCGCCCGACGGAGTCGCGGGCTTCGTGGACGGACCCGGTCTCTACCCCTCGCTCACCGCCCGGCAGAACCTCGCCGCGCTGGCCGCGCTCCGCGGTGACGACGCACGGACGACGGCGATCGACGACGCGCTTGCGCAGGTCGGGCTCACCGATGTCGCCGACGATCGGGCCCGCGGCTTCTCCCTCGGCATGCGACAGCGGTTGGGGCTGGCCGCGGCGCTGCTCACCAAGCCCCGGCTGCTGGTGCTTGACGAGCCGTCCAACGGCCTGGACCCGGCCGGCAAAAAGCACGTACACGGTGTCCTGACCCGGCTCGCGGCGGACGGCACCAGCGTCGTGCTCTCCAGTCACCGCATGGACGACCTCGAGGCCCTGTGCTCCGACGTCACCATCCTCGCCACCGGGCGGGTCGTCTTCTCCGGGCCGCTGAGCAAGCTGGCCCCCGAGGAGCAGGAACTCGACTACCGGGTACGCACCTCCGACGCGCACGCCGCCCGCCAACTGGCTGCCGAAACGGCCGGGATCCGCCTTGTCGACGATACCGGGGCGCGATACGACGCGAAGGTACTCGTCGTACGCGCGCAGGCCGCTGCCCTCGACCAACTGGTGGTGCGGCTGGTGCAGGCGGGCGTCGCAGTACGCGAGCTCTCCCCCCTGGTATCGCCGCTCGAGGCAGCGTTCCTCGCCCTCACCGCACCTGAGGAGGCCGGACGATGACCGCCACCCTCACCCACGCCCAGCCCCACGGTGCCGGTACCCGCCGCGCCTCGGTGGCGCGTTGCTACCGCTTCGAGCTGGTCAAGCTGGTCTCGCAGTGGCGGATCCGCCTGCTGGTTCTCGCCTGCTGGATCGCGCCGGCGCTCTTCGTCGCCGCGGTGAGCCAACAGAGCTCGCTCCCCGTCGACACCCTTTTCGGCCGCTGGATGCACGCCACGGGATGGGCCGGACCGCTGGTGATGCTCGGTTTCGCGGGCACCTGGGCGCTTCCGCTGCTGACCTCGGTGGTCGCCGGCGACGTCTTCGCGGCCGAGGACCGACTCGGCACCTGGCGCCACCTGCTCGTGGCGGTCCGGTCCCCCAGGCGGATCTTCGCCGCGAAGGCGTTCGCCAGCCTCACCGTCCTCCTGCTGCTCGTGGCCGGAATGGCCTGTTCCAGCGCGGCCGGTGGAGCCGTGGCGGTCGGCAACCAGCCACTGGTCGGCCTCGACGGCCACCTGCTGACGCCGACGGACGCCGCCGTCAAGGTCCTGCTCGCCTGGGTCTGCGTCCTCGCTCCGACACTCGCCCTCGCCGGAATCGGACTGCTCGGCTCCGTCGCCCTGGGGCGCTCCCCGATGGGACTGCTGCTGCCCGTGCTCGTCGCCCTCGCGATGCAGCTCGCCCAGATGATGCCACTGCCCGTCGCCGTACGCCTCGCCCTGCCCAGCTACGCCTTCATCGCCTGGAGCGGTCTGTTCACCGGCCCGGCCCAGCTCGCCCCGCTCCTGATCGGCATCGGTGTCAGCCTGGCATGGGCCGTGCTGGCGACAGTGCTGGCCTATCTGCTGTTCCTGCGGCGCGACTTCACGAACCTGAGCTACGACGGCTCGGGGCGCCGCGCGGTCACCGTCGGAGTGCTGCCGCTGATCGGGCTGGTCGCCGTGACGGCGGCGGTCCTCACCACGTCGATCACGGCCACGGCGACCGGCTCCGGGATCGGGCAGGACAAGGTGCAACGCTCGGTCGCCACGGCATTCGCCCACCTGTACCGCATGCAGACCGAGCAACTCCACCGGCCCGCCGTCACCGAGGCCCAGCTGAAAGCCACGGCGACGTGCAACAAGGGCAGCCTCCAGGTCGCCGCGCAGGGACCGGGCAACGACTGGCGCTGCGTCGTCTCCTGGCATCTCCCCGGCGTCCAGGCCGTGGGGCAGGCCATCTATCAGCTCGACGTGACCCCGGACGGGCGGTACATGGCCGATGGCGATGGACCGAAGGAAGTCAACGGCTACTTCCTGGTGCGGACCCCGGAGGGGGACACACCGAACCCGTTGTGGCAGTTCGACGGCAATGTCGAACTTCTCTCCACCTCGAAGGGATGACTCCATGCAGGTCATACGCCGCCGTCGGCATGACGGGAACGACCGTTCCGGCGCTCTCGACAGACGCGTCAGCCGCTTCAGCCGCCGCAGTGCCCTGGCAACGGCCACCGCGGTCGCCCTCGCCGCCACCGCCGGCATCGGCTATGCCCAAACGCACCAGTTCGGCACCGCCCAGGTCGGCCAGAACACGGCAAACGGCCAGGTCATCTCCAGCGACCAGTACATCGCCCCGTACGGCGACCGCCTCGTCATCGACAACGGCAAGATCATGTCGTCCTCGGTCAGCCCGGACGGCACCCACATCGCAGCCTCGCTGACCGACGGCGGAGCGGCGCTGGCCATCGTCGACCGCGAGAACTGGAAGGTGCAGCAGCTCGTCAGCGCCTCCGCATCGTCGAACCCGCGCATCAGCAGCAACTCCGTGGGCCAGGAAGGCCCCACGTACTCGCCCGACGGCAAGCAGCTGTGGCTGGGCCAGACCGACGGCTACACCAAGTTCACCGTGAGCCCGGACGGCAGCGTCACCAACCCGACGTTCATCCGGATCCCGGCGGACGGACCCAAGCGCGCGCTGGTGGGCGAGCCGGTGTTCTCGTCCGACGGCTCCACCGTGTACGCCGCGGTCAACGGCCAGAACAGGGTCGTTGCCCTCGATGCGGCGACCGGGGCCATCACACACAGCTGGGACGTGGGCAACGCCCCGCGTGACATGGTCAAGGTCGGCGACAAGCTCTACGTCAGCAACGAGGGCGGCCGTCCGGCCAAGCCCGGCGACACCACGATCAACTCCTACAACACCCAGGTGCCTGCCAACCCGAAGACCGGTGCCACTACCACCGGCACGGTCAGCGTCATCGACCTGGCGAAGCCGGATGCCGCCGTCGGGAGCATCGACGTCGGTCTGCACCCGACCGCCCTGTACGCCAAGGGCGGGGCACTGTTCGTCACCAACACCGCCACCAACAACGTGTCCGTCATCAACACCGCCGGCGACAAGGTCGTGCAGACCATCGCCACCCGGCCGTGGCCGGAGGCGTCGGTGGGTTACGAGCCCAACGCGGTGACGCTCACCGACGACGGTCATCTGCTGGTGACGCTCGGCCGCGCCAACGCGGTCGCCGTGTACAGGTACAAGAGCCCGCAGGAGCCGGTCAGTTACGTCGGTCTGCTCCCCACGGACTACTTCCCCTCGGAGATCGCCACGGTCGGCAACCAGGTACTGGTCTCCAACACCCGTGGTATCGATGCCCGTCGTCCCAACCCCAGCGGCGCGCACGGCACCCACGACACCACCTCCAGCCTGCAGCGGTTCACCCTGCCGGACGACAGCGTCATCAGGTCCGAGACGGCCAAGGTCTTCAAGCAGAACGGCTGGATGGGCCACTCGGTCAAGAAGACCGACGGCAAGAGCGACACGAAGCCGGTAGCGGTCCCGCAGCGGCTCGGCGCCCCCTCGACGATCAAGCACGTCTTCCTGATCGTCAAGGAGAACCGGACCTACGACCAGGTCTTCGGCGACATGCCACAGGGCAACGGCGATGCGAAGCTGGCGCAGTTCGGCGAGAACGTGACGCCGAACCAGCACGCGCTGGCCAAGCAGTTCGGGCTGTACGACAACATGTACGACATCGGCACGAACTCCGCCGAGGGCCACAACTGGCTGATGCAGAGCGACAATCCGGAGTACACCGAGTCCTCGGCCGGTGAGTACCAGCGCAGCTACGACACCGAGAACGACGCTCTTGGCCACCAGAAGTCCGGTTTCCTGTGGACCGGTGCGCAGGCGGCGGGCAAGTCCGTCAAGGACTTCGGTGAGTTCCAGTCGATGGAGAGCAAGCCGTCCGGAGCGTCCTGGCAGAACCTGTACTGCGACGCCAAGACCATGGACGCAACCGGTCAGCGCACGGCCTACCCCATCAACACCGGGTCGGCGATCCCCTCGCTCAACGACGTGTCGGTGCCCGGCTTCCCGATGTTCGACCTCGACGTCCCGGACATCTACAAGTACCAGATCTGGAAACAGGACTTCGAGAAGAACGGGCCGGCGAACCTGAACATGTTCTGGTTCTCCAACGACCACACCGGTGGTCCCGCGAGCCCGTCCGCCCAGGTCGCGGACAACGACCTCGCGGTCGGCAAGATGGTCGACAAGATCTCGCACAGCAAGTACTGGAAGAACTCGGCCATCTTCGTCGTCGAGGACGACTCCCAGGCCGGCCTCGACCACGTCGACGGGCACCGGGCCCCGATCCAGATCATCAGCCCCTGGGCACGGCACGGCAAGACCGACAGCCACTACTACACCCAGATCACGATGATCCGGACCATCGAGCAGATCCTCGGGATCCACCCGATGAACCAGAAGGACAGCGCGGCCAGCCCCATGAGCAGCGCCTTCACCCCCTACCCGGACACCACCCCGTTCAAGGCGCAGCCCAACCGCGTCCCGCTCACCGACGGCCTGAAGACCCTGCCGCCCTGCGGCCCGGACACCCCGGCACCACAGAACCCCCAAGCAGCGACCGTCGCGCCCGCGAAGGTACCCGCGGACAAGCAGGACCTGGCGGCAATCTGGGACAAGTGGAAGTCCAAGCAGCGGCTGACCGGCCCCCACGCCGTCCCCGACTACGCCAACCCCGCCCAGATGAACCACCTCACCTGGTACGAGACGCACAACTGGAACAAGCCGTACCCGGGCGAGAACAAGATCTACGCGCCGAAGGATGTGCCGGGGGCGTACCTTCCTTCCTCCGAGAACGACGGCTGATGTCTGCCGGAGACTGAGGAGCGACTGGCTTCACCGCGGCCTGGACCTGAGCGGTCCGGGCCGCGATCAGCGCGGAACGCAGCCGCTCCGGGCCGTCGGGTCGCCTTCTTCTGACCGCCGCACGTGGAAAGCTGGCGGGTCGACGGCGTGCGTCCGCAGTCAACGGGTGTGCGCTTCCGGTCAATGACTCCCCGGACTGCCTCCGATGACACTACTGGGCGACAACGAACGCCGGCCATCGAGAGAGGGCAGCATGTCGATATCCATGGACACAGACACCATCATCCGCGCCTGGACCGATCAGAGCTTCCACGACTCCTTGTCCGAGGAGGAGATCCGCGCCATCCCGGCCAACCCCGCCGGGGAGTTCCAGGAGATCCTCGCCTTCAACGGCACGCACGCGATCGAAGCCAGCACGGTGTCCATCGTCTGTATCACGTCGTGCATGTTCACCTTCGGGTACACCTCCGACAACTGCTGTGCCGGCTAGCGGAGTTGCGCTCCCGTGTCCGCGTCGTATTCCGGCCCGCCTGTTCGTCTCGACGCCCGCGCGAGCCACTGGTATCTGGCAACCCGCCTGGACGAACGAGTCGCTGCCGGCAGCGCTGCCCTCGGCGACGCGGGCCACGCTGCCGCAGCCAGGAGGCTGGATGCCCTCCGCGAGCAGTTCCCGTATTCCGATGACGAACTGTTCACCCGCATGCTGCGGCAGCGAGGCCTGACCCCACTGGACTTCGCAGCGGTGTGCCAGGAGACCGCGGAAGAAGTACGCATGCGCTTCGCGCAGCCTCCGCCGTGGTTGTCGAAGCTGCACGGAATGCCGCTGGTGGGAACCGCTGACGCCCCGTTCCCGGCGTCGGCGCCCGGCTTGCCCGGCGCTCAACCCGGCCACCGGCAGGACCGAATGGCCCGCCTCCTCGGCTTCCTCTCCCCCGTCTTGGAGCGCGGAATCGACACTCTCACCACCGGTGTGCGGGACATCCTGCGCTCCTCCGGCTCGGTGACAGACGCTGACCGGATGGGTGAACTACTGGCCCGCACCTGGCCCCGGCGGGCCCTGACTCGCTTGGTGCTGCGCGTGTTGATCCTCGAGCTCAACGTGGCACGGTTGCGAGGGAAGCTCACCGGCACCGACAGCGAGGCGCGGTTCGCCGAGTTCGCTTCCTGGCTTTCCGATCCCGTCCGCTGCCCGTTGCTGTGGGAGAGCTACCCGCTCCTGCTCAGGGAGTGCTGTGCCACCGTCGATGCCTGGGTCGCCGCTCGGCTGGAATTCTGTTCCCACCTGTGCGCGGATCGGGAGTTGGTCGACGAGTTCGCACCGGCCGCCGGCGCGAGGGAACTGACCGATGTGGCGTTCGAAGCCGGAGACGGGCATCGCGGCGGGCGTTCGGTCGGCATCCTGACCTTCTCCGACGGGGGAAAGGTGGTCTACAAGCCCCGCTCGCTCGCCGTCGACCAGCACTTCCAGGCTCTGCTGAGCTGGGCGAACGATGAAGGGTTCGAACCGGCCTTCCCGGTGTTGCGGGTGGTCGGCTGCGGCGACCACGGGTGGTCGCAATGCGTCGCGCCATCGGACTGCACCGATCCTGAGCAGGTCGGGCGTTTCTACCGCCGGCACGGTGGCTACCTCGCCCTCGCACATGCCCTGCGCGCGACGGATCTGCACTTCGAGAACGTGATAGCGGCCGGCGAGTTTCCCTACCTGGTCGACCTCGAGGCGCTGTTCGGCGCCGACCTGCACCGTGCGGGCGGCAGCAGTGACGAGGTCGCCTCCGCACTCACCGCCTCGACCGTGCTGGCAACCGGTCTGCTCCCCAACCCGGTCGTGTCGTTCGATGACGCTGACGGCGGACGCACAGACCTGTCCGGCATGGCCTACCGCCCCGGCCAGTTGACGCCCGGCAAAGTGGCGACCTGGGCGGATCCCGCCACGGACACGATGCGTATCGTCCACCGCCGGATGCCGATGGGCGGGTCCCGGAACACCCCTTCACTCGCGGGCCGGGCCGTCCTCCCCACCGATCACGTCACACAGGTGACAGCCGGCTTCGAAGCCATGTACCGCATCCTCCACCGTCGGAAATCCGAACTCACCGGTCCCGGCGGGATGCTGGAGAGCTTTCGCGGCGACACGGTTCGACGGGTGTTGGAGGCCACCGAAACGTACAGCGCCTTCCTCTGGGACAGCTATCACCCCAACCTGCTGCGCAACGGGGTGGATCGAGACCGGTACCTCGACCGCACACTCACCCGATACGACTCTCTGCGCGTCGGTCCGTCCTTGGCGGCCAGCGAGCGACGCCAACTGGCTGACGGTGACATACCCCTCTTCACCAGCACTGTCGACGGGCGCGGCCTGACCGGGGGTGAGGGAACGGTCATTGATGACGCCTTGGAGACGACCGGCCTGCAGGCCGCCCGCGATCGCATCATGGGTCTCTCCGCCGCTGACATGGAGCACCAGCAGTGGGTGATCAGGTCGGCATTCGCCTGCGTGGCAACCGAGGAACTCCACTCGTCCTGGCCGGTCCACACCGTCACCACCACCGACCACAACGTTGCGCCGAGCGCCCTGATCGACCATGCGCGCCGCATCGGTGACAAGCTCCTGGCCTCCGCGGTCCGGACCGCGGAGGAGATCGGCTGGCTGGGCATCTGTCCCTCCGGTCCATCGGCCTGGCGGCTCGGCCCCACCCTGTCCGGCATGTACTCGGGCGCGGCCGGGATCGCCTTCTTCCTGATGCACCTCGGGCTGGTCACGGGCAACGCCGGCTACACCGAGGCCGCCGCCGACGTGGCCCGATCACTCGCCCGCCGGGTACGACGCAACAGCGACCTGCCGCCTCCCCCGGCCGAAGTGCCGGCCCTGGGCTTGACCGGAGAGGTCGACGGCGGGCTGTACTTCGTGGCGCACTGGTCAGCAGCCACCGGTGACCTCGGTCTCCTGGCGGACATGATCGACCACGTGCTGCCCCGGCTGAGGAAGACGGTGCGCAGGACGACGGCATCGGACCTGGTGGACGGGCTCGCCGGTACTCTGATGGCCCTCAGCGCCGCGCATCACGTCCTGCCCAGCGATGCGGTCGCCGAGGTGATGGAGCAGTGCGCGGAAGCCGTCGTCCGAGCCAGGACCCTCCTCACCGTCGGGGCGGGCTGGGCCTTCACGGCCGCCGGGGACAGGCCGCTGTGCGGAATGTCGCACGGGGCGTCCGGCATCGCACTGGCCCTCGCCCGCTGTGCGCAACGGCTGGGAACCACTCGCTACGACGAGGTCATCCAGGACGCTCTCCGGTACGAGGACAGCCTTGTCGATCCCGAACGGCGATGCTGGCCCGACCTACGGCCGGCAAGCGGGGATCGCACCATGACGGCCTGGTGCCACGGCGCACCGGGGATCGGGACCGCACGCGCGACGCTGGCCGCGTACGGCGACCCGGGCATCGCGAAGGCAGCGGCCGCCGGCCTCGAGACCGCGGTGGAGGCCACCTTGCGGCACTACGGTGACGCCGGTGTCGTCACCGTGCGCAACCTCTCCCTGTGCCATGGTGAGCTGGGCAATCTGGACTTCCTCGCCACGGCGACCCGCGGCGTGGACAACCCCGCGGCTCGGATCGTCACCGCCCGGCTAACTCACGCGGTATGCGCAACCCTGGACGAACGCGGGCCCATATGCGGTGTGCCCGAAGGCCTCAGCACTCCCGGGCTGATGACCGGCATCGCAGGCATCGGCTACGGCCTGCTCCGTTCCGCGGCCCCCGATCGCCTCCCCGACGTGCTCTCCTTCGAACCGCCCAGGCCGGCCCATCTGACGGCCGGTGTCACCGGTCCGAAGACGAGTGCTGACCGCCGCAATGGCAGCGCTCGGCCCCCATCAGGCCCAGGCACCGACGATTGACCGGGCTTTGACCCTGCATACGGCCGAGGAGATCACCCGTCATCTGGCCGACCTGGGCTGCCAGGACGTGCGCGCTGGTGCAGTCACCCCGGCGGCCTCCCGCACACCGCCGGCGAACACGGCGCACGTGTACGCGATCACAAGGGCCGTCCACTCCCAGGAGGCAAACACAATCACTGGTACGACGAACATCGAATGGACGGCGGAGACGACAAAGGCCGCCCGCGCCCAGCCTCCGCCGGTCACCCGCCGACGTACGGTCGCCCAGTGACGCCACCAGAGTCCGGCGGCCACCGCGGCACTGCCGGCCATCACGGCAGCGCCCAGCCGGGCCACATCAGCATCGGTCACGCTCTCAGGGTCCAGTGCGGGCGAGCCGGTCATGTGCACGCTCAGTGCGACCGCAGTCCATCCGAGGGCCACCGCGCTCAACAAGGAAGTCAGAACTGCTGCGCGCCGCCGGGACCAACTGGCTCCGGAATGCATGGAGTTCGAATTCATGACTCATTCTAGCCACCGCTCGGAACAGGGACGCGATCACGAGCCTCCCCCGGGGATTCCCCCGGGGGCTGATGAGGGCCGGCCCATGATGGCCGCCGCACGAAGTGTGCCCGGGTCGGTCTCAGCTCGCCGCCCCTGGCCACCGCTCCCCCCCTCGCCGCAGCCCGCACCCGGCACCCGGCACCCGGCACCCGGCGCCCGGCACGATCATGCCTGACATGAGAGATTGGGATCGGTGTGAGAGTGGGCACGGAAGGGGTGATCCCCGTGTCGGACCAAGCACACGCGTCCGCCGGTCCAGACACAGCCGTCGACGAGAGCCGCCTGGAAGAACTGATCATCGAGGCGCAGACAGCCCTGCCGTTCGAACTGCCCGCCCTGGCGAACCGGTGCGCCTCCGCCCTCGGCCTGGACGCTGCGCTGATCTACCTCGTCGACCTGCAACAACAGTTGCTCATCCCGCTCGACGAGGCCATGGAGCCACTGCCGGTGGACCGCTCGTCGGCCGGCTGGGCGTACCGCACGGTCTCCCCGCGGGTGGCCGAGGCCGATGACGGCATGATCGTCTGGCTGCCGCTGGTCGACGGTGCGGAGCGGCTGGGCGCGCTGGCGGTGCGGACTGCCTCGCTCGACGGGGCGCGGATGCGCCGCAGCCGCATGCTGGCCCATCTGCTCGCCATGCTGATCACCTCCAAGCGCGCCTACAGCGACTGGCTCGCCGGCCTCGCGCGCACCGCCACCATGCGGTTGCCCACCGAGATGCTGCGGGCCTTCCTGCCACCCCACACCGTCGGCAGCAGAAGGTGCGTCTCGACCGCGGTCCTGGAGCCGGCATACGACGTCGCCGGTGACGCCTACGACCACTCGGTGGTCAAGGACATTCTGCACACCATGATCCTCGACTCCATGGGGCACGATCTGGCCGCCGGTCTGACCACCTCGGTCGCCATGGCGGCGGCACGGAACGCCCGCCGCGGCGGTGGGGACCTGGCCGATGTCGTCGGCTCCGTCGACCAGGCGCTTGCCCAGTGGCTGCCCGACCACTTCTGCACCGGCGTGCTGTGCCGGCTCGACGCGGTCACCGGGGTACTGCAGTGGGTCAACTGCGGTCACCCGCCGCCGCTGCTGATCCGTGCCAAGCGGGTGCTCGACGGCGTGCTGGACAGCCCCCCGCAGCCTCCGATCGGCCTGGTCGGAGAACTCGCCCCGGCAGCCCGGAAGGTCCACGAGACGACACTGGAACCGGGCGACTGCGTCCTGCTCTACACCGACGGTGTCGTAGAGGCTCGCGACGCAGACGGTGCGGAGTTCGGCCTCGGCCGGTTCACCGACTTCATCATCCGCTCCTCCGCCGCCGGTCAGCTCCCGGCCGAGGTGCTGCGGCTGCTCATCCACGCCATCCTCGATTACCAGCGCAATCAACTACGGGACGACGCGACCATCCTGCTCTTCGAGTGGCGCCCGCAGCACCGGTGACGCGGTGGTGCACCGAGCCTCGCTGTGCTCGTACACCGTCTTCGGCCGGAGCGCGCACTCGGCCGGCACGTCCGGGGCCATCGCGAGCTGCTCGGTGACGAACGCCTCCGCCGGCGCCGGCACCCCACCCGGTTCGTCCGGCAGTAACGTGCCGAGCGAGCATCCGCACCGTCGCCCACCCCGCCGCGCCGCACAGCGCCGCACAGCAGCCGGCGCGCGGGCCGTGCGCCGCAATCAGGCCCCCTCTTGGCTGGAGCGGCCAATACCCGGCGGGCGCGGGTCACCGCTGACTCCCAGTCCTGAGTAACCGACTGCAGCGTTGACAGGTCGCGAGCCGAGAGCCTGCTGACTTGCCTCCTGCGGGCGCGCAGAAGCTCGGCAGGCAGGTGAGTGCGGCTCGCACACTCACCGTCGGAAACTGCCACCGCTCTCTCCCGGCGCTGAAAGCGCGCGCCCTTCGCTCCCCGCTCGTGCTCCAGTTGCAGGCGAGCCACCGCGGCGTCCGGGCTCGCGTACGTGTAGCCGGCCTGCGCCATACAGGCGCGCCACCGGACAAGAGCGGCTCGGTATCCGGTGTCCGTCAGCGCCTTGCGACTGGTCTGGTCGTCGAACTGCTGGGGTATGTAGGAGACCTCAGCCCACGTGTGCACGTCTCCGGCCAGTGCCGTACGCGCACGTGCGACACAGCCGGCGGTGGGAACGGTGGCCGTTGCCTTCCCCTTCAACGCGACACCGGTCCTCGGCATCCCCGGCCCGAACTGCGCGCTTCCGAAGCGCTGCCGGTCCTCGGCGGACAGAGAGGACGCGTACGCGTTCGGGTTCCCGGCCGCGGCGGAACTGTCATGGGCCATCGATATTCCGTAACCGCGTCGCCTGCGGGCAGCCAGGTCGATGGTGGCGGCCTCGTTCTCGGGTGACGGCAACGTCACCTTCGGGGCGGCCGGAAGGTGGAACCCGGCCTTGCTCAGGCATGTGCGATCCAACTGGTCGAAGGCGGCCTGGAGTTGATCCGCACCGGTTGGCCAGCGGCCCGATCTCGTGGCCACGTCCGTCATCGCGGCGGACACCGGCGGGCCGGTCGGCTGCGCGGAGGTGCAGCCGACCAGCCCCGCAGCCATGGCACATCCCGTCAGAAGCGCCGCCGCTGCTCTACTGATCACCTTGGAGTGCACCAGTGGTTGGAACTGATCGACTTGTCGAACGACGGGTCGTTGTAGCCGCCCTCCGATACCGGGGCCGCGAAGTCCCACACCGCGTCACCGAGGGACAAGCTGTGGTATCGGCCGGTGTAGCCGGCGCCGGTCCAGAAATAGACCGTACACAGCGTGCCGCCGTTCTGGATGGAGTTGATGCAGTCGTTCCAGTTGTGGTTCTTGCAGCCAGTGCTGTTGTAGAGCTTCGTGAAATCGCTGTTGTTGTCGGTGACCTCGCCCAGCGTGCCTATGCCGTACTTGTTGGGCCAGAAGCAGGCGGTGCCGCTGTACGTCCTGCAGCCGCCGTCCTGGACAGTGTGTGGCGCTGCCGCCTGGCGCTGAGCGGCGGAGGCCGAGGACGTGAACGCCGTGGCCCCGGCGACGAGGGCGACGGAGGCCAGACTCGTCGCCGCGCACTTGCGTAACCGCATCGTGTTCTCCCGTGTCGTTGATGGGAACGAGGAAGAGCGAACAGGCCGCTGAGACTCATGGGCACACCAGGCCCAAGGTTCCGAAACCGGATCCCCGTCATCGCCGGAGGTTTCGGATTTCACCACCACGATGTACCGCTGTCGGATCCACACCGGCCTACGCCGTTCCGCGGCTGGACCAAGGGGATCGCTAGAAGGTCCGTGCCCTCCCCCGTCGGACAACCCGAGTATGGCCGGCCCGCCCCGGCCCGGACCACGGCTCGCGAACCCTTGGCACCACCACGGGACGGCCCACCTCCTGACCAGGCCGGATCCACGCACCACGGACATCTTCCTGGGACACCGGCCCTCTCTACGGGCGCCGCCTTGCACCCGCCGCGCCAGGCGGTGCACACACTCGCACCACGGTGCACCGCCAGGCGGACCGGTCAGACTCGGGTCTCGACCTGATGCTTCACAGCCGCCGGACGCGCAGCGCGCCGGTCAGCATCGGGAGAGTGAACTCGCCGCCGGCGGTCTCCGGTCTCCCCGCGAGGAATGCGCGGATCCGGCCCAGCGTGGCCTCGCGTTCCTCTTCCGGCATGACGAGCATCCCCGCGCGCGTCGCGAGGGTCGCGACGAGAGAGTCGGCGGTGCGGCGCTGCCCGTGGGGGAACTCGGCCTGCTCCGGCGAGCCGAACCGGGCGGCCACGCCAGTCTTCGGAAGGTGCATGTCCGCCGTCGCAGCGCGCCAGCTGGTGGGCGTGTCGCGCGGGCCGATGGCCGCGCTCCCGCTGATCCGCGCGAGCCCGGCAACCCACTCGACCTGGTCGTCCATGAGGTTCCACAGGCCGCCCAGGAGGCCGCCGGGTGCGAGGACCCTGGCGATCTCGGGCCCCGCGACAGCCATGTCGAACCAGTGCATGGCATTGCCGGCCAACACGGCATCGACGGAAGCGTCCGGCAGCGGTATCGCCTCGGCACTACCTGACAGGGCACGGACGGCCGGCAGCGAGCGGCGCAGCTCGGCCAGCATCTCCGGGTCGGGCTCAACCGCAACGACTTCGGCACCCAGCGCGACCAGCGTGGCGGTCAGCTTGCCGGTGCCGGCGCCCAGGTCGAGCACGCGTGGGCCGGGCGCGGGTGCAAGCGCCCAACGCACCGCGGCCTGCGCGTAGTCCGGACGGTGCTCAGCGTATGCGGCCGCCGCTGCACCGAACGACGAGGCGTGACATAGCCGTTCATCTTGATCCATCCGGCAACGCTATCGACGCAGCTGGCGGCCAGCTACCCCCTCACCACTTCGGCGACGGCCACCCGATGACTCAGCACGAGAACGCACGACTTGGCCTCCCACAGGCGAATGCAACGAGCGCGAGGGGCAGCGCTGCATGGATCGGGGCTGGGGGCGGATCGTGAACGTCCCGCCGGAACCGCCCTCCCTCCGTGGTCGTCTTGTGCGCTGACTGTGTACGAAGCAGGGATATGGGGGACGTAGTGACGCGGAACGTGACGAAGGCCGGTCTCATAGTGGTGGCCATGGCGACGGTGCTCGGGGCCTCGGCCTGCCGCGCGGAAGCCGGCGCCGCGGCCGGAGGAAGCGGCGAAACGCACCCCGCGCACGGGAAGGGGACGTCCATGGCCTCCGGGGGCAGGGCCTCGTCCGGCTCGGCGCCGGTGTCTCCCGGCACCGTGGGGAAGTCGTCCGGTATCGCGCAGACCGCGGCGTCGCCCATCACCCGGCACGTGCCGTGGAACCTGGACATTCTGGACCAGCGGTCGCGGCCGCTGAACGGGAATTTCACCACCACCGCCACGGGCAAGGGCGTTCACGTGTATGTGATCGACACCGGGATGGACGTCGCTCACAAGGAGTTCGGCGGACGGGCGCGCCTCGGCGCCGACTTCGTGGGCCCGAAGGACTCCGGTGACTGCTTCAGCGAGGCGGGGATGGGCCATGGCACCTTCGTCGCGGGCATCATCGGCGGCACGAGATACGGGGTGGCGCCGAAGGCGGAGCTCGTACGGGTCCAGGGCATCCAGTGTGAGAGCGAGGGCGGCGGCTCCCCGGCGGCGGCCGAAGCGGCCTTGGTGAAGTCGGTCAAGTGGGTCACCGCGCACGCGCAGAAGCCTGCGGTGGTGAACATGTCGCTCAACCTCGACCACCGGTCAGCCGCCCTGGAGTCCGCCGTGAAGAAGATGGTCGACGCGGGGATCCCGACGGTGGTGTCGGCCGGCAACTTCCATGACGACGCCTGCAAGCACTCCCCGGCCGGCGTCCCCGGCACGATCGTCGTGGCGGCCTCCACCTCGAACGACCGCGCCTGGAGCGACGGCGGCTCCTACGGATCGGGCTTCGGACGGTGTGTGGACCTGTACGCCCCCGGCCAGAAGGTGACCGCCGCCCTCGCGGGCGGCGGTACGACCACGGACAATGACGGCGCGACGTCCTGGGCCGCGCCCCATGCGACCGGCGTGATCGCGCTGTACCTGTCGGCACACCCCCACGCCACGGCCAACGAGGTCCACCTCTGGCTCGACCACACGGCCACCCGCGGTGTCGTGCGCGGCGTCCGCTCCGATACCCCCAACCGGCTGCTCAACGCCGGCGGCCTCTGACCTGCCCCGGCCGCCCCGGTCGCACGGTCGCCCAAGCACCGCGCCGTACCGGAATGGCGGGCGCAATTCGCGTGGCCAGGACGGAGGCTAGCCGCGCCCAGGCGATCTTCTTGGCGCGGGCTGCGCCGGTGATACGTGCCGCGTCGACCATGAGCTCGTCGTGCAACGTTCGGATCACCGGCAGGGCCGCGAGGTGGACCTGCCATATGAGGGGATGCCCTACCCGTACCGTGCGCCGCGGCCCGGCCTCCGTCCTCGGCGCACGGCACTCCCCGCCGAGTGGTCACCGCCACTGACAGCCCTCAAGTGGTGTTGTCCGCGGCCTCGCCGGGGGCCGACCCAGGGTCCGCCCGGAGACGACGAGACCGGGAGGCGGTACGAGCAGCGCTTACCCGCCCGCCGAGTCGAAGTGGATCAATGGCTTGATGATCCCTCCCTCCTTCGAGGCCATCATCGTGAATGCCCGCTCGATCTCGTCGAAGCCGAACTCATGCGTGGTCATCGGCGTGGGATCGACTTTCCCGGTCTCCATCAACCGGAAGATCCGCCGAAGCCACCCCCTGCCTCCGCGGTTGAACCCGCCGTAGACCTGCTTGTCGGACATGCCGTATCCGAACGGCTCCAGGGGGATCCGCAGCGGCTCGGGGGACTCGCCGTGGTACCCGACGTTGGAAATGCGCCCGCCCGGCTTCGTGACCCGGAAGGTCGCCTCCCAGGGTTCGGGGATCGGCTTGTCCATGACGCCGACCTCGCCGACCTTCCGGAGGACAAACGCTTTCACAATGGCTTACCTGCCGTTCGCTGCAAGTGGGTGGCTCACCTCATCGCCTTTCCCGCCCCAGCGCGCCCGACGGTGGTCAGCGCGGCACCTGCCACCCGTTCGGGCGCACCGGATCCCCGGCCCTTGGCGACGTGGCCACGGGCCGGGGGCCTGGCCTTCGTAGGCCGTGGTGGTCAGGGGTAGGAGACCACCGTGGACGGCACCGTCGAGGTGCCCGAGGTGGCGGCGCCGACGTCGTTGATCACGTGCTCGTACTGGCCCTTACCGCCCAGCGAGACCACGAGCAGATCGTGGAACTTCACACCCGGCTTGTGCGGGGCCTCGAAGCCGTGGTCCTGCCGGATGGTGGGATCCACGTTGTAGTAGCAGTAGCTGCCCAGGCCCCACCCTTCGTGGGTGGTCACCGTGTCGGCGATCTTGTACGCGGCGAAGCCCTTGGTGTTGCCGTTCTGGACCGCGGCCTGATTGGGCGCGTCGTACGCCTTCTCGTTCTGGAAGAAGACCGTACGGCCCCGCTCGCCGCGCCACTCCACGTCGTACTTGTTGAAGTGCTCGACGAACAGCCCTGTGGCCAGGACGTCGGCACCGTTGACGCGGATGCCGTAGTCGGCGCGGTTGGTCTCCCAGCCCACCCCGTCCCCGTGGTCGGCGCGCCAGACCCAGGTGTGATCGATGATGGTGTGGTTGCTGTTGATCACCATGCTGGTGGTCGCCTTGCCGGGGCCGGCGCCGCCGATCCGTACGAAGACGTCCTGCACCGTCGTCGGATTGGCCGCGTGGTCCGCGGAAGCCCCGTCGGGGCCGACCTCCAACAGCGTGGCCGAGTTGACCGGGCCGGCGTCGATGAGGAACCCCGCCAGGCGCACCCCGTCGACGTCGGCGACCTTCATGGCGGTCACCCCGTTGTCCGGCACGATGGTCGCGTATCCCAGCCCCAGGACCACGGTGTTGGCCCGCTGCACCTCGATCGGTCGGTCGACATGGTAAATGCCGGGCGTGAGAAGCAAGTTGAGGCCCTGGGCCAGTGCGGCGTTGAGGGTTGCCGCGTCGGTGCCGGGCTTGGCCACGTAGAACTGGCTCAGCGGAAGGGACTCGCCCCGCGGTGTGCCGTTGCCCCAGGTGGTGCCGCGGGCGTTGACCCGCTTCTCGGGGAGGAACACCCGGTAGTCGCCGCCCGCGAGGTAGAGGAAGGGCTTTTCGCGCGAGATCGGAGTGGTGTCCAGGGTGGTGTACGGCGGGTCGGGAAACGTCTGCCCCGGGGCTCCCTCGACCCCGGAGAACACCATGTTCCACACGGCGTTGTGCCAGCCGCCCACCGAACTGTCGCGCGTGTACCACTGCTGTTGGGAGTACGGGCCGACCGTGCCGTCGATCCGGCTGTCTGCGATGTACCCGCCGCTGGCCCAGCCGTAGCCGTCGGGTGCCAGGTTCAGTCCGCCCTTGACGTGCATCCGGCGGAAGGGTGCCGCCTGCGCGACGGCCCACCGGTTCGTGCCGTTGACGGGGATGAGCGCAAGGTTCTCCGCCGAGCGCCAGAAGTTCTGCGTCGCATTGCCGTTGAACCAGCCGGCGTCGACGGTCACATCGCCGTTGATGGTCGTGTCGTCGGGCGACAGCCCCAGGCCCGCGATCGAGGTGTAGAAGCCGAGCTGGGCGTTCAGGCCGTTGTACGTGCCTGGTTTGAACAGGAGGGCGTACCTGGCGGTGCCGAACTGGGCCGACTCCTGCTGCTTGAAGATCTCATCGAGCTTGCCCTGGATGTTGGGCGTGGCGGGGTCGAAGACCAGCACGTTCGGGCCGAGGTCGCCGCCGCCGGGCAACGCAGCGGCAGCGGGCGTCCCGGAGGCTCGGGAGGACAGGACGGGCAGTCCGGCGGCGGGGAGTGCGGCCGCCATCGCGGCCAGGACTGTGCGGCGTGAGGGTCTGGATGTGCGGTGAGCGGTTGCGTCTGCGGGGGGTGTGGGCATGGAAGCTCTCCTGATTCGGATTCAGGAAGTGAACAGATGACGTTCATGGGAGCGCTCTCTTGCTCGTTGCATGTTCACCATGTGTGAATAGCGCGTCAAGGGTTCTGTCCAGAGTCGCGGTAAGTCCCCGCTGATGTACCGTCAATTAGCTGGTGTTTTGTGCAAGTTGCTAACCATTTAACCGCGGCCGTAGGCCAGCCTGCCGACCGCGATGAGCTGACCGCTTTGTATTCAGGAGGTGTTGAGAAGCAAGAGGCCCGTCGATCCCACGCTTCCTCCTGTCGGCGACCGCACCTCACTCCCCCGCCGTGATCCCAAGGCCCAGGCCCCAAGCAAGAAGGAAGGAGCGGAGACTGCACTCGCAGGTCAATGCAAGGCGTGGCATGGCATGGCCATTGCACCTGACGGCCCGTCACCCTACACTCCCCGCACCCCCACCGCACCGGGGCGCTCGTACGGTCTCACTCCTACGATCCCGTGCGCGGTGCAGCGGGGCGGCGCGCCGCGTGCCGGAAGGACTGCCATGTCCGACGACAGCGCTCGAAGAACTTCCCTCACCCGCCGCACGCTCCTGACCGCGACCGCCGCTGCGGGGCTCGCCGCGGCAGCCGGTCTGCAGCCCTCGCATCGCATCCCCGCGGGCAGCGCCGCGGCCACCCTCACCCCGCCGCCCGGCTTCCCCGCCGGCATCCCCCTCTCCCAACAGGCCTTTCGCAACTGGTCGTTAGAGATCCGCGTCGAGGACGTCTGGACCGCTTCGGCCCGTACCCCCGACGACGTGGTGACCCTCGCCAACTGGGCCCACGAGCACGGCTACCGTCTCCGAGCCCGAGGCAAGGGCCACACCTGGTCACCGCTGGTGGTACCCGCCGGCGCCGACACCTCCCGCACCATCATCGTCGACACCACCTCCCACCTCACCGCGGTCAGCGTCCGCGGCGGCACCCCCGGGAGCGTCACCGCGCAAACCGGGGCGACCCTCGACACCATCCTCGCCCGCCTGGAGGAGTCGGGGCTCGGCCTCGCCACGACCACTGCGCCCGGCGACCTCACCATCGGCGGGGTGCTCGCCATCGGTGGCCACGGCACCGGGCTGCCCACCGCCGGCGAACACCCGCCCGCGGGCTCCGGCTTCGGCACCCTGAGCTCTCTGGTCACCTCTCTCACAGCCGTGGTGTGGAGCGCGGCGGAAGGCCGCTACGCACTCCGGACCTTCACTCGCTCCGACCCCGACATCCGTGCCTTCCTCGTCCACCTGGGCCGCGCCTTCATCACCGAAGTGACCATGACCGCCGCGGCCAACACGCGTCTGCGCTGCCGGAACTGGTACGACGTCAACGTCGCCACCGTCTTCGGTCCCCCCGGTACCGGTGGCCGGACGATCAGCTCCTATGTTGCGGGCACCGGACGCGTCGAGGCGATCTGGTTCCCGTTCACCGATGTGCCGTGGCTGAAGGTGTGGAGTGTGGCACCGACCAAGCCCCTACTGGCCAAACAGCTCGACGCGCCCTACCCCTACTCCTTCGCCAACCGTGTCACCGAGGACATGTCGGCGTTGCTCGGCGAGATCGCCGCCGGCGGGGGCGACAAGACACCTGACTTCACGAAGCTCGCCATGTCCATCGTCGGCTCCGGGCTGATCGTCACCGGCACCTGGGACGTCTGGGGCTGGTCGAAGAACAGTCTGCTGTACGTCGAACCCACGACACTGCGCATCGTCGAAGCCGGCTGGGCGGTACTGACCTCCCGGGCGAATGTGCAGCGAGTGGTGAGCGACTTCTACGGCCACTACAAGAGCGTGCTGGCCGCTCACCAGAGCCGCGGCTCCTACCCCGTCAACGGCCCGATCGAGCTCCGCATCACCGGCACCGACCCGCACGACGGCCCCTTCCTCTCGCCGGCCCTCGCCCGCCCCGACCATCCTGAATGGGACACCGTGGTGTGGCTCGACTTCGCCACCTACCCCGGCACTCCCGGCGCGGCCCCCTTCTTCCGCGAAATGGAGCAACGGATCTGGCAGACCTACACCGGCTCGTACGCGACCGTACGTCCCGAGTGGTCCAAGGGCTGGGCCTACACGGACAACGGCCCGTGGACGGACCCTGCCACGCTGGGCAACACCGTGCCGGCCGCGTTCAACGACTGGCGCACGGCCCGGAACACACTCAACTCCTACGATCCGGCTCGGGTGTTCTCCAACGCCTTCCTCGACACGCTGCTGTGACCGAACGCGATCCATCGAGGCGTGCGAGGCAGCGGCTGGCGGTGACGCACCATGGGGAGCAGGTGAGCGGCGGCATCGCCGCCGCCTGCCGCTCCTCCGGCATCAGCCGCCAGTGCTCTTGCACCGCTGGCTGCGGCGCTACGGGGCAGAGGGGCTGGAGCGGCGGAAGGACCGCTCCAGCTCCCCGCACCGGATGCCCACCTGATATCGGAGTGCGAACTGCCTCGGGAGAGTGTCACAGTCACTGTCGTGACCTTGATGGACGTACTCGTCGACTTCGCCCGCACTGGCCGGATCGGGCCCCTGAACTGCGGAATGACTCTGGCTGAGGCGGAAAAACTCCTCGGCCCGGGGCGCCCGCACCCCGCCCACATCATGAAGGGGCCCGATATCGACGGCTACCCGTACTCCTGGGACGGGCTGCAGCTGGTGGTCACTCAGCGGGCCGTCAGCGGGATCTGGATCAACCTCTGGCCCGGTTCGACCGCCCAACTTCCGCCGCTCGTCCTGCCTGATTCCGAGTCATGCGACGCCACCGTCCTCCGTGAGGAGCTGATCGCCGCCCTGGACAACGCAGGCTGCCGACATGCGGTCAACAGCGCCCTCACCTTCGGCCAGCAGGCAAGCCTCATCACCCAACCCGCTGACGTCTGCGCGGTTTTCAGCCTGCCGAGACGGGACAACCACGTGCCGCACCGTGATCGGCACTACCTCGACGTGATGCACAAACACACGGCTTGACATCGCTGATTCCACAGAATGATGCGGTTGGCGTGAGCTTCGACGGGACCTGAGTTCGGGGGGCGGGAAGGCCCGCGGTGACGGCCGGGGGGAGCCGCCGGTGCTCGCTGGTTCTTTGATGCGTTGGTGTCACCGCTTGCGGCGATCCGCTGCTGGAGCGGGTCAGTGTGCGAAGAGGGTGCTGGCCAGAGCGACGTTGACGGTGGTGCCGCCGATGAGGCTCAGCAGGGTGTTGCGGCGCCACAGGTGCAGTCCGATGGTGACGGCGAGTGCCACCAGGGGTGGGATGGCGCCTGAGTGGGGCAGCGGGAGATCGCGCAGGCAATAGGCGAGCAGGATCACCATGACGCCGGCCGGCATACGGGTGCTGAGGTACTGGACGGTCTTACTGGAGCGCAGCGGAGCCAGGACGGTGAAGGGCACGGCACGCAGGGCCCAGGTGATGGCGGCCGAGACCGCGGCGGCCAGGAGTAGGTAGCGGATGTCAGGCATGGTGCGACCTCTTGCCGGTGGCGAGGTGCCGGGCCAGGAGAGCGGCGGTGAACAGGGAAAAGGCCACGAGCAGCAGCTGCCCGGGGAAGAAGAGACGGGCGGCCAGCGCGCTGAACAGTGCGAGGACGGGGGTGGGCAGGTCGTTGCGGCGTTCGGCGACGGCGTCCGTGGCCAGGATGGCGAACAGGGCAGTCATCGCGAAGTCCAGACCGGTGATGCGGTCGGGTATCAGTGAGCCGAGCAGGGCGCCGGTGGTGGCACCGCCGACCCAGTACAGCTGGAAGATCCCCTGCAGCGACAGGATGCGTGCGCTGGACCATGACTGGGCCTGCCCGCCGGTGGTCATGGCGTATGCCTCGTCGGTCAGGGCGAAGGTGCTGTAGCCCTTGGCGAGGCGCCCGCGCACGCGGTGCAGGGGGAAGGACAGCGCGTAGAAGACGTGCCGGACGTTCACCAGGAATGCGGTCAGCGCGATCGTCGCCAGGGGCGTGGCCGCGACGGTCAGGCCCACGAGCAGGAACTCGAACGAGCCGGCGTAGACGACGGCGGCGAACAGCGGCGCGCACCACCAGGGCAGGCCGGCACGGGTGATGACCACGCCGAGGGCGAGGCCGAGCGGCAGCAGGGCCAGCCCGACGGAGGTGGAGTCTTTCAGGGCCGCCAAGGCCTCGGACGACGGTCGAGGCGGGGGCGCGGAGGTAGGACAAGGGCGATCGCCCACAGCGGTCGAATGCGCGTGCATGCCGCAATTTTAGAAGGGTTCTCGGCACATTTGATTTCAAAAAATTCCTCTACCATGCACTTATGGGCAATGAACTCAGCCTCGATGGCGTAGATAGAGAAATCTTGTTTCATCTGAGCCAGGACGGTCGGCTGACGAACGTGGAACTGGCCAAGCGGGTCGGCCTGACCCCGCCACCGTGCCTGCGCCGTCTCAAGCGACTGGAGGAGGCCGGCGTCATCACCGGCTACCGTGCCGTCATCAATCCCGAAGCGGTCGGCCGCGGCCTGGAGGTCATGGTCGACGTCGAGGTCTACGCCAACGACCTCAAGACCATCGAGACGCTGGAGGAAACGCTGGCCTCCTACGAGGAAGTCATCGAGTTCCGCCGGATGTTCGGCCGCCCCGACTACTTCCTGCGCGTCGCCGTCGCCGACCACGCCGCCTACAACGCCTTCCTCACGGCCAAGCTCACCGGCCTCCCCGGCATCCTGCGCGTCGAGTCCCACCTGACCATGAAGAAGATCAAGACCGACTGACGTTCATGGTCCCGGCGGGTGCGGTGACCGCCATCCGCGTGCCACGCCATGCTTCGGCCGACGGCCACGCGGGGCTGCGATCCGACCTCGCGGCCGGGCTCAGGACGGTGCGCACCGCCCCGACGCGCCGCCGGTCATCGTGACGTGCGCACTCGCACTGAAGCGGACGGCTACCGCTTGTCCCGCTGGGCGGCCACGACCTGGCTGATGGTGCGCTCGGCGCTGGAGCCGCGCTGCACCTTCTCCGCGAAGGCGGGGAACTGCCCGGCGATGGCGCTGAGCACCTTCAACTCCACCGGCGCGACATTGACTTCGCACAGATCGCGCTCGACGGCCCGAACCACTCCCGCCACCACCTGTCCCGGGGAGACCGTGCGCACGCCGGCCGGCGGGGTGGCGCCCGTGACGGCGAACATGCCTGCGTCGCGTACGGCGCCGGGTTGGACCAGCGACACCCCCACCCCCGTACCGTGCAGGTCCTGGCGGAGGGAGAGCGCGAAGCCGCGCAGTCCGAACTTGGCCGCGCTGTAGAGCGAGGAGTACTTGGTGGCCGCCTTCCCGGAGATCGACCCGACGAAGACGATATGGCCCCGACCTGCCTTGACCATCCGGGGCGCGAGCGCGCGGGTCAGCATGACGGGGGCGCGCAGGTTCACGGTCAGCGCGCGGTCGATCTGCTCGGGCGTGTAGTCGAGCAGTTCGCCGCTGGAGGGCAGAGCGGCGTTGGCGATCACCATGTCCACGTCGGGGCATGCCTCGGCGAGGCGGTCGACCTGATCCGGGTCGGCGAGATCGGCGGTGACCGCTCGGGCACCGAGCTCGTCGGCGAGCGCCTCCAGGGCATCGGCACGGCGCCCGGAGAGGACCAACTCGGCTCCCTTGGCAGCCAGTTCACGGGCGATGGCCTGACCGAGACCGCCCACGGCCCCGGTCAGGAGAACGGTTGATCCTGCGATGCGCATAAGACGAGCCTCCCGGAAACTGTTCGTTCGAACGAACAGTATGGAGGGTGGGTCACCCTGTCAACAGCGGATGGAGTCGCTGATCCGCCTGGAGCACCGATCCGCTTGCCGCCCGGCCTGAGGTCGGTCTGCTCTGGCCGGAACGGCTCCCGGCCCTTCCCACCAGCCAGGAAGGCGCCGCTGGCACAATGACTGCCATGTCCAAGCCCCCCGGAACCCGGCAGAGCATCATCGACGCCGTCCTGCGCATCATCGGTGAGGACGGCGTCGCCGCGGTCACCAACCGGCGGATCGCCAAGGAGGCCAACGTCTCCCTCGGATCGGTCACCTACCACTTCGCGACCCAGCACGAAATGCTGCGCGAGAGCCTGCTGCACTTCGTCGCAGAGGAGACCCGGCGCCTCACCGAGCTCGCCGCCCAGTGCCAGACCGACGGAATGGACGCCGATCGGGCCGCCGCCACAGTCAGCCAGGTCGCCGGGGGTACGCCGTTCGACAGCAGGCACATCGCACCCTTCGAGCTCTACATCCAGGCCGGCCGCGACGAGCGGTTGCGCAGCGCGGCCGCGGAGTCCTTCGCCGCATACGACCAGTTGGCCGCCCGGATCCTCACCGGTCTCGGCGTACCCGACGCCGAGCGGCTGGCGAGCAGTGCCATCGCGCTGGTCTTCGGGCTGCAACTGCGCAGCCTGGCCACCGGTCAACCCGCCGAGGAACTCGTCGACGCCTTCATGCTGCTGGCACGCGGGGCGCAGCACTCCTGACCCTCGGGGCCGGCTCGGGGTACGCCAGGCCCCTGGCGCCCGCCACGTACGAGGCATCCACGTCGCGTGGCCCCGGGGCGACGCCCCCCGCAGCCAGGAACGACAGACCTGACGAGCGCACCGGCGCCGGGCCGTCCGTGAGGGCGGCCCGACGTCCGGCACTCCCCTGCCGTCCGGTGCGGTGGTGTGGGCCGTTGGCGGCAACGTAGCCGGCGCCCGCTTGCGCCTACAGCCAGGTCACCCGGACCACGCGAACAATCAGCCTGGTCAGGACACAACGACGTGTCTGCGTGGCTTCGGGAGGTACGAGCGATGGACAGAGCCGGACATCCGGACCGTAGAGCGCTGCTCGGCATCGGACTTGCCGGCGCCGCGGCAGCCCTTGCCGGGTGCTCCTCGACGAGGACTGCCGCGCCGACCAGCGCTTCGCCCGAAGCGCGGGCCGCCCAGACGACCACCGCATCGCCCCAGGCCCGGCCGACCACACCCGCCGCGGCGTTCGCGAGGCTGATGGAAGGCAACAAGCGCTGGGTGAGCGGAGACCTTCACCACCCCGACCGGGATCCGAACCGGCGTCAGCTCGTGGCCCAGCACCAGGAACCTTTCGGGTCGATCCTCTCGTGCATCGACTCCCGCGTGCCGCCTGAACTCCTCTTCGATACCGGCCTGGGCGACCTTTACGTGATGCGCACGGGCGGGGAGGCGATCGACCCGGTGGTCACAGGTTCCGTCGAGTACGGGCCCATGACGAGTGGCACCCCGCTCGTCGTGGTCCTCGGGCATCAGCGCTGCGGCGCCGTCGCGGCGGCGTACAAGTCCCTTCGGGACGGCAAACCGCTGCCCGGCAACCTGCAGGCGATCGTCAAGGCCCTGGAGCCGGCATACAGACAAGCAGTCCGGCAAGGCGGCGCCGACCCGGTCGAGACCATGGCCCGCGCCCAGGTCACCGTGACCGCGGCGGATCTGCGCTCCAACCAGGACCTGGGCCCGCTCGTGGCGAAGGGCACCCTGGCCGTGGTCGGCGCCTATTACTCACTCGACACGGGCAAGGTCGAAGTCCTGAGCGGCGCGCCCTCCTGACCGGCCGGCCGAGGCAAACGGAAGGGTCTCGTGACAGAGCGAGGGTTCGTGTCGCACGCCCGACCGCCGGCCTGAGACGCCGTCCGCTGCCCGCCCAGGTGTGCTGAAGGCCGAACGCCCGGATCGCAGTTGAGCTCTGCGGTCCGGGCGCGAGGGCCGACTGGCGTCAGGCGCTGTGCTGGTCGAGGAATTCGGTGATGAGCTTCTGCCATTCCTCGGGCCGTTCGACCATGGGCAGGTGGCCGGTGCGGATCTCCACGAGCTGGGCGCCGGGGATGGCATCGGCGAGCTGGCGGTGCAGGCGGGTGGAGGTGAACCAGTCCTGGGTGGTGGAGATGACCAGGGTGGGTGCCTGGATGCCCGGCAGGTCTTCGCGGACATCGACCCGGGGGGCCAGCTCGGCGTGCTCGGGGGTGCCGTCGGCGACGCTGGCGGCGGTGAAGGCGAGGGCCTGCTGGAGTTGCTCGTTCGGCATCGCCTCCAGCGCGTCGGCGCCGAGGGCCATCATCGTGAGGAACTCGGCCAGCAGTGCGCGGTTGCCCGGCTCGGCCAGCTTGCGCCAGATCGGCAGGGCGAGCGCGAGCCGGTTGTCCCGGTGGGGGAAGGTCGCGGTCAGTACGAGGGCGGTGACGCGCTCGGGGTGCCGGGCGGCCGCACGGATCGCCACGGGTCCGCCGAGGGAGTAGCCGGATACCGCGAAGGTGTCCAGGCCCTCGGCGACGGCGGCGGCGACGAGCTGGTCGGCCAGGTCGTCCAGCGACAGCGGCGTGGCGGAGCGGGGAGTGTCGCCGCTGCCGGGGTAGTCGACGCCGACGACGGTGTGGTGGGCGGCCAGACCTTCCAGGATCGGACCGTAGGTGCCGGCCACGCTGCTGCCGGCGCCGTGCGCGAGGGCGAGGCCGGGGCCGGAACCCAGGACGGTGCGGGCGAGGGTCGCCTCGGGAAGGGCGCGTGCGGACATGGGAAGTTCCGTTCTTCGGAGAGGGAGCGGAGGAGAGGGACGGGATCAGGTGGTGCGGTGGTGCGCCCAGGAGCGGATCTGCTCCAGGGCCGGTAGGAGGGCTCGGCCCTCGGCGGTGAGGGTGTAGGTGGCGGGTCCGGGCGGGAGCCGGTCGTGGGTGACGAGCCCGGCCTCGACGAGTTCGCGCAGCCGGTCGGCGAGCACCTTGGTGCTGATCGAGCCGATGGCGGTGTGCAGTTCGCCGTAGCGGGCGGGACGGGGGCCAGAGTGTGGAGGATGATGCCGTTCCACTTGTGGCCGAGGACCTCGAACGCGTCGATGAGGTCCGCATCAGCGGTCAGCGGCGTGAGCGTGGGCCACGCTGTCATCGGGTCCTGGTACTCCGTCCCTGGTTGTGCGGCGATGCGGGGGGATGGGCCGCAGCCGGCCGAGAGGTTCCGGCTGCGGCCCCGTTGCCGCCTTGTCTGCTCCACGACAGGGCGAGGTGGCAGCACGGCGCGTCAGGGAAGGAGAACGACCTTGCCCTGATTGCGTCGGGCCTCAAGGTCGGCGTGGGCGGTGGCGGCCTCGTCGAGCGGGTAGGCGCGCCAGACGGGCACGTCGAGATGGCCGCCGGCGGCCAGTTGCACGAGCTCCGGCAGAGATTCTTCGGCCTGGTCGGCGCTTCCGGCACTGAAGGCGACGCCGTGCTGCGCGGCGGACATGTCGGCGATGGTGATGACATGTGCGCTGTCGCCGGTCAGGGCGACGGAGTCGGCAAGCACGCCGGCTCCGGAGGCGTCGAAGACGAAGTCGACTCCCTGCGCGGCCGCGGCCGTCACCCGCTCCACCCAGCCGTCGCCGTAGCGGACCGCAGTGGCTCCGAGCGCGGTGACGCGCTCGATGTCGTGCTCGCCGGCCGTTCCGACGACGGTGATGCCGCGGGCGACGGCCAGCTGCACCGCGATGGTGCCCACGCTGCCGCCGGCACCGTGGATCAAAAGGGTCTGACCCGCTTGCGCCCCCAGCTGCCCAAGGACACGGAACGCGGTCCGGCCGACCGTGACCAGCGAGGCGGCGACCTCCCACGACAGGGCAGCGGGCTTGGCCACCGGCCGATCGAGCAGGGCGTGTTCGCCGTAGCTGCCACCGACGGTGCCGCCGAGGACCTCGTCCCCCACGGACGCGTCGGCTCCCTCGCCGACGGCGTCGACGACACCGGCCGCGTCCAGGCCGGGGATCACGGGAAAGCGGGCGGGAACCGCGCCGGCCATCAGACCGGATCGGATCTTGATGTCGAGAGGGTTCACGGAGGCGGCCCGCACCCGGATGCGGACCTGGCCGGGGCCGGGCTCAGGAAGGGTGACCTCCGACAGTTGCAGCACCTCGGGCGGGCCGTACGCGGAGAAAGTAATCGCTTGGGACATCGGAAAACTCCCGGGTAGAGGTGAGGAGAGGGGAACCGCAGGCGCTGTGGCTCACCAGGCGGCCACCTCGGCAGGGTCGCCGCTCAGGCGGTGTGGGTGGGGTAGTCGGTGTAGCCGCGGTGATCGCCGCCGTAGAAGGTGGCCTTGTCGGGGGTGTTGAACGGACCGCCGGTGGCGAGGCGCCGGGGCAGGTCGGGGTTGGCCAGGAACAGCGCCCCATAGGCCACCATGTCCGCGCTCCCGTCCTCGATGAGCTGCAGCGCGTCGGGGCCGGTGACGTCGGGGTGGGTGAACGGGTTGAGGACGAAGGTGCCGGGCCAGTCCTTGCGCAGCCGCGCGGTCAGGGAGCGGTCCGGGCCCTCCATCAGGTGCAGATAGGCCAGTTCGAGGCCGGCGAGCCGCTCCAGCAGTGCCCCGTAGACCTCGGCCGGGTCGTCCTCCGCCATGTCGTTGTACACGTTTCCGGGCGAGATCCGCAGGCCGACCCGGTCGCTGCCGATCGCCTCGGCCACGGCCGTGACGACCTCGACGGCGAAGCGGATCCGGCCCTCGGTGGTGCCGCCCCAGGCATCGGTGCGCTGGTTGGAGTTGGGCGCGAGGAACTGGTGGATCAGGTAGCCGTTGGCGCCGTGGATCTCCACGCCGTCGAACCCGGCCTCGACCGCGTTGCGGGCCGCCGCGGCGAAGTCGGCGATCGTCTGCCGGATCTCGGCCTCGCTCAGCTCCTTCGGCGTCACGAACTCCTTCGGTCCCTCGTGGGTGTAGACCTGCCCCTTGGCGGCCACCGGCGACGGCCCCACCGGCACCAGGCCGTCGGGCAGCAGGCTCGGGTGTCCGATCCGGCCGGTGTGCATCAGCTGCGCGAAGATCACCCCGCCCTCGCGGTGCACGGCGTCGGTGACCGTGCGCCACGCCCGCACCTGCCCAGGGGTGTGCAGGCCGGGGGTGTCGGGGTAGCCCTGGCCGACCGGCGAGGGCTGGATGCCCTCGGTGACGATCAACCCCGCACTGGCGCGCTGCGCGTAGTAGGTCGCCATCAGCTCGGTCGGCTCGGCACCGGGCCCATAGGCGCGGCTGCGGGTCATCGGCGCCATCACGACGCGGTTTGCCAGGGGCTTGCCGCCCAGGACGATCGGGTCGAAAGCAGTGGTCATGGTCTCTTCCTCCGGGTGAGTGGTACTCCGCGGCCGGGACGCTGTGGTGCCCGCACCAGCAGATGCCTGTCCGAACAAGTAAAGCACTTGTCCGAACAGGTAATGCCCTTCAGCCCACTCTCGCTTCCCGATGTGAAGCACATAACACTGCGACTACCTGCTCATACGTGCATGTACATGCGCATCGACTCCGCGGCAGCCCAGTCAGCAAGGTAGGATCACACTGCCTAAACAGGGAAGTGAGAAACGGATGACGCAGTCCACGCCGGAAGCCGGGAACGGCCCCGCAGAGATCGGGCAAGAAGCCACCGTCCCCGTGCCGGCCGCGGCCAGTGGCGGACCGGTCAGTCACGCGATCTTCCGCCTGGCCCGCCTGCACCGCATGTTCGCCGGACAGCTGCTGCGCCGCATCGGCCTGCACCCGGGCCAGGAACTGGTCATGATGCACCTCTGGGAACTCGGCCCCCAGCGTCAGACCGACCTGGTACGGCTGATGGACTCCGACGCCGCCACCATGACCCGCACCGTCCGGCGCCTGGAGCAGGCCGGCTTCGTCCGCCGCCGCCCCTCCCCCACCGACAAACGCGCCTCACTCATCGAACCAACAGCGGCCAGCCACGCCCTGCGCGACCAAGTCGAGCAGGTCTGGAGCCAGCTCGAAGACCTCTCGACAGCGGGCCTCACCGACGACGAGCGGACCGCGGCCCTGGCCACCCTCGAACGCCTGGAGCACAACCTCGTACAGGCCGCCACCCATCCCCAGTCATAGCAACGGGGCAGGTAGCAGGCTGCGCGGCCAAGCGCGCAGACCTCTCGGGTGAGGAAGGGCGCTGGTCACAGCCGGACGATGATCAGTGCGACGTCGTCGCGGCCGCCGCCGGCCAGGCCGAGGCGGGCCAGCAAGGTGTCGGCCAGGTGCTCCGGGGCGAGCTGGTGGGACTGGCTGAGGGTGTCTGTCAGCCGGGCCAGGCCGGTGTCGATGTCTTCGTCGCGGCGTTCGATCAGGCCGTCGGTGTAGAGCACGAGGGTGTCGCCGGGGCTGTAGATGGCCGTGGCCTGGGGACGGGGGACGTGCAGGGGGCGAACCCCCAGGGGCGGGTCGGTGGCCCGGTCCAGCAGCTCGCAGGTGCCGTCGCCGTGCACCAGGATCGGGGGTGGGTGGCCGGCGTTGCTGTAGATGATCAGGCAGCTTGCGGGGTCGACCAGCGCTTTGACGGCGGTGGTGTTCAGCGCGCCCTCGACCGAGCGGGCGTACAGCCCCAGTACCTCAAGGGCCTGGGCCGGCCGCTCCAGGGCGCGGATGGCCGCGCTCAGTGCGCTGCGGAGCATTCCCATGACGGCGGCGGCCTCCAGGCCGTGCCCGACGACGTCGCCCACCGCCACCGAGAAGCGGCCGTCGGTCAGGTCTGCCACGTCATACCAGTCGCCGCACACGTTCAGCGATCCGGCTGCGGGCAGATAGCGCACGGCGACGTTCTGGTGCCGGGCCAGGTCAGGTGACTGGAGCATGCCCTCCTGCAAAGTGACGGCCACCTGGCGCTCGCGGCCGTGGGCCTGCCGCAGCTCCTCGTTCAGCCGCTGTAGCTCCCGGGCCCGCGCGTACAGCTCGGCCTCCAACGCTTCGCGCTCGGTCAGCTGGCCGGTCGGCGGCCTGGCCCCGGCGGTGCGAGCTTGGACGAACGCCGTCACGTCCTCCACCCGGTGGATGATCCACACCACCGTGCCGTCCGGGGCGAGGATCGGCGTGTTGATCGGGGACCACCACCGCTCCTCGAAGACCCCCGGCCGGCCCATGATGGGGATGTCGTACTTCTGCAGTGCCATCGGGTCGGGCTCGCCCGTGGTCAGGACCCGGTGCAGCGAGGCGCTCAAGTTCCGCACCCCGTCGGCCTGGGGATCGGCCGGGTTGTCCGGGAAGGCATCGAAGACGTACTTCCCGATCAGGTCTTCCCTCGTCCGGACAGTCGCGTCGAGGTATGCCTGGTTGACCTCCACGATCACCAGATCCGGCCCCAGCACCAGATACGGGCTCGGCGTGGCGGCGAACAGCGCCGCGTAATCCATCCCCGCCACGGCCACCGTCCCTTCTCCGGCCTTCCTCCCGGCACCCCCTCTGCCCGCTCCTCTCACGCTACGATCCCTCCCGCTCACCCGCCTGCTGCGACAACGTCGGCCGCTCCATCGCGCCCGACCGCTTGCGGGACAGCGGGCGGGGCAGCCGGCCCCGCCCGTTTCCGCCGACCGCCTCGAAGCACGGCCACCGTGTCTGGTCCGCGGTTACATTCACGCCGTGACCAGCGCGAATGCCGGGCTCGACCGCCGGAGTCTGCTGAGGCTCGGCATCGGCGGGCTCGCCGCCGTCCTGGCCGGGTGCGCGGCGGAGTCCGGTCCCGTGGAGCAGCTGCGGTTCGCCACGGGCCGCAGGGCGGGCCGTACCACGCCTTCGGTCAGGCACTGGCCGAAGGCGTCGCCACGAGCGGCCACCGGCTGAAGATCATGCCGGTGGGCACCGCGGCGAGCGTGGACAAGGGAGGTTCGCCGAGCTGTGCGCAACCGGAGCGGTGGCCACGCACCGTGAGGACCACAGGACCATCGACCACCCGTCGGTGGGCCCGATCACGGTGGACTGCGACGTCCTGACCGACGGCGACTCCGAGCTCAAGATCGTCGTCATGACCACCGTGCCCGGAAGTGAGGACGAGGGCGGCGCCCGTGAGTTGCGCCGACCTGCGTTGTGGCCTCGTGCGTCAGGGGGTAAGGGTGGCGGCCGGTGGGGTCCAGCGGCGGCTCGCAGGCACCGTGTCGGAGATGCCGTAGTCCTTCTTCAGGTGTTCGGGGATGGCGTAGTGCATGACGCGGCCGCGGGTGAGGGAGGACAGTTCGAAGATCGTGGTGAGGTGGCCGAGGCGGTCCAGGGCCCAGGCACCGAACGGAGAGCGGTCTTCGACGGTCTCCAGGACACCCAGCAGGTGCGGGACTGCTTTGACGACGGTGTCCCACGGGGTGCGCGGGACTTTCAGCCAGTCGGCGCAGGTGTCGCCGATGAGGTAGCGGATGAGAGCGGAGACGATCGGGTCGAAGAATGTTCCCGGGACGACTTCCTCGTACAGGTCGATCAGCTGCCGGGTCAGGTGGGCGCCCTCCTCGGAGGGACCCATGTGCCGGACCATGTACAGGTCGAGGAACTGCCGTGCTTCCTGAAGGGTCTTGGGCACGGCGTTCTGGTCGACGCCGAGCATGGCGCCGACCACCCGCCAGGCGTAGAAGTAGGCCTGCGCGCCCTCCTCCGACATGTGGATGCCCAGGCGGTGCAGGCTGTCGAGGACCAGCAAGGAGAAGAACATCTGCCCGCCGATCATGTCCTCCAGGCAGATCGGCACACCCAGTGACGCGATGTCCCAGCGGTCTTCCCGCTGCAGGTGGTGGCGGATGGAGGCGTGCAGCAGGCGGACCTTCTGCGCGGCGGGGATGAAGCGGCTGCCGGCTTCGAAAGCACCGGGCTGCATCAGGTAGACGGTGAACTGCCCGGTCTCCGCCATCCGCTTGGCCGGGTACTTCAGCGAGTGGGTCGCCGACAGCAGCTTCGCCACGTGCGGCACGACGTAGCAGGCCGGCATGGAGGCGAACGACAGCGCCGTGGAGATGTGCACGTTGTTGTCGAGGAAGAACAGCCGCGCCTTCTCCATCTCCCCCCAGTCCACCCAGGCAGGCGGAACGCTGGTTGCCTGCAGGTACTCGCGGGCCACGTCGGGCAACCCGTCGGGCAGTGGCGCGCCCGCGGTGGAGACGTACCGCATCAGGGTGTTGAACGTGCCCACCTCACCACGTTCGAAGAGAGCGGCCACGGTCGCATCCGCGAGTTCGTCGCCGACCTGGCGCAGGGCGTCCAGCGACGCCTCGGTGTAGGTCATGACAGAAGACTCCCTTGGTGTGTGCCGCCTTGCCTTGTCAGTACTCGCGATGCGTGGCCGAGTGAGCCAGGGTCTGCAGGGCTTTGGCGGCGGGCGGGGGAAGGCGCAGGTCGTCCACGGCGGCCAGGGCTTCGTCGACGCGCTGGGAGATCATGGCTTCGACGCGGTCCGGCGCCTTCAGCCGGAACATCAGCTCCCGGGCCGCCTGCAGACACCGACCGTCGGGATCCGAACGGCCCAACAGGCCCCGCAGCAGTTCCCGTTCGGTCTCGTCGGCCAGGCGCCATGTCTCGGCGAGCAGCGCGGTGGGGCGGTAACCGCGGAGGTCATCGATGTTTGCCTTGCCCGTGACGTGCGGGTCCCCGAACAGGCCGAGCAGATCGTCGCGAAGTTGGAAGGCCTCCCCCAGCGGCACGCCGTAGGCGCGGTAACCCGCCCGCATCCGCTCACCGGCCCCGGCCAGCGCACCGCCGATCAAAAGGGGCTGTTCGACGGTGTACTTGGCGGTCTTGTAGCGGATCACCTTCAGCGAGGCCACCGTGTCCGGGGCGCCTGCGGTGTGCAGGATCTCCAGGCACTCACCCGCGATCAGCTCCCGGGCCAGCACTCCCCACAAGGGACGGGCCCGGCTGAGATAGGCCGCCGGCAGCCCACTGGTGGCGAAGAGCTGTCCTGCCAGCGACATCAACGCATCGCCGACCAGCATCGCCAGTGATCGTGCCGCATGGGCGGCACGAGGGCGGCGGCGCACCGTCGAGCGCAAGGCGAGGTGAGCGGTGGGCCGGCCGTGGCGTAGCGGGCTGTCGTCGATGAGGTCGTCGTGGACGATCGCGGCGGCGTGTACCAGCTCCATGGAGGCCGCCGCCCGCACCATGGCGTCGCTGTCGGGCTGGCCGGACGCCCGCCAGCCCCAGTAGCAGAACGCCGCCCGCAGCCGCTTGCCCTGCGCGACCGCCGACTCCAACTGCCCGGCGACCGGGCCGAGGGCCGGATCGATGGCCGTCAACTGATCGGCCTCTTCGCTGACGACCTCTCGCAGCACGGCGTCCACACGGGCCTTGAAGGCCGACGCATCCCACTGCTCAGGCACCGTCACGCGCCTGCCTGGCCAGGACGTGCTGGGCCAGAACCTCAAGATGGGCCGGCGGCACGGCCGTATACCGGTCCACCACCAGTCGTCCACGTGCCCTCAAGTCCTGCTCCGCCTCGGCCGCCAGCTGCGCGGCATCCGAACGACGCAGCAACCCGCGCACCGCCCCCACGACCGACCCGACCGTGCTCAGCGCCAGATCGGCCAGACCCGCCACCAGCAACACGGCCTGTTCGTCCAGACCCTCACGCCGTCCAGCCTCAGTCGTCACGCTTCCCCCTCATGAACCCCCGCGCGATGCCGGTCGCGCCCCCTCACATGGTGACCACCCGGTTGCGGGGGCAGTCGCAGAACTCACCAACGAGGGATCACCTCGCACATGCGTCCGCGACCGCGGCGCTTCCCGCTCGGCGGGTGTCTGTCGCGTTCACCGGCCCTTCGCGGAGAGGTCGCGGGTTGCTTCGAGGAGGGGCAGCGGGAGGACACCGCCTGCCGGCCGGCTGTCGGAGGGTTCTCCGTGCGGCTGGACGGACATGACGACGGCGACCTGGTAGTCGCCGGGGTGCCTGTCCACGTCGGACCACGTGGTGCCGTCGCAGAGGCTGTCGATCGCCAACGTCCCCGTGTACGGGCGCCGACCGACGGGATACCCGATGGCCGGGCTGCCGTCCGGGCCCTTGTCTGCGGCGGGCTTCTGGCGGCCGACGACGACGCCGTGCTTGAGCAGGCGGGCCGTGGGCGGGACCTCACCGATCGGCAGGCTGAGCATTTCCTTCCGGTCGCCGGAGGTGATGCGGTAGGCGGTCCGCAGCCCAGAGCCTTGGCGCCGCAGGGACGTGACGGTCAGTTGCAGAGGCTCGTCGGGGCCGCTGACGACGACGGGGCGATCGACGGTGCGGCCGCAGGGCAGCGAGCGGTCCTGCTCTCTCAGTGAGGGGCTCGTGGTGGTGGAGTCAGGATGGGCAGGATCGACGGTCACCGCGTCGGACCGGCTCCCGCATCCGGCGAGGACGAGCAGCAGGACGGGGACGGCGGGCAGCAGGGTGCGGCGCATGGGTTTCTCCGTGAAGTCGTGAGCTGTCGAGAGCGGTGCCGAGCATTCATCCGACCAGGGGGGCGCGGGCCACTACCAACGCATCGGGGGCCCAGGTTCCGGGGGGCGCCGCGCGCTGGGTGGCGAGGACGACGGCCACTTCGTAGCCGCCCTTCCACATCGCACTCCAGGTGGTTCCCGCGCAGGGGCGGCCCGGTACGGGTGCGAGCCGGACGTGCTGGGGACGGTCGGGGGCGACGGTCGTCCGGCGCGCGGTGTTCTCCTCTCCCGTCGGTCGGTTGGCCGGTGGTCCGGCCGGATCCTGACCGGCCACCACCCGGCCTTCTTTCAGGACGAGGATCCGCGGCGCACCGGACAGTTCGGAGGGTGCGGTCGCGGTCGCCGCGTAGCTGACCCGCGGGGCGCCGTCGGGAGCCTTGCGCACACCGGAGATGCGTACGGTCACGGTTCCCCGGCCGGAACTTGCCGGGATTCTCGTACCGCAGGTGTAGTGAGGGAGCGGTGGTACGCCGGTCTGGTTTCCGCCCGGTGGTGTGCCGCCAGTCGCTGTGGGCTGCCGGTGGACCGAGCCGGTCGGTGTCCTGGTCTCCGATGGCGAGGTGGACGGCAACGTGTTCAGCACCGCCGCGGCGGTCACGGCCAGGCCTGCCCCGGCCAGGGCGGTGTACCGGACGCTTCTGCGCCGGCGCACCCGGCTCCGCACGCGGTCGGTGTCGATCTCCGGCGGCGGTGTGCGGTGCGCGGCGGCCAGCAACTGTTCGCGCAGCTCCTCCGGCGTCATGTCTCCAGCCTTTCCTCCGCGACGTGATGTGCGCGTGTTCGCAACCGGGCGCCCAACCGTGCCAGCGCGTCGCTCAGATGACGCTTGACCGTGCCTTCACCACAGCCGAGGCGCGCCGCGATGTCCGCGGTGGACAAGTCCTCGTAGTAACGGAGCACCACGCAGGCCCGCTGCCTCGGCGACAGTCCGCGCATGGCGTCCATGAGGTCGATCCGGTGCATGACGTCCGTGCTGTGGTCGGCAACCGGTGCCGTGGACACGAGCCGTGGAAGCGCGCGGATCCAACGGGCACGGCGCCGGTGCAGATCCAGGTAGCGGTTGAGCATCGTGCGGCGTACGTACGCCTCCGCCTCCCCCAATTCCCACGCACGGCGGGGCCGGGAGAAGACCCGTACCAGTGCTTCCTGCACCAGGTCGGCAGCCTCCATGCGGTCGCCGCACAGCAGGAAGCCGTACCGATGCAGCTCCGCGCCGCGCTCCTGCACGAGCTCGGCCACAAGCCTCGACCATTCGGCCACATTCCCTCCGATCCCCTCACCCGGTATCACGAACAACTCGCCCGTCCGGTTGGGGGCTTGCCGCGAGAAGATGGTCGAGCGCGGCCGACCTGGGCCATCATCCGTCCACGATCGGTGAATCGGCCGGGAGATCCTCCGCGCCGCGAGCACCCTGCGGCGGTCGTCGGCGAACTCGCGGCGAGACGCAGATGATCATCGTGACCGTACTGCTGCTCACGCTCGCGGCCGTCACGGCGTGGGGCCGGTTCGGGCCGTACTCCGTCCAGGCGCGTATCGGGTGGTGCTCGATCCGCGGGAATCGCCCTCACGCCGGCCCGGATTCGGCCGACCGTCTTGCGTGCAGCGCAGGCAACTGGCGTGTGCGGGTCGGGAGTCCGGCCAAAGTCAGTCCGGCCAAAGTCCGCCGAAGGAATCAGTCACACACCACCGACCGGATCCGGCCCAGGCATCCCGGCCGGCCCGCGCCCACGACTGAGCCCGCATCAGAGGCGCACCGCCCCGTGGCGGCCTCAGAGGTCGACGGGCAAGTGGCGGGGGCCGCGGAGCATGGCGTTCTGCCGGTAGGGGGGCGGGTCCTGGGACAGGCGTGCCGAGCCGAGCCACGGGATCAGCGCGCCGAGCGCGGACTCGGCCTCGATGCGGGCGAGGGGTGCGCCGTAGCACAGGTGGATGCCGCCGCCGAAGCCGAGGTGCTCGATGTCCGGGCGGGTGGGGTCGAACCGGTCGGGGTCGGGGAATCGCTTGGGGTCGCGGTTGCCCGAGGCCAGCACCAGGACGACGGACGTGCCCGGGGAGATCGTGGTACCGCTGACCTCGATGTCCGCGTGGGGGACGCGCTCCCGCATGTGGACCGGGGGTTCATAGCGCAGCAGTTCCTCGACCGCTCGCGGCAGCAGGGCGGGCTCGCGCCGCAGGTGGTCCAGATGCTCGGGTTGGCGCAGCAGGGTGAGCACACCGTTGGTGATCAGGTTGACCGTGGTCTCGTGTCCGGCGATGAGGAGCAGCACGGCGGTTTCCGCGAGTTCCTCCTGGGTGAGCCGCAGGGCCGGGTCCGGTTCGTTGACGAAGGCGGAGAGCATGTCGTCGCCCGGCCGGCCACGGCGCTGCTCGGCGAGGTTCACCAGGTACCCGCCCATCTCGATCCGCGCCTGGTCGCCCGCCTTGTCCGCCTCGGTGGTGTCCGCTTCGGGCCTGACGTCGGCGGCTGCGACCAGGGCGTCGGACCAGGCCCGGAACAGCGGCTCGTCCTCACGCGGCACGCCGAGCAGACGGCAGATCACCGTGACGGGCAGGGGGTAGGCGAAATCGTCGACGATGTCGACCTGGCTGCCCGCCTCGAACGGCTCCATCAGTCCCTCGGTGATCCGGTCGATCTCGCCGCGCATGGCGTCGACCCGGCCCGGACTGTGCGGGGGACCGAACGGCCGCATGGCCAAAGTGCGCAGCCGGTGGTGCTCCGGGTCGTCGAGCCGCAGGAACGGCGGCTTGTGTGTCACCTCGCCACGGGTACGGGGATCGACACTCATCCGCGGGTCGTGGAGCAGAGCTGCGATCTCGTGGTAGGTGCCGACCAGACAGCTGCCGTCCGCCTGCCGCACCACGGGACCGGCCTCGCGCAGTTCCGCGTACAGCGGGTAGGGATAGGGGCGACTGGTGTAGTCGGTGATCCGTGCCAGCAAGGTGTCGGGCTCCATGGTGACTCCTCGTGGTGGAGCGGGACGTGGCTCAGCCTCAGGGCCGTACCACGGTCAGTCGGCGATCGGGCAGATAGCCCGTGAGTGCCACGGTGGGGCCGTGGGACAGCCCCTTCGGATCCGGGACGTCGGACGGGATCGGGATGTCGGCCGCGATCGCACGGTCCGCCGCTCCGGTCGGGGGCGGGAACGGAGCGGCCGTCTCGATCAGGCTTCGGTAGTAGTCGAGCGACTTGGCCATGTCGACGGTGACCGCGGCGGTGACCCGCCCTTGGTAGCCGTAGACCATCGCCAGACGGCGCGCCTCCAGAGAGCCCTGGGCAATGACCACATGGTCGGAGTAGGTGGGCACCCCCACCGACTTGATGTTGAACCCGAACTGAGTCGACCAGAACGTCGGGATGGCCAGGTGCGGGCGCTGCAGTGGCCCTGGATTGACCATGTTGTGGGCCGCCACTTCGGCCTGCTCGACCGCGTTGCCCCAGTGCTCCAGGGAGAGCATCTGGTATCCGAACAGCGGGTGGGGAAAGCGGGACACGTCGCCGGCCACGAAGACGTCGTCGGTGACGATCCCGTACATGGTGAAGGCCCGGCAGCCGGCGTCACAGGCGATCCCCCGCGGGCCGGCGGCCAGCCCGGACTCCGCGAGCCATTCGACGTTGCGGACGGCTCCCAGCGCCACGACGCACAGGTCCGCGTCGACGCGGGTGCCGTCGGACAGGTCCGCACCGGTGAACCGGCCGTTCCCGTCGCCGCGCAAGGCGGTGACCGTGACCCCGCAGCGCAGGTCGACGCCGTGGTTGCGCTGCATGACAGCGGCAAGCCTCGACAGGGTGCCGCCCAGCGCGCCCACCAGGGGTGCGGGCCCGCGTTCGGCGACCGTGACCGCCAGCCCCCGTTCCCGGCAGGCCGAGGCGATCTCCGAGCCGGTGAAACCGGCACCGATCACCAGCACCCGCTGCGGCCCGGCGGCCAGACACTCGGCCAGCCTTCCGGCTTCGTCCCGGGTACGGAGCGTGAACACCCCGTCCAGGGCGGCCTCCTCCGGGTTGGGCCAGGGCCGCGCGCGGGTCCCGGTGGCGATGAGCACCCGGTCGTACGGCAGTGACTCGCCGTCGTCCAGCACCACCCGTTTCCCGAGCAGGTCCAGCCCCGTGGCAGGTGTCCCCAGCCGCCAGTCGGCGTCCGGGTCCCGCCGCATCGGCAGTCCGGTGGTGTCCGCCGCCGCCTTGCCGAGGAGCACCTGCTTGGACAGCGGCGGCCGGTCGTAGGGCGGATGGGGCTCGTCGCCGACCACGGTCAGTGAGCCGGTGAAGCCCTCCGTACGCAGCGTCTCCGCGGCCCTCAACCCGGCCAGCGACGCGCCGACGATGACGACACGGCCGTCTGCGAGGTCACCGGGCACCGGCGCTCACCTCCTCACCGAGGAGGATCGCCTGTACCGGGCAGGCCACCGCGGCCTGGCGCACCCGCTCGATCTGGTCGTCGGGGACGGCAGGGGCGTACAGCAATCCCTCCTCCCCGTGCAGCTGGAACACTTCCGGCGCGAGGAACACGCACTGCGCATAGCCCTGGCAGCGCGTGAGGTCCACAACGGTCCGCATCCTCACCACTTCCTCCGTCGCCTACCCCCCTCACTTCCAGCATGGGGCGAGATCCGGACGCCCGCACCCAGCGAGCGGCGCCCGCCGGTGACGAAGGGCCGGCCCACCGGCTCGTCGGACCCGGGCTACCTCGCGGCCGTCATCACCGATGCCCGTGGCGGTGGTGACACCGAGGCCTTCAGGCATTCACCGGTCGGGTATCGGAAGTGGTGGCCTGAGCACCGTTCGCTCCGGCCGGCGGCACACCCTCGGCCTCGTCCGTCACGGGGTGTCAGCCGGCGGACGGCTCGTCGGCGAGGTAGGGCGGAGCCGGCTCGTACTGGATGTAGCGGCGGACGGCGCGGGCGTGGTCGCGGCCGTGGAGGCGGCCGATGAGCCACAGGGCCATGTCGATCCCGGCCGAGACGCCCTGGCTGGTGATCAGGTTCCCATCGACGACGTAACGGGCGTCGCGGACCACGGTGATGTCGCCCCTGGCCTGCAGGGTGTCCTCGAACAGGTAGTGGGTCGCGACCCGGCGGCCGCGGGCCGGGCCTGCCTCGTGCAGCAGCAGGGCTCCGGTGCACACCCCGGCGGTCCAGGCGGTGCCGGCGGCGGTCTTGCGGATCCAGTCGATGAGCACGGGGTTGGACACTTCGCGGCGGGTCCCGTTGCCGCCGGGGACCAGGAGGACGTCCAGCGGAGGGTGGTCGTCCAGGGTGTGGTCCGGCAGCACCCGCATGCCCTTGTTGCAGCGGACGGCGCCGGGGCGTTCGGCGATGAGCAGCGCGGTGTCGGCATGGTCGCGCAGCATGGAGGATGCGGTGAACACCTCCCAAGGCCCGGCGAAGTCCAACTCCTCCGCACCGTCGAACGTCAGCAGTCCGTAGGTGGTCATAGGTACTCCCTGGTGGAACGGAATCGGTCGCGGTAGTCGGACGGTGCAATGCCCAGGTGCCGGTGGAACGCGCGGCGCAGCGTCTCCGCGGTGCCGAAGCCGTACCGTCGTGCGATGGTCTCGACGGGGTGGCCGGACTCGGCGAGGGCCCGTTTCGCCGCCTCGATGCGTACGCCCTCGACATACGTGGCGGGCGGGATGCCGAGTTCGGCCGTGAACCTGCGCTGGAGGTGACGGGGGCTCAGCCCGGCGTGCGAGGCGAGGTCGGCGATGCCGTGCCGGGCACCGGGGTCGGCGTGGATCGCCGAGACCACCGCGCGGATGGGATCAGTGGACGGCTGCCCGGACCACAACGGCACGCTGAACTGCGACTGGTTGCCTGGGCGGCGCAGGAACAGCACCATCTCCTGCGCGATGGCGTGGGCGACCTCCCGGCCCACGTCGTCCTCCACCAGGGCGAGTGCCAGGTCCATCCCCGCCGTCACCCCGGCCGATGTCCACACCCGCCCATCCCTGAAGAAGATCGGATCGCAGTCGACGACCAGTTCGGGATGCTCCCGTATGAGTTGCTGCTCACGTGCCCAGTGGGTGGTCACCCTCCGTCCCTGGAGCAGTCCGGCGGCGGCCAGCAGGAACACCCCGCTACACACCGAGGCAACGCGTCGGGCGCCGGCCCCCGCGTCGGTGATCCAGCCTGTCAGCGCCCGATCGTGACGGGCCTGGTCGACTCCTCCGCCACCGGCGACCACCAGCGTGTCGATCCCCGCAGGGTCCAGCTCGGCCACACCGTACGGAACGTCTACCGGAAGGCCGCTGCCGGACCGTACCGGCCCCGGTCGCGGTGCCGTGACCTGGCAGGAGTACCTGCCGGTGTGTTGATGGGCATGCTCGAACACCTCGTACGGACCGAAGAGGTCAAGGGGTTGGAACCCCTCGAAAATCACGAAGACGATGCGGCGCTGATCCACCTCTCCACCCTGCGATCCGGCATCGGATGGCGTCAACGACAGATACCCCACGCTTTGCGCCATACCAGGGGTGTGACAGCAGCAGTGGGACGGCTTGGCACGGTCCGGCCCGCCGACACGACCGCCACCGGGTGGCCACGAAGGGCGAGGGCACTCCCCGCGGACGGCGAGTTGCCCGTAGCGCGTGGCAACTATCCGATGCCGTACGGCTGTTCACGGAGCGGGGTTCGTGGAGTTGGAGTGGGGAATGGGAATGGGAAGGGGAATTGGTGTTGGGTTGTCCGCCGGCTCCCGCTGCGCCGTCACGCGACACCCAGCACCAGTCACCCCCGCGTCCCGGCCCCCAGGCTCGCAACCAACCTCACGCTTCCTCTCCCCTACGCCCGTCCCGCGGCAGCGTGAACGTCGCGCCGGCCGTCAGTACGAGCCCGGCCGCCGCGATCAGCATGCTCCACCGCATACCGGCCAGGAAGGTCTCCGACCCCGCCAGCAGCGCCCCGAAGACCGCCACCGCGATCGCTCCGCCCACCTGGCGGCCGGTGTTGAGCACCGCGGCCGCGGTACCCGCCCGGTCCGCGGGCACGGCGTCGAGCAGCATCGCGGTCAGCGCCGGCACCGTCAGCGCCCCGCCAAGGCCGACGGGCACCATCAGCGCCGCCACCACCCACACGTTGGTGTGCGCGCCGACGGTGAGCAGTGCCAGCAGGCCGGCCGTCCCGAGCAGCTGTCCTGCGACCATCGGCACCCGCGGGCCGAACAGCCCGGCCAGCTTGGCCGAGGCCAGATTCACCACGGCGACCAGTGCAGTCATCGGAATGAACATCAGGCCCGCGTGCAGGGCGGACTGCCCGCGCTCCTGCTGCAGATACAGGCTGAAGATGAACACCCCTCCGTAGTAGGCGGCATTGAGCATGAAGCCGACCACCAAGGACACCGCCACCACCCGCGAACGGAACAGCGGCAGCGGGAGCATCGGATGCGCGCCCCTGGCCTGCGCGGTGAGGAAGGCGGCTGCCGCGGCGGCAGCCACCAGCAGCGACACCACCACGAGCGGCCGGCCGAAGCCCTTGTCGCCGCCCTCGATCACGCCGTACGTCAGCGCGCCCATCGCGACCACCGCCGTCACCTGCCCCACCACGTCCAGCCGTGCGGGCAGCCGCGGGGAGGCCGGCACCCGGGCCAGCAGAGCGAGCGCCAGCAGGCCCGCCGGGAGGTTGACGAAGAAGATCCACCGCCAGCCGACGGAAGCGGTGAGGGCCCCGCCGAGCACCGGACCGGCCGCCACCGCGACCGCGCCGCCCACGGTCCAGAGGGCGATGGCCCGAGCCCGCTTCGCCTGGTCGGGAAAGCCCTGCCCGACCAGGGCGAGGGACGCCGGCATCATCACCGCCGCCGCACCCCCCTGCACCAGCCGCGCCACCACCAGCACACCGAGGTTGGGCGCGAACCCGCACGCCGCCGAGGCCAGCGCGAAAAGCACCAGGCCGCCGCCGTACGCCTGGCGCGCCCCGATGCGGTCGGAGAGGGAACCCGCGGAGAGCATCAGGGCGGCGAATATCAGCGTGTATCCGTCCACCACCCACTGCAGGCCGGACATGCCGCCGCCGAGGCTGTGGCCGATGGCGGGCAGTGCGACGGTCACGATCAACGCGTCCAGCGAGATGAGGAAGAAGCCCAACAGGGCGGCACCGAGCACCACGGTGGAACCACCCCGGGCCGCCTGCGGCGTATCGGCCGCGGCGCCGGAGGCAGAGGAGGAATTGAGTAGCGATTTCATGAGGGCACTCCTGAAACGGTCTTGAATGCGTGCAATCGAGAGGGGAGGTGGAGGTCAGGAACGACCAATGACTGGCCGGCTGGGAGCGGGAGCACCCCGGCGCGGTCAAGTAAGCGGATCGGGATGTGCGGCGGCCGGGTCGGCCTGCGCCTCGGTCCGTCGGGCCGTGCCAACCACCGTGTCACCGGCGGCGACCGCAGCCTCGGCAATGACTCGCCCGAATCCGCTGCGCGCGCCGGTGACCAGCCAGACCTTGCCGTTCTCGGTCATCTCTTCGTCTCCCTGGTCAACTGCCGTTCGGGACCCGCCCGTCGACAGCCACCATCCTTCGCCGGGATCCGGGGTCACGTCCAAGACCAGTCGTGATAGCTATGCGTTATGGGTGTCCATGGACACGATCCGCGCTACTTCGCCGCAGTAGCCGAGGAGTTGAACGGCACACGGGCCGCCGAGAGGCTGTCGTCTCCCAGCCCGCGCTCTTAGCCTGGCCGCAGATCCCGAAAACGTGCCGATCACCTAGTCGTCAGGGTGGCCGACCATGGGACGGCCACCCTGACGGAGCGGGCAGAGAAGAAGGAGAGACCGGAATGAAGCGGCAAGAGGACACAGTGACACTCCGAAGGAAGTCCCAGCGCATCCTGCAGTGGTTCTTCTCCGTTCTCCTCCTCGCCCTCGCGGCTCTCGTTGCGAAGAGAATGGGCTTCAATGGGCCAAATAAGGCTCAAGTTGGCCTCACGGCCTCTTTTGCGACCGTATTCTTGATACAGCGGATTTTTCGAACTCGCGTGCTCATCTCTCAAGATGAGGTGTGCGTCGTCAACGCGGTATTCAAATACAGCGTGACCCGTGACGCCATAGCCCAAGCCCTCATCGATGCCCAAGGGAATTTAAAGCTAAAAACGACAGCGGGTGAGGAGGTTTACATAGCGGCCTACAGTGGCTCACTCATAGATCATTATGTAGGGAGCGCGGACAGGGCGGCCGAAGTGATCCGCCAGCACCTGAAAGCGAAACCGACGGCCTCACGAGACTCTACCGTCCGGAGAAGAATCGCAACGTCCTGGCTCTCGGAGATCTGGCTGGCCGGCGCGGTGATCTGTGCGACGTGGACCGCAATTGGCAATGCGGTTGGCTAGAGTTGTAGCCGCAGTCAATGAGTAGGCATGCAAACCCCAATGCGGGATCGAGTCAACTACTCCACCGCATACAGCAGCTTGTACTCAACGCCATCCGCCTGGAAACGCAGACTGCGCTCACCAGGCGTATCCGTAATCCAGTGCTTCCCGAGCGTGTCAGTCTCCACCCGATCGTCGTCCTCCCCGAGGGAGACAGCGATCTTTCCCGTGAAGTCGCAGTCGTACTTGACGGTGTACATCCGGTCTCCCAGCACCGTTCGGTTCCACACAGTGCCGCGATCCTGGACAACGAGCCTCGGCTCATCGGAGCCGCTCCAGCCCTCAGTCGTGACGCACTTGAGCTTCTCCAGATAGAGCTTGGCCATACCGTCCCCTGTGAAGGATCCTTCCCGACACTGCACATCCTGCCGAAGCTCAATAAACGATCACTAAACGATCAGGTGCGGTGTCCGCCGCCCACGCGGTGCCCCGCCCGGCACAGGGCGCACCGCCGTAGCCCCCGTCGGAACAGCCAGGGGGCGCCGGCCGGCCGGTGCCGCGGCGTGGGTTCGGGAGGGCAGCCGCTGAACCCCGGTCAGCGGGAAAGCGAGCGCCACACCGTTCCCACGACATGCGCGGAAGCGAAGTAGCCCCGGTGGCGGGAGTCGAAGCTGGCCGTCGGATTGTCCCCGAGCAGGACCAGCTGTCCGTGGGGCACGTACCGCTCGGGAACACCGGCCAGTGCGGCCACCCGGTCGCGGGGCACCGGGTCCCCGGGCACCGCGGCCACGCGCTTGATCAGCAGGGCCGGGCCCGGCACCGCGCGGGTCGCGGCGGTGGGTACCGGGGCGGTGGTCGGGCCGGTGGCCGGGAGGTTTCGCACCACGACCACCTGGCCCGGTGCGGGCAGGCGGCCGCGGCGTACCAGGACACGGTCGCCGTCCCGGTAGGCCGGTTCCATGCTCGCGCCGCGCACGGTGACCGCGACCAGCCGCCGTCGCAGCGCGGAGGCGGTCAGGACGAGGCCGACCGCGAGTACCGGCACTCCGGCCACCAGGGCCCATGACGCCGGCCTCATGACCACGCCGCACCGGGCTCGGCGCCCACCGGCTCGCCGTCCGTCCGGTAACCGGTCGCCTGCAGGGTGAACAGGCGGGCGTACTCGCCGTCCAGCGCCATCAGCGCGTCATGGCTGCCCTGTTCGGCGATGAGGCCGTCCTTGAGCACGACGATCCGGTCCGCGTCACGTACCGCGCTGAGCCGGTGGGAGATCAGCAGGCCGGTGCGGTCGCCCCGGTGGCCGCACAGGGCGGCGTGGATCTCGTGCTCGGCCGCGGCGTCGAGGCCGGCCGAGGGTTCATCCAGGATCATCAGGTCCCGCCCCTCACGCAGGAACGCGCGGGCCAGCGCCAGCCGTTGCCACTGTCCGCCGGAGAGCATCACCCCGCTCTGTGCCCCGTCCCCCTCGGGGCGGGTGAAGAAGATCCGCGACAGGAGGGTGCGGTAGCCGTGCGGCAGGTCCGCCAACTTCTCGTGGATGCCGGCCCGTTCGGCGGCAGCGCGAAGCCGCTGGTCGTCGTGGAGCGCGTCCAGATCCCCGAGCGCGATGTTCTCCGCCGCCGTCATGTCGTAGTGCATATAGTCCTGGAACACCACGCTGAGGCGTCGGCGGTAGGCGGTGACGTCCACCTCGCGCAGGTCCACTCCGTCCCACAGGATCGCTCCGCGGGTGGGGTCGTAGAACCGGCACAGCAGCTTGACCAGCGTGGACTTCCCGGCTCCGTTGAGCCCGACGAGCGCCAGCGCCCGGCCGTGCGGGATGTGCAGGCTGACCCCGCGCAGGATCCACGGATGCGCGTCGGAGTATCGGAACCACACGTCGCGGAGTTCGATTCCACCGCTCAGGGCGGGCAGCGGCCGGGGCGCCGCCGCGAGGGGCAGATCGGGACCGGCGGTGGTCACCGCCAGGTAGTGGTCGAGCAGCAGCAGCGCCTGGTGCGTGCGGGCGACCTCCAGCGCGAGCGTGGCGAGCGCGCCCTGCACCCCGGCCACCGCGGCCACGAACAGGGTGACGTCACCGGGCGACAGGTCGCCGGACCGCGCCGCGCCCACCGCCCACACGAGTCCGCAGCCGGAGATCAGCGCGGCGAGCAGCCCGAGCCCCGCCTGGGCGCGGACCTCCCGCCGGTCCACCGCTCGCTTGGCGGCGTCGGACGTGCGCCGCTCGGCCAGCATCCGCCCGCGCAGAAAGCCCCCGATGCCGAACAGCCGCACCTCCTTGGCGGCTTCCATGCTGGAGAGCAGATCGTTGTAGAACAGCTCCCGCCGCTCGGCGGGGCCGATGTCCCACATCATCCGCGCCCGCCGTCGCGACAGCGCGATCTCCGCGCACAGCACCGGCACTCCGGCCACCAGCACCAGCCCGGTCAGGACGGGACTGAGCACCAGCAGCGAGCCGACGAACCCGGTGAGGGTGACGGCGGCCCGGACGAGGCCCAGTGCCCCGGAGACGGTTTCGTTGGGGGTGCCGCCGGCGGTCTGCTGGGCCAGCCGCAGTCGGTCCAGGAAGTGGGGGTTCTCGAACCGTTCCAGTCCGACGAACCCGTCCACGGCGGTGAACAGCCGGTCCTGCATGAGCAGTCCGACCCGGCGGTCGAGCTCCGCGCGCAGATACTGGCCGACCTGCGGCGCCGCCCCGGTCACGACGCCGACCGCGGCGAGGCAGAGCCCCAGCCCGGTCAGGGTCCCGGTCGAGGCACCGGCGACCAGGTGATCCAGGATGAGTTTGGTCAGCAGCGCCGTGACGACCGGCAGCCCGCCGGTCGCCAGCGTCAGCAGCACAAAGGCGACAAGGGTGCCGGGCGCGGCCTTGGCCGCAAGCGACCACGCCGTGGTGACCCGGGCCCCCGTGTCCCGGGTCACCCGGCGTCCGCGCGGTGTTTCGTCCGTGTCCGTCATCGCGCCGCGGTGACCGGTCGGTCCAGCGCTATGCGGTTCGCGGTGACCAGGACCCGGCCGTCGCCGTACGGGGACACCCGCAGCACCGTGGGGAACGAGCGCGCCCGGAACGCGGCGCTCAGCGGGTCCTCAGGCCCCTCCTCGACGACCACGCGGGCGACCGGGGACAGCTCGGCCACGAACGCGGCTGCCTCGGCGGGATCGCCGACCACGACCGCCACCACCTGCGCCCGCCCACCGGGCAGGGCCCGCGCGTGGTCCACGAACGCCGGCATCTTCTCCCGGCACGGCTGACAACCGGGGGCGAAGAACGCCACCAGCGTGTCCGCGGCGAGCATCCCGCGGCTCAGCCGCTCGCCGTCCACGGTGGACGTGGTGAACTCCCCCACCTCCTCCCCCACGGCCATGTCGAGGGTGTCGAACCGGCCGCCCGGGCCGCTCGTCCCGGACAGCCGCTCGGAGTGCTCCCGCAGCCGTTTGATCACCCCCAGGGTGAGTACCAGGTCCAGCGTGCACAGCGCTCCGACGAACACCACTGCCGCAATCAGGAAAGACATCGCCCAACTCCCCTTGTCCGTACGGCCCCTGCGGTGCCGGGCCGATGTTGATCCCTCAGTCGCGGGCGGGTTCCGGCCGGGCCGGCAGCGACGGGCGGAACAGCGCCGCGAGGTCTTCGAGCCTGGTCACCAGCGCCCCGACGACGGCCCCGCCGGCCACGGCCACCGCCGCGTACGCCGGTGCGACCGCTCCGATGTCACTGCTGCTGAGCGCTCCCCCCGCCGCGATCAGCGTCAGCACACCGTTGCGCAGCACATGAAGCCGGCCCATCGGGGTGCCGGAGGCCCCGAAGCAGCGGCACTCCGCACGTACCCCTCGGACGACCATGAGCGCGGCGCCCGAGGTGAACGCCAGCAGCAGTCCGGCAGCGAGGAGGAACGCCACGAGGCCCGCAGGCGCCGTCAACGGGCTTGCCAGCAGCAGGAGGAGCACTGCCACCTCGCTCCCCGCCACGAGCACGGCGCAGGGGCGCACCCAGCCGGCCGGCAGCAGGTCCATGGTGGTCAGCGACTGCGCGAACCGGGAGAACGCGGCCCTGCTGCGGACCTTGCCCAGCGCCGCCGCGCCGAAGACCACGGCAAGGCAGGAAGCGCAGGCCACAGCGAGTATGTCCACGGTACGGATCCCCCTTCATGCGCCGGAGCCGGCCGGGCGGCGCGGCTGTGCGCGACCCGGCCGGACGACGGTGATCTGTCAGAACCGCGCCGTCAGAAACAGCCGCAGCGGATGAACGTATTCGTGCACTGGTCCTTGACCCAGGTGTGGTTCCACCGCGCGCAGCCGGACCCCGGCCCGCCGGTGACGCACACATAGCAGCCGGCGGCGGATGCCTCGGCCTTGGGCACGAACCGTTCCAGGAGCCTGCTCCCCATCGCTTCGATCTTCCGGTACACGTCCACACTCCCTAATCGTTCCAGGTGCCGTATTGGCACCTCTCACGATGCTCGGGCGGTCCTGGACAAACCTTGTCCGATTCTTGAATGAGCTGGTCAGGAGCGGTTTTGGAGTTTGCCGCGGAGCCGGTGAAGGTCCGCGTCGTGGTGTCCCGTGGCGTGCAGGAGGTCCGCCGCCCGCTGCCAGGCCGCGCGGGCCGCCGCGGTGTCCCCGCCGGCTTCGTGGGTGTCGCCGAGATGCTCCAGCGTCTCGGCCTGGTTGTACTGGTGGCCGAGTTCCTCGTTCAGATGCAGGCTCCGCAGGAAGCAGTCGGCCGCCTGCCGGTGGTCGCCGAGGTGCTGGAGCGCGTACCCGAGGCTGTCCCAGGTGTTCGCCTCGCCGCGGCGGTCGCCGAGATGCTGCTGCAGGGCGAGCGCCTCCCGGCAGAAGTCGGCCGCTTCCTCGTACTTGCCGAGCTGCGCATGGTCCCAGCCGGCGGCATTGAGGGCCCTGGCCCGGCCGGTCTCGTGGTCCGCGGCCTCGAAGCGGTCCAGTGCGAGCAGATCGTGTTCCAGGCCCCTTTGCTGATCTCCCCGGCGCTCCCACAGCCAGCCGAGGTTGAGGTGGGTGTGGGCCTGGCCGACCGTGTCGCCCAGCTCCCGGTACAAGTCGAGGGCCTGTTCCAGGTGGGCCTGCGCATCGTCGAAGCAGCCGGTTTCGCAGCAGGAGTTGCCCAGTTCGCGGTGGGCACGTGCCTGGTACGAGCGGTCGGCCAGGGCGGTCGCCGCTTCGAGCCCGGCGTACTGCGTCGCGGTGAGCTCGTCCCACAGGCCGCGTCGCGCCAGGAACGTGGGCAGGACGGCTGCCAACTGCCAGGTTTTGACGTGCAGTTCGGCATGGCGAGCCTGAGCCACGAGGGAGGTCAGCACGGCGTGTTCGGCGGCGAACCACGCCAGGGCGGCCTGGTGGTCGGCCAGCTGGACGGGCGCCGCGCCCGGCAGCGCCGGCGTCAGGGCGATCGGCTCTCCGTGGGGAGACAGCAGCCGGTCGGCGGCATGGGCGGTGTGCAGATAGTGGTCGACCAGGCGCTCGAAGGCGGACCGGCTCGCCGGGTCCGCCGCGGCCAGTTCCGCGGCGTAGGCGCGCAGCAGATCGTGCATCGTGTAGCGGTCGGGCCGGTGGGCGGTCACCAGGTGCGCGCGGACCAGTTCGGTCAGGGCCCGGCCGACCTGACGGGGCTCGGCCCCGGCCAGGGCGGCCACCGCGGCCAGGCCGATGTCGGGCCCGGCGAGCAGACCGAGCAGGGGGAAGATCCGGCGTGCGGGTTCACTGAGCGCGCCGTAGGACGAGGCGAAGACGGCCCGCAGGTCGGCGGAGTCGTCCCCCGCGTCGAGGGTGTCGAGGGCGCCGCCCGCCCCGTGCAGATCGCGGATGAGCCCCTGCAGCGGGAACGTCGGATGGACGGCGGCGCGGGCGGCGATGATGCTGATGGCCAGCGGCAGACCGCCGCACAGCTGGAGCAGACCGGCGGCCGCGGCGGGTTCCTTGTGCACCCGCTCCCGGCCGAGCCGGCGGGTGAGCAGGGACGCGGCGTCGGCGGTGGACAGCGGGCCGAGCGTGAGAAGGCGGGCGCCATGCGTGGTGACCAGGCCGGCCAGGTGGTGGCGGCTGGTGACGATGACGACGCAGGTGGGGCTGCCGGGGAGCAGGGGCAGGACCTGTTCGGCGTCGCGTGCGTTGTCCAGGATCACCAGGATGCGGCGTCCCTGGATGAGGCTGCGGTAGAGCCCCGCCCGGGCGTTCAGTCCGGTGGGGACGGATCCGTCGGGTGCGCCCAGGCTGTCGAGCAGGTCGCGGAGGGCCGAGGCGACGGTCGTCGGCGTCCCGGAGGGTTCGAAGCCGCGCAGGTTCAGGTAGAGCTGTCCCTCGGGGAACTGGTCCAGCCGCTGGTGCGCCCAGTGCAGGGCGAGGCAGGTCTTGCCGATGCCGCCGGATCCGCCGATGCCCGCGATCGGCACCGTACCGCCGTGGCCGGACGGCGGTTCCAGGAGCCGGTCGAGCTCCGCCATGGCGCGCCCCCTCCCGGTGAACACCGGTGGGGGCGAAGGTAATTGACGCGGCACCGGGAACCGCGCCTCTGCGGGGACCGCCACCGGCGTTGGGCGGTGCCCCTCATCGGAGCCGGCCCCGGGGCCGGAGCCGGATGCGGACCCGGAGCCGGATCCGGAGCCGGGAGGCGTGTCGGCGAGAGGCCCGCCCGCACTGTCGACGGCCAGGAGTGGCGCGCCTACGAGAATGTCCTGGTGCAATTGCCGGAGCGAGGGGCTCGGGGCGAGTCCCAGCTCCGCGTCCAGGAGTCGGGTGATGCCCCGGTAGACCTCCAGCGCCTGCGGGGTCCGGCCCTGCCGGTGCAGGGCGAGCATCAGTTGCGCGGCGATCCGCTCGTCGAGGGGGTGTGCCTGGGCCAGTAGGCGCAGCGGGGCCGGCAGTTCGGATTCCCGGCCCTGCCGTAGCAGCACGTCGTTGAGGTCCAGCTCGGCGGCCAGGCGCTCACCTTCGAGGGTGTCGCGCAGCGCGTTGAACCACGGGGTGTCCGGCTCGGCCGGCGTGTCGCCGGGCCACAGCCGCAGCGCCTCGGTGAGCAGCCGTGCGGCGTGGGTGTCGTCCCCGGCGGAACGGGCACGTGCGACCAGGTCACGGAAACGGTGCAGGTCGACCGCTTGCGGGTCCACCTCGCACACATAGCCTTGCGGGTGGCGGCTGATCGACGCGCCGAGCGGCTCGATGACGCGACGCAGCCGCGACAGATAGCTGTAGAGCGTCGTCGCGGCGCGCTGCGGCGGGCCTTCGCCCCACAGCCGGTCGATCAACCGCTCCACGGAGACGGGGCGATTGGCGTCGACGAGAAGAGCCGCGAGCACCTGACGCTGGCGCAGATGCCCCAGATCCACCTCCCGGCCGTCCACCTGCGCACTGATGGTCTGAAGCAAGCAGAATTCGACGGCCACCCCGTCCCCCTCCCCCGTCCCCCTCCGCGTCAGTGTTCGGGCATCGGAGAGGGGAATCAAGGGACATCCAGGACTTTTTCCGTCCACCCGGTGCGTGAGCGCGGTCGTCCGCCCGGGTGCTCCAGCACTCCACTACTCCAGACCTCCAGTGCTCCAGTACTCCAGTCAGAGATCGTTGCCGGAGATGGTTCTTCCTCGGTAGTGGCAGTGCCGGGCCGTGGCTTGGTGGCGTCTGCGCCGGTGGGACCGGTTCAGGGAGTGTGTGACTGGGCCGGTCTGGGGCTTGCGTCCGGGGCTTGGGGCGAGGAAGCAGAGCGTCCGGGGGCCGCCGGATCTCCGCCACGGTGAGGAACGGTCCCGGTGGCGTCGTTTCTGCTGGCACACGGCGCTCATACGGATTCGACCCGCCGTTCAATCGCCCTTCCACGGCGCCGAGTTATACCGATCAGCCCTCAGCAACCGACAGCCTTCGCTCGAACCGACCACTTCACGCACAGGGCCGGATCCGGCGAGTCGGCAGCAGGTCAGTGATCGCCCCCGTCACCCGACGCCGTCTTGGAGAAGCCGTCGTGCCAGGCGGCCTTCGCCCCGGAGTCTCCGATGCGGTAAACGTCCACGACGGCTCCCGTGGCCACGACGAGCGACAGGAGCACAGCCGCGATGCGAGCCGGCGCGAGCGACCGGCGTGCGCTGCGCGAGGTCCCGGCCGCGGCGTTGCGGCGGGCCACCCACCAGACGGCGACCGCCAGGACGAACAGACCCGCCGCCCAGGGAAGCAGGCCGTCGCCGAGTTCGGTGTGCCGGCGAACCAGTGCATTGCTGTCGACGTGCCCCTCCAGCCACTCCCCGGCATTGGTGGTCAGCGGCACACTCGCGAACGTGACCAGCGCGAACAGCGGCAATGCGATGCCGATGCGCTGCGCCACGGCCGGCCAGATCGCACAGGCCACCAATGCGAGCGCGGTCAGGGGAACGAACACGACGACGAAATGCACGAGCAGAACGTGCGCGGGCAGACCGTTGATCAAGCTCATCGGCAGATCCTCCTCCGGCGGGTGAGGACAAGATAGATCGAAAGGGCGCGCCAGCCGGGCAATGCGGAGCTCTCAGTTTGCTCTGAATCCCGGGTGGGCGGTCCCGGTGGTCGGTGAGGACGGCTCTGGGCCGGAACTGGTGTGGTGAGTGCTCTCCGCGGCCGGGGGGTGGAGCGTGGGCCGGCACGTCGACGGTTGGCAGGCGCACGAACAGGAAGCTCCTGGGGAACGCGCGCCCACCAACGGATCACCGCGCCCCAGGGGCCCCCTTCGCGTGCCACTTTCGCGTGCCACGTCTCAGTGGTTCTCCGCGCCAGGCGCCGCGGGGGACGCCAGGGCAGCCTGCATCGCCACCCCGTCCACGTAGGAATGCTTTCCCGCACGGCACCGTTGTCGACCAGGACGAAGTCCGCCAGGTCCACGTCCACGGCAGCACCGGACACGGACGTCCCAGACAGCTTCCACTGGACGACCCAGAAGTCCTCGCCGGTGCGTAGCGAGACGAACGTGAAGGTCAAGTCCGGTACGAGCGAGAACATTTGGGCCACCGCCTCCCGGATCGCCGCCCGCCCCCGCACAGGAGCCTGGCCCGAGTGCAGGTGGAACACTGAGCCGGCGTGTGAAGTTCGGCGATCCGGTCAGGGTCGGGGGCCTCCCAGCCGGCGGGGTACCGCTCCAACGCCACCCTGCCGTCGCCACCCGGTACGTCGAACTCGCCATGCGCTACGAAGCAACCGTGCAGGCCGCCGTCATCAACGAATGCCTGTAACCGGCACGTGACCGCGTCTCAAGCCCACACCGCCTTGACTACGGCGTGGCCTACTGCAGCCGCTCGCTCGTAGAACCCCACGAGGTCCCTGTGATGGTCGAGGAACTCCTGCCTGGCCTGTGCCTCGTCTTGGCCGTAGCGGCGAAGCTTGGCACTGGCGACGTTCCACAGCTCTTCGAAAGAGACGCTCGCAAGGAACTCTGCTGCCTGTGACACCCCGGCCGGCTCCAGAATCATCAGGGGCGGGTTCGAGGGGTCGGCTTCGGCGCTGTGTGCCACGGGGCGACCGCCGTAGATCGGCAGCGTCCACAGCTTGCCGGCGTCCGCTTCGAGGACATCGGCAGCGGCGTAGAGGTCATTGACAGCGTCCCAGACCTTGTCGATCGAGTCGGCGATACCCGCTGCGTACTCCTCGGGGTGGTCGTCCCAAGCCGCCCACATAAACGCCGCGAGCCAGGTGTGGTCGTCCCGGATCTCGGACTCCGCGACGGCACGAAGGTGTAGGTGGATGCTCACAGCGACGAGCCCTTCAGTCCGTTCGGCCCGCCTGTCAGGCCGAACGGACAGAACTTACTCGACGACACTGACAGCGAGACGTCACGTCTCCCGGCGCGGAATCCCAGGAGCTGTCAAGGCGCCTTGAGGCCCCAAGCGCCGTGTGTCATCGAGATCAACCGCTGCGGACCAGCCATCCGACGCACCTTTCGCAACGTGCCCTGGCCGGCCCACCGAAGTCAGCTGCGGCCGGTGATGACGAAGAACGGGTTCGGCACCAGCCACACGATGCATTGCAGGAGTCGTTCCAGGTCGAGTACGGAAAGGGCGCCCGGGCTCTGGCCGGGCGCCCACGGGTTGCAGCGGGCACCGTGGCGCGATGACATGGAAGGCGGAGGCCATCCGCGAAGGAAGCGCCGCCACGGGGCCCAATGCCATCGCCAAGGCGCCGATTGCCTTCGGCTTCTCTCCGTCCCGGTGAGCGGGTGCGCCGCCGCCGGTCCCGCCGTCGCCGCTGCACGAGTGTCGCCCGAGGGATGCCGAGACGCCCTACCGCGGCGCCTCCGTCAACCGGCACAGCCCGACCAATGGAAACGGCTCCCTGGACGGCACCGGGCTGCAGTGGCGCAACGGCGCCGCCGCGATGTAGCGCCTCGGCGGCGTTGGGCTTGTGGAATTGGTGCGCCGGGTATCGCGGTCGGCGGAGAAAGGCCAGAGATGGACAACGACGGCATTCCGGCCCCGAATGAGGGGCTTCTGATGACGCATTTCTTGACGGTGCGTGATGTGGCACGTTCGCGCCGCTTCTACAGCGAGGTGCTCGGCGGGCAGGTCGTCCTGGACGAGAATCCTTGCATCGTGCGGCTCGCCAACAGTTGGATCATCATGAACCCGGGTGGAGGCCCGACCCCGGACAAGCCCGACGTGACACTGGTCCCACCCAGCGAACCGCACACCGTCTCCAGCTTCATGAACCTTCGGGTCGCCGACATCGAGGATTGCTACGCCCAATGGAGCGCGAAAGGAGCGGAGTTCCTGACGCCGCCGATCGACCGGCGTGCCGAGGTCCGCTGCTACCTGCGCGATCCTGATGGCTATCTGATCGAGGTCGGGCAGGCCACCGGAATGCTGGAAGGTATTTTCGCCCGCACCGACTCCGGTCCCGAGTAATTCAACTTCCCCAAGTCCATGACGCTGCGCTCCCAGGCAGGTCCGGCCCCGTGTCGTCCCTCCGATCTGCGCAGGCCACCCGGCAAGGGCGGTCGAGGGCTTCCCGCCACAGTTGTCCGCAGAGCACCTTTGCCGGCGCTCAGGGGCCTGCTGGACGCGAGCCAATCGCCGTCTGATCCGACAGAGGCGCTCCGCAGTCCTTTGGTGGCGCGGCTTCCCGAAGACTGAGCCCAGCTTGATCCACCGGACAGGTCCTCGTCGTCCCGCTTCAGGCCAGTGATCACCTATGAGTCGCATCTCGCATCTCGAGTGCCGAAGCCGACGACATGACGTGCGGGTCCGGTTCCATTTCGATCCGGGCTCTCCTGGGGTGCTCTCCTTGGCGAAAATATCGAGTCGCTGGGACAGGCACGGCACCTGAGCGCCGCCGGCCGCCGGACCGGCCCGCGTCGTCGCATTGGCAGCGATCCGGAGCGGCACTTAGCGTAGGAGGGGACCGGCAGTTCGCCCGCATGGCACGGTGGGCTCGCGCGGCCAGACCGCCCTCGACGTGGAGGACCGGGATGGCATCTGTTTCCTTCCTGCTCGTGGCCGTGATCCTCACCGCCCTGGCCTTCGACTTCACCAACGGGTTTCACGACACCGCCAACTCGATGGCCACCTCCATCGCCACCGGGGCACTGAGCCCCCGGGTCGCCGTCGCCGTCGCGGGTCTGCTCAATCTGGCCGGAGCCTTCCTCTCCACGGAGGTGGCCAAGACGATCTCGGGCGGCATCGTCCAAGACAGCGAAGTGTCCCTGGTGATGATCTTCGCCGGGCTGATCGGGGCGATCCTGTGGAATCTGGTCACCTGGCTCCTCGGACTGCCCTCCAGCTCGTCCCACGCACTGTTCGGCGGGCTGATCGGGGCGGTCTGGGTGGGGGCCGGGGGTTCCGCGGTGCGCTTCGGCGCGATCATCGAGAAGATCGTGATCCCTGCGGTGGCCTCACCGTTGGTGGCCTGCGTGGTAGCGCTGTTGGCCACCTACCTCGCCTATGTGATCACCAGGAGGACCTCGGCACGCACTGTCGGGAAGGGGTTCCGTGCCGGACAGGTCGGGTCGGCGTCCTTGGTGGCACTGGCGCACGGCACCAATGACGCGCAGAAGACGATGGGGGTCATCACCCTGGCGCTCATCTCGAGCGGAGTGCTCAGCCATGGCGCGGGGCCGCCCTGGTGGGTGGTGCTGAGTGCGGGGCTGGCGATCGCCCTGGGCACATACGTCGGCGGCTGGCGGATCATCCGGACCATGGGCAAAGGACTCACCGACATCCAGGCCCCGCAGGGCTTCGCCGCCGAGACCAGCGCGACCGCGGTGATCCTTGCCTCGTCGCACATGGGTTTCGCGCTGTCGACCACCCAGGTGTGCACAGGCAGCATCCTCGGCGCGGGACTGGGCCGCAGGCTGGCACACGTGCGCTGGGGCATCGCAGGGCGGATCGCGGTGTCCTGGCTGCTGACACTGCCGGCCGCGGCCGCCGTGGGAGGCATGGCAGCGTGGGTGGCCGGTCGGGGCGACCTGGGGGTGGCCCTGGTGGCGGGTGTCGCCCTGACCGCCGCGGCGGCTTTCTACGTGCTCTCCCGCCGCCGCCCGGTGAACCCGGAGAACGTCAATGAGATGCCGGCAAGCGCTACGAAGCCCACTGCCAGGTCGGCCGCCTGAACCGGCCCGACCAGCGGCCGAGCCGTCGCCGAGGAAGAGGCAAAGGAGGGAGAAACGGGATGGACATCGACTGGGGCACTCTGGCCGGGGTCTTCGGAGTCAGCCTCGGCATCACCGTGGTGGTCGTCGTGATGTTCTCGCTCGGCCTGGCGGCGTGGGCCCGCGCCGGACACGGGGAGCCCGCCCCCGACACGCCCTCGGGTCGACACCAGAAGGTGGCAGCTGTCACGGCCGTGCTGTGCTTCGCCGCCTGCCTCACGGTCACGGCCTACGGGATCGATCTGATCGTTCCCGGCTGACCCCGCCCCTGCTACCTCACTCGCCCGGTGGGCGAGGTGCCTCGCGCAAAGCCCCCTCCACGATGCCGTCGGCGATGGGGTTCTTGCAGGTCGGTCAGTGGTTCGGTGCCTGGGAGATTCGGGTGCGCAGGGTGCGGTCGGCAACGGTCATCACGACCAGGACGACGCTGATTCCCACCATGATCCAGGCAACCAGGTGCATCCCGTGGTCCGAGACCTGGGTGTGGAAGACGACGCCGGTGAGGGCGGAGGCGGCGATCGAGCCAAGGTAGCCGAAGGTGCGCAACAGACCCGAGGCGGTGCCGAGTTGTTCGGCGGGCGCCTGGAGGTAGAGGGCGGTCTGGTTGCCGGCCGCGGCCGTTCCCATGGCGATGCCGAAGACGAGGGTGACCACCACGACCCAGCCGATCCAGGCCGCGGTACCGAGCAGCAGCACGCCGGCTGAGCCGATCAGGCAGGCCAGACCTGCGGCGATGACCGGACCGCGGACGAGGTTGCGCCGCGAGACGGGCGAGATCACCAGGCCGGACACGAGGGTCATGGGCAACAGCAGCAGTCCGGCTTCGGTCTCGGACAGGCCCCGGACTGTCTGGACCCACTGCGTGACGCCGTAGAGCACGACGTAGACGCAGAGCAGGACCAGTCCGAAGCGAAGGTAGGTGCTGGTCAGGGCTCGGTTGCCGGCGAGCAGGCGGAAGTCGAGGAACGGCGTGCGGGCGCGCAGTTCCCACCGCACCAGGGCGATCCACAGCGCAACAGAGATCGTCAGGAGGTACCAGTGCGCGGTGGGCAGGCCGAACAGGAACAGCAGCAGCGCGATCATCGCCGCGGCGAAGCCGGCTATGCCGATGACGTCCAGACCGGCTGCGATGCCGCGGGCGCTGAGGGTACGGTCCAGCGGGTCATCGGAGGAAACCCAGCACAGCGTCGCGACCAGGGCGACCAGGGCGACCGGGACGTTGATGAAGAAGACTGCTCGCCAGCCCAGCGCGCCCACCAGCACCCCACCGAGGGGCAGCCCGAGCGAGGCGGTGGCGATACCGGCGATCTGCAGACCACCCAGGACTGCGCCCGGTGGCTTCTCCAGGCCCGCGTCCCGTGCGCGTCGGCGGATCAGCAGCATGGCCGTCGGATAGGCGCACGAGGTGCCCAGGCCGAGCAGCACCCGGCTGATCAACAGCGTGAGGAGGTCCTGGGCGAAGCCGCCGACGAGTCCTCCGACGATGACCAGCCCGATGCCGGTGAGGAACACGCGCCGTGGCCCCAATACTTCGGCGGCCTTGCCCGCGGTGGGTTGCGCGATCGCGCTGGCCAGGTACAGGGCCGTGACCAGTGCGGCGGTCTGCCCGATCGAGACGCCCAGCCCGTCGGCGATCGGCACGAGAGCGGTGGCGACCAGGGAGCTGTTGATGGGGTTGAGCGCCGAACCGATGAACAACGGAGTGGCGAACCGCCACGAGAACGGATGATCGCGCGACGTCTCGATCACCGCCGGGTCACTGGTCGAGGGCCGGGAAGGGGGCATCGGGATCTCCAGTACGTCGTGCTCACAGGAGCTGGGCGAGACGTTCGATCAACCGGGCGGCGGCATCGAGGGTCGCGATCTCTTCGCTGGTGAACGACTCGGCCAGCACGCCGGCGACCTGATCGACGATGGCGCTGCGGCCCGAACGGACCGCAGCTCGGCCCGCCGGGGTCAGGCTCAGGATCGCGCGGCGCCCGTCGCCGGAATCCGGCCGTCGCACGACCAGATCACGCTTCTCAAGGCTCGCGATCGTGGCCCCCATCGCCTGCGGGGTGATCTGCTCGCGTCGGGCCAGCTCAGCGGTCGTGGACGGACCGAGGCGATCGAGCCGCGACAAGGCCGTCAGCTGCGGCACGGTCAGGTCACCCTCGGACAGCCTCTCCTGCGTGCGCCGCTTGAACGCCCCGACACCCACCCGCAACCGGGTGGCGGTCTCGCGGACCGCGGCGTCCTGCGCGGTCGGCTTCTGTACATCGCTCACGTTTAGAAGGCTAGCCTTCCAAACGTGACCTTGTAAACCCAGCCTTCCAATATTCGGGCGGCACCCGGTGCGCTTCCATCCCCGAAGCAGGGCGGCCGGCTCCAGTGCGCCGTCCTGGCGCAGCCAGGCGCGCCCCTGGGCTACAGGATGCGCCCCTGGTCATCGAAGCCTTGTGTCCGCTGGACCGATCTGTCGTGTGAGAAGCGGTTCGCGGTTCGCTTCGGGCGAGGGTGAGTTTCGTCGACGAGGTCAGCGAGACAGTCCAGCTGGCCCGGACGTCGCATCGCTTCTTCGATCCGCCCGACAGGGATCAGGCCGTCGAGGACGTCGACGACGAACTGGGACACGGGGCATGGCTTCGCACTCGTCTCGTGAGTCGTCGTTCAGCACCGTGTGCGTATCAGGTGACGGATGCTCAGCGATGGCTGGGCCCGCCGGTCAGTCGATGCCTTCGATGATGCGGAAGTCGCGCTCGACGCCGTCGGGGAGGGCCACCAGCGCCTTCTGGTATGCCTCGCTCTCGTATGCCGCGACGGCCTGTTCAAAGCTGTCGAACTCGATCAGAACGACGCGTTGCGTGATTCCGGCCTCGTGGGCGACGACTCGACCACCACGGGACGGAATCCGGGACAGGGTGCGCCCGCCCCCAGCCTGGACAGCCGGACCGGCCAGCTTGTCGTAGGCAGTCAGCCCCTCAGGGTCGGATATGGCGGGGTAGACACTGACCCAGTAGCCCTTAGCCATGGAAACCTCCTGTGTTCGGCCGGACACGTCCGACTTCGCATTGACACTCAGATCGATCGATCCCGGCGACGGCCACCGCGGTCAGTTGAACCGTCATATGCGCAGGTTAGGGCTTGATGCGCGGGCGAGGGAAAGACCGGTACGGGATAGGCTCAGAACGGATCGTTATCAATCGGCAGGGAGGGCACGTGGCGCCGGATACGGTGAGCCTGCGGTACTTCCTGGTGCTGGCGCAGGAGTTGAACTTCACCCGCGCGGCCGCACGGATCGGTATCGCACAGCCCGCACTCAGCGCCCGGATGCGCCGATTGGAGGCGGAACTCGGTACGGCCCTGCTGGTCCGCAACACGCGTAGCGTCGTATTGACCACGGCCGGTGCGGCTTTGGCGGAGTCCGCGCCGCCCGCGCTGGCGGCGCTGGACCGGGCATGGGACACCGCCCGGAGCGCGGCGGCCGGTGAACTGGGCACGCTGCGCATCGGATACAGCCTCAGCGCCGGGGCCGAGACGGCACCGGCCCTGGTGGACAGGCTGATTCGCGGCAACAGCGGACTCGAGGTCGGCGCGGTCCCGATGGCGACACCGGAGATCTCCCCCGCGGTCGCCGACGGCCGCATCGATGCCGGGATCACCCGCGGTGAACAGCCGGGCCGTGGCGTGCGCCGGTTCCTGCTGCGGCGTGCGCGCATCGGGGTCCAGCTGGCGCAGCACCATCCGCTGGCCGAACACCCGGAGATCGAGATCGCCGACGCGGCCGCGTATCCGCTGAGACTCCCGGACCGTGCGGCCAACCCCGTGATCCACGATCAGCTGTCCGCACTGTTCCGAGACGCCCGACCACACCCCCGATTCCACACGCCCGCAGTCTCTTTCGACATGTCTCAGCGCGACCTGCGCGACGGGGTCACCCTCGCCCCGGCCGGCGAAGCCGCGGCCACGGCTCAACCGGCCGGTCTCACCTGGCGACCGCTGCGGGGCGCGCCCAGCCTGACGATCCACCTGGTCCTCCCACGCGAGCAGTCGCCGCTACACCGCCGCATCCGTGCCGTCGCCAAAAACCTGGCGCACGAGCTGCACTGGCTGCCGGACTGACGCGCAAGAGGTCAAGCGAGACGGACGCCTGCGGTGGCGAGGCCGAAGACCTTGCGCCCGGCGGACTTCGCGGTGATGACGACGACGGCGGTCTTGCGGGGGGACAAGCACGGGTAACCGGCGGGAACGCCCGCCGTCAACGGCGTCCATGACGTCGGTCAATGCTTCACGCCAACCACTGTTCCATTGCTCCCCGAGGCCGGCTTCGTCCGGCCACGTCTCGACATCACCGCCGCGGAGGTATCGCCCTCCAATCTCCTGCTGAACATGGCCCCTGACCATCTGGCCGCCGCCGGGCAGGCGCTGGCCGACCACCCCTCGGTGCACGGCGCGTTCGCGAGGTCGGGACCCGGCTCGTAGGACGCTCAGTCGAGACAGAACTCGTTGCCCTCGATGTCCTGCATCACGATGCACGAATCGTTGCCGTCATACAGGAGTCGCACGCGTACCGCGCCGAGCGGGATCAGTCGTGCGCACTCGGCTTCGAGCGCGGCGAGGCGCTCTTCCCCCACGAGCCCGGTGCCGACCCGCACGCACAGATGCACCCGATTCTTGACGACCTTGCCTTCGGGAACGCGCTGAAAGAACAGTCGCGGGCCCACACCTGTGGGATCACTGCAGGCGAACCAGGAACCCCGATCCTCAGGCGGCCGCGACCGGTCGAAATCGTCCCAAGTGGCAAACCCCGCCGGTGGCGGCGATACGACGTACCCCAACACCTCGCACCAGAAACGAGCAACGCGCTCAGGTTCTGCGCAGTCAAAGGTGACTTGGAACTGCTTGATCGATGGCATCGGCGCACCATAGCAGGGGGCTCTGTTGCTCATCTCCCCATAGCGATCCGCACGTTGACGGGAAGATCGTCCTTGCGAGCCGCTGCTGGGTCGTGGCGTGGGGCCGGCCCTGCCGGAGCCGGCTCCACGCCACCTTCTCGGTCACCTCGCGCAGGCGGTTCAGGAGGAGGTGGGAGCGCCGGCGACACGGCGCTCGCCACCGTTGCGCTCCTGCCAGAACCGGTAGACCTCCACGGCTGCGTCGCGGGGCTCGTAGCGCATGGGAAGGCGACGCTCGGTGTGGTCCTTGGCGAACTCGTCGTAGAAGGTGTTCAGTTCGAAGTACTTGCGGTCGTCGACGTAGTGGGGCTCATAGGCGTCGCGGGTGGTGAGGAAGACGACCTCGTCCGGGGAGCAGTAGTACAGCGAGCCCAGGCACATGGGGCAGGGGTGGGCCAGGACGTAGATGGTGGTGCCGGTCAGGTGCTCGGTGCCGAGCTTCACGCACGCCTCGCGGATGGCGAGGATCTCGGCGTGGGCGGTGGGGTCGTTCGTCTGGGCGACCTTGTTGCCGCTCTCGGCGAGGATCTCGCCGTCCTTGACGATGACGGTCGCGAAGGGGCGGCCGCCCTCGGCGACGTTCTGCCGGGCGAGGTCGATGGTGCGCTGGACGAAGTCCATGGGGTTCCTCCGGGGAGGGGCTTGCGGGCAGGGGGGCCGGTGCGGGGCGGGTCGGCTGGGAGAGCCACCCGCCCCGCAGGGGGCGCTCAGAAGGGCTTGGTCGGCAGGTACTTGCCGTCCAGGGTGATCACCGCGCGCTCGCCGCCCTCGGGATCGGCGACCTTCTTCACGTCGAGCTTGAAATTGATCGCGGAGATGATGCCGTCGCCGAACTGCTCATGGACCAGGGCCTTCAGCGTGGTGCCGTAGACCTGGAGCATCTCGTAGAAGCGATAGATCGTCGGGTCGGTCGGGATGCCGCCGGGGATCGAACCGCGGGTGGGGATGGTCTGCAGCAGCATCACCGCGTCCTCGTCCAGGCCGAGCAGCTCTGCGACCGCCTTGGCCGACTTCTCCGGAAGGGCGTGCTGGCCGAGCACGGCGGCGGTGGTGAAGGCCACCGACAGGCCGGAGGCCCCGGCGATCTGCTCCCACGTCAGGTTCTTGCGGGTCTTGGCCTCGACCGCCTGCACGGCAAGGTCCTGGCGGGCGGCGGGGTCGATCTGTGCGTGCACCATGAGGTGGGGTTTCCTTTCGGGGGTGGTAATGCCTGGTACGCGCTTGCGCACGTCGGTGGTGGGACGGGGTCCCGTGCCGCGAGGGGCGACGCGGGAAGTCGAGGTCAGGGCGCGACGACGGCGGAACGGCCGGCAGGGTCCAGCTCGTCGACGCGGCCGGTGGGGATGTCGTAGACCCAGCCGTGCAGGGTGACCGTCCGCTCCGCCAGTGCACGTGCGAGGGAGGGGTGGGTGGCCAGGTTCGCCAGCTGCGCGAGCACGTTCTGCCGTACCAGCGCATCGACGTCACCGGCGAGGGCGGTGCGGGCCCGGGAGGCGTCCGCATGCCGCAGCCAGTCGGCGATCGCCGGAGCGCCGGACAGGTCGTGGTGGTGGGCGAGGGCGGTCATCGCACCGCAGGCCGAGTGCCCGCACACCACGATGTCTCGCACGCCCAGGACGGCGACGGCGTACTCGATGCTCGCCGCGACCCCGTCGGGAGCCGGGCTGTAGGCGGGCACGAGGTTGCCGGCGGTGCGGATGACGAACAGCTCGCCGGGCTCACTGCCGGTGATCAGCTCCGGGACGACACGGGCGTCCGAGCAGCTGATGAACAGCGTGTGCGGGTCGTGGTGACCGGCCAGATGGGCGAACAGGCCCTCCTTGGCCGGGAAGACGTCCCGCTGGAACCGCGCGACGCCCTCGGCAAGGCCATGCATGGGGTCACTCCCTTTCGGTGGATGCCGCCCTCGCTGGGCTGGCGAAATCCACCATGCACGACCTGCACCTATAGCGTCCAAGACTTACTGTCCATAGCCCTCATAGTCCACATCTATACTTGGCGCCATGGCCCTGGAACTGCGCCATCTGCGCTACCTGCTCGCCGTCGCCGAGAACGGCACCTTCACCCGCGCCGCCGAAGAACTGCACATCTCCCAGCCCACCCTCTCCCAGCAGATCAAGCAGCTGGAGCGGATCCTCGACGTGCAGCTGCTGGACCGCACCGGCCGCACCGTGCGACTCACCGACGCCGGCGAGGCATACGTCCACCACGCCCGCCGCGCCCTGCGTGACCTCGCCGCCGCGGAACGCGCCGTCCACGACGTGCACGACCTCACCCGCGGCCACCTGCGCCTGGCGGTCACCCCCACCTTCACCGCCTACCTCACCGGCCCGCTCGCCGCCGAACTCCACACCCGCCACCCCGGCATCACGATGACCCTGCGGGAGATGCCCCAGGACCGCATCGAATCCGGCCTGCTCGCCGACGAGATCGACCTCGGCATCGCCTTCACCGGCACCCACCTCCCCGGCATCTCCGCCACCGAACTGTTCACCGAAACCCTCACCCTCGTCACCAGCGCCCGCCACCCCGCCGGTCACGACCACCCCCTGCCCGTAGACGACCTCGCCGGACACCAACTCGCCCTGCTGAGCGGCGACTTCGCCACCCGGGGCCACATCGACGACTACTTCACCCAGCACGGCGTGAGCCCCCACATCGCGGTGGAGGCCAACTCCATCCAGGCCATCACCGAGATCGTCCAGCGCACCACACTGGCCACCGTGCTCCCCGACGCCCTCACCCACGACCACCCCCACCTCATCCCCATCCCCCTCGACCCGCCCCTCCCCAGCCGCACCGTCGCCCTCCTCACCCGCACCGACGCCTACCGAAGCGCCGCCGGTCGCGCCTTCACCCGCCTCACCCACGACCTCATCCGCACCCGCCCCTACACCGGACCGGGGACCGGTACAGCCGCTGGCTCCGAAGCGGATGCGGATCTTGAGCCTCCGGCGGAGCACTGACCGGGACCCGCGCGGCACGTCCCAACGACCCGTAAGCCGCCGGCACCAGCCACAGAGCGTCGAACGGGTTTTCCCCAGCCCCGGACATTTCCCCGGAATCTGTGTGACGATCTTCCAATGCGTCGCACCGTACTGATCGATGCCCCGTCCAACCTGGGACTGCGGCCGCCCGCGCCCGGCACCGTCCCCGGCTGCGCCAAGCTCGCCGGGGCACTGCGCGAACAGGGCCTGCTGCGCCGACTGGGCGCGCTGGAGGGCGGCGTCGTGGTGCCGCCGCGCTACGACCTCACGGGCTGGCGGGAGGGGGTGGACGGGGACTTCAACGCCGCGGCCCTGGCCGAGTACACCCGCAAGCTGGCCGCCCGCGTCGAGGACCGGGTGCGCAGCGGCGACTTCCCGGTGCTGCTCGGCGGGGACTGCAGCATCCTGCTCGGAGCGGTGCTCGGGCTGCGGCGGCTGGGCCGGTACGGCGTGGCCTACCTCGACGGGCACGGCGACTTCAGGCACCCGGGGAACGTGGCCGTGTCCGGGCCGCTCGGCGCCGCCGCCGGAGAGGGCGTCGCACAGATCACCGGCCGCGGACAGGCCGACCTCACCGACATCGACGGACTGCGTCCCTACGTCCGCGACGAGGACGTGAACGTGCTGGGCATCCGTGACGCGGACGAGAACCAGGAAGAGTTGACCCAGCTCGGCATCCGCCACACCCCCGTCGGGGAGATCCGGCGGCGCGGACCGGAGACGACGGCCCGTGCAGTGCTCGACCACCTCCAGGGGCGTGCGCTCGACGGCTTCTGGATCCACCTCGACGTGGACATCCTGGACCCCTCCGTGATGCCGGCGGTCGACAGCCCCGACCCCGGCGGACTGCTGACCGACGAACTGCGGGCACTACTGGCCCCGTTGGCCGCCTCGCCGCGCTGCGCCGGGGTGAACGTCACCATCTACGACCCCGACCGCGACCCCGAGGGAAAGGGCGCCGTGCTCCTCGCCGACCTCCTTGAAGACGTCCTCACGCAGCCCTGACGCGCACCCCTGACCACACCCGGCCACACCGGCGCGGCAGGCAGGCACCGTCCAGCGTCCCCTGAACCCCAAGTCCGGCGACACCAAGACGTACATGATGAGGAGCGTGCACACCGTGGACCAGGAGAACGTGAGCGCCACCCTGACTGTCGCCGTACCCGCAGCGAAGGTGTTCGCGGTGCTGGCGGACCCGACGACCCATTCCGCGATCGATGGCACCGGCTGGGTCCAGGAATCCGTCGACCGGGCCCCGCTGACCGAGGTGGGGCAGATTTTCCGGATGCACATGTATCACGCCAACCATCCGAACGGTGACTACCAGGTGGCCAACCAGGTCCAGTTGCTCGACCCGCCGCGCGCCATCGGCTGGCGGACGGGCACGGAGAAGGACGACGGCCACCTGGAGTTCGGCGGTTGGATCTGGCGTTACGACCTTGCGCCGCTGGGTCCGTCCGAGGCTGAGGTCACGCTCACCTACGACTGGTCGGCAGTGCCGCAGTCCATCCGGGAGTACATCCAGTTCCCTCCGTTCGGCCCTGAGCACCTCACCAACTCACTGCAGCACCTGGCCGAGCTCGTCGCCGGCAAGTGATGTCGTCGACCGGCACCCGCAGCCGCTGACACCGACGTCGGCTCCGGCCCCGCACGTGGGGTGCGCGGGGCCGGGGCCGACGCCGATCTGTGCGCCTGTCCGAACTCACACCGGCGCGACGGGCGCGCTCGGGTGTACTTCACGTTCGATGCGCGGCGTGATCTCGGGGAGGTAGATGTCCTGGATAGCTGCGCCGGAGCCGTGGGCATCCCAATGTCCACGACTCGCCCAGCGCTCGACCAGGACGAATCGCGCGGCGTCCTCGTGCGACTGGTACGCCTCCCAGCTGACGCAGCCGTCTTCGGCCAGGCACAGCGGACGCATACGGGCCAGAGCTTCCGCAACGTGGCCGACGTCTTCGGCTTTGGGCACGCGGATGATGACGATGAGGTCGAACATCATGGCTCCTCGATCGAGGCCGGACACAGCCCGAGCACCCTATCGCGACACGCAGCTGACCTGCGTAAACTCCCCGGAAAGGGAACCTGGTGCTGCGCCGCGGAAGCGGCGGGACACGGGATTTCCGTCCTTCCTTGGACCACGGACGCGTGACTCCCACCGGCGGGCTGAGACTGCGTCATGCTCATTGATCGATGTGGCCGGCCGGCCATAGGTTGTCCGCATGAGGGGCGGATTACGGGAACGGTGGCGGAGTCAGCCCCGGTGGGTGCGATGGATGCTCGCGGTGTACCTGATCGGCTTCCTGGAAGGAGCCTGTGCCCACCTCCTGGATCTGATCCGCGGCGGCATTCACGCCTATGCGTCCTTCGCGCCGGTGCCGCTACAGGTGTTCTTCGTCAGCCTGGTGGTCCTCGACCCGCTGGTCGTCGTGTGGGTGGGCCGGGTCCGCTCCGTGGGCATCCGGCTGGCCGCCGGGGTGATGGTGCTGGATGTCATCGCGAATTGGATTGTCAACTGGCCTTCGTTGCAGATGAATCCGGCATGGTTGCTGCGTCCGGTGGGCTTGCTGCCCCTCACGCTCTTCGGCCTGTTCGTCATCGCGTCCTCGGTCCCCTTGCTGCGGTCGGTGAAGGGGGCGGCGGGGCGTCTCAGCTGAGCCGGCCTGGTGCTCCGTAGGGACCCGCGCAGGAGACCTGCCGGGTGTCCGCGCCGTGGGGTGTTCACGGCTTGTGACAGCTGGGAGCGGGAGATCTGGCCGGCTCATGTGCTGTCGTCGCCGGTCGCGAGGAGGGTGCGGCTGGCCGCGAAGAGCCGTGCACAGCGTTGGGCCATGGCTTCGGGTGACTGGTCGGGGTGGTTGACCCACCAGCGGACCAGGGCGGTGCACAGACCGCGCCAGGCGTATTTGAGGGCGTCGGCGTCGAGCGGGTCGCGGGAGCCGGTCGCGTGCAGGAGGTCGGCGGTGCCGACCGCGGCCAGGTCATCGATGGCGCCGCGGTAGTACGCCGCGCGTTGGGCGGCGTCGCTGTCCGGTGGCAGCGTGGCGTCGTAGAGGACGGACCATGCCTCGCGCTGCTCGTCCAGGGCGGTGAACAGGGAGTGCAGCACGCGCAGGGGGGTGGGCGGTGCGCTGGGGGCGTGTTCTGCCATCGCGCCGCGGATGGCGTCCAGGAGCCGGTCGCCCACCGGGTTCAGGCAGGCGAGGTAGAGGTCTTGCTTGCTGCCGAAGTAATGGTGCAGCAGTGGTTTGGTGACGCCCACGCGGGCGGCGATGGCGGCCACGGTGGTGGCCTCGTAGCCGTGGCGGCCGAACTCCTCGGTGGCCGCGGCCAGGACCTGTTGTTCGCGCGCGGCCCTGGGCACGCCCTTGGTGCCGGCCCTGGAGGGGAGCGTTGTCATGGAAGCCGATATTACCCTAAGGTAATTTTCCGTTGGGTAAATTCCCCGGACCGCGCTGGGAGCACACGCATGCCTGCCACCCCGTCCCACCCCGGAACCTCCCGCACCCGCTCCTGGTGGGGCTGGGGCTACGCCGACGCCCACCCCGACAACGCCGAATGCGCCGCCATGGGCGCCCTGCTGCCGGGCACCCTCGCCCGCCCGCTGCCGATACCCCGGGTCGCCGACCTGGCCATCGCCCGCCCCGGCGCGACACCCCCGCCCGCACTGGCGCACCTGATCACCGCCGACCCCGCAACGCGCGCCGCCCACGCCATGGGCAAGGCCTATCGCGACGTCATCCGGGCCCTGCGCGGCCGGCCCGGCCGGATCCCCGACCTGGTCGCCCACCCGACCACCCATCAAGAGGTCGCCGACCTGCTCGACTGGGCCGGCGGACACGGCGTGGCCGTCATCCCCTTCGGCGGCGGCTCCTCGGTGGTCGGCGGCGTGGAGTACCGCGGCGACGCCCACCGCGCCGTTCTGTCGCTCGACCTGACCTCGATGAACCGGGTCCTGGAGATCGACGCCACCAGCCGCTCGGCACGCATCCAAGCCGGTGCGCTCGGCCCCGTGCTGGAAGAGCAGTTGCGGCCCCACGGCCTCACCCTGCGCCACTTCCCACAGAGCTTCGAGTTCTCCACCCTTGGCGGCTGGCTGGCCACCCGGGCCGGAGGCCACTACGCCACCGTCCACACCCACATCGACGACTTCGTACAGTCCCTGCACGTGGTCACGCCCGCCGGCGCCAGCACGTCCTGGCGCCTGCCCGCCTCCGGCGCCGGACCGTCACCCGACCGCCTGTTCCTCGGCTCCGAGGGCGCGCTCGGCATCATCACCGAGGCGTGGATGCGCCTGCAGGAGCGCCCACGGTACAAGGCCTCGACGTCCGTCACCTTCGCCGACTTCCACCAGGCGCTGGACGCGGTGCGTGCCATCGCCCAGTCCGACCTGGCCCCAGCCAACTGCCGGCTGCTCGACCCCGGCGAGGCACTGCTGTCCGGCGCCTCGCACGACGGCTCCGCCGTCCTGGTCCTGGGCTTCGAATCCGCCACAGCCCCCGTCGACGACCGCCTCACCAGCGCTCTGGACCTGGCCCGCGCCCACGGCGGCCGCAGCGGGGCGCCGACGGCGGACCGTGACACCCCGGCCGACACGGCCGTGCGCGCCTGGCGTTCGGCGTTCCTGCGCATGCCCTATCTGCGCGACGGTCTGGCCCGCATGGGCGCCGTCGTCGAGACCTTCGAGACCGCCGCCACCTGGGACACCCTTCCCGCCCTGATCGACGCCGTACGCACCCAGGTCGGTGCCGCCGCCTTGAAGGCCACCGGCCACCATCAACTGCCGTCTGACCCACGTCTACCCCGACGGCGCCGCCCCCTACTTCACCGTGGCCGTCGCCGGCTGCCCCGGCGACGAAGTCGAAATCTGGGACGACATCAAAGCCGCCGCGGGCGACGTCCTGCACCGCCACCGCGCCACCATCACCCACCACCACGCCGTCGGCCGCGACCACCGCCCCGGCTACGACCTCCAACGCCCGGAGCCCTTCGCGCTGGCACTGCGCGCCGCCAAGGACGCCCTGGACCCCCACCGCATCCTCAACCCGGGAGTCCTGGTCGACTAACCGGACCGCAGCGGCTGCCTACCGCCGTTCATGCGCGGGCGAGGAGCGTGGTGGCGTGGGCGCGGAACTCTTCGTCCGCGCGGGTCTGGTAGCGGAAGCGTGTCCTGGTCGGTTGGCCTGTGTTGTCCAGGCGCCGTGGATCGGCCAGTTCCTTGCGCAGGAGGGCGGGCAGGCCGGCCGGGAGCGGCTCGGTGGGGACCTGACGGTGGAGGCCGGCGGCGATGGTGGCGCGGGCCGAGCGGTCGGTGGTCCAAGCCGTGAGCAGTGCGGTGTCCGCGGCGACCGTATCGGGGCCGTTGCCTGGGCCGCTGACTGCTCGGAGTGCCAGGGCGGTGCGGGCGGTGGTGAGGACGTGGCCGTGGGGCGCGCGGAGGCGAGCCCGGAGGGTGGGGGCGAGTGGGGCCGCCGCCGGGCCCATCGCTGCGACCAAGTCCAGGGCCTCGTGGGTGACGATCCGGTCGTGGGCGTTCTCGATGGTGGCCTCAAGAGCGGTGGTGAGCACCGGCAGTACGGAGGCTGCGTTGTGTTCGGCGTGCCACAGGGCTCGGGCGGCCCCGATGCGGGCCTCCGGGGAGCGGTCGGTGAGGAGGCGGTGCAGCAGGGGTGTGTGGCCGGCGGCGTCGGGGCCGATGCCGTCGGGGTGTTGGAGCAGGAGGAGGCCGGCCCGGTGCAGCCCGGTTTCCTGTTCCTCGGCGCGGTCGGCCAGGGCGTCGAGGAAGGGGGCGATCACGCCGGCAGTTTCGTCGAAGCCCGTTGAGCTCAGTGCGGCCAGGAGGAGCGCGGCCTCGTCGAGGGCATGGTCGTCGTCGGGGTGGTCGCTCATGTGGTCGGCGGCTTGCTGCAGCCGGGCTCCCAGGGCCGGCACCAGCGTGGCTGCGTGCGGGCCCAACGCCCGGCACCAGTCAGGCAGTTCTTCGGGGACGACCCTGCCGTAGAGCAGCTCCGCCAGGTGGTGGGCGCCTCGCCTGTCTTCGGCGGCGATGAGGAGTTGGAGGCATGCGCCGCCGGCGCTGCTCTGCCAGCCGTGGTCGGTGCGGTAGCCGGAAGCGTCGGCGATGCGGTGGGCGGCATCGAGGATGTCGGGGGTGAGGGGCAGACAGCAGCAGCGCAGTTCCTCGGCCGCGGCAGCGGCGACGGCTGCGGTGACGCATGCGCCTGCGACCGAGGCGGCAGTGGAGGGGGAGGTGTCCGCAGGGCTTACGTCCTCGGGCTGGGAATCCGGCTGCCCCTCGGTCTGGGTCTCCAGGGACTCGGCGTAGGCCGTGAGGACCGTTCCGAGCAACTCCGCGACCTGTGCCGCGTGTTGTGGGGGGACCCGCCAGGCACCGTAGAGGTCGCTGATCCGGTCGAAGGTGTCCGTGCGCACGGCGGGAACGGCCCGGCGCAGCTCGTGCAAGACCAGCTGGTGACGGTCGTGCAGGCGGGCGCCGAGTGCTCCGTGAAGGTCGCGCATGGCGTCCACCAGCCGCATCTCGGTGTCTGTGGGGTAGGCACTTGCGCGCAGGGTGCGCAGGTAGGACAGCATGGTGTCGGAGTCCGGGCCGCCGGGCGGGGGCGGCGCCGGCTGGTTGCCGGCCCGGTCGAGCGCGGTGAGGGCGCAGTCGGCGGCGTCCGGTGGCAGCGTGTGGGGTGCGTGGGCCGCCAGGGCGGTGAGCGCGGCGAGGACGGTGGCGGGGTCCTGTTCGAGGAGTGGGACCTGTTGCCCGGTGCTCAGGCTGAGGAGCAGGTCGATCGCTGCTTGGAAGTCCTCGGTTGGCGCGCCGGCCCTGGCTGGGTGACCGGCCTGGCCGTCGGGGAGCCGGCCGAACAGGTCGGCCAGGTCCTCGACGAGCGACTGGCGGGTGGCCGGGTGGGGTTCGGTGCGCAAACCTGCCGTCAGCGCGGGCAGCAGCGCGCGGGGTTCGTCGGTGCACCGGACCAGGAAGGTGGCCGCGGCCGCTCGCACGTCCGCCTCGGCGTCAGCGAGCAGGGGAAGCATCGACGGCACCGCGGCGGTCAACGCCCGCTCGGCGAGAAGCTGATGGGCGCAGGCGTACTCCTCCCACCACTCGTCCGGGTCCAGCCCGGCAGCAGCTGCCTCGGCGAGTACCGCCTGCGGGTCGGGCATGGTGGTGCCGTATTCTTCGGCGGCCGCGTTCGCGGTGGCGGCGATGCTGGTCAGCAGGCCGATGACGGGGCCCCGATCGGGCACGTTCGGGTCCTGGGCGAGGGCCAGCAGATGGGGGATGCACGCCAGCGTCGAGTCGTACACGTCGCCCTGGTGATGAACGCCCCCGTACAGCGCGTCCAGGGCGCGCTCCCGGGTGAGGGCGTCGTCGGACCGCAGGTTCTGCAGAAGGGCGGGGACGTCCTCGGCAGTTCCATATGCGTGTATCAACTTGGCCCAGTCCACGTCCACAGGCGTGTCCAGGTTCGCGTCCATGTCGGTCCTCGTCCCCATCGGTAGTGGCCCAGCAAGCTAACAGTGGAGAAACGCAGTTCCCAAAGGACAACAGGGCCGCCGCAGACCCGGTCCAGCGGCCCGGCCACAAGCGCGTTCCCGCGGAGCCTGTCCGGCCACCCCCGGTCCGGGCCGGCCCGGACCCAGGCTGTGCTGTGAACGGCCGCGGGCCCGGCCGTAATTCGCTTGCCTTGGCCACGGGCCAACGCTGCACTGTGGCGGGGCACCACGAGTCGTGGTGCCGGTATTTCGAGGAGGCAGCGGCAGCGATGAAGATCCGTTCCACGACCGACCAGGACTTCGACGTCTTCGTCGACACACTCCATGCCGCGTTCGGCCGCTTGCCGGAAACCCCGAACAAGGACGGCGGCGGGGTCTGGTGGTCGGCGTTCGAAATGGACCGCAACCTGCTCGCCATGACGGCGGACGGGCGGCCCGTCGGGACCGCCGGTGCGTACTCCTTCGAGCTCACCCTGCCCGGTGAGACCCTCGTCCCGACCACCGGGGTGACCGCCGTCGGCGTCCTGCCCTCGCACCGACGCCAGGGCGTGCTCAGCGCGATGATGCAACGTCAGCTCGCCCAGTTACGGGCCCGCGGAGAGTTCCTCTCCGTACTGCTGGCCTCCGAGGCCACGATCTACGGCAGGTTCGGCTACGGACCGGCGACCTACACGCAGCGTCTGACGGTGCCGCGCCACCGGGCCGCCCTCGCCCTCCCCCGGGCGCGCGGAACGGCCGAAGCTCCGGCGACCGGTTCGGACACCGGCACGATCGAGGTGCTGCGGCGGGCCGAGTGCGGCGAGATCCTGGAGGAGGTCTACGACCGCTACCGCCGCGCCCAGCCGGGCGCGCTGTCCCGGCCGCACCGCTGGTGGGCCTCCGGCGCGGGGCAGCCCCCGATCTCGTCGGCGCCGCGCTACGTCGCCGTCCACCGGGACTCCGACGGCACCCCGGACGGTTACGCCAGCTATTCGGCCGGCGAACCCGACTACACCCTGACGGTCGACGAGACCATCGCCGCCGACGACGCCGTCTTCACGGACCTGGCCCGGTTCGTCCTCGAACACGACCTGGTCACTCAGGTCGTGTTCAAGCACTTCCCGCCCGGACATCCGCTGCGCTGGCAGTTCGCGGACTTCCGCGCCGGCGAGGTGAGCGGCGACACCGACTGGCTCTGGGTGCGGCTGCTGGACATCCCGCGTGCGCTGACCACACGCGGCTGGTTCATGGACGGCGAGCTCGTCCTCGACGTCGAGGACCCGTTCCTCGGCGAGCACGGCCGCTACCTGCTGACCGTCCGGGACAGCAAGGCCGACTGCGGCCCGACGGATCGGGAACCCGACCTGTCCCTGGACGTGAGCGACCTGGGCTCGATCTACCTCGGCGGCACCGCCCCGAGCACGCTCGTGCGTGCCGGACACATCCGGGCCCACCGCCCGGGCGCGGCCACCCTCGCCGACGCCCTCTTCCGCGCCGAGCGCTCCCCGCACTGCCTGCACTGGTTCTGACCGCGCGCCCCCGTTGGCCGGGCCACGAGCTGCTCGCCGAGGTCCACGCCAACGGCCGGCTCGGCGAGCTCGAAGGACTCCACGTCAGTCTCTGCCGCCGCGACCTGCTCGACACCCTGTTGGCCAACGCGCGCGTGTCCGAGCTATTCGCGGAAGGTGCTGGGGTCGGCGCCGGTCAGATCACGGCTTGCGTCCCACAACCGTGCCGCGACGGAGGGGTCGGCGAGGTGGTTCCACACCGGTTCACGTCGGGGCTCGCCGCGCAGGCCGAAGACGCGCGGTCCCCACAGCTGGCCTCCGCGTACGGCCGGGTCGAGCACCGCCCGGACCGCGGGCCATGCACCGGCGTGCTTGCCCTGGACGAGGAGGGCCGCAGGTGCCGCGCTCAGCCGTGCGCCGGTGGTTCGCACATGGACCGGCGGCCGTGACGGCGTGAGGGAATCCAGCGCGCCGCCGGGATGGACCACCACGCTCGCCACCGTGCTGCCGGCGGCACGCAGGCGCCGGTCGAGTTCGACGCCGAAGTACATCTGTGCCAACTTGGAGCGCCCGTAGGTACGCTTGGGCCGGTAGTCCTTCCGGGACTGCAGGTCCTCCAGGTCGAGCCGCTCGGACTTCGCCGCGAAGCTGCCCATGGTCACCACACGGGCCGCCGGCGCAGCCGACAGCAGCGGCATCAGCGACTGGGTCAAGACGAAGTGCCCGAGGTGGTTCGTGCCGAACATGAGCTCGTGACCGTCCCCGGTCTCCTCGCGCGGCGGGTCGTCCAGCGCGACGCCGGCGTTGTGGACCACCGCGTCGAGGCGTTCCACCTCCAGTGATTCCACCGCTGTTGCGAGCGACGAGAGGTCGGCGAGGTCCAACCGCACGGCCCGCACCCGTGCGCCGGGGACACGCGCACGGATCGAGGCCATGGCGGTCTCCGCCTTGGCGGGATTCCGGCTGCCGAGTACGACGGTGGCTCCGGTTTCCGACAGCTGCTCCGCGACGAAGTACCCGATGCCGGCGTTGCCGCCGGTGACCAGGAAGACGCGGCCATCTGCACCGGGCAGTCGTTGGACATTCCAGGGCGGGCTGGACGGCATGACGACAGGGCTCCCTTGCTGTTGAAGGCGGCTGCGGCTGCCACCCGTTGGGTAACTCGACCCCCACGGTTCCAGCGGCCACCGACACATCGCCCACGGATCACCGACAGTCCCGCCGGCCGGCCGACATCCTGCCGACGCGGCGTGCGCAACTGACCGCTGCGGACTGGGAGTTCATCGAGCCGTAGCTGCCGATCGGCGCGTATGGCCCGTACCCGGTGTGGCTGCGGCAGCAGTTCGAGGGGGTGCTGTGGCGGTGTCGGCCCGCGGGCTCAGGCGAGGGCGGCGACGAGCAGGGTGAAGGCGGCGATGATGACGGCGACGCGGACGTAGTGGAAGCGGTCCCAGCGGTTCATCTGCTCCTTCCAGTCGGCGGGCCGATTCTCGGGGGTCCATGTCTTGCCCCGGTTGTTGATCGGGACGAGCAGCAGGAGCGACATGATCACGCTGAGGATCAGCAGCGCGCCGGCGGTGGCGGCGAGACCGGCGCCGGGGCGGTGCCATCCGGCGATGGCCCAGACGGCGACCAGGACGAGCGAGCCGAGTACCAGACCGGCATCAGGGCGCCGAGCATCCGGCCCCCGTGGGCGCGGCCGAGTTGGCCACTGTCCTCGGGGAGGGCGTTGAGGATCGGGTTGATGACGAAGGCGACGGAGAACTCCACCCCCACCATCACGCCGACGACCACGGTGGTGACGATCTCAAGTGCGTTGAGCATGCTGACTCTCCCGAGATCTAGCATTGATAGCTGCCTTGGCAACGCTAGCCCTGCTGCCGCTCACTTGTCTAGCGGTGCTAGGATCGACTCATGTCGGTACAGGAACGCAAGCAGCGCGAACGGGCGGAGCGCGAACGCCTCATCGTGGCGACGGCCCGCGAACTCGCCGAGCAGCAGGGCTGGGACGCGGTCACCACCCGACGGCTCGCCGAGCGCATCGAGTACAGCCAGCCCGTCCTCTACAGCCACTTCCGCGGCAAGCGCGAGATCATCGGCGCCGTCGCCCTCGAGGGCGCCGCCGAGATGGCCGCGGCGCTGCGGGCCGCGACCTCCGCCGCAGACGACCCCCGCACCCGGGTCACCGCCCTCGCCCGCACCTACCTCGAGTTCGCCGAACGCAACCCGGCGGTCTACGACGCCATATTCCAGCTCGACGGTGGCCTGGCGTTCGCGAAGGAGGACACCCCGGAGCCCCTGAAGGACGCCTTCGCCGCCCTGCTGGAGACTCTCAGCGAGGTCACCGGCGACGGCGTCCACCCGGGACTGTTCACCGAGACGTTCTGGGCGGCGCTACACGGGCTGGCCACCCTGACCCGGGCGGGACGGCTGCCGCCTGGAGACGCCGAGCGGAGGGTGGAACTGCTGGTGGACCGGCTCGCCATGGTCTGACACACCGTCCCGGCGGGCACGCAATCGGGGTCCCCCGTTGCCCCCGTTGAATACCGGTGGCACTGAACTCGGATCTGCCGCATGATCACGTCATGACGAGTCCTGCTGCCTTCCGGGACCAAACCAACTGGTCCGGTGGCTACTACGAGCTGGCCATAGAGGTTGGATCGAGTGATGACGGCCAGCTGCAGGCCGTCCTGAGTGCTCTGTGGGCCGCCGCAGACGTTCACGGGTGCTTTGGGCAAAGAGACCGTGAACCCGAGGAGCAGGATTCCGTGCCGTGCACGGTTGGCTCTCTGACCGAGTTCGGCCACCTTCACGGTCAGGTTCGTCTGCCGACGGGCCAACTGGTCGTATGCGGCTGCGTGGCGATCCGCGGCGGTGATGAAAGCGGCGACTGGCTGGACTTTTACGTCCCCCTCGGTGCGCTGGATCACGCGGGTCTTGCGTACTGGGACGGTCAGCCGTTCTTCAGGTCCAACGTGATGGACGACTGGCTGGCTGCCATCGGGACCGAGGCTTTCAAGAGCGCCTCCTTCAGCCTGGGGGTCATCGGCTTCGAGGTCTCTGGTTGCACCGACGCATCGACGCTGGCAGGAAAGCTGCCGCGGACGCGGGACATCGGATACCTGCTTCCACAAGGCGGCGCCTTGCTCTATGGCGCCGCCAACACCTGAGGCCGCATCGGCGCCTCCGGAACCGCCCGTTGGAGCAGTTCCCACGACTCGTTCGGCGCCAGCCGTCAGCGGGATCGCCGTTCAACGATCCCCACCACGACCGACAGCCTGCCGAGCCGCCCACATGAGATGACGTCTAGGATCGCCTCTCATGCGGGTCATCCGGATCGCGCTCCTGGTGATGGGAGCGGTTGTCGCGCCCTTCTTCGGGTTCCTTCTCGGCGCGATGGCTGCCGCCGTCCTCGTAAGGCCGCTGACCGGTGACCCGGCCACCGTGGACACGGCGATCCCGCTGGTGGGCCTCGGCGGAACTACTGCCGCCGTCGTCGGCTGGATCAGACTGCTGCGCCTCGCGCACTACCGGCACCTGCGACGGCTGCGCCGCTCCGGCCCGGCCGTGCAGGGCAAGGTCGTCGCGGCGCGCACGTCGTTCGCCAAGAACCCGCGGGGTCCGGGCCACTGGACGGTGCGGCTCGAGGTGGTCTGGACGGATCCCCGCAACGGACACACCCACCAGGCGAGCAAGGCTTTTCGGTTCGCCGAGCGGCACGGCGAAGACGCCCACGACTTCCAGCGTCGCCACCGCGCCGAGTCGTCGATCGGTGTACTGCCCGGTCGGCGGCGTGGGTTCTTGCTCGACGTCCCGGAGCTGCCGGCCTGGTGGGATCGCTGGTAGCAGCCTTCCAACCTGGTCGTGCCTGGGAGTTGTCTTCACATCCAGGGCATCAGCTCCAGGGCATCAGCTGATCACACCGCACAAGCCACCGCCGAAGGTCAGCGCCATCGAAATCCAGCGTGAATCTGCTCGCGTCCGGCTCACCGATGCTTGCCATGCCTTCCGGGCGTGGTTTGCCCGTTCACATCCCGGGCCGAACGTCCGCGAGAGGAACACCGCGAGCCGCATCGCCGAAGCCCGCGAAACGGCTGGCTCGTTGAGGCCGAAGAGCTCCAAGTCAGCTTCGACGCCGCCAGCGGCGGGTGTGCGGCCCTGCCGGTGACGGCAGGACTTGTACCTCAGCTCGGCATGCAGGAGCGAAATCGGCGGAGTAGCTCACGCGCGGCAGGGCTCTCGGCGTCGAAGGTCTGGCCCTGTTTCCCGGTGGGAACGTCTGAGCTCCAGATGCGTGCTCCGTGGCAGCGGAAGCAGAAGGCGATCTCGAAGAGCAGATCGGAGGAGCTGCGTGCCCGGACTCCCCAGCCAGGGAGGAAGCAGCGGTACATCTCACCGCCGGGCAGATCGGCGATCAGCGTCAGGGCCTGTTGGGCTTGGTCACTCTCCCAGATCGCGACAGTGTCCCCGGTCAGGTCCTCCGAGGTGAGGTGCCTGGCGGGATCGGTGATGCGGACGACCTCGAGGAGGTCGACCTGCACATGAGTGAGGGGCAGCAGCATGCTCCCCAGGCTCCCCGATCACGACGCCGTTGGCCAAACCGGCCGGGAGGCATGCCCGGTCCTGCGGCAAGGGTGCGTGGTGCGTCGTATGGCCTCAAGTTGCTCCGCCAGTACGCTGTGACCAGCAACATGCGGCCTTCCAATGGGTAGTTCCACGGCCGTCTGCACCGCGCTTCGGCCGGCAGCTCGCGGCGCACCGTGGTCACCAACTTGCCCAAGCAGCGGGCTGAGCCCGGTGTACAGCTTCTCCTCACCGCCGCGGCCCCGGTCCTACCTGGAGGAACAGTTCCTTACGCCCGTCGCGAAGGGCAGGTGACCTCCCAGGCTGCCTCGATCATCCGGAAGATCTCGTCCACCGCGGCCTCCGGGTCGGCCGCCTCGCGGGCCAGCGAATAGGCGTCGATCACGAACCTCGCGATCGTCCGGCTCGCCGTTGCGGTCTGTGACAGTTCGGGGTCGGCGGCGATGGCCGTTGCCAGCGTCTCCGCGTGGCGCAGCCTCATCGACTCCTCGTACTTCCGCAGCGCGGGTGAGTCGTCGATCATGCGCCAGATCGGGGCGGCGCCGTCCGCCGTGCAATGTCGCACCAGGGCCTGGATCTCGTGCCGCAGCGCAGGGATGAGCGGCGCGTGCGGCGCCCGGTCGGTGACCGCCTGCGTGAGGCGTTGCTCGAAGTCTTCGTCCTGTTCGAACACCAGGGCCTCTTTGGAGGCGAAGTGGGAGAAGAGGGTGGTGACGGCCACGTCCGCCTCAGCGGCCACTTCGCGGATACCCACCGCGTCGTACCCGTTTTCCAGGAAGAGCCGCAGGGCGGTGTCAGCGATCTTCTGGCGGGTCGCGGCCTTCTTGCGCTCACGGCGCCCGGGCGGCACGGTCATGCCCGCACACTACCAGGTACGAAGCTGTAACCGTTTCAAAACACTAACCGTTAGTGCTACGGTCCACCGCATGAAGAAAGTGAGCTTCGCCGAGTTCGGCGGTCCGGACGTTCTGCAACTCATCGATGCCGAGGAACCCCATGCGGGCCCCGGCCAGGTACGCATCGCCGTGCGGGCGGCGGGCGTGAACCCCGCCGACTGGAGGATCCGTGAAGGCCAGGTCCTGAAGGCCCATCCGGTCGTGTTGCCCGCGGGAGTCGGACTGGACGCCGCAGGAGTGGTGGATGAGGTCGGCGAGGGCGTCGAAGGGGTCGAGGCCGGCGACCACGTGTTCGGCGAAGGCTCAAGCACCTATGCCGAGTTCGCCGTGCTGTCGGCCTGGGCCCGGATGCCGGAGGGCCTGACGTTCGAAGAGGCGGCCGGGTACCCCTCCGTGGTGGAGACCGCGCTGCGCATCCTCCGTGAGGTCGGTGTGCGGTCCGGGCAGACACTGCTGGTCAGCGGTGCGTCCGGGGGAGTCGGATCGGCGGTGCTGCAGATCGCCCGCGACCGCAGCATCGCGGTGATCGGCACGGCCGGGGCCGCGAACCAGGACTATCTGCGGAGCCTGGGTGCCCTCGCCACGACGTACGGCGAGGGCTGGGTCGACCGGGTGCGGCAGCTCGGCCATGTCGACGCGGCCCTCGACCTGGCCGGTTCGGGCGTGATCGGCGAGCTCGTCGAGCTGACCGGGGACCCGCAGAAGGTGATCTCCATCGCCGATCTCGAGGCACCGAAGTTCGGTGTCCGGTTCTCCGGCGTGGCCGGGAGCGTGCCGGATGCGCTCGCCGAGGCCGCCGCCCTCATCTCACGGGGAAGGCTCCACATCCCGGTCGAGAAGGCGTACCCCCTCGCCGAGGCCGCGGCGGCGCACATCGACAGCCAAGCCGGTCACACGCGCGGGCGCCGGGTCGTGGTCGTCTGAGCCGCTTCCTGCGCAGTCGCACGCCCCGGCACACTGCATTCCTTGGCGGTGGTGAACGTGCTTCCCGTCGCCGAGTCCGCCGGGCAGGGATGGCTAAAGGTCTTCGAGCTGGTGCTCGTGGCCTGCGATGCGCGCAATGACCACCTTGGTGGGGTTGCCCGGCCGATCAAGGCTTCGCCTGTGACTGGGCGTTGGCCATCGGCCGGGCGGCCGCGAGACGCGGTCATGCGACCAGGCGCAGCCAGGCCGCCGCCAGTGCGGCGTGACCCGCCGGCGTCGGGTGCACGCCGTCCGCAGCCCAGTACTCCGGTCCGCTCACCGCGGCGAGCTCGGCGAACATGCCGTCCGCGGCGAGCAGATGCGCGCCGTACTCGCGGCCGAGCTCGCGTACGACCTGGATCTTGGGGTCCAGGTCGGCACGCCACTCCTTCCGGACCGCAACGTCGACGTGCGCGTCACCGGCCTTGACGCTGCCGCTGATCGGCAGGAGGAACGGCTCGATGAGGATCAGCTCCGTGCCCGCCGCGGCCAGCGGCGCGAGCAGACGGTCGTAGCCTGCCGCGAAGTCCTCCGCGGGGATCACATGGCCGTCCGGGTCGAGCGTGTGCCAGCCCATGTCATTGACGCCGACGAGGATCGACACCACGTCCGGGCGCGCGTCGAGCACATCCGCCTGCCACCGGGGTTCGAGGTCCCTCACCTTGTGGCCCGCGATCGCGGAGTTCAGCCAAGTCACGGGCCGGTCCGGGTGCCGGAGGCCCCACTCCCCCGCGACGCGCAGCGGGTAGCCGAAACCGAGGCCGTCTTCACTCGCCAACCGCTGGCTGTCGGTGATCGAGTCGCCGGTGAACATCACGGTGGTTCCCGGGCGGAGGGTGATCGTCATGAGTGCTCCTTGACATGTGGATTGGGGGAAAAGGGAGGTCTATCAGGGAATGGGGCGGCGGCTCAGCTTCCCGCAGTGCCGAACCACTGGTCGGCGGCCCGCTCGAACGACTCCCAGTCAGAATCGCGGTCTCCTGCCCAGGCGACGATGCCGTCCGGCCGGATGAGCACGGCGCCCAGTCCGAGGGCGTGCTTCGCCACCCCAGCCGCGTAACGCAGTCGGCTCTGCCGGCCCGTCGCCGCATCGCGCAGGCGGCGGTCGGTGCTGAAATCGAGCGCGACGCCTCGTCCGTCCTGCAACAGCTCGCCGAGTCGAGTGCCGTCTTCGAGACGGAAGTCCGGGGCGTTGCGGCCGACCAGCGGCTGTTCGCTGCCGAGGTCGTAGCGGATCGACGATCCCGACACCTTCTCGAAGACGTGGGTCGTTCCGTCACGGGTCCCGAGCAGGTCGCGCATCAATCCTCGGAGCGCCTGGCCATGGGGGTCCGGCTTCATCACCGCCGCTTGGGCGCGCGTCCAGTCGAGCACCCAAGCGCCGATCGAGTGCCGCTCGTGGGTGTAGGTGTCGAGCAGCCCGTCCGGCGCGTACCCGCGCACGGTCGCCGCGAGCTTCCATCCCAGGTTCATGGCGTCGCCGATGCCGAGGTTGAGTCCCTGCCCGCCGAGGGGCGAGTGAATGTGCGCGGCGTCGCCCGCGAGCAGGACGCGTCCCCGACGGTAGGTCGTCGTCTGCATCGCCCGATCGGTGAAGCTGGAGACGCGATGGACGGCGTTCAGTGTCACGCCGGTGCCGGACACGCGGCGCAGCACCGCCTGGAGGTGGTCGAGAGTCGGCTGCTGCGAGCGGTCGAACGCACCGCCGTCGAAGTCCATCATGCCGATGTGCTCGGTGGACATCCGGAGGTACATGCCGGTCGGCGTCAGGTTGATCCCGGGGCTCAGCTCGTCGGGATCGGCGACGGCGGCAACCATGACATAGCCGGTGAACAGCGGCTCGGTGCCGACGAATTCGAAGTCCGCGAGCCCGCGCACCGCGCTGCGTCCGCCATCGCAGCCAACGAGCCAGCGCGCCGCGTATTCGTGCGCGCCGGCGTGCGCGACCACGCTGTCGTCGTCTTGCGCGATGGCTGAGACCGTGACGCCGCGCCTGATCTCCACTCCGAGCTTTTCGGCCCGCTCGGACAGCACCGTCTCGACCGCTTCGAGGTTCGTCAGCACACCGTCCATCGCCGGGCTGGGAAGCCGATACGGCAGGGCGGCGAGGTCGACCTTGGCCGGATCGAGCACCATGCCGGCGAAGTGGCCCACACCACGGGGAGGTGACGGCTCGTCCGCGTCGGGGTCCGGGCCGCCATCGTCGTGGCGGCCCGACGCCGCCAGCAGGGGGTGCAGCATCCCACGGCGGTAGAACGCCTCGACCGAGCCGACGGACAGGCCCCGCATCCCGAGCGGGTCCGCCCGCCACGGGGAGCCGGGCTCCCGCTCCAGCACCAGGACGGAGCAGCCCGCGAGGCCGAGTTCGCAGGCAAGGAACAGACCCACCGGGCCAGCGCCCACGATCACTACGTCATGCATGACAATTCCCTTTCCGAAGCCGTTCTTTGCGACGGGCCAAGACTGCTGTGGGCCACTCACACGGGGCGCACACGGCGTTGACACGAGGGCACACGGGCACTGCCCTGATGTGAGGACCCGACCGCGCGCGTGCGAGGATCGGAGAATGGACGGGGGTGCGCGGCTTCAAGTCACGCTGCTCGACGCCTTTCAGGTGTCTCGTGGTGACACCTCCCTGCCCGTACCGGGTGCCCGGTTGCGGGCTCTGGTCGTACGGCTGGCCCTCGCCGGCGGGCACGCGGTCGAGCAGAGCGGCCTCATCGACGCGATCTGGGCCGAGGACCCGCCGGCCGGACCTGCCCACGCCCTGCAGGCCCTCGTCTCGCGGCTGCGCCGGGCCCTCGGCTCGGCCGGCGACGTCGCACAGTCCGCGGGCGGCTACCGACTGGCCGTGGACGCGGCCGACGTCGACGCGCTGCGGTTCGAACAGCTCGCCGCCGCAGGCCGTGACCGTCTGCGCGCCGGCGACCCGAATGCCGCGGCGGCCGTGCTCGGCGAGGCCGTCGCGCTATGGGGCGACCGTCCCGGCGCCGAGCCCACGGCCGTCGCCGCGGTGGCGCCCGCCGTCGCGACCCGGCTGGCCCACGCCTCGATCGAGGCCGTCGCCGACCTCGCCGACGCCGAACTGACGCTGGGCCGGGCCGACGCGGCCGCCGCCCGTCTGGCCGCACTGCTCGCCGAACACCCCCTCCACGAGCGCGCCGCCGCGCTCCTCATGGACGCGCTCGCCGCCCAGGGGCGCCAGGCCGAGGCCCTCGCCCTGTACGAGCGGGTCCGCGAGAGCCTGGCCGACGTGCTCGGCACCGACCCGGGCGCCGCCCTGGGCGAACGCCACCTGCGCCTGCTGCGCGCCGAGCGGCCCGCCCCCGAGGCCGTGCAGGTCAGGCGGAGCAACCTGCCCGCGCCGCTGACCAGTTTCATCGGCCGCGACGACGACCTTGCCCGGATCGACACGCTGCTCACCTCCGGGCGCTTGGTGACGGTGCTCGGTCCCGGCGGCGCCGGCAAGACACGCCTGGCAGTCGAGGCCGCCCGCCGCCGACGGCACGCATACCCCGACGGCGTGTGGCTGATCGACCTCGCGTCTGTCACCGAGCCCGCCAAGGTCGGCGCGGCGCTGCTGGCCACGATCGGGCTGCGCGGCTCGGCGCTTTTCGAGGCCTCGGCCAAGCTGCGCGGCAACCCGGTCGGCGAGCTGGAGGTGCTGGCGGACCAGCTGGACGGCCGGGAGACCCTGCTCGTGGTGGACAACTGCGAGCACCTCATCGACGCGGTGGCGCACCTGGTCGCGGCGCTGCTGGCCCGCTGCGCCACGCTGCGGGTGCTGGCCACGAGCCGGGAGCCGCTGACGGTCGACGGCGAGGCACTGGTCCCGCTCGGCCCGCTCATCCTGCCCGAGCCGCACGAGGAGGTCGACCAGGCCCGCCGTACCGCGTCGGTGCGCCTGTTCACCGAACGGGCGGCGGCCGTGCGGCCCGGGTTCGACGTCGACGAGCACAACCTCGGCGAGGTGCTGCGCGTCGTCCGCGGCCTGGACGGCATGCCACTCGCACTCGAACTGGCCGCGGCCCGCCTGCGCACGCTCTCACTGACCGGCCTGGCCGCCGGCCTGTCCGACCGATTCCGGCTGCTCACCACCGGCAGCCGCGCCGCCTTCCCACGGCACCGCACGCTGCGCGCGGTCATCGCATGGAGCTGGGACCTGCTCGGCGCGGACGCCCGTACGGTCGCTGAGCGCATCTCGGTCCTGCCCGGCGGCATCACGCCGGCCTCGGCCATCGCGGTCTGCGCAGGCACCACGGTGCCTGCCGACGAGGTCCCGGAACTTCTGGCGGACCTGGTCGACCGCTCTTTGCTGCAGCTCGCGCCGGACACCGGCCGCTACCGGATGCTGGAGACCCTCCGCGAGTACGGCCTGGAGCGCCTGGCCGAGCAAGGCACCCTGACCGGCGCACGAGACCTGGCCGCCGGTCACTTCGCCGAACTGGTCGCCCGCTATGACCCGCTGCTGCGCGGCCCCGAGCAGCTCGACGCACTCCATGTGCTGCACGCCGAGTACGACAACGTACTCGCCGCCCTGCGGCACCTCTGCGACACCGGCGACGCCACCGGCGCGATCGCGCTCGCCGTGAACCTGATCTGGTACTGGCAGATGCTCGGCCGGCACACCGACGCGGCCTACTGGCTCGGTGAAGCGGTCGCGGTGCCGGGCGAGCGACCGAGCATGACGCGCGACATCGCCGAAGGGCTGCTGGTGCTCAACACCGTTGGCACCCTGGGCACATCGGCCAAGGACTGGCTCAAGGAGCGGCGCGAGGAACTGCGGGCGCTCGCGGCCCGGCTGCTCAGCCACCCGGAGCTGCCGGGCCACACCGGCGTACCGACCGCGGTCTGGCTGGGCTCCCTGACGGAGACCGAGGTCGCACCGGCGGTCCTCCAGCAGCTGGTCGAAGGCCCCGATGTGTGGCTGGCCGGGATGGCCCGCTTCTTCCGGGCCCAATTCGCGGAAAACGACGGCCATTTCGATCAGGTCCGCAGCGACGTGAGCGCCGCGCTGGAGTGCTTCGCCCGAGCCGGCGACCGCTGGGGCCTGGCCAAGGCGCTGCCCCTGCACGCACTGATGCGGCAGTACGACGGCGATCTCGACGGCGCACTGGCCGACCTGAACGAGGCCAAACGGCTGGCCCGCGAGTTCGGATCGCTCAGCCTCAGCGACGAGATCTTCGTCGACCTGCGCCTGATCGATCTGCACGTGCGGCTCGATGAGACCGCGCGGGCGGCCGAGACGATCGCCGTGGCCCGGGAACGCGTGCTGCGCTCAACGTCACCTGAGATGGCCATTCTGCTCGACGCGCGGGAAGCGGCTCTGTGGGTGCGAACCGGCGTGCTGCCCCAGGCGCGCGAGCTGGTCGAGTCGATCGAGGCCGGACTGTCCGAGCGGGTCCTGTTCGGCGGCGACCAGGGGCAGGCACTGGTCGGCGCGATGCGGGGCGCGCTCTGCCTCGAACTCGGCGACGGGCCGGGCGCCGAAGAGGCGCTGGGCCGGGCGTACGCGGCGGCGGTCGACAGCAAGGACATGCCGATCGTGGCGACGGTGGCGGTGACCGTGGCCGGCCTCGCCGCGCTGTACGGGCGGTACCGCGAAGTCGCCGTCCTGCTCGGCGCGGCGGCCCGCCTGCGCGGCGCCCACGACCGCACCGATCCGCAGATCCGCACGCTGAGCAGCCGCGGCCGAGCCGCCCTCGGCGACGAGCACTTCGCCGAGGCGTACGAGGCCGGCTGGCAACTGGACGCGTCAGCAGCCCTGACCCGATCCGATCCGGCGCGGCTGCGCCGCCTGGCGCCGCCCGCCTCACCTCCCGAGCTGGGTTAGCGGCCTGGTCATGGACCGCCAGGCGTCGTCCCCAACCGACAAGATGTCTGACCTGAAGGGGGCGCGCCACGCGTTCCCATTCCGGAGGAGGCGCGCTCCAGGACGCGGGAAAACCAGCGGCTGCCCCGGCCGGCCCGGGTCATCCCTCCGGTCGAATCCACGTGTCGGCGAGTTCCGCGACCCAGGTGGCCGCCGCGTCGGGAACGGGCGGGGCGCGCCGACAACGACGAGTTCGGTGACACCCGCCGTGCCGAGTACGGGGAGATGCTCCGGGATGCCGTCGCTCAGCGCCACGGCGACCGTGAGCTCGTCGAATGCGCGACCGTGGCGGGTGCACTCGTCGGCAAGAACGGCCATGCGCGCCGGGACGTCGGCCGCCGGTACGTTGAATCCGTACCACCCGTCAGCCAGCGTGACCGCGCGGCGCAAGGCGGCATCGCTGTTTCCGCCTACCACGACCGGGAGCCGGCCGCCGCGCAGCGGCTTCGGGTTGACCCGGATCGCGTCGAAGCGGGTGAACTCCCCCGTGAAGGAGGCTGGGTCCTCGGCCCAGAGGGTGCGCATCGCAGCGAGGTACTCGTCGGTGCGCCGCCCGCGCCCGGCGAAGGGGACCCCGAGCGCGGCGAATTCCTCGGCCGACCAGCCGACCCCGACCCCGAGACAGAACCGCCCGGCGGAGAGCACGTCGAGGGTGGCGGCCTGTTTGGCGAGCAGGACCGGGTTGTGTTCGGGCAGCAGGAGTACACCGGAGGCGAGCTCGATCCGGCTGGTGACCGCCGCCGCGAAGGTCAGGGCAAGCAGCGGGTCCAGCCAGTCCGCGTCCGCGGGCACGGCGATCGAGGCGACGGTGCTGGTCGCAGCCGTGAACGAGTGGCTGTGACCAGCACCGTCGCAACGGCCCTCAGACGACGTCGAATTCGTTGCCCTCGGGGTCCTGCATGGCGGCGGCGTAGAGCCCCATGTCCGGCTCGTCTTTGATCCGCAGCACGGTGGCACCAGCTTTGACCAGCCGTTCCACCGTGACCTTGACCCGCTGTGTGCGGACGTCCAGTGGGACGTCACGGCCCCCACCGACCTTCAGGTCGAAGTGCCACCGGTTCTTGGCGACCTTAGGCTCCGGAACCTGCTGGAACCACACCCTCGGTCCACGTCCCGCGGGATCGATGATCGACTCCGGAATATCCCCGGCACCGGCCGGCAACTCTGCCTCGGGCACCCCCAGCGCCGCCCAGTAAGCACGCCACGTGGCGTGCCCGCCCGGCGGAGGCTCAGGCACGTAGCCCAAGGCCTCGGCCCAGAAAACCACCATTCTCTGCGGATCGGAGCAGTCGATCGTCAGCTGCACTGTCATCTCCATGTTCAGAGCATCCCAGGCAGGTCTGACAGACGATCCACTTTCGCAACAGGCCCTACGGGGCCGCCCACAGCGGTGCGGCTCAATCCCTTGCACCTGACGCGCTCTGACGGTGGGACGCAAGGATGTCGCGCCCCGCACCGTCCCCGTTCCGGCGGTGCACGCCGAGTTTTGAGACACGTTTTACACGACGCAGGAAACTTTGGCGCAGGCCGTCGCCGTCTAACAGGGAGTCGGGCCTTTCGGGGCCGAAGAGCGAGAGAGTGGGGCAGGTCGTGGGACGGCGCAAGGGTGGCATAGGCATCGCACTCATCACGGGTGTGATGCTGGTGGGCGCGAGTGCCTGCGGCGGGGGCGGCAGCGACAAGGCGGGCGGGGACGACTCAAAGGCGTCGGGAAAGCCGAGTGCGAGCGCCTCGCCGTCACCGACGAAGCCCGCGGGCCCCCCGATGCTGCTGGACACGATCACCCCGCAGACCGGAACCACGGTCGGCGTGGCCATGCCGATCTCGGTGGTCTTCACGAACCCGGTAGCTGCCAAGGCACGGGCCACGGTGGAGAAGCACATGAAGGTGAGCACTTCGCAGCCGGTGGCGGGCGCCTGGCACTGGTTCGGCGACAAGCGCGCCGACTGGCGACCGAAGTCGTACTGGCCCTCCGGCACGAAGGTGAAGATCGATGCTGACATGAAGGGCATCAGCAACGGCAACGGACGCTACGGCGTGCGCAGCTACACGCACACCTTCAAGATCGGCGACGACGTGCGCGCGGATGTCTCGGTGACCGGCCACACCATGAAGGTGACCCGGAACGGCAAGACGGTGCGCACCCTGTCGATCAATGCGGGCAGCGCTCAGTATCCGACCTGGAACGGCACGATGGCCGTCATCGACAAGCAGGAGAAGGTCCACATGACCTCCTGCAGCGTCGGCATCAGCTGCGACAAGGGCAACCCCAACTACTACGACCTGACGCTGCCCTGGGACATCCACCTGACCCAGTCCGGCACGTACGTGCACTACTCGACCGGCGACCCGAATCCGGGCAGCGGCAGCGCCCGCGGCTCGCACGGCTGCGTCCACCTGTCCATGTCGGACGCCAAGTGGTTCTACGGCCAGGTCAAGCAGGGCGACCCCGTCACCATCACCGGCTCGCCCCGTGCCAAGGCCCCGGCCGACAACGGCTACGCCGCCTTCAACCTGGAATGGAACCAGTGGCTCGCGGGCAGCGCGTCCGGGGAGGGGACGACCACGACGCTGTGATGCGCTGCGGTGGCAGCGCCGGTCAGCACACGTCAGCACTCGTCAGCACTCGTCAGCACTCGTCAGCACCCGATGATGTGGACCGCGGGGCCACCGTCGCACGTGAAACGGCCAAGTGGCCCGCCCGTTTGGGCGGGCCACTTGGCCGTGTGAAGATCACTCGCACCGCGATCCGGCTGTGGCTTCGTTGCGGACCCGCCAGCGCCGAGGGCGGTCAGCCGATGGGGTTGACGAAGGTGGCCGGGTGGGTGGCGCCGGTCTGGTCGACGAGCGGGCCCCAGGGCCACTTCAGGGTCAGCGCGGTGGTCTCGTTCGGCGGGGTGACGGCCACGAAGGCGGGCATCCAGGAGTGCTCCTCGTCCTTCTTGGCCATGGCGAGGTTGATCGTGAAGTCGGTGCTGTCCCCCGCCCCCAGGGTGATCGAGCCGTGCTTGGCCGACGAGCGGGCCAGCGACCAACGCTGACCGCCGTTCTCGGACTTGAGGTCCACGCCCGGGAAGCCGCCGATCACGCAGGCGCGGCTGCCCTTGTTGGTCAGCACGACGCTGGTGGTCGTCGCGCCGCCCGCGTTCGGGTCCGGGGCCGCATCCTCGCCCATGGCGAACGCCGCCTTCAGGTTGGAGGTGTGGCAGCGCTGCCCGCCCGAGCCCGCCCTGCCACCACCGGCGGCCTGCGCGCTGCCCGACTGCTTGCCCGCACTACCCGCCTTGCTGTCGGCCTTGGCACCGGAGCCCGGCTTGGCACCGGGGCCCGCCTGGGCATCGGAGCCCTGCGCTCCGGCGGAGGAGCCCGGGCCGCTGGACTCGGGGGCGGATGCGCCGGCGTCCGTGCGGCCCGCGGGCTTCGGGCCGGCGGCATCCGAGCCGGAGCAGGCGGTCAGAGTAAGGCCGGCCGCTGCGGTCAGGGCCGCGGCGGCAACGCGCAGGGTGCGGCGACGAGCGGTGCGGACAGTGGTGCTGGAGCTCATTTCGGATCCCCCGGTGCAGTCGGTGTCGCTGTTTCCTCGGTACGTCACCCACTCTGATCGGGGCCACTATCGCCAGGATGCCGCTCCGCTAACGTCTGGCTAACACGGCTGTGAGCAGCGGAAGGACGCGAAAAGACCCGAAGAAGCTCACCGCGGCTACCTGGTTGGGGCACGCGCAGCTGCTTGCCGGAACCAGGGGTCCCAAGACCGACCAGCAAGAGGGCGACTGTTGCGGGCCAGACAGTGAGTGAAACCGCTCCAGGGCCAGGACACGTCCGAGCTGCTGGTGTTTCCGCGTCTTGGGAACCGCGGCCCATAGGCTGCGCCACATGAACGTACTCTTCATCACGAGTACGGCGGTCGTCGTCGCTGACCCGCCGCAGAGCCGCAGGCTCTTCATTGACGCCCTCGGCCTCCCACTGGAGGGCGAAGACGAGGGCTACTACTCCAGCGGGAGCATCCCGGGCAGCAAGCACTTCGGCATCTGGCCGCTCTCGCAGGCAGCCGAGGCGTGCTTCGGTACGCCGTCGTGGCCCGCCGACCGGACGGTCCCCCAGGCATCGATCGAGTTCGAGGTCGAGGACGCAGACGCTGTCGCTGCGGCCGGCGGCGAGCTTGAGCGCGCGGGCTTCGACCTGCTGCACCCCGCCCGTACCGAGCCGTGGGGACAGACGGTGACCCGGCTTCTCACGGACGATGGCTTGATCGTCGGCATCTCCTACGCCCCCGCGCTTCACGACGAAGAACGTGTCTGAGCTTCGCGTTCCACACCCCGCACGTAGCGGGTCGAGCGCCGGGACGGCTCGGTGACCAGGCTCAGGTGTGCTGGGTGGCATCGGCGACGGATGTCACGTGTGGGCCGAACGGCTGCGGTGCCGGAAGGGTGGTGAGGCCTTGCCGATGGCAACCTGATGGCTACAGCCAGCCTTCCAAGGCATCACGGAGATGGTTGTCCTCCCCACGCAGGAACAGGGCCGGTATTTCCCCATCGGGGTTTGTCGCAGGTCGTTCATCGTCCTCGTCCAGGCCGCCGTCGCCGGGTCCTATGACGAACGGCTTGTCTTCCGGATCCCCGCCCGGCCGTTGCTGCCACACGAGCCCGTGGCATCTGCAGAAAACCTCGCCGAAGTACCAGAAGGCCACCTGGACGAAAGGGGTCTCTTCGGCAGCCTCGATCTCCCTGATAGAGGAGTAGCGGCTCCGGATGAGATCTTCGAGCCGGTCCAGCGAGTCCACGCTGAAGTCCCAGCCACCGCCAGTCTCCTGCGCCCACTCCTCGAATCCGGCCTGCTGACGGGCCAGCCACTTCTGCAACAGCGGGTTGCTCGTCCAAGCGTTCTCTTCGGTCACGGTCAACGACCCTACGTCAGGGCTTACGAAGCCCCCAACTTGCCTACCGTGCCGCAGGGTTGGATTGCTGGATGACCCACTTGCGGGCCCGTTGACGTGGCGAGTTGGCTCCCGGACCGGTCCCCCCGATCCCACTCCCCACGCAGAGGACGGGACACCGAACCAAAGCCGCCATTCCCCCTGAAGCTCACTGCTCCGTCACCCCCTCAGAAGCGCTGGTGGTCATCGGACGCTCTGCCCCCGGGTACCAGCACGCCTGTCTCGTACGCGACGACGACCGCATGGGTCCGGTTGTCGGCGTTCAGCTTCCCCAGGACGTTGCCCACATGTGTCTTGACCGTTTCCAGGCGCACCGCCATGCGATGGGCGATCTGCTGGTTGGACAGGCCTCGTGCCATCAGCCGTAGGGTCTCCTCCTCCCGCACGGTGAGGGAGGCGGCTCTGGTCCCGCCCACGGCTCGGGGCGGCGGGGCCGGTTGCTGGGCGGCGAGCCGCCGGACGGCATCCGGGAACAGCAGGGAGTCGCCCTGTGCCACCAGCCGTATCGCCTGGGCCAGTTGTGCGATGGGGGCGCGCTTGCGGATGAAGCCCTGGGCACCGGCCAGCAGCGCGTCCCAGACGTAGGCGTCGTTTTCGAAGGTGGTGATCACCACGACCTTGGGCGGGTCGGTCAGTTCGGAGCGGAGCAGCTTGGTGGCCGTGATGCCGTCGAGCCGGGGCATCCGCACGTCCATCAACACCACGCGCGGACGCCACCTCTTCACCAGGGGAAGGACCTCGGCGCCGTCCGACGCCTCGCCGACCACCTCCAGTCCGTGCTGCACCGACAGCAGGGCCCGCAGACCCGCGCGCGTCAGCTCCTCGTCGTCCACCACCAGGACGGTCACCGGCGCCGCCTCGTCGGCAGCCGGCTCGCAGGCCGGGTCGGGACCGGCGTGGGCGGCGCTCACGCGTGCGGCCCCAGGGGAAGGTCGGCGGCCACTCTCCAGCGGCCGTCCCCGGTGGGGCCCGCGGACAATTCTCCGCCCAGCAGCCGCACCCGTTCACCGAGTCCGTCCAGGCCGTGCCCGGGGCGTGTCGCGGCAGCGACGGAGGCTGCGGCGGGCAGCGAATTGGTCAGTTCCAGCAGGAGACGGTCGCCGCGGGCGGCCACGCGCAGCCGGATGTCGTCCGTCTCACCGTGCTTGAGCGTGTTGGTCAGGCTCTCCTGGAGGAGGCGGTAGGCCTCCCGGGAAACCGTGGCCGGTACCTGCCCCAGGTCACCCTCGGCCTCGACGGTCAGCGCAGCGCCCATGGCCTGGATCCGCTCGGTCAGCACGTCGAGCTCGGCGAGGGTGGGCTGTGGCCGGATGGGCGCGGGGGCCTCGCGGAGGATGCCGACCACGTGGTCGAGATCGTCCATCGCGGCACGGGAGGTCTCCTCGATGGTGCTGAGGGCGCGGCGGGCGGCCTGCGGGTCCCGGTCCAGCAACTCCTGGGCCAGGGCGGCCTGGATGGTCGAGGCCGTCAGGGTGTGCCCGATGGAGTCGTGCAGTTCCTGGGCGAGCCGGTTGCGCTGTGCCAGCGCCCGCATCCGTGCCTCGGCCGCGGCTGCCCGCTCCGCGGCCCCAGGGCCCAGAAGGACCGGCGCGAGGCGCCGCAGTACCGCCGTCCCGGCCCACGTGCAACCCCCTGCCACCAACAGACATCCGGCGCCCACCAGCAGCGTCCAGGCGCCGGGCAGGCCACGCGGCACGGGAGCGGTGAACCACAACAGGGCCACCTCACCGCCACCGGCCAGCCACACCCAAGGCAACCCGACAGCCATCCCCAGACACAGCCCGGTCACCGCCGTCACCGCGCCGCCGACCACCGTGTGCACCGGCAGCCACGTGGCCGCGCGCAGCCGATCGCCCCAGGAGCGGGGCGGTGTGAGCGGCCGGGGCAGGTTCGTCCCCAGCAACCCGTTCGCCAGCCGGACTCCCCTACGCCGGGCCCCGTGCGGCAGGCCCATGGCCCAGGCCGTGGCGACGAACACCACGAGGAACACAGGCACCCGTATCCCGGCCGGGAACCCGGGCCGGACCGCGGCGAGCCCCACCACACACGCGGGAAGCCCTGCGACGGCCCCCAGGCAGGCGAAAAACCACCCTCGTACCTGGATCCGGTTCGCCAACCCGCTGATCACTTCGCGCATGAGCCGCATGTTACGGACCCTCATCCGGCCCCCACCTCCCCCGAAAGAGCCAGACGCCGCCCCCACGAAGAAGGGACCGGCCACTGGCTCAGCTCGGCGATGTGCTCCGCCGCGCCCGGTGCCACGGTGAACCGGCCCCGCCCTCGGACCCCTGCCGTCCCGGGCCGGGGCCGGCAACAGCGAAGAGACACAAGACGGGACGAGAGCGAGACCTCCATGTCAGTGATACTCCGGACGCCCCGGACCAAGCGCCCCGTACGTGCCGGCAGAGCGACCGATCGCACGGGAGTGGCCGCCTTCCTGGCCCTTTCGTTCGGCGGCACCTGGGGGTGGCTGTGGTGCGCGACGGCCGTGTTCGGCCTCTCGCCCCTCAACCCCCTGCTCCAGGTGCCGGCGTGCTGCATGCCCAGCATCGCCGCCGTGGTGGTACGGCGCTGGGTGACCCGGGAAGGCTTCGCCGACGCGGGGTTGGGACTGCGGCTGAAAACGGCCTGGCCCTACTACCTGGCCGCTTGGCTCTGCCCCGCCGCCCTCGCCGCGTGCACCCTGGGCCTCGCCGTGCTGTTCGGTCTGTGGCACCCACGGCTGTCCGGACTCGGCGGTGTCCTCCCCGGCGCGGATGACGTGCTGACCGTGCTGGGCATGATGATGGCCTCCCTCGTCCTCACCCCGTTGTACTGGGGCGAGGAGTTCGGCTGGACCAGCTACCTCAGGCCACGGCTGTTCGGCGGCGCCCTCCTGCCGTCGTCCCTCGTGACGGGCCTCATCTGGGCGGTGTGGCACGTCCCGCTCGCGTTCATCGGCTACGTCGACTTCCCCAACATGGCCCTGGGCCTGCTGGTGTGGACAGTCTCCTTCCAGTTCCAGGAAGTCATCCTCATGTGGCTCTACACGCGCAGCGGCAGCATCTGGGTGGCAAGCCTGGCCCACGCCGGAAACAACATGGTGCTGTCTCTCGTACTGGGTCAGGTACTGGACGAGGGGGCAGGACTGGGACCCACCTGGCCCATGGTGCTCTCCACCATCCCGCTGGCCGTCCTCAGCCTGGCGATCACGGTCCACACCCGCCGCCGCACGGCCGTTCGCCGCACCAACCAGTAGCGCGTCGTCGGGTCCCGGCTTCGCCGTCCGCACCCGAACATGGGGGAAAACCCGGCCCATACGGGATCCTCCAGGCCCTGTCTCCACGTCAGCTGTGCCCTCCTGCATGGCCAACGGCCTTGCTCGGCTGTGCGGACGGGGTCGGGCCCTAAAATCACTTCGCCCGTGCTCCCCCATCCGGTACGGTCGCGGGATTGTTTGCACTGCTTGGGAGCCCATGAGGTTCGCGTATGGTCTCCTCGGCAGCTCCCATGCTGAGAGCAGGTTTCCTTATGGCATGCCGTATCAGTGAGCTCGTGCTCGGTTGCCGCGACCCTGAAGCGCTGGCGCGGTTCTGGTGCGAGGTCCTGGACTTCGTCGTGCTCGATCGTGAGGACGACGGCACGTTGGAGATCGGGCCGCGCGAAGGGTTCGGTGGTCCGCAGCCGACGATCATCCTCAGTTACCGGGATGAGCCGGAGAAGGGGAAATCCCGGCTGCACATCGACGTCAACGCCACCGACCGCGACCAGGACGCCGAGCTCGAACGCCTTCTGAAGCTCGGTGCGCGCCCGGCTGACATCGGCCAGACGGGGCAGGAGCAGTGGCATGTCCTGACCGACCCCGAAGGCAATGAGTTCTGCCTGCTCAAGGCCCGCCTCAACCCGCTTTGATGCCGATCGTGCACGCCTCGGCACCGGGCATCTGGGATCCGCCCTGACGTCCGGTGTGACGGGCGCGTCGTGATCGTGAGGTCAGTGGGGTCTCCGGAAAAGGGTTCATCGACCGAGAAGAACCTGAACACCGGAGACCTCGTGGCCAGGTGACGTCTTCGGTGATCGACGCGTACACCCTTGGAGCGGCCAGGAGTTATCCCTTCCATTCGTGGGAGAGCAGGGCGTAGAGGTACTCGCTGCCCCAGCGATCTCCGTCGAGGTCGTTGTCGACCAGATGTGCCTCGCGGCGCATACCCAGTCGTTCGCACACGCGCACCGATGCGACGTTGAGGACATCGAGGCGGGCGAAGACCCGGTGGACTCCCAACTGGCCGAAGCCCAGCGCGGCCAGGGCACGCGCTGCCTCGGTGGCGTAGCCCTGTCCGGCGTACTGCGGGTTGAAGACCCAGCCGATCTCGGCCTGCCGAGCGCGCGCACTCCTGAGAGTGAGGGCCACCTCACCGATGACGCCCGGTTCGTCCGCGCGGCAGACGGCCAACAGGAGCGTATCCCCGTCGGCCTTCCAATCGGTGCCAGCAGCTCGCGCGACGATGGACTCGGCGCATGCCTTGCGGCTGAGCGGTGGACGATAGAGGTAGCGCGAGACTTCCGGCAAGGATTGGTAGGCGTACCGGTCACCGGCATCACCCGGTGCGAACGGTCGCAGGAGCAGCCGCTCGGTGGCGATGGTTGCCGGGATGTGGTGCGAGGCGGCGGTCATCGAATCTCCCCCCATGTCCTGCCGTTGGCCTGGTCGGTCAGACTAATCGGTCAACGCATGTGATCTGCGGGACCGTGAAGCAGAAGCGCCAGAGCTGTTCGCGGGCGACGTCCCCGGCCTGCATATCAGCATGCGTCCGGTGTGGAGCAGCCATGCGCTGCCCGGCCGCACCGAGTCATTCCTCCAGGGTTTCTGCGATGCGGTCGAGGTCGGTGACGAGAGCTGCCATGCGGTGCGGAGGGATCACCTCGACCATGCGCCGCTCGATGGCGTAGACGGCGGCCTGGACCTCGGCCAGCCGTGTGCGGCCCTCCTCAGTCAGGTGGGCGGGCCGGGCACGGCCGTGGTCGGCGAGGGCGGGACGAGTGAGCAGCCCCGCTTCCTGCAGGCCCCGCAGGACGACGTTCGCGGACTGTCGGGTGACGAACGTCGCGCGGGCGAGGTCGGCGTTGGACATGCCTGGATGCAGGGCCAGGAATTCGAGAGTGGCGTACTGCGGAACGGTCAGTCCGTGCTCGCGCAGGACCTTGTCCATGGCGCCGCGCAGGGCGGCCTGAGCGCGTTTGAGTACGTATCCGACGTGCTGGCTTACGTCTTTCGCGGCGTGCGGCTGCTCGGCCGACGGGTTCTCCAACATGTCAGCATTTTGACATACGCAGCCCGCAACCCTAGGCTCAAGCATGTCAAAGTCCTGACATTGAGATGAGCGGAGACCCATGCCTGCCACCATCGACGGCCCCGACTTCGTCGCCCTGCAAGTCCGCGACCTGAACGCGGCAGCGACCTTCTGCGAGCAGCATCTGGGCCTGCGCCGGGCCGCGGTCTCGCCGCCGCACGCGGTCGTGTTCGACACGAAGCCGACCCCGTTCGCCGTCCGCGAGCTCTTGCCGGGCGTCGACCTCACCGACACCGCACGGCCCGGCCTCGGCACCGTCCTCTGGTTCAAGACCTCCGACGCACACCAGCTCCACGACCAGCTCACCACCGCCGGGATCAAAATCCTCACCCCGATCACGAACAGCCCCTTCGGGCCGATGTTCTCCTTCGAGGGCCCCGAGGGCTACGTACTCACCGCACACGGCGACTGACCGTTCCTGGCCCCGCATTCCGCGCCAACGGCGAAACGTCGACTTGGCAGCCCTCGTCCCACACCAGGCAGGGGGAGGCTGCGCGCCCGCGCCTGAACCGGCCGTTGGCCCGGCCTCCGCGGGCGCGATACGACAGGTGACGCGTGCAGTCGTGCGGCAACGGCGATACACCCCTTGCCGACGGCCACTGCGGGGGAACCTTGTTCGGCCGGAAGGGCGCTCCGGGCCGGGCAACACCGGGACCCGGGACGGTGTCTGCGTCAGGGGCCCTGGCCCTGACAGGTTGGCTCCCATGGGCCGCGACTGGTACGCAGCCGCCGTCCGTAATTCCGCAAGGGCGACATCACCAGGTCGCCCCTGTCTTGCCGCTCGGTGGTATTGCGCTCGCCGAGGGACGAGCCAGCCGCGCCCGGGGGTGCCGCCGATGTGCGGCTCTGGCGGCACCTCATCGACCCGGGCCGGTGTTGGGGTTATTCGGACGTGGTTTGGTTCCAACTCTGGGCGATGACGTCCTTGGCGTTGCTTTGCTGGGATTCAGTGGGGAAGGTCGGCGTGCCGGTGACGCTCGGGAGTTTGGCCGCCGCGGCCTTGTCGAGTGTGCCGGCCTTCCTCATGGCGGTCATCAGAGCCGGGCGTGCGTATCCCTTGAGCCGGAGGTTTTGGCCTTCGGCGCTGTAGAGGTACTCCTGCCACAGGCGCGCGGCCGCGGGGTGCGGTGCGTCTTTGTTGATGGCATGCGAGTAGTACTGGGAGAACTTGCCGTCCGAGGGGACGGTGACTTTCCAGTCGATGCCCTTGGACTTGAACTTGTCGGTGTAGCCGGCGTTGAGGTAGTCCCAGTCGATGCTGATGGGCGTCTTGCCGGCTTCGATGGTGGCCTGGGTGGATTCGACGGACGTGAAGTTGCCGCTCTTCCGCAGCCTGGCGAAGAAGTCCGTGCCGGGTTGGATGTCGTCGAAGGAGCCGCCGTTGGCGAGGGACGCCGCGTACACGGCGCCGAAGGCCGAACCGGACTTGGTGGGATCGCCGTTGAGCGCGATCTTCCCCTTGTACTGCGGCTTGAGCAGGTCCTTGAAGCTGGTCGGGCAGGTCTGCACGCGCTTCGCGTCGCAGCCGAAGGAGATGTAGCCACCGTAGTCGTTGGACCAGCGGCCGATCGAGTCCCTCTGGGTATCGGGAATGTCGGCGAAACCGGCAGCCATGTACGGTGCGAGCAGCCCCTGTTGGGCAGCACTCTGTGCGAACGAACTGCCCAGATCGAGGACGTCGGGCGCATTGTCCTGGCCCTTGCGCGAGGTGACCGCACGGATCTCGTCCTCGCTGGTGCCGTCGGGATTCTCGACCTCGACCTTGATGCCGTACTTCTTCTTGAACCCGTCGATCAGCGCCCCCCAGTTGGCCCAGTCACGGGGCAGCGCGATCGCATGCAGCGTGCCCTCCTTCTTGGCCGCCTCGGCCAGGGCACTGATGCCACCGACAGCCTTGGCCGTGGTCGCGGTGGCCGCGCTCTTTTGGTCGCCGCTCGACGCATCTGGGCCGCCACAGGCACACAGGGCGGGTACGGCGGCGATCGCGAGGACGCCGGCAAGGACGGCGGTCCTCCGCGGGAACACGGTCACGGACTCTCCAGGGGTACGCACAGCAACAAAGGGGGCATGCAGGACCGCACAGAAAGGCATGTACGGATGGGCACCTGTCCGACAGACTGTCTGAACAAGCGGGGCCGGTCGGCAGGGCCCAACTATGGTGTCAGCCAGGTGAAAATTGGACAAGGTCATGACTCCAATTCCTTCACAATCGCAGCAGGCTGGGGGCACACCACACCGCGCACGAACCGCCCGCTCCACCCACGATGCACACACCTTCGCCGCGGGATCGGAATCCACGAGGCGAGGAGATCAACGGAGCCCCGATGCTGTTGAGTTGATCGCGGGGCGCCGTCGACCAGCACGATCCAGTCCCGCTGGGGCCCCCGGCCGCACGCGCCGACCTGGGCGAAGGCGCGCCTCCTCCATACGTAGCGGTAGAAGCAGGTGAACGGCCCGGCCGGAGAAGTAGCGCGACAGCGAGGAACTTGACGGCACGTCTGGGCTGGATGGATATCTCATTGCGGACCCAACGGGACAGCCATAACGTCTCCGGCATGTCCCTACGTCTTCAGATGCGTCAGGCCCTGCCGGAAGCGATGCGTGCCCGCGACAAGGCCTCGGTGAGCGCACTGCGCGCAACGCTTGCCACGCTGGACAACGCGGAGGCGGTGCCCGTGGACGAATCCGCACTTCGTGGATCGGCCGTCGAACACTCGCCGGTCGGCGTCGGCGTCACCGAGGGAGCACGGTGCGAGCTGAGCGAGCGCGAGGTGAGGGAGATCGTACGTGCCGAGGCCACCGAGCGGCTGGAGGTAGCAGCGCAGTTGACTGCGCCCGCACATGCTGACCGGGTCGCGCAGCTCCGTGCGGAAGCCGCCGTACTGCTTCGGTTCCTCGACGGTGCCAGCCCCGCATAGGACCCAGAGGCCTCCCCCATCGCGCCGCACTCGGATCGTTCGGCGTGTCCAAGGGGTCCGTCGGCAACACCGTGATCATCACCGACGGCGGCATCGAGCCCTGGCCTGGTAGTCCCGCACCGCCGCGCACTGCGTCAACGGGTCCCGCGCCGAAGGACCAACGGGTCCCTCGCCGTAGGGCCAACGGGTCCCGCGCCGTAGGACCGGACGACGGCTCCGCTGGGATCGATGAGGAACGCCTCGTCGCGGCTCGTGGTCGTCGAGGTGTGGCGCAACCTCGACCCGCTACCAGGCCGGACTGGCCAAGATCTCTCCGTTCAGTGCCCCAGCCTTTTCAGGGCCGTGTCCGGGTAGCGCTCCCCCGCCACGGCCGCCTCCGGTACGGCCTCGCGTAGCTGATCGAGGTCGGCGTCGGTCAGGTCCAGGGTCACGGCGGCGGCGTTCTCCTGCAGGTAGCGTCGGCGCTTCGTGCCGGGGATGGGCACGATGTCGTCGCCCTGGGCGAGCAGCCAGGCCAGCGCGGCCTGGGCGGGCGAGCAGCCGATCCGCTGGGCGACGTCCCGTACCGCCTGGACCAGTGCCAGGTTGCGCTGGATGTTCTCGTCGGCGAACCGAGGCCAGCGCCGGCGGTTGTCGTTCGGGGCGAGGTCGCCGCGGGAGGAGAGCGCACCGGTGAGCATGCCGCGCCCGAGCGGGGAGTAGGCCACGACAGCGATGCCCAATTCCCGGCAGGTGGTGAGCAGTTCGCCCTCCACCACGTTGCGGGTGAACAGGGAATACTCCACCTGGACCGCGGTGATCGGATGGACGGTATGGGCTTTGCGGAGCGTCGCGGGACTGACCTCACTCAGCCCGATGTGGCGTACCAGCCCGGCCTGCACGAGCTCGGACATGGCACCGACCGTCTCCTCGATGGGAACGGCGGGGTTCCGGCGATGTGCGTAGTAGAGGTCGATGTGATCGACGCCCAAGCGGCGCAGTGAGGCGCGGCAGGCGTGGGGAACGTAGTCGGCGGAGGTGTCCACGTCGCCGACCCGCCCCGTGGCGGCATCGTGGCGGAGCCCGAACTTGGTCGCTACGACCACCCGGTCACGCTCACCGGAGTGCCTGCGCAGCCAGCGACCGACCAACTCCTCGTTGCTGCCCCGCCCGTAGGCGTCAGCAGTGTCCAAGAGGGTGATGCCCATCTCAAGGGCACGGTCCAGGGTGTGCTGGGACTCCTCCTCATCCGGAACCCCGTAGGCGACCGACATGCCCATGCAGCCGAGGCCGATCGCGGATACCTCAGGGCCATCGTCGCCCAGCTTGCGGTGCTTCATCGAACCTTCCTCTCAAGGAACTGAGCGGACCGCTCAGTGGACCAAGCAGCGGATCGGACGGCGGAGCAGGTGCGGGCGAGCTGTAGCAGTCGCCTGACACCTTCGCTGCCGCCTTCGCCCTTGCAGGCGATCATCCATCTTCCTCTCCGAGTTCGGCAGGCCCCGGTTGACCATCACCGGACCGCGCCCAGCCAGAGCAGTCCCCCTTGCGCAGCTGCCGTGTGTAAGCGTCTCGCACCCAGGTCGGCGGCAGTTGTCGGCGCCGCGTATCTGCTCTAACGCGACCGGCTCCGGTGACGGGTGCAGGAATGTACAAGACCGGCGTACCAGTCTGCGCCAGCCTCCAGGGGCACCACCCAAGGCTCCCCTCCACACCATCCCGATGCTGGACCCGCTGACCAAGAAGTTCTCCCGATTGCGCTGACCCCCCTGGCCCAGCCCGACCACCTCGCCCAGTGCTCACGCTGATGCAGGCGCGCTTCCCCGTAGAGACCTCCCAACAGAATGATCCGGGCGGTGTTGAGCGTTGGGGGCTTCCGCACTCGGCCATGCGCGGTCGTCCACCGTCAGAAATGGCTCGTTCACCACGGTCGCCGGCGTTGCGCTGGTGAAAGCCATGACGTCCCGATGGAGATGGGACTGGTCGCAGTAGCCGCCGTCCGCCGCAACGCGGGCGGTGCTTTCACCCGCGAGCATGCGATGCACGGCATGGTCGAAGCGGACCAGCTTCGTGGCACGTTTGGGTGGCATGCCGATGTACGCGTGGAACCGGGACCACAGACGCTTGCGGCTCCATCCGAGTTCGGCCGCCAGGTGGTTGACGCGGACGAGGCCCCTGCTGGCGACGATCCGGTTCCAGGCCCAGGCCACCGCCGGGTCCACCGGCGACCGTGCCTCACATCGGCGGGCGATCAGCGCATCCGTGAACGCGAAGCGGTCCTGCCATGAGGGGAGCTCGCTCAGTTGCTCACGAATCCGTGCCGCCTCCCGGCCCCACAGGTCGTCCAGGGACACCATGGCGCCGGCTAGATCGGCCGGAGAGGCACCCAAGACCGCTCCTGCAACCACTGGAGAGAGGCGCACCTGCACGCACTCGACGCGCTCACCCCACGCTCGAACCCCGCCTCCGGAGCCGAAGCCGGGCCCGGCGACGAGACATCCCCCAGGTCGCCGCTCAGCGCCGTCGTCCACGGTGGACGTGCTCGCCCCGAACTCCAGGACCAGCATCACGGCCGGGTGCGGAACCACTCGCAGACCGCCGACGAGCGGGCCCGGGACCCGGAAGCCGGCCATGTCGACACCGGTCACCCGGCCGGGCCGCTGCGGACGTGCGACGTCCCACACAGCAGGATCGTTGCGTTCACTCGTGGCGCACCCCATCGTCGAATGCTACGCGGACCGAGGAGGGGACATTTGTCCAAGCCGTGCGCGTGCACCGGAGGCGACAGTGGGCTCATGACTCCTTCCGACAGGAACCCGCATGCATCCGGCGACGCCGGCGCCACCGAGGCCTCGATCCTCCGCCTGGAGCACGGCGACCTCTACGTCTGTCAGGACGGCCCTCGCGATGCCCCCGCGCTCCTGCTCCTCCACGGATCCGCCACTTCGAGCCGTTCGTGGGACGCGCTGGTTCCGCTGCTGACCACCTCGCATCGCGTCATCCGGGTCGACCTTCCGGGGCACGGTCGCTCGCCCGAACCGGTCGGCCGCGGCTACGAAACCTCCGAACAGGCACGCAGGCTCGGTGCGGCATTGGACCGGCTCTGCGTCGAGCACGTCGTGGTCGTCGGCCATTCCAGTGGCGGCTATGCCGCCACCGCTCTCGCCGAGCGACGGCCCGACCTGGTGACCGCGCTCGTGCTCATCAACACCGGCCCCAAGATGGACGCCTTCATCGCACCGGAGTCCTTCGCGATCGACCCCGCGCAATGGCCACCGACCGACGAGCGGATTCGCCAGTTCGCGAGCACCGGGTTCCGCGCGGGTTACCAAGTCCCACAAGAACTCGTCGACGAACTGCGCGGGATGACCTTCCACGCGGTCACCACAGCAATGCAGGCATCCATCGCCTATCTGAAGCAGCAGACACTCCCGGATCGACTGAGGGCCCTCGGCAAGCCCCTGCAGGTGATCTTCGGCGACCAAGACCGCAGATGGCGACCCTCGTCCGCAGCCGACTACCGGGAAGTTCCGGGCGCGAAGATCGAGTTGTTGCCCGGTGCCGGACACACTCCCATTCTGGAGGAACCACTGCGGACCGCCGCACTTGTCCTGGCCTTCACCGAGATCCACACCACCCGAGCAGCCAAAGCCACGTGACGCTTTCGCCCCAGCCAGCAAGCATGCGGCCGCCTGCAGAGATCGTCACCGAACAGGCCAACGACGGTCTCGACGTGCCGTACTCCTGTCAGGAGGACCTCTGCACTCCTGGCCAGGAGGACCTCTGCGCCACCTGCCGCATCAAGGTCCTCGGCGGCCGTGGTGTGATGACGCCGTGAGCCGTGCCGCAGAAGAAACCAACCGCCGGATGCTCCGGGCCCGGGATGCGATGGACCGCGCCTACGCGCAGCCACTGGACGTCCCGGCCCTGGCCCGGATCGCCCATGTGTCACCGGCACACTTCACGCGCACCTTCCGGGCCACGTTCGGTGAGACGCCGCACCGCTACCTGCAGCGCCGCCGCGTCGAGCGGGCGATGTTCCTGCTGCGGGACACCGACCGCAGCGTGACGGACATCTGTTTCGAAGTCGGCTTCAACAGCCCGGGAACCTTCAGCCGCACGTTCCGGGACATCATCGGCCGCTCGCCACGGACATACCGCAAGGAAGCCCAGCACGCCGCGGCCGCGGGCGTACCGACGTGCTTCACGATGGCGTGGACGCGGCCGTGCCCCTGACCGCCCACCCGCGCTCCCCCTCCGCGCTCCCCCTCCGGGGCTGCCTCTCCGCACTGCCCGTACCGTCCTCCGTCCCCGTCGACTGAGCAGTTTTGGATAAGTTTCCGTCCGGCGTGCCCAGTAGCGTGAGGCGCATGTTCAACGCCATCACGCACTCGCAGATATACGTCCTCGACCAGGACGAGGCCCTCGACTTCTACGTCGGAAAGCTCGGCCTGGAGGTCAATACCGACATTGAACTGGGCTTCATGCGCTGGCTCACCGTCAACGTCCCCGGCCACCCGGAACGCGAGATCTTGCTGGAGAAGCCCGGTGCGCCGGCAATGTCCGAGGAGACGGCGCAGCAGGTCCGCGACCTGGTGACCAAGGGCGCCATGGGTGGCTGGCTCATCTTCACCACGGACGACTGCCGCAAGACGTACGAGACGCTGCTGGCCCGGGGCGTCGAGTTCACCGAGGAACCCACCGACCGCCCGTACGGAACCGATTGCGGCCTCCGCGACCCCTTCGGCAACCGCCTCCGCTTCACCCAGCCGAAGGCGTAAGGAGGGTCCGGGGAGGGTTACGGCCGAAGGCGTGAGGACGGTCCTGTGGGTCATGGGCGGCACTGCCGCCAAGTTCTCGGGACCTGACGCGCATCTGGGCAAGATCATGCGGCACGTGGCCCTCCCCCGTGCCGCATGACACGTCTTGCCTGATGACACGTCTTGCCTGGGGCCGGAGGCGGTCAGAGGTGGCGTACCCGTCCAGCGATCCCGTGCCCCACGAACAGGTAGATCACGGCGGGCAGACCGTAATTGAGGGCAACGCGCAGTCCTTCGATGTCCATGGTGAAGATGTCCTGCGCCCACCAGGCCAGAGAGTTCGCAACGCCTTGGATGAACTGGACGAAGACGTTTGCCTGGTTCGCACCGAGCAGGTAGAGCAGGATCCACAGCGCCAGGAACGCGGCGGCGATGTCGGCAATAATGTGGATGATCAGGGCTGTCCGCTGGGCGGCAGTGCGCCCTCGGCCCCGGTGGTATTGATCATTCGTGGGCACGGATTCGGGGACGTTGCTCACTGGAGTCGCAATCTGGCGCGGGCAGCGCCTGGACGGAAGGGAAGTCTGATCACGGCCAGGACGGCCACCCCCCACAGGAGTCGCCCTGGCCGTGATCGGATACGGGTCACCCATGTGCGCCCGCAACCAGTTCTGCGCCGCGGTGTGCCGGCGCGTTACTCGGCCAGGCGTGACGTCCGGTATGCGCGGCCGTATTCGTGCAGTGCGGAGTCGACCCAGAAGTATGCGCCACCCACCACCACGAGCAGGATCAAGAGGACGGATATCAGAATCCGCTAGCCAGCAGGCATGGCAAATCCAGAGAATTGCGCCGCGCACGGTCGGCCGAGGGGCGACCATGCAGGAAAGATCGCTTTTCTGGCGTCACGAATTGCGCACCAGCTGAGTGGCTGACCTCGGCAAGCCCGCAAGGGCATCGGCGCTCGCAGCGGCGCAGGCACAGGCCCGTCAGTGCGCAGGTGCGCCGCACGACGGGTCCCCGAGCCGAAGAACCGCAGCCTCAAAGGCGCCGCAGCCAGGCGGCAGCGCCATGGCCGATGCCGAGATAGACCACCGCGGGAGGGGCGTAATTGAAGAAGATGCGCAGCCCTTCGGTGTCCATGGTGAAGATGTCCTGCGACCAGCCGGCGAGCCAGTCGGCCACGCCGTGCACGAAGTCGACGAAGACGTTCGCCTGATTCGCGTCGAGCAGGTACAGCAGGATCCGCAGCCCAAGGAATATCGCGGCGATATCGCCCAGACTGTGAAGGATCAAGGCACACCGGTCCACCCCCCATCCCTTCCGGCGAGCTCTCTGGTCACCTGCCCGGTTCCTGGGCACTTCGTAGGGAGCATCGGGAACACCGGCGTACGGTGCGCTGCGTTCGGAAGGGTAGGGAGGAGGAGGATTGCCGTTGCGCGGGGCGTACGCCCCGACCGGAGGCAAAGGGGCGGTGTCGCCGCCCTGTGAGGCGTTTGCGCCGCCGTGGCGAGGAGGGTTTACATTGGGACCGTATGGGGCATTTTGCGGCATGCCGTCGTTGGGGTAACTCACGGTCCGCGCATTGCCCGCCCAGGTTTTCCGAAACCGCCTTCACCCTCATTTCACATTCATGCTTCAAACAGCCACCCCTGCTTAAGCAGGTGTCCACGCTTGCCGCGGAGAAAGCTCTATCCGCCACGAGGCAGCAGGAACTGACCGGCTCCGATGGAGATATGCGATACAGCGAGCTTGGCGGCAGGAGAGCAGAGTTGCGGCCGCTCGGCCTGACCTGTCAGGTGCCGCAGGTGCCGCACCCACTTCCCATCCTGGCATTCGTGGCGACATGTCCCGTTAGGGAAAGCCGACGCCAAGGAATGTGCACGGAAGCGTCACACGGTCTACGTCCTGCCTCGTACAGGTGCCGTTAGCGTTGCAGCCCGCCCGCTCCCCGGTGTGAACTTGAGCAAGGTCACCGGGGTCCTCGCGGCGCAGTCAGCACAGAAAGATCGCAGATGGACTACTACGCGGGCATCTCACCTGTGAGCCTCGTACCGGCAATGTCAGCGGCCGGGTCGGCAGCACCGACGCGGGTGCGCCTGTGAGCACTCACTACGAAACCCGGCTGTACAGAATCGGTAGGTGGTGGGCCGTCGATGTTCCGGAACTCGCGCTCCACACCCAGTGCCGCACGATCGATGAGGCTGAGGACATGGCGCGCGACGCCATCGGTGCAGCGCTGGGCATTCGACCGGAGACGGTCGGCTTGAAGCTGGTGGTTCCGGAGGTCGCCGCCCTGTTGGAGAGTGTGCTGGCGGCACGCAGGCGGCGTGCCGTAGCCGATGCAGCAGAGCAGAAGGCCCTCGCCGATGCCGCTCGCACGCTGTCCGACGACTTGCGGGTAAGCCCGGGGGATGCCTGCCGACTGCTCGGTGTGTCTCAGCAGGAGATGTCCCAGCTCAGCCAGGCCGCCCGTGACTCCACCGACGCGCGTCCACGGCTCCTTGGCCCGCCCAACAACACCGGTGCGACGCGCCCGAGGCAGCCCCGGCCGGCACCACCGCCCCGTCCGAGCTGGGCGCTGGCCGATGACACCCGAGCTCCGTGATCGAGTCCCCCCGGCGCACTCCCACACGATCCGCGAATGCCACGATCCGCGATGGCTGGGCCAGCGCCTGAGCGGTGGTACGTCGGCGCACCCACCCCTCAAGCCCAGCCCGCTGGGCGTCAGTTAGCGACGACGGCGGGGCGGGATCTTCGGTCCAGGACGGCTCATACCCCACTCATGATGATTCGCCGGCTCAAGGCACTAGCCTCTCGGGTTCCACAGGGGTCGCCCGCGCTCAGGGGCGACCAGGTCGCTGAGGAACGGGTCCGCCTTCGTGAGGGCGCGGATCAACAGGGCGACCATGCCCATGTCGTAGCGGCGCCAGTCCGCCTTGTCCCACACCACGACCGGCCAGGCATCCGGGTCCGGGTCCTCGGTCAGCCAGAAGCACTGCTCTCCGCCGACACCGCCGGCCCAGCCGAGCAGGCCGCCGGGCTCGGGGTGGAACGCGTAGGGGAACAGGGCCGGGAATTCCTCGCGCAAGTCGCGCAGGAGGGAGCCGATCTCGGCGGCTTCGTCCAGCATCGCCCGCAGGCCGGTGATCCCGGCTTCGGCGTCGTGCAGGGGCCAGGGGGTGGACAGCGTGAGTCGGCTGCCCACCGTCCCGGCCCCGAAGGCGTCGACGAACGCCCGGTAGTCGGCGGGCAGTTCGAGACCGAACGCCGTCCGGGACGCGCCCCAGGGCAGCGCGGACCCTGCCCCGGGCGCGACCCCGGCGATCCGCGCGAACGCGGCGATGTCATCGCGCATGCTGCCTCACCACCTGTCAGGGACTGAGGGAGTGCCCGTCCTTGACGTTCTGGATCGTGCCACCGCCGGGGACCGCGAGCGGATACGGATTGCCGCGGGAGTCCCAGGCGGTGATGCTGAACGTGAACGCGTACGGGATCACTCCCTTGTCTTTGTCCTTGTACTTGGCCAGCACCGTCATCTTCACGATGCCTCCCTTGGCGAGAAATCCGGTGACCGAGGACTGGATGCGTGTCATGGCGCCGACGTTCACCGGTGTGGCCCAGCACGGCGTGAGGTTGCGCTGGAGGCCGCGGCCTCCGAGCGCCCTGGGTATCAGGTGGCAGCTGTTGACCAGCTTTCCCTCGTCCGCGTTCGGGTACAGGGCCTTCGCGCGCTTACGGGCCTCGTCCATGCCGGGGCTGTTGCGGTCGGAGGGCTTGCCTTTGCCCACCGGGTTCTTCAGGCACGCGGTGGCCGCGGTGGCACGCTTGCGCGGCCCGGTGGGAGCGTAGTAGATCCAGCCCGTCCCGCTGGACTCGACGACACCGTTCGGCGGACGCTGCGTCAGGCAGGTCGGCTTGTCGTCGGGGGCGTCACTGCTCGGCGCGCTGGGAGAAGCCTGGGCCCCGCCGGGGCGGGCGCAGCGCGCGCCGAGTCTGCGCGGGTTCGTCCACTGGTGGGTGCCCGACTCGTTGACGATGACCAGGCGGTCGACGCGTGGGCCGCCGCCGTTCCGCTCGCACAGGCTCTCCCGCGCCTGCCGGAACTGCTGGCCCGTCGACAGGAACTTCTCCAGGTCGGCAGTGGAGGCCAGCGCGAACAGCGGGCCGACGGCCGGTTCGAGGTTGATCTGGAGGACCCGTTCGAAGCCGGGCGGCGCCTTCTCGCTCTTGGCGTTCCCGGAACCCGGCCGCTCGCCGTTGAGCTGCTCGGCGCCGAGGCTCATCTGCGGCCCGAGCTGCTCCAGGCTCCGCACGGTCTTCGCGCGCACGGCGCGCTTGATCTTCTGGCCCTGGCGGGTCGTCGTGTAGAGGTAGTCGGCCCGGTAGGTCTTTCCGTCGACCTTGTACGGCCCGGCCCAGGTGACTCTCGCTTGCGGATCGGACTTCAGCAGCTGCGCGACCTGCTGCAGCGCACGCCGGTTGTCGACCTGGTCGGTGGTGGGGAGGTTTTCGCGCAGGTCCTCGGGGTTCTCCAGGCGGCCGGAGCCGGCGATCGCCGCCAGATCGGGCAACTCACCCTGGTTGTTGGCCCCGTTGAGCGCATCGACCGCCTTGTCACCGGCTCCCGTGTCGGTGGCCGGAGAGTCCTTCGTCATCAGGTCGAGCAGCTTCGCCGCGGCGGGCTTCAGCGGAGTCCCGACGGAGACGTCGCCCGGCCGCAGGTTCCGTGCGTGCAGACGGCTGCCCACCTTGGGGTCCGGGCCGTACTCGGCGGACGAGTACACCCAGGCATAGTCGGTGTGCCTCACGGTCTTCCCGGGGGGAGCGATGTTGGGGCGTGAGCCGTTGACCTGCTTGGACTGCTTGGGTTGCAGAGTACCGAGCGGGTGGGGCTGGTCGGGCACGGCCGGAAGGCTGAGATAGAGGGTGGCCGCTCCCGCCTCGTCCCCGCTGTTCGTGACCGTGAAGGAGTACGAGCACGGGTTGGTCGTGCACAGGTACCCACTGTTGTTGGTGATGGTGAAGTTCGGTCCCATGGACTTGGAGACCACCTCGGACGAGGTGGCGGGAGGCACAGCGGCGGACGCGGCCTCAGTCGCGGTCGAACGGACCGCAGTCGTCTGCTCGTTGGTGGCGGGCTTCGGAACCATCAAGAGGTACGAGCTGTAGTCACTGTCCGAGTAGTCGGCCGGGACAACCACCGCACGGCGGCCCGCCGGCTGCGCCCCGTCCGTGGCGTGCCGGGCCGTGTGCCAGGCAGCGGACTTGACCGGCCCTTCCTGGTGGGGCTCCCCTCCGATGGCGAGGACGGTGTACGGAGCTTTGCTGGCGAGGATGACGGTCCAGCCCTGCGCCGTGTACGAGATCGCCTTGCGCCCCTCGATCGTCCCCGCGTCCTGCTGCACCGTTTCGGGATCGGAGGTGACCTGCGTGACCAGCGCGGCCAGCGACTTCGGGGACAGGGAGCCCGCGTTCACGCCGAAGCTGTCGAGCATGTAGTAGCCGTAGCGCTTCTTCGGCGCGATCCAGTGGCCGCTGCTGGTCAGGTCCGTGCCGTACAACGGGTCCTGCTGCGCCCAGAAGTCCGAGTCGCCCTTCAGGTAGAGCCGGTCACCGGACCACGCGATCGCGGACTTGCCGGCCACGGGTTCGCTCAGGGTTCCCGACGCCTGTCCCGACGCGGTGACCGTCAGGTTCGCGTGGGTCACCGGCCGGTGCTCGGCAGGGGCGTAGGCGGTCGACAGGTTCACGGCCGGAAGGGCGCTCAGCGCCCGTGCGGCCGACGCCCCCCGATGGGCCGGCGACACATGAGAGATCGAGGCTTCCCGGTCGGACCCGCCGGACCCGCTCGGCCACACGACGTACACGAGGCTCGCCAGCACCATCAAGGCGACGCCCATGGCGATGAGGGGCATGGCACGCCCTGGCCGGCGCCATGCGGTGGCCAGCCACGACGGCCGGAGCGACCGAGGCGCCGCGGGCGGCTGGGCGGGCGGCGGAGGCACGGCGGTGGGCACAGTGGGTGGTTGGGCCGGCATTGGAGGCACCGCAGGGGGCTCGGGTATCGCCGGGGTGGACCGGGTCGATTCAGTCGATTCACCGGAGGCGGGCGGGACCACCGGGGGCGGGCCCGGCGGCGCGGGTGGCGCGGGTGGCGCTTGTGGTATCGGCGGGACGTTGTCTGGGGGCTGCTGCCGTGGCGGGGGCTTCGGGCCGCCGGATCCGGTCCGCGCGTCGGATCCTTCCTCTGCGTCGGATCCCGACTGCCTGTGTTGGTCCCCCACAGCGACTCCCCCAAGTGGCTTCCGTTGATCCCGGTGCTTGGAGAAGATACGGCAACCTGTGCGAACGTCCTAGAGCGTGAACTCCCCTTCTCTGCACGTCACTTGGAACTGACACGAGGCGGGGGAACGACCAGTACGCAAACGACGAGGGGGCGTGGTGCTGTCCCGCACGGCCCTCGGCGGCGCGAGGGTGATCGGCCGCCCAGATGCTGTGCGGGCCCGCTACGGCGGTCATCCGAGGAGGTCTCGGACGGTGGTCGTCAAGAGCGCCAGCAGCGACAGGGTGGCCGCGAAGGCCATCCCCGCCCGGCTGACGGCTGCTGCCGGGGATGCGCCCTCCCTGCGGGCGAGGAAGCCGGCGGTCACGGCCGCGAGCACGGCGATGATCACGGCAACGGAGACGGCGAGGACGGTCACCGCCACAACGACGGAAATGGGCACGGCAGGCTCCTTTTCGACTGCTGGTACCGGGGGCCGGTGCAGCGACATTGCCCAATCACGTGTGCAGCAGGGTGCAGCCGTACGAAGATGAACAGATCCGTACGGTGGCTCGGGGGGGGGCGACGAGGAATGGCGGATGCCGAGGCAACGGCCGACGACGGTGCGCAGGCGCTGAGCCGCCTGCGACAGACTCTGCAGGCCCGCATGGGTGCCCGCTTCAAGGGCTCCACCAGCACCCTGGCCAGGAACGCAGGGCTGGGCAGGACGACGGTCAGCAACGCGCTCAACGACGGCCACCCGCCGCCGTCCTGGCACACGGTCGCGGCCATCGCGCAAACGCTGGGCTTCAGGGCTGAGTACATCGAGGGAGAACTCCACGAGCTGTGGTCGAGCGCGGCCTCCGCCAAAGCCACAACTCCGCGGAAACCCGATCTCACGGCCCTCGTCAGCAACTTACGTGCGCGCAAGCCGGAGCCGTTCGTCGGGCGGGAGACGGAACTGGAACGCCTGGCCACATTTCCCTGGACCGGCACGGGACTGCCGCCGATCACCGTGCGCGGCATGGGCGGGGCCGGCAAGACCACGTTGGTCCTCCACCACGCGTGGGCGCAGAGGGCGGCCGGCCCGAACCCCGTGTGGTGGATCGACGCAACCGGTCCCGACGCCATCGAGACCGGCCTGGCCGGGCTGGCCGGTGAGCTGGACCGGGACATCGTGAAGACGTTGCCGGTCTCCGAGGCGGCCGCGTGGGCGACGCACTGGTTGGAGGAGCGGACGGGCTGGATGCTGGTCTTCGACAACGTCGAGGACGGCGTCCATCTCCAGCCGTGGATCGCGAGGCTGACGACGGGTCAGGTCCTGATCACCACCCGGCGCACCCTGGCCTGGCAGCGGGGCAGCGCATTCCTGGACCTCGGTCCCGTTGACCGCGAGCATGCGGTGGCCCTGCTCAAGGAACTCACCGGCCACAGCGACGAAGAAGCGGTCGCTGCGCTGACCGAGTTGGCCGTGGAACTGGGCGACCTACCGCTGGCACTCAGGCAGGCCGGGGCCTTCATGGCGCAGACCGCGATGACGCCCGGCACCTACCTCGCCCTGCTGCGTGAGGACCTGGCAGGGATGCTGGCCGAGCAGCCGCCCGTGGACGACGAGCAGGAGAAGACCATCGCCCGCCTGTGGTCGGTGACACTCTCCACGCTCCGGCACAACCACCCCGACGCGGTGCTGCTGCTGCGCGTTCTCGCGTACTGCGCACCCAGCCCGCTGCACCGCACCGTGCTCGACGGTGCCCTGTCCTCACCCCTGCGTGTGGTGCGGGCGCTGGGCGTACTCGCCGCGTACAGCCTGGTCACCCTGACCGCTGACGAGGTCACCGTGCACCGGCTGCTCCAGGCCGTCCTGCGCGCCGACGCGGGCGACAGCCTGCCTGCCCCTGACGAGGCCCGTGACGCCAGCGCGCTTGCGGTCGCTCTGCTGGATGACGCCGCGCCCGCCGAGTCAACCCCGGACGATGTCACCGGCTGGCCGCTCTGGGACCGGTTCCTGCCTCACGTGGAAGCCGTCGTCGCCCACCGGGATGGTCTCGAACCGCTTCCCGAACTGGCCCGCTTGATGGGACGGACGGGAACGTACCTCCACTCCCGCGGTCACCTCACCCTCGCGCTGGATCTGCGCCGACGTGCCCTGACACTCTCCCAGCGCCTCCACGGCCCCAGGCACCCCGACACCCTGACCCACATGAACAACCTCGCGGTGACTTTGAGCGAGGCCGGACATTACGCAGAGGCCGAGCCCATGTTCCGGGAGACGTTGCGGCTCAACCAGGAGATCCACGGAGAGCGGCATCTGAGCACGGCGGCCTCACTCTGCAACCTGGGCCACGCGCTGACTCATCTGGGCCGCCACAATGAGGCTCTCGCCCCCTCCGAGACGGCCTTGGAGATCACTCGCGACACGTTGGGCGAGGACCACCCCGAGACCGCCTCCCGCCTGGACAACCTCGCCGCCGTCCACACCGCTCTCGGGCACTACCCGCAAGCCCTCGAACTCGGACAGCGGGCCCTGGAGATCACACAGACCGCCCTCGGCGACGACCACCCCGACACCGCCATCCGCCTCGGCAACCTCGCCACCGTCCACACCGCTCTCGGGCACTACCCGCAAGCCCTCGAACTCGAACGGCGGGCCCTGGAGATCACACAGACCGCCCTCGGCGACGACCACCCCGACACCGCACTGCGGATGAGCAATCTCGCCACGACCCTCAGGGCAACCGGTCGCTACGACGAAGCCCTGGGCTACGCGGAGGACGCCCTGCGCATCACTCAGGAGGCATTCGGGCCCGGCCACCTCGGCACCGCCGTCCGCCTGGGCAATCTGTCCCTCCTGCGCACAGCCAAGGGCGAATACGAACAGGCACTGGCCCTGGACAGGGAAGCGCTGGACATCACCCGTGACGTGCTGGGCGAGAACAACCCCGACACCGCACTGCGGCTGAGCAACATCTCCCAGAGCCTCCGGCGTACCGGACAGCTACCCATGGCTCTGGAACACGGACGGCAGGCGATGGACATCGCCACCGCCACCATGGAACCCGAGCACCCCGAACTCCCCGTTTTCGCCAACAACCTGGCCACCATCTACGACGAACTGGGCCGGCACGAAGACGCGTACCGCCTGAAGACGCAGGCACTGAGAGCGGCCGAAAAAGCCCTCGGCCGCGATCACCCCACCTGCGCCAATTACGCCAGCAATCTCGTGTACACGCTGCACCGACTCGGCAGGTACGAAGAGGCGCTACCCCACGCTCGACGAGCCGTGGCCCTCACCACCAAGGCCCTGGGCCAAGACCACGCAGAGCTGGCAGTACGTCTGCACAACCTCGCCCAGACCCTGCTCTCCCTCAACCAACGGGAAGAAGGCCTGACCCTGCAGCGGCAAGCCCTGGAGATCGCCACGAAGGCCCTCGGCCCCGCGCATCCCACGACCGCGCACCTCCGCGCCAGACTCGACGCCGCGACCGACGACGAACGCACACCCTGAGACGGCACGGGTCCGGTCAGACGGGTGCCGGCCTTGGCCAGAAGATCTTTCACGGCTGTGGTCAAGGCGGTTGGTGTGACTGAGCGTGCACGGATGGGCGTTCACGGATGGCCCGCCTCCGGGCCCGCCGCGGGGGCCGCTGGTCGCCCGTGGGCGTAGCGGTTGCGCATGGCGTCGCCGGCCGCAGGACCCGCTGCGAAGACGTAGGCATGGCTGTCGTCGAGACGGCGTCCGGTCCTGGCGTCAACGACCACGGGCTCGACCTCTTCGCCGCTTTCCGCGTCGACGAGAATCATGCTGCGTTCGTGCGGCGCCAGCTGGGAATTGCCCCACGCGGCCAGGGCGACGATCACCGGGCGCAGGGAGCGCCCGAGGTTGGTCAGCACGTACTCGTGGCGGACCGGGTTGGTCTGGTAAGGCCGACGCTCCAGCAATCCGTCCGTCACGAGGGTCTTCAGGCGGGCCGTGAGCATGCTCGAGGAGATGCCCAGGTTCTCTTGGAACTGGTCGAAGCGGGTGTAGCCGTCGAACGCGTCGTGCAGGATCAGCAGCGTCCACCACTCGCCGACATGTTCCACCGTCGTGGACAGCGGGCACTCCCGGTCCTCCAGCCTGATGCGGCTCGCCACGGTGACCATCCCTCCGGTTACTGCTAAAGTCGAAGTCAGTAGCTTCTACTTTAGCAGTAACTGTGCGTCGCCCCGTACGTGCGCACCTGGGATCGGAAGGCGCCATGACCAGCCCCATCAGCGAATCACTCGAAGGTCGCCGCGCCCTGGTCACCGGCGGCACCAAGGGCACTGGGGCCGCCATCGCCCGGCGGCTCGCCGAGGCAGGCGCCGACGTGCTTGTCACCGCCCGCAGCCGCCCCGAAAAGGTCGAGGACAAGACCTTCATCGCCGCCGACCTGTCGACCGCCGAAGGGACCGACCAGGTGATCGCCGAAGTGGGGGCACGCCTGGAAGGTGTCGACGTCCTGGTCCACACACTCGGCGGCTCCGAGGCGCCGGCCGGCGGATTCGCGGCGCTCGGCGAGGAGGACTGGGCAAGGGAGCTCAACGTGAACCTGCTGGCCGCCGTCCGCCTGGACCGCGGCCTCTTGCCTGGCATGATCGCGAGCGGCAAGGGCGTGATCCTGCACGTCACCTCGATCCAGCGCCGGATGCCGCTGTGGAACGGCACCCTGGCCTACGCGGCAGCCAAAGCGGCACTGACCACCTACAGCAAGGGCCTGGCCAACGAGGTCGCCCCACATGGCATCCGCGTCAACACCGTTTCTCCGGGCTTCATCCAGACCACCGCCGCCGACAACCTGGTCACCCGGATCGCCCAGGAGGCCGGCGTCACCCGGGAAGCCGCCCTGGGGCAGCTCATGGACTCGCTCGGCGGCATTCCCCTCGGCCGCCCCAACCGGCCGGAGGAAGTTGCCGAACTCGTCGCTTTCCTCGTCTCCGACCGCGCCTCGGCCATCGTCGGCGCCGAACACGTCATCGATGGCGGCACCACTCCCACCATCTGAGCCCCCACAGTCAAGAGGACCGTCATGCCGAGCCATCAGCCCCGCACCATCGCCCCGAGCGACCTGCCCAAGGCGATCACCCGCTGCCTGAAGGCCCACAAAGACCACGACACCGCCACCGCAGTCACCGCCTTCACCAGCGACGCCACCGTGACCGACGACGGCAGGACGTACCAGGGCGCCACCGCGATCGAACAGTGGCTGGACCACTCCGCCACCGAATTCACCTACACCATCGAGCTCACCGATGCGCAACAGACCGGTCCCACCCACTACGTCGCCACGCACCACCTCGAAGGCAACTTCCCCGGAGGCAGCGTCGACCTCCGCTATCGGTTCGCCCTCCGCGACGACCTGATCGAGCGTCTGGTCATCGAGCCCTGATCCGCCTGGGCGTCTCGATCCCGCGGTGACTCCGCTGATCTCCTGGCCGAGAAGAGGCCCCTCTCCCCAGACGAGACCGATGTCTGAGGTTGTCGACCTGGAGGAGATCTTCGACATCGGCCCCGGCGAGCACATGCTCAGCCCGATCGGCGAGGAGGAGGACCTGCACATCGCCTCCTACGGCCTCGACCAGTGCCTGTCGGTCGTCCGCAAGGCCATCGCCGAGGACACCAGCGCCGAACAGGCCCCGGCAGGCTGGCTGGTCGGCCAGGGCACGGGCATGGCGATGATCGCGACGGGCCCGCCCGGCGGCCACTACGCCGACGCCCGGGTCTCCCTCCTCACCGATGGAACGTACGACATCGCAGTCGGGACCGCGGAGTTCGGCAACGGCACCACCACCGTGCACAAACAGATCACCGCCGGCGCCCTGAACACCACGGAGGACCGCATCGCCATCCGGCAGTCCGACACGGATGTCGTACGCCACGACACGGGCGCCTTCGGCTCGGCCGGCACCGTGGTCGCGGGCAAGGCGGTCCTCCTGGCGGCGACCGCGCTGGCCGAGCGGCTGCAGACCTTCGCGGCCCGGCACACGGGCGTGGCCCGGCACCTGTGCACACTCGGCGCCGAGGCCTTCGACTGCGCAGGCCGGGTCGTGCCCCTGAAGGAGCTCGTCGAGGCCGCCCACGAGAAGGGCGCTGCGGAAGAGCTGGCCGCGGACGGCCGCTGGGGCGGATCCCCACGCTCGGTCGCCTTCAACGCCCAGTGGTTCCGCATCGCCGTCGACCCCGGTACCGGGGAGATCCGTATCCTGCGCAGCGTCCACGCCGCGGACGCGGGCAAGGTCATGAACCCGATGCAGTGCCGGGGCCAGGTCGAGGGCGGCGTCGCCCAGGCACTGGGCGCCACCCTCTTCGAGAACGTACGCATCGACGAGCGCGGCGAGGTCACCACCGCCGCCTTCCGCCGCTACCGCCTCCCCCAGTACGCCGACATCCCACGCACCGATGGTCCACTTCATGGAGACCACGGACGCCATCGGGCCGCTGGGAGCCAAGTCGATGAGCGAGAGCCCCTTCAACCCCGTCGCCCCCGCCTTCGCCAACGCGCTGCGCGACGCCACCGGCATCCGCTTCACGGAAATGCCGGTGACCCGGGACCGTGTCTGGCTCGCACTCGACCGCCACGCCCGTACCTCATCCGGCGAGCGCCCGGCTCGTGGTGCATGAACCTGGAAGACGCTCCCGCGCGGAGACCGAGGACGACTTCGGCACACACCAGCAGCCCGAGTGCACACGCCTCACTACTCGCGGCTGGCGGAGGCAGCACGACGCCACCTCGCACGCCTACACAACCCAGGTCCGCCCCTTGATCTCGGGGCCCGTCGCGCGGTGGGAGTAGCATTTTGGCCAACCCGGCGCATTCCCTACGGCCCGCAGGGCACGTTGCATTGCCCGGTACCCCGAGCGCGGTGCGCTGGCAGACACAGGGGGAGAGTGGGACTGAGGCACTGTTCGGCAACGGCGCGGATGTCGTTGGAGAGCGGGCGCCTAGGATCGCCGGCATGGCACTGCGACCTGTTCAGGTGAACATCAAGGCCCTTGATGGCTCGGCCGTCGGCCGGTTCTGGGCCGAGGCGCTCGGCTGGACTGCTTACAGCCCCGGCGTGACCACCTGCGTCGGCCCCGCCGGCGGCCCCGTTTGGCCGGACCCGGTCGCCGTCTGCGTCGACGTCGTTCCCGTCCCGGAACCCAAGACCACGACGAAGAACCGTATGCACCTCGATCTCGCCACCACCTCTGCGGCCCATCAGGCGGAGTTGGTCGCGCGTCTCCAGGCTCTCGGTGCGACGCCCGCCGACGTGGGCCAGGGCGAAGTACATGCTCATGACGCTAGCGTCCTGAGTCAGAAATTCCGACCTCCCCTTCGACGCTACGGGCAGCCACTGACACTCCACGTCATGTCTGCCGCCCGAGCCCCAGATCCCTGCCGCTGAAGTGACGATTAGCCTTGGCGCCGCATGGCTGATAGGGAGGGTGGATGAGCGAGATACCCCCCGTTTTGACCGTTACCGCCGTCAGCACCATCGAGGCAACAGACTCGCACGACGAGAACAACGAGGACTCGTGGATGGTGATCGAGACCGCCGAGCAGGGCCAGCTGCTGCTCAACCTGCCCGGCCCGATGTACGAAGCCATCGTCCACGGCACCACCCGGCCCGCCAACCAACCGGGACCTGGCCGACTCGCGCTCACGTCTGACGAAATCAACGCCTACCGGGCCCGCATCCTTGACCTGACCTCCGCCACCCGCTGAGGCACGGCGCGCGAGCGCGGCCGATCCGTTCACTGGATCCGTGGCAGGGGCCCGGCGGCCGAGGGTCGAGCCCGAGCGGCTCTGCCGCGCGTCGCGCGGGTATCCGCAGCCGAAGCCATCTCCCGGCTCCTCACAACTCCCCGCTGTGCCAGCGCTGTTCCTCGCGCGCCAGAGCGGCGACGTCAAGCTCTTGACGCCGGGCGGTCTCAACCCAGTCGAGGGCGAGGCGGAGGAAGGCCGCCGTGTCCTCCGGGCACACCTGCCCATGGACGTCGACCAGTGCCAGCAGGGCCCCAGCGGCCTCGCCTCCTTCGCACCCTGCGCAGAGGATCACCTCTTTGAAGCCGCGGATCCGCTTCCCGGCCTGTCCGTGCCATGCGTGGGGATAGCGGGCCGTCATCAGGCCGGGCTGCCCACATCGCGGGCAGGCCGAGGCGTCCTCGGCACCCGGCCGTGCGGGGCGGGCCTCCGCCTTCTCGGCGGTCATGCCGTGCCCGCCCAGGCTTCGGGACCGAAGGTCCCCTTGATGTCGGAGGCGAGGGTGGAGGCATCCACCAGCCTGCCGAGCGCATAGACCGTGGTCTGCTGGGGGGACCTGACGCGCAAATGGACGGGCGAGTCCCCGGGGTGGGCGCTCAGGATGCGTTTCAGCTCCGCGACGGCGGACGATTGACGCGGTGGACCGGCATGTAGAGCTGCACCGGCGGCCGACCGCCACCCTCGGCGGATGAGACGTCAACTGCCGTCAACTCCCGGCCGTGGATGTTCAGAGTGCCGTCGCGCTCCTCGATCCGGCCCAGCACCGAGATCACGTTGTCCTCGGTGAGAGCGTGCTGGACGAGTGGGTAGACCGCCGGGAAGAACAGCACCTCGATCGAGCCGTCGCGGTCGGCGAGGTTGATGATGGCCCAGGCATTGCCTTGTTTGGTCATCTTGCGCTGCGCCCCGGCGATCAGGCCGGACAGCTTGATCTCCCCCGTCGTGCGCCCGGAGCCGAGGAGCTCGGCGATGGAGGCGTCGCGATGGGCGGCAAGGATGTGCTCCGCCCCGTCGAGAGGGTGTGCCGAAACGTACAGGCCCAGCATTTCGCGCTCGGCGGCCAGCAACTGCCGGCGCGGCCACTCGGTCTCACTGATCTTGAAGTCGAAGCCGAAGGCGGGGGTGTCGGCATCTGTGGTGCCGAGGTCGGCGAACAGGTCGTCCTGGCCGTAGGCGGCGGCCTTCTTGACCGGGAGGACGGAGTCGATGGCACCCTCGTGGATCGCGGCCAGGCCCTTGCGGGTGTGGCCGAGGGAATCGAAGGCGCCGGCCTTGATGAGGGAGTCGACCGCCCGCTTGTTCAGCGCGGCGATCTCCGCCTTGTCCAGGAAGTCGGCGAAGGCGGTGAACCTGCCGTGCTTGCTGCGGGCCTGGACGATGGCGTCGATAACGTTGTCGCCGACGTTGCGCACCGAGCGCAGGCCGAAGCGGACGTCGTCGCCGATGGCGGTGAACTCGGCGGCCGAGGCGTTCACGTCCGGTTGCAGGACGCGCACGCCGTTCTTGCGGGCGTCGGCGAGGTAGACGGCGGCCTTGTCCTTGTCGTCGCCGACGGAGGTGAGCAGGGCCGCCATGTACTCGGCGGGATAGTTGGCCTTGAGGTAGGCGGTCCAGTACGCGACCAGGCCGTAGCCGGCGGTGTGCGATTTGTTGAAGGCGTAGCCCGAGAAGGGGAGCATGACGTCCCACAGGGCCTTGATGGCCTGCTCCGAGTAGTGGTTGGCGGCCATGCCGTCGTGGAACTTCTCCCACTCAGCGGCCAGGACCTCGGGTTTCTTCTTCCCCATGGCGCGGCGCAGCAGGTCGGCGCCGCCCAGGGTGTAGCCGGCCAATCGCCGGGCAATGGCCATGATCTGCTCTTGGTAGACGAGCAGGTGGAAGGTTGTGCCGAGGATCGGTTCCAGGGCGTCTTCGAGCTCGGCGTGGATCGGTTCGATGGGCTGTTTGCCGGTCTTGCGGAAGGCGTAGTGGGTGTGGGCGTTGGCGGCCATCGGTCCGGGTCGGTACAGGGCCAGGGCCGCGGCGATGTCCTCGAACCGGGTCGGCTCCATCAGCTTCAGCAGGGTGCGCATGCCGCCGCCGTCGAGCTGGAAGACCCCGAAGGTGTTGCCCTCGGCCAGCAGCTCGTAGGTCTTGGCGTCGTCCAAGGGGATGACGACGGTTGTCGGGTCGCCGTCCAGCGCGTCCACGGTGGCCAGCTTCACGCCGCGGTTGTCGCGGATGTTGGCGATGGCCTGGTCGATGACGCCCAGGTTCCGCAGGCCCAGGAAGTCCATCTTGATCAGCCCCATGCCTTCGCAGCTGGGGTAGTCGAACCCGGTGATCTTCACGCCGTCCTTGGCGCGCATGTGCAGCGGGATGCGGTCGGTCAGCCGGGTCTTGGACAGGATGACGGCAGCCGCGTGCACGCCGGTACCGCGGGTCAGACCCTCCACACCGCGAGCTGTGTCGATCACCCGGCGGACGTCAGGATCGTTGTCGTACATCTGACGGATCTCGCCGCACTCGCCGTAGCGGGGGTGGGCGGAGTCGAAGAGCCCGTCGAGCGGGATGGACTTGCCGTTCTGGTCCGGCGGGAGTGCCTTGGTGATCCGCTCACCGTGGGCGAAGGGGTAGCCCAGGATGCGGGAGCTGTCCTTGATGGCGTTCTTGGCCTTGATCTTGCCGAAGGTGTTCACCATGGCGGTGTAGTCGTCGCCGTACTTGTCGGTGACGTAGCGGACCATCTGATCGCGCTGACGGTCGTCGAAGTCGAGGTCGACATCCGGCGGGTTGATGCGCTCCGGATTGAGGAACCTCTCGAAGAGCAGGCCGTGTTGCAGGGGGCACAGTTCGGTGATGCGGGTGGCGTAGGCGACGATCGAGCCGGTCGCCGAACCACGGCCGGGGCCGATGGGGATCGCGTTGTCGCGGGCGTAGCGGCAGATGTCCGCCACGACGAGGAAGTACGAGGAGAACCCCATCGGGCCGATGACGGCCATCTCGGTCTCGAACCGGTCCAGGACGTGCTGCGGGATGGGGGTGCCGTAGCGCATGGCCAGGCCCTTGAGGACCTCCTTGCGCAGCCACGACTCCTGGCTCTCGCCGTCGGGCACGTCGGGGAACTGGGGCATCTCGTCGACGAAGTCGAAGACCTCGTCGTAGGGCTCGACCCGTTCGGCGATCAGGAGGGTGTTGTCGCAGGCCTCGGGCAGCTCGGCGAACAGGTGCCGCATCTCGTCGGCTGTCTTGAGGTAGTAGCCGGTACCGCTGAAGCGGAAGCGGTTCGGGGCGTCCTTGTTCTTCCCCACGCCGATGCACAGCAGGTTGTCGTGGGCGTCGGCCTGATCCTGGGTGACGTAGTGCGCATCGTTGGTGGCCAGCAGCGGCAGGTGCAGCTCCTTCGCCAGGCGCAGCAGGCCCTCGCGTACGCCCCGCTCGATGGCCAGGCCGTGGTCCATCAGCTCCAGGAAGTAGTTGTCCCGGCCGAAGATGTCCTGGTAGGCGGCTGCGGCCTCCTTGGCCTTGGCGAACTGGTTCAAGCGCAGGCGGGTCTGGACCTCGCCCGAGGGGCAGCCGGTCGTCGCGATGATCCCCGCCGGGCGCTCGGCGATCAGCTCACGGTCCATGCGCGGCTTGCCGGCCGGGAACTGGCCGTCGTAGCTGGCCTGGGTGCTGAGCCAGAAGAGGTTGCGCAAGCCTTCGACGCTCTGGGCCCACATGGTCATGTGGGTGAAGCAGCCGCCGCCCGAGACGTCCTTGCCCTCTCCGTCGTCCGACACGGCCCGCTGGCCACCCGGCCCCCAGAACTCGCGCTGCCGGCTGTGCCGGGAGGAGGGGGCCACGTACGCTTCGATGCCGATGATCGGCGTCACGCCGGCGTAGTCCTTGGCCACCTGCTGGAACTCGTAGGCACCGAACATGTTGCCGTGGTCGCTCATCGCGATGGCCGGCATCTCCTGCCGGGCGACCTCGGCGAACATGGGCTTGAGCTTCTGAGCACCGTCGAGCATCGAATACTCAGTGTGATTGTGCAGGTGGACAAAACGTTTGCCGGACACTGGGCGGACACCTCCGGGCAGGTCGGGGAAGCCGTCACCTTATCCCTGAGGCCCCCAGCGAAACGCCGTCTGCGCAGCCCTTCGGGCAGATCAACTCGACTGCCACGGAACGACCTTGAGGTATCGCGCAAAGTTTTACCGACACGCCGCGCCACCCGTCGCACGCCGTGCGGTGCGAGGGCGGGAGAGGCTCCCGTCGTCACGCTCAGTCAAGAGGCCTCGGGCGGGCCAATGCTCTAAGGGGCGAGTGGTACGCCGCGGCCTCGGGCGCCGCGTACGGGGGAACACGACGGCCGGGCCTCTACGAGAGCGCCGGGCCCTCGGACGTTTGTGAGGCGGAATCGGTGATACACAAGCGCCGCACCCCATAAGTCCGTTGAAGGCGTGTTTCGCCGCCCCGTGACGCGGGAATGTAGGCCGTAATTCGAACCGACGGGCTGCACATCCCACCTCGGGGTGAGCAGCCCGCGGCTCCCGCCCGGCTCGCGTTCGGCAGACCGCCACGCTGACCGATCTGTTCACCGGCCCGCCGGTCGCCGATCAGCCCGTCACCTTCACGACGGGTACCCACGTCCTGGGCACCGTTTCCACCGACGCCCAAGGCACGGCGCGGCTGGTCCCTAGCCGTATCGTGAAAGTGCGCCTTGCGCACTGACGAGGCCCCCGGTTCCCGAGCGGGACCGGGGGCCTCGCACGGTCCAGCGCATCTCGCGGTGGTCGGCGCGGTCCGATTCGCTTGCCTGAAGCCAGGCCGTCCGCGAGCACCGATGGCCAGGACCAGTCGCCGGCATTCTGTGACTTTCCGGCCGAACACTGGATGCACCTGCGCATCATGAACCCCATAGGGGCGTCGGTCTTCTCCGCCGTCCGGCTGCGGCCGGGGAGGAGGCCGAGCGCGGCTCCGGCTGCCGCACCGCCGCCCTGGCCATGGTCTTCAAGCACGCGAAGTCCACCCCCGTATCGGGCGGTCACCGCACAGGATCCGCGGCCAGGCAGACGTCCGGTTCCTGCCCTTTCGCGTTCCTCGTGGGTCAATTAAACATGCCTGTGGCACAGGATCGAGACGCCCGTTCCACCACCCTTACGTGTGCAGCGCAGTCCCTTACAGACCTCCCGCGACTGGCGGAGATCGGTGGTTTCTCCATGCCGTTTCTGCACGATCTGCTCACCACCCAGGCACGGACGGATCGGAACGGCATCGCCGCGCTCCACGGCGATGCCACCTTGACCTTCGGACAGGCCGAGACCGGTGCCGACCGGGTCGCGGCCGGACTGGCGTCCCTGGGCGTGCGGCCCGGTGACCGCGTGGGCCTGCACCTGACCCGGTCCCTCCACTTGTGGTCGGCCCTCTTCGGGCTGCTGCGCGCCGGCGCCGTCTGCGTGCCCGCCGACCCCGAGGATCCGGCCGAACGCCGCCGGACGATCCTGGAGTTCTCCCGCGCCCGCGTCCTCCTCACCGAACGCGCCCTCATCGGCGCGCCCTGCCCGCCCGGTGTGCGTGCGGTCGCCGTCGAGGACCTGCTCCACGAGGCCGCCGCACCGCTCGCCGCACCCGTGCACCTGGCCGACGACGCCCTCGCGTTCGTCTTCTACACCTCCGGCTCCACGGGCGTGCCCAAGGGCGTCATGCTCACCCACCGCGCCCTGCTCAGCGGACAGCAGTGGCTGCAGCGGACGTTCCCCCTGGAGCGCGGTGACCGGCAACTGCTGCGGACCACACTCAGCATCACCAACCTGGTGCGCGAGGTCTTCTGGCCCATGCTCGCCGGCGGCACCGCCGTGGTCGTCCCACCCGGTGAGCACAAGGATCCGGACCGCCTCGTCGAATGGCTCGACACCGGTCGCGTAACGACGTTGATGGTCGTGCCGGCCCTGCTCTCCGGCATGTTGGAGAACCCCCGCTTCGCCTCCCTCACCTCACTGAAGTACGTCTTCTGCAGCAGTGACGCGATGCCCGGGTCGCTCCCGGAGGCCTTCTTCTCCATCGGCCTCCCGGCCCGGCTGTTCAACGTCTACGGCCTCACCGAAGCGCTGTACGCCGGCTACTGGGAATGCCTGCCCGGCACCACGTACGACGGTTTCGTGCCGGTCGGAAGGCCGGCCGAACTCACGCCGCTGATCTTGGACGAGGACCTGCGGGCGGTTCCCGACGGCGAGAGCGGAGAGCTGTGCCTGACGGGCACCGGCATGGCCGAGGGCTACGACCGGTTGCCCGACCTCACCGAGGCGAAGTTCACCGACAGCCCGCACGGCCGGCTGTTTCGCACCGGCGACCTGGGCCGGCTGGCGGCCGACGGCCGCCTGGAGCTCCTCGGCCGCCTCGACGACCAGGTCAAGATCGCCGGCTACCGGGTGGAACTGGGCGAAGTGGAGGCCCGATTACGCCAGGTGCCAGGGGTCACCGCGGCCGTCGCGGTGGGTCGCCGAGGCGCGGGCGGCCACCAGCGCCTCGTCGCCTACCTCACCTGCGACGGCACACCCCCGACCGCGGCCGACATCCGGGCCCGCCTCGCCGGAGCGCTGCCCGACTACATGATCCCTGCCGCGTTCACGGTCGTCGACGCCATCCCGCTCACGCACAACGGCAAGGTGGACCGCCGGGCGCTGGCCGACCGGGACGGGATCCGACTGGAGCTGTCGGAGGAGTACCACCCGCCGCGCAACGAGCTCGAGCTGTACCTGTGTGAGCTGTGGGAGGAGGTGCTCTCCCTGCCGCGGGTCGGCATCCACGACGACTTCCTCGCGCTCGGCGGCGACTCCATCCAAGGCTTTCTCATCAGCGCGAAGGCCAATACCAAGGGCCTGGGGCTGAGCTCCACCCAGTTCTTCGCCACGCCCACGATCGCGGAGACCGCCGCCGCCGTCGAGGAACAGCGCCGTGGCCGGGGCGACTTCGACGGCGCATTCGTCGCCGGGCCGTTCACCGTGGCCGACGAGGACCTCAAGGTCGTCCGGCGGACCGCCGCCGACCCCGAAGGCGTCGCCACCGTGCACCCCGTCACCGAGATGCAGAAGGGCATGCTCTTCCACTCCCTGCTCGACCCCGACTCCGGCGTCTACGTCGAGCAGTTCCTCTACACCCTCCAAGGCGAGCTCGACCTCGACGCCTACCACCGGGCCTGGCAGGAGGTCGTCGACCGCCACGAGATCCTGCGGTCGTGGATCGCCGTCCAGGGCCTGGCAGAGCCCCTGCAGGTCGTCCAGCGGCAGGCCGCACTGGAGTGGACCGTCCTCGACTGGTCGAGCACGCCCGAGGCGCGGCACGGCGCCCTGCTGGACGCCCACCTCGCCGAGGACCGGCGCCGCGGCTTCGTCTACGAACAGGCCCCGCTGTTCAGGCTGGCCGTCATCCGCACCGGCGCCGGCCGGCACCGGCTCGTCATGAGCTACCACCATCTCATCCTGGACGTCTGGTCGCTCTTCCTGCTCCTGCGCGACTCCCTGGAGATCTACCACGCCCACCGCCGCGGCACCCCGCCCCGGCTGCCGGCCACCCGCCCCTTCCGCGACTACGTCGCGTTCGTCGGCGCCCAAGACCGCCATGCCTCACGGGACTACTGGAGCCGGCACCTCGCGGGCTTCGACGGGCCGACCACGATCGGCCGAACGGCGCGGCCCGGCCTGTCCGCCAGTCCCCAGGAGATGCACGCGGGCGCCGCCTACCCCGTCGGCGCGGACCTGACCGGCAGGCTCACGGCCTACGGACGGGCCCACCGGCTCACCCTCAATTCCCTCATCCAGGGCGCCTGGGCGACGGTGATCTCCGGGCTCAGCGGACGGCACGACGTGTGCTTCGGCATGACCATCACCCACCGGCCCGTCGGCCTTTCCCACATCGAGGACATGGCCGGCATCTTCGTCAACATCCTGCCGATGCGGCTCGCCCTCGACCCCGCGCGGCCCATCGCCGGATGGCTCCACGACGTCCAGCGCACCCAGGTCACCGCCCGGGCCCACGAGCACTACCCCCTGCCACTGATCCAGGAACGCCCCGACGTCCCCAGCGGCAGCCCGCTCTTCGAATCCCTGCTGATCTTCGAGAACATCCCCCACGGCATCGGCTGGGCCGGCCGCGACGGCATCACCGTCCGGCACGAGCGGAACCTCGGCTGGACCAACTACCCCCTCACGATCGGGGTGATGGCCGAGGGCGAGCTGACCTTCCAGGCCGAGTACGACCTCGCCCACTTCGACCAGGACACCGTCGACCGCGTCATGGGCGCGTTCCGCGACGTCTTGGAAGCCATCGCCGACGGCGGCGGCGAACCCCTCGGCAAACTCCTCGACCGCGTCGCCGGCACCCTGCCACCCCGCCCCGCACAGGAGGCGGCACCGCCAACCACCGTCCCCCGGACCACTCCCGGCGGGCCCGTCGTCCCACCGGGCACCCCGCACGAGGCCGCCCTGGCCGACATCTGGGCCACCGTCCTGCGCACCAGCAGCAACGCGGTGGACGTGCACACCCCGTTCCTGGAACTGGGCGGCAGCTCCTTGGCGGCGCTCAAGGTCGCCTCGCTCGCCCGCGCACAAGGATTCTCCTTCGCGCTGCGCGATCTGTTCACCCGCCAGGGCACCGTCCACCACCTCGCCGCCTCCCGCGCCGACCAGGAGGGCCGATCAGCGTGACCGTCACCTCCTTACGGCGGTACCCGCACCACAGGCTGCTCGGCGTCGGCTTCGGCCCGTCCCACCTGTCGCTCGCCGCCGTGTGCGACTCCACCCGTGCGCCTTCCGTACGCGCCCGCCTGCATTGCCTGGAAGTCCGGCCCGCCTTCAGCTGGCATCCCGACATGCTCCTGGACGGCACCCGGATGCAGATCGCCTTCCTCAAGGACCTCGTCAGTCCGCAGGACCCGACCAGCCCGTTCTCCTTCACCAACTACCTGGTCAGCAAGGGGCGACTCGAACAGTTCCTCAACCTCGGCACCCTGCACCCCACACGGCGCGAATACGCCGACTACTTCGGCTGGGCCGCCGACCGGCTCGCCCACCACGTCTCCTACGGCTACCTCGTGGAACGCATCCGGCCGGTCACCGCTACCGACGGGAGCGTCACCCACCTGGAGGTCGACTACCGCGACATCACCGGGGACAAGCACACCGTCACCGCCGACCACGTGTCCCTGGCACCCGGCGGCCGGCCCGTCGTTCCGACCGGAGTCGAGCGCGACGCCCTCGACAGTGGTGTCGTCTTCCACAGCAGCACTTTCCTGCCCAGCATCGACCGCTTCCACCAGCGCGGCCGCGACCTGCCGCACCGCTTCCTCGTCGTCGGAGCCGGCCAGAGCGCCGCCGAGGTCTTCCGCTACCTGGCCCGCGAGTTCCCCTACGCCGACGTCACCCTCGCCCACCGCGGGTTCGCCCTCACCCCCGCCAACAGCAGCCCGCTGGCCAACGAGATCTTCGACCCCGCGTCCGTCGACCTCTTCCACGCCGCCGACGCCACCCGCCGCCACACCATCCTGGCCGAACTGCGCACCACCAACTATGCGGCCGTCGACGACGAGGACATCCACGCCATCGCCGAGCTCCTCTACGACCAGCGCGTCCGCGGCGAGGAACGGCTGCGCCTGTGCCGGTTCACCGAACTCGCGGCCTGCCGGGCGGACGGCCCGACCGCCCTGGTCACCCTGCGCGCCCCCGCCGGCGGGCAGGCCCTCACCAGCCGGTTCGACGCCGTCGTCCTGGCCACCGGCTACGACTTCCGCGAAGCCGGTGACCTGCTGACCGGCCTCGAACCCCTGCTCCTGCGCGCCCCCGACGGCACCCTGCGCATCCGGCGTGACTACTCCGTGGAAACCACCGCGGAATGCCGGCCCAGCATCTTCCTGCACGGCGCCGCCGAGCACTCCCACGGTCTGAGCAGCACCCTGCTGTCCGTCCTCGCCCACCGGGCCGCCCGCATCCTCGACTCCGTCTTCGGCCCCCGGCCGGAGCCTGGCGGGGGCAGACAGCTTCCCCTCTCCGACGCCTTGGAAGGAGCCGACGCATGAGCAGCACCCCCATCCAGCGCCGAGCCGACGCCCCGACGACACAGGAGTACGGCTGCGACTTCCGTCGGATCCTGCCCTGGGGATCGACGGGCCCGTCCGACACCGGCATGGGCGTGTGCACCGTCGCCCCCGGCACCACCACCACGCCCCATTCCCATGCCGACCACGAGCACTTCTACGTCGTGAGCGGCACCGGTCTGCTCCACCTCGACGGTGAGAGCACGGCCATCGGCCCCGGCGACGCCTTCGTCGTCGACTCCCACCGGCGCCACCACTTCGAGAACGCCTCCGCCGGGGAGGAACTGGAGATGGTGTCCGTGTGGTCCATGGGCTCCTTCGGAGCGGCCCCGTGACCGCCGACCGCGCGGAGCGCCCCCGCTCCTTCCTCGTCACCGCCACTCCCCCGACCACCAACGGCGACCTGCACCTCGGCCACCTCTCGGGCCCCTACCTCGCCGCCGACGTCTTCTGCCGGGCCCAGCGCATGCTGGGCCACACCGCCCTCTACGTCACGGGCGGCGACGACCACCAGAGCTACGTGGTGACCACGGCGCGGCGGCTGGGCGTCGAACCCACCGACCTGGCCGCACGCTGCAACCGCGACATCCGTGAGACCCTCCACCTCGCCGACATCGTCGTCGACGCCTTCACCACCCCGGACGAGCCCTACCGCGCCCGGGTCCGCGACTTCTTCGCCCGTCTCCACCGCGCCGGCCGCCTCGCCCGGCGCACCTGGACCTTCCCCTACGACCCGGCGACCGGGCGCCACCTCCTCGAAGGGTTCGCCGCCGGGTACTGCCCCGCATGCCTCGCCGAGACCTGCGGCGCGATCTGCGAGACGTGCGGACACCCCAACGAGCCCGCCACGCTGCTGTATCAGACACCCACCGGCGCCGGGCAGGCCGTCACCGAACCTCGCGAGGCCGACGTCCTCGTGCTGCCCCTGGAGGACTACCGGGACCGGTTCGAGGCCTTCTACGCACGCCACCGGTCCACCATGCGGCCGCACGTCCTGCGCTTCGTCGACGAGATGCTGGCCCGGCCGCTGCCCGACTTCCCCGTGAGCTACCCCGCCGACTGGGGCATCCCCGTCCCCGTCGACGGCTTCCCCGGCCAGGTCCTCAATGTCTGGGCCGAAATGCTGCCCGGCCTTACCCACATGGCCGCCACCGCCCGCGCCGGACTCGCCCCGGCCCGGCCGGCACCGGACGTCTGGGCCCGCGACTCCGGGTACGAACTGGTGCAGTTCCTCGGCTACGACAACACCTTCTACTTCGCCTTCGCCCATCTCGGCCTGGGCTTCGCCCACGGCGGCCTCATCGAACCGGCCGCGATCATCACCAACGAGTTCCTCCACCTGGAGGGCGCCAAGTTCTCCACCAGCCGGGGCCACCTCGTCTGGGCCCGCGACCTCGTCACCAAGCACGGCGCCGACGCCGTACGCTTCCACCTCGCCCTCGCCAACCCCGAACACCAACCCGCCGACTTCTCGGAGGCGGACTTCCTCACCACCGTCGACGCCCGGCTGCGACGGCCCCTCGCCGCGCTGCACACCGCCCTGGCCGGGTACGACCGGCCCGCCCCACCCGACCCGACGACCACCGAGATCCTCGGCCGCTACCGCGACCGCATGGTGCGCGCCTACAGCATGGAGACCTTCAGCCTCCGCCAGGCCGCCGAGACCACCGCCCACCTGCTCGGCCTGCTGGCCGGCCGCGCCAGCACCGACCCCACCCTCGCCCTGCACGGCCTGCGGGCCCTCGCCACATGGGCCGCGCCCCTGCTGCCCGGCCTCACCCGCGAGCTGCAGGAACGCTACGGCACCACCGGGCACGGGGAGGTGCCCGCCCCGTGGTGACGTTCCTCCCCTCCCCGTCGCCGCCGGCCGCGCGGCACCCCGGGGCCACCGCGCTGTTCTGCCTGCCGGGTGCGGGCGCCTCGGCCGGCCTGTTCGCCGGCTGGGACGAGGACCTGCCCGCCACCGTCGAAGCCTTCGCCTTCGAACCACCCGGCCACGGCCTGCGCACGGACGAGGAACCCCACACCGACCTCGACGCCCTCCTCGCCGACCTCATGGACGCCGTCCGGCCCCACGCCGGGCGGCCCCTGGCACTCCTCGGCCACAGCTTCGGCGCCGTCCTCGCCTTCGAACTCGCCGTCCGCCTGGAGCGCGAGGGCGCGCCCGTCCGCCATGTCTTCCCCGTGGCCGCCCGTGCCGCGGCCGGGCGGACCGGCTCACCACCGGGGCGCGAGCCCACCGACGAGGAGCTCAGGGCCCGGCTGCGCACCCTCGGCGGCACGCCGGCACCCGTCCTCGACAACGAGGAGCTGTTCGAGCTCCTCCTGCCCGCCCTCCGGGCCGACTTCGCCCTCACCGACACCTATCGGCACCGCGCCGGAAACGTCCTCGACTGCCCGGTCACCGCCTTCGCCGGCGCGGACGACACCGTGGTGCCCTGGGCAGCGGTCCAGGCCTGGGGTGCCTGCACCCGCGGCCGTTTCACCGTCCACCGTCTGCCCGGCGGCCACTTCTTCCCGTTCTCGCACCGGTCGGCCCGCGCCGACCTCCTGCGCACCATCGCGGAGGAACTGGACCGCCGCCCCGGCACGGCCCCCGGCTGGCCCGACACCCCGGAGACCGAATGACCCCATCGCCCGACCAAGCCCCCGCCACCCGGCGGACCTCCGCGCGCGCCCACGACCGGGAGATCCTGCGACTTGCCCTGCCGGCGTTCGGCGCGCTCGTGGCCGAACCCCTCTTCCTCCTCACCGACTCCGCCATCGTCGGGCACCTGGGCACCGCTCCCCTCGGCGGCCTCGGTGTCGCCGGGCAGGCGCTCGGCACCCTGGTGAACATCTGCATCTTCCTCGCCTACGGCACCACCGCCGCCGTCGCCCGACTCGTCGGCGCCGGCCGACTCGACCAGGCCATCCGCCAAGGGCTCGACGGCATCTGGCTGGCCGTCGGCATCGGCCTGCTCGTGATCCTCGCGGGCTGGCCACTGACCCCCGCCATCGTCGACGCCTTCGGCGCCTCCGCGGCCGTCACCCCGCACGCCGAGACGTACCTGCGCATCAGCCTCTTCGGCGTACCCGGCATGCTCGTGGCCCTGGCCAGCACCGGCGTACTGCGCGGGCTGCAGGACACCCGCACGCCCCTGGTCGTCTCCGTGGCCACCTTCGCGGGCAACGCCGCGCTCAACGCCACCTTCGTCTACGGCCTCCACTGGGGCATCGCCGGCTCCGCCTGGGGCACCGTAGTCGCCCAGACCGTCGGCGGCGCCGTCTACGTGGCCACGGTGCTGCGCGCCGCGCACCGCCACGGGACCCCGCTGCGCCCCGACCTGGCAGGGCTCCGCGCCGCCGCGACGGCCGGGGCGAACCTCGTCGTCCGTACGCTCACCCTGCGCGTCGTCCTGGTCGCCGGCACGGTCGTCGCCACGGCGATGGGTGACGACGAGATCGCCGCCTACCAAGTGGGTTTCCAGGTGTGGTGGTTCCTCGCACTGGCCCTCGACGCCATCGCCATCGCCGGGCAAGCGATCACCGGCCGCTGCCTGGGCGCCGGCGACGTGCCCGCGGCCCGTGCGGCGACCTGGCGGATGACCCAGTGGGGCATCGTCGCCGGCATAGGCGTCGGCCTCGCGCTCCTGGCCGTCCGCCCCTGGCTGCCCGCACTGTTCGGCGTGGAGCCGCACGTGCGGTCCCTCCTGCTGAGCACGCTCGCAGTGGTGGCCGTCCTCCAAGTCGTGGCAGGACCCGTGTTCGTGCTCGACGGGGTGCTGATCGGCGCCGGCGACATGCGCTTCCTCGCCGTGGCCGGCGTCCTGACCACCCTCGTCTTCCTCCCGGCGGCCGGCGCGGTCCGCCTGACCGGCGGCGGACTCGTGGCCCTGTGGCTCGCGATCGGCGTATGGATGCTCGCCCGCCTGGCGACCCTCGCCTGGCGGGCCCGCGGCGAGGCCTGGCTGGTGACGGGGGCGGTACGACGCTGAGCGACCGCCGCCGCACCTCGCCCGTGGCCCCGTTCCGCACGGGACGAAGTCCCCGGCTGGACGGGGGAACCCAGCCGGGGACTGATCTCGCGTATGCCCCTCCTCCTGGACGGAAAACCCGCTGTGCCTCCGCGTTCCTCCGGCGCAGTGGATCCCACCGCTCAGGCAGCGTCCGGTTGGTGATCGCACCGGAGCGCGTGCGGCCACGGTGTGAAGGTTCCGCCGCCGTGCTCCACCCACAGCCTTCTGCCGTGGGCGAGTACTCCGCGTGGGCGGAGCCCGGTCAGGCTCGCGGTCGTGTACGCGGCGCTCAGACTGCCCAGATCGTGGACGGTGCCGATCCTGAACAGGGACTGGGTCTCGGCGATGGCTTCGTGGTCACCTGCCCGGATGACCACGCGCAGATCGGGTGCGACTGCGCGTGCGGCGACAGCGACCGCGATGTTGTCCAGGTCGTCGGAGGCGACGGCGGCCATCGCCTGAGCGGTGTGGAGGCTGAGCTTGCGCAGTACGAACCTGTCGGTGGCGTCGGCGATGAGGACGGGAACGCCGAGGGCCTTGGCCAGGCGGAGGTTGGGGGCGGCCGGGTCGCGTTCGACCGCGATCACGCCGATGCCGAGGTCCTGCAACCGGGTGCACAGCCGCAGCCCCACCTGCCCGAGCCCGACGACCACCACGTGGCCCGCGCGGGGAAGGGCCCGCGGACCCACCATGCCGATCGAGCGGGGAGCGAGGAGGCGGTCGACCATACCGGCGGTGAAAACGGCCGTGAAGACGATGGTGACGAGCATGGCGAATGCGGCGAACAGCAGATAGGCGCTCGATCCGTGCGCGGACGCGGGGCCGACGGCGGCGACGGTTCGTACCGCTTCGAAGAAGGCCTCCACCGGTGGCCGGTGGTTGAGGGTCACCGCCCAGCTCCAGTCCGCGAGCAGCACGGCGAGAAGTCCGGCGAGACCGGTCAGCATGATGCGGGAGCTGCCGTCGTGGGGGCGAAGCTGTCCTCTGATCTTCCCCAGCCGGGCCCGGTACCGCAGGGAGCGCGGTGGCCGGTACGTCTCGAGGCGCACGCCGTCCTTCTCCCAGCGGGCACCGACGTGGCCCGAGGATGTCCGGCTCAGGGCCAGCAGGTCCGGCTGGAGGCAGGCGGCCAGCAGGACCGGGGCGGCGACCTCGGCCGGCGAGGTGACCTGGCAGTTCGGGACCACGCGCACGAGCTGCTCGGCAACCGTCCGGTCGAAGACGGTCACCACCAGCTTGATGCCTGGACGGATGTGCTCGACGGCGAGGGCGTAGCGCAGGGACTCGACGTCGTCATCGAGCAGGATCGCCACCCCGGCGACCGCGCCTTCCGGCAGATCCTGAGCCAGCGCCCGGCGCAGATCCTCATCCGTGGGCTGTGCCAGGTGGCGCACCCGGTGTCCCGCCGATTGCAGGGCACCGCAGACCCGGCGCGCCTCATCGCTGCCGATCACGACGAAGTACCCCTGCGGTGCCGCGATTTCGCGTCGTGGGCCGCCCGCGGAATGCGGCGATGCGTCGGCCTCCTCGGTGGCGGCGCCGTCGAGGGATTGCTCAGAGATCGAAGGCACAGTCATCGGATCGGTAGGGGTCGCAGTCGAGGCAACGGGGGGACCGGCAGCCCGGACAGCTGGTGAGCAACCGGCCGCAGTGGCACCTGAGTTCGCTCGGATCCGCGGACCGGCCGCGCACCGCAGGCGTTCTCCCGGGCGCGAGGCCGTCCGGTCCGTGGTGGAGGGTGCCGGTGGGCGGCCGGACGGGCTGCCTGCCGTCAGCGTTCAAGGGTCTGCTCCCCTCGGATGGTGGTGCGGCACCCAAGGCCGGGACCGCCGGGGCCGACCGGCGCGGAACGCGGGGTGCGCCCGGCGCTGGATCTCGCGTATACCGACGGTAGGAGCGACCCGTTCCCGCGCACCATGAACAGACGCCACGCTCTGGGCGCCCGTGATTCAGACATCTGCTCAAACGCAGCGGCGGCAGCCGGACGCCAGGGCTCTCACCCTCGGTGGCACGGGCCCACAGCCGCCCCCCGAACGGCACGGGAATGCGACCACACCGCGCCGGGACGCCGTTCGGGTCACCCAAGACGGCCCTTCAGGTGATTTCCGGATTCCTTACGAGCCGGGCAGCCGCCGCAGGGGTACGGCGTTCCAGCAAGCACGACCCTGCCCCCACGAGGAGACCGGCCATGTACGCAGCAGTCCGACGCTACGAAGGGGTGACCGACCCAGCCGCGGCCGGACGCATCGTCAGAGAAGGATTCGTACCGCTCATGCGCCAGGTCCCCGGCTTCGTGGCCTACTACTGGATCGACGCCGGGAACGGCGTCATGGTCTCCATCAGCATCTTCCACGACCAGGCCGGCGCCGAACAATCAGTCTCCACCGCGGCGGAATTCGTGCGCGACAACCTCGCGACGCTGATGCCCAACCCTCCCCAGGTCACGGCCGGGGAGGTCGTGGCCTCGGCACACTGACCGACCGCCTGCACCACGAGGACGTACCCGGTCCTCCGCCGGGCCAAGGTGGCTCCACAGCCGGTTCGGGGCCCTGGGGCGAGGAGGTCAGGTGTTGCTCTCCGGCGCACCGGAGCACGGCGCCGGACGCAAGAGCAGGACCGCGCCCCCGATGAGGGCCAGAACGACGATCTCGATGACCGCCTGCACCGGCAGACCGGCGACGTACATGTCCGGCTTGTCGAACTGCGGGTCGAAGTAAGCGGCACCCGGGTAGAAGATGGCCACCGCCTGGCTGACCCAGTACAGGGCGGCCAGGACGACCGCGGCACGCAGGTGGGAACGTGCATCGCCCCGGCGGCGCCAGACGAAGTACAGCGTGGTCAGGCCGAGGAGCGTACCCATGGCCATCGTCTGACCATTGTGGAACTTGGCGTGTGCGGGCCAGAGCGGATTCAGTACGTGCGTTTCGTTCCAGTCGGCGACGTAGGGCGAAACACCGGTGAACACGGCGACCAGCGAGAGCATCACCTTGCCGATCACGGTACGTGAACGGGTGGCGGACCGGGCGGTCGCTCCGCCGGAAGCAGGCGTGGAAGAGCGGGAGTTGCGCATCGGAAGTGGCCTTTCGTCTCGTTCGGGCCGGCCGTTGTGGGCCGGCCCGGGGAGGCCGGGAGGGCTGGGATGCCCGACCGGCTCGGGAAGATGTCGGGAGCGGGGGGAGCGGACGGCGCGGTGTCAGGCCGCGGCGGTGTCGGACGTCGGCACCCGGCCCGTCGCGTAGGTGTAGGAGGCGGCGATGACCTGCTGGGCCACGCACAATTCGGCCTGGTCGCGCGGGGCGTACAGCATCACGACGTTGATGCCGCGGTCGTAGAGCGGGTGCTTCTCGCCCCAGCCGGAGGACAGGAAAGCGGCGTGGTCGGCCGGGTCCAGCGCCAGATGGAGACTGCCGTCGGCGTGCACATGCGCGAATTCCTCGTCACCGCGCGGCGGCATCAGCAGCGCCCCCGGGGCAGGAGGCGTGCCGTCGAGGAACAGCGCGCGGGAACTCGGGGCGGAGACCTTGCTGCGGCCCCAGGTGGTGCCGGGCAGTGCGGCGTCCATCCACCGCAGCAGCTCGGCCCTGACCGCGGCGGGACTGGTCTGGTTCAACTGCAGATGCGGGACTTCGGGGCCCGTCCGGGGTCGCTCGCCTTCACGGTGCGGGAGTGCCGGGAACGTCATGGTGGTGCGTCCTTCGTCGTCATGGGACGGCCCGCCTCCGCAAGGGGCGAGCCTGGTGCGGCCTCCGCGGAAGCGGGGTCGCTGTTCGCACCACCAGGCTAGTTTCCTGGGTATAGTGGTTTCCTATAGGAAAGTACCCTGGTCGTGATCGTGCGCCATGAGGGAAGGGCGAGTCATGAGCGATCCGGTGGAGCAGGCATGCCCGATCAACCCGGTGATCGATCTGGTGTTCAGCCGCTGGACCACACCGATCCTGTGGGTCCTCGACCACCACGGCCGGCTGCGCTTCAACGAGCTGCAGCGGCACCTGCCGACCATCACCCCGAAGGTCCTCACCCAGCGCCTGCGCCAGCTCGAACGTGACGGCCTGGTCGTCCGCACGTACCACGCCGAGATCCCCCCGCGGGTCGAATACGAGATCAGCGACCTGGGCCGCACCCTGACACCGCTGTTCAAGGCCATCACAGACTGGTCCGCTGCCCACCTCCCCGCCGTCTCCGCCGCCCGGCACGCCTACGACGCAGCACGCGAGGAAGAGGAAGCCTGGGCCCAGGGCTGAGCGGACGATCGACGCCGGGGCGCGCGTGCTCAGGATGCGTTCAAGTTGCGGGTGACACGGTCAGGCACCATGACAGCTGATATCCCTGGGGCGGTCGAGACGCACGAGTCGGCGACCGCCGCCTCTTTCCCCGCCGGCCATCGCCTTCGCTGGAACAAGGTCCCCGAAGTCACCGTGTACTTCTGGGTGATCAAAGTCCTGTGCACCACGGTCGGCGAGACCGCGGCCGACCTGCTGAACGAGAAGCTGGGCCTGGGCCTGACCGGTGTGTCGCTGCTGATGAGCGTGCTGCTCGTGGCGGTGCTGGTGGCGCAGTTCCGCACCCGCGCCTACCGCCCGGGCGTCTACTGGCTCGCGGTGGCGCTGATCAGCATCGTGGGCACGCTGATCAGCGACAACCTCACCGACAACCTGGGTGTGCCGCTGGAGACGAGCACCATTGCCTTCGCGATCCTCCTCGCTGTGGTGTTCGTCGCGTGGTACCGCAGCGAGCGCACCCTTTCCATCCACCACATCGACACCACCCGCCGGGAGTCGTTCTACTGGCTCGCCGTCCTGTTCACCTTCGCCCTGGGCACGGCCGCCGGTGACCTGGTCGCCGAGCGTATGGACCTCGGGTACTGGATCTCCGCCGGTCTGTTCGCCCTGGCGATCGCCGCGGTCGCGGTGGCGCACTTCACCCTGGGGCTGAACGCGGTGTGGAGCTTCTGGATCGCCTACATCCTGACCAGGCCGCTGGGCGCGTCGATCGGCGACTACCTGTCCCAGCCGACCGCCGACGGCGGGCTCGGCCTGGGCACCGTGATCACCAGCGTGCTCTTCCTGGCGGTCATCCTCGGCCTGGTGGTCTTCCTTACGGTGACCCGGAGGGACGTGGCCGATCCGGAGCGGCTCACCCCGCGGGCCGGCTGATCACGGGCGTCGCCCCGGCGGGTGCCAACTGCCGCGTACGCGCGCCGGTTCACCCGTCCGGGGCCCTTCGTGCGTGTGCGGCAGAGCGGCGTTCAGGATGCGTTCAGGCCGGAGTTGAGAGCGTCGGGCGGCGTGCGACGTACTACTGCACGACGATGCTCGCACCCCAACAAGACGACGCCTCCTATCCGTCGACCAGGAGAGACCGACAGTGGATAAGCCCGAAGTCCTGACCGATCCGGATGTCGCCGGCAGCAACCGGTACGTCATGAAGAAGCTGCCGGAGGTCACCCTGGCCTTCTGGGTCATGAAGATCGCCGCGACCACCCTCGGTGAGACGGCCGGTGACCTGTTCGCCCAGACCCTCAAGCTCGGGTACTTCCTCACCACCGTCGCGCTGTTCCTGATCTTCGTGGTCACGCTGGTCGTACAGCTCCGGTCCCAGCGCTACCACCCGTTCTTCTACTGGACGGTGATCCTGTCGACCAGCATGGCCGGGACCACGATGTCCGACTTCATGAACCGGGACGCCAGCGCCAAGTACCTCACCGACGGCGCGAAGTCGCTGGGCTGGGGGCCGCAGGGACTGGGTCTGGGATACCCCATCGGTGCCGCGATCCTGATCTCACTGCTGATCGTCATCTTCCTGATCTGGAAGGCGACCGGGCTGACCTTCGCCATCCGAGACATCGTCACCTTCCGTGCGGAGGCCCTGTTCTGGGCGGCGATCCTGGTGTCGAACACGCTCGGCACGTCGATGGGCGACTTCCTCTCCGACAGCTCCGGACTCGGCTATGCCGGTGGTGCACTGCTCGTCACAGGGGTGCTCGCGGTTCTCGTCGCCCTCATGCGGGTGCCCGCCGTGCCGAACGTCCTGCTGTTCTGGATCGCCTTCGTCCTCACCCGCCCGCTCGGGGCCACGGCCGGCGACTTCCTCACCAAGCCCCTCGCCAAGGGCGGACTCGACCTCGGCACGGCGGGCTCGTCCGCCGTACTCCTCGCGATCCTCGTGGGCCTCATGGGGTACGCGCAGGTGCAGGAGCGCAGGAACCTCGTCCCGCGGAACGAGGTCCTGAGCGAGGTGTCCTGACCCGAGGGGAGCGGCATCGGCGGGTTGACCGAGCTTCGCCCGCCGGCGCCCCTCAGGGAAGGGTTCAGCCGCCGGGCAGGTCGACCACGAACCTCGCGCCAGGCGTGTGCTCGGCGTCATGGCCCACCTCGCCGCCGGCGGAGCGGGCCAGGCGCCGCGCCAGCGGCAACCCCAGGCCCGCTCCGCCGTGGCCGTCCTCCGGGTCGGCCCGTCGGCCCGGCTGGAAGAGCTGCGGGGCGAAGTCGGCCGGTACCCCGGGGCCGTCGTCGACGACCGCCACCCGGACGCCCCCGGGCTCCTGGGAGGCCCGGATGGTGACGCGCGCGTGTGCGTAGCGCAGTGCGTTGTCGGCGAGCGGGCCGACCATGCGCTCCAACAGGGCCGCCGGGACGCCGACCGTCAGTGTCTTCGGGCCGGTGACCGTGACGGGCACCTTCCCAGGCATGCGGAGTCGATCCGTGAGACGTCGCAGCACGCCCATGACATCAGTGGTGCCGGGAGCGGTGTGCGCGGTGGCGCGTGCCTCGTCGAGCAGGGTGTCGCAGATGGTGCGCATGGAGTCTGCGGCGTCGGCGATGGCCGCGTGCGTGGTGCGGGTGTCGGCGGTGGTGCGGGGGCGTGCCCGCCACCAGTCGAGTTCGGCGGTGATCCGCGCGAGCGGGTTGCGGAGTTCGTGGGACAGCTCCCTGGTCAGCTGCTGCTCGTGGCGCAGTACGGCGCGGATGCGGTCCAAGAGCTCGTCCAGGGAAGCGCCGAGCCGTGCGAGCTCCACGGGGCGGCCCGCACCGCCGAACCGCTGCCCGGAGGCGACCGCGCCCCACTGGGTGGCCTGGTCGGTCATCGTCCGCACGGGGCGCAGTGCGCGGCGCACCGCGAGCCGGGTCAGGACATAGGTGCAGGCCAGGACGGTGCCGTCCAGGGCGAGGGAGGCGACCAGCAGGGTGCTCGCCGAGGCGCGGTAGGGGCCGAGGTCCATGGCGGTGACGACGGTGGCGGGCGGAGCGCCGGCCCGGGTGTGTCCCGCAGGCTCGGCGCACAGACGTATGGGGGCGGCGGATTCCAGGGTGGCGCACCGCGCGCCGGCCCGTGCGGCGAGATGCGCGGCGGCACGGCTGACCGTGCCATGGGCGGGGGCCGAGGCGGGATGTTCGAGCACGCGGGCGCCGGCGTAGACCCACACATTGGCATCGAGGAGTGCGTCGTCGCCGGTCTCCAGCACGCGTACCGGGTCATGGCGGGTGTCGACGGTCGCGGCCACGGCGGCGGCCCGGGTGCGCAGCTCGTCGTCCGCCTGCTGCCGGAGGTGCTGGCGGACGATCGCGTTGAACACGACGGTGAGGATCACCATGACCAGCGCGGCGGTGGTGAGCGCCACCAGCGACAGCCGACCCCGCAGGGTGCGCGGCCAGCAGCGGGCGACCACGGCGGTGAGGCGGGAGCGGCGTGGGGTCATGACAGGCAGTGTCCGATGCCCCGCGCGGTGCTGATCGTCAGGTGGCTGCCCGCATCACGGATCTTGCGCCGCAGCCGGCTCAGATACTGATCAAGCGTGTTGTCGCTGACCTGGGCGCCGTCCGGCCAGCCGGCCCGGACCAGCTCCCGCCTGCGCACCATCGCCCCCAGACCTGACATCAGCGTGGCCAGCAGACGGAATTCGGTGGGCGTGAGCGCCACCTCGACGTCACGCACGGTCAGGCTGTGCCGCCCCGGGTCCAGGACCAGATCGCCGGCCCTGGTAGGTGCAAAAGGCCCAGAACGCTTGAGGGCCGCCCGCAGCCGGGCGGTGAGCTCGGGCAGATGGAACGGCTTGGAAAGGTAGTCGTCACCGCCGGCCGAGAACCCGCTCAGACAGTCGGTGAGCCGGCCATGCGCGGTCAGGAAGACCACCGGGCCCAGAAACCCGTGCGCCCGCATGGCCTGACACACGTCCCGCCCGTCGGCGTCGGGCAGCCCCACGTCCAGCACCACCGCATCGACGGCATCGCGGATGAGGCGCAGCGCGGTGGCTCCGTCCCGGGCGGGCAGCGTGTCGAAGCCCTCATCGCGCAGACCGCGGACCAGCACGTCCCTCAAGGCGTGGTCGTCCTCGACGACCAGGAGGGTGGGGCACAAGGAAGTTCACCTCACAGGCTCGGGATCATCTCCGGCGACCCGCGCACTCCGCTGCCTCCAGGAGAACCGGCTCGAAGACTTCGACAGCGAGCGGCCGCCGTGCGGCATCGCGGAGCACACCGGGTCGCCGCACACGACACTGAGCGACTACAGGCGCGTAGACGGTCTACGTCACTGTAGACGACCGACGTGGACCAGAGCTCCCCGGCGTGCGACGGACGCATGCGGGACGTGACCACATTGCCCAGAGATCATCTTCGAGGCCCGGAACGGTTCCGACGTGACGTACCTGCCGGAACTCTCGGCGTCGAGGCCAGCCCCGCGGCCTGCGTGGAGCGCTCCACTTCACCGACATACGGACTCAGCACCCTCTCCTCTCAAGAGTGCGAAAGATCAGAAGGCATAGGGGCCGAAGCGCGCCCAGGCCACGACGGCGGCCAGGATGAACAGCACCAGGTTGACCGGGACCGCCTTCGCCTCCTTGCGGCGGAGGTGCACTGCGGCTGCGCCCACCATGGTCACCGCGAGCCCGAGAGCGGCCCAGGCCGCCAGGACCGGCGCCTTACCGAGCACGGCCGGCAGGATCAGACCCAGCGCGCCGATCACCTCGACGGCACCGATCGCCTTGACCGCTCCAACGGAGAAGTCCTCGGCCCAGGCCATGCCGGAGGCGGCGAGCTTCTCCTTCGGCTGGCTGAGCTTCATCAGGCCGGCCGCGAAAAAGGCCATGGCCAGGACGCCGGCAATGATCCACAAGGTGGTGTTCATGAGGTGACTCCTCCACGATTGGTTGAACTTTCAACTCAAAAGCTAGGCCATTCTGACTTGAAGGGTCAAGTGAGCTGACATGAAGCTTCAAGCCATCGAGCGCGCCCGTGGGGTTGATGGTTCAAGCTAGAGTGGGGGTGTGAGCACAGACGAGCCCCGCTGGTTGGACGACGACGAACAGGAAGCGTGGCTGGCCCTGGTCAGCACCGGCACACGACTTCCGGCCGCTCTGGACAGACAGCTGCAGCGCGACGCGGGGATCAGTCATTTCGAGTACCAGGTCCTGGCATGGCTCTCCATGAGCCCGGAGCGCACCCTGCGGATGAGCGCCCTGGCCAACTTCGTCGACGGCTCGCTCTCCCGCCTCTCCCACACGGCCAAACGCCTGGAGAAGGAGGGCTGGATCCGCCGCACCCCTGATCCCGCCAACGGCCGATACACCCTGGCCGTGCTGACCGACCAGGGCTGGGACAAAGTCGCGGCCGCCGCCCCCGGCCATGTCGCGGAGGTGCGCCGCCTGGTTTTCGACCCGCTCACCAAGGCCCAGCAGAAGCAGCTGCGCCAGATCGGCCGCCGCATCAGCAACGCCATCGGCCCCGACAACGCCTGCCCGGCCACCACAAACGACTGAAAGCATCGTCCGCTACCGCCGGCCAGGCCGGCGGGGTGCGCGAGGTAGCGGTGGCCGCGGACCCAAGCGACGACCTTGGCCCGGATCCGGGCCCGGGGCCGGGTCCGCGGCCTGCTCGCCGTCGGCTTCCGATGCGGCAACGACGTGGGCACCTCGCCGGCCAGGCAGAGCGCGGCGCTCGCCGACGCGACCTCGATCATCACCAACTCCCTCGCCTTCATGGCGATCACCGCGCCACTCCCCCGCCCCCTCACCATCCGCGCCCATGCCGCCGCCCCACCCGCCCCCTCGTCGGCGGCGGTTCGCCGAGTCGCGCTCCGAGCCAAGCTCCCCCACCCACCGCATCAGCTGCACACGCATCCCGCTCACGAACGACTACGTCCCGGCCCTGGGGGCGCGAGCGAACACATCGTTGGCCGGGGCGGGTTGACCACCAGGCGGCCTGACATGGCGTCAATCGTTATTCCTGGCCGGGCATTGACACCCACCTACTGATGCGCCACCCGCCTGCCCGGCAGCCCTAAGGCGTTCGCGCTGACTCAAGGGATAACCGATTGCAGTGAACATACGGTCGCACGTATTCTTTGGCGGAGCTCGGAACCGCTGAGCCAGTGCGCTTTGCCGCGAAAGGGATTGCCTCACATGTCGAATGCCAGCCACACACTGAAGGCGGCGCCCAACGCGCAGCCGGGCACAAGGGATGCGGTGCCTTGGGCCGCACTGTCGACCGTCATGATCGGTATGTTCATGGCGATCCTGGACTCGTTCATCGTCGTCGTGGCCGGCCCAGCCATCCAGACCGATCTCAAGGCGACCGCGAGCGAGATCCAATGGGTCCTCGCCGGCTACCAGTTGAGCTACGCGGTCTTCATGATCACCGGCGGACGGCTCGCCGATCTGTACGGACGCAAGCGCGTCTTCATCATCGGGACGACGGTCTTCACGCTCTCGTCCATCGCCTGTGCCTTGGCGGGCGATCCGGCCGTGCTCATCGGTGCCCGCATCGTCCAGGGGCTCGGCGCGGCGCTGATGGTTCCGCAGGTCTTCGCCATCATCACGCTGACGGTCTCAGCGCAGAACCGACACCGTGTCTTCGGTGTCTTCGGCGTCGTCATCGGCATGGCGTCGGTCAGCGGCCAGTTGATCGGTGGCCTCCTGATCGGCGCCAACCTCTTCGGCTCCGACTGGCGCTCGGTGTTCTGGGTGAACATCCCCATCGGGATCGTCACGATCCTGCTGGCCCTCAAGTACGTACCGGAGTCGCGGGCGGAGCAAACCCGCAAGCTCGATGTGCCCGGCGTTCTGGTCCTCAGTGCGGCCCTGCTGTTGCTCACCTACCCGCTCATCCAGGGGCGGGACTCGGGCTGGCCCTGGTGGACATGGGCGTGCATCGCGTGCAGCGCGGTGGCGTTCGTGCTCTTCGTCGCGCTGGAGCGCGCCGTCGAGCGGCGTGGCGGTGAGCCGCTGATCAAGTTGTCGCTCTTCGCGCAGCGCTCGTTCTCGCTCGGTATCGTCCTCGTCCTCGCCGTGTATGCGCTTCTGACCTCGTACTACCTGGCGCTGTCCGTCTCGATGCAGGACGGGCTGGGCATGTCGGCGCTCGGTGCCGGGCTGGTGTACACGCCGGCGGCGGTGACCTTCTTCGTCTGCAGCATGATCGCCGGCCGGATCGTCCCGAAGTACGGACGCCGCGTACTGGAGGTCGGCGCGGTCGTCCTCACGATCGGCTATCTGACGACCGCCGTGGTCCTGCTCTCCGGGCCGCGTCTGACGCCCCTGCTCATCATCCCGACCCTGATGCTGCAGAGCGTGGGGGGCGGGTTGCTGATCACTCCGCTGCTCAATACGGTCCTGGCGCGGATCGATCCGCAGTCCGCGGGCATGGCCTCGGGCTCGCTGTCCACCGCACAGCAGGTCGGCGCTGCGCTGGGCGTGGCGGTCGTCGGAGCGGTGTTCTTCCACTCCTTCCAGACCGGCGCCGCCTCGGGCGACAAGGTACACGCGGCGGGACACGCCTTCGCGCTGACGTCCCTGACGACCTGCGCCATCGCGGCGCTCGCGGCCCTGCTGGTGTTCCTCCTGCCGAAGGCGCCGACGACGAAGGCATGACGACGTGCAGCAGGTGCCGGCGCCTCCGGGGATCGAGTCCCGGGAGGCGCCGGCACCTCGTGCGCCGCACGGTTCGGCGCGTGGAGTGTTCAGGCCGTGTTCAGGAGATTTTCGACGGTGCGGCGAACCTTGGCGATGACGTCTTCGTCTCCGAGGCGCAGAGCCGTGTTGGCCGCGCAGAGCACGGAATCGATCTGGAAGACCGCGAGGTCGATGTCGAGTTCCGCGATCTCGTGGGATGCGACGGCGTTCCGCAATTCCTTCCCGATGGTGTCGAGCCATTCCTGCTGGTTGCGGAGCAGGGCGTCGCGGATCGTTCCCGGCTTGCTGTCAAAACGGGCGATGTTCGCGACGCGGAAACAGCCACCTTCGAACAGCGGGGTTTTGGCGTAATCAATCCAGTGCTCGATCAGGGAGCGCAGCCGGTCGACTCCGGGAGCCGCTTCCCTCGCCGGGCGGATGACCTCATCGATGAACATTTCGCGCGCATAGTCGATGGTCGCGAGCTGGAGCACTTCCTTGGACCTGAAGAGGGTCTGGATGCCCGCCTTGCTCATGCCCGTATCGGTCGCGAGACGGCCGAAGCTCACGTCGTCCAGCCCGTCGAGGGAGGCGATGTCGACGGCGCGCCGCAGTGCGGTCTCACGCGCCCGTGCCCCTTTGAGCAGGCGTTTGTCAGTGATCGACACCGCATCTGCCCGCCTGACGAACGTTCGCGCCCCAGTGTCCATACGGTCGATCGTACCTCTTGTGGGCGATCCACCGAGAGGACCCACCCATCCATCCGTACGGGCTCCACCCCGAGTCAGCCACCTCGATGCGCATGGATCCAAGCACTCTGAATACTCCGGGCCGACAAGGCTCATGCACCGCTTCAGCGAACTCGTGCAGAAGGGGTTGAGCCTGACGCCGGCGACACCGGCCATCGTCGCAGCGATCTTGAGCGATCTTGGAGGAAGCGTTCTCGCTTTGGCGCGCGGACGCGTTGATGGGCCCCGGCAGGAGCGTTGACCACATGCGCGGGGCCGAGGATCTGTGCCAGTGGCGGACGGCGGCCCATGACGCCCGGGCGAGAGCCGGGCGCCGGCGGCGAACGCGGTGTGGTGAAGGGGTCCATGACCTCCCCCGCCACACCACGTCGGCCTCCTCCTCGCCCTGCCACACCGTCGTTCAGGGCGTGCGGCGGGCCAGGGTGGCAGCCAACGCCCTGACCATCTCGCTCGCCATGACGGCCTGGCCCGACGTGGAGAAGTGGATGCGATCGGCACTCAGCAGGTTCTCCCGGGAGTTGACCGGGTGATCCCACATGTCGACAACGACGACGTCATACTCGTCGGCAAGGGCGCGCGTCAGGTCGTTCAGGGTGAGCACGCGCTCCGTCCAGTCGGGGAAGACCGGCACGACGTAGGCGCGCCCCAGGGTGAACGTCGTGAGCTGCGCACCCGTCTCAGCCGCCAGGTCGTACATCTTCCGCATGTCCTGCTCGATCGCCCCGAAATCCGGTGAGCGGCGCAGGAGGTCGTTGGCGCCGCACGGGAGGTGCAGCAGGTCCGGGGCGAAGTCCCGCATCCCGTCGATCTGGTGGTCAAGGGTGTCAACCGTCGTGGCCCGGATCACCGCCGTGTTGAGGTAGGCCAGATCAGGCCGCACCTGCCGCAGGATGTGCGCGAATCGATCGGACCAGCCCTGGTTCCCGTAGCCGACGCTCTTGTCTCCCGTCCCTGCGGAGAGGCTGTCCCCGATCACGGCGTAGCGCTGCCAGGGGGCATCGAACAGCATCGCCGCAGCATCGATCGTGGCCAGGCAGAACGGGTCGGTCTCCTCGGTGAAGTATGTCGACGTCATTATTAAAGCATGCGGTCGACCGTATGCAGTGTCAATATCAAGGGGCATCACAGCCCATGCGAGGTGACGAGGTGTCAGGGGCTGGCTCCCGGCCCCATTCCGGCATGGGAAGGGCGAAGGACCCGCCTCGCGCGGGTCGGTGCAGACCCCGATCGACGCCGCCCTCAACCACGAACCGCCACAACCAACTCCTTCGGAAATGGTCAGTCGGAGGTGAGTTGTGCGCCTCTCAGTTGGTTCCGGTCAGGTCTGCCGAGTCCAACTCCCCGCCGGTCAGGTTCGCCCGCGCCACCTCCAGCGCGATCCGCGCGAAGGCCCGCACCGCGCCGGTGGTGTCGCCGGCGCGCCAGACCAGCCCGTAACCGACCGGGGCCGCGTCGTCGAAGGGGAGGTAGCAGATGCCGGGGCGGGCATGGTAGGTGGCGGTGTGTGCGGCGGTGAGGAAGGCGCCCTTGCCGGCGGCAACGAGCATCAGCGCCTCCTGCATGTTGGTGACGCTCGGGCCGTGCGCGATGGGGCGGCCGCCTGGTGTCCGCGCGGGGACATGGTGCTCCAGCCGGTAATCGGGGAGTTCACCGGCGATCGTCAGCAGCACCACCTTGGCCAGGTCTTCGAGCGAGACCAGTCTTCGGGCGGCGAGCGGATGACCTGAGGCGATGGCCAGCACCCGCTCCTCCGTGAGCAGCGCGGGGCCTTCGCCCAGGTCCTCCTCGCGTACCGGGAGCTCGGTGAGCTGGACATCGAACTCGCCCTTGCGCAGCGGCCCGTACGGATCGGACAGCGGCACCTCGCAGATCTCCACGTCGAGCTCCGGGTGGCTCGCGCGCAACGCCTCGGCCGCCCGCAGCACCACCTCCCCGGCCGGCGGACTGGAGAAGCCGACGTGCAGCACCCCGCTGACGCCGCGCGCGGCAGCGGCGGCTCTGGCCAGGGCCGCGTCGATCGCGCGGTGATGGGGTTCGAGGTCTTCACGGAGCTGCCGGCCGAGGGCGGTGAGGGCGACCCGGCGGCTCGTACGGACGAACAGCGGGGCGCCGATGCGGCGTTCGAGCCGCTGCACGAGCTGGCTCACCCGGGCCCGGGACAGTCGCATGCGCTCGGCCGTGCGGCCGAAGTGCAACTCCTCGGCGAGGATGAGAAAGCATTCCAGTTCGTCGCGCTCCATGGACAACCTCCGCTCCCCGGAAGTCCCCGGATCGGTAAGCCTGCCTGAACGAACATTGCGATCTTCGCTGTTGTTCCCCCTCCCCGGCCGATCGAGTGTGGTGGAGCGGGAGACGACCTCGTCCCCCGCCCCCATCCACCCACGTCACCGAGGAACCGAGGGATCGAGAGATGCAGATGAGCGCAAGAAACTGGGGCGTGTTGTTCGTCCTGTGCGGGGCGATCTTCTTGGAGGGCATCGACGTGGCCATGCTCAACGTGGCCCTGCCGTCGATCCGCGCGGACCTCGGCATGTCCACCGGCGAGCTGCAGTGGGTCATGAGCGCCTACGTCCTGGGCTACGGCGGCTTCATGCTGCTGGGCGGACGCGCGGCCGACCTCTTCGGGCGCCGCCGGATGTTCGTCTTCTGGCTGTCCGTCTTCGTGCTCTTCTCCGGCCTGGGCGGCTTCGCCACCGAGGGCTGGATGCTGATCGCCGCTCGGTTCGTCACCGGTGTCGCGGCCGCCTTCATGACCCCGGCCGGCCTGTCCATCATCACCACGAGCTTCGCGGAGGGGCCGCAGCGCGACCGGGCCCTGCTCATCTACTCCGGCACCGCGGCCGGCGGGTTCTCCATCGGCCTGGTCGTCGGCGGGCTGCTCGCCGCGGCCGACTGGCGCTGGGTGTTCTTCGCGCCGGTCGCGCTGTCCGCCGCCCTCCTGGTCGCCGCGCTCGCCCTCGTGCCGAAGTCGCCGCAGGAGGACCGGGCCGGGCAGGGCGTCGATCTGGCGGGCGCGATCACCGTCACCGCGGCCATCGTGCTGCTCGTCCTGGGGGTCGAACGCGCCTCGCACGCGGACGTCGGCTGGACCGCCGGCACGCTGGCCGCCGGCCTCACCCTCCTCGCCGCCTTCGCTGCCGTAGAGCGCCGCGCCGCCACCCCGCTCGTCCGCCTCGGCATCCTCCGCCGCGGTTCGCTGGTCCGCGCCAACCTCGTCGGGCTGCTCTTCGCCGCCGGCTTCTTCGGCTTCCAGTTCCTGGTGGTGCTCTACCTCCAGGAACTGCGCGGCTGGTCCCCGCTCCAGACGAGCTTCGCGATGATCGTCATCGGCATCGACGCGATCCTGTCGCCCACGCTCACCCCCAAACTCGTGGACCGGTTCGGCAACGCCCGGGTGATCTTCGGCGGACTGCTGCTGGCGGCGCTCTCGTACGGCCTGTTCCTGCCGGTCGGCGCCGACTGGACGTACCCGATGATGCTGCCGAGCCTGATCCTCCTCGGCCTCGGCTTCTCGCTGGCGTACGGACCGCTCACCATCGTCGCCACGGACGGCGTAGCGGAATCCGAGCAGGGCCTCGCCGGCGGCCTGCTCTACACCTCCTTCCAGTTCGGCGCCGCGCTCGGCCTCTCCGCCGCCACCGCGGTCAACGTCGCCGCCACGGATGCGGGCAGCCCCGCCGCCCTGCTCGACGGCTACCACGCCGCCCTCGCCGTCCCGCTCGCCACCGCCCTGCTCGCCGTCGCCATCGGCGCGTTCGGGCTGCGGGACGGGGGCCGGGCGGGCACGGTGCCGGTGGCCGTGAGCACGGACCGTACGGACGGCGCGGGCCGTCCGGAGACCCACAACGCGATCTGAGGTGCCGCCCTCGGACGCGACCGCCGCGCCGACCCCTGGGTAAGGGAGACCCCTCGTGGCCACCAGGACCCACGACTTCTCCGAGGTCCAGGCAGAACGCCCTCTTCGTCGACAGCGTCTCTGCCTGGGCCGAAGACGAGGGTGCCCGGCGCCACGCCTGGGACCTCTACCTCAGGGGCGGGCCGCCGGGCGTCGGCTACGACCCGGTCCACTACTGGCGCGGCGGGCCGGACGACCCCCAATACCACGTGATCCGCATCGCCCCCTGGCGCGTCCAGCTCGTCCGCGGCGCCGACCTGGGCAGCACGATCTGGCGCCGGGACGGCTGAACCCGGCGCCTCGGCCCCTACGTGTGGTCCGGGACAGCCAGGTTTCCGTCCTCAGCCGGCCATATGGCGGTGGTGCGGTCGTCGCCGAGCCAACGGAGGATCGCCACCCCGACCCTCCGGCCAGGTGGGCGCGCACGTCAACTTCGTGCAGGCCCTTCCGGCTCCGCTCGGTTTCAGCGGCTTCGATCCAGAACCGCCCCTTCAGAGGCGGTCTTTGGTGGTCCTGTCGGCCACTTCGTACGGTGTGCAGGTAGCAGGTAGGGAGCGAGCACCGGCCGGGCACAGAGCCAGGTGCGGGGAAAGAGCAAACGTAACGGGGGTCGCCGGTGTCTGACATACGGGTGGGCACGGTCAAGGAACGCAGCACCGGTCCCCCGCTCCGATGCCAGGCCCGGGGACATCATCCAGAGCCTGCAAGGCCGACTCCCCCGCAACGAAAAAAGGCCGAAGGACAGCAGCAAGTCCACATCGCCCGCCCACACCCGGATTGGTACTGATAGGCATGGCCGAGGCAGTCACACAGCACGAGGCTCGACCGCATCGCCCCGCACTACGCTGGACACAGGTCCTTCCCGTGCCCCTGCTCTCGTTGACCGCGATCGCCTGCTTCGCCACATGCCTCGCGCTGTCCAGTGCCCACATACACCACCAGTCGGCTGCCTGCCGCTACATGGCGGTGCCGTGGACGCACTTCGCATCCGCCTACGGCGGCCTCCTCGCGGCCACCTCGGCAGTGCTCGTTCACCTACTTGTGTCCCGCGCCCAGCGGCGTGGTGGACTCCCCCGCACTTCCGGCTGGCAGAGCTGGCTTCCCACACTCTTCGTCATCGTCGCCGGCCTCATGGTCCCCCTGACGGCATTGGTCGTCGCCCTGACCCACAAGGACGCATCCGAGACAGCCATGAATCTCGGAAAGCCCCTTTGTGAGGGCTAGCCCTGCAACGGTGCTTGCCGTGACGGTTCATACGAGCCTTTCGATCCGGCCACCGGGCTCTGCCGCCGGAGGCCGCCTTCGACAGCCCGGATTCGCGCAACTACGAAGCGGCGTCGCGTCCCCCGCGCGCAGACAGGCAGGCCCGCCGAAGCCGGCCGCCCATGTTGTCGTCCGCCTGGTCTGCCGCTATTGAGGGGCGATCGTCTTGAGCCAGTCGTCGACGGGGACGACATCCGCCCACTGCGGGAACAGTCGCTCGATGAGGACCCGGTGCAGCTCCGGGTCGGTGTCCAGACAGGCGTCGGGCAGCACGGTGAGGCCGAAGTCCAGGTCGTTCGCCTGACACAGGGTCGACAGCACCACAGCGCTGGTGGCGATGCCGGTGAGCACGAGGCTGTCGATACCGCGTGCCCTCAGCACCACGTCGAGATCACTGCCCGAGAACGCACTCGCCCGTCTCTTCGTGACCACCACGTCGCCCGGCTGCGGCGCGACCTCAGGGTGGATCTCGGTGCCTGGGGCGCCCTCGACGTAGAGGCCGGCCCGTGCGATGGCAGCGAGAGCCCTGTTGCGCGTGCCGACTTCCGGAAAGCCGGGACGTAAGGCGATGACCACGTAGATCACGGGGATGTTCGCCGCCCGGGCCCCGTCGATCGCCCTGCGCAGCCGTGGCAGGTATCCGGAGCCGTCATCGACGAAGTCCACGATGGCCTGTTGGACGTCCATCACAAGAAGGGCGCTGCTCATGTTCTCTCCAGGAGCGAAGTCAGTTCGGCATGGAAACGGGCCGGGTTCTCCATGGTCGGCCCCTGCGCCGCCTCGGGCACGGTGAGGGTGCGCCCGTCGGGCAAGACGAGACGGGCACACGCGCTCAGCCGGCAGTTCGTGCGACGCATGGTGAACGACTCTGCCCGGCCCGGCCTGGTGGAGACAAGCCTGTACGGGGCGTGAGTTGTGAGGCACTCGCCTCGGCCGCCCGGTGCGTCGTAGCAGATTTCGAGAGTGAGAGCGATGTGACCGCCGGTCGGGTGCAACCCACCCGGCCCGCTCCAGCGCGTTTCGCGCCGTCACGAGGTCTTCCTCAGGGCACAACCGTCATCGAGTCCGGCCAGTGTCGTACCCACCTCGCCGAGAGGCCCGCGAAGTAGTCGGAGAGGGCAGCCGCGGTGTCGGCGAGAGGGAAGCGGGCGCCGAGCTGTCCGTCCGGACGGATGACGAACCCGGTCGGGCCGTCACGGCGGTTGAGCCGGGCGAACTCCCCGGCGGTGTCGTGATATCCAGGCACGGGCAGAGGGTGGGCGGTCGTCGGTACGGCTCCAGGGGCGAGGACGGCGACGGTATGCAGTCCGATCCGGGACTCTGGGCGGTGGGAAGTGCCCGGGCCCACGTCGCCGGTCGGCGGTACCTCGGTAGCGACCATCCCGCCCGCGATCAGTACGTCGGTTGTCGGGGTGTGCGCCACGGGTGCCTCCCAGTGCCTGGTCCCCCGACCGGTCCCGTATTCCATGGTCACCCGGCTGTGTGCGGGCGGCGAGCCGGGCGCCGGGCCCTGCCGAGCCCGCCGCGGGAGGTGGCGCGTCGGGCACGGCGGGCGGCCACCACACCCGCGTTTCGACACGCGAGATCCGCTTCGTACAAGGTTGGCCCGCGTCCTCATATGCGGGCTCCTACGTCTCCAACGGAAGGGGCGGCTCGCCGGCATTGCGCAGGAGCAAGCGTTGCGGAATGCCGGCAGAGTGTGCGGCTGAAGATCAGGCGCCGGGTCGAACCGGACCGATGACGGTGCCCGCGCCCACGGTGAGGGGGCCGTAGGCGGTGGACTCACCGGGGATCACCCCGTCCGGAGCCTTGAGGGTGAAGGTTGCCTCGTCGGCGGGAGCGCCACCGGCACCGTACGGGACCTGGATGTCGAAGTGGACGGGATGGCCCGGACCGAAGTTCACGACCGCGCCCTGCGGGCCGTATTGGCCGGCAGTGACCGCGTTCAGGGCACCGTGGTGGTAGAACCGCACGTCAGTCGGTGAACCGGCAAGCCTGCACGGTTCGTACCCGGGCGCCGCGATCAGGGTGACGCGGTAGTGACGGTGACCCGTGGTGGCAGGCCCTACCGTGATCTTGGCGGTGTGGTTCGCCGGACGGCATGCGGAGGGCGCGTGGTAGCCGGGCGCCGCCACAGCCGCGGCAGTCGGTGACAACGCCTGCGCCGCTCCCCCTCCCGCCATACCCACCAACGCAGCGACAGCAGCGGTGACGGCGAACTTCCGGGTGATACGCCTCATGAACACTCCCTTTCTGCACGGCGGTTCACGGGTAATCCGCCGAAACCCTGGCCAACTTCACTCATCCCCACCAATCGGGCGGTGGAATGTCTTGAGATCGTCACGACATCACCGGATTCGTGTACGACGGTCACCCGCCTGGTGCGGCGGCACCCACCGACCACCCTCGACCGCCCTCGACCTCCCGAGAGGCACCGATCCGACAGTCGACCGATTGCCCGGCCAGGGCTGCACACCAAGCCACCAGCGGGAGCCCGGACAGACAGACAGGAGGGAAGATCGTCATTCCCTCGGCTCGACTCAACGCCAGGAACTACTGTCCTGAGCATGGTCGAACACGACGCCCTCAGTGCCACCCGCGATGCCTACGACGCTGCTGCCCCCGCCTATGCGCAGTTGTTCCGCGACTCGCTGCGTGACCGGCCCCTGGACCGTGCGATGTTGGACGCCTTCGCCGAGGTCGTACGTGCCAGTGGGGATGGTCAGGTCGCAGACCTGGGGTGCGGGCCTGGCCATATCACCGCTTATCTGGACGAGCTGGGGCTGGCGGCGTTCGGTATCGACGCCTCTCCTGAGATGATCAAGCTGGCTCGACAGGCCTATCCGGGCCTGCGGTTCGACGTGGGCTCGATGGCCGCGTCGGACATCGCTGACGGCACGCTGGGCGGCGTACTCTCACGTTGGTCCATCATCCACACCCCGCCGCAAGAACTCCCGGTCATCTTGGCGGAGTTCCACCGCGTGCTGGCACCTGGCGGCCACCTTCTGCTCGGCTTTTCGGCAAGCGATGATCCGTCTCACCCGACGCAGGTCTTCGATCACACCGTAGCGCCGGCCTATCGGTGGTGGCCTGATCACCTTGCCACGATGCTGCGCGAGTCCGGGTTGGCCGAGGTGGCCCGGATGGTTCGCGAGCCTCAGCCCACCGACCGACGGCAGTTCCAAGAGGTTCAACTACTCGCCCGCAAAGCCTAGGCACGGCTGTCCGGCCGACCGCGCGAGCTCACGACGGCATCCAACCTGCCGGACGGGAAGCCGTCCGGCATCAAGTGGCGACTCATGATCAGGGCTCACCGCCCGCTCGCGGTCCGATGTGGTCGCATGAGGCGAGGGGACTCCGAGAACCCACTCGGGCCACCGATCCGGCAGTGGACCGATTTCCCGGCCAGGGGTGCGCGACAAGCCACCGGGCAGGATGGGCGCGCCCGTGTCTCTCCGAGCGGACGGATAGTCTGGGCATGTCAGTGAAGATCACAGAAGGGCGGAGCACATGGCAGACATCGTGGAGACGGCGGCGCGCAAGGTCTTCGAGCGCTACGACCTCGACGGGGACGGCCAGGTCACCGCGGACGAATACCGGAAGGTCGTGGCGGAGTTGGAGGGCTCGCAGATCACCGAGGCGCAGGCCCAGGAGCTGATCGACTCGCTCGACACCAACGGCGACCGCCAGATGTCCTTCGAGGAGTTCTGGGCGGCCATGAATGGCTGACACTCCCGGGTCCGGCACATGAACCTGCCGGACCCGGTTCGTCATCCCATCGATTCCAGTGCACCGATGGGCCGGCCCCGCTCTACCCGATCTCCGCGGTGACCACCATGGGCGTGGCAGCGTCGGCCTGCGCGAGCAGGGCGCCGCCCGGAGCCCACAGCGCGGAGCGGCCGCAGCCGGTCCACTCGCCCGCCGGGCCCACATGGTTGGCCATCACCACGTACAGGCCGAAGTTCTTGGCGATGTCCGGATACACCGTCGCCAGCTCCTCCACGCCGCCGCCCGTGCCATACAGCGAGCTGGCCAGATGCACCTGACACCCATCGGCGGCGCCACGGGCGACCAGTTCGGAGAAGTGGTTGTCAAAACACGTGGCCAGAGCGAAACGAAGTCCTCCGCACTCGAATCGCCCGTCACGCTGCCCTACCGCGAAGACATCCTGCTCGTGCTGGAACAGATGCTGCTTGCGGTAGGTGGTAAGCAGTTCGCCATCAGCGCCGAAGACCAACGTCTCGATGACAGGCCGCTCTCCTTCGGTGGCCGCAACACCATTGATGACGCTGGCGACACCGGACGCCCTGACCGCATCCAGCCGCGGGTCGTCCGGCTGCACCCAGAGATCACGACGGGCACGCACGGCTTCGAGCTCGTACCCGGTCAGCGCCAGCTCAGGAAACACCACGAGCTCGGCCCCTTGGACTCGCGCCTCATCGGCGAGGGAGGCCATCTGCTGCACATTCGCTGAAATGTCCGCAGGAACACAGGTGAACTGGGCTGTCGCGATCTTCATGAACCTCAGCATGCCAGCCCACTTCATCGACGGTTTGCCGACGGCGGCGCCCGACACCACGTCCCCTGGCCTGGGCGGCACAACCGTCTCGCCGGCCGCCACAACGCCGGGTACGTTCACCCCATGTGCTACTACGCCGAGAAGCCCTACAAGCTGCACTACGCGTGCGTGCCCTGCCGCGTCGCGTTCAAGCGGCATCCCGGGCCCGGCGAGCACCGATGCCCCCGATGCTCAGAGCCCATGGTCTGCGCCGGCCACGACTTCGCGGCTCCACGGCGCGGGAACACCAAGGCATGGACCGTCGTGGCTGCGGTACTCGACGCCGGACTGCGCTACGAGGGCCGCGAACCCTGCGGCTGCGGCAAGGAACCCACGTTCCGCCCCCGTACCCGAGCCCAGCTGCGCGCACGTCGCATCGCAGCAGCCCGAACCGGCATCCCCCTCGCCGACATGCTGGGACAGGCAGATCCACCGGCCTCCGCATGACCCGATCGGTGCCGCAGCCGCCTACCGTCAGCTTGCCGGCTGCTCCGGAGGGGAGTCGGCACTCACAGTCACCTTCCGCCAGTCGTCGAAGGTGCTTGTGAGGGAGTCCGGCTTCAACAACGTGATCCCACCACCCCGGAGATCACGCCGTCGGGAGTTCTACGAGCACGTCACACCTCATCCCCGACCTCCGCCAAGGCATCCCGGATGTCGTCCGCCTGGGGGGTGTTGGGGGGCCAGGTGGCCACCAGACGTTCGAGGAGGGGGCGATGGGTGTCGAGGTGAGCGGTGAGGACAAGCGCGCCGGCCAGTTGGAGCTCACGTTCCGGGACGTCGGTCAGCCGTACCGCGATCTCGGCGGCCTGGTCGGACTCCGCCGAGGCCAGCGCCCCTGCGCACGCCACCCGGACGCGCAGGGGGCGGTCCTCGTCCAGGGCCATCGCGCCGAGCTGGGCAACGAGTTCTCCGTCCTCAGGCACATCGCAGGCGTAGAGGCACTGCCCGGCGGCGGACACGGCGCCATCATCGACGACGTCACCGTCCACGGCGCGCAGCGCGGCGGTGATCAGTGGGGCGTCCGCAGCCTCGGCGTGGTTCTGGATCGCCCAGAGCGCGCTGGCCCGGTCCTGCCCTCGCGCTGCAGGCAGCGGCGTCCCGCGCAGCACCCATCGGGCCCGGTCCAGCACCTCCCCGGCGTACTCGTCCAGGGGGTTACCGAAACCCCACCGGGCTTGCCGGTCCTCGTAGTGGAAGTACTCCAGCGCCGTGCACACCGCGTCCCGCCGCCCGGAGCGCAGCAGGTTGCGGAAGGCGGCGCAACGGTCCGGGTTCTGGTCCGCCGACTTGATCAGTTCGTCCCGGTCGGCCGCCACCGCCGGGTCGTCGAAGCCGTGCCGTTCCCAGTACCCAAGCGTCATGGCGGGAGCCTACTGTGACGCCTCACGTCATTCCGTGCGGAGCTCTCAGGCCCAGCCGCTTGCACAGCCGGGCCCTACGCTTACCCCAGCGGGAATCCATCCTCCACCGACGCGGCGAACTCGCCCGGGATACCCGGCGGCTCGGCGGCGGCCTCCGCTGCCTGAGCAGGGCACACCGTGTGCCGGCGTCCAGTTGCCTCCACCCATGGGGTGTGCACCCCTGCGGCGTCCACGGTCAGACCGTGCTGGTCGACACCCGGACGGCCAAGTCTCAGCCAACGGTCGTATGTGGCGGTGATCTCCTCCCACAGTCGTCGCGGACCGGACTCGGTGACGGCGAACCTGTCGCTGCGCTGCCCGTCGTAGTCGACGGTGGCCCAGGACGGGCCGGTGGCGTCGACGACCTCCAGGCGCGCCGGGGCGTGGGTGCCGCTGGTGTCCCAGGCGAATGAGGCGCCCGGGACGGCGAGTCCGACGTGGAATTCGGCGTCCAGGTCCCCGCCGGCGACTGCCCACGGGGAGAGCGCGCTCGCGGAGGTCTGCGGACGATCGTGTCCGCCCTCCGGCCCTGGGGCGCCGCGAGCGGGTTGAGGGCGCCGCATGGGCAGGTAGGACGCGAACGAGTGGAAGCGGCCCTGTGCGCTGCCGTCCGGGTGGGTGGTCAGCGCCAGGGTGCCGTAGCAACACCAGGCCGAGTTCCAGGGTGTGACGATGCGCCCGCCCGGGGCGGTCTGCGCTGTCCACGCAGGAGGAAGCCGGTCGACGGAGAACGTCGCGAGGACCAGGTCGTAGGGTGCGCCCTCCGGCCAACCGGCCGCGGCATCGCCGCGGATCACCGTCGGGGTGTAGCCCGCCGCACGGAGGTTGTGCTCCCCCAGTTCTGCCAGTGCCGCATCCACCTCGATCGTGGTGACGCCGCGGTCGCCGAGCAGGGCACAGAGCAGGGCAGCGTTGAAGCCCGTGGCCGTGCCCATTTCTGCCACGCTGAGCGGGCGGGACGGGGCGTCGAGACCTGCGAGCAGCAGCGTGCGCAGCACCATGGACGGCATCGAGGCCGAGGACGTGGGCAGACCGTCGCCGAACTGCGTGACCAGGGAGACGTCGGAGTACGCCGCTTCCAGCCAGCGGTTGGGCTCCGCGGTGCGGTCGATGAGGTCGTAGCCGCCTTGGCCGTCGCCGCGCCAGATGCGGTCGGGAAGAAACAGGTGCCGAGGCACCGTGCGCAGTGCCTGCTCCAGGGCGGGCGGTACGGGGTGGTGGAGGACCTGCTTCACCTGGGCCAGCAGGCGCTGGGCGTGAGCGGCGGTGGCCGCGGGCGCGCGCACGGTGGATTACTTCTGGTCCGGGGCCGGCGGCGGTGGCGGTGGCGGCGGGACGGGACGATGGGGCTGATGGCCGTCATCGCCGATGGGACTGCGGTGTTTGGCGCGTAAGGCGTCCACGGGCCCTCCCGTATCTCTTGTGCCATGTGCGGTGCCCACCGTAATCAAGGTCAGCGACGGTGTGTAGGGCGCCAAGTGGTGAGTCGGCTGGTGGGGGCGGGGCCGGCCGGTAAGACCGCGCAGGAGCGTCATGAGCCCTGGTCGAGGGCGGCGTCGGGATTCCAGTGCCGCGGAAGCCGAAGGCAATGCGGGGGGGGACGGCCCCGCCACCAGGGCGATCCGAAACATGTGGCTTCGCTCTTCAACCTGTGGCTTCCCGCTTCAACATGTGGCTTCGCACTTCCAGATCGATCGACGTAGGCTCGATCTGCGCCACTTCAGAAAGCGGATCAGACACGACAAGGCGGCACCGGGACCACCGGGAACTCGGAGAACGGATAGGCGTGTTGAAGATTGCGGTAGATGACCTCTCCGGCCCGGAGATCGCCAGGTTCCTAGCCGACCACGTCGAGCAGATGCGGTCCCTCACGCCCTTGGAGAGCAAGCACGCGCTCCACCTCGACAGTCTCCGGAAGCCCGAGATCACGTTCTGGTCAGCCGTGGACGGCGACAGCCTGGTGGGCTGTGGTGCGATCAAGAGACTGGACACGAACCACGCGGAACTGAAGTCGATGCGTACCCGGCCGACGCGGCAGCGAAGCGGGATCGCCTCCCAGCTACTGGAGCACATCCTCAGCGAAGCCGAAGACATGGGCTTCACTCGCCTGAGCCTGGAGACCGGCTCAGGCGAGTTCTTCCTGCCGGCCAGAAGGCTGTACGAGAAGTTCGGCTTCCGCCGCTGCGAACCCTTCGCGGACTACCAGCACGACCCGAACAGCACCTTCATGACCAAGGCCCTCTGACCGCTTCCGCAAGCCGCGTCCGACTTGGCGAGGCGTGCCACGTTCGGCGCGTTCGATCTTCACGAGAACCGGCAGTACCGGGACCGAGCACGGGTTCCGCGGGACGCACCGGTCGTGCAGAACCCGTATTCGGGTCAGCTTCCGTTGCGTTCGCTCAGGGTGTGGGCGACGAGGGCGTTGGCATGGCCGTGGCCGAGTCCGTGCTCGGCCTTGAGCCAGGTGACGAGCTCCATGTGCTTGGTCAGGGGCGAGGAGCGGATCAAGTCCTTCCACTCCTCGATCGGGCGGCCGTACTTCTTCTCGATCGACGGGAAGTAGCTGGCGGGGCCTTTCACCGGTGCGGTCATCTCGCGGGCATCCTGTCTGTCTGGGCGTGCGGGCTTGGGACGTTGCTGTTATGCGGGCTTGGAACGTCGCTTCCATGGGGGCTTGGGACGTCGCTGCCATGAGGGCTTGGGACGTTGCTGTTGCGGCGGAAGCCGGAGCCGCTACCGCTCCGAGGTCGAGGTCAAGCCGGCCAGCCGGGCAATGACCGCGGTGAGCATGAGCAGGCCGAGGCCTGCTCCGACGGTGAAGGCAGCCACGGTGGTGGCGGAGCCGGCGAATCCGGCGAGGATTCCCACCGGCACGATGCGGCAGGTACGAGCCCAGCCGCGCCGAGCGTGGGCGGCGAAGTGCCGGGCCAGCACGAGGAGCGCGGCACACAGCGCGAGGTAGCCCACCATGCCGCTGAGCATGTGGACCGATCCGTGTGCGCTCAACGTGGCCGGACCGTCCGGCGTGCCGACCGGGAAGCCTGCGCCGGGGTCCGCGGTGAACACCCCCGCGAGTAGGAAGGATGCGCCGAAGACTCCGATGAGTCGCGGCGCCCATGTGCCACCTGCGGTGTGGCCGATCGCCCGGCGGATTCCTACCGCGCCGGCTGTGATCAGCACGCCGGTGAGCAGGAAGCTGACGACCTGGATCCATCCCGGGGAGCCGAGGCTGAGCTGGCTGATCGCGTTTCGGGTGAAGTCGAAGCCGTTGCGGGTGAGGCCTTCGATCACCCCCACGCCGAGGAACAGCGGGCCCGCCGCGGCGCCGGCGACCAGCAGGGCGCGGGTGGCGAGCGGAGTGGAGACAGCGCGATGCGCGAACGGAGCGTCGATCGCCTGAGTCATGGAGATCCCCCTATGCCGAGTCCAAGCTCGGAACTGGACGGTTCAGTACCGAAGAACTGGACGGTACAGTACTCAAAGAAGAACTGGACTGTCCAGTACTGTTGGGTCTCGAACCAAGGAGGAGACATGGAAGCGAACGAACCCGGCGGCCGGTCCGCGCGCAAGCACCAGGCGATCATGGAGGCCGCGACGGCGGCGTTCATGGCGAAGGGCTACGCCGGCACAAGCATGGACGACATCGCCAAGCAGGCAGCCGTCTCCAAGCAGACGGTCTACAAGCACTTCGCCGACAAGGAGAAGCTGTTCTCCGAGATCATCCTGGCCACCACCGACCGGGTCGAAGCCATGATCGACCTGGTGTCCGACATTCCCGCCGACGCCGATTCCCTGGAAGAGAACCTGATCCGGCTGGCCCGCCAGTTCCTCACCACACTCAACCAGCCCCAGGTACTCCAGCTGCGACGGCTCATCATCGCCAACGCCGACACCTTCCCCGACCTGGGCGCCGCCTGGTACGAGCAGGGCTTCGAGCGGGTACTCACCACCCTGGCCGACGCCTTCCAACGCCTCGCCGACCAAGGCCTGTTGCGTATCGACGATGCGCTCCTGGCCGCGAACCACTTCTCCGGCCTGCTGTTGTGGATCCCGGTGAACAAGGCGATGTTCCACGGTGGCCCACAGCACACCCAGACCGAACTCGACCACTACGCCGACGCCGGCATCCGGGCCTTCCTCGCCGCCTACCGCTGACCCCAGCCACCAAGCCCGGCCATCCCATGCCGGCGCGCATGTCCCCCACCGCGCGTCCAGAAACCGGCTGTCGCTGTCCGAGCCCTTGACCACGTCGAATCCCGGCGGAATTCCCCTACCTCCCGACCCGCCCCTGGACAAGTGCTGCCCGTTCGCCGAATGTTGCACCGCTTCCGTGATGGGCCACCGGGCGTGAACCAGGCAGGACCGGAACACGGCTGCTGACATCGTCGTCTGGGCCGAAGTGCGGCCGGAGACGCGCAAGGTACTCTCACCGGCATGCCTCACGACCGTCCTGCCTGCCGTTGCGTGATCTGCCATGACTACGGGGATCGGGCAGAGGCCGATCGCCTGGACCTGCGGACTGTCGAGCAGGTTGAGGAGCACGGTTGGAGTGTCGTGATGGTGCCTGCCGACGACGAAGGGCCGGGCTTCGCGTACACGATCGGGCTCTGGCACACGCACGGGACGCCTGAGCTTGCCATGTTCGGGCTGGAACTCCAGACAATGCACGTGCTGCTCAACTCCCTCGGGCGCAAGGCTGCCGCTGGGGCTGTGCTGGAGAGCGGCATGGAATGCCACGGCGTCATCGAGGAACGGTCCGTCATCCTGAAGGCAGCGGATCTCCGCTGGTACCGGGAGTTCTTCGGGCTCGCGATTTCCTACTACCGGCGGCCTCCGTTCCCGGTCCTGCAAGTGGTGTGGCCGGACGCGGACGGCCGCTTCCTTTGGCAGCCGGGAACCAAAGAGCAGTACCAGCAGTCCCAGCCGCAGTTGTGGTTGAAGCCGGCCGAGCACCCGGCAGGGGTCTGGACTGAACTCGCCACCGGTTGAGGTTCGCGACGATTTTCCCAACGGCAGGGCAAGCCGAGCGCAGGACGACTCCGGCGTGGACGGCGTCGCGGTCTCGGCCGATGCCGGCAACGAGGGTGTGGAGGTCCTGCCGATCAGCGTGGGACAAGGGAACCGGCGCTGAGGGAGGCAACGTCCATTGATGCGATGCACAAGATCGCCAGTGGGCAGAGGAGATCGAGATGACCGGCACGGCCACCCGCTACCTCTATCTCGTCCGGCACGGCGAGGCGTCGCCGGACGAGAGCAGGCTGACAGAGGTTGGCCGTCGGCAAGCCACGCTGCTCGGCCAACGCCTCCGGGACACCCCCTTCGCAACTGTTCACCACGGTCCGCTGCCGCGGGCGGAGGAGACCGCGCGTCTGATTGCCGACGAACTGAAGAGCGTCCCTCTGCATGTCTCGGAAGTTGCCGGTGACTACGTGCCCTATATGCCAGCAAGGGGCGAGCTTCCGGAGGAATCGGCAGACTTTTATCTCCGCTTCCTCGCTGGTGCCACTGACGAGGAGCGGGAACACGGACCTGCGCTCGCCCGCCAGGCGCTGGATCTGTTCACCGGACCGGTGGACGGCGAGGAGGACCGGCACGAGTTGGTCGTCACGCACAACTTCCTCGTCGCCTGGCTGGTCCGGGACGCCATGCATGCGCCGAAGTGGCGTTGGCTCGGCCTCAATCACTGCAACGCGGCACTTACGGTCATCCGATACGCGCCTGGTCGGCCGGCCTCCGTCCTCATCGCCAACGACATGCGACATCTGCCCGCCGCGCTGCGCTGGACGGGCTTTCCCCCCGAACTGCACATCTGAATGGGCTCGCCGGGCCGATGCCCACCATCGCCTACCAGGCCGGACCCCACCTCGCCGCCAACCTCCTCTGGATCCGCAGATGACCGAAGAGGCAGACCTTAAGCCTGGCTGAGGGCGTGCTCCTTCAGGAAGGCCCCCGCATGGGCCGCAGCCTCCTCCTTCGTCACGTACCAGGTGCCGGCGTCGGCGGCCCCATGCGTTCCGTCCGCGCCTTTGCCGGTCCACCGCCAGCCGCCGGACGAGTCCTCCTGCGTCAGTTCGGCCGTTCCGCCGCACAGTTCGAGTGCGCCGCTCGTCCGCGCCGCTGTGGTGGCCGGGCGGCTGACGGCTTCGGGCCACTTCTTGCGGGCGCCTTGCCGGGTGATGCCCCACACGGCACCCATCTGTTCGTAACTCGCTCCGTAGGACCCAGCGGTGCCTGCTGCGATCGCCGTCAGCCGTTTGACTTCTGCGTCCACGACCTTCCATGCAGCCAGCACGGACAGCGTCACCTCGACGGGGTCCGCCTCCCACATGCGGTCCTCAGGCAGCCCCGACGCCCGGGAGCGCATGGCCGACGCGAGGGGATTGAGGGCGTCGTGGAGAGCCTTGTCTAGCTCTACCTGTTCTTCCGGAGTGATCTCGAATGAGGTCATGCGACAACTTTAGTTACCAACTCCTCAATCTGTAAACCACAGTTGTCGTGTGCGGGCTTCCCGAGGGACAGGCTCCGGTTCGTCAGACCGACAGTGTGTGGCGGGGCGGCATTCGAGGGCCGAGCGCATCCGTCCTTGTGCGGGCGCCGTACGCGCCAGGATCCGGGGCAGGGGCGAGCCACGGAGTCAGCGCCGGCCCGCCCCTTGGAGGCGGACCGGCACATGCGGGTGGGTCGATCCCGTCAGTGGCCGTGGCTCCGGCCGTGGTTACGGCTTTGGCTGTGGTTTTGGCTGTGGTTTTGGCTGTGGCTGTGGTCGCCATCGGCATGGTCGCCGTGGCCGACGATCGTCCACGGGCGCATCAGGTCGTTGTCTTCGTGTTCAAGGATGTGGCAGTGATGGACGTACGTCGCCGGAAGCTGAGTGCCGCTGCCCGGGATCGACGCGATCGTATCCGTGGGCGGACTGAATTCCTGAACGATGATCCTGGTCACCGTCTCCGGACAGGACTTGAAGGTGTCCTTGTCGGACTGTGCCTCGTCCGGGTCCGGCGGAATCGGTGGGCCGGTGAGATAGTTCGCCAACACCGGCCGGTTCTCCGGTTTGCGGCCACCGTCAAGCCACTTTTCGTAATCCGCCTGGTAACCGGCTGCGTCGATCGGCTGCCTGTTCAGCACCTGGAAGTTGACGAGGTGGACATGCATCGGATGGGCGTCGTGGTGGGGATTGATGTACTCCCAGACTTCCGCCGAGCCCACCTTGATGAAGTCCTGGGACGGCTCCATGAAGGGCACCGCGTTGAACGTCATCGTGCCGAAGAGCTCATGCTGATATGTGACCCATTCCCGCCGTCGGGTGCCCGGTTTCAGCTCGATGGGTGTGGCCGCCGGCAGCTGGAGTTTCTTGGGCGGCGTCGTCTTGTCTGCGCCTCCGGACAATCGTTTGGTGACCTGGAACTGCATGATTTCCAAGATGACCGGCCCCATGCCGGGCATTCCGGGGTGGTGGACCGGCGCGTGGTAGTTCGTCAAGGTGACGTTCGTGCCCATGGGCATCTGGCTGAAGTCCACGATGAGGTCGTACCGCTCGGCCGGCGAGATCAGGAAGTTCAGCATCTGTAGCGGAGTACGCAGGCCGCCGTCGGTGCCGATCAGCCAGAACGGCAAGGTGGGCTGGGGCAGTACGTCCCTGGGAACCTCGAACCGCAGCCGCCAGAAACGCTCATTCGAAGCGTTGAGAATGCGGAGCCGGTAGCGTCGCGGCTCGACGGCCAGGAAAGGGTACGCCTTCCCGTTGACGACCGGGGTGTCCTCGCCTTCCCTCTGGGTCATGGTGTAGGCGAGCGAGCCGTCCCGGTGGAAGCGCCACGAACCCTGCCGCATCGTGATCTCGTAGTAGTCGGCGCCCGGATAGACGGAAGGATCCGAGATGGCCGTCATCGGCCTGGGCAGTGGGTCAACGTGGTCTGCGTCACCGAAGTATCCGCAGGCCCTGTCCCGTGAGTCGACGACGCATCCTGAGCTCCCAGGAAACTCCGTGAAAGCATGGCCGCACCCCCCCATGGCACCAGCCGTGGCACCGGCCATGAGCAATTTCCTTCGCCCGAACATCGTCTCCAGCCGTCCGTCGCCTCACCCAACGCCCAAGGGATACAGGGCTGGTTCACAACGTTGCTGCCGCATGCCGTTCCGGTCCGGGAAAGCCACTCATTGAGCCGATCTCGGCAGTAGTCCGGCAGACATCGGACTCGGCATCAAACTATGGCTGCCATTCCGAATACCCGTTAAACCCGCTTCACCCGGTGCGCCGAACTCGTTGATCCCGTCCGCAGCCGCTCCCACCGAAGGGCGACTTCCAGGTGCAGCGCAGGTGCGCGCATGAGGTGCCCGTGGGCGAGGAGATCACCGTCAATGACACCGTGGAAGCGCATCGGCATCGGATTCGGCATCGGCATCGGCGTCCGCATCGCACTCAAGGGGGCGAAGATCAGCCATCGACGGGACGGCGTCCTCGCCTCATCGAACGCCCCCTCCCCTGACTGTCCGGCCACCGAAAACTCTGCCCCGCCGCGAACGAGATCTCCGCAACTACCTCGCCTTTCTCCCGCTCGTGGTGCCCCTCTGCCGTCGCAAACGCCTGCTCCACCACGTCACGTAGGACCCAGTCCCAAGGGGCAGTTGCGCAGATGGTTTTCGGTCATGCATGATCACGCCCTACCGGGGGGCTGACGCGTGGCCTGGGGAGTTCGTCTCCTGCCGCGCGCCTGTTTGGCGTTCCCCTGACCACACACCAAGAACTTTCAGGGGGGACCGTGCTCGCTCACGACCACACGACCAGACCAGAAGACAGACCCGGCACGCCGGAGACCTCAGCGGCACAAGCCGATGAACGCCCTGGGCCACCCGCCCGGTCCCAAGGCGCCGCCATTGGTGGCTGGGTGCTCACCATCGCGCTCAATGTGGCCGCCCCGATCATCACGTGCAACGTCTTGCGCGATCAGGGCTGGAGCGAGTTCGCGGCACTGCTGGCAAGCGGTGCCTGGCCGGTTCTCGACAGCGTCGTCCACCTCATATGGCGACGCCGTCTCGACGAGTTCGCCGTGGTGACCCTGGTGTTCTTGGTGATCACCGCTGCGGCGACGCTCGTCGGCCCCCACTCGGTCCAGGCTCTGCTGATCAAGGACTCGGCCATCACCGGGTTGTTCGGGCTGCTGTGCCTGGCAACGCTGCTGGCGCCGCGCCCCCTGATGTTCTACTTCGGCCGCAAGTTCGCCACCGACGGCACTGCGGCGAGCACCGCCTGGTGGAACGACCTGTGGCAGCACGAAGGATTCCGCAGGACCACACGGACGATGACGACGGTCTGGGGCGTGGCCTACTGCCTGGAGGCAGCAGCCCGGATCGCGCTGGCCTACGTCTTGGGCGCCGGCACTGTGGCCGTCCTGAGCCCGATTCTCATCTACGGCGTGCTCGGCGCCCTCGTTCTGTGGACGATGATGTACAGCAAGCGGGCCCGGCGCAGGGGTGAGGAACGCGCCGCTGCGGCGACCGGCTGAAGCACGTTGCAGGAGGCTGCGCTCGGGCAGGTCAGAGCCGGTTGCGACGGGCAACGAGTAGACGTGGCCTGCCGAGCCGAACAGCTCTTGGCCGTGATCCCATCTCCCGTTCCAGCAGGGCGCGGAAGGTGCGCGGGGGTCGACCGGTGAGGCGCTGGACGGTGTCGGTGGTGCGGTCCTCCGCCCCCTGGGCGATGGCGCGGTCCATGTCGGCCAGCAACGCGGCGAACTCCCCCGGCATCAGAGCCGTGAGGCGATCGCGCAACTGGTCGTAGGACAGCCGGCGATGGGTCACTGGCCGACCGGTGACCTCGGTGATGGTCGTGGCGATGTCGTCGTGGCTGAGCGCCTCCGGTCCGGTGAGGAGGAGATCGGTGTTGGGGGCGTGTTCGTCGGTCAGCGCGCGTACGGCGACGGCAGCGATGTCCTCGGCGTCGACAAAGCCGATCCGACCGCTTCCAGTGGCGGTCCAGATGGTGCCGTCCTTACGGATGCTCAGGGCGTGCGCGTGTGTGCCGGTGAAGTTCTGCATGAACCACGAGGGCCGCAGTACCGCCCAGTGTGCGAACAGGTCGGGCAGGGCCTGGTGGACCGTTCCCACCGCGGGGCCGCCCTCGGGGATGGCCGAGGAGCTGAGGAGCACGGCGCGGCGTACGCCGACGCTATGGGCCTGTTGGAGGAAGGGCAGCATGGTCGCCGCGGGGTCGGAGTCGCCCAGTGGCGGTATGAGGTAGACGCGGTCGACTCCGTCGAGGGCGGCAGCGTGGGTGGTGGGGTCGTACCAGTCGAAGGCGACCGGCTCGGCCCCGGGGGCCGGGGTGGCGTGACGGCTGGCGGCTTTGACGCGGTGGCCGGAGGCCGTCAGCCGCGCGGCGGTGCGGCTGCCGGTGGTGCCGGTGGCGCCGATGACCAACGTGGTGCCGGTGGGGGTCATCGGTTGCTCCCGGTGAAGTCGGTGCCGGGTTCGAGGACGGTGAGGGGGTTCCAGTAGTCGCGGTAGGAGGTGAAGTGCCCTTCCTGAACGGTCACTACGGCGATGTAGGTCATGTCGAAGGGCGCGCCGGTCTCCACCAGGCGGCCGACGCCGCGCATCTCCACCACGATGGTTTCCGGATCGATGGTCTGGTGGATCCGCAGGTCCGGGAAGTCGTGCAGGTCGATGTGGTCGGGGTAGCGGCGCATGTAGGCGGCGATGGCCTCTGCGCCCTCCAAGCGCGTGGGCCAGCCCTGGGGGGCGAAGGGAAACTCCATGACGCCGTCCTCGGCCCACAGGTCGACCCAGCCGGTCGTGTTCTTGTCCAGTAGCAGCCGCAGGCCGTGGCGGTAGAGATCCGCCGGGGAAGTCGGTGCGGACATGGGTGTCCTCCATCTCGTAGAATCCGGACCCAAGGTCCGCTTTGACGTTACGGACCCGGGGTCCGTTTTGCAACTGGAGGAGCCGCATGCCCGAGCGCAAGTCCCGCAAGGACGCCGTCCGCAACCGGGAGGCCGTGCTCGCGGCCGCCGACACCCTCTTCGCCCGCAGCGAGAGTCCCGACGACATCACCATGGCCGACATCGCAGGAGCGGCCGGCGTCGGGAAGGGAACGCTCTTCCGGGCGTTCGGCGACCGCGCCGGGCTGCTCCGCGCGCTGTACGAGGCACGGCTCGAACCGATCAGGGAAGCCGTCGAAACCGGCCCGCCACCCCTGGGGCCCGCCACCCCACCACAGCAGCGTGTGCCCGCCCTGCTGGACGCCGTCCTGTGCTTCAAACTCGACAACCGCCGCCTCGCACTGGCCTTGGAGGAGAGCGCGTCCGGCAGCCCGTACCAAGCGGAGCATTACGAACGGTGGCACGGACTGCTCCAGGCCGTACTGGAGCAGGTCCCCGGCCTGACCGACAGCGACTTCACCGCCCACGCCCTGCTCGCCGCCACCCGAGCCGATCTCGTCGAGCACCTGGCCGGACAGGAGCGCGTGCCCCGGGAAGAGATGCGCGCACAATTGGCCAGCTTCATCACCAGAGTCCTTGGTGGCTCTGGACGCCTGTAGGGGCGGGTGACCGCCGGGCACTGGGGAAGACCGAGCGGGTCCTTGATGGACGACGAAGCGGCTCGGCCGCGACATACCGCCGAACTCCCCGCGTCTGCTGAGCAGTTCACCGCGCACGGCTTGGTGCTGGAAGTGCCCGCCAGGCCACTGCCTGGTCACTACCCGGCAACTACCTGGCAACTACGACCCGGCCGGGCCGCGGGGAAGCTGCCGTTCGCGTGCATTGCGGCCATGGCGGAATCCGCGCGGGAGAAACATTCGCGAGTCCATCCTGAAGTGGCGACGCGTAGACCGCGAGCGCAAGGCACGGCGGGCGGCCGCCAGTCGTCACCGACGGCCTACCGCAATCACCGGATGGTGGCAGCCGTTCAGGTTGTCAGGCTCCGGGTCATTTTCTCCGCTGTCGTGTCATGACGTTGGAAGTCCCGACGCTCCAGCTCACTCCGTTACGGGCAGGCACTCGGCGAGCAGGTCGACGACGTCGCGCCAGGCGCGCTGCGCGTGCCGTGGGTGGTAGCCGACGCCGGGGCGCACCGTGTGGTCGACCGACGGGTGGTGGAAGGCGTGCAAGGCGCCGCCGTAGACCGTGAGGCGCCAGTCGACGCCCGCGGCCTGCATCTCGGCTGTGAATGCGTCCCGTTGCGAGGGCGGCATGATCGGGTCTTCCGACCCGACCCCGGCCCACACCGGGCAGCGGATGCGCGCCGCTTCGCCCGGTCGGCCCGTGGTCAGTGCGTTGACTGTCCCGATCGCGCGCAGGCTGACGCCGTCGCGCCCGAGTTCCAGCCCGATGGCGCCCCCGGTGCCGTAACCGACGGCGGCGATCCGGTCCGGGTCGGTCCGCGGTTCGGTGCGCAACACGTCGAGCGCCGCATGGCCGATGCCCCGCATCCGGTCGGGATCAGCGAGCAGTGGCATGCAACGGGCCAGCATCTCCTCGGGGTCGCCCAAATAGCGCCCGCCGTGAAGGTCGAAGGCCAGCGCTACATATCCCAGCTCGGCGAGAGCATCGGCCCGGCGGCGCTCGACGTCGCTGAGCCCCGTGCCCTCTGGTCCGAGCAGCACCGCGGGCCGGCGGTCGACACCGGCCGGGAGCGCGAGGTGCCCGATCATCGTCAAACCGTCGGCCGGATACTCGACCGTACGCGTCGTAATCGTCGTCATGAGACGGGACTGTAGTGATCATCGAGCCCGGTCGGGCCGGTCTTCGCCGTCGGCAGAACAGCGCGGGTGTGGGCCATCCTCACATGGCTGAGGGCCTGGGAACAGAAGACCCGGGGACCTACAACCAGTCATGGACGCTGAAGGCTCTACGGCTCGCCGGTGGTGCAGATGGGCACCTCCGGGGGCACCGAACCCGAACATCAGGCTCCACGTCATGATCAGCGATCTCGGATTCACCTGCTCGTGCTGCGGCGCGCGTCGGGTGCGGGCGAAGTCTGGTGCGATTCAGCGGGTAAGGGACCCGGCCGACCGCCGACGCCAGGTACTGACACCCACCGAGCACGGCCGGGAACTGCTCGCTTTCTGCGGAGAGCTGGCACAGTCCGCCGACGCCGAATTCGCCGCGGACCTCACCGCGACGGAGAGCGCCGTACTCACGGGGCTGCTGGACCGACTGGCCGCCCGTCAGGAGCTGCCTACTGCGGGCCACGACCACAAATGATCTCCACGCGGTGCTGCGGTGACCCGGGCGGCTGCGGGCACTTGAGTCCTTGGGGACCAGGCAGCTGAGGGAGGCCTGCGCGAGTGTGACCTGAGCGGCCGGTTTGACAAAACTCGACCTTGAGACTGCCGGGAGTTGACGGAAGGTTGACCCCTTCGCGGGCGTGCCTGGCGCCGGCCGACCGTATGGTCAGCGGCATGCCCCCACACCCCCCGAGGAGCCCGGTGCTCCCCGTCCTCCCCTACCGCAAACCCACCCCGGGCCGGGATTACTGGGTCCTGGACAACGTGCTGCCGGACGTCGATGCCGTCCGGGCGCGCTGTCTCGACAGCGGCAACTGGATCGAAGGCTATCCGCACAAGCCCGAGAGCTGGCCCGGTCTGCGCACGATGCCTGGGCTCGAACCGGCGGAACTGGCCAGAGTCGAAAGACTGGTCATGAAGGCGACCGGCGCGCGTCGGCTGTGGCAGCACACCGCACCTGGTGGCGGCACCCTCAATCACAACTGCATCCAGGTCGTGGGCAAGGACGAGTGCGAGCCGCGGCCACACACCGATTCGCGATCGCTGAGCCGCTACGCCGCGGTGCTCTACCTCAACCCGCAGGTGCCCAAGGACTGCGGAACGAGCTTCTACCGTCAGAAGCTACCGGGCGGCCGACTGGGCGGAAACATGGTGACCGCGCCCCACAACAACCTCGTCGACGCCCTGGGAACCCGCTTCGTCCCGCCTGATTCCTTCACCGAGGACGTACGCGTAGCGCACCGCCACAACCGGCTGCTGCTCTACACCGCCAACATGCTGCACAGCGCCACCGGCTACTGGGGCAGCACCCTGGAAGACAAGCGGATGACCGCGGTCTTCTTCTGGATGGCCTGACAGCACGCCGGAGCAGCGGAAGAAGCCGGCCCGAGGGCCGAGGCGGCGTGGCGGACGGGTCCGCACACGCGAGAGCCCCCCACCGGTGCGCGGCGCGGGGTTCTCGGTCCGGTCACTGCCACGGTCGCTACGAGTCCGTGGGGTCCGGGGAGTTGAGGGCGATGGCTCCGGCGGGGCAGAGGCCGGCGGCCATCCGGGCGGCGGCCCGGTGCTGGGGCGGCGGCGCCGGGTGCAGGAGCACCACCAGGCCTTCCTCGTCGTCCTGGTCGAAGACCTCGGGAGCCGTCAGGGCGCACATGCCGGCGCCGGCGCAGCGCTCACGGTCGACGCTGAGACGCAGCGGCTCCATGGGGTTCTCCCTACTCGAAGAGCTTCGGGAAGGGTCGCTCATGGGGCTACTCCTTGTCCCAGGTGACGGGCAGGTTGATCACGCCGTAGATGTTGGAGCGGTCGCGTAGCGGCACCTCCTGCGGCGGCACCGCGAGGCGCAGGGTGGGGAAGCGGGCGAGCAGCGCCGGGAAGGCGACGGCCATCTCGACGCGGGCGAGCTGCTGGCCCAGGCACTGGTGGGCGCCGTGCCCGAAGGCGACGTGTCCGGTGGCCTTGCGGTGGATGTCGAGCCGGTCGGGGTCGGGGAACTTCCGCGGGTCGCGGTTGGCGGCCTGCACGGAAACGGTCACCGTCTCCCCCGCCCTGATGAGTTGGCCCTCCACCTCGACGTCCTCGAGCGCTGCCCGCAGAATCGGGTCGGCGACGCTGAGGTAGCGCAGCAGTTCCTCCACGGTCTGCTCGGCGAGGCCGGGGTCGGCGCGCAGGGCGTCGAGCTGATCGGGGTTGCTCAGCAGGGCGAAGGTGCCGAGGCCGAGCATGTTCGCGGTGGTGTCGAGTCCGGCGGCGAGCAGCAGTCCGCCGATGCCGGCGAGTTCCTCGTCGGTGAGGTCGGAGGTGGTCAGATCGCTGAGCAGGTCGTCGGTGGGCTCGGCCCGCTTGGCGAGGACCAGTTCGTTCAGGTACTGGAGCAGCGCCGTATAGGCCTCGCCCTTCGCCTCCGCATCCGCCGTCTGGTCGAAGATGGTCGCCACCTGGCTCTGGAAGCGCTCGCGGTCGCCGTACGGCACGCCGAGCAGCTCGCAGATCATGAGCGCGGGCACGGGCTGCGCAAACGCCGCCACCAGGTCGGCCGTGGGCCCGGCCTGCTCCATGGCGTCCAGACACTCGGTGGTGAACTGCTCGACGCGTTCGGTGAGTTGACGCATGCGGCGGACCGTGAACTTGCCGGTGAGCAGGCGCCGGTAGCGGGTGTGCTCGGGGGCGTCGAGGCCGGTGATGTCGCCGACCGGCGCCGGCGGCAGCTCCTCCGGCATCCCTGGGACCGGTACCGGAGGGTGCAGGAGTTCGTTGCGTGAGCTGAAGCGCGGGTCGGCCAGGATCGCGCGGGCCGCGGCGTGTCCGGTGGCCAGCCAGCCTATGTGTCCGTCGGCGTAGCGCATGCGGCGCAACGGCTGGTCGCTCAGCGCGGTGAGTGCGGCGGGCGGGTCGAAGGGGCAGCCGGTGTGGCGGTCGGTGGGCAGGGTGGGCGGCTCATCAGTGGTGCCGGCAGTGGCGGCGGCTGCGGTGGTGGTGTCGGCGGCCGTCGGGTCGTACGACATAAGGTCCTCCTGTGATCGTCGGGTGGGGTGTGGTCCATGGTGCGCATCGGTGAAGTGGCTTGCAGGAAGGGGTAGTTACCGCTTGGGGCCGGTCTTGAAGGTGCGGCGCGCCCACACGTAGCCGACCAGGCTGAGGCCCACGCACCAGGCGAGGCCGATGACCGCGCTGGAGCCGATCTCGGTGCCGAGCCACAGGCCGCGCAGGGTCTCGATGATCGGCGTGAACGGCTGGTACTCGGCGAACCAGCGCAGGCCGGTGGGCATCGACTCGGGCGGCACGATGGCGCTGCCGATGAAGGGCAGGAACGTCAGCGGCATCGGGATGTTGCTGGCGGTCTCGACGTTCTTGGCGACCAGGCCGATACCGGCGCAGAGCCAGGTCAGCGCCAGGGTGAGCAGGGCGAGCAGGCCGATCGCGGCGAGCCATTCGAGGGGCGTGGCGTCGGGCCGGAAGCCCACGAGGAGCGCGACGCCGATGACGAGGGCGACGCTGGTCATCGTCTGGATCACACTGGCCACGACATGGCCGGTCAGGAACGAGGCGCGGGAGATCGGCATCGTGCGGAAGCGGTTGACGATGCCTTCGGTCTTGTCCGCGCAGACGCTGATCGCGGTGGTCAGGGCGCCGGACGTGGCGGCCATCAGGATGATGCCGGGCGCGAGGTAGTCGATGTAGTCACCGCTGCCGGTGGGCAGGCCGCTGATGCCGGTGCCCAGGGCGCTGCCGAAGACGTAGTTGAACAGCAGCAGCATCATGAGGGGCATGATGACGACGGTGAGCGTCAGGGACGGGTAGCGCAGGGCCTTCTTGAGGTTGCGCCGCAGCATCGTCCTGGAGTCTTTGGCGGCGTAGGACATGGTGGCCATCAGACGTTCCCCTTGGGCGAGGCGACGGTGTCGGCGGGACGGGGCTGACCGGTGAGGGTCAGGAAGACGTCGTCGAGGTCGGGCGTGTGCACGGTGAGCGACTCGGCCTGGACGGCGGTGGTCTCCAGGGCGTCGAGGACGGCCCGCAGGTTGGGGAGGGAGCCGTCGCTGGGGATCTGCAGGGTGAGGGAGTCCTCGTCGCGCGTGGCGATGCCGAAGATGCCCGCGGCGGTGTCCAGGGTCTGGGCGTCCGCGAACCGCACCCGGATGTGGCCGCCGGGGATGCGCTGCTTCAGCTCGTCGGCGGTGCCCTCGGCGATCAGCCTGCCGTGGTCCAACACGGCGATGCGGTCGGCGAGTTGGTCGGCCTCTTCGAGGTACTGGGTGGTCAGGAAGATGGTCACGCCGTCGTCGGCGACCAGGTCGCGGATGATCTCCCACATGGTGCGCCGGCTGCGCGGGTCGAGTCCCGTGGTGGGCTCGTCGAGGAAGATGACCCGAGGGTGACCGACCAGGGTCATGGCCAGGTCGAGCTTGCGTCGCATACCGCCGGAGAAGGTGACGGCGGTCTTGCCCGCCACCTCGGACAGGTCGAAGCGGCGCAGCAGGTCCTTGGCCCGTCGCTTGCCTTCACGTCGGTCGAGGTGGTGCAGATCCGCCATGAGGAGCAGGTTCTCCTCGGCGGTCAGCAGGTTGTCGACGGCCGAGAACTGGCCGGTGACGCCGATCGTGGAGCGCACCGCGTCGGCGGCCCGGGTCAGATGGCGACCCGCGACCCAGGCCTCGCCCGCGTCGGCTTCGATGAGCGTGGTGAGGATCTCCACCGTGGTGGTCTTGCCGGCGCCGTTGGGGCCGAGCAGAGCGAAGACGGTGCCTTCGGCGATGTTCAGGTCGATGCCGTCGAGCACGCGCTTGTCGCCGTAGGACTTGCGTAATCCGGTGGCGGTGATCGCCGGCGCCGTCGCGTTCGCGGCGATCGGCGCGGATGTCCGGGTGGCAGTCATGCCACTTTTCCTTTCAGGTGCGGGAGTTGGGGTGCGCCCGGTCAGGCGCGGCGGATGGTGATGTCGCCGGTCAGGGTCCGGGCGTGCACCTCGACGGTCTCGTCGGAGTCCGCGGGGCCGGCGGCGGAGTCGAGCGCATTGCGTACCGTGCCGTACTTGGGGTGCAGGTCGAGCCAGGCCGCGGTGCCCTCGTGGATGCCTACTTCGAGGTCGCCGACGGAGGTGCGCAGGTCGATACGGCCGCGGGTGACGTCTCCGACGCGGATGGCGCCGTTGGAGGACATCGCCTCGACCCCGGCGTGGGCGATTTCGATCTCGATCCGGCCGTTGGCGCACTTGGCGCCGACGCTGCTGTGCGCGATGCCGATGGAGATGTCGCCGTTGGCCGAGCTGGTCTGCAGGTCGCCGGTGACCTCGGCGACCTTGGTCGCGCCGTTGCTGTTCTTGACGGTCGCCGCGCCGGTGACGGTGCCGACCTCGATCCGGCCGGAGCCGATGACCTCGACGCCCCCGGTCGAGCGGACCAGTCGGATGTCGCCGTGGTCGGTCTTGAGGCTGGCTCCGGCCACCTCGTCGACCTGGAGGTCGCCGAGCGCGGTCTTGAGCGTGACGTCCCCGAAGCTGCCTTCGCAGGAGAAGCTGCCCATGCCCGAGGTGCCCCGGACGTCCGATCCCGTGGGCAGTTCCACGCTCACCTCGATGGCGCCCGGCTTGCCGAACAGCGTCCACTTCTTGGGAGTCTTGATGGCGAGGCGGCCGCCCGAGCAGGTGACCTGGGTCTGCTGCACGGCGCGTACGTCGTTGTCGTCGGAGCCGTCGCGCGGCAGCACCTCGACGACCGTGTCGGTGCGCTTGCCCGCGGTGATGTGGGCGGTGCCTACCTCCAGTTCGAGGGTGGCGGAGATGGGTTCGGGGGTCTCGTAAGCAGGCATGGCTGTTCCGTCCTCTTGGCTCGGGTGGCTGATCCCGCTGGTGAGGCGGGTGATGAGTGACGTCGGCGGGATCGGTGATCCGCCGGTGAAAGTGGTGTGGGCCGGGGGCCTCAGCGGACCCAGCCGGTGAAGCCCCGGCCGCCCGCGTCCTTGCCGCGGGCCGGCTGGCTCGCACGACGCTCCCCGCCGTCGAGGGCGGTGGACACGGCCCGCACCAGCCAGGCGTTGACCGACAGGCCCTCCACGGCGGCGGCGCCCTCGACGCGGGCCTTGAGGTGGGCGGGCAGGCGGAAGTTGATCCGCGCCATGGCGCCGTCGTCGGCGTCCGCGGACGGTGGGGGCGGCGTGGCCACGGTGGGCTCCGCGACCGGCTCGTGCGCCTCGCGGAACGGCTCGGGGACGGGCGGCGCCGTCACCACGAACTCCGGGTCGAGCCCGCGCAGCCGCACGTCGACCGAGCCCGGCGCCAGCTCGCGCGTGACCTCACCCATGGCGGCGGACAGGGCGTTGAGGAGCGTCAGGCGGACGGCTGACTCCAGGGGGGTGGTGAGCCGCTCGGCGAGGGCGCGGGCGTCGTCGCCGCCGGCGTCCGCGGCGACGGCCAGCTCTTGCCGGAGGTTGTCGACGTAGGGCGTGAGGTCCATGACGCCATCATGGCACACGTATGGCGCCATGGCGAGCCAGATTGGCTCCCTTTTGGCGCACACCACTCTGACCTGGCGTTCTTCCTTGAATTGAGGTGCCGTGACGCCGTCTTCACGGCGAGATGGCTCACGGCGGCACCGCGGTGACGCCATGGTGGCGCCACTTGAGCTCGGGACGGACTACACCGCGTCGGGCCTGGCCTGGCCTGGCCCGACGCGGTCCGCAACATCGGGGCGGCGGCGCGGTTCACCGGGCCGGTGCGTTCACCAGGCTCCGGTGGTGGCGGTAGCGCGCGCCGGTGCCGCCGAACTCCTTCAGCACCGGTGATCACGTACGGTTTCACCATGGGGGCTGCAATGCCGCACGAGAATTTTTCGATACATCCCGAGCCGGTTCGGCGTTAGCCAAGGACTTCGCGTCCTCTTCCGACCACTTGGACGACCGCATCACCACCTTCGCCACCCGCGCGGAGAACGTGGATGACGCCTTCGGCGTGATGTCGGAGTCCACCGAGGTCCTCTCCCAGTACGTGGAGATGCCCCGCCACACGGTGACTTCCCTGCGACAACTGAGTGCCGGGCCGCGGCACTACGCCGCGGGCCTGCAGCACACCGCCACCTCGTACCAGGCATCCGATTCCGCGCAGGCGCAACAGTTCGGGGGGAAGTGACATGGCCGGACCGCAGCAGGAGCAGCAGCCGCAGATCGAGAGCTTCGACCTGTTCAACCCCGGCGGGGACCCGTCCGTGCTACGGGCCTGTGCCGAGGCCTGGCGGCACATGGCCCATGATCTGAAGGGCACGATCGAGACCCAGGACCAGGAGGTCACCCGGCTCGGCGACGACTGGACCGGCGCCGCGGCGGCGGCCTTCCACGCCCACTGGAAACACACCAGGGGCCAGATGGAGAAGGTATTGCCGCAGTCCGAAACCGTGGCTCATCAGCGGCAAGCACCGCAAGGGTGGGCCTGCCTCTCTCCCCGCCTTTCAGGAGATCACGATCGACGGCCTCATCTACGGCGAGTTCAACGGTGCCAACACGGCAACGGACGATCGATCGCTCGTGTTCGAGGGGCCCACGTCCCCTGGCGTGCCGTCAGTCCGGGCCCTTTCCCCTGCCGTCGGTGTTCTTGGCATCAAGGTGAGGTCAAGAACACCGACAGCGTCTTGGCGCGCTCCTGAAGTTGATGTTTGGCTCGGCGGTCGGGGGGAGCATGATGACGGACCTGGAGCAGGGGGAACCGGCGGCCGACAACCGGGCGCTGGTGCCGGCGGGGCGACACCGGCGCGACGGGCAGGTGCTGCCCCCGCGGCGCCGCATCCGGACGCGTAAGGCGCGTAACGCGCGTAAGGCTGGGCGCACGACCAGTCCGAGACGGGTCGCGCTGCTGATTCCGGCCGCCGCGCTGCTCGTCCTGGCCGGCGGGGCGCTGGCTTCGTTCCGCTGGATGCTGGTGCCTTCGCTCGTGCTGGGGGCGGCCGGCGGCATCTGGCTGATCGTGATGGTCCCCGGGCTGGTACCCGATGGGGCGCTGAGCCGGCTGATGATGGCGCTGTTGGCCGTGCCGGCGGTCGCCACCGCGGTGCTGGCCGCGAACGCCTCGCAGGGTTTTGTCCTGGAGATGCGGGGCGAGGTGCGGTCGGGCGTGGTCGCGCGGGTCATCGAGCACCACGGGAAGACCACCTCGTACGAGTGCGTCATCCGTTACCACGGTGTCACCAAGGCGCCGGGCAGACTCGACTGCGGCAATTCCGACCATGTCGATGAGCAGGTACGGGTGGCGTGGGACCCCAGCGGGTGGGTCGAGCCCGACTTCGCCGAGGCGAACGGTACGTACCGTTTCTTCGCGATCCTCGCCATGGGGAGTGAGATCGCGCTGGTGTTCCTCGGCGAGTTCACGGTGTTCCTGGGGGTCGTCCTGCGTGCCGCCCGCGGGGACGTGGCCCGAGCGACTGGTGCGGACGGCCGCCCCGGAGTGGCCAGTGCCGGATGAGCGCGCCCACCCTGGGGCCCGGCCGGCCACCTCGCGGAACGATCGTGCGCCGGCCATGACCGACGGAGCGGGGGAGGTGATGACGACGGGCACACGGCGCGTGAGGAGGAAGCGGATGGCCGATCCGGAATACCCACGCCGCCCGGTGCTGACCGCACTGTCCGTCCCGGTGGCTGCCCTACTGCTGTTCGCAGGCGGGGCGCTGGGGTCGTTCAGCTGGATGCTGGTGCCCTCGATCGTGCTGTGCCTGGTCGGCGGCATCTGGCTGCTGGTGGCGGTGATGGCGCTGTCTCCGTCCGTCATCCTGCGGGCGGTGACCATGGTGCTGATGTTCGTGCCGATGATCGGCGCACCGCTGAGTGCCATGAAGGCGTCGCAGGCGCTGGTCCTTCAGGCACGGGGCGTAGCGCGTCCGGCCGTCATCACGCGGATCGCGGTGCACCACGGAAAGACGACCACGTACGGCTGCACGGTCCGCTACGACGGTTCCGCCAAGGCTGCGGCCGACGCCATCTCCTGCGGTCGGTACGACCGAGTCGGCGACCCCGTACAGGTGGTGCGAGATCCCGAGGGGCTGGTCGATCCGGAATTCGACGGGCAAGTGCGTGCCGGCCGGGCTGCTGCCGTGCTCGCCGTCGCGTCGGAGATCGCCCTGATCGCCCTCTCGGTCTCGGCCGTCGGCGTCGGCGGGGTCATCCACATCGTCGGCCGTCGGCGTAAACCGGCCGGCTCCGCCATGCGAGCCCGTTCGACGAGGGTGGACGGCCCGTCTTCCTCGCGGGAAGGAAAGCACCCGTATTCAGTCGTCAGCCCTCCACAGGAATGACGGAGCGCCTACGCCTCCCCGGCACGCGCACTCAGTTCTTCCTCTTCGCCGTCTCCTCCTGCGCCTCCTCGTTGACCGTGCAGGCATCTCCCTTTTGTACGTGGTGAGTTGAGTCAGCAGGATCGGATTCCTCGGCCTCGGCACGCTCGAACTCTTCGAGCACTTCGTCGAGGGCCGATTTGGTGGAGGGCTTATCGCTGTCCTTGTTTCACGGCATGCTGTCCCTGTTTCGCGGCATGGAAATGTCCTTCGGCGCGGCGTAGGGCCCGGCCGCCATGCCGGCCGGGCCCTACTAGCGGTGCGTTTGGTATGCGGTCGAGATCACCATCGGTACCAGCGGCTGCGACCGCCACCGGCAGTGGTGGAGCGCATGACGAAACCGAGGAGCCACAACACCAGGACGGCGATGGCGACCCACCAGAGAAGCTTGACGGCAAACCCGGCGCCGAAGAGGACAAGCGCCAGAAGCAGAACAAGCAGCAGGGGAACCATAGTTATCGACCTCCTGAGCTTCCGTGTGCCCCGCACTTCTCCCTTCATTCCTCTGACTGCACCTTCATCGCTCGGGGCAGGCCGAGGCATGTGGGGCCACAAAAGCGGTACACGCGATACGAGGAAGCGCATTCCATGAGTTCTCGCGAGAAAGCCGAGGCGTAGACCCAACAGGCGCTGTTCAGTGCTGGCCTGACGGTCGCCTCAGGTCAGTTCAGGTCAGTTCAGGTCAGTCCCACTGCTCGTCCGCGAGGGAGGTGACCGGTTGGGGCTTGCCGATGACGGCCAGGGCGATGAAGAAGTTGATCTGGCCGATGGCGATGGTGAGAGTGGCCAGTGCCTTCTCGTCGTAGTGCTTGGCGACCTCGGTGTACAGCTCGTCGGAGACGCGCTCCTGGCCGTGCGGCGCGGGCTGGAGGGTGGCCTCCACCAGGGCGAGGGCGGCACGTTCGGCGTCGGTGAAGTAGGGGGCGTCCTGCCAGGAGGAAACGGCGGTGATGCGCTCCTCGGACTCGCCGGCCTTGCGCAGGAAGCCGGTGTTCAACACCGTCAGATAGGTGTTGCGGACGATCTGACCAGCCCGCAGGTGGACCAGGCTCATCGTGGTACGCGGCACCGAACGGTTACCCGTGGCCCGGAACAACGCGGCGCTGATGTCGTTCACCTCGGGCACGAACTCGGCCGGGTTCGGCATCCGGGAGATCGAGGTGTTCGTCATGACTGCACTCCTTCATATCGGCCTGATCGGCGGCTTCACTGCACCGACGGACCAGCCAACGAAGGTGTGACAGGAATCCGAAGAAACTTTTCCCGCCGCGCTACGGACCTGGTGGCGACGCGTACGGGCGGACGTGACGCCGGCGACGCCCAGGACGCAGGGACCGACCTTCCGACCCCGGGGCCCGGCGGCTACGTCGGCCGCGGGCGGTGGGGTGTCTGTTTGTCCGTGTCGGTCAGGGCGATGCGGGCGGTGATGCGCTTGCCGACCGGCTCCTGCTCGATGAAGAGGGCCTCCGTGACGGCCTTGACGATCTCCAGACCGTGCTGGCCGATCCTGCCGGGGTCGGTGGCCCGGGCCGCGGGGACGGTGGGGTCGCTGTCCCACACGACGACGTCGACGGCGACAGCGTTGACGCGCAGTTCCATCAGAACCGGGCCTGGGGCGTACTTGCGGGCGTTGGTGACGAGCTCGCTGACCACCAGCTGAAGAAGATCTCTCGCCCGTGCGGACACCGCCAGCTGATGGTTCGCGTGGGCCTGGTCGAGAAAGTCGAGGGCGTAGTGGCGCGCATCCGCGATGCACCCGTCATCCCCCTCCAGGGCGTAACCGGCACGCATCAGAGGTCCATCCAGCGCCCTACAGCCGTCCCCGTCGGCTCGGGAACCCACCGGCCTCACCTCGCTTCACTCCCCAGTTCACGCGTGCGTCAGTACCCAGCCGGCCGCCATGCATGCCGTAGGGGTGTTCGGCACCCTCAGCCCTGATGCGTCCGGACAGGGTGGTGGGGCAGAATCGTCCGCGCACCTCTGACCCGGGCAAGCCTAAGCACAGTCGAGGAAATGGTGACCGATATCCAGCAAGCGGGCCGGCCGAACCGGCTCAACGTCGAGCGCCAGGTGGTCGACGGCATCCATGTGGTGACTGTGCGGGGCGAGATCGACCACGACGTCAAGGACGCCCTCAGCAAGGCCCTGGTGTTCGAGGACGGCACGGTGCCACCACGGATCGTGGTGGACCTCAGCGGTGTGCCCTTCATGGACTCCAGCGGCATCAACGTCTTCGTCACCCTCTTCCAACAGGTCAGCGACGCCGACGGCTGGCTCCGCATCGCCGGCGCCCAGGAGCCTGTGCTGCGCATCCTGCAGTTGGTCGGCATCGACTCCCTCATCCCCTGCCACCCCACCGCCGAGCAAGCCCTGAGCGCCTGACCGCCCTGGGGCAACAGCGGTGCACGTCCCGCCGTACGACCGTCTCTGTCACCTCGACGCTGCCCGCACAGCCACCAGCACCCTTCACGCGCCCTCCTCCCGCTGCGCAGCCCAGCCGCGGCCGAGCCGGACGACGATGACGGCTGCGCGTACTGCACCCCCTCACTATTCCGTCTTGCTAAGTACCAGTAGTCAGCGTTACTGTGTACCAGTAGTCAGCAGCACTGAATAGCTCAGGAAGGAGGTGTTCCATGACCAAGCTGATGACGGAGATGCTCAAGGGCACACTGGAGGGCATCATCCTCGCGTCGCTGTCCGGTCGGCCCGCCTACGGCTACGAGATCACGGCACGACTGCGGGAGCAGGGTTTCTCCGACATCGCCGAAGGGACCATCTACGCGCTGCTCATCAGGATGGAGAAGCGCGGTCTCGTCGACGTGGCGAAGGTCCCTTCCGAGAAGGGGCCGCCACGCAAGGTGCATTCCCTCAACGCTCAGGGACGGGAGTACCTCGAAGAGTTCTGGAGGACGTGGAGCTTCCTCACGGAACGACTGGAACAGCTCCACGAAGGGGGCAAGTAACCATGTCCGATGGCGAAAAGAGCGGATTCCTCTCGAAGGTGATCGGGCCCAAGAAGCGCTGGAGGGCGTACAAGGCGCGCGTCAAGGAGCTTCCCGAGAACTACCGCACGGTGGTCGAAGCGATCGAGCAGTACCTGATGCACTTCGTACCGACCGACAGCGACAGCAGTGCGTCGATGTTCGAAGACCTCGCCGACCTCTTCGAGCAGGCCACGGCGAACGGAACGCCGATCCGCGAGATCGTCGGGGAGGACCCGGTGGAGTTCGTCGAGGCGTTCGTCCAGAACTACTCGGAGGGTGGCTACGTCCCCCCTCGTGCGCGGAAGCGCCTGATCGAAGCCATCGGGCGCGCCGCCGGCGAGGACACCGGAAAAGCAGACAAGGCAGTCTGAGAACAAGGCAGCACATCACGCCCGGGGGGGCGCGCCAGGCACCACTTTCCTCGACTGCCGGCACTACGCGGCCACGGGTCATGCCCGGCTGTGGCTTCGTACGCGGCACGGAGCAGCGCTTCGACCTACAGCGCCTCCCCATACGGGCCTGCGACGCCCGGAACCATGTCGAGACGACGACGTGGCTCGTCACAAAGCCACCGGCCGGCTACCTCGCGCCGCACGTCAGAGACGACGTCAGGACGGCGACAGTCAGCATCAGAGCCGTTGGTGGATGCCTGGAACGGCACAGCGATCGCGCCCTCAGGGTTGCGAACCGGGCGACGTCTCACGCGCCCGTGCAAGGCCCATGGACTCCACGTGGGGACGGGCCTCACAGAACCAACATTGTGTGCAACGCACACTTCATGCAGGGGGATTCATGACGGGAAAAGGCAACAGCGGCTTCTCCGAAGCAGGGCTGCGCAGACTGCGCGACGTGCTGGCACGGCATGTCGAGACCGGGAAGATTCCCGGTCTCGTCGCCCTGGTCAGCCGCGGCGAGGAGACCCACGTCGAAGCGATCGGGACGATGCGCCCTGACGGTGGCGCGCCGATGCGCCGGGACACCATCTTCCGGATGGCCTCGACGACCAAGCCGGTCGCGGTGGCGGCGGCGATGGTCCTGCTGGATGAGTGCCGGCTGCGGCTGGACGACCCAATAGATCGGTGGCTGCCCGAGCTCGCGGACCGGCGGGTGCTCAAGCGGGCCGACGGCCCGTTGGACGACACCGTGCCGGCGCGGCGGCCGATCACCGTGCGGGACCTGCTCACGTCCACGTTCGGGCTCGGCCTGGATATGACCGCGAAGGACTCCCCGATGATGGGCGCGCTCTTCGAGCAGGGGGTTTACGGCCAGGAGGATGGGTGGCTGTTGCCGGCACCGGAGCCGGATGAGTGGATGCGCCGCCTGGGCGCACTCCCGCTGATGCACCAGCCCGGAGAACGGTGGCTGTACAACGTCAGCGACGACGTGCTCGGCGTGCTCGTCGCCAGGGTCACCGGCCAGTCGTTCGAGGACTTCCTGCGTGCACGCATCTTTGATCCGCTGGGCATGGAGGACACCGGTTTCCACGTGCCCGCCGACAAGATCGACCGGCTGCCTCCCCTCTGCGCTCCCGATCCGCAGACCGGAGAGTTCATCGTGGCGGACGAGGCCGAAGGGGGACACCACAGCCGGCCTCCGGCGTTCCAGTCAGGCGGCGGCGGACTCGACTCCACCGTCGACGACTATCACGCCTACTTCCGGATGCTGCTCCACCACGGGATGCACGGGAACCAACGGATCCTGTCCCGGCCCGCCGTTGAACTGATGACCACCAACCGCCTCACGCCCGAGCAGCTGGCCGCCCGAGAAGCCTTGGCCCGCAACCTCGTCCATTTGTCACTCGGCCTGGGGCAACACGGCGGCTGGGGCTTCGGGATGGCGGTGCGCACCTACCGCGGCGACTACGCGCCCGTCGGCCAGTTCGGCTGGGACGGCGGAGCCGGCACCACGACCTACGCCGACCCGGACAACCAGCTCATCGGCATCCTGCTCACCCAGACCGGGATGTCCACCCCCGATTCGGCACGGGCCATCCACGACTTCTGGACCACCCTCTACCAGGCAATCGACGACTGACCTGCTGCCTGGTCGAGGTCGCTCCGGCAGAAGACCTCGACCAGGCGCCGGTCTTCGACGTCTCCACGTTCTGCGATCATCCGCATGACCGGCTCAAGACAGCCGCTGACGCCACCCTCAACGGGGCTCGGTACCGCGCAGCGTCAGGCCACTGCGCATTTCCTCACAGTCGTGGAGGACGAGGAATCCCTGGCGGGGGCTGACCTTGAGGGGGAATTCACCTCGCTCGATGCGGTCCCACAGCGGCCAGGGCCGATAATAAACCATGAGCATCTCCTCACGGCCGAGGATGGTGGCGCCGTCCAGGACGTAGGGCAGTTCGTCCAGCACGTAACGCACCGCCGCGGCCGCCTGGCCGTCGTCGACGCAGGCATCGGGGCCCCGGACCGTGCGCAACCGGCTGCTGACGGCCTGACGGCTCATGTCCAGGCAGGCGCGCCGGAAGCCCTCGTCTGCCGCGAACACCCGCTCCACCTCGTCGCGGAGCCCGAGGTAGTGCGGGTTGTCGGCGAAGTCACCGAAGTCGTGGACAGCCAACCGGCGTTCCGGCGCGCAGGCCTCCAGTGCCTCCTGCACCGCACGCTTCCTGCGCCCCACTTCCTTGCGCGACTTGGCCAGGGGGCGGGACTCACCGACCGCTTCCAGAATCCAGGAGGCATGCTCGACACCAGGCAGCAGGACATCGAAGTCCTGTACCGACGCGTGCGCCCAGGCGACCAAGCGGGCGATGTAGGCGTCGCCGAAGCGGCTGTTGAACGGGCTGACGCCCAGCAGCACATGCTCTCGCCGTCCGAATATGGCCTGGCAGTTGGAGGTCGCGGGGCTCGCCTGCAGCACGGTGTCTCGATGCCTTCCGATAGGGCGGCCGAACGGGCGGACGAGTCGATCACGGCCGCGGGACGCACCACGTCCTCGGGCCTCCGTTCGCCTGTCTGACGCCACCCCGGACGCATTCCTGCGGTGCGGCCAAGGCTCGCCTGTCGTTACTACAAACCGATGAAAGGGGTGAAGATTCGCACAGGTTATACGGATTGGGCGAAAATCGCGATGTGGCACCGAGGCCAACTACGCCGACAGGCGGACCGGTCGGAAGTCAAAAGCCGCCTTGCGTTCGTCGGTCAGGGCGTCGCGGTGGCGGACGTGACGTCGGCGTTGCGCCGGCGCAGACAGGCGGGCAGGACCCGGGGCCGTAGGCCCATGGCCCTGCCTGGCGACACTCGGCCGCGCGTACCCTCACTTGCAGGCGAGGACACTGTCGCAGTATCCAACTCCCGGGGGATCAGGAGGATTCGTGAGCTCTTTCCGGCTGTTCAGGATGTAGTACCCCTCCTTCTGGCTCACGCCCGCCCCGATGACGATCAGCGTCTGAGCGGCCATCTTCTCCCCCATGGTGGTGATCATGGAGTCGTGGAGGGCAGCGAAGAGGTTGAAATCCAAGGTATTGGTGTGGACCACGCGGTAGCTCCGCGGGTCACGCTGCTTCTTCTGGTTGTCCCAGCCATTGACCGTGACCAAACAGTAGGGCCAATGATCGAAATCCTTGGCGACCGCGCCCGATGCGTTGTTGAGGTCGGCTGTCACCCCCTGGACGACCAGAGACATGTGGATGTGCAACTGGTCCTGGGAACGCGACCCGGCCGCGTTGATCCCCAGTCCGAAGGTTCCCCAAGGCGGCTTTGAGAACCAGTCGTAGGCTCTGTCCCAGGCCACCTGCCAGTAGTTGTGGTCCTTGTCGGAGTAGGCGCCGGACACGAGGTCCGGGCACTCGATTCCTCTGATGCGATCGGTGGGAACAAGGAGGTGTCCCTGTTGCCCTTTGGCTACGAGCCAACGGCTGCCTTTGGGCCTCTCTTGGCACTGCCACGCCATTTTCCAGAGAGTGTCATCGTCCGTACTGCTTCCGCACAACAGGGGATCGGGGGTTGAGGAGAGCGTCCTCTCTCCGTACTTGGCAGTCATAGCAGCACCTCCATGGTGATCGGCCGAGCAGGGCTGCCCGGCCGGTAACGCCCTGGACCCGCCCCGCCCAAAGGATCGAAGCGTCCCTACCTGCCGGTCGAACGGTCTTCGCGGGATATGCCCACGGCCACCCCGCGGCGGGCGGGCGCTGATGGAGACGGCGTCGCGCTGCCTCCGGCGGGCGCGTGGCTCCGTGCGTAGGGCCTGGCTTCACGCTGTACAACCACCGTGTCACCAACTATGAGCGGGCGCATCTGCTGGCCGCGTCGACCGTCCGCAGCCGGCAATCCGCACCCCAACGTCACCAGCATCGTGGCCAGGCCGTGTCTTTCGGTGCCGCCGTCGGCAAGGCCCCGGGCATGCCTTGCGGTCGTTGCGGTTGCCTGGCACGAGCCGCCCGAGGGCCACGACGAGGAAGGTGCCCGGGCGACGCCGCGGGTCCGTGCCGTGAGGGTCCGTCGGCCGATCCGGCGGCCCTCACGGCGGTCGTCTCCGTGGTCACCCGAGGGCGTTCCAGAACGCGCAGTGATGGCGGGCTCGCGTCGTTCGGGTGGGGACGATGTGGTCCGGTGCCAGGGAGAGGACCGTCTGGCGGGGCCAGTGCGGCGACGACGGGCCGTTGGGGTCGGCGGTGCGGGCGAAGCGGGCCCAGTAGTCGATCATGGTGTTGGCCAGCCGGTGCTGTGCCGCGGTCAGGTGCCGCGGGCGGCCGCCCAGATCGAACAGGTAGGGCAGCTCGCTCGCGTGCGGTGCGCCGGGCGGGAACGGCGGTGTGCCCGGGGTGAGCGGCGGGGCGTGCTCATCGGCGAACTCGTAGCGCCAGACGGGGACTTGGGAGGCGAGCAGGTCTTCGGTGCGCGCCGTCGGGCAGGCGAAGTTGGCGTCGCCGATGACCGCGCCGAACACCGGGCCGCCGTCGGTGCGGTGCACCGGGTACTCGCGGACGATCGCCTTCGTCCGGCCCGGGGCGGGGAAGAAGGAGGCCACGACGCCGGGCCAGGTGTCCGGGGTGACGGGATGGCCGGCCTGGACGATCCCGGCGGCCCAGCCGTTGCCCTCGTCGTGGTTGTTGCCGAGGAGCACGGGGACGCGCGGGAAGCGGCCGGCGGCGATCGCCGCTGCGGGATCGCCGGGCAGCAACGGGGTTGCGTAGGACGGCTGTTGGTCGATGCCCTGGTGTGCCAGCAGGCGGGAGACGTGCACGCGCCGCAGGCAGGCCATCACCTCGCGGGTGGAGCCGCAGCCGACCTTTGTCGCGAGGTCCGCGCCCGCGGCGCGCGCCGTGGACAAGGGGACGGAGGACGGGGCGAACGGCCGGTCGGAGCGGCCGGTGCACGGGCCGCTCTGGATGATCGCCCGGTCGAAGAGCCCCGCGGCGGCGGGTGAGGCGAGCTGGGCGCAGACGCTGTAGCCGCCCGCCGACTCGCCGGCCAGCGTCACGTTGTGCGCGTCGCCGCCGAAGGCGCCGATCTCGGCGCGGACCCAGCGCAGCGCCGCCTGCTGGTCGGCCAGGCCGAAGGTGCCGGAGCCGGGCAGCCCGCGGTGCGCGAGGAAACCGAGAGCCCCGAGGCGGTAGTTGACGGTGACGACCACGACGTCGCCGCGGGTGGCCAGGCGGTGGGCGTCGTACGAGCTGCCCGCTCCGGTGGTGAAGCCGCCGCCGTGCAGCCACACGATCACCGGCCGGGGACGTGCGGGCCCTGCGCCGTCGGGCGTCGTGACGTTCAGGTGGAGGCAGTCCTCGTCGGTGCTGCCGCCGGGCACCTCGCCGGCCGGCTGCGGGCAGGCGCCCGCGGGGCGGGTCGCGTCCCGTACCCCCGACCAGGGGGCCGGGTGACGGGGCGGCGTCCAGCGCAGCCTGCCGACCGGGGGCGCCGCGTAGGGGATGCCCTCGAAGGTGCGGTAGCCGTCGTGGGTGGCGCCCCGCACCGGGCCGTCGTGGGTGCGTACCGTCGTGGCGGCGGGCTCGGTCGTCCGTACCGTGGTGGCAGCGGGCCGGACGGGCTGGGACGGTAGTGCCGCGGACCAGGCCGTCGCGACTACGGCGGTCAGGGCGCATCCCAGGGTGGTCAGGACGCGGTGCATGCTCATCATCTCCCCGCTCATCTCCCCTCCGGTCAGCTGCCGCCCATGCCGCCCTGCGCGGCGATCATGGTCATCGGCAGAGTGCGTACGGCTTTCTCCAGGCCGGGCGCGAGTGCGGCGAGAGAGCCCGTGCAGGCGTCGATACGGGCCCGAAAGAGGTTCTGGTCCTGCCGTGACACGACCGAGCGGATGCCGCCCGCCGCGGCCAGTGCCAGCAGCGCGGCGTCGGCGGTGGGGATCTCCTGCACGGGGCCGTCCCCGTGCAGCACCGCGGACACGCGGGCGTGGAGTGCGGCGGGCACGGCGCGGTCCGCCACGGTCAGCCGCCGGGTGCCGAAGCGGGTGGGGGGTGTCTGCACGGTGAGGAGTCCCGCCGCGGCGAGCCGGTCCTCCACCTCCGTCAGGGTCCGCTTGCGGTGGCGGCGCATGAGGTGCTTCCAGCCGTGCCCGGCGGTGGCGTCGCGCAGTACGCCGTCCAGGACGGGGTCGCCGGTCGGTTCCGTGCCGGACACGGTGACCGTGCCGCCCGTCTCCCCCAGCCGGCCGCGCAACGCGAGGTCGATCAGGGCGGCGGCCCGGACCAGCAGCTCCGTCCGGGAACGGTCGTAAGGGCCTTCGGCCGCGTCGTCGTGGGCGAGCAGATACATGAGGCAAGCCAGGTCGTCGTTCACACCTCGACGCTATGGTCGGCTACCCCCGCCGCGGATCGGCCACGGGAACGGACCGGCACTGGGAACACAGGAGGATCGTGCCCCGGCCTCCTCCTTGAGGAGGAGACGGTGCCGTCAGAGGCGACGCGGCCTGGCGTCAGAGAGGGCGCGGACTGCCGTCAGGGGCGGCGCGGCTGCACGAGGCCGTGGTCGTAGGCAGCCACGACGGCCTGGACGCGGTCGCGCAGCCCCAGTTTGCGCAGCACCGCGGTGACGTGGTTCTTGACGGTGGCCTCCGACAGGCGCAGCCGCTCGGCGATCTCCGCGTTCGACAGCGCCTGCCCGATCAGGGTGAGCACCTCCCGCTCGCGGCCGGAGAGGTCCTGCAGGGAGGGCGGCGGTGCCGGGTCGGGCGTGGTGCGCAGGAACCGGTCGAGGACGCGGCTCAGCACGGTCGGCGCCAGCAGCGCGTCGCCGCGCGCGGTGAGGCGGATCGCGTCGACGAGTTCGGTGGGGCGGATGTCCTTCAGCAGGAAGCCGCTCGCCCCGGCCCGCAGGGCCGCGACCACATGCGCGTCCACGTCCCAGGTGGTCAGCACCAGCACCCGCGCCCGGCTGCCGTACTCCACGATCTGCCGGGTCGCCTCGATGCCGTCCACGACGGGCATGCGTACGTCCATCAGCACCACGTCGGGCGCCAGTTCCCGCGTCAGCCGCACCGCTTCCTGGCCGTCGGACGCCTCACCGACCACCTCGAGGTCCTCCCGGGCGTCGATGATCATGCGGAATCCGGTGCGGACCAGGACCTGGTCGTCGGCCACCACCACGCGCAGTGTCATGACGCGCCCTCCACCGGCAGCTCCGCCGCCACCTCGAACCCGCCGCCGGGCAGCCGACCGGCGTGCAGACTGCCGCCCACCAGCCGTGCGCGCTCCTCCATCCCCATCAGACCGCGTCCCGCTCCCACTACGGCCCAACTGCCTTGCGTCGTACGCCCGTTGTCGACCACCGTGACCTTCACACACTCCCCCTCGGCCGTCACGCGCACGCTCACCTCGTCGGCGCCGGCCGCGTGGCGCAGCGTGTTGGTCAGGGCTTCCTGGACGATGCGGTACGCCGCCAGATCCACCGCGGCCGGCAGCCCCTCGATGGTGCCCGCACGATCTACGTACACGGTCATCCCGGTCGCGCGCACGGTGTCGATCAGCTCGTCCAGACGCGCGAGCGAGGGCCCCGGCTCCCGCTGCTCCCCGGACTCCTCCTCCCCCGCGCCGGGCCCGAACGCCCGCAGCAGCAACCGCAGTTCACCCAGCGCAGAGCGGGCACCCGTCTCGATGGCCCGCAGCGCCTGACGTGCCTGATCGGGCCGTTCGCCGAACACATCATCGGCGGCGCTTGCCTGGATGACCATGACCGACAGCGTGTGCGCCACGACGTCATGCACCTCGCGCGCGATCCGCGCCCGCTCCTCCACCACGGCCCGGCGCATCTCCGCCCTCGTCCGTGCCTGCTGCGCCCTGCGCCACTGTCCCACGGTCCACGCCAGGACCACCGTCAGCAGATAGACCGTCAGGCCCGCCGGGCCGCCCGCCCCGAACGCCAGCGGCGCCGGCAGACACATCGCCGCGAGCGCCCGCACCGACACCCGCCGCGGCCTGATGGCCGACAGTACGCACAACGCCACCTGCGCCGCGAGCAACGCCCCCGTCAAGGTCACCGCGGGCAGCAGCGCCCACACCGCGAGGCCCGTCGCGGCGGTCGCGGCCAGCACGGCGACCGGGGCGCGCCCCAGCCACCTCAGCGCGCAGGCCTGTGCGAGGACCAGAGCCCCGGCGACGGGCAGTCGCCAGCCGTGCCCCGCGCCGGCGACGAGCACCGAGGTGCCGAGGACGGCGAGCACCAGACCTGCCGACCCCCACCACAGCGCCCGGGCCGCCCGGGGCGACAGCTCGCCCCGCGCTTCCCCGGCGAACGCGTCGTCCGGCTGTCGGCTGCTGCGGTCCACGCCCCGACCCTATCCGGGGACGCGGGCCGGACCCTGCAGGAGACCACCGCCCGCACGAGGCCGTCGAAGCCGGCGGCGGGCGACCGCACCGTCCGCGGAATTCAAGAGGAGAAGCCGTACCGTCCGCGCAGCCGGACGAAGTGGGCGGGTGTGAGGACCCTGCAGCGCTCCAACCCCGTCGCGGTGCGCACGAAAGACATGACCTGCTCCCGGCCGCCCGGCCCGATGGGCTGCACGAGGCGGCCGCCCGGACGCAGCTGCTCGACCAGCGGCGCGGGAACCTCCGGGAACGCCGCGGAGACGATGACCGCGTCGTACGGAGCACGGACCGGTACGCCGCCACTGCCGTCACCGATGTGCAGCTCGACATTGCGAATGCCCTGACGGTCGAGGTTGCGCCGTGCCTGATGCGCGAGCTCCGGCCACATCTCGATGGTCACGACATCGCCGGCCAACCGGGCGAGCAGCGCGGTCTGGAAGCCGAGGCCGGTACCCACCTCAAGAATGTGTGCGTCCCCGCTCACCTCAAGGCCCTCGATCATCAGGGCGGAGAGCGAGGGCTGCGTGGTCACCTGACCGTGGGCGATCGGCAGGGGGGCGTCCTCATAGGCATGGGCCTGGTGACCGTGGGGGACGAACGCCGCCCGGGGCGTCGCGCGTACGGCCTCGAGGAGACGCTCGTCCCTGACGCCGACCGCTCGAACGGCCTGGACGAGATCCTCGGGTGAAGGGGTGGCTTCGGTCATGGCGCCGCTCTGTGTCGGATGCCATCGGCGGTGCGAGGTGAACGTGGGGAGGAACGACCTCTCCAGCGTAGACCGCACCCGACAGGCTTCGGCGTCCCCGCACGAGAGACGGACACGTAGCGTGACCCACCGCTCACGACATCGATGACCCGCTGTCAGGCTTGGCGGGCGTAGGAGGCGAGGCGCTCGGCGAACGTGGTCACGAGCTCGCGCAGTTCATCGGGGCGCTCGATGACGAACGGCCGGTCGAGCGCGGCCAGTACCGGAGGCAACCAGTCGAGCCGCTCCGCCCGTAGCTGGACGCGCAGCCAGCGCTCGGTCACCCGGTCGTCGTCCACGGCGGGCTCGTGCTCCTCCAGGCTCGCGACGCCGGCAGGAAGGTGGGCGCGGATCTGCTCAACGGTCCCGTGGATCCGCAAGGTCACCTCATGCCGGTACTCAGCCGTGGCGAACCCGGACAACACGCGCTCCGCCGGCCCGGAATCCACGGGCGGCTCGAATGAGCCGGGCAGGGTCCGGGCGTCTGCGATGCGGTCGAGGCGGAAGGTCCGGTCCTCGCCGCGCTGGGCGTCCTGGCCCGTGACGTACCACCGGCCCGAATGGGCGACGATCCCATAGGCGTGCAGCGTGCGTTCGCTGCGCCGGCCGCCGCCGTCGGTGTATCTCATCGAGACCGGTCGGCGGTGGCGCACCGCATCGGCGAGGGTGAGCAGGACACCTGCGTCCGGGGCGGCGAACTCACCGGGCTGATCCGTGAAGGCGAGGGATTCCAGGAGCATGTCGAGCCGGCGGGCGACGTGCTGGGGCAGCACCCGCCGGATCTTGGCCGATGCCGTCTCGCTCGCCGTGTGCCCCGCCGTCATCAACCCCGTTCGGCGACCGGCGACCAGGCCGAGCAGCACGACCAGCGCCTCGTCGTCGCTGAGCATGAGCGGAGGCAAGCGGTAGCCGGGAGCCAGTCGGTACCCGCCGTACCGGCCGCGCACCGACTCCACGGGCACGTCGAGGTCGATCAGGTGGTCCACATATCGCCGTACGGTGCGCCCGTCGACGCCGAGCCGCTCGGCCAGTTCGCTCATCGTCCGTGTGCCGCCCGACTGCAGCAGCTCCAGGAGTGTCAGGACGCGGCCGGTGGGGCGAGGCATGTGCACAGCCTAACGCGAATACTGGACCGATTCTGTCCTCTATTCCTCCTAGTCTGCGCAGCACAGTCACTCCCGCAGCCAAGGAGATCACCATGGACTTCGTCTCGATCCGCATCATCACCAGCGACGTCGCGCGCCTCGTCGAGTTCTACGAGCGGGCCACAGATGTGCAGGCGACGTGGGCCACCGAGGACTTCGCCGAACTCAGGACCCCCACCGCGACCCTGGCGATCGCCAGCACCCGCACCGTCCCGCTGTTCGCGCCGGGCTCTGCCCGCCCGGCGGACAACCACAGCGTGATCACCGAGTTCCTCGTCGCCGACGTGGATCGCGTTCACCAAAACCTGACCGCCTTCATCACCGACTTCGTCAGCGAGCCCACCACCATGCCCTGGGGCAACCGGTCGCTGCTGTTCCGCGACCCCGACGGCAACCTCGTCAACTTCTTCACCCCCGTCACGCCGGCAGCCATAGCGAAGTTCGCACGCTGACGACCAGCGGCTTGGGGAACGTCGACGGCCCGACGGCCACCACCAACAGCGCCTTGCTGAGCATGGCCGTTCCCCCGAACCCGCTCCCGCAGCCCGCGATGGGGCACCCGGTGGGTGTCAGCGGTTGATACGGCCGCGGATCGCGTGGGCTGCCAGGGCGCGCAGTACGGGCTCGGTATCCGGTTTCCCGTCATCCACGTTCGACGACTGTCGACAGGCGGGCGACGAACCTGCCGATATGAGCGGCGACCTGGTCAGGCACCTCCAGCGGCGACAGGTGACCGGTGCCGCTGAGCTCGGTGAGGGTGGCGGTGGGGATCGCAGGAAGCAGGTGCTCGCGCAGGATGTGCGGCGGGTCCACCTTGTCGTCGCTGCCGGCCAGCACCAGTACCGGCACGTCGATCGCACCGACCCGGTCCGTGAAGTCCTCGACCAGCGCCTGCCGTGGCCACGCCATGCGCGCCGCTTCGCCCGCCCGGGCGCTGTCCTCGTGAATCTGCCGGCGTGCCTGGGCGGACAGCTCGCGGTGGGTCAGGACCAGATCGATGCTGCGGCCGATGGTCTCGTCGGTGTCGTACGCGTGCGCCAGCGCCTCCTGGAACTCAGGCGTCACACCGACCGGAGCCGGCGGAGCCGGTGCGACGAGCACCACGCCCGCCAGACCGGTGGGGCGACGGGAGGCGAGCACCTGGGCCACCTTCCCTCCCATCGAATGGCCCACCACGACGTACTCGCCGTAGCCGAGCTCGTCGATGACCCGCTCGGTGTCGTCGGCGAGTTGCTCGATGCCGTAAGGGCCAGGCACCTCGGTGGACTCACCCCAGCCGCGGTGGTCGTGGGAGACGAAGCCCTGCGTGGGGCTGAGGTGCTCGATGACCGGCCGCCACGTGCGGTGGGAGCCGCCCCAGTAGTGGAGGAAGATCAGGGCCGGGCCTTCTCCCTCGCGGACGTGGCCGTAGATCCGCCCGTCGTTCACGTGGAAGTACCGGCCGATCGGGGTGGGGGTGTTGGGGGTCACGACAGTCAGGTGTCCTTGCCTGGGCCGGTGCGGTGCCGCTCTGTTGCGGCCGCTGTCGGCGTGAGCCCGGCGGTGGGGCCGTGCTGCTCATGACTCGATCGTTGACCAGCCTGTCTCGATCAACCACAAGCTCGTATGCCACTGTCCGCAACTTTCGGGACACGCGCGTGCGGGCAGTCACTCGCTGGCCGACAAAGGCTCGGGCCGGCCAGGAAACCCGCGGTCGTAGCATCGAAGCCATGGCTCCTCATCGCGTCGCGGTCCTTGCGCTGCCCCGCGTCCTCCCCATCGACCTGGGCATCCCGACGCAGATCTTCAATGCGCGGCCCCACACTCCGTACGAGCTCACGGTGTGCGGCGGAGCCCGTGGCAGCATCACGACCAGCACCGGGTTCACACTTGGTGGCACGGCCGGACTACCGGCACTGGCCCGAGCCGACACGATCATCGTGCCCGGCTACTGGGACTACCAACAGCCACCGGCGCCCGAAGTCACCGCGGCCCTGAAACGTGCCTTCCGCCGAGGTGCCCGCATCGCCTCCATCTGCACCGGCGCCTTCGCACTCGCCGCGGCCGGGCTGCTCAACGGCCGTACGGTGACCACGCACTGGGCCAGCGCCGACGCACTCGAAAGGCTCTATCCCCACATCCGGGTGGACCGCGATGTCCTCTACATCGACGACGATCCCCTGCTGACGTCCGCGGGCGTGACCGCAGGCATCGACCTGTGCCTTCACATCGTCCGCAAGGACCTCGGCGCTGCCGTCGCGAACGAGATCGCCCGCGAACTGGTCGCCGCCCCGCACCGTGACGGCGGCCAGGCCCAGTACATCGCGAAGTCCCTGCCCGAGCCCACCGCACACAGCCTCGCCCGGACCCGCGCGTGGGCCCTGAATCACCTCGACGCAACCCTCACCCTGGAGGTTCTGGCCCGGCACGCTCGGGTCTCCACCCGCACCCTGGTCCGCATGTGGCGCCAGGAAACCGGTGTCACCCCGCATCAATGGCTGCTCACCGCCCGCGTCAACCACGCCCGCGAACTCCTGGAGGTCACCGACCTCGGCATCGAACAGATCGCCGCGCAAAGCGGTCTCGGCACGAGCACCAACCTCCGCGCCCGCTTCCGCGACGCCCTCGGCACCACACCGTCCGCCTACCGGCGCGCCTTCCAGCAGACCACCACCGCCTGACCGCAGTTGTCGGGCGCCGCATGAGACCGGAACTCCCACGGCATGACCTTCACGGCCTACCGGGCCGCGGCCACAGACGTAGAGGAAGAGCGCGAACGCTGTTTCCGACGAAGCCGGACTCACGTTCCAACTCGGCCTCCGGCACGGCGAGTTGTAGATCAGGAAAACGCGCGAACAGCTGCTTGAGCGCGATGTGCGCCTCCAGCCGGGCCAGTGGTGCGCCGAGGCAGTAGTGGGGACCGTGGCCGAGGGAGAGGTGGGGTACGGCTGCGGGCCGGCGGGGCCGGGTGACGTCGAAGCGGTCGGCGTCCGGTCCGTGGACTGCCTGATCACGCCCGGCGGCGGAGTAGCCGGCGAGTACCGGAGTGCCCTTCGGAATGACTGTCCCGGCGACGTTCAGGTCCCGCACGGGATAGCGGAACGGGAAGTAACTGACGGGCGCATCCCACCGCAGGGTCTCCTCGACCACATCGTCCCAGGACGCCTGACCTCTGCGGACAACGTGCAGCTGGTCCGGGTGGCCGCACAAGGCACGTACGGCGTTGGTGATCAGATTGAGCGTGGTTTCGTGTCCCGCGACGACCAACAGAAGCAATGTGCCGATCAGCTCCGGCTCGCTCAGTTGGTCTCCGTCGCCGTCCCGGGCGGCGATCAGGGAGCTGGTGAGATCCCCACCGGGGTGCTGCCGCTTGGCCGCCACGATCTCACCGAGAACGGCGACGAACTCGCGGTTGGCGTCGAGGGCCTGCTGCGATCCGATGTCCGTCGTCACCACCTGACAGGACAGCTCATGGAGCCGCTCGCGGTAGGCGACCTCCACGCCCAGCAGCTCGCTGATGACGCTCATCGGCAACGGCAGTGCGAAGTGGCGGCGCAGGTCGGCCACTCCCCCATCCGCCTCGGCAGCGCGGGCCAGCTCGTCGAGCAGGCTGTCGGTCAACTCCTCGATACGGGCTCGCAGTTGTGCCACCCGGCGGTGCGTGAACACCTGGCTCACCAGCGACCGCAGGCGGCGGTGGTCCTTACCGTCAGCGGTGGTCATGCCCTGCACGGTCGCGAAGGTCCCCAACGGCCATCCCTCCGGGAGGGTGCCCTCGCGCAACGCGGTGAAGTGTCGGGCGTTCTTGGCGACAGCCGGGTGTCCGAGGAATGCCTTGAGTGCCTCGTGCCCCAGCACGACCATGCCCTCGACCTCGCCAGGCAGCAGCACCGGCGCAACGGCACCCTGGGCCAGTAATCGGGCGTTATCGGCGTGCGGGCAGCCACCGGAGGGCTTCATGCGGTGTGGCGGCCTGGCAGCGGGCATGTCCACTGAGCTCCTCCTTCAAGGGCCGCGGCGACGCCGTATGAGGACCAGTGGGCCAGCCTATTCCCGGCGCACGGCAGGCACCAGAGCACATTGCGGTCGTCGGCGACGCCGCCCGCGTCACTGCCAACGCGGGCGTCATCTGCTGGATGACTGGTACGCGGATACCGAAGGCGGATATTCTGCCGCCTGTGTATCTCTCCGATCCGCAATGACAGATCGCCTGTCCGCTCCCGCACTGCCTCCTCGTGACAAGTGGTGGCCGAAGGAGCGGCGCGTAGATCCGTCATGCCCGCGTGTGACCGAACCAGGCCATGGCCAGGTGTCGGCACGCCCACATCGGAGATCCTCATGCCAAGCCCCGACAGGGGCAGTGCGTCCTATCGCGCTGTCCTCGCGCTGCCCCATGCTCGCAGCCTGTTCGCCGCCGCCATGCTCGCGCGGCTCTGCTACGGACTTCTCGGCCTCCCACTGCTGCTCACGCTGCGGGAGGGCACCGGCTCGTACGCCGTCGCCGGTACCGCGACCGGCCTCTTCGGACTGACCGGAGCCCTGCTCGGACCCGTCAGGGCCCGACTGGTCGAGCGTCATCGCCACGCGCTGATTCTCCTGGCCGTCAGCTACGCGGTACTCCTGTCCGCCTTGGCCGCCGCCTGCGCCGCCTGCACCGGCCGACTGCCTGTCCTGCTCGCCATCTGCCTCGCCGTACTGGCGGGGTTGTGCCCACCCCCGGTCGGCCCGCTGATGCGCACCTTGTGGGGCAAGCTGACCACGGACACCGTGCAGCGGCAGTGCGCGCTGAGCCTGGATACCGCAGCGGAGTCCACCGTCTTCGCGCTCGGCCCCGTCCTCGGTGGGTTCCTGATCGCCGTCTCCTCCGCACCCACCGTTCTCACGGTGTGCGCAGCGCTGGTCATCACCGGCTTCGGCCTGCTGGCGGCGGCCCTGCGGCGGGCCTCCGTGAGTGTGCGCGCGACATCACCCGCCGCCGGCCGCCCCCGAAGCCCCTTGCGTGCCATGGGGTTTCTGCCCTTGCTGCTGCTCGTGCTGGGCATTGCAGCCGCGCTGTCCCTGTGCGAGATCGCGATCGTCGCCGCCTGGGGAACGGTGGCGGCCGGGGTGCTGACGACGTTGTTCTCAGCCGGTGGCGTCCTCGGCGGCCTGGTGTACGGCCGGCGCCACTGGCGCGGCGCCCTCGCCCACCGCCCGCTCGTGCTGGTCGCGGCCTCCGCGCTCTGCTACGCGCTCCCCGCAATGGTGTACGCCGCGCCGGCCGCGGGGGCCGCCCTGCTGCTCGCCGGAGCGTGCGCCGACGTCCTGCTGATCACGGCGTACCAGCTCGTCGACGCACTCGTCCCCGAGGGCTCACGTACCGAGGCCGGTGCCTGGCTCAACACCGCCTACAACCTGGGCGCAGCCCTGGGTGCGGCCGTCGGCGGGGTCCTGGTCGACCGGTCCGGACCACCGGCAGCATTCGCCGTTACCGCCGCCTCGCTCGGCGCATGCGCCCTGATCTGCGCGCTGTGCACACTCCGGAGGCGCGCGACGGACACTGAAGGAGACCCCATACCGTCCCGACGCGAACTCCCGGCGGCAGAACCGGAGTCAACCTGATCGCCTTCCGCCTCCGCCCGGGTCATCAGATGCGGAGCCCGAATGGCTCATTGACCCTGTTCGGTGAACATGTTGACCAGGTCGTGGACGGTGTTGGTGTCGGAGTCGATCCCGTGCGCCTCGGCACTGCGGGCGAACATGGCCTGCTCGTACTCGGTGAGCGCGGCCTCGATGTCGTCGGGGTGCGCGGCGAGGGCCTTGCCGAGTTCGGCGCCGTCGAGCATGGCCAGGTTGGCGCCTTCGCCGTTCGGGGCCGCGAGGTGCGCGGCGTCGCCGAGCAGGGTCACCCCCGGCACCCGGTCCCACCGGTGCCCGGTCGGCAGAGCGTAGAGGGGGCGCAGCACCGGCGCGATGTCGCTGTCGGTGATCAGCGCGGTGAGCTCCGGCGCCCAACCGTCGAACTCCGCAGCGATCCGCGCGGCGGCCACCGCGGCATCGGTGAAGTCGATGGCGGCGAACCAGTCCTGCGGCTCGGACAGCCCCACGTAGGCGTGCAGGGTGTCGCCCCTCTCCCGGTGAGCGAAGATCTCCCTGCCGGGCGTGGGCGCCATCATCGACCCGCCGCCGACCGCCTTCGCGGCGGCCGGGTGCCGGATGTCGGCGTCGAACAGGTACGTCTCGACGACCGACTTGCCGACGTACTCGGGTGTGGCGGTGGAGAGCAGCGGCCGGACCCGTGACCACGCGCCGTCCGCGCCGACCAGCAGGCTGGTGGCGACGGTGCTGCCGTCGGCGAAGGTCACCTCGTAACGGCCCTCGCCGAGCGCACGGGTGCTGCTGACCTTGTGCCCCCACCGGACGGTGCCGGCCGGGAGCGAGTCGAGCAGGATCTGCCGCAGCTCGCCGCGCAGTGCCTCGGGGCGCCCACCCATGCCGTCGTCGGCCTTGTCGAACAGGACGGTCCCGTCCCGGTCGAGGATCCGCATCGCCTGGCGGCCCTCCAGGATGATGGCGTGGAACTCGTCCATCAGGCCGGCCGCGTCGAGGGCGAGCTGCCCGTTGTAGTCGTGGATGTCGAGCATCCCGCCCTGCGTGCGCGCCGACGGGGAGGACTCGGCCTCGTAGACCGTGACCGGGATTCCGTGGACGTGCAGGACGCGGGCCAGCGTCAGTCCGCCGAGTCCCGCGCCGATGATCGTGACGGGCGTGTGCATGGTGACTCCTTCGAGATCGGGCCGTCCGGTGAGCTCCGGTCGGCCGCCTCCGAAAAGGTGCCAGCCCGCGCCGACGAGCCGCCGACGTCGGGCCAACAGCCGCCGATAGATCACCGACACCGCGCGTCAGCCCCGACATCGATCCTGACTGCGTTCGGAGTGGGCTCCCACGCGGACAAAGCGCTCCGAAATGGGGTGGACCACAGCCCGCCACCGCTGTGGTGCGGATTCCACCAGCTGGTGCCACGTGGGGCCGACGGCCTACGCGAAGCGGCGGCTGCCGGTGAAACGACCGTGCGATATGCGGCAGTTGGCACCACAAGCCCCACATTGCCCGCGGATGGACCCGGGGGGCTGTCCGGCCGCCGTGACTGTGCGACGATGGCGGGACAAGAGATTGACCGGTGTCCTGCCGCCAGGGTGGTGGAGGGGCCGGTTCACGGGTTCTGGGAATCGCCCCCTCCACGGGCATCCGGTCCCGCCATCGCTGCCGGGCCGCCCTTGCCGGCGCTCCGGTGTCTTTGGGCTCACGACCCCCTGAAGGGGGGCACTCACCATGCTCATCTCCACCACACACGACGGCGCCACGGCCGTGATCAGCCCGGTCGGGGAGATCGATTTTGTCGCCCTCCCCGAGCTGCTCGCCGCCGCGCAGGAACTGCCGCGGTCGGTCAGCCAGGTGACCTGGGACTTGCGGGAAGCACTGTTCATGGATGTCGCCGGTCTCCACCTGCTCGTTCACCAGCGGCTGGCCTGCCTGGACACGGACCGGACCCTCACCGTCACCGGCCTGCACCAGCAGCCGCTGCGACTGCTGCGGCTGGCCCAGGAACTGTTTCCCGCCGAGGACTGGGGCGACTTTGTTGCCGGGCACCTGCCGACGGCGGCAGCCTGAGCTCGATCACTCGCCCCCTGCCTCAGCCGCGGTGAGAACCTGTCGTCACCGTTGCGGGACACAGGCGTTGGGGCTTGCGGGCGGTCCTTCTCCTCGACGGTCTCGAATGACTACGACAGCTTCGCCGAGGCGTACTCGGCGGAAACCGAGAACAACCTCGTGAACGCGCACTACGCGCGGCCCGCGATGTTAGCCCTCGCCGGAGACGTGGCGGGTCGCCGGATCCTGGATGCCGGCTGCGGCTCAGGCCCCCTGTCCGCTGCCCTGCGCGATCGCGGTGCCGTCGTCACCGGCATCGACTCCAGCGCCGGGATCCTGGCACTGGCCAGGCGGCGGCGCGTGCTCAGGCCCGGCGGCCGGCTGATCGCGTCGGTGGACCACCCCTTCGTGGCCTACACGATCGACGATCCTCGACCCGACTATTTCGCGACCACCAGCTATACCTTCGACTGGACGTTCAACGGGCAGTCCGTCCCGATGAAGTTCTGGCGCAGGCCGTTGCACACGATGACCGACGCCTTCACCACCGCCGGCTTCCGCCTCTCCGTCATCAGCGAGCCGCAGCCCGACCCGGCCGCCCGTGAACTGTTCCCCGACGAGGGGATCCGCACCGTGCGGGGACCGGTGTGACCTGATGATCCACAGCGCTCTACGCTGCTGCGGACCGACCGCGGAGTCGAGAAGCGTGCGACCGGACCCGTGTTCCGGCGCCTTCGCGCCATCCGCCAGACGACGGGGAGTACACGATGAACGACATTCACGGAATTGCCGGGGTCCCCATGAGGTGGGTGGGACCACTGAGGATTTCAGGAAATACAGCAACCACGGAGACTGAGGTCCCGCTCGCCACTTACGAGTCACCGCTGTGGCCTTCCGTGGGGCGCGGCGCGAAGATATCCCGGCAGACCGAGCGCGGTATCGTCGCCACCCTCGTCGACGAACGGATGACCCGCTCGGTGCTCGTCGAAGCCGACGACGCGCAGACCGCCTACGCAGCCGCGCGCCGGCTCGACGCGCAGTTCGACGACTTGAGCAAGGTCGTGCGCGCCTGCAGCGCATTCGCCGAACTGGTCGGCCTCCGGCACGAGATCGCGGCCAACTTGTTGTTCATCCGCTTCGAGTTCACCACCGGCGACGCGTCCGGGCACAACATGGCGACGCTCGCGGCCGACGCACTCCTGGGGTACATCCTGGAGAACATTCCAGGGGTTTCCTACGGATCGATTTCCGGAAACTACTGCACCGACAAGAAAGCGACCGCCATCAATGGAATCCTGGGTCGTGGAAAGAATGTGGTAACCGAACTGCTCGTGCCGCGCTCCGTGGTCACCGAAATGCTGCGCACTACGGCCGCCAAGATAGCAGAGCTGAACGTGCGCAAGAATCTGATCGGAACGCTGCTCGCCGGCGGCATACGCTCGGCCAACTCGCACTACGCGAACATGCTGCTCGCCTTCTATCTGGCCACCGGCCAGGACGCGGCAAATATCGTCGAAGGCTCACAGGGTGTGACCGTGGCCGAAGACCGGGATGGCGACCTCTATTTCTCGTGCACGTTGCCGAACCTGATCGTGGGCACGGTCGGCAACGGTAAGGATCTGGACTTCGTCGAGGCCAATCTGACGCGGCTCGGCTGCCGGGCCGAGGGCGAGCCGGGAGAGAACGCACGCCGACTCGCCGTCATCGCGGCCGCCACGGTGCTGTGCGGCGAACTCTCCACCTTGGCGGCGCTGACGAACCCGGGCGAACTCATGTGCGCCCACATCGACTTGGAACGCAAACAAGGTTAGTGCTCCAGCAGCGATTCGCGTCCTGAGCTGGTTCTTCCGCGGCAGTGACTGGGCGGGCGACGGCCTGGTGGCAGCTGCGCCAGTGGGACCAGTTCAGTGCGTGGTCTCTTGAGCCGGTGGCGGTGTGGCCCGGCGCGACGGAGGTGGTGGTTGGCACGGCCGATCGTCGTCGGGCCTCCCAGGACAGCCTGGTGGGCGTGTGCCGTTCAGACCGTGGGCCAGGTGCCGAGTGCGTAGGCCAGTCGGTCGCTCTGGTCTCGCGCGATGCCCTGAGCGAGGCGCGTGCCACAGCGCGGACTCGCGGGCCCGTCGCACTCCAGGATTCCGGGGAAGGGTGCCTGGCTGCCCGACAGCGGGGAGGCCGAAGGAAGCGTCCATTGAGCCGGCTCCCACAGCGGGTGGTCCGCGAGGAGCGCTTCCGCCAGCGTCTCGGGGAGGCCCGCCTGCGCCAGCACCTCGCGAAGGATGTCCGTGGCGTCCTCGGGCAAGTCCTGGTCGCCGAGCGCGGGCAACAGCAGGAGGAAGCGTGCGTGTTCTGCGTGGACTCCCGGGGCGTCGAGGTCGGGTGTCCGGGCGATATGGGCGAGCTCCTGCCAAGAGAGTCCGGGGCCTGCCTGGTGGCCGCCGACGGTGGCCAGACGGCCGTGCACGTCCCACTCGGGGTGGCTGATGAAGTACTCCGTGCCCGGGTCATCGGGAAGGTTGTAGCCGAGGACCACCGCGGTGTGCCCGCCCGCGAACGGGATGCGGAAGACAGGCCACCGGTCCTCGTCGCACAGTGCATCGCAAGCCGCGTCGGCATCGGCCCCGTCGACGCCGAACCATTCCGGAACGGGGTCGTACTCCTGTGTCTGGCTCAACCACATCAGGTAGCCCGCCCAGAACCCGGGCAGCGCCAGCAATTCCTCCCCCGCGACGAGCGGGGCGTTCTCGAATCCCTTGACCAGCACGGTTCCAGACTCTCAGACGCCTATGACAGTCCGTGCACCGTCTGCCCTTCACCATGGCAGGCGGTTGGCGGCCGTCCCCTACTCCCACGGGAACGTGCTCGGTCGCCCCCTCGTCAGCGGTATGGCTGGGACTGTCCCGGGGTGCGGAACCCCCGGAACGTCACGGGTTTGCGGGTCTGAAAGCCGAGCCCCTCATAGAGGGCGATCGCACCGGCGTTCGCCTCGGCCACGTGCAGGAAGCACCGTTCGTGGCGGGCTTCGATACGTGCGACGAGCGCGTTGACCAGGCGTGCGGCGTAGCCTCGTCCGCGTGCCTCGGGAGCCGTGCAGACGGCGCTGATCTCGGACCATCCCGGCGGCCTGAGCCGTTCGCCTGCCATGGCCACCAACGTGCCGTTGTCGCGAATGCCGAGATACGTGCCCAGTTCATGGGTGCGCGGCCAGAAGGGCCCCGGTCGGGTCCGCGCGACGAGGTCGAGCATCTCGGGCACACTGTCCGCACCCAGTTCGACGACATCAGTGCCGGTCTCGACATGACGACGATCGGGGCGGTTGCCGGCGGGCCGGATCATCTGGCGGCCTTCGAGGACGAAGACAGGCTCCCAGTCGGCCGGCGGGGTGGCCGGGCAGCTGAACATGTCGGCCAGCTCACCGGGGCCGAGCAGCCGCGCCAGATCGGCCCATTCCGCCCCGGTGGGGTCGGCGGACACGGCGCAGAAGGTCGCGACTTCGGGCAGGTAGACGGCGACCTGGCCGCGTCGGCGGGCGAAGTGCGCGTGGTGGTGACCGAGTGATTGCCCCACCGGATCGTCGAGGGGGGCGGTGGAGTACATCATGAGCCGACTGCGCACCTCATTCCTCAGTGATCAGTAAGACCGCACGCTGATACCAGCGTCCGGTCGGCTGCCTCCGTCGGACCGGGGCAGCGCGGTCGAGGCGAGGAAGTCGTCGAGCATGGTGATCTGTACGTCCCGGGGGAATCGGCCGGGGTCGAAGAGTGCCTGGACGACGAGGCCGTGGGTGAAGGCGACGGCGCTGGCCGCAAGTTGATCCGGGTCGGCGGCCGCGGGGAGCTCGCCGAGGTCGCGTGCGGCTTCGAGGTGTGGGCGCAGCGTCGAGCGCAGCCGGGTGTAGCGGTCGGCCTGGTCCGTGGTCAGCCCGTCGTCGGCGAGGGAGAGGTCCCAGGAGCTGACCCAGATGCGGTTGCGGGCGGTGTCGTCCGGGGTCAGCGGCAGGATGTCCAGGAGCATGGCGCGCACGGTGGCGAGGCCCGCGGCGGGATGCGCGCGGCGGGGCCTCTCCGCGGTGCGCTTCTCCAGCAGGTCCAAGGCGTGTGTGATCAGGGCCCGTTTGGTCGGGAAGTAGTGCATGAGCATCCCGGTCGAGGCTCCCATCGCAGCGGCGACGGCACGCAGGGTCAGCCCGCCGAAGCCCCTGTCGGCGAGTACGTGCCACACCGCCTCGGATACGTCCTTGCGGCGGGCTTCACGGTCTCCGGGTGCGGGCGGCATGCTGCTAGCTTACGTACCGAACGCTTGTTATGCATCCAGAGAGCGAGGCTTCCATGTTCACCCTTCCGCTCGGCGACCATGCCCAACTCCGGCCCCTGGAGCCCTGGCAGGCACCGGAGTTCCTCGCCCATATCGACCGCGCCCGGGTCTCCGTGGACCCGTGGATACCCTGGGCGACGTTCAGCACCGACCTGGACTCGGCCACGGCCACTCTCCAGCGCTACGCCGACCGTCTGGCCCAGGACGCCGGCCGGATCTACGGAATCTGGCTGGACGGCACGCTGGTCGGCGGCGTCATGTTCACCCGCTTCGACAGCGCCTCCGGGGTGTGCGAGATCGGCTGCTGGCTGGAGCAGGCCGGGGAGGGAAAGGGCCTGGTGACCCAGGCCTGCCGGATGTTGATCGACTGGGCCTTCCAGGAACGCGGGATGAGCCGCGTCGAATGGTGGGTCGCGGCGGGCAACACCCGCAGCATCGACGTCGCGCGCCGACTGGGCATGACCCGCGACGGCGTGCTGCGGCAGCACTCGTCGTACCGAGGCACGCGGCACGACAGCGAGGTCTGGTCGGTCCTTTCCCAAGAATGGCCGTCTCCGTCTCTCGGGGACGTGTCCGGGTCCCGCGTCCAGGCAGAGCTCGATCGGCTGATGGGCGTGTTCATGGGCGCCTTCAACAACACCGGCGGCGGCCGGCCGGAACTCGGGGTCATCCGCGATGTCTTCATTCCGCAGGGGAGGATCATCGCGAACGTCGAGGACGAGCCCGTGATCTACGACCTCGACGCGTTCATCGAGCCCCGGCAGAAGATGCTCACAGACGGGACGCTGACGGAATTCCGCGAATGGGAGGTCGCCGAGCGGACCGAGATCTTCGGATCGATCGCGCACCGGTTCAGCGAATACCGCAAATCCGGCTTCCACCACGGCGAGTGGTTCGAGGGCTCCGGCCGCAAGACCACCCAGTTCCTCCGGACCCCGTCAGGGTGGCGGATGTCCTCCATGGCCTGGGACGACGTGCCCGCCACCGTCACCGAATGACCGTGCCTCTCTGCCTGAGGCACCTGCGCACCTGATTCCGAAACGACCAGTCAGAGCCGCACACCGAGAGCTGACACCAGGCCAACCAGGGCACCAAGGCCCACGCCGACGCCACCGCCGATATGACCAACCGCTTGAGCGGGAGCGGCAAGCGCGATGATGGCGAGGGCGAGGAGGGCGGCGGTCACCAGCGTGCGGAAAATGCGCTGCAAAGCAGGCCCCTTCTGTCGGTGCGCGGGCGGCCGCGTGGTCTTTCGATCAAGGCGCACCCGTGGGATGTAGCGGATCCGACAAAGGCTTTCCTGTCCGTCGTACGGAGCTAACGCCATGTCACCCGAACGTGTACCCAGCACCGGTGCATGCCGACCGGAAGAACATCAGCCGCTCAGCCGCGTGGGGTGCACGAGCTCGGGCTCGCCTCCTGGCGGCACCTCGGCCGCGCAGCCCGCGAGATGAGGCTCTGCGGCGATGCCCTGCGCACACCCCACCCAGCGGCTGCCCACCTCTGCCGCTGCCGTCTCGCAGCCGTTGCCGTCTCGCAGCCGCCTCCGAGAAGGAGCCGGCTCGCGCCCAGACAGGGAGGGTCAGACGGCGCGGCCGAGCCAGCCGGCCAGTCGGCGGTGGATGTCGGCGTCGTCCGGGACGGGGCGGACCGCGGCGAAGGGCATCTCACCACCACGCGGCTCCGCCGGCAGGACCTTCTGCGCGATGGTGAAGGCCAAGTGGCCCAGCCCCTCGTCGAGCTCGGCCTCGGGGGCGATGACCTGGGCGATGTCCCAGGTATGGGTGACGATCTCCATCACATAGCCGCTCAGGGCGATCCGGCCCGCGGCCACGCCCCACGGCACCTCGAAGTCCCGGTCGAGCTTGTCGTCGTCCGCCCAGGCCGCTGCCGCGCGGGCGCGGGCCCGGCCGAGCGCCCCGGCCCAGTCGGTGTCGGCGATGACACCGGCCGCCGCGGGGACATCCATGCCGCGGCCGCCCTCGCCGATGTAGGCGATCCGGTGGATCGCGCCGACCGTGTGGCTCAGCAGTGCCCGCAAGTCGTACGCGTCGCAGGGGGTCGGCCGGCCGAGGAGGGCGGGGTCGAGGCCTTTCAGCAGCTCCTCCAACTGCTTCAGTGCGTTGAGGAACGGGGGACGAGGGTCGAGCGCGTTCATGGAGGCACCTTTCGTACGTGCCCGACGGTGTGCGGGCCGATGGGTTCACTCTGCGGGAGATACCTGACACCTACCGTCAAGTTATCGGCCTCACTACGCGGAAACCGCCCGGCTGCCGTCCCGGGTGCCGCCCGGTCTGTGTCGCTCTGCCAGCGCTGTCCGCCTTCAGCCGCTCGCTCCATTGAGCACGAAACCCCCAAAGAGAACAATGGGGACATGGATCTCATCCGGGAACGTGCCCTGCTCGACGTCGCACTGGAGGAGGCCCGAGTTGGGCTGAAGGAGGGCGGCATCCCCATCGGGGCGGCGCTGTACGGCGCGGACGGTGCCCTGCTCGGGAGGGGGCGAAACCGGCGTGTGCAGGACGGTGATCCCTCCATGCACGCCGAGACTGCCGCCTTCCGGGCAGCCGGACGGCAGCGTACGTACAGCGGGACGACCATGGTCACGACGCTCGCCCCGTGCTGGTACTGCTCCGGCCTCGTGCGGCAGTTCGGCATCTCGCGGGTCGTGATCGGAGAGGCCCGGTCCTTTGACGGTGGCCAGGCATGGCTCGCGGAGCACGGTGTGCAGATCGTGGTGCTGGACGACGCCGAATGCGTGGCGCTGATGCGCGACTTCATCGCGGCCCGACCGGAACTCTGGCTGGAGGACATCGGGGAGCCGGAGCCGTAGCCGACTGCGACCAGCGGCAACGGGGTGTTCCACACCCTGGGCCGGGCCTCGCTCGACGATGGCGACTGGCAACACTCCCAATGGCTGGTCAAGGTGCAGTGGCGCCGTTGGGCGCTCAGGTCCGATGGGTTTGGCAGGCGTCCAGGAGGGGGGCGAGACGGCGGGCGGGTGTGGTGGGGCGCACGGCAAGGTACGTGTCCATGGCCGGCGCGGGTGGGGTGAAGGGCCGGAAGACGGTGCGGGTGGTCGGCAGGAGTTCGGCCTGGGTGGCATAGAAGACGGTCCAGGCGGGTTTGCCGGTACCGATGGCGGCGAGGGTGTCCTGGTCGGTGGTGAAGGCGGGCCCCAGGACGGGTTCGAAGCCGGCGTCCCGGCAGGCGGCGGTGACCAGATCGACCAGGTGGGGATTGGACGCGCGGGGGACGATACGCAAGGGCATGGCGGCCAGGTCAGCGATGTCGACGGTCTGTTGAGCGGCCAGCGGGTGGGCGGCGGGGAGCGCCACCACGAGGGGATCCTGCCAGACGGGGATGAGGTCGAGGCCGGGGCTCTGATCGACCCCGCGGACGAAGGCGGCGTCCAGCTCGCCGTCCCGTACGTGTTGCAGCCGCGTGGCGGGCTCGGCGCTGGTGAGTTCCACCGTGACGTGCGGAGCCCGCTCGGCCAGCGTCGTGAGGAGGTGTTCCAGGCGTACGCCCAGGCCGACATTGGTGCCGATGCGCAGCACCGTTTCCTGTTCGGCGCGCAGGGCAGCCATGGTTTCCAACGCCGCCTGCTCTGCCCCCGTGATCGTGCGGGCGTGGGGCAGGAACGCGCTGCCTGCGGTGGTCAGCGTGACGTGGCGGGTGGTGCGGTCGAACAGCTCCAGGCCGAGCTCGCGTTCCAGCCTCCGGATCTGTTGGCTGACGGTGGGCTGGACGACGTGCAACCGTTCGGCGGCCCGCCCGAAGTGCAACTCCTCGGCAACCGCCAAAAAGTACCGGACCTGTCGCAGCTCCACCCCGATCACCCCTCATTCATCACGAACCTCGATGAGTCTACGAACAAAGTGCGCCTTGGACGCACCCGCCCGTTGCGGTGAACTGGACCCCTCACAACGCGCAGCGGTTCACACCGCACCCAGGGGAAGAGGGAGACGCTCATGAACACGCCCCGCGCCGATGCCGAGAAGGTCGTTCTTCGCTACTTCGACGCTCTGGCAGGCGGCAAGGACGCGATTGTCCGGGACAGCTTCGCCGAGGACGCAACCTGGTCGAGTGGACCTCGCGTGCCACGGTCAAGAACGGCAACCCCTACGACAACCGCAACATCGCGGTGTTCGTCGTCCACGACGGCAAAATCACCGAGGCCCGCGAGTACGCGGACACCCAGCACTGGGAGCACGCACTGCGCACCCCGCAGCAGCGCTGAGCACCGCCCCGTCCAGTCGCACCCATCGGCCTTCGGCGGGCATCACCGTGGGTCGGCGGCTCGGCGAGCAGTTGTCCGCGTGTCGTGGTGCGGCAGCGGGGCGGTGGGTGACCGCACTGCCTTCGGAAGGGCGTTGCGGGTGCGGTGGTGGAATGCGAGGAGGGCGAGGAGAGCGGTGGTGGTGAACCAGGCGAGTTGGACCATGAGGTAGGCGGAAACGGAGTCGTCGGAGAAGCCTGCGGTGACCGCCGCTTGCATGGCACTCCAGGACGGCAGGAAGCGGACGAAGGCGCTGTCGACACCGGAGTTCGCCAGGGGGCTTTGCAGGGCGATGTCGATGACGCTGGTCATAAGCATCGCGAACATGCCCTCCACCTCCCGGCGGAGGAGGGACCCGAAGATGACGCCGAGCGCGCCGTAGGTCATGGCGTCGCCGAAGAGCACGGTGGCCAGGAGGAGGGGCTGACGCGAGGGCCAGGCGGGCCGCATGACGGCGGTGGCGTAGGCGGCGACGGCGGCGGAGGCGAGGGCCAGTGAGGTGATCTTGGCGAGCGCGAGGTGCGTACGGGGATAGCCGGCCATGACCAGGCGGCGGTCGAAGCGACCGCCGGCGAAGGTGGCGGCGAACATCATGAATCCGGTGATCAGGGTGACGGCGTTGATGGCGCCGGAGATCTGGGTGAGTTCATTGCCCGGGGGCGCCAGTATCCGGCCGGTGTCCCGGAGCCGGTACGGGGTCGGCTTGTCGGGGACGTTGGCGTAGCAGAGGGTGACCCAGGTGGGGATGTAGAGGACCACCAGGAACATGGCGAAGCGGTTGCGGGCGTGCTCGACGAGGTGATACCTGGTGGCCGTGGCGAACAGGGCGAGGTGTCGTCTCACTCAGGCACCTCGCTCACGGAGTGCAGCACACCGTCCTGCAGGCGCCACAGTTCGTCGAGGCGTTCGGCGTCGTAGGCCAGGTGGGAGACGACCAGAACGGATCGGCCGGCATCGCGCAGCCGGGCCGCGAGATGCCAAAACCGCTGGTACGTCTCCCAGTCGAACCCCTGGTAGGGCTCGTCCAGGAGCAGCAGCCGGGGATCGTGCATGAGCGCGAGGGTGAGGTTCAGTTTCTGTCGCGTCCCGCCGCTGAGCAGCCCGGCACGCTCGTCGGCGTACTCGGAGAACCTCAAGACCTCCATGATCTCGTCCGTGTACCGCAGGTCGGACAGGGCGAACGCCGTTCGGAAGAACTCCAGGTGCTGGCGGACAGTCAGTGCGTCGTTGAGCACGACGTCCTGGGGGCAGTACCCGAAGCGGCCCGCGCGGCGGACATTGCCGCGCTGCGGGCGCAGTTCACCGGAGAGGATCTTCAGCAGGGTCGACTTGCCCGTACCGTTCTCACCCACGACTCCGACCAGCGCGCCCGGCCGTACGGTGAGGTCGACGCCGCGTAGGACGACACGACGCCCGTAGGCGTGGCGCAGCCCCCGCACCTCAAGGGTGGCGCCGTTCGCGAGGTGCATGCCGGCCGGTCCGTTCTCACGCCGCCAGAAGAACGGTGCGGTCCGGGTACAGCACCATTGCGGTGGGAACCGTTCCGTCCCAGACATGGCCGCGGCCGTGGTACCGCTCGCTTTCCAACGTCCAGCGCAGATGACCCCCCAGAAGCTCCCACCAGGCATGCGCATAGGCGTACAGCGCCTGCGCAGCTCCGTCTGCCTCTTTCCAGACTCGCAGGAGACGGTCGACATCGCGCTCGGCTTCGCGGATCAGCCCGCAGACTTTGTCCACGGCTCCCTGCAGGGTGAGGCCCTCGGTGCGCTGCAACACGTGCACGGCGTTCATGGGAACTGGCGCGTCGCGCTCTTTGCGATAGGAGAACAGGTCGTTGACCAGCGTTCCATGTGCCAAGCACGCGGCGTGCAGCCTCTCCAGGTCCGGCGAGTACGTCACCTGCTCCAGATCGACACCGATACTGCGTTCCACACCCACCGTGAGGAAGGTGAAGCCGGAGTCCGTGCGGCGGAAGTCCAGGTAGGAGCTGAGGTCCCGCGTGTGCTCCAACTGCCGCCCCCTCCCGGCATGGCACCTCACCCACTCGGAGAGTCCTCGGCAGTGACGGGCCTTCTGCCCCGGTGTGAGATGTGCTCGTGCCTGCGTCAGCGAGTCCGCCCACAGACGCAGGTCCTCCGACTCCACAGTCATGTCGGACTCGTCAGCAACGGCCAGGTAGGCGTCGATCAGAAGCGGCGAGGTCTCCGGATCCTCCAGGACGTCATCCACGATGAACCCGGTCGTGGTGAACAGGGCGGCATCCAGGAGATAGCCGGTGTCCGCCGAGGGGGCCGCCCGCGTGGCGAGCCCGATCATGTCGTGCCGCTTGATTTGGTCCAGCACCTTGTCGCGTCGCCGTCCGATCAGTCGCTCGGCAAACCACTGGTCGTGCTGCGCACGCAGGTGCGCGTGCTGCGGGTTGACCCGGTCCAGCGGGAGGATCGTCCCTCCCAATGGAAGATCCAGTGCCACACCCTCCGGATGAGTACGGTCCCCAGCGGTCACACGCATCTCCTTCAGGCGTTCCGTCGTCGGCTCGTCCTGACAACGAGGACCACCTCATGAAGTAACCCGGAAAGCCGCACAAACCGGTCCAGGGACCGATCAGGCAGAACCGACCGGTCTTCCCAACACCCTTATTGTCAGGGCTCATACGCGAGGCAGCACCATCAATAACCCGTCACCATTGGACAATTGGCTCCATGGTCTTCTCATCTCCCGTCCGACGGTGGCTCCTTCCCAATGTCACACTGCTCGCCGCACTGGCCCTCTGGGGCATCCTCCGCTATCCCCACCTGCCGAGCCGTATACCGCAGCACATCGGCATCGACCGGGTGGACGCCTGGACGGACCGGTCGATCGGCAGCGCGTTTGTGCCCGTGTTCGTGTACCTCGGGGCGACGGTTCTGCTGACCGCCTGCGCGGAACTGACCTTGCGGGTGACCCCGCAGGCCGAGCTGCCGAAAGGGACCGCGCCGTTCGGCAACGGGCTGGTGCAGTCCTCGCTCAACCGGCCTCGCACCCGCGCCTCGGCACTCCGCATCGCCCGGGCATTGTTGGCCCTCAACGCCTGCACGGGCATCTCGCTCCTGATCGGCTCCGGAGTGCTGTGGCGTTCCACCACCGATCCCGAAGTACCCGGCTGGCTGTTCGCCGCGATGATTCTGCCCATCCTCATCGGTACCGCTCTGACAGTGGCGGCCGCGGTGCGCGATCGGCGAACCCCGTGAGCTGAGCACGCGGGAGTGGCAGCACGCTGCGCGGCCCCCTGTGCTGACCTCGGACACCAGTCGTTCAACGATCCCCACCACGACCGACAACCGACTCAGCCGGCCACATGAGGAGAGGTCTCAGTAGTTGATGGTGTGGTTCCGCAGGATCTGGCGGGCCTTGTCGTCAGTGACGAGGTGTGCGGTGGGCCGCAATGTGAAGTACTCGCGGAACGTGGAGATGTTGTGGGTGCTCAGCAGTGCGATGGTGCGGTTCCAGGTGCCGCCGTCGACGTTGCGCCACAGGTCGAGCAGTGAGCCGCCCACGTTGCCCTGGACCGTGTCGCCGTCGTCGTACGTGGGGCCGTGAGCGAAGCTGATGGGTATTCCGTTCGGCCCGACGTATCGGTAGTCGCCCAGGACGTAGGCGGCGGCCGAGTCGGCGAAGGCTTCCGTCCACGCGCAGGTTTCGGAACTCGCCTTGTCGACCCAGTGCCTGATACAGCGGGTGACCTGCGGGAACCAGCCGCCGAACAGCCTGTGCTGGAGGAAGTGCGCGCTCTCGTGCAGCACCGTGTGTTCGGAGTCGGGCGCGTCACCGGTCAGGTGGACGGTGTTGTGCTGGGGGTCGTAGACGGTACCGGACGGTGCCGATGAGACCCATTGCATGGTCAGTTCGGTGCATTCGTTGTCGTCGGTCTCGCGGGCGCTCCAGCAGTTGCTCTTCGGGTTGCCACGCTTCCACCACAGTTCGTTTCCGGTGTCGAAGGCATGCCAGGCACGCATGTCACCGGACCGCGGCCTCCTGGTTCCCAACGATCTGCTGGCCGAAACGGCGGTCTGTATCGGAGAGTTCCAGGTGAAGGTGGCTCCTTTGCCGTTGGTGACCTTCCAGAGCCTGCTGCTCTCCGCCGAGACCCGGACCCACATCATGTCCATCGCCCGCGATCTCTCGGGGGTGTAGCACGCCTTGAAGCCGCCGTTGGCGACATCCGTGAACAGGGCTTGGGTGTTGAGTTTTCGCGCGCTGCCCAACGCGCCTTCCCGGCCCCACAGTTCGACGTTGGCGTTGCGTACCGGTCTGGTCTGCCACGGTTTTTCGGGTCCGCTCTCGGCTGACCGGTAGTCAAAGTGGAGGGAGCCGGTCAGGCAGATCTTCTCGGAGGCCGCACTGGCCCCGCCGGAGAGCAGGGAAATGGAGAGGGCGGCGGCTGCTGTCAGGGCGACTCCACAGCCTGCCAGGACAAGCCTTTTCAGGAGAAAGCGGTCTTTTGCTTGATGCATGGTGGAACTCTCTGGTCGTCATTGCCAAGACGGCCCGACGTGGAAACACCGGCGAGGGTGAGTCCGGCGACGGCACTGCCGATCGCGGCCGCGATGCCTCCGGCGGGCCGACGGTCGCGCCGCCGCACGGCGCGGGGCCCCGCCCGGGGCTCACACCCCGCGCGGGGCCCCGCTACCGCTTGTTGACGGCCGGGGCGTCGGTCGTCAGTCCTCGTCCGGGGCGGTGGGGAGGGCGGCCTGGATGAGATCCATGACCGAGGCATCGGTGAGGGTGCTGACGTCGCCCAGGGCGCGGTTTTCCGCCACATCGCGGAGGAGGCGGCGCATGATCTTGCCCGAGCGAGTGGTGGGCAGGGCGGTCACCGTGAGGATGCGCTTGGGTTTGGCGATCGGGCCGAGTTCCCCGGCGACGTGTGTGCGGAGTTCTTCCGCGAGGGCGTCGGACTCCGAAGCGGTGCCGCGCAGGATGACGAAGGCGCAGATGGCCTGGCCGGTGGTCGGGTCGTTCGCGCCGACCACGGCCGCCTCGGCGACCGCGGGGTGGGAGACGAGGGCGGACTCGACCTCGGTGGTGGAGATGTTGTGGCCGGAGACCAGCATCACGTCGTCGACCCGGCCGAGCAGCCAGATGTCGCCGTCCTCGTCCTTCTTCGCGCCGTCACCGGCGAAGTACTTGCCCTCGAAGCGGGACCAGTACGTGTCGAGGTAGCGCTGGTCGTCGCCCCAGATCGTGCGCAGCATCGACGGCCACGGCTCGGTCAGGACGAGGTAGCCACCGGCGCCGTCGGGGACCTCGTTGGCGTCGTCGTCCACGACGGTCGCCGAGATGCCGGGCAGCGGCAGCTGTGCGGAGCCGGGCTTGGTGGCCGTGACGCCCGGCAGCGGGCTGAGCATCATCGCGCCGGTCTCGGTCTGCCACCAGGTGTCCACGATCGGGCATCGGCCGCCGCCGATGTGCTCCCGGTACCAGACCCATGCCTCGGGGTTGATCGGCTCGCCGACCGAACCCAGAACGCGCAGCGACGACAGGTCGTACTCGGCCGGTATGTGGTCGCCCCACTTCATGAAGGTGCGGATGGCGGTGGGGGCGGTGTACAGGATGGTGACACCGTACTTCTCGACGATCTCCCAGAAGCGGCCCTGGTGCGGGGTGTCCGGGGTGCCCTCGTACAGGACTTGGGTGGCGCCGTTGGAGAGGGGGCCGTAGGTGATGTACGAGTGGCCCGTCACCCAGCCGACGTCGGCGGTGCACCAGTAGACGTCGGTCTCCGGCTTGAGGTCGAAGACGGCGTGGTGGGTGTACGACACCTGGGTGAGGTAGCCGCCGGTGGTGTGCAGGATGCCCTTGGGCTTACCCGTCGTCCCGGAGGTGTAGAGGATGAACAGCGGGTGCTCGGCGGGGAACGCCTCGGGGGTGTGCGTCTCGCTCTGCCGGTCGACGATGTCGTGCCACCACACGTCGCGGCCCCCGTGCCAGACGGTCGGCCCGCCCGTACGGCGCACCACCAGGACGTGCTCGACGGTGGGGCACTTCGTCACCGCGCGGTCGATGGCCGGCTTGAGAGCCGAGGGCTTGCCGCGGCGGTAGCCGCCGTCGGCGGTGATGACCAGCTTGGCGTCCGCGTCCTGGATGCGGGCGGCGACCGCTTCGGCGGAGAAGCCGCCGAAGACGACGGAGTGCGGGGCGCCCAGGCGGGCGCAGGCCAGCATGGCGATGACCGCTTCGGGGATCATCGGCAGGTAGATCGCGACCCGGTCGCCCGCGTGCACACCGAGCTCCGTCAACGCGTTGGCGGCCTTGACGACCTCGCGCTGGAGCTCGGCGTACGTGATCGAGCGGCTGTCGCCCGGCTCGCCCTCGAAGTGGAGGGCGACCCGATCGCCCAGGCCGTTCTCCACATGGCGGTCGACGCAGTTGTAGGCGACGTTCAGCTTGCCGTCGGCGAACCAGGAGGCGAAGGGCGGGTCGGACCAGTCCAGCGTCTCGGTCGGCGCCACCGCCCAGCTGAGGCGGCGGGCCTGCTCCGCCCAGAAGCCGAGCCGGTCGGCGTCGGCCTTCTCGTAGGCGTCGGCGGTGACGTTGGCATCCGCCGCCAGGGCGGCCGGCGGGGCGAACCTCCGTTCCTCATGGAGGAGGTTCGCCAGGCTTGCGTTGTTCACGACGTGCTGCTCCTTGCAGTGGTTCGTCGGGTGAGGACCAGGGGGTGCGGTGCGGTGGCCACGGCGTCGCGGAGCCGGGGGTCAGTGCGCGCCGGCACCGGTGAGGGAACGGACTTCCAGCTCCGCGTACTTGTCCGGGTCGGTCTCGCGGGAGGCGAGGGTGCCCAGCCAGCCGGCCAGGAAGCCGATCGGGATGGAGACCAGGCCGGGGTTCTCCAGGGGGAACCAGTGGAAGTCCGCACCGGGCACCAGCGACGCCGGGGTGCCGGAGACGACCGGGGAGAAGATCACCAGCACCACCGAGGTCAGCAGGCCGCCGTAGATGCTGCACAACGCGCCGGTGGTGTTGAACCGCTTCCAGAACAGGCTGTACAGGATCGTCGGCAGATTGGCCGACGCCGCGACGGCGAAGGCCAGTGCCACCAGCGCAGCGGTGTTGAGCTTGTCGGCGAACATGCTCAGTACGACGGCCACCATGCCGATCCCGACCGCGGCGAACCGCGCCGTTCTGATCTCCTCGCGCTCACTCGCCTTCCCCTTGCGCACCGCGTGGGCGAACAGGTCGTGGGCGAAGGAGGCGGACGAGGTGAGGGTGAGGCCGGCCACCACCGCCAGGATCGTGGCGAAGGCAACTGCGGAGGTCACCGCCAGCAGCGTGGCGCCCATGGTGGATCCGGGGCCGCCGCCGAGCGCTTCGGCCAGCATCGGCGCGGCCGTGGTGCCCGCCGGGTTGGCGGCCTCGATCGCCGAGTGCCCCACCAGCGCCGCCGCGCCGAAGCCCAGCACGAGAGTCATCAGGTAGAAGCCGCCGATGAGGCCGATCGCCCAGTTCACCGAGGTCCGGGCAGTCTTGGCGGTCGGCACCGTGTAGAAGCGGACCAGGATGTGCGGCAGGCCCGCGGTGCCCAGGACCAGCGCGACACCGAGGCTGATGAAGTCCAGCTTGGTGGTCGGGCCGGCGCCGTACTTCAGGCCGGGCGAGAGGAAGGCATGGCCCTTGCCGCTGGCCTCGGCCGCCGAGCCGAGGAGCGAGGAGAGGTTCCACCCGAACTTGCTCATCACCAGAACGGTCAGCACCAGCGTTCCGACCATCAGCATCGCGGCCTTGACGATCTGCACCCAGGTGGTGCCCTTCATGCCGCCCACGACGACGTAGAGGATCATCAGGATGCCGACGCCCAGGATGATCCACTTCCTGGGCGCGTCACCGGAGACGCCGAGCAGCAGGGCCACCAGGGAACCCGCGCCAACCATCTGGGCGAGGAGGTAGACCACGGATACCACGATGGTCGAGATGCCCGCGGCGGTACGCACCGGCCGCTGGCGCAGACGGAACGCGAGGACATCGGCCATGGTGAACCGGCCCGCATTGCGCAGTGGTTCGGCCACCAGGACCAGCGCCAGGATCCAGGCGACGAGGAAGCCGACGGAGTACAGGAAACCGTCGTACCCGAAGAGCGCGATGGTGCCGGTGACACCCAGGAACGAGGCGGCCGACATGTAGTCGCCGGAGATGGCCAGGCCGTTCTGGAACCCTGAGAACGATCGGCCGCCGGTGTAGAAGTCCGTGGTGCCCTTGGTCTGCCGGCTCGCCCACAGGGTGACGCCCAGCGTGGCCGCCACCACGGCCAGGAACAGGCCGATGGTCAGCCAACGGCCGCCGTCCGCACCCGGGGCGGCCAGGGCTGTCTGTCGAAGGTGAGTGATCATGCCGCGGTTCCCTCCGCCCCGACGTGGCTGTGCGCACGGATCCGGGCCTGCTCGACGCCTTCCCTGATCTGTTCCGCGAGGGGGTCCCGCCGGCGGTTCGCATGCCGCGTGTAGAGCCACGCGGCCAGGAAGGTCGCGGCGAACTGGGCGAGTCCCAGGAAGAGCGCGACATTCAGATTGCCGACGACCTTGCCGGTCATGAGGCCGGGCGCGTAGCTGGACAGCAGGACGTACAGCAGGTACAGGCTGAGCACCGCGGTGGTCGCCACCGCGGCGAACACCCGCTGCGAGCGCCGGAGTTCGGCGAACGGCCGGCCCTGCTGCGCTGTCCGGAACACCGTGGCGGTGAGGTCGTCCGTGGCGGGCGGGGTTCCCGTGCTGCCGGGCGCGTCGACCGTGGGGCTGCCGGGAAGGGAGGCGTGCGTGGTCATGGGCCTTTCCAGTGGTGGGGCTCGGTGTGGCCCGGCAGCCGGACTGGCCACGGGGCGGTGGTGCTCGCCGGTTCACGGCGGCGGTGAACGGGCACCCCCGCCGGTCGGTGAGCGGCGGGGGGACTCGGGTCGGCGCGGAGCACGGGACAGGATGAGCCGGCTCCTGACAGCCACGCGGTGTTGCACGGCACCCGGTCGCATGACCCTTGTTCAGCCAAAGTGTGGGGCTGGACCGGCCACGATGGATGACGGGCCGTACCGAAGGATTAAGGGACCGCTGTACGGGGCAACGCACCGAAAGATCTCGCGGCCGCGGGCCGTTGCGAGCCGTCCCGGCCCCCTTACCGGAAAATTATCGATTCCTTACACGCCGAGGCCACCCTTCTGGGCAGAGCTGCCGGCCCCGGCGAAACGTGGCCCCCTGCATGTCGCCGTTGGGCCGGCCGCTCCACAGCCAGGTAAGACAGCGTGTCCCCGTCACCGGATGGGGCCGCCCTCCAGACAGTCGTGGTGTGACATGCCGACCAACCCCGCAGAGACCGCTTCCCCTACGGAACGGGGCGTGGTCCGGTGCTGATCGGGCGGGAACGTGAGCTGAGCGCGCTCGCTCGGCTGCTCGGGGCCCCCTGGACCGGCGGTGACTCCGCTGTCATCAGCGGGAGTTGGGGAAGCGGGAAGACCGCACTGCTGCGGGCCGCCCTGGCGGACATCCGTCAGGACCCCGGAACCTGCGTCGTGTCGGCGGTCGCGGACCCGCTGGAGCGCGACCTGCCCTTCGGCGTGGTCCGCCGGCTCTTCGAGCACCTGACTGCGGACGACCCGTCGGTTCCGCCGTTCCGCGACGGGACTCTGGACGCCGCCCGGGTGCTCGCCCCCTGGGCGCAGCGGCCGGACGGGCCGGCGTCCACGGTGACCGGGCAGGACGCGGAGATCCTCGACAGCCTGTACCGGCTGTCGGTCCGACTGGCGGATGAGAGACGGCTGTTGATCGCCGTCGACGATCTCCAGTGGGCCGATCCGCACTCCCTCCTCTGGCTGCGGTACCTGCTGCGCAGGGCCGACAACCTGCCGCTGGTCGTCCTCGCCACCCTCGGGCCCAGGGATGCCCATCCGCATGCGCCTGCCGTGGCCGCCGTCGAGTCGCTGTTCCGGCACCGACTGACGCTCGACGGCCTCGCCGACGACGCCGTCGAGGCTCTGGCGACCCAGGTGCTGGGTGAGGCCCCGGAGCGGCCGTTCACCGTCGCCTGCCGGGAGGCCACCGCCGGCAACCCCCTCCTGCTGCATGCCGTGCTGCGCGAGCTCCGGACTTCCGGGCAGCGCCCCCGGACGGAACTGGCGGACCGGATCACCGACCATGTCCCGGCCGGCCTCGGCTCGGCCGTGCTCACCCGGATGCAGGACGTCGATCCGCACGCCGTGACCACGGCCCAGGCCGTCGCGGTGCTCGGCGACGCGCCGGGCACCGACCTGATCACGGAGGTCACCGGCCTGCCGGAGCCGGCCGTCGCGGACGCCGCGCACCGGCTGGTGGGCACGGGTTGGATGACCGGGACGGAGCACGGCCTGTCCTTCGTCTGCGATGTCCTGTCGGCGGCGGTCGCCGCGGTGGTGCTGCCGAGCCGGCGGATGGACCTCCACCTCCGGGCGGCCGGGCACCTGCTGGCCCGCGAGGCGCCGCTGCTGCGGATAGCCGCTCATCTGCTGCTCAGTCCCCTGGGCGAACCCTGGGTGCCGGAGGTGCTCGGCCGGGCGGCGGCGCTGGCCGTGGAGCAGGGCGACGACGCGCGCGCCGCCGTCTTTCTGCGCCGCGCGCTGCGCGAGGAGCTCACGGCGGAACTGCGGGCCACCCTGCTGGCGACGCTGGGTGAACTGGAACTCACCTCCAGCCTCCCGGTCGCCGTCCGCAATCTGGAGCGCAGCCTGGAACTGTCCACGGATCCGGCGAAACAGACCGCCACCGCCCGAAAGCTGGCCGGCGCGTTCCTGGCCCTCGACCGGCATCCCGACGCGCTGGAGACGTTGCGGCGCACCAGCGAGGCCGTCCGGCGGACGGATCCCGCCCAGGCCATGCGGCTGGAGATCGACTTCATCCACACCAGCCTGAGCGAGGCCACCTCGGCCCCGGCCGTGGTCCCCCGGCTGATGGAGCTGGACGTCTCCGACGCGGCCGGCGGTCCTGTGCAGCGGCCCCTGGCCGCCCTGTTGAGCCTGCGCGCGGCCATGGCGGGAACATCCACGCAGGAAGTGGTGGACCTGGCCCGGCTGGCGCTGAGCCAGGGCATGACCCCGGAGGACGACGAGTCCGTCGTCTACACCGGCGCGGTGATCTCCCTGGGGGCCGCCGGAGAGACGGAGTTGGCGCTGACGTACGCCGACGCGGCCGTGCGGGCGGCGCACCCCGGGACCTCGGCCTTCCACTACGCCCACGCCCTCACCACCCGGGCGAACATCCACTGCCGGCTCGGCCGTCTCGCGGACTGCCAGGCCGACGCGGAGGCCGCGCTGGGAGCACTCGGCAGTATCGGCGTCGGCCCGTGCAACGGCCTCAGCACGTTCGCGATCACGACGCTGGCGGAAACTCTGCTCCGGCAGGGCAAGCTCGCCGACGCCGAGGACCTGCTGGTACGCGGCGACTTGAGCGGCCGGCTGAACGGCAACTGGATCAACGACTACGTACTGATGGTGCGTGGCTGGCTGCGCTGCGCCCAGGGGCGGTTGGAGGAGGGGCTGGCCGACTTCCTGCTGTGCGGTGAACGGACCTCCGCCCGCGGGATGTCCAACCCCGGTTTCTTTCCCTGGCGTTCGGAGGCCGCCGTGGTGTACGCGGCGCTGCGGCAGGGCGAGGCGGCCAGGGCGCTGGCGGAGGAGGAGCTGCGGCTCGCCCGTGTCTGGGGTGTGCCCGAGGTGACCGGGGTGGCCTTGCGCGCCCTGGGAGTGGTGGTCGGCGGGCGGGAGGGACTCGATCTGCTCGGCGAGGCCGTACGGCTCCTCGACGGCACGCCCGCGCGGGTGCGGTACGCCCAGGCGCTGGCCGACTGCGGGGTCCTCGCCCGCAAGGTCGGCCGGCTGTCCGAGGCCCGTGCGCACCTGCGGCGGGCGGTGAGTGTCGCCCATGAGTGCACGGCGACGTCGCTGGCCGATCAGGCGCTCGCGGAGCTCCGTGCCGCTGGTGACCGGCCGCGCACCCGGACGTTCCACGGCGTGGGGGCACTGACCCCCACCGAGCGGCGGGTGGCGGACCTGGCCGGCCGGGGCATGACCAACCGCGAGATCGCCCAGCGCCTCTTCGTCGGTCTGCGCACCGTGGAGGTGCACCTGACCAACGTCTACGGGAAGCTCGCCATCGACGGTCGCGCGGGGCTGACGCGAGCGCTGGCGAACGCCGTTCCGCAAGAGCAGCTATGACGGCAGATCAGCTGTGGTCCGCGGCCCCGAAAAGTCTTCGGTGACGACCACGACGTCACCGCGCTCCCCCGTACGTACCTTGATCAACTGCCCACCTTTCACGTTTTCCCCTACCGAGGAGAGACCCATGGGGCTCATCAAATCCACTACCTTGGTCCAAGTCACCGAGGCCGTACGGCAATCCGACCCGCTCGCCCACCCGGTGGTGACCCTGGCCGTGGGGTCGGGACGACATCCGCTCCTGTCCACGCTGCTGTCCTGCGGTATCGGCGACAACGACACCTTCTTCGTCACCCTCACCGACCGCTCCGTGCTGTTCCACAAGGTGGCATCGACGGGATACCGGCCGGGGAAGCTGCGGTACGACGTCGAGCACGAGCAGGTCCGCACGCGGATCGGCGAGGTCCGGCGGCGCCCCCTGTGGAGTACCTTCCGGTTTCGTTTCCCCGGGGACACCGAGGCTGCCTGGCTCAACGTCCGCCGCGCCTGGCGACCGGAGATGGACCGGTTCCTCGACGCGCTGCACGGGGACCGGCACGACAGCCCGGAGCGCGCGTCATGAACTCACTTCCCCAGTCCCGGCTGCCTCGAAGCCGATGGATACCCCTGGCCCTGACCGTGGCCGTGGTCAGCGGCTGCGGCCTGGTGGGGGACCCGGCCGACTCCCCCACCCCGAGCCCCCCGCCGAGCCCCCCGCCGAGCCCCACACCGCCGCCGCTCCGTCTGCCGGGCGAGACCGCGCCGGAGTGGCCCTGCCCGGGGGAAACCCGGCTACCGGACACCGTCGCGGTGAGCTGGCCCGCCGCAGCCCCCGTGCACCAGGCCGCCGGGCCGGACGGAACATCAGTGCTCGCTACCGGCTGCCGTCCGGTGCAATGGGCGGGGCTGCCGGACCGGCCGCCGCGAGGCGGTTCATGAAGGTGCGCGCCCGCTCCTCGCCCGTGGGGTCGCCGAGTTGAGCCAGGGCGGCCGCTGCCTCCGCCGCACAGGTGCGGGCCTGTTCCGGACGGCCGACGGCGGCCAGCGCCGAGGCGAGGGACAGCAGCGTATGGGCGCGCTGTGCGTGCAGTCCGTGCGCCCGGCAGACGTCGAGCGCCGTTCGGTACTCCGTCACCGCTTCGTCGTACCGGCCGAGTGCCGCCAGTGCGTCGCCCAACACGCGTTGCGCCAGGGCGATGCCGACCGGATTGTCGCCGGGCGGGCAGTGGGCAAGGGCGTCCCGGGCGGCCTCCAGCGCCTGGTCCGGCCGGCCGAGCGCGAGCTGAGCGCGGGCGAGGCTGACGGAGCACTGGGCGGCCATACCGGGCTCGCCGTTCTCGCACGCCAGGGCGTGCGCGCTCCGGCAGTGGCCGATGGCCTCGTCCAGGCCGTCCGGCCGCGCAACGGCGACCACCCCCATGGTGTACACCACACGTGGGGCCAGTACCCGGTCCGCGGGGTCGAGCGCCTCGTGGGCGCGGGCGGCCAGCGTGGCCGCCTCCTCGTGGTGTCCGAGCTGCGCGCAGGCGGCGGCCGCCGTGATGCAGGTGAAGACGGTCGAAACCCGATCCCCGTGGTGGTCGGCGGCGCGCAGCAGCGTACGGGCCAGCTGATGGATGGGACCCCACGGCAGACAGAAGTCGGTGAACGGCATGAGCAGCCCCAGCAGACACGACAGGGTGCGGGTGTCCTCCGCGCTCACCGGCCGATAGGGGTGGTGGAGGATCTGGCCGGCGACGTTCAGCATCGCGGGGAGCTCGTGCAACACCCATTCCTGCGCGTGGAGCGCGTTCGTGAAGGCCGCGGCGCCCGGCATGCCGTCCGGATCGGCGGCGTCGGGCAGCCTGCTGTAGGGCCGCTCGACACGCATGGCGCTGCTCGTCCCGGTGAGGTAGAAGCGGGCGACCCGGCTCAGGGCCTCCCCCCGCGTGGTGGAGGGGTCGGTGTCCAGGGTCCGGTGACGGGCGAACAGCCGCAGCAGATCGTGGTAGCGGTACCGGCCGGGTTCCCCCGGTTCCAGCAGACCCTGGTGGGTCAGGGACTCCAGGAGCGCCTCGGCCTCCCGCCGGTCGCACTGGAGCACCGCCGCCGCGGCGGCCGTGGAGAGGTCGGGCACCTCGGGGATGGCCAGCAGCCGGAAGGCACGCGCCTCCGCGTCGTCCAGGCTCGAGTAGCCGAGGTGGAAGACCGATTCGACGGCCAGGCTGCCGGCCTCCAACTCGCCCAGCCGCTGCGAGCGGTCGCTGAGCCGCTCGGCCAGCGTCGCGAGCGTCCAGCGCGGACGGGCCACCAGGCGGGCGCCGACGACACGGACGGCCAGCGGGAGCATGCCGCACGCCCACACCAGGTCGCTGGCGGTCTGCTGCTCCTGACGGCACCGCACGCTGCCGGCCATCCGCTCCAGGAGGGCAAGGGCCTCCGGCTCGCTGAACGGTTCGAGCGCGGTGCGGGTGGTCGCCGGCAGGCACATCAGTGCCGTACGGCTGGTGATCAGCGCGGCGCTCCCGGCGGTGGTCGGCAGCAGCGTGCTCACCTGCTCGGTGTCGGCGGCGTTGTCCAGCAGAAGGAGCAGCCGGCGGCCGGCCATCCGCGAGCGGTAGAGCGCGGTACGCTCCTCCCGCCCACTGGGCACATTGCCGGGCAGGACCCCCAAGGAGCGCAGGAACAACTCCTGCACCTCATAAGGGTCCGCGGGCTCTCGTCCGGCCCCGCGCAGGTCGACGTAGAGCTGGCCGTCGGGGAACTGCTCCCGCACGGCGTGTGCGGAGTGCACGGCCAGCGCGGTCTTCCCCACACCTCCCATGCCGTGGATCACGCAGACCACCGGAGCGGTGGCGTCCGTCCGTCCGGCACCGGCCAGGGCGTCGCGCACCTGCCGGCTCTCCTCCCCGCGGCCGGTGAAGTCAGGGATGTCGGGAGGGGACTGCGCCGGCGGCACCCAGGTCGGCCGGTCCGGCCCGGCGGCCGGGCCGGGTGCCGGGGCCGCGGCGGCCGCACCCGGCGGCGGTGCCAGCGTCGGATCCGCTTCCAGGATGCGCTGATGCAGACGTACCAGCTCAGGGCCGGGATCCACGCCCAGCTCCGCGGCGAGGTGTCGTCTGGCCGTGGTGTACGCGGCCAGCGCATCCGCCTGTCGGCCGCAGCGGTACAGCGCGAGCATCTGCAACGCACGCAGCTCCTCGCGCAGCGGATGTTCGTCGGCCAGCGTGAGCAGTTCCCCGACGACCCGGGTGTGTCCGCCGAGCTGGAGTTCCAGGGTCAGCCGCGCCTCGACGAGGAGGAGCCGGTACTCCATGAGGCGGTCCCGCTGCCTCTGGGCGTAGGGGCCGGGCACTCCCGTCAGCGGAGTGCCGACCCACAACGTCTCGGCCTCGGCCAGGATGCGGACCGCCGGCTCCAGATCCCCCTGGCTCCGGGCCGACTGCGCCTGGGCGTAGAGCCGTTCGGCCCGGGAGACGTCCAGCGCCCCGTCCGGCAGGTGCAGCGCGTACCCGCCGGCGACGGAGACCAGGGCCTTGGGTCCGGCGGACTCGCTCTCCAGCACGGTGCGCAGCCGTGAGATGTGGTTGCGCACCGCGACGGGCGCGCTGGCCGGCGGCTCCGATCCCCAGACGTCCCGCACCAGCTCCTCCACGGAGGCGACCTGGCCGCACCGCAACGTCAGTGAGGTGAGCACCGCGCGCCGCTGTGCCGGTCCGGTGTCCAGTTGCCGCTCACCGCGCCATGCCCTCAGCGGACCCAGCGCCGCGATCCGCAGTCCCCCCATGCCCTGCTCCAACGCTCCAACCCTCGGCATCAGTCATCAGTCCACCTGTCATCAGCCATTGGCTGAGAAGCGACGGGCGATCACTTGACAGGACGTTCCGCCCGGTGGGCATTATTCCTGGAAGCGCTCTCGACGGTCCGGAGTGTCCGCTGGTCGAACAGCGTCGGTGCATTCCGCGTCCCCGCCCGTCACGCTCTGCGATGGATGAGGAAGGGCAGCAGTGCACGGATCTCGTCACAGGCCGTCGGCTCCAGGTCGAGCGCTGTCAGGCAGTCGTGGGCCCGGTCGAGGTGCTGCTGGGCTTCGGTCCGGGTGGCGGAGCGCCCGCCCGCCTGCTCGACGAGATCGGCGGCGTGACCGGCGCCGGCGTCGTCCAGTGTCCCGCCCGATTCGAGAATCCATACGAGCTGCCGTGCGGCCAGGGTGTCCGAGGCCAGCGCCGCCAGGACAGGGTAGGTCTTCTTCAGCCGTCGCAGATCGTTGTACACCGGTTTGCCGGTGTCTTGCGGATCTCCCCAGATGCCCAACAGGTCGTCAACGGCTTGGAAGGCCACCCCGAGATGCCGGCCGGCTCGCGTAAGGCCTGCGACGGTCGCGGCCGGTGCGCCGGCGAGCACGGCGCCCAGACCGGTGGCACACCCGAGCAGAGCACCCGTCTTGTGCTCGGCCATCGACCGGTACTCGTGCACCCGGACCGCGTCCGGGCCCGTCCATGGACGGAACTCGAAGAAGAGGTCGTCGGCCTGCCCCCGCGCCATGTCGTTCAAGGCATCGGCCAGGTGCCGCACTGCTGCTCCGCCTTGTGCCGCGGGGGAATCGCAGAGGATCTGCGCGGCGAGGGCGCACATCGCGTCACCTGCCAGGACCGCGGGTCCGGCACCGTAGGCCTTCCATGTGCTCTCCCGCTGCCGACGGGTCTCATCGCCGTCCATGATGTCGTCGTGCACGAGGGAGAAGGTGTGGACCAACTCCACGGTGACCGCACCGGCGACGGCGCACTCCGCAGGCGCTCCGGCGGCCTCCGCGCAGAGCACCGTGAGTGCCTGGCGCACCCCCTTGCCCTGGGAGCCGGGGACGAAGCCGTCTTGCGTCCTGGCCCATCCGAGAGAGTGGGCTGCCATGTCGGCCAGCCACGGGTGGAGACGCTCCACGGCCTCCACAAGCGCCGGTTGCACCAACTCGCGGCAGCGGGCCAGGGTCTGCGACGCGGCGGTCTGGGGCGCGGTGGCAGGCGTCATCATCGGGTGTGTCCTTTCGTGTGGGGACCTCGCACACGGGACACGGTCGTGGCACGGCACGTGCGTGTCCTGCGGGTCCCATCTTGTCCGCGATGCGGTCCCGCCGCTGGAGCCACGGGGTGATCCTTCGTCCGTGCCGCGGGGACATCGGCGGCTTCGCACGGGAGCGGACATCGTGCGGCGCCACGGTCATCGGCAACAGTGGCGGCGATCCCGGGGCGGTCGGGTCGAACTCGCAGTCCGGCGCGGTGTGAGCGGACTCCGGCCGGCGCGCTCCGTCGTACGGGACCCGGTCGCACGACCCTTGTGCGGCCACATTAGGTGGAGAACGGGCCGCGATGGATGACGGGCGCTACCGAAGGATTACGAAACGAGTCGGCCTCCTCGGCATTCCCTGACGCCGACTCCGGCCCGTCGCCGAGCTCGGCTGCACTGCTGTGCTGGGAAGAGCGCGGCACGGCAGGGGCCGTGGCGCGCGGGGGGGGGCGATCGCGGGGCCGTCCACGGTGGGGGGCGGCGCGGCGGACGGTGCCCTGTTCGGAGTCGGGGTGGGGCCCCCGAGCCCGTGGTACATCCGCATGATCTCGGGCGAGAACGGCTTCCCGTACACCAGCCCGGTGAAGACCTCGGCTACGAACTCGCGGGGGTTGCCGGCGGCGTAGGCGCTCACGCCATGGGCGAGCGACTGATGGGATACGGCATCGCCGTCCTGCCCGCTGCGGCCGGCGAACTCCGTGAAGGCCCGATCGTGGTCCAGGGCACGGGCGTTGGCGTAGTGCAAGAAGTGGCCCAGCTCAGGCGATCGGCTGGGCGTCCGGCCACCGGTTCCGCTGGTCCATGAACCGGTCGTGCCCCACTATGTCGACCGTCGGATGCGGATCCTGGTCGGCTGTCACGCGTTCCTCCGTCACATGCAGGCGGTTCCTGTCCGGCAGGTGGTGGACGGCGGTTGAAGAACTCCTCGACCCCCGGCTTCACCAGTTGCCCGACCGCGTCGGTGTCGTGCGTGGCGGCGGTCGGGAAGGCGATGCGCACGGTCAGGTCGGTGACCGGTGTGTCGCCGACGCGGAACGAACGGACGTCGAAGGCGGATGGGACCACGAAGCGGGGCGCGTGGTTCCAGCCGCGGTGCGGGACGGTGGACGCTGCGGGGCCGTGCGTCCGCGGCACGTCCACGGCGCTCGACCGTTCGTCGTGGTGAGGGGAGGCCGCCCGCGGCAGGACGCCGGACGGGCCTTCGAGACCCTGAAGTGGCGCCGTGCCGACCGAAGGTCATGCCGCCGGCTACTCGACCGCCGGCTCGTCCGGCTGGTGGGTCTCCTGGCGCTCACTCTCCTCGGTGAGCCATCCCAGGCCGTCCCACAGGGCGCGCTGTCCCTCGTCGAATCGCAGACGACCGGAGCCGAAAGCCTCGCCCCACCGCGCGTTTCCCGGCCATTGGCCCGATTCCCGCAGTACCGCTTCGATCTGGCGCTTGATCAGCCATGGCCCGGTGACGCTCGCGGCGTCCCTTTTCAGGTCCTTGCTCAAAAGGTCGGGACCTGGCTCACGGCCATTGGGCAGATTCGTCAGCACCTGCCTGAGGAACGACGAGGCCGGGGGAGCAACGATGAGATTGTTGCCGAGTTCGCCGAGAGAGTACTGCTTCTCAATGACCTCCCGCAGGCCCTCCCGATGCCGTTCCACAACAGGGAAGCCCTCCTGCTGCCGCTCGCGGTCGATCTGATCCAAAAGCCAGTCGAAATGCTTTCGGTCACGGATCGCCGGCGGGAAGAAGGGGACGCTGTCGGACGACATGGCCAGACCGTCGGTCGGCAACTGAACGTGTCCCGGGGCCAGGTCCACGTCCAGATAGACACCTCCTTCCCGGTAGAGCAGCGCATAACGAGCGATGTCCGAAGCCATGGCGTGAGCCCCGCGTCGGACCGCGAGGTCGAACAGCGCGAGCGCGTTGTCGCCCCCGGGGATCGACCTTTCGCCGGAATGCCGGTCCGCAGCGGTGAACAGCCCTTCATCCACCTCCCGTATCAGGGCACCACGCTCGCGAATCCCTTCGAAGAACTCACTGTTGGCATGCCGGGATCCCGAATCGGCCCACATATTCAGCTGCCAGCCGGCGTCCGGTGTCCGGCCGATCCACTCCTCGACATTCGCCCTCGCCGCCGGAGTCAACTCGGCGCCCAGCCACACGAGATGCACCGCGCGCGGCACCGGCTCCCGACGCTCACCGGCGTCGGCAAGGACCACCTGGCGAGGGTCGTAATCGATCGAAACCACCGCGCGCCGCCGCAGAGTCCGCGCCTGCCCGGCACCGTCTTCCTGCGCCACCTGCGAACCGGCCGACCGCTCCACCATCATGAACTGCCGGGCAAGCAGCCGTGGGCCGTCATCCGGCTGCATGGCCAGCAGACTCTCCGGCAGTGCCGCTCGCAAGGCCTCCGCAGTAGCCTGAGCCCGCTGAGCGCCGGTACGCAGCGCCTGCGACTCGCCCTCGGACCCGCCCATCCTCTTGCCGTTGCCGTGGCCGACGACCTCTACCTCAGGCAGCGCACGACCACTCCGCCAACTCTCCAGCCCCTGCTCGGCCAACACGTGGGCCAGTTGGTCGATCGCCTGCTTCCCGGCACCCTCCACCGTCTTCGACCCCTCGGCGAACGGAACCGGCACCGATGTGGGGAGCGCAGGGGTCTCGCCGGCCGACGGTCCGGGGGCCGGACCCTGAGCCGTCACCGGGACTGCCGAGTGGGTGGCGTCATCTCCGTCCGGCCGCGGCGAAGACGCGGTATCCCATCGTTCGATCTCCCAGTCCACGGCGTTCAGCCATCCGTCGTGGTGAGTGGAGTCTCCGGCCCCCGACCGGTCACGGTCGGCGGCCGGATCCCGCAGTGCGTAGCCGTGCAGAACGACGCTGGCGTCGACGGTGTCCTCGATGGCGGCCAGATAGCGCTCCGGTAGCGGCGCCAGGTGCGCGGTGCCGGCCATGAGGCCATCGGTGTGGACGGCCACGCTGTCCGCGTTCCGGCGGAAGAGGAACTCCGGGTCCCGGTACTCGTCGGGCAGGCCCAGGTACTGGAAGACCTCGTGGAACACCACCGGCAGGTACCTGTGGTCCTCGGTGGGCGGCCCGAGGTTCCAGTGCCGCTGGTCGGAACGGCCAGGGCTGTCGGACCGGCTCACGATCACATGCTCGGGGTGATCGTCGTCATGGACCAGCCGCAGTTCGACATGGAACTGGTCACCGGAACGCGGCAGCGCGTAGCCGACTGCGTTGATGTGCTCGTCCAGCGCCCCTTGGACGCGCGCCTGGAGGCCGACCAGATCGCGCTCGGACAAACCACTGCCGGCCAGGCGGACGGGGAGCGTCACGACGTGGTCGCGCACCCAGGTGTGGTTCTCGGCCTGGACAAGGGAGACCTCGGCACGCATCAGGGTCTGCGAGCCGGCCAGCGTGCCCGGAGCACGAAGGCGACTCATGGCGTCGACGGCCGGGTCGAACCTCTCGACACGGAGACGCCCGACGTATCCCTCCGGCAGATCCGTCCGACGCTCCACCCAGGTCGATGGGTCGGCGGGAAGGGGCACCTGGCGGGCCGGACGGGACAGCGCCGGAGCGTCGGACGAGCCTTCGGGAACACGGCGTGGCGCCATACCGACCGAAGGTCCTGCCGCCGACTGCTCGACCGCCGGCCTGTCCAGCTGGCGCTCGCTTTCCGCAGTGACCCAGCGGATTCCCTGGAAAGCCTCCAGCGCGCGGGGGGAGAACAGCGCTATGGCCTCTTTCCGCTGGAATGTCGGATAGGAGGAGCCATCGAAATCGGCAACACCCTCCGCACCCGCCTTCATGGCGAACCGTTGCAGCGGAGTGAAGTTTTCGCCTCCGGGGATCCGGTCCTCGATCATGCCGGGGCCACTGATCTGCGGTGCCAGGTTCTTCAACACCTCGGGGAGCTGCGACGCATCCGCGAAGGACACGGCCATGTGCTCCCGCAGGGCGGCGAAGTTCTTGGGAATCGCATCCAAGAGCGAGGTGATGAACTCCGATTCCGGTGGCGCGACGATGAGGTGGTTGCCGAGGACTCCCGCGTCCCACCGAAGCCGCGCCGCCAGATCGACTTGCTCGTTCCGGTCGGCGGGAGGGGCCACCCCTGCCGCGGCCAGCGCGTCGGCGACGCTGACCATGTCTCGCACACGCGGGGCGAGCAGGGGAAGATCCTCCGAACGCATGGTGATCTCTGCCATCGAGGACAGATCCACGGTTCCCGGATGCAGGTCCACGTCGGCGTAGACCCCGCCGGTCTGCTCAAGGATCGCGTAGCGCGCGATGTCGGAGGCCAGGTTGTAAGCCCCATTCGCCACAGCGGTCTCGTAGACGTCCAGCACTCGGGGCCGGTCCGCCAAACGCAGGGCATCAGGCGAATCCTGGTGGACGGTGACGATCCGCTCAAGACGGGCGCGTACCTCGCCGCTCCACTCGGCGTAGGTCGCGTCGGTCCACAGGTGCTGTTGCCATGTGTCCCCGGCCGATCGTGCCCACGCCTCAAGGTTGTTCAACGCCGCCGGCCTGGGCTCCTCTCCAATCCAGAAGAAGTGAATGTCCTTGGGCACCGGGGCGGGCGCACCGACGGACGGGGCGATCTCGGCAACCCGCTCCGCGTAGCGCGAGTCGAGCTCACCGCGCAGTACGTGAAGGTTCTGAAGCTCCAATCGGCGCAGCAGAAGTCGGACTCTGGCGTCTTGGCCACGCCTCGCGGACTCGTCGACGTAGTCGACGAGCGCCTCGCGCCGGTCGACATCGAGTTGCGTCCGGTCGTGCGCCAGCAACCGCAGTACGCGTGCGGGCCCGTCGGCCGCCGCCCAGATCCGGACCGTACGACGGGCCGCACGGGCCTGCGCGGGGGTCAGCGACTCCGCGGGCGGCTCGGGGAACGGGGCGGCGGACTCGCCCTGGCCCCGGGACCTGGGAGCCTGGAGCAGGGAAGTGCCGGTCAGGATGTCCGGATCTCCGCTCCACAGCCGGGAGATTTCTTCGTTCAATTGGCTGCGCAGCACGTTCCACACCGCCCGAGCACGCTCCAACCCGGAGTCGGCTCTGGTCGATGTTCCGCGCAACGACGCCCATCTGCTGCCGTTCGTGCCTCCTTCGACGTAAACCCGGAGCGGCTTCTCGTCGTGGGTGACCCGCCGCACCGCTTCGGCGGCGACCGAAGCCGAGAAGTCTTCGATCTTGGCCAGTTGGTCTCTGTCGTTGGGCAGTCGCGTCGAACCCTCCCGGAAGGCGATCTCAGCGGTCGCGTGCAACGACTCCCCCTGAGGGCTGCCGTCCGGCGCGCGAGAGGTCGGCCAGCGGTCGGCCTCGTCGGGCGGTGACCCGGCGTCGGGATCCGGGGCGGCGTGCGGAGGGGCGTCGGTGCCGCCGCGCTGCTGGCCGGACGGCTCCTCCGCCGGTGCCTGCTCGGCGATGCGCTGCTGGAGATCGCGCAACTCGGACTGGACGTGTGCGGTGAGGCGGCCGACCGCCTCGGCACGGCTACTGGGCCCGTTCTTGCTCGACTTCCACGCTTCCAGGGCATCGAGGATGGCCCCCAACTGCCGCTGGTTGGTTTCGTGATCACCACGCAGCCGCCGGCCGCCGTTCGCCCACTCGTCGACGGCCGTATCCACGCGCCGCAGAGTGTCGGAGCGCCGAATCCGCGGCAGCGCCGACTCAGTCCGCCATCTGTCGATGATCTCGCTATCCGCGGCGCCGCGGATAGCGTTCGGCACAGTGCCGAGATCAGCGGTCGGGAGCGCGCCCGATGTTGACGTCGTTGGAGCGTCAGCGGGGACTGGCTGATGCACTGGATCAAGTTGATAGGCGCTCTCTGCCGTGACCCATTCCAATCCCGCCCATTTCGTGAGTAGTTGCGGATCGAACAGGGCGACCAGATCTCGGCTGCGGAGTCCGGGCGGCGTCTGCCACTCTGTGGCGGTCCCCGCGTTCCACAGACTGAGCCTTTCCTCCACGTACTCCCCCAGCGCCGAGCCGCTCTGATTCTGGCGGATGAAATGGATGAGGCCCGGACCGGAGATCGCCGCCGCTTCCCGGGTCAGGTCAGGGCCACTCCTCGACGAATTCTCGCTGATTTCCCGGAACTTCTGGGGGATCTTCTCATTGAGCAAATTGATGAAGTCGGAGTTAGGTGGTGCAACAATGAAGTGGTTTCCCAGGTGACCCTTCTCGTAGCGGCTCTTCGCTGCGGCCAACAGCTCTTCCTGAGTGATAGGTCCGCCTGAATCAGTCGAACCCGACTGTGCTCGCAGGCCCAGATCTCGCAACTCCTTCAGGAGGGAGCTCAGATCACGCAACCCCGGGCTGAGCAGTGGCACATCATCCGGCCGCAACCGGATGTCCGGCATGGTCTCGAACGACACCTGGCCGGGGCCGAGGTCCACATCCGCGTACACCCCTCCCTGCTCGGCGAGCACTGCGTACCGAGCAATGTCGGAGCCCAGGTTGAACGCTCCCTGCTTCAAACCGGTGCGGTAGATCTGACCCAGGTCAGGCAGCCCGGTCAGTCCTCGGCTGGCATCGGGGTCGAGCTGTTGGTGTCTCTCCTGCACACTGCGCGCCGCCCCCGCCACTTTCTCAGCCGTGTCGGTATGCACCGTGACGCCGGCCTTGCGCAGCCTTTCCATATCCGTCTGCCAGGCCTTTTTCGCCCCCTTGGCGTTGTACTTGGGGTCGGTCCACAGGTTCAGCTCCCACTGTTTCCCCGGAGGCAACTTCTCGTTGGCCCGAGATATGTGGTCCGCCCACCGCAGCACGTTGGCCATGCCATGGTGACTCATCGGCTTGCCGAACCACACGAAGTGCACCTTCTTGGGCACGAGTACACCGTCGGACATCGGCGAAGCCGAAGCCAAGGCACGCTCGTAGTGTTGCCGAACCTCCTGGTGAACCTCGCCGAGCGCGGTCCGCTGCTCCTGGCTGATCCGCTCAAGAACGGGGTCGGTGGGGTGCCTGCCGAGGCTCAGTTGCTCCAATCGCTGAAGGAGTATCCGCGCCTTGAGCCGCTCCCCGGTCGGCGCATCCGCCTGGAGCGCCTTCTCCACGAACGACGTCAGCCCAGAGCGATCATCGACAGTCAGCGGTGTCCCATCGTCAAGCCGCCACCCGCCGAAGGGATCTTTTCGGATACCGATCCCCGCAGTTTCCGGCGTACCGGAGTCACCCCCCGTGTTCTCCTCGGGACCGGGCGAGCGTGACGTGGGCCAGCGGTCGGTGATCGGGTCGGTAGCAGGGTCGTGGTCGCGCTGGACCGGGTCGTTCTCGACTCGGGGGGTGAGGGGGTGGTCGCGGAGGACGGTGTTTGCGTCGACGGTGTTTTCGATGACGGTGAGGTAGCGCTCGGGCAGTGGTGTGAACCGGTCGGCCTGCACCATGAGGGCGGCATCGGAATGTACGGCTGGACGTTCCTCGTCGAGGCGGAAGAGGAAATTCTCCTTGAGGTATTCGTCCGGCAGACCGAGGTAGTGGAGGACTTCGTGGATGAATTTCGGTAGGGGGGCGGTGTCGTTTCCGTCTTGGGGGAGGTACCAGTGGCGTTGGTCGATGCCGGTGGGGGTGGAGGTGCGGGAGAGGACGACGTGCTCGGGGTGGTGGTCGTCGTGGACCAGGTCGAGGGTGACGTGGAGTTGGTCTCCGGAGCGCGGAAGCGCGTAGCCGGTGTTGACGTGTGCGTCGAGGGATTCCCGAAGCCGGGTGTTGAGCGTGGTGAGGTCGTGTGGGGTGACGGTGTGGTCCAGGCGGAGGGGAAGGACGACGGTGTGGTCGCGGACCCAGGTGCCGTTGTCGGCCTGGATGCGGCGGACCTCGGCGCGAATGAGGGTTTGGGCACCGGAAAGGGTGCCGGGGAAGCGGCTCGGGTCCAGAGGGTTGCTGGCCGGGTCGAAGCGCTCACTGCGCAGTAGCGCAGAAGGCGCTTCGTCGCTGCGGTGTTTCCAGGTGTCAGGCGCGGCGAAATCAGCCACCCTGCCACCTGGCGCGACGGGAGCAAGGGCGGCCGGCTGCTCCGGCGGGCCGGGTTGGGGCCGGTGCGTGGCCTGTTCTTCCGCGGTCAGCGGTTGGTGGTGGGGGTTGGGGACACGGTCGCCGACCGGCTTGCCGTCGACGGTGCTCGGCTCTTGGGCGCCGGGATGTTCGAACGCGCGCGAAGTGGACCAGCGGTCGAGGGAGTGCGAGGGCACCGTGTCGCCCGCGACCCGATCGACGCCGCCCGGCTGGTCGAACGCCTCGTGCCCGGGCCGGTGGGCGTCCCCCGTGCGCTCCGGTTGGCCGCCGATGAGGGCAAGCCCGCTGTCGAGCGGCGAAGGGCGCTGCGCGCTCCCGTGTTCGGCGGGTTCGTCACCGTCCGCCACCCTGAAGGTGTTCTCGTGCGCGGCCTCGTGGGCGAGCCACTTGTCGGCGTCGAGGCGTTCCGGGCCCCAGTGCTCGCGGTACGCGGTGAACCACTCCTCTCCGTAGCGTTCCTTGAGGCCGGAGAGCTCGGCGAAGGGAAGGGGTCCCTTGTCGGCGGCGAGGGCGTCGAAACCGCGGGCCGCGCCTTCCAGCGCGGGCATGACCTCGGACTCGAAGGCCAAGTGGACCGCGAGGTCGTCGTCGAGGGCTTGGCGGGTCTCGCGCCACCGCTGGAGCCGTTGCGCCACTCCGTCGCCTCGGAGCGCGTCAGGCGTGGGGAACAACTCGTCGAAGGCTGCGCGTACCCGCTCCGAGTGTCCCTCGCGGACCCGTTCCGCGGCGTCGTCGGAGAGGAGGTGGCCCTCACGCCAGGCGGCGACGCGCTCGTGAGCCTGCCCCTCTGCGGCGCGGAAGCCGTGCTCGCGGGCGGAGTGGAGGGCGAGCAGGTCGTGGATGCGGTCGGATGCGGTGAGTTGTCCGAACGTCGAACCCCACGTGTCCATCTCGGCGTCGCGGGTACGCAGAAGTCGCCCGTCGACCCCGCGCGCCATCTCGGCGGCGACCCGGTCGGCGAGGTGTTCCGGCACCGGGCCGGAAAGACCGAACGTCTCGGCCGTGGCCTTGTCGAACCGGGGCAGGCCCTGCTCGTGCCAGACCCCGGCCGCCTCATGAACGGTGTCCAGCACCGTGCGGATGGCGGCTTCCCGGGCCGCCTGGCCGGCGAACTGGCGCGGAAGCTCCTGCATGCGCTGCTCGAAGCGGCCGTTGAAGTCCGCCACGGCGCCCTGCGGGGAGCCATGGAAGTCGGCCGCCGAGTCGACCGAGGAGAACACCGCCGTGAAGTCCGACTCGACCTGCTCCCGCAGCGTCGTCCGCAACAGTCGCCGACTCTCCTGTGACACCCCGGCGTCCGCCGCCACACCCGTCTGCTCCAGCCGCCTCTCGCCGGCGGCGTCGAGACCGCTGCGCCAGGTCCCGGCGGTGTGCGCGACCGCACGGTCGGCGCTGTCCAACGCCGTCTCGAACCCGACCCGCAGGTCCAGGTCCCTGGGGAGGGCGGCGGTGAGCCCGTCCAGTGCCCGCTCACCCCGCACTGTCCGCTCCGGAAGGGCCTCCCCCACGTCATCGGGGGTCCGGTACGCCTCGGCGACCGCCTTCTCCACCCTGTCCCGGAACACCCCGGACAGGTGCTCGCGCGCCCGGCCGACCATCTCGCGGGACAGGGCCGGCTGTGGCCCGGCCTCCTCCCCCGGGGCCGTCAGCTGTCGGGACGCGACGTCGACGGTCCGCTCGAAGCGCTCCATGCCGACGCGCACGGCTGCCTCCCGGGCGGCGGCCAGTTCCAGCCGTCCGTGCAGGTCACCGAGGATCCGCTCACGGGATTCCGGCTCGGCTGCCAGCTCGGCCTGCACCACCTCCTCGGCGCGGCGCCGGACCGCGACGGCGAACTCCTCCGGGCTGTGTTCCGGCAGTCGTGCCGACCACTGCGTGAACGCCGTGTCGAGGCGTTCCCGTACCTCGGTCCGCTCGCCCGCCACCCTGACCGCCTCGGTGAGGTGCGCGTCGTAGGCCCCGTGCAGCTCCCGCTGCGCCTGCTCCCAGTGACGCTGCTGCTCCGGTGATGCCTGAGCGTGGTCCGGTGCCGGGATGTACTCGGGGACACGGGCGGACGACGGGTGTGCCGCGGTGGCGTCGTCCGACCGAGGGTGCGGGGTGTGCGGATCGCCGCCGCCGTCCGGCGGATCCCGGCGGTCGTCGTGGTGCGGGCCCTGCGGCGGATCGCCGTGCACCGGCTGCCCGTTGGAATCGGCGGAGGCGTGCGCATGCGCGGCGGAACCCTCCGTGCCGGGCTCGCCGGACACGGGCCGCGGCACGGCGTGCCGCACGGGCTCGGCCGCGGACCCGGGGTGCGTGGGCTGCGGGGGCGAAGCGGCGGACGTGGTCGTCCGTGGCTCTGATGCCGCGTTGGTGGTGGCCCCGTGCGAGGCGGTGGCGGGCTCCCCGGTTCGAGGGGGGCCACCGGCGGTGCGGAGGGGGCTGTGTGCCGCCGGGTCGTGGGCGGCCACCGTGGGAAGCGATCTGGCCGCGTCCGGTCCCGCCGAGCTGAGGCGCACCGGTGTCCCGCCCACCGGGGGTTCGGCCACCGCACGCACCGCTTGCGTCGCTACCCTCTCGGGCTGCGTCACCTGCGTCGACAGGCCCTTGGCTTCCAGACCGGGCAGTCCGGGGTGCGGAGGTTCCCCGGCAGCATTGCCCGACTGGTGTGCGGCGGGCAGCACGGTGACCGGGTCGGTATGGGTGGCTGACGGGGGTTCGGGCGCCAGGGACGGGCCGTGCCCGACCTGGGTGATTGACGGGGGTTCAGGCGCTGGGGACGGACCGTGCTCGACCTGGGTGATTGATGGGGGTTCGGGCGCCAGGGACGGACCGTGCTCGACCTGAGTGGCTGACGGGGATTCAGACACTGGGGCCACTGGGGACGGACCGTGCTCGACCGCCTGCGTGCCCGACGCGACGACGGTGCCCGCGAGGTGTGGGGAAGCGGGCTGCTCCGCCGGCTTGGCGGCAGGGTCCATCCCCGGCAGGCCCGTCGCGTGCTCCGGCACGCTGTGCGGGACGGAGTGGGAGGCCACCGGGGACGAGGATGCCGTCCCCGCCGTGGAGGCCTCCACCGTCGCCGACGACGTCGACGCGGCGGAGGTGAGCGGGGCGGTCGTCGGCGCCTGGTGCTCCGGCGTGCCGGGGGTGACCGCGTGGGAGCCGACGGTGGCGGGGGTCTCCGCATGTCCCGGGGACGTCGTCGGAACGACCGAGGCAGCCGGGGCGGTCGCGGCGGCGTGCTGCTCCGGCTGGTCCGTCGCCGGGCCGGACGCCCGGGTCGCGGCGGCCGGGGCAGTGGTCGCGGCCCCCCGCTCCGTTTCGATGCCTCCAGAGCCGGAGGTGGTCTGCGAGGCGGTCTCCGGGCTGGCGGCGGCGCGTGTCCCAGGCCGCGGTGCGGTGGCCGTCGTGGTCTCGTCGGGCTGCTGCGACCCGCTGTTGCCGTGGCCTTCCCCGCTCGTCATCGCGCTCCGGGCCGGCGTGTCCGTGGACGCGGTCGGCGTGCTGCGTCCGGCGGTGCCGGCCCCACCGTCGAGGGTCAGCGGCATGGTGGCCGGAGGGGCCGTCGAAGTGGCCGCTCGCGTGTCCTGCGTGGTCTGCGCGCGCTCCGTCTCCGGGGCGTGGGTACCGGCGGCGTCCGGGGCCTGTGCGCTCCCCGACACCGGCGCCTCGCCTCCCGGCTCGGTCCGTGTCGGCTGCGACGCGGTGGACGGCGCCTCGGCCGACTGCCGTTCGCCCTGAGGGGATTCGGTTCCGCCGGCCGGTGCCGTTCCGGTCGTCGATGCGGCGTCGGCCTGCGGCGCCGCCTCGGTCGCCACGGGCTCGTCCGAGGGGTGTCCGGTCGACGCACCGTCCGCCGTGTGTCCCGAGGTCCCGACCTCACCGGTGACGTCCTGGGAGAGCTTGGGTGCCTCGGGCACTCCTTCAACATTCTCGATGCCGGCAGGGGAGGTCCCGCCCGGTCGGTGGCGCCATCCGGCCGCGCCGCCGATCGCACCGGCGCCGGCGGCCATGCCGAGGTCCTGACCCGCGTCGAACGCCGCGTTGGCCGCCGCGCCCACCGCCACACCGGACACCGCACCGGTCACGGCGTGACCGACGATGCTGTTGGCGAACTTGGGGGCGAGCGCGTTTCCGGCGAGGGAGATCGGCATTCCGATGGCGCCGCCCATGGCGCCCATCGCCGCGCCGAGGGCGGTGCCCTTCGCGTCCCACTCGGTGCGGTCGCCCTTGAGGAACTGGATGCCCTGCACCGCGGCGTCCATCGCCGCCTGGGTAACCGCCGCGCTGACCACCGCGTTGAAGGCCCGCCGCAGGATGAGTTGGACGTTGATCCGGACGGCGGTGATCTGCGCCGGAATCAGCGCGGAACCGTAGAAGGAGCTCGCCAGGGCGACGATCTCGGCGGCCAGCCATGCGCTCTGCGCCAGGATCATGTACTTGGCGTACTCGACCTGTAGGGCGGTGTTGACGCTCATGGTGCCGATGTCGTCGGCGGCACCGGCCATCGAGGGGATGCTCTGCCGAAGGCGCGACATGAACGAGCTGAACGCCGTCGCGGCGGCACCCTTCACGCTGCCGAGCACGCGGGCCGTCACCGGATCGACTTCGGCGGCGACGCGGTCGAGCTCGGTGGCGGCGCCCTTCCACACGGCGCCGATCGCTCTGACGTGGTCCTCGTCCGGCTTGGGCCAGTCCCCACCGGCCGCCCACGAAACGGCCCAGGCGATTTCCGGGGGGATCTGGATGCCCATGGAAAGCCCGTCAGCCGCGGCCGCGCGACGGTGTGGAACGCACGCTCGGGTGACCGGTCTCCCGGGGCACACCGTGGGTGCGGATCGCGTCCAGGACGTCGTACTCCGTGTTCGCGAAGCTCTTGCCCATGGTGTGCACCCCATCGGCGGTGCTGGTCACCACGTGCGAGATGTCCGCGAGGCCGCGCTGGAGGGTCTCGGCCGGGCCCTGGTACCCCTCGACGAAGGCACGCCCCATGGGGTCGTCCCACCCTTTGCCGACGCCCTTGAGCTCCCCTTCCAGGTTCTTGAGGACGCTCTCCGCCCGGCCGGCGATCTCGCGGATGTGGGGGACGGCCCCTTCGAGGCCGTCGGTGTCCACCGAAAGCTCACTGTCCATCAGTTCCTCCATGTCGCGTCGTCATGCGGTGGGTTGGGTGGTGTGGCCGGAGCGGTACGCCGTACCGCTCGGCGCCGTACGGTGGCGGTCCCGGCCGGCTGGAGCTTTCGGTCACTCCGGCGACCGGCCCTGCTCGACATAGGCCCGTACCGCCTCCGGCATGGACGGCTGCTCCGGCAACAGCGCCGTCAGGTCGGCGGTGCCCTCGAGGAATTCGGCCGCCGGGATCTCCGCCGGAAGACGGGCGGCCATCAGCTCCCCTGCCTGAGCCAGCGCCTCTTCCCTGGCCGACCGGGCGGCACCGAGGATCGCCTCGGTCAGCTCGGCGGGAGCCATCCTGCGATAGGCACCGGTGGGGAACTCCACACCGGTCAGCTCGCCCTGCGCCCCCACGGTGACCTTGACGGTCTGCCGGGGCGCCGTCCCGGTCGCGGAGATCTCACGGAGCCGCTGCTGGAGTTCACCGGCCTCCTGCCGCTGCCTGCGGTACTCCTCCAAGAGCTCTTCGATCCGCTCGTCGTACGGGCTCGCCACGCCGACTCCTCTCCCGTTGCCACCGGCTACCGCGCCCACCGCGGGCGGCGGGCGCGGGCCGGTCAGGTTCCTGTGCGGGTCAAGCCAAGCCGATCAAGCGTGGCCGGGCCCCGAGTCGGCAGGTCTGTGGCCGTCCGTACCTCCAGCTTTGCCCTGGCGTACCCATTGGCCGGGCACGAGCTCAGTCGATGATGCCGGGGATGTCACCGTCCTTCGTGCCCCACGGCATCGCACTCCTGGCGAGCAGCTCCGCGATCCTTCCGGACTCCGGGTCGTCGCCGTCCGTGGAGGGCGGCTCGGCCGAACCGGGCGCCTTCTCCGCGCGGGCCTCGTCCTCTTCCTCGTCCTCTTCCTCGTCGCCGAGCCAGGAGCCCGAGCGGAGCGGAGGCGGCTCGGCGGCCGCGCCGCGATCCCCGCCGGTGACCGGGGACCGGCGCCAGCTGGGCAGCCCGCAACCGGCGGCGGCGTCGGTCTCGGCGGCCTCGGCGCTCCGCGCATCGGTCCCGAGCGGGTTCCCGTCGGAGGATGCGGTGGAAGGAGCCTGACCGTCCGCCCGTTCGCCCCGGCCGCGACGGCCGAGCGACCGCGCCAGCAACGGCGCGAGGGAGGTGGAAGCCGTGGCACCCCAGGCCACGACGTCCTCGGTCGAGACCGTCGAGGAGGGCAGGGGCACCCGGTCGGGCCGGCCCACGCCGGGCGTGCGCCCGTCGCCTCGCTCGTCCACCTCGCCGTGTGCTGCCGGATCGGATGCCGAGGCGCCCGCCGTACCAGCCTTCCTGGGCAGGGGCGGGTTGCCGGATGTCACGGGGTGACGAGGTGCGGGCTCCGCTGCGGTCGACGCCCGCGGATTGGGGGTGCTCGTGGCCGTCACGGCGGCGGTCCCGGCAGCGGAGACCGCACCCGGGGCGGACGCCGCGGCGGCACGCGGGGCCTGGGCGGCCCTCGGGGGGTGGGCGGTGGTGGCTTCAGCGGTCGCTTCAGCTGCGGAGGGCACCCTGGCGGTCGCGGCGGGGCGGGGCGTCGCAGGGGCCGCGGTCGCGGCTGCCGCGACTCCGGTTGCCGCAACACCGGTTGCCGCAACACCGGCTGCCGTGGCCGTTGCCGCAGTGGTGACGGCCACGGTCGCGGCGGCGGACACCGCGCTCTCCTGGGCCGGTTGTTCCGCGTCCGCGTCGACCGCGGCGGGCTCCGGCGCTTCCGTGGCCGCGGCGGTGGCGGTGGCGCCTTCCGCGGTGGGCTCCGCCACCCCGTCCGGTTCGGCGGCTGTCACGCCCTCACCGGCCTCCGGCCGCAACGGCAGCTCTTCGGCCGAACCCTCCGCGGTCCAGGCAGCCGTGGCTCCCTCCAGCAGGCCGGCGGCCTCGGACCTGTCACCCCCGGTGGCTCTCGCCGGGGCGCCCGTCAGCAGGGGCGCGCCGCCCGCCGTGGCGGCCGGCGCCGTCACCGACTCCTCGGCGGAGTGCGTGGTGCCGGTGGCTTCGGACTGCCCACCGACGGTCTGCGCGCCCGACGGGGCACCGTCGGGCGAACCGATCTCCTCGTCGTGGTCCGCGTCCAACTCGTCGGCCCAAGGAGCCCCGCTGGGGGTCAACAGCCCGGAGGCGTCGGAGCGTTCGCCATCGGCCCTGCCGTGGGGCGGCATCATCCCCATGCCCGGCGGCATCATCGGCATCTGCGAGCCCATGGCCGGTGTGCCGCCGCCCATGGCCCCACCCGACACCGCACCTTCGTCGGGTCGGAACGAGGGGACGTGGGGGGCAGTTGGGTGCAGGTTGTGGGGGGCAGTCGGGTGCGCGCTGTGGGCGCCACCGGCTCCCTCCCCCACCCCGCCGATGCCGGACCCGGTGACGTGGCCCGGGTTTCCCAAGGCAGAGCCGCCGAGGCCCCCTGTCTTGGTCAAGGCGCCACCGTGACCGGGCAGCCCGGCGGTGTCCGGTCCGGCCACATGCGTCGAGCCTTCGAAGGGGGCCACTCCGGGGGCGGCGCCGGCGCCGTGCCCACCCGCGACCGGCAGCGGAGCGGGGGCGGGGTTCAGCCACGGCGCCGAGCCCCCGGCCCCGGGAACGCCGGACCCGACGCCCGTGCTCCCCGGGAAGCCCACCGGCGTTCCCACCTGCCCGGCCCGCCCGCCGTCGAGCGCACCGATCCCCGGTGCGTCCGCCCCGACCCCTGGGGCCCCCGGGAACCCGGCGGGCGTTCCCACCTGCCCGGCCTGCCCGCCGTCGAGCGCACCGATCCCCGGTGCGTCCGCCCCGACCCCTGGGATCCCCGGGAACCCGGCGGGCGCACCCGCGCCGCCGGCCGGCGAGCCGTCCAGGGCACCGATCCCCGGAGCGGAACCCACACCCGGAACACCCGGGAAGGAGGCCGCCGCCGCGTCCTTGCCCGCACGGTTGCCGCCCGGTGCGGACATCCCGGGAAGGCCCGAACCCACCAACGGGGCACCCGGGAACGGGAGGACGGGCGCGTCCGCCCCCGTGGGGGGTGCGGCATCCATCGCCGGCAGCCCGGGTGGAGCAGCGTCGATACCCGGAGCGCCCGCAGACCCGGTGTTACCGGCGCCAGGACCGTCCAACGACGGCATCCCGGCAATGCCCGGACCGTCCAGCGCGGGCATTCCCGCAACGCCCGGACGGTCCAGCCCAGGCATCCCCGCAACGCCCGGACCGTCCAGCCCAGGCATCCCCGCAACGCCCGGACCCGGACCCACCTGCGGAGCATCCGGGAACCCCAGGGGCGTACCCCCGCCTGCCGGGACCGAGGCATCCGTGGGCAACCCTGCGGTCGACGGACCGACGCCAGGTGCCGTGAACGGCTGCACGGGAGGGGCTTCCGACGGTGCGGCCGCCGGCAGCCCCGCTCCGCCGCCGGACGGCGCTCCGCCCGGCCCGACCACCGGCATCTTGGGTGCGTTGGCCGGGGACGGGGGCGAGGCGGACTTGACGGGAGGGGTCACGCTCGACGGAGGGCGCACCGCGTCGACGGTGAACTGGTACTGCCTCGCCAGGCTCTTGAGCACCTCCCGCATGTCCCGGGTCATCATGTTGACGATGGTCTGGTTCTTGCTCACCGGAATCAGCCCGTTGGACATCGCCTTGACGCCCTGGATCTGGGCCTGTTGTGCGTACCAGGAGTCGATGGCCGCGATCTTCGCCCGGGCCTCGGCCAACTGGTTGCCGTTCCGCACCAGTTGATCCGGTACCGAGTTGAGGCGGGAGGAACCGCCGGAGACCGCACCGGCGATGGCGGACACCTGTTGGGAGAAGGTCTTCATGGTTGCCAGGAACGATTCCGCGGCCTCACCGCGCCACGGCCCGCTGTCTCCGGCGAGCGCGGTGGCCTGCTCGTCCAGGCTTTTCGACACCATCTCCAGCACCAACTGCACCCGGTAGAAGATGTTGCCGGCGTCCACCAGCGTGGCCGGATCGGAGACGGCGTTGGCACGGTTGTGGTCGGAGGAGTCGGCCATGGCGGCGCCGCCGGTGATGGCCGCCTCGATCTGTTTCCAGTCCCAGGTGTCGTAGTCGTTGACGGAACTCGCCTGGGACGGAGCGGCGTAGAGCGCGCCGTCATCTCCCTTGTCGAATCCGTTCTTGTTCTCCGCCATCGGCTCCGTGCTCCCAGTCGGCCTTCGGTTCCCGGATGACACTGCTCCGACCACGTGAACCGAAGGCTGATCACCCCGTGTCCGGAAACTGAAGCGGACGCCGCGGAGGGCTTCCGCCACGACACCGCAGAGGTCCGCCGGGGAACCGACCCCGGCGGACCAGGTGGCCCGGTGTGCCGCACACCGGGCCTGGCTCGGCGAACGAGCCGTGCTCTGGCTCAGGCAGCCCCGGTGGAAGGCGCCGAGCCGCTGGTGGAAGGCGCCGAGCCTCCGGTCGAAGGCCCCGAGCCTCCGGTGGAAGGCCCCGAGCCGTCACCCCCACCCGGGGCGGCGGGTCCGCTGCCGGTGTCCTTGAGCATGGCGCCGAAGTCCGCCTGCGCCCTCTCGATGGACTTGTGCAGGTCAACGGCCTTGATGCCGTTGGCCTCCTCAGCCGTCGTGTAGTTCTTGCTCAGGGTCCTCATGGCGTCGCCCACGTCGGTCAGGCCGTTGTAGAGGTCCGACAGCGCTTTGACCAGTTGGCTCTTCAGACCACCGTCCGCGTTGGCCCCTACGGTCTTGGTCTTGAGCTGGTCGGCGTCGTAGAACGAGCCGGGCGCAACCCTGACCTGGCGCAGCCGGTCCATCGCGTCCTTCACCGGTGCCTTCAGACTCTCGATGTTGCGGGCGACCACGTCGAGAGAGGGGGTGTCCACCGAGGTCGAACCCGATCCCCGATTGGCTCCTGGAACCGCGGGAGGTGTCGGCACCTGCGCCTCCACCGTGCGGGCCGGCGGCAGTGTGACCTGTCCGGGATCCCAGTCCTGAATGCCGGGACGCGAGCCTCCGGAGTCAGACGACGGCGCGGTGTACCCGGCCTGACTGTTTCCGAGGAACTCCCTCCCCATGTCACCCGTTCCACATGCTGGAGTTGGTGCCCTCGGCCTGCGCGTAGCTGGCGCGGATCTCCTCCAGCGCGGTCCCGGCGCTGGTGGCCTGCTGGACCATGTCGGCCGCTGCGCTGTCCCACTTGACCTTGTTCTGGTTGTAGGCGGTCTGGGCCTCACTGGTCCACTCGGCGAGGTGGTGCCGGGCGCTGGAGTCCAGCGATGCCAGCATGTTGCTGATGTTGCGGGAGATGGTGCGCATCTCCTCGGTGACGTGCTCGACCTGAGCGAAGTTGACGGTGTACGTAGGCATGTGTGCTCCTGAGGGGTGGCCGGGCCGACTAGAGGGAGAGCGGGGCGTGCATCCGCGACGCCACGCTGCTGGCGGCCTGGTGGGTGCTGTCGTGGGTCGAGCGGTAGACACCGGTGTTCTGCTCCAGGGTGTTCACCATCCTGTTCAAGGCGGACACCACGGTCTGGAAGTCCTCCAGCCACGTGTGCATCGCACCGCCGAACTGCGCGGCCGCGTCACCCGTCCAGTTGCGCGTGAGCACCGACACCTGCTCCGTCATGGCGGACAGCTGTGCACGCGCCGTGCTGTCCGCCTCCCGGAAGGCGCCCAGCGCTGCGTGCATTCCTTCGACTGTCACTGAGGTGGGTGTGGTCACCTTGTTACTCCTCACATGTGTGCCGGCTCCGCCTGCAACGGCGTGCCTGGTGGGTAGGTGTGCGTTTCGATGCTGGGCCACGACGAACGGCCCTTGGCCGGTCCGGCCCGGCGCTTGCCCTCGCTGTCATCCCACGGTGCCCTGATGTACCCGAGCACTCGATGACTGCCGGTGAGGGCCCTCAGCCGGGCACCGCCGCGCTCGCGACCGCCGGCCCCGCCGCTACGGCTCCGGCGCCGTACGGCAGATCGGCCACCCGGATCGTTCGCGTGGGGGCTCCGGCGGCCAGTCGGTCGGCGAACCGGTGGGCGCCGTAGGCACCTTCCGGATGCGCGGTGTCTGCGAAGTGGACGCCGAGCGCCTGCCGCAGCCCGTCGTCAACTGCCCTGCCGTGGCGGGCAAGCCGGCGCAGGACCAGCTCCGCGAGCTCCTCGGGCCCGTACAGGGCGAACCTCAGGTACTCGGCGAAGCAACCGGCCAGGTTGGGGCTCTCCCTCAGGACCTCGGCGAGCTGCGGCGCCTCACCGGAGATCACCACCGCCACGTCATGGCCGGCGCGGGCCGCGCGCTGCACGGCGTCGAGGACGGCGGAACGCTCCTGGTCCGGTCGGTCCGCGAACGACCGGTCCGCCTCCAACAGCAGGACCCCTCCCGCGGCCTCGTCGAAGGCGCCCGCGGTGAAGGCCTCGGCCTGGCCGTGCCAGCGGGCCGGGAACACGGAGAGCGGGACCCGGTGGAGTACTCCGGTGGTGAGCACCCCCTGCTCCGCCAGTGCGCGGGCGTAGAGCCGGGCCACCGACCGCCGTCCGCTGCCCGGGCGCCCTTCGAAGACCAGGTTGGCCGTCAGCGCCACCGGCTGCTGTTCGGCCCGCAGCTGTCCCAGGCCGGACAGCCTGGCGGCCAGCGCCTGCCGTAGCTCGGCGAGGCCGACGAGGGCGGAGAGCCGGGCGCTGCCCCGCCCCCGCGCGCCGTCCGGGCCGGGCGCTCGGGGGTCCGTGTCGTCACCGCCGGGCAGCTCAGGCACGTCCGCGGCGGACAACCTGCTCAGCTCGGCGTCCCCGGTGCCCGGCGCCGTCGCCAGCCGTGACGCCTGGTTGCTCACCATGGACTCGAACACGCCGCGCGCCACCCGGCCGTTGCCGAACGTCGCGCCCTTGGGGATCTGCTCGAAGTACCGGACCAGCGCCTCGTGCGCGCTGTCGTCGAGCTCGTAGTAGTGCCGCCCGCACATGTTGCGGGTGATGGTGACCAGTTCGGCGGGGCTGTAGTTGGGGAACTCCACGGTGCGCGAGAAGCGCGAGGCCATCCCCGGGTTGGAGGAGAGGAACTGCTCCATCTGCTCGGAGTAGCCCGCGACGATGACCACCAGTTCGTCGCGGTGGTCCTCCATCAGCTTCATCAGGGTCTCCACCGCCTCCTGACCGAAGTCCGGGCCACTGCCCTTGCCTTGGTTGGTCAGGGTGTACGCCTCGTCGATGAAGAGCACGCCGCCGAGCGCTCTGGTACAGACCTCCGTGGTCTTGATCGCCGTGCCGCCGATGATCTGAGCCACCAGGTCGGCCCGCGACACCTCTACGAGATGGCCCTCGCCGAGGATGCCGAGTTCGGCGAGTACCGCTCCGTAGAGCCGGGCAACGGTGGTCTTGCCGGTTCCGGGCGGTCCGGCGAAGACGAGATGGCGGCTCATCGGCGGCATGGGCAGCCCCATCTCCTCGCGCCGCTGGGCCATCCGGTTGAGGTTGATGAGGCCGGTCACCTCCTGCTTCACGCTCTCCAGCCCGACCAGCGCCTCCAGTTCGGCCAGCGGTCCGTTGCCCCCCTGCCCGGAGGGCTCCGGCCGCGCGCCATGATCCGGCCGCCCGGGGCCGTCGCTCTCCTCCGGCGGTGCCCCGGCGCGGTTCGCCGGGTCCGACCGGCCCTCGCGCGTCGGGTTCGGCCGCGGGCCGCCGTTGTCCCGGACCTCGCAGTCATGCATCCGCACCGGCTCGACGGAGTCGCTGCGGATGCCCTCTCCCTCGTTGCCCTCCACCGTGCAGGAGCGCAGGTCGCCCCGCCCGGTGGCGTCCAGGCGCACACCGTGCCCGCGAGCGCCGTGCACCCGGCAGCGCTCGGCGACGAGCGAGCCCCCGTTCAGCACCCGGATCCCGTCCGTATCCGATGCGGCGACCACGGTGTCGTCCAGGCGGACCGCCGCGTCCGTGTCGACCACCACCCCGCCGCCGTGCAGCAGGGACGACTCGGCGACGACGTCGGCCGCGCCGGTGGCCTTGAGCGCCGCGCCCCGCGCCGTGCGCACCGTCAACTCGCCGAACCGGCCGGTGCCGCCCTCGCCCACCTCGACGGCGTCGCCACGAACCAACTCGATCTCACCGCCGCGCAGTTGGAGTCGAGCGGCTCCCAGCACGCGCACTCCCCCGGCGTCCCCGACCACCGTGAGCCTGCCGAACTCGGCGGCGGAACCACCGGTGACGAGCACCCCGACCTGCTGCGCATCGTGGACCGCGAGGTCGCTCGCGGTAGGGGCGCTGTTCGCGTCCACCACCAAGCCCAGCGGTGTGTCCCGGATCTCGCACGCTTCCAGCCGCGGCTTGGCGGCACCGGTGATCCGCACCCCGCATCGCCCCGCGCCGGTGACGGTGCAGCCACGCAGCAGCGGGGCGGAGCCGGCCGCGATGTGCACCGACTCGCCCTCCGCGCCGGAGAAGGTGCAGTCGGTGAGGGTGACCGGGGCGCTGCTGGTCAGGTAGGCATCCGGTCCCGCACTGCCGGTCACCACGACCCGTCGCAGTTCGGCACTGCCTTCCTCTTCGACCACCAGGCCGGGTTTCCTGCTGTCGGCGACGGTGGTGTCCTCGACGGTCGCGTGCCCCTGCCCGTTGACGCAGACCGCGTTGCCACCGCTTCCGGTCAGCGTGCACCCGCGCACGGTCAGCCGCCCCTGTGCCGCAACGACCACCGCGGACGAACCCGCCTCGGCCACCTGGCAGTTCTCCACGGTGTTCGCACCCGGCGAGGTCACCACGATGCCGGCGCCCCGCGGGTTGTCGACCGTGCAGTCACGCGCCACCAGCGTGCCCTGGTCCCGCGCCAGCAGGGCCGTCCAGGCCCGGCCGGAGATCGAGCAGTCGTCGAAGGCGGCCTGTCCCCGGCGCAGGTCGACCACCGGGTACTGCTCGTCCGCCCCGGAGAGCACCAGCCCGGAAAGCCGGACCTCCGCGGAGTCCACCACCAGCGCGCTGCCGGTGCTCGCGTGGATCTCCACGCTGCCCGGCCCGTCCTGGGCGGCCACGGTGACCGCGCCGGTGAGCAGGATCCGCTCCTCATATCGCCCGGCTTCCACGGATACCAGGGCGCCGTCGCCGGCCTGGCTCAACGCCTCGGCGATCGAGCGGTGAGCGCCCGGGCGCTGGGCGGAGACCAGCAGAATCTGCCGCGTCACGACGGTGACCCCTTTACCTGGCTGTTTCCCTGGGTGGTTCCCTGGGTGGTTCCCTGCGTGGCGACGCGCGCCGTGCCGATCAGCCCGGGTGGGCTGCCGAAGCTGTTCGACCAGTGGTCCGGCAGCGCTTCCGGGGGGTTCGCGCCCCCCCCAGTGCTCGGCGGCGCGTTCCAGTCCGGCGACCGCTGCCTCGTCGAGCGGACCGGACGCGAGGTCCACCGTGCCGTCCGGCGCGATCTCCGAGGGCGACAGCTCCCGCAGCAGCACCTCGCGCCGCTCTTCCTGACGCACGTCCAGCACCTTGAAGCTGGTCCCGGGCAGGAAGACCACGCGGTCGGCGACGGCGGGTTCCAGCAGGACGGTGCGGCGGGCGGTGAGCGACCAGACGAGGAAGTCGACGGCGCCGGGCATTTCGCAGGGGGTGCCGGTCAGGGCCGGGAAGAAGCCCCACTCCGTCACCAGTCGCTGTTGTCGGTACCACTGCCACTGCGCGTCGCTGACGGTGGTGCGCAGCACGCCGGCACCACGATGTGACGGCAGACGGCGGAGTCCCTCGTACACACAGCGGGACAGCGGCACATGCGGGCCGACCGTCGCGCGGCGCACCGCGGCGTCGATCTTGCTGCCCTCGGCAGAGAGGTAGAGCCGCACCGCGACCAGGTCCGTGAGGGTGTCCTCGGAGGGCTTCCTGGCGTCACCGCGCAGGCCCGGTGACTGCGAGAGCAGCCGGGCCAGGGAGCTGGCGGCGGCGTCGTACTGCTGCCGCAGGGCACCGCGCAGCCAGTCGCGCTCCCGGTCGATGCCGCCGGCCGGGGGGACCGCGCACGCCTCGGGCCGCGGCGTCGGCTGGACCCGCGGGTCACCGTCCGAAGGTTCGGACGCCGCCACCTGGCCAGGTCCCCCTGGCGCGCCGACCGGCGCTGCCCCGTCGTCAGGTGCGGTCGGCGCCGCCTCCTTCGGCACCCCCTCGGCGGCCGGTTCGCCGGACGCCCGTGCCTCCGGCAGGTCGGGCACCGGCTTCGCACCGCCGGACGGTCGAGGGGCGTCACCGGCGAAGGCAGGTACGGCGGCGGGTACGGCGGAGGCGGCTTCGGCCTCGGCCGGAGCCGGCAGCAGATCCGCCTCCAGGCGGACGACCGGCGGGGGCGCGGGAAGCTGCGCCGGTGGCACGTCCGCTGCCGCGGAGGATTGTCCGGCGGACGGGGGCGCGGCCGGGGGCGACACGGCGGGAACCGACTCGGCGGGCGATACGGGGACGGGATCCGGCACGGCGGGCGATACGGGGACGGGATCCGGCACGGGAGCGGCAACGGGGGCCGCGGGAACTGTGGCCGGCGCGGGCGCCTCGGGAACTGTGGCCGGCGCGTCCTCCACGGGAGCCGTGGCCGGCGCGACCTCCAGCGTCACCGTGGCGGGCGCGGCCGCCGGCGTCACCGTGGCGGGCGCGGCCGCCGGCGTCACCGTGGCGGGCTTTGGCGCCGTGGTGTCCGCCGGCGCGCTCGGTTGCGCCGTGGAGGCTTCCGGGGCCGGGCCCGTCCCGACGTCGGGGACACTGCCGGTGAGGGAGGGACCGCCGACCGGGACCGACCAGCCAGGCGCGAGCCTGGCAGCTGCCGACCCGGCAGGTGCGGACGCGGCAGACGCGGACCAGGCAGGTGCGGACCCAGCAGGTGCCGACCCGGCAGGCACCGACCCGGCAGGCACCGACCCGGCAGATGCCGACCCGGCCGGCGCCTCCTGGCCACCGGGCGCGCCCGTCCCCGACGTGGCCATGGCAGCCGGCAGTACCTGAGAGGACTGGCGGGTGGCCGGATCGAGACGCCACAGCGCCCCCAGGGCGAGAAGCTGCATGCGCTCGGCGCTCTGCTGCGAGCTCGTGTCGTAGAGGATCTTGGCGGCGGTCGGGTCGAGGGGAAGTGCCCGGACGGCGTGCGCGTCCGCGGGCTCGGTCGGCGGACGCATCCACAGCCCGCTCTGGGTCACCTCCAGCACGGCGTCCGGAGCGTAACCGTAGACCCCGGGCGAGAGTTCGGGCAGACCGTGGACCGGCAGCCGATGGCTGACCGGACGGGGAGGCAGGACCTGACCGCCGCTCTGCCGGCGTGGCAGGTAGCCGAGTTCCCTGGCGAACGGCCGCCAACCGGGCGAGCCGTCGGGGCACACCACGTGCACGTCCGGCTCCCCGGTGACCGCCGGACCGCCGACCGGCAACCCGCAGTAGACGGTGACCGGCCGGCCCAGGAGGTCGGACAGGGCCTGTCCCAGCGTCTCCTCCTCGGGGGCCGCCACCGGACCGTAGCCCACGAAGCGCACCTCACCGCGGTGTTCCTCGGGTACCGCGCGCCAAAAACGGGCGACGTCCGACAACGGCAGGGCGGAACCGCCAGGGTGGCCCAGCACCACGCACAGCCGCTTGCGGTCGCACGGCACCACGCTCGTCAACCGGAACCGGTGCACTTCGTGCCAGAGGTCGTCCGACGCCGGTCGCAGCCACGCCCCACCCGGCAGCGGCTCGCAGAACCCGGACGGCCCTGGGCTCCAGGACTGGTTGACCATCCAGTCCTCCCACTGCGGTTTCGGAGCGCGGCGCGAGTCCCACTGCGGCGGCCCGTCCGGCCGCAGCCGGATCCAGCCTGTTCTCGCGTCACCGCGGACGAAGAGCGAGCCGTCGTCGACCCGCACCAGTTCCCCGGCCGGGACGAGTACCTCGGTGCCGAGCCGGTCGGCCAGCCACTGTCCGGCGGGCATCAACTCCCCGGCACTGCCGGGGACGGGCACCAGACGCAGACCGCGGCTGCCAGCGTCGTCGCGGCTGAGCCTGCTCGCCACCGGCCGCCAGGCCGTGGGGGGAAGCGCGGCGGGCACATCCACCGCCACCAACCGGTGGTCGGGGTCGAGGGCCAGCCCCTCCGCCCAGCTCCGGGACCGGCGGCCGCCCCGCTCATCGGTCCCCTTCCGCCTCACCAGCACGGCGTGGCCGACGGTCAGGCACTCCACGGCGGGTGCCGTGGGGCGGAGGCGCTCCACAGGGATCCGCATGTCACTGCCCTCCCTTGCCGCGGCTCGAAGCCACCAGGGCCGGGCCGCTCGGTACCGCGTCCAACACCTTCCTCGGCACCGGCAACGGCGCCACCCTTCCGTATCCCAGGGCGTTCGCGGTCGCGTCGTCGGAGAGTGGGTACTTCCGCCCCTGATCGGTGATCAGGTAGCGGCGCGGCATCTGCTCGCCCGGCCTGGGTGCGAGCTCGGCCACGAACATCCCGTGCCCCGGCGGCACCCGTACCGCGGCGCCGGAGGAGACGGCACCGTCGCGGACGACCACGGTGGCCTCGACCTTGGTGCCCGCGGCCTTCTGCCGTACGCACAGCCGGTCGCGGTCTCCGCGCCATTCGGCGACCGACAGCAGGTCGGGGATGCGACTGAGCAGGGTGCGGTCGTGGGAGCCGCGGGCCGCGGCCACGTCGGCCGTCGTCACCTCGACCGGGGCCGGGTGACCCGGCCGGGCCTGGAGGAGAGCCGCTTCCGTACGGGTGAGGGGGGCCAGGCCGTCGGAGCGCAGCACCAAGTTCTGGCTCGCTCCCGCCTGACCGGTCCGGAACAGCTGGCCGACCTTGGCGGGCCGACCGCCCACCCGTGGCCCGGGCTTTCCCGCCCGCGGGATGTCGGCCGGAGCCAGCGCCGTCCCCGTGGGCAGGGCGGCGAGCCAGGCCGCCGGCGCCTTCATCGGCTCGCGGTCGCCCAGCCCCAGCGCCACCAGGGCGGAGAAGTCGCCGACCGGGTACTTGGTGTCCTTCCACAGCACGTACTTCGCGCCGTCCGGGTCGGCGAGCAGGATCCGCTGGTCACCGCCGAGCGCGGTGTCGGGTCCGGGTGCGAGGTCGATCTGCTGCGCCTCCTCGTCACGCCCGCCCAGGCAGAGGTTCCACGCTCCGTGGAGGAGTTCGGAGGGCGCCGGCACGGAGTCGGGCGCGTCGGGGATGCCGATCGGGGCGCCGCGCCGTACATCCCGCAGTGCGTCGCGCGGGACGCTGTGCACCGTCGGGTTGGCGCCGGTCGCCAGCAGCGCGGAGGCGTAGTTGCGGGTGGGGCGCAGCACCCCGTCGAGGAAGAGGTAGCGGGTACCGGTCTCCTTCTCGACGATGAGGGAACCGGGCTTGCGCCAGCTCTTGTTGGCACCCGGGCTGATCAGCCCGTACACCGCGGCTCCACCGATCAGCAGCGCCGTGACCGCCAGTCCGATCATGGCTCCGAGGTCGGCGCGGCGCGTCGGCGACTCTCCGTTTCCCGGATCGCCGGTGACCACCGCCGATATCAGCCGACCGATGGAGAACCGGTACGCCTGTACGTGGTCGCGTCGACTCTGCACGTCCCGCTCCTCAACCGACCAGCGAACGGACGGCGGCGTAGACGTGCACCAGCTGCAACAGCAACGGGATCAGCGCCACCGCCGTCCAGGTCTCCAGCAGGTCTCCCGCGTGGCCCCACACGGGCAGCGGCCGTGAGCCGGGCATACGGCGCGCGGCGATCAGCAGCAGCCCCGCGGCCACCAACAGGACCAGCAGGAGAGCTGCGCCGACCACGGGCGGCGCGGACTCCACCAGGGAGAGCAGCACCAGCATCGGGCCGAGCGCACCGCTGACCGCCATCGGGATGCGTTGCCACGGTCCCACCAGGACCCGGGTCCGCAGCAATACTGCGCCGCCCAGCACGGTGGCGAGCACCGGGCCGATCCACTCCGGCTCCCGGCTCAAGCGCCACAGCGCCACGGCGAAGACCGCAGCGCCCGAAACCGCCAGGGACGTCAGGCAGACATCCGCGATCCTGGTCCGCCGGGCCACCCGGGTCGCCGGCTCCGGTTCGATGCCTTCCTGCAACTCCTCCGCGGTACGCGGTAGTTGAGGCACCCGCAGCCGAGCCACCCGGACGGCGATGCGCATCCCCAGCGTGGCGGTCACGAACGCGCCGACCGCGAGCACGCCCACGGAGCGGGTGGCGTCCAGGCCCAGTACGGTGGAGATCCCGACACCCGTGAGGGCGGCCACCGAGGTCGCGAGCACGCTGCCGAACACCTCGGCCGGCGCCCGGCGCAGCGTGAGCGCCCCGGCGGCGGCCACGGCGACACAGACCCCGGCGAGGGCGATATCACCCCGGCCCGGGGCGAGCACGCCGGAGGCGCCGCGCGCGGCGGTCGCCCCGGCCAGGGCGGCGAACAGGCAGCCGACGAGGCCGGTGATCATGCCGATGGCCCGGTCGGGACGCAGCCGGGTGGCCACGAAGCAGGCGGCGCCGAGGGCCACCGCGACCACCGCGGCCGCCACCGCCATCCCCCGCCCCGGTCCGACCCGCCAGACCCCGACCGCCAGCACCCCGAGAACCAGGCAGGCCAAGCCGAGCAGGAGCCGGCGCGTCAGCGCGGGCCGCCAGCGGACGGCCGGGGTGCCGACCACCTCGGCCACGCCTTCCGCCACATCGTCGAAGTGCAGCACCGCCAGGGAGTCGTCCACCGGACGCAGGTACAGCACCTCGCCGTCCCGCAGGTCGAGCGTGGCCGGGGTGCCGTCCGGGTCGAGGGGCGGTTCGCCCAGCCGTTGGAGCACCCAGTCGCCGTCGTTGCGCCCGGGGTCGCCGCACACATGGCCGCGCACCACCCCGAGCAGGTCGCCGACGGTCACCGTGGCCGGAACGGCGAGGTCCGCCCGTCGCTCGGGCCCCACGACGGTCAGCCGGCAGACGTCGGATCGGCCCGCGACGGTGGTGGTACTCGCGGTGGTCATGAAGCTCCTCGGATGCGGGAACGGGAAGGGGGCGGGAGGGGCGGTACGGCCTGATGGTGCGGCGCCGGTCACCGCGGACGGACCAGCCCGGTCTGGACGAGCTTGACGCCCCGTCGGGTCACCAACTGGGCGCGTCCCGGGGGCAGGGTGCGGGGCTTGGCCTCGCCGAGGAACTTCCCCTCCTCGTTGGGGTAGGACAGCAGCAGCGCGGGGCTTCCCAGCTCCCACATCCGGCGCAGCAGCGGGTCCATCATGGCCCGCATCGCCCCGGAGGTACTGCGGGAGACCACCAGGTGCAGGCCGATGTGGACGCCCTGAGCCAGGTAGGGCACGAGCGGGGCCAGCGGGCCGCCCACCGCGCCACCGGTGGCGAGCAGGTCGTAGTCGTCGATGAGGAGGAAGAGTTCCGGCCCCTCCCACCAGTCGCGTTGGTGCAGGCGCTCCGGGGTGATCTCCGGGCCGGGCAGACGCTTCTGCATCGAGACCGCGGCGCTGCCGGCCACGTCGGCCAGCGCTTCGGTGTCCACCACGTACCCCACGCGGTACGCCTCCGGTACGTCCTTCAGGAGCTCCCTACCGGGGTCGGCGAGCAGGATGCGGGCGCGTTCCGGGCTGAAGTGCGAGGTGATGGCCCGGGCCATCAGACGCAGCGCGTTGGACTTGCCCGTCTCGCCGTCCCCGAAGACCATCAGGTGCGGGGTGTGGGAGAAGTCGTGCCACACCGGCAGCAGCCGTTGCTCGTCCCAGCCCACGCAGACCCTCGGGCCGTCCTCCGGCGCGGGGAGTCGTTCCACCCCGAGGTGGGTGGGGAGCAGCCGGACGCCCGGCACGGCAGCACCGGTCCAGAAGGCCGCGACCTCCGCGCCGGCCGCCCTGGTGGCGGTGGCCAGCTCGGCCGTCTCCGAACTGCCGTCCAGCCGGGGCAGCGCGGCCCTGAAGTGGTATCCGGAGCTGGTCAGACCACGGCCGGGCTGCTGCGGCACATCGCCGGCGGCCCGGGTACCCACCTCCGACTCCATCGGGTCGCCGAGCCGCAGTTCCAGCCGGGTTCCGATCAGGTCCCGCAGCCGCGGGCGGATCTCCGACCAGCGCACCGCGGAGATCACCACGTGCACGCCGAAGGCCAGGCCGCGGGCGGCGAGTTCGGCGATCCTCGCCTCCAGGTCCTCGAAGTCCTGCCGTAGCGTGGCCCAGCCGTCGACGACGAGGAAGACGTCGCCGTACGGGGAGTCGATCTCTCCCCGGGCGCGCGCCCCCCGGTAGCCGGCCATGTTCTCCAGACTGAGGTCGGCGAACTGCCGCTCGCGTACCTCCAGCAACTGGGAGATCTCCTCCACGGTGCGCAGCACCCGGTCGCGGTCCAGCCGGCCGGCGACCGAACCGACGTGCGGCAGACCGCTGACGGACGCCAGCCCGCCGCCGAAGTCGAGACAGTAGAACTGCACCTCGGCGGGTGTGTGCGTGAGCGCGAGAGAGAGCATGAGTGAGCGCAGCAGCGTGGACTTCCCCATCTGCGGAGCCCCCGCCACGGCCACGTGACCGTCGGCCCCGGACAGGTCGGCCTCCAGCAGCTCACGCAACTGCTCGTACGGCCGGTCCACCACGCCGAGGGGAACACGAAGGGCGCCATGCCGCGCGGACTCCCCCGCGGCCATGCCACGGGCCGGCTCGGGCACGATCCCGGGCAGCAGGTGGTCCAGGCTCGGCGAATCGTCGAGCGGGGGCAGCCAGACCTGCCGGGCCGGCGGGCCGGCGTCGACGAGCCGGTCGACCATCACTTCCAGCAGGCTCTCGCCGTCCTCGCCGCGCCCGGTGGGCCCGCTCTCCTGCTCCGCGTCGGCTCCGGGCGTCGTGGGCAACGACGGGGCGTGGTGCGTCGGTTCGGGTTCCGGAGCGGCGGCGGGCGCCGGCTCCAGCCGGAACGGCACGACCTCGCCGGCGACCCTGGCCGCCCGCGCGCTCGGTGTCGATGCCACCGGCGGCTCCGGGCACGGCCCGGAGACATAGGCGGCCTTGAACCGGACCAGATTGGTGGTGTCGATCTTCAGATAGCCGTGTCCGGGCTCCGAGGGCAGTTCGTAGGCGCTGGACGACCCGATCACGCTCCGGGACTCCATCGAGGAGAAGGTGCGCAGCGCGATCCGGTACGACAGATGTCCTTCCACCCGGTTGATCCGGCCCTCGTCCAGTCGCTGGGAGGCGAGCAGCAGGTGGATGCCGAGGCTGCGGCCCACTCGCCCGATCATCACGAACAGCTCGGCGAAGTCCGGCTTGGACGCGAGCAGTTCGGAGAACTCGTCGACCACGATCACCAGCGACGGAAGCGGCGCGAGCCGGGCACCGGCGAGGCGTGCCTTCTCGTAGTCGAACAGTGAGGAGTAGCCGCTCTCCCGCAACAGTTCCTGACGCCGGATCACCTCGCCGGTCAGCGAGTCCTGCATCCGGTCCACCAGAGGCAGTTCGTCGGACAGGTTGGTGATCACCGCCGAGGTGTGCGGCAGCCGGTCCATGTTCAGGAAGGTCGCTCCGCCCTTGAAGTCGACCAGCACCAGGTTGAGCACCTCGGAGGAGTGCGTGGCGGCCAGGCCGACGACCAAGGTCCGCAGCAACTCGCTCTTGCCCGACCCGGTGGCCCCGATCAGCAGCCCGTGCGGGCCCATCCCGCCCTGTGCCGACTCCTTGAGGTCCACCTCGACGACCTCGCCGTCCTCGGTGACCCCGATGGGAACGACGAGACGGGCCTGCTGCTCGGTGCGCGGTCGCCACAGGGAGGCGACGTCAAAGCCGCGCGCGTCACGGATACCGAGCAGGGTGGTGAGGTCGAAGTCGGTCTCCAGCGGCTTGTCGAGCAGATCAACGGTGCCGCCGGTGCGGCGCGGGGCGAGTGTCCGGGCCAGGCGCTCCGCTGCCGCCCCGGTGAGCAGGTCCGCCTCCGCGTCGGCGGTGGTCTCGCCGGTGGGGAAGGTGACCTTGCCGTTCTCCACGGTGAGCCGCAGCACCTTGGGGCCGCCGCGCAGGGAACCGGTGACGTCGAGCACCACCGCACAGCGCACCCCGCCGTCGAACAGCCGGCATCGTTCAGGAAGGTCGTCCACTCCATCGGCGACGATCACCACGAACGGTTCCGTCGTCCCGGGAACGGCCGACTGGTCGTGCTCGGGCCGGTCGGCGAACTCGGCGCCCAGCAGTTCCGTCAGCGCGTCGTGGTCCCCGGCCGTCAGCCGCAGCGGGCCCGTGGCGTCCTCCCGCTCCGGGTGGGCGTTGTGGGGCAACCACTTCACCCAGTCCCACTCCGCCCGCCCGGCGTCGTCGGTGAGCAGCGCGATCCGCAGCTCGTCGGGCGAGTGGAAGGTGGCGAGCTGCCCGACGACCGCCCGCGCCAGGCCGAGGACGCCCGCCCGGTCCCCCACCAGCTCCACGCTGGTGAACCGGCGCAGCGCCACCGTCACCGGGACACCGGGTACGGCCCGGCTGGCGCGGGCGAACCGCCGCAGCGACACGGCCGAGAGCGGCTCCAGATCCTCCACCGGCCTGGTGTGCGGCGGGGCGAACTCCAGCGCGGCCCGCCGCATACCCACTCCGGTCCGGACGTGGGCGAAGTCCTCGTGGCCCGGCCGCCGTTCCCACAGTCGGGGCCCGGCGGCGAGCGCGGCGAGCTGCTGCGGTCGCGGGTTGTCCCAGCACACCGCCGCCCGCTGCTCCTCGGCCGCCGCTCTGGCCTGCGCCCGCAGCTGTCCGAGGTACCGCAGGTAGTCCCGCCGCTCGGCCCGGATCCGACGCTTGCGCTCCCCGCCTGCCCTGCCGAGCTGACTGAAGGTCATGCTGACCATGGCGATGCCCATCACCCCCGACATCAAAAAGCTCGTGGGGGAACTGCCGCCCGTGGAGAACATCAGCACCATCGCCGTGGTCCCCAGGCCCATCGGCAGGTACAGCAGCACCGAGCCGAGGTCGGCGGTTGCGGGCTCGCCGAGCACCGGCGGTTCGGCCAGCTCCACCCGCCCGGAGGGCATCGGGGGGCCGTCGGCGCGCGGCGAGCGCTTGACGATCACGGTACTCATGCTCACATCACGCCCGTTCGGAAGGCGTACGCGACGGCGTGGGCCCGGTTGCGCAGCTGCAACCTGCTCATGGCCCCGTGGATGATGTTCTTGATGGTCCGCTCCGAGTAGTTCAGCCGCTGCGCGATGGCGGCGGTCTCCAGGCCGTCGGCAAGCAGCTTGATGACCTCCACCTCCCGGGTCACCAGGCCGGTGGTCGTCAGCCCGATCGGCGTCAGCACGTCCGACTGGACCGTCCTGGCCCAGTCGAGCAGCCAGGCCGCCCCGTGTGTGGGCAGTTCGGCGCGCCCGTCCCTGGCCCCGATGACGGCTCGCAGCAGCCGCTCGGTGCTGGCCTCGCGGCGCGGGATCAGGCTGATCAGACCGCAGTTGACGGCGCGTAGGAGATGCTGCTTGCGCACCACGTCCCCGACCAGCACCACGCGCATCCGCGGGTTGGCCGCGTCCCGGACTGCCTGCTCGATGGAGTCCAGGGTCTCCGCGGTGATCTCACCGGCGAGCACCAGCAGGACGTCGGCCTCGGCACTGCGCTCCGCGGCAAGCAGGCTGACGGTGGGGTACGGACGCAAGAGGGCCGCGGCCCCGGCGCCGCTGATGGGGTCGGCAGCCAGGATGGTCAAAGAAACGCTCTCCAACACTTCTCCTGATGGCGCCTTGGTCTACTACGGGCCGTACGCGCGCCATTGGACGGGCATATGACGGTTCCCACGCTCCACCACTGGGCGCGGCGTCCGACCGCGAGTAGACGCTAAAGCCCTTGCCCATCGGCACACATGACGGCGCTCACCGAAAGGTTTGCGCCGAACTGGCCGAAGGAGTTGTTGAGTTCACGCTCCCTCGTCCGCACAGTCCAGGCGCGGCCGTTGCCCGGGTTTGCCGCCCGAACGCGGCTCCCGGGCCAACTGGAGACTGCCGGAAGGGGGGCCACCGCCCGTCAGCACGGACAACTCGGCCTGGATGTCCGCCTCGATGGCCGTGCCGATGTCCGTGCCGTCACTGCCCGGTCGTCGTGAGCCCGTCCCGGCACGCGTCGAACAGGTGGCGATAGGTGTCCCACTGCGCTTCCGGCGCCGAGAGGCTGATGTCGTACTCCCTGCCGCCCTCGCGGCCGAAGCCCTCCTCGATGGCGCGGTACCCGCGTTTGCGCCCCTTGAAGGTGTACTCCCACACCACGGCCGGCTGCTTGCGGAAGGCGGTCTGGTCCATGCGCACCCTCCAGTAGACGGCGTAGTTGGACTTCGTTCTCGCCTCCATGCTCGTGAAGTGCTCCATGGGGTTCGCGCCCGCGGGTTCGAACATCTTGACCGTGATGCCGACCCGGCCGGACGCGTCGCCGTACGTGACCAGCTCGCCTGACCGGTTGACGGCCTTCCAGCCGTCCGGCACGGGGAAGGAAGCGCCCAACTCATTGACCCGATGGAAACCCGCGGGCAAGGGCGGTGGCGTATACGGCTGTCCAGGGGCACTGGGCTTCTGGTGAGCGTCGGGGTCGGGTGTCCCGGTGCCGCGGTCCGACATCACGTACACCACGCCCAAGGCAGTCGTGGCGGCTGCCGCTGCGGCAACGGTGGTGGAGAGGAGAACCCGGCGCTTGCGGCCCTGGCGGCGGCGTTGCCGCGTTCCGTTGCCCATGGTGGGGGACGCGGCCGGTACCGTCGCCCCGGTCGCCCCGGTCGCCCCGGTCACCCCGGTCGCCCCGGTCGAACCCCCGGTCCGAGCAGTCCTGAGTAGCCGTTCGGTCTCCTCCGCCGAGGGACGCTCGTCCGGATCCTTGGCCAGGAGTGCTTCGATGAGCGGTTGCAGGGCCCCGGCCCGTTGCATGGGCTCCAGCGGATCGACGGCGATGGCGTACGCGACCTCCATGGCGGTGGGCCGGTCAAAGGGCGGCCGGCCCTCCAGCGCCTGGTACAGCGTCGCGCCCAGCGCCCACAGGTCCGACGCGGGGCCGGGCTTCCGGCCGCGGATGCGCTCCGGTGCCATGTAGTGGATGGAGCCGACCAACTCACCGGTCTTGGTCAGGGGCGAGGCGTCGGCAGTCATCGCGATGCCGAAGTCGGTGAGCACCACCCGCCCATCGGCGCCGAGCATGACGTTGCCTGGTTTGACGTCGCGGTGCAGCACCCCGGCGGCGTGCGCGGCCCGCAGCGCGGCGACCATGCCCAGACCGATACGGGCCGCCTCCTGCGGCGGGACGGCAGGACCCTTCTTCAGGAGATCACCGAGCGTGACCGCCGGAACGTACTCCATGACGATGCAGGGCTGACCGCCGTCATCCACCACATCGTGGATCACGACCACATTGGGATGCACGATGCGGGCGGCGCTGCGCGCCTCACGACGCATGCGCTCATAGAGCGTGGCGAGTTCCCCGTCGGACAGCCGCGGCCGCTCGTGCAACCGCTTGAGCGCGACCTGACGGCCCAGGACCTCGTCCTGTACGCGCCATACCGTCCCCATGCCGCCGCGGCCGATTTCCTCGGTGAGCCGGTAGCGCCCAGCAACGAGCCGGCTCTCGTCCGTCACAGCCTGCCTCCGCCAGCTTCGGCCCGTTCCATTCGCCGCGTCACCCCAGCTGTCCGGTTCGACACCCAGGTGGGCGGATCTGCCACCACTCACCACCGAGAGCTCACCCGAGGGCTCACCGTCGCCCGCACGGCGGAGGACGTGGCGATCCCCGCCCCCAGAGACGCAGCGAGGGGGAGGTCGGTTCCTGCTGTGACAGGTGTTACGTGATGTGGGGTGCGGACACCTGTGGCTCCGCAGGTGTCCGCGGGCTCGCGTTCGCGTGGGTGATCCGCAGGTCCATGAGGTCCGGGTTGTACCTGGACAGGAGGTAGTACGGCCGGGCCGCGGCGATCAGGACGTCCTGCGAGCCGATTCCCCGATAGTGCCCGAAGCCCTCGAAGCCCGCCCGGAAGTTGCAGCTGACCACGACCAACCCGGCGCGGGCCAGTGCTGTCCCGTCGAAGTCGGGCTGGGCGGAGGAGCCGAAGGTGTAGGCACCGCCGTGTATCCAGAACAGCACCGGCAACACGCCGCCCTCCGCCCGCTCCGGCACCCACACATTGACGGTGAGGATGTCTTCGTCCCCAGGGCGCCACACCGGCGCTCCGGGCAACTCCGCCGACTGCGGGGCGATGGGACCGAAGGCCGCGCAGTGCCGGACCCCACTCCAGGCCTCAGCCGGTTGCGGCTCCCGGAACCGCCGGTCGCCGAAAGGCGCGGCCGCGTACGGGATACCGAGCACGGCGGTGTACCCCACTGGCGCGCTCAGCTCTGGTGCTGTGGACGGCGCGCTTCCCCGACGTCGAGGCGGCCCCGTAACGCCCTTGCGGGGACACGTAGTTGAGACCGCGTAACCGAAGCCAAGGCCGTCGGCGCACGACGAGAGCGAACGACGCTATTAGTCTATTTAGACTGGTACAGTTCGACTATGCCACGCCGTGCTCTTGACAACCCCACCGTGCTCGCAGTGCTGGGACTTCTGCTGGAACAGAGCTCGCACCCGCACCAGATGCTGTCCGAGCTGCGGAAACGCAGTGACAACCACGCCGCCGTGATCACACGCGGCACGCTCTACAACATCGTTGCCGCCCTGGCCGAAGCGGGATGGATCACCTCGCAAGGCCAGCAACGCTCGGGAAACCGTCCCGAGCGGACCGTGTACGCCCTCACACAGGCAGGGCGCGACGAACTGGTACGCCGACTGGACTCACACATCCGCAATCCCCAGCGGGAGTTCTCGCAGTTCCTGGGCGCTGTCGCCTATCTCGGCGCTCTCGGGCCCGCCGGTGCGGAAGAGGCTCTCGTAGAACGGAACCGGCGCCTGCAAGAGCGCACCGCCGACGACGAAAGGCGCCTGGCAGACGCCCTGGCGGCCGACGTACCCCGCCTGTACGTCATCGAGGCGGAATACGCGCTGCGACTCGCTCGCGCGGAGATGGCCTGGATCGACTCCGTCATCGACGACATCCGCACCGGCTGCCTGACGTGGCCGGCCGCGGCAGCGACCCCTCCCCCACCCTCTGACCCCACGGACCGAAAGGAACCCCACGCGTGACCCAGAGAACGCCTGACGGCATACTCTTCGGGATCTACCCGGGCGGAATCTCCGGCGATGACGCCGGGGGCCTGGCCAGCGGACCGCCCGATGATCCGGCCCGTGTGACGAGCGCACTCGACCGCCTCCAGGGTCCCCCGGACCGCCCGTTCCTCGTGCGCGCCTACGTGGGCTTCAACGACGCCACCCGACTCGGCACGGCGCACGCGACCGCGACACCAACTGCCGCAGCCCGGTACGCCGTTCGAGGGCGCCTCCTGGACCTGGTGGCGCAGTATCAGTCCGCCGCCGCAGACGTCGACGGCTACTGCGATTTCCTGGCCGAGTTGGTCGAGCAGTACGGCGCGGTCACGAGCACGCTGCAGGTGACGGAAGAACCCAACGTCACAACGAACCCCGTCCTCGACGGGTATTACCCGGCGGTCCACGAGGCGATCATCCGCGGGGTGTCCGCCGCCAAGGCACGGGCCCGCGAACTGGGCCATACGCATCTGCGGATCGGGTTCAACACCACCCCGCTGTTCGGGCCGGCAGCCTCTTTCATCGCCGACCTGACCGGCCGCGGCGGGGAACGCTTCATCGCCGACCTGGACTACGTGGGCCTGGACTTCTTCCCCGACGTCTTCCAGCCCGTTGCCCCCTCCGACCTCCCGCCTGCCGTCGAGGGCCTGCTACGCCATCACCGTGACTCCGTCCTGACACCCGCCGGCCTGGGACATCTTCCGCTGCACATCACCGAGCACGGATGGCCCACCGGCCCGGACCGGCCTGCGCACCGTCAGGCCGACGTCGTGGAGACCGTCGTCCGCATCATCGCCGCGCAGGCGAAGCGACTGAACCTGAGCGGCTACACGCACTTCTCGCTGCGTGACGCCGACAGCGCGCATCCCGGCCTGTTCCACCAGTTCGGACTGACCACCGACGACTACACCCCCAAGCCCGCGTTCGAGACGATGAGAACGCTCATCGAGCAGTTCAGCGCCTGAGAAGGAACTACGGCCCGGTGGGCGGCTGCCCGCCGCCCACCCCTCCTCCCGCAGAGCCGGTTTTCGGCGCCGGTGAAGCGATCCGCGCGCATGGCAGCCGCATACCTCCGTGCCTCAGCCCACCCATGCACCGGTGAGGCCGAGGACCGCGGAACCGTCGAGGTCGGCGAGCTTGGTGCCGGTGAAACCGCGCGCCCAGTCGGATGTCTGGATGCGGAACGCGGGCCGGTCGGCCTCCAGGGCTTCCATCACGGCCTCGGCGGCCTCGGCCGGGGTCTGCGCGTTGCCGCTGAGGAACTGGGCGACGGTGCGGTCCAGGTAGGCCTGCAGGGTGTCCGCGTAGGGACCGGCGGCGGCCACCTCGGCCTCCAGGTCGACCCCGAGGTTGTTCACGAACTCGGTCGCCACGGCGCCGGGCTCGACGACGGACACCTGCACTCCGAGCCGGGCCGCCACGGGCGCCAGGCTCTCCATGAAGCCCTCCACCGCGAACTTGGCCGCACAGTAGGCCTCGTTGAAGGGCTGACCGGCCACTCCCCCGACGCTGGTGACGGTGATCAGGCGGCCCCCGGCGGCACGCAGGTGGGGCAGGGCCGCCTTGGAGACGTGGAGCACGCCGAAGAAGTTGACCTCCATCACCTTGCGCACGTCGGCGACGCTCTCGTTCTCCAGGGTGCCGAGGTGGCCGGCGCCGGCATTGTTGATCACGGCGTCGAGCCTGCCGTAGTCGGCGATCACGCCGTCGATCGCCGCGGCGACGGAGGCCTCGTCGACGACGTCGAGCCGCCGGACGTCGAGCTCCACCCCGGCCTCCGCGGCGGCCGCGCGCAGTGCGCCGGCACGGGCCGGGTCACGCAGCGTCGCCACGACGCGCCATCCGGCCCGGCCGGCGGCGACGGCGGCCGCGAGGCCGATGCCGGAGGAGGTACCGGTGATCAGGACGACCTTGGGGGTCGGGGAAGCCTGGGCAGCAATTCGGGAAGACATGGCAAACCTTTCGGCTCCGGAGGCCGGAGCAATTTACGTGCGTGTACACACACCATAACCATTATGTGTGCACACACGCAAACCAGTAGGCTGGGCGCATGGCGAAGAAGAAGCTCACCCAGGCCGAGATGCCCGTGGCCGACCACGCCTTCTACGGCCTGGTCTGGGCCGGAACCGTGCTGACCGAGCGCGTCGACCGCGCCCTCACCAAGGCGCACGACCTTCCGGTCTCATGGTTCGAGGTGATGCTCTGGCTCGCCTCCAGCCCGGATCCGGTCCCCGCCTCCGTCCTCGGCAACAGCACCATGCTCAGTCGCAGCCAGGTGTCCCGGGTCGTCGACGCCCTGCAGGGCCGCGGACTGGTCACCCGGACCCCCTCCCCACGCGACGCCCGCTCGATCGAGGTGGCGCTCACCCCGGAAGGCCACCAACTCTTCGAGGAGGCCGACGCCACCCGCCGCGCCTGTCTGGCTCCCGTGTTCACCGACCTCCTCGACGACACCGATCTCGCCGCCCTCAGCACCGTGTGGCACAAGCTCAAGGCCAACAAAGACGCGCAATGAGAACACCGGCGGCGAGGGCATGCCGGAGCGAGTGCGCGGAGCGATCGGACGCCGCCACCACCCTTGACCTGCACCTGCTCGACATTCCCCGGCCGTTGCCGCCACGGGCCATCGGCATGGCCTGGCACCCCCGCCACGCCCCCGACGGAGCCCACGACTGGCTCCGCAACGCCATCCGCCGGACCGTCCGCGCACCCGGGGGTACGAAAAGGGGGAGACCGGCTGCCGGTCTCCCCCCTTCGGTGGCTGCGGTCAGCGCAGGCGCAGTGCCTCGCGGATGGTGGTGAACAGGTCGGTCTGGTTGGTGACACCGAGGACGCGGTATGCCTGCGGGCCCTGGGCGGCGATGCGGACCTGCGTGCCGGTGTGCTCCTGGGACTGGCCCGGGGTGTTCGTCGAGTAGTTGACCTTCAGCTGCTGGCCCTCGTTGGTGAGCAGGGTCGACGACAGGCCGGGCGGATTGGCCTCCAGCGGCACGATCTGGCTGGTGTGACCGTGGTCGGCGGTGGTCACGACGAGAGTGTCGGGGTGCGTGGCCGCGTAGGCGCGGGCCGCCTTCACCGCGCGGTCGAACGCGGCGGTCTCGCCGATCTGGCCGCACGGGTCGGCGGCGTGGTCCTGCTTGTCGATCGAGGCGCCCTCGATCTGCAGGAAGAAGCCCTGCTTGGAGTGCTTCTGCTGCTGCTTGGCCTCCAGGAGCTGGATGGCCTTGACCGCGGAGTCGGCAAGGCTCGGAGTGGCGGCCGGCCGGTTGGGATTGGAGTTCACGCACCGCTGCGGGGCGGTACCGCCGACCGCTGCGGGCTTGCCGGTCCACTCGGTGGGAACGTTGCCGGCGGCGAACAGGCCCAGCACCGGCTTGCCCGCCTTCACCTTCTTCAGGCCGGCGTTGTCGGTGACGACCTGGTAGCCGAGCTTCTCGGCCTGCTCGGTGACGGTGAGGCCCTTGTAGGCCCCGTCGGTGACCTTCTGGTCGAAGCGCTGCTTGCCGCCGCCGAGGAGCACATCGGCCTTGTGGTTGACCGACTGCTCGGCGATCGAGCCCGGGCCGCCCCGGGCGATCGTGTCGGCCTGGCACTTGGCCATATCGGCCGGCCCCTGGCAGGAGCGGTCGGTGACGTGCGCGGCGAGCACGGCCGGGGTGGCGTCGGTGAGTTCGGCAGTGGTGACGCTGCCGGTGGCGTAGCCGTTCTTCTGGGCCAGTTCCAACAGGGTGGGGACGGCCTTGTCGGTGCCGGGTGTCTTGGAGATGCGGCCGTTGACCGTCTTCACGCCGGTCGCCCAGCCGGTGCCACTGGCGGCGGAATCGGTGACGTAGTCCGGGGTGCCGTCCTCGTGCACGGCGTACGTGGTGTAGGCGCCGGTCAGCGGGAACTTGTCCATGTTCAGGCGGCCGTTGGCGCCCACCGTGTAGTCGCGGGCGAGGGTGATTTCGGAGTCGCCCATGCCGTCACCGATCAGCAGGATGACGTTCTTCGCCTTCCCGCCCTTGATGGCCCTTTCGGCCTGCTCCTTGGAATCGGAGGCACCGGCCGTGGTGGTCACGACCACGGCGGTGGCGCCGGCGGCGGCCAGGGCGGTGGCTATGGTGAGGTGACGGCGACTGGGTCTGCGCATGAAAACGACTCCTTGAGGCGTCCGACAAGCGGATGCGGTGTCAACGGGCCGGGCCAGACCACCAGTCGAGGGTGAATCGAAGGTGACGTTCCTCGGCTGGTGCGGTTGCCGGAGCATGACGGAGCCGGAGGCCGCAGACCGCAAAGGGGTGGGTCAGCAGACCGTGTGACCGTGCCCCAGGTTCCTGGCCCACTCCTGCAATGCGGGCTCGGCCAGGCTGGTGCCCAGCCAGTCGTGGTCGAGGGCGGTTCCTGGAAGGGACGGTACGACCCCGACGTGGAGCCCCGCGGCCCGGGCCGCGGCGATGCCGGTGGCCGAGTCCTCGAAGGCGACGGAACACCTCGGGGACACCCCGAGTGCCTGGCACGCCGTGAGGTAGAGCTCGGGTGCGGGCTTGGGGGAACGTACCTCGTCGGCAGCGAACGAGTGGGCGAAGTGGTCGGCGAGGCCGGCCGACCGCAGTGCCGCGTCCAGCAGTTCCCGGGGGCTGTTGCTGGCCACGGCAATGGGGACCGCCGCCCGGCAGGCGCGTACCAGTTCTGCCGCCCCCGGGAGGGCCTCGGCACCACCGGAAAGCTCCTTGCGGACTCGTTCGAGGAGGTCGGCGGCGAGTTCGGCGCCGGCCCCGGGGTGCCCGAAGTAGTGGGCCATGGCCTCTCCGGCGGCCTCTACGGTGCGGCCGATGACCAGGGCCTTCTGCTCGGGACCGAAGGGATGACCGTGCGCCGCGAAGATGGCCGTTTCCGCAACGGTCCAGCAGGCTTCGGTGTCGACCAGCAAGCCGTCGCAGTCAAAGACCACGGCCTCGACACTGTTGGGGAGCGAGCACATGCGGGGGTCCTTTCACTCGGGTGATACGCGGGTTGCCGCTCCGCGGCCGTCGGTGCCTTGCCGTTACATCGCCCTGCGCCTCACTGCCCGAGCGCGAGCCGGATGCCGAAGGCGGCGATCACCGTGCCGGTGAGACGGTCGAGGGAGCGGCGGACCGAAGGCCGTTGCAGGCGGTCGCGGAGCACGTGCGCGAGGGCGATCAGCGCGCAGGCCCACCCAACGGCCAGGACGATGTGGATCCCGGCCAGCAGCACGCCTGCAGCGAGGTACGAGGCGCCGGCGGGGATGAACTGCGGGAGCACCGCAACGTAGAAGGCGCCCATCTTCGGGTTGAGGAGATTGGTCAGCATCCCTTGCCGCCAGCCACCGAGCAGGGTGTCGCCGGCGCCGGTCCTGGCCCTGGGCCCACCCCCGGTCCCGCCCTCGCTCCCGCTCTCCGCTGTCTGTGGACTCTCCCTCGCCGAGCGGCGCCAGGTGGCCCACAGCATCTTGGCGCCCATCCACACCAGGTACGCGGCTCCCATCCAACGAAGAGTGGTGTACGCGAGGTGAGACGCCGTCAGCAGCGCGGTCACACCGAGCGAGGTGAGCACGCCCCAGACCAACGTGCCGCTTTGGATGCCGAGGACCACGCCCCAGGCACGACGACGGTGCCCGAATGCCGCGGTGCGCAGGATGAGTGCGGTGTCCAGTCCAGGAGTGAGGGTCAGAACTCCCACTATCACGGCGAAAGTCCCCATTGCTTCCAGGGTGATCATGAGCGATCACCCTAGGCCGGGAACCACGCAACGTCCATATTTCTGCCCGATATCGGGCAGGAATCGCAGAATTCGACTTCGGCTCGGCCCACCAGGAGTAGACGACGCGAGCGAGGGCGAGCGTGCCGTGATCACCGCGGCAACGGCGCCCCAGTGCGAGTATGGACGAAATGCAGCTAAGGCCGCATGCAACGCATATCGGGCAATTCCACGGAAAGAAGGTTGGGCCATGAAGTGCGCAGTCGTCGGCGGAACCGGGCTGATCGGGTCACGGGTGGTGGAGAACCTCAACGCGGCCGGGCATCAGGCCGTACCGCACGCCCTGACCACAGGCGTGGACATCATCACTGGTCAGGGGCTGGATGCGGCCGTGGAGGGCGCCGACGTCGTCATCAACCTGACGAATTCCCCGACCTTCGACGACGCCTCGCTCGCCTTCTTCCAGACATCGATGGACAACCTTCTCGCCGCGAGCGAGAAGGGCCGGGTCAGACACTTCGTCATCCTCTCGATCGTCGGCGTGGACCAAGTCCCCGATCTGGACTACTACCGGGCGAAGACGCTTCAGGAAAACATCCTCAAGGCCGGACCGATCCCGTACTCCATCGTCCGCGCCACGCAGTTCATGGAGTTCATGGACGCGACCCTGGCCATGACCACCGATGGCGACACCGTCCGCCTCCCACGCACACCCGTCCAGCCGATCGCCGCTGCGGACGTGTCCGCCATCGTCGCCGAAGTCGCCGCAGGCAGCCCGCTGAACGGCGTGCTCAACATCGCAGGTCCCGACGTCTACCCCCTCGACGAACTCGGCCGACTCACCCTGACCGCCAAGGGCGACGGGCGCTCCGTCGTCACCGACAACAGCGCCGGCATGTTCGCCGCCGCCCACGGCGACGTCCTCACCGCCCCGAACGACGCCCGCATCGCCCCCACCCACTACACCGATTGGCTGTCCTGAAAGGGCCCTTCCCGTTCCGCCCTCGTTCCGCCGGGCGCCTACACGTCCTATGCCGGGCCGGTGTACATCCCCGCGCGCTGCGCATGCGTCACCTGGCGTGGGCAGATCGCGGACCAGTACGTGACCGAGGCCGGCCTCTGCGGCTGAACAGCCTGTGACTGAGCGGCCTCGGCAGCCTCAGCCTTGGCCGCCCCGGGCGAACTCCTCGAGCCGTTGCCTCACCCGCTGGGACACCGCGTCGTCGTTCATCTCGACTGCGGCGACCTGGCGTTGGAGTTGTTCCTGTTCCCATTCGTCCGTCGCCGCTTCGCCCGCCCACCAGAACCGGAGGACAGTCTCTGCCAGCAGGACGAGGGTGGCGAGGGCCGTAGCCGCCAACGTGCCCTCGGCCAGCCATGAGGCTTGGCCATGTCCTTCCGTTGCCGACCACCAGAGTGTCGCCATCACGGAGACCACGAGCCAGAACGACATGATGACCCACATCAGGCCCACGGTTGCCGGCCTCTCGAACCGCCGCCGCAGGTCTCCGGTGGCCTTTCGGGCCAAACCATGGGCCCGTTGCAGTTCGGCGTCCGTCGGCTCTTCACCCGCACGAAGCCGATCGGCGATCACTCTCATCGCTGCCGCATGGCGCTGATTCACCGCTCTGATGCGTTCTCTGATGGTGTTGATGGTGCCGTGGGACTGCACCGCACCCACCACCAGCAGTCCCGCGTCGACGGACATGACGATCGCGGCATAGTTGTCGGTCATGACAAAGCGCATGAGCTCCCCCCGGTACAAGGGAGCCTACAGAAGCGCCTGCCGCCCGGGGCAGCCAACAGGAGTGCTCCTGTCGGCTTGAGCATCGGCGAACTGGCGCGCGCCGGCGGGGTGAGCTCCCGCAACGTCACCGGCCTGGTCGACACCCTGGAGCGCGACCATTCGTTCAGCGGGTCCAGGACCGGCACGACCGCCGGTCGGTCCGAGTGCGGATCACACCGGCCGGACGCGACTGGATGGAGTCCTTCCGCCAGCCGACACAACGCGCCATGTCTGCGGTCTTCCGGGGATTCACCCCGGCCGAACTGGCCCAATTCCGGCATATGTGCCTGCGCCTGGTCGAGAACCAGCAACGGATCGAGCACTACCTCCGCACGGGGCGGCCCGACCAGCCGGCCTCTGCTTGAACCGGCCGATCGATCCCTTTCCCGCACCGACGGCTCCCGAGGACGCCATGACCGCCGATTCCGCGACCACCGATTCACCGGCCACCGATTCACCGGCCACCGATTCACCGGCCACCGATTCACCGACCCGGCGTACCGTCAGGGCCTATCACGACGCCCGGTTCCGCGGAGACGTCGCGGCCGCCGCCGCTCACAATGGCAGGCCGTTATGGCCGCAATCGCCCCGGATCGCGATCAGGCCGCGCCCCATATGTGACGACAGGTGGCTCAGTACGGCTGGTCCAGGATCTCGGGATCACCACCCGAGCCGCACCGACGAGGGCAACCAGTCATCGACGTCGTCGATCGCGGCCAGGTCGGTCCAGTGGCGGGCAAGGACTACGCGGCGACCTTGCGCAGGCCGTGCCGCCGCGCTCCCTCTCGCCCGCAATTGTGCGCAAAGTGTGTAGAGCGGCCAGTCTGGGCGAGCTGCCGCAGTGACCCCTCCGAGCTGCGATTGTGAGGGAATCGGAGTCATTAGTTTTACCAATGTTTACCCGTAGGACACCATAGTTAGGCCTACTGAGGCCCAACTTGTTCAGACAAGGTCGTCGGACAGGTGCCACCCCCCACGTGCATCCCCTGTGTGGCCCCGCATGTATCCCCTCAATGCTCTGTGCGTACCCCTCTGGAGAGACCGTGACCGTGTCCCTGTCAAGGACTGCCGTTTTCACCGGCGTCCTCGCCCTCGCCGCCGTACCCGCCCTCACCTCCTGTAGCTCGGCTTCCGACGAGTCGACCGGGGGCGGAAAAAGCGCGGCCACCGCGACCACGGCCCAGGCTTTCGGCGGCATCGGCGCCCTGGCCGACGCGGCCAAGAAGGAGGGCACGCTGCATGCGATCGCACTGCCCCGCGACTGGGCCAACTACGGCGCCCTGATCGACGGCTTCAAGAAGAAGTACGGCATCAAGGTCGAGGTGGAGAACCCGACCGGCGCCAGCCAGGACGAGATCAGCGCGGTCACCTCGCGCAAGGGCAAGGACAATGCGCCCGACGTCCTCGACCTCGGCAGCTCCTTCGCACAGAGCGCCGCCCAGGAGGGGCTGCTCGCGCCGTACATGGTCACCGGTTTCGCCGACATTCCCGACGTCCAGCGGGACTCGATCGGCCGCTGGGCGAACGACTACGGCGGCTACATCTCCTTCGGCTGCGACGCCAAGCGTGTGCAGACCTGCCCGACCAGCTTCAAGGACCTCCTCAAACCGCAGTACAAGGGGCAGATCGCCCTTAACGGCGACCCCACCAAGTCCGGTTCGGCCTTCGGCGCCGTGTACGCGGCCGCTCTGGCCAACGGCGGCTCCTTCGACGACATCCAGCCCGGTATGGACTTCTTCGCCAAGCTGAAGAAGAGCGGCAACTACCTGCCCATCGCGTCCACCCCGGCCACCATCGAGAGGGGCCGGACGCCGATCAGCATCGACTGGGACTACCTCAACGCCGGGTACACCGACGAATTCAAGTCCAAGGGCCTTGACTGGACGGTCGCGGTTCCCTCGGACGGCAAGTTCTCCCAGTACTACTCGCAGGCCATCAACAAGGATGCGCCGCACCCCGCGGCCGCGCGCCTGTGGATGGAGTACCTCTACAGCACCGAGGGTCAGAACCTCAGACTCAAGGGATACGCCCGCCCGGCTCTGATGAACGCCATGAAGAAGGCCGGCACGCTCGACAAGGCCGCGGCGGCGAAGCTCCCGAAGGTCTCCGGCACCCCGAGCTTCCCGACCGAGACCCAGCAGAGCGACGCCAAGGTCGTCATCAGCCAGAGCTGGGGCTCGGCCGCCACCAACTGACCGCGACCCGCACCCGGACCGACGTGGTGCCCGCCGCTTCCTCCCAGCGGCGGCACCGCGCGGCCGGCTGACCGGCCTCATCGCCGACGACCCAAAGGTGGTACCTGCCGGTCTCCGCATGACTCTCGACCGCCAGCCGGACCCCTCCGGTCACCGTCCGCCCGCTCGCGCACAGGGCGCCCCCTTGCGGCCACGTCCGCACCGGTCCGGCGCCGGACCGCGGAAGACGAACGGGTGCCGCCCGCAAACCCCCGAGCACCCAAACCCCCTCCGTTTGCGCCGAGTTCGGGCCGCGTACGGCATCACGGATTGCTGCGCGGAGAAAAATATCTGCGGCGGATGGCAGCCGAAACCGCAGAATATCCGCTTCCGGAGAGCTTCCCGACCGCCGCGCAAGGACGATCAACGCCGTTGAATCCCGTACCTCGGTACGGGTGTTGTTCCACTCTGGCCCGATCACGCGGGCCGACTTGATGCCCTGATCGTCCCTGTCAGCATGGGTCGGCGCGTACCGACGATCGGCACGCCGGCTCCCGCCCTCCGGCGCGGCAGCGCCCCGGAGGCGAGCCGAGGCCCGACCAGAGGAGTGGAAGATGTCGCGTCCCACCCGGCGCCAGCTGCTGCACGGCAGTGCCGCATCGCTCGCAGGAGTGGTGCTGGCCGCACCGGTCGCCCACGCCGACCGCGCCGTCGCACGATCCGCCGGCCACGGACACCCCGGGGCAGGCGGGCACCACAGCGACGGCCACGCCATGCCCGAGCCGTTCGACGAGATCTACCAGGGCCGCCACATACAGGGCTGGCCGGCAGACCAGGGCGATGCGCACGGCAGCCGAGGAGACCACGGACGGCGGGCGCAGCGCCTCGCCGGCCCGCACGACGGCATGGACTTCGTCGTCCGCATCGACAACGACGACCTGCATGTGATGCAGAACGTCGACGGCACCTGGATCAGCCTGGTGAACCACTACGAGAAGTTCAGCACCCCGCACACCCTGGCGCGCGCCGCCGTACGGGAACTCCAGGGCGCCGACCTGGTCCCCGTCATCACCGGCTGAGGCCGCGCCCCTGCCCGCCCCCCACCGAGGAGTCCTCGACATGGCAGTTAGGAAGAACCAGGCGAACCTCACCGCCACCGAGAAGCGGAACTTCGTCGACGCGGTGCTGGAGCTCAAGCGCGCCGGCCGTTACGACGAGTTCATCAGCACCCACAACGCCTTCATCATCGGCGACACCGACGAGGGGGAACGGACCGGCCACCGGTCGCCGTCCTTCCTCCCCTGGCACCGCAGGTTCCTGCTGCAGTTCGAGCAGGCCCTGCAGAGCATCACCCCCTCGGTCACCCTGCCCTACTGGGACTGGACCGTCGACCGCAGCCCCCGCAGCTCCCTGTGGGGCGATGACTTCCTCGGAGGTGACGGGCGGAGCGGCGACGGCCGGGTGACCTCTGGCCCGTTCGCCTTCAGCGGCGGCAGGTGGCCGATGAACCTCAGGGTGGACGGCCGGACGTTCCTGCGCCGCTCCCTGGGCACCGGCGTCCGCGACCTGCCGACCCGGGCCGAGGTCGACCGGGTGCTCGCCATGGACGTCTACGACGCGCCCCCGTGGAACAGCGCCTCCGACGGCTTCCGCAACAACATCGAGGGCTGGCGCGGCCCCAACCTGCACAACCGCGTGCACGTCTGGGTCGGTGGCCAGATGACCACCGGCGCCTCCCCCAACGACCCGGTCTTCTGGCTGCACCACTGCTTCATCGACAAGCTCTGGGCCGACTGGCAGAAGCTGCACCCCGCCTCGGGTTATCTGCCGACCGGCGACACCCCCGACGTCGTCGACCTCCACGACACGATGAAGCCGTGGAACGACGTGACACCGGCGGACATGCTGGACCACACCAAGTTCTACACTTACGCATGACAGGTACCTGACAGCGACAGCCCCTCACGTCCGTTGCATCGCGGGCGAGTTCCCTGCAGAGGCAGTCCGCATCCGGGGGCGAGATCCGGCGCGGCGGCAGCGACTCCATGGCCTGCCGCCGCGCCGTTGCGCAGATGAAGGGGACTGTGGCGGCCCGGTGGCACCGCATCAGCGGGCGGTGCTCTCAAGCCGGCGGATTGCTGTTGGCATTCGCACTGGTAGGACTGAAAGCGGCGTGCTCACGCGAGCCTTCGGACAAGAAACTGCGGGCGCAGGCCACGTCGTCCGAAGCACAGTCCCGCAGGGCGGCGGAAGAGCAGCGGCAGACGGCACTCATTCAGCGCCTGGCCGCCGTCGATGGTCTGGAGCACGTTCTCACACGGTTCGTCGACTCCTGCGTCAGGCCCTACAAACGCTCGGTCTTTGAAAACAGGAGTTCCCCGTACCTCATGACCTGCAGCATGCGGGCCGTTGCCTACTTCGGCGTCCACGACGACATGGCCAACGTGCTACGCCGGATCCGTGAGGCACACATCGCGACCTGGGGGCCTCAGGACGGCGAAGGCCGGGACCTGCCACAAGCGGCCGGCACGGTGACCTACGCGCTCAGCTACCACCGTGCTCGCGGCCGGGCCCCGGACGGCAGCCCCATGCCGGCCCCCACACTGGAGGCCACGGGCCTGCGGATCGACTGGGACCGGACAACCACGCCGGTCCCCCACCGGGTTGCGGATCCGACCCCCTGCCCTCCGCCCGAATTCGGCCTCTACCAGCACTGTTCGACCATTTCGGAGACCCCGAAGAGCCTGGCTGCCGCGCGGGCCCACTACGGAACCCTCCTGAGCTTCACCCTCAGTGGCTCCTCGGCCTCCTCCACGGACAATTACTTCACCGTGCCCGCCGGAAGTGACCACCCGGCCATCGCCGCGCGGATGCGGCCGCTGATCTGCTCGATCCGTTCCAGGATCGGTCGGCGGCCGTCCCCGCCCGTCACCAGCCCGGTGGATGTTTGTGGTCAGCCCGCTGCGGGACGTCCTTGAGGCGGCCGGTCACCACCAGGTTGCCGTCCGGGGTGCGCATGGCGAGGTCGCCGGTGCGGAAGTAACCGTCGGCGGTGAAGGAGCGTGCGTTGTGGTCGGGTGCCCGGTAGTAGCCCCTGAGGGTGTACGGACCGCGGGCGAGGAGTTCGCCGGTCTCCCCGTCGGGCACGTCCTTGCCGTCGATGTCGACGATGCGGATCTCGTCGTCGGGCGAGAGCGGGCGGCCCTGGGTGGTCAGCACGGTCTCGTCCGGATCGGCGGGCCGGGTGAGGGTGAGCGGGCCCTCGGCCATGCCGAAGACCTGCTGCGGGCGACAGCCCCATTCGGGGCCGATCCGTTCGGCGGTCGCCTGGTGCAAGGGCCCGCCACCGATCTGCACAAGACGCAGGCTGCTCAACTCGACCTGTGCCGTGGGACGTTCATCGAGCCAGGTCTGAACGACGGCGGGCACCACCGAGGTGATGGTGACCCGCTCCCGTTCGATGGCCGCAAGGCATGCGGTGGGTTCCGGGTTGTCGAGCAGCACGACGGTGCCGCCGACGGAGAGGGTGCCGACGATGCCTGGGCAGCCGAAGGTGAGGTTGAACTCGGCGGGCAGCGCGGCGAGATACACGTCGTTCTCGGTGAGCGACACCAGCTCGGCAGCGGCACGCGCCTGATAGGCGTAGTCGTTGTGGGTCCGCGGAATGAGCTGGGGCGGGGCGGTGGTTCCGGAGAGCAGGAAGAACGCCACCTGGTCGGCGCTTTGCGCATGCGCCGGGTCGGGCGGGGCGTCGATGGAGCTCAGTGGGAAGTAGTGGCAGCCCGAGGGGTCGGTGGCGAGGCCGCCGTACGGGGACGAGCCGCCCGGCGGATCGAGGGTGAACACCCGCCGCAGGAAAGGCCCTTGGGCCGCGATGTCCGCGGCCATCGCGGTGTGGTCGAAGCCCTGGTACGTCGAGGGGCCGACATAGCCGACGGCCTCGGCGACCCGCACGAGGTGGGACACCTCGGGAGCGCGGTGCGCGACCGGGCAGAACACGGGGATAGCGCCGACGCGCAGGAGCGCGAAGGCAGTGATGACGAACTCGGGAACGTTCGGTAGCTGGACGACGACCCGCTGCCCGGGCCGGAGGCCACGCAGCCGGAAGCCGGCGGCCATGCGACCCACGCGCCGGTTCAGGTTCGCGTACGTGATGCGGGTGCCGCCGTACACGAGCGCGGTCCGCGGTCCGTACTGCAGGGCCCAGCCCCGCAGCAGGTTGTCCAGGGTGTTGCCACGCCAGTGCCCGGCCGCCCAGTAGCGGTCGACGAACTCCTCGGGCCACGGCGTGCAGCCGTCGAGCATGGATGCCATTCGCTTTCTTCTGTGCCGGATTCTGCATCGGGAGCGGTGCGGGCCGTGTTCCGCGGGACGTTCGGCCGGTCGTCAGGCGCGGCAGCGCAGCATTTCCAGCGGAGGGTTGGCGAGGAGGTCTGCCCAGAAGTCCGGACCGAACTTGCGCACGCCGGCCTCGGACACCTCCAGCGGGACCCAGGTCAACTCGCTGAATCCGGCCGCCCGCAGACACTGTTCGTAGACCTCACGGCGCGGACAGGCGCCGACGAACGAGATCGGCGGGTCGAGCAGCGCCGTGATCCGTACCCGCGGTCCGGTCTCGATCTCCTCGCCGGTCGCCTCGCAGAGAAAGCCGTACTTGGCCAAGGACGGCCCGTCGAAGCGGTAGTCGGGGGTCTGGGCGAGCACGAAGAACTCACCACCGGTCTTCAGGCTCCGGCGCACGTTGCGGCACATCCCCTCCATGGCCGCGATGTCCTTCGCGTAGTTGAGCAGCTGAACACCCGTGGCGATGTCGAAGTGCGCGTCGAGGGGCCGTAGTTGGGAGACATCGCCGACCTCGTAGCGCACGCCCAGCGGATCGCGCTCCTCGAACGTCCTTGCCGCGGCGACCATTTCACCGGAGATGTCGATGCCGAGCACCTCCGCGGCGCCGCGCCGCTTGAACTCCCTGCTGTAGAAGCCGGTGCCGGAGGCCAGGTCGAGGACCGTCTTGCCACGCACGTCCCCGACCATGTCCAGGAAACTGGGCACCTCCCCGTACTGCGCCAACGGCAGGCCCTTGAAGCCCTCGAATGCCTCACCGATCTCGTCGTACTGCTGCACGCTCACCGTGCCGCCCTCCCCGTAATTCGTCGTGTCCTCGGCCTCGGCCTCCCTCCCTGGGCACGCCGCGGCCTCTGCCGGGCAGTCTCCCCGCACCCCGGCGGCCCGTCGTACTGGCAGAAGCCACAAAGATCCGGACGCCGTCCCGGTCTCGTGCACGGGCGGGCGTACGGATCCGAGCGGGTGATGGACGACCTCGGTGCGTTCTTCGACGCCGCTCCTCGACCTCGGTCCGGTCGCCTGGCTCGGCGGCCTGCCGTGCACATCGACCTGCCGGTCATCCGGTCCGCCAGTCATCTCAGGCCCACTCGTCATCCCCGGTCCGCCGGCCATGGCAGCGACTCCCTGGCCTGTCGTCCGCGCGTCGTGTCACATTTCCGGAGGCCGTGCCGTCTTACTGCTCAGACGCCGTCCAGCACGCGGCGAAGGCCCAGAGCAGAGGAGAAGGTGCATGTCGGCAGCCGGGGCAACAGACAACACAGCGACGCTCCACCGCTTCCACTCCGCCGTGAACAGCGGCGACCCGGAAGTCATCTCGAAGGCCATCGACGAGTTCGTCGCACCGGACGTGGTCTTCCACGCGCCGGTACCGATGGGCGGGACGGGAGCGGAGGCCCTGAAGCGGGTGTGGGAGGTGCTCGTGCGCGCGTTCCCCGACATCCACGTCACCGTCGAGGAGACGATCGCGGAGGGCGACAAGGTCGTCTCCAGGAACACGGTGACCGGAACCCACCGGGGTGAGTACCAGGGCCTGCCGCCCACCGGAAAGACCGTCACCTACGGCGAGATCTTCATCATGCGCTTCACCGACGGGCGGATCGTCGAGATCCGGGGCATCGTCGACGTCCTCACGCAGCTACGTCAGCTCGGCGCCCTCCCGTCCTGACGAGGCCCATGAGCAGCAACGCCGCAACGACCTACCGCGGGTGACCGGCGTCGCCGGCAGGGTTCACCACGGCACGGTCCGGCCCGCACGGTCCAGGTACGCGAGGCCAGGCTTCCCCAGCCTGGACAGCAGGACGTCCACCACCCGCGGGACGGTCTCGTCGAGGGTGAATGGCGCGTCCGGCCCCCCTAGGGCCGTGCGGATCCAGCCGGGCGCCATGAGTACGAACGCGCGCTGCGTCTCGGACTGTCGGGCCGCGAAGCTGCGCACGAACATGTTCAAGGCTGCTTTGCTGCCCCGGTAGACCTCGCGCAATCCGGTCGTGTTGTTCGTGATGCTGCCTTGCCCGGAGGACATCGCGCCGATGAGTCCCGTAGGCGAGACGAGATCTTCCAGTGTTTCGATGACACGCATGGGGCTGAGCGCGTTAGTGATCATCACCTCGACGAAATCGGCTGTCGGGACCGCACCGATCGGCGTCTGCTCATTGTTGGTGGTCCCTGCATTGACGAAGAGCACATCGAGTTCTCGTTGCGCGAGACGGTCGTGCAGGGGTGCCAACTGAGCAGGCTTGTTGATGTCGAGATGCTCGACGGAAACGCGCCCGTTGGAGCGGTCCGCGAGATCGTGCAGGAGCGTCCGAGCAGTGGGGTCTCGGACCGTCCCGATGACGTTCCATCCTCTGCCCAGGAATTCGGCCGCCATCGCGTGTCCGAGGCCGCGCGACGCCCCAACGATGAGAGCGGTCGGCGTGTGCCGGTCCGCGCCAGTTGATGACACTTCGTGCCATCTCCCTTCTTCGAAATTCTGCAACGTCTGCGCTTCGAGTCTTTCCGCTACGCCGTCTTCAGGGCACGTCCGAGGTGCCGATTTGTACGATCGCCCACGTGACAAGAGCGTTCATGACTGAATCCGCCGCTGTGCAGCCCGACGATGTGCGTCTCATTCGTGCACTCCAGGTCGCTCCGCGGGCCTCGTTCGCCTCGATCGCGGTCGCACTCGGCCTCACCGAAGGCGCTGTCAGCCGCCGCTATCGTCGGCTGCGCGCCGATGGCGTCATCCGCGTCGCCGGCGTCGTCGATCCCGGGGCGCTGGGACAGAGCAAGTGGCTGGTGCGACTGCGCTGCCGCCCCGGCAGCGTGGGAGCGATCGCCGACGCCCTCGCGAAGCGCGACGATGTCAACTGGATCGCCCTCACCGCCGCGGGCTCCGAAATCACCTGCGCGGTCCGGTCGCGCACCCAGGAACAGCGCGAGGACTTGCTCGGTAAGCGACTTCCGCGCACCGCAGCCGTGATCGACATCAATGCGTCCGCGATGCTCCGTCAGTTCGTTGGAGGCCGCGGCCACTACTGGGCGGCGCTACGCGGCACGCTGACTCCACAGCAGGAATCGATCCTCGGGAACGACGGCGGCCCTTTCACGGAATCTCCCGTCGTCACTCGTGATCCCGTGCACCTCACCCCCGAGGACGAGAGAATGCTCGAAGTTCTCGCCGCGGACGGTCGCGCCAGCCTTGTCGATCTCGCCGCAGCGGCGGACCTCACGCCTGGGCGCGCCTCACGCCGCCTCGAAGCCTTGCTCCTGCGCCGCGCCGTCCACATCGATGTCGAGATCGCCGCAGCAGCACTGGGCTATCACGCCCGGGCGCACCTTTGGCTCGCCGTGCATCCGTCGGCGATCAAGAGGGTCGGACGCACCCTTGCGCAGGAAGCCGAGATCGCGTTCGCCGCGGCCGTGTCCGGTCCCTACAACATCCATGCCGTCGCACACTGCCGGGACCTCGACGAACTGTTTGAATTCACTTCGGACCGCATCGGGTCCCTGTCCGGCCTCCAGAGCATGGAGGTCTCTCCACTGCTTCAGCAGATCAAGCAGGCCGGCACGCTCCTGTCCGGCGACCGCCTCGTCGAACCAGGAAGTATTCGAGCGCGACGCTGAACGTGCGCGGCCGCGACCGAGCCGTCGGCCCGACGGGCCGACGGCCGGCCTCCCGCCGTACGCGTAGGCGCCGCGCCGCGATCGGGCTGGTCATCGCTGTTCGGGGCAGGCAGTCCCTGATGGTCCAGACGACAGCCCTAGCCCCGCGGGCTGCTGATTCGTTCGGGCTGGATCACGTAGATCACCCGCACTTGGTCGCGGCCGCCGAACCAGGGGTAGGGCCCGCCCAGGTACTTCTGCGCGAGCGCCTCGATGTGGTCGACCGCTCCCTCGGTGGTCACCCGCACCACCCGGCCGCGGATCTGTACGTAGGAGAAGGGGTCCGAGGGGTCGGCGACCGCGACGGCCACCCGCGGGTCGCGCGCGATGTTCCGGGTCTTCTGATGCGACTCGACGCTGTTGATCAGGACGTGCTCACCGTCGGTGTCGACCCAGGTCTGGGTGAGCTGGGGCGAGCCGTCGGGCATCGTGGTGGCGAGGTAGCAGGTGCTGGGGCGGCGCAGCAGGGTCACCAGGTCCTCGCCGAGAGGTACGGGCACGGGGGCTCTCCAGGGATCGGTTCGGTGGGGTGCTGGGCCACGGTAGCCGCGACGGGAGCCCGGCCCTCCCCCGCCCCCGGACTCCCGCGTGCCTGGTCGCCGGGCCGGGGCCGGGAGTCAGGACGATGCGGGTGCGAGCGTCGTGGACTCCCAGGCGAAGCCGTCCGGGTCGGTGAAGGGTTCGGCGGTGCCTGCGAGCACGATCCGGTGCGATCCGGTGCCGTCGGCGGGAACGCCTACCTCCTTGGCCAGGGCGCGACGCTTGTACAGGGCCAGCTTGAGGGGACTGGACGCGTCGGCGGCGAATTCGACGTACTTGCCGCCGAAGCTCTTCGCCACGGCCAGACCCCGGCCCACGTAGAACTGCTTGCTCGCCTTCACGTCCTCGACTCCCAGCAGGAGCACGATCTCGTCGATCTCGCGGGTGGCCGGGCCGGTGTCCTTCTTCGCCGAGGTCGCGACCTTCCAGATGGTGCCGTCCGGGGCCTGTACGACACCGCCGTAGCCCCAGAGCGACTTCGCGGCCGGCTTCAGCGACGTGGCGCCGGCGTCAAGCGCGGCGTTGATGAGGCTGTCGACGGTGGCCGGCTGGGAGACCGTGAGCGCCAGCGTGAACCCGCGGAAGCCGGTCGTGGGTGCCTGGGATGACCGCACACGTACCTGCGCGTCCAACCCGAAGGCGGCGGTGTGGAAGCGGTGGGCGGCCGTGGGGTCGGCCACCTCGAGGGTGACGGATTCGATGGTTGCCATGGCCCTCACGCTAGGTGCGGCGCGGTGACCGGTGCTTCTTGATTCCTGACCGGTGTCCAGTCACCTGCTGTGCCCCATGTGCGCGTGTGCGTGGGCGTGTGTGGGGGCCTGGGCGTGGACGTACCCGGCGGTGCCCTCGACATCCGTGGCCGGGAAAAATCGGGTGGCTGTGTGCAGGGCAGCCCGCCAGGATGCGGATCGTGAGCAGCGAGAGGCGCCAGGAGAGGCGGCCGGACGTGGGAGGGGCGGGGCGCCCGCAGGACTGCGCGCATCTGGTGACCTTTCTCTGCTCAGCAGAGGGCGGATGGATCAACGCCCAGCTTCTCCAGAGCAACGGCGGGCTCGGGTAGCTCGTCACCACCCTGGGGTCCGAGCACGTCCCGGTCCCAGCAAGTCCCGGTCGGCCGATGACTGGCCGACCGGGACCTCGGGCTCAGGCGAGGTCGAACCGATCGAGGTTCATCACCTTGTCCCAGGCTGCCACGAAGTCGCGCACGAACTTCTCCCCCGCGTCCTGGGACGCGTAGACCTCCGAGATGGCTCGGAGCTGGGAGTGCGAACCGAAGATGAGATCGACGGCGGTGGCGGTCCACTTGACGTCGCCCGTGGCGCGATCCCGTCCTTCGAAGACGTTCTCAGCGGAGTCCGATGCCTTCCACTCCGTTCCCATGTCGAGCAGGTTGACGAAGAAGTCGTTGGTCAAGGCCTCCGGCCGTTGGGTGAAGACGCCGTGCGGGGACCGCTTGAAGCCGGTGTTCAGGGCCCGCATGCCGCCGATCAGAACCGTCATCTCGGGAGCGGTCAGTGTCAACAGACTGGCGCGGTCCAGCAGGAGGGTCTCCGGCGACAACTTCTCTCCCGCCCGGAGGTAGTTGCGGAACCCGTCCGCCCTGGGTTCGAGCACGGCGAACGACTCCACGTCGGTCTGCTCCTGCGAGGCGTCCGTACGCCCCGGTGCGAACGGGACGGTGATGTCGTGCCCGGCGTTCTTGGCGGCTTGCTCGACGGCCGCGCACCCGCCCAGGACGATCAGGTCGGCCAGTGAAACCTTGGCTTTCTGAGAGCGGTTGACGTCGTGCTGGATCTGCTCGAGGGTCTGCAACACCTCGGCCACCTCGGGCAGGTCATTGACCTCCCAGTCCTTCTGCGGCGCGAGTCGGATCCGTGCCCCGTTGGCCCCGCCGCGCTTGTCGGTGCCGCGGAAGCTTGCCGCTGACGCCCAGGCAGTGGTGACCAGCTGGGAGAGGGACAGCCCCGAGTCGAGGATCCTGCGCTTGAGGGCAGCGATGTCCTCGTCGTCGATCAGTACGTGATCGACCTCAGGAACGGGGTCCTGCCACAGCTGCGGCTCGGGAACCCACGGGCCGAGGTAGCGCGAGGCGGGTCCCATGTCGCGGTGCAGCAGCTTGTACCACGCCTTGGCGAACGCCACCGCGAGCTTGTCCGGGTTCTCGTGGAAGCTCTTCGCGATCGGCCCGTAGACCGGATCCAGCTTCAGCGCGAGGTCCGTCGTCAGCATCATGGGAGCGTGCCGCTTCGACGGATCATGCGCATCAGGCACGGCGTCCTTGGCCGACGGATCCGTGGGAGTCCACTGCTTCGCGCCCGCGGGGCTCGTGGTCAGCTCCCAGTCGTACTTGAACAGGTTGTCCAGGTAACCGTTGTCCCACTTCGTCGGCTCCGAGGTCCATGCGCCCTCGAGACCGCTGGTCAGCGCGTCGCCGCCGGCGCCGCTGCCGTACGTGTTGCGCCAGCCCAGGCCCTGCTGCTCGAGGGGACACGCCTCGGGTTCCGGACCGATGTACGAGGGGTCGACCGCGCCATGGCATTTCCCGAACGTGTGGCCGCCGACGATGAGCGCCACCGTCTCCTCGTCGTTCATCGCCATACGCCCGAACGTCTCGCGGATGTCCCTGGCGGCAGCCATCGGATCGGGGTTGCCGTTGGGCCCCTCCGGATTGACGTAGATCAGTCCCATCTGCACGGCGCCGAAGGGACCGGCGAGTTCCCGGTCGCCGCTGTAGCGCTCGTCTCCCAGCCAGGTGTCCTCGGGCCCCCAGAAGATCTCCTCGGGTTCCCAGATGTCCTCCCGCCCGAAGCCGAACCCGAAGGTCTTGAATCCCATCGACTCCATGGCGCAGTTACCGGCGAAGACCAGAAGGTCCGCCCAGGAGATTTTCCGGCCGTACTTCCGCTTCACCGGCCAGAGCAGACGGCGCGCCTTGTCGAGGCTCGCGTTGTCGGGCCAGCTGTTGAGCGGTGCGAAGCGCTGAGCGCCGGCGCCGCCACCGCCCCGGCCATCGGCGATGCGGTACGTTCCCGCGGCATGCCAGCTCATCCGGATGAAGAGCGGACCGTAGTGGCCGTAGTCGGCAGGCCACCAGTCCTGTGACGTCGTCATCACCTCGAAGACGTCCTGCTTCAGCGCGTCGAGATCGAGGTTCGCGAACTCCTCCGCGTAATTGAAGTCCTCGCCCATCGGGTTGGACTGGGGCGAGTGCTGGTGGAGAACCTGAAGGTCCAGCTGATTCGGCCACCAGTCACGGTTCGTCCTGGGCGGAGTCGACGTGGGGGCCGGGGAGGGGATTACTGGGTTCTCGCTTTCGCTGCCGGACACGTCCGTCCTTCTTCCTGTATCGAAATTCCTTCTGTTGGTTGCTTGTCTGCGACGCCGGATGGTCCTGCGTCCTCTCGGCCCCACCGGCAGGCCGTCGGCCGGTACCGGCACTCGCCCGGTGGATCGGCAGGTCCGCACGGCTGTGAGTGGACGGCTGGGAGTGGACAGCTGTGAGTGGACAGTCCACAGCCCGGCCGGCGACCGAACGGAGGCGCACATCGCAATCCGCGGACGTGCTCATGGCAATTCGGACATGCTCCTTCTGGGCCGGATGCCGGCATCCGGCCCATTCAGACTCGCACGCGCGCGGACACCGCGCCTCTCCACAGCCGCCCCATGGCTCACGGGGACGGAGCCGAGGGCGCTCCGCCGACCCCCGAGTCGCCCCGGGAACACCTGACGGCACGGCGGCGGGGTCCGGGCCCGCCGATGGGCAGCGCCTGACGGAGCTGGTCAGAACGGCCAGAATTGAGTGAATCGGGGCATATCGTCGCCGTCCGAGCCGGCCCGTGTGTTCAGCGCCTCAATGGGCGCCCGAAGGGTTGACGCGCCAGTAACCGGAATCCAGAATCCCGCTTACTGTTCGACATTGCCGAACAGGGGACACAGCTGTCGTCAGCGCACAGGGGGCGAGCCGCCGCCTTCAGGCTCCCGTGCGCAGTCGGCACCCGGTGGCCACGTGGGCTCCGCCCGCGCGGTCCGCGAAAGGAACGGCATGCGTCTGAGGACCCTCCCCCTTGCCCTGATGGTGGCCACCTGCGCCTTCTTCGGTTTCACGGCCGGCCCCGCCCAGGCCGACGGCGTCTCACCGCCCGGCGCGAACGACTGGACGTGCAAGCCGTCCGCCGCGCACCCCTACCCCGTCGTGCTGGTGCACGGCACCTTCGAGGACATGGCCAAGAACTGGTCGATCCTGTCGCCGCAGATCAAGGACGCCGGATACTGCGTCTTCGCACTCAACTACGGCAATAACGCCACCGCCCACATCGCCGATTCGGCCCAGGAGCTCGACACCTTCGTCGACTCGGTGCTCGGCGCGACCGGCGCCAAGAAGGTCGACCTGGTCGGTCACAGTCAGGGCGGGATGATGCCCCGCTACTACCTCGACTTCCTCGGCGGCGCCGCCAAGGTCGACGAGCTGGTGGGAATCGTCCCCTCGAACCACGGCACGACCAACCCCCTGACCATCCCGACCGGGTTTGCCGGCTGCGACGCCTGCACCGACCAGATGGTCGGCTCACCGTTCCTGACCCACCTCAACGCGAAGGGCGACACGGTGCCGGGCCCCGACTACACCGTGATCACCACCAAGCACGACGAGGTCGTGACCCCGTACACCAGCGCCTTCCTCAGCGGACCGGCGAAGCAGGTCACCAACATCACGCTCCAGGACCGCTGCCCCCTGGACGCCTTCGAACACGACCAGAGCCCCAACGATCCGGTCGTCGCCCAGTGGGTACTCAACGCCCTCGGCCGCAGCGGCCCCGCCGACCCCGCCTTCACGCCCCACTGCAGCTGACCCGATTGCGCACCTACGGCTCCGGGCGGGACGGACCGCCCGGAGCCGGCTCACGCGGTGAACGTGTGGGAGAGGGGTGGCACACCGGCGGCCCGGGCGAGACGTCCGGCACCCTTGCGGTTCGAGGGAACTCGCCGGCTCCGGCGGACTGGGTGCAGGACCAGGGGTGGGCGGGGCACAGGTTGCACAACGCGCCCAATGACGTGACGTGAAGGGGACCGGAACGACCGCGACGCTGCTGGTTCATGGCGGGCACCGAGCTCGATGACAGGCCGTCATTTCCCTTGACCACACCGGCTGGCGCCATGTCCCCTGCAGTCAGGGTGCACGGCACGGTCGCGCTGTCACTCCGCAGATTCAGTGCGTCGCTCATAGCGGGAGCGTGCGAGGTGATAGGCCGTGGACAGCAGTTCACGGGCTGCCGCTTCCGTACGCGGGCCCGGATTCACCACTGCCAGCCAGCCGACGGTGCCGTAGACGGGGTGCGCGATCACGGTGTCGGTGGTGCTGGGGGTCGACTTCGGTGGGGGCTGGTTCGCGGGGCGCGTGACCGGTCCACCGGATGAACGCTTCCTTCCCGGCAGAGATGTTCACGCGGAAGGTGTCCGGGCGCTCCAGACGTGATGCCTCGTCGCCCGGGTAGTTCTTGATCACGACTGTCGCGAACGGTTGGGTCGCGGTCGGGGTGACGCCGTCAGGTGCGTAGTAGAAGAACGTGTCGCCCCAGCCGATTTCCGGCGAGCCGTCGCCGGGCGCCGGCCGGAGGGTCAGGACGCCGTCGAGCCCGTCCACGAAACTGATGATCTCGTCCATGGTCATGTGCTCTAGCGTTGCATTGAAGTGCTTGTGGAGACTTTGAGGCTGCGATGGAGGGGCTGAGCGATGTCAGGTCTCAAATCGGGTGGCATGCGCACCGTCGACGTCGCACGGCGCGCCGGGTGCTCCGTTCAACAGGTACGCAATCTCGAGCGCGACGGTGTGCTTCCGCCGGCGACGCGCACCGCCGCCGGCTACCGGATCTATACGGAGACACATCTGCAGTCCGCGCTGGCCTACCGGGCCCTGGCAGCTGGAGCGGGTCCGACCGAGGCCAAGAAGATCATTCGGGCCGTCCACCAGTCACCCACCTCGCAGGACGCGCTTGCCCTGCTCGACGCTGCACACGCCCGGCTCGACGCGGAGCGCAGGCAACTGAGGCAGGCCGAGGAGGCGGCCCGGGCGATCACCGGTGAGCCCATCGAAGACGTACACGCATCGGACTCGATGAGCATCTCCGAACTCGCCGCCGCCTTGGGCGTACGGCCCTCGACGCTGCGGCACTGGGACACGGAGGAACTTGTCGTCCCCGACCGCGACTCCGTGCGGGAAACACGGCGATACACGCCAACTCAGGTGCGGGATGCCCGGATCGTTCACCAGCTGCGGAAGGCCGGTTACCGCATCGCACCTCTTCGGACGCTCATGCCGGAGCTGCGATGCGCCCACCGGTCGGAAGAGGTCGCCGCCGCGCTGGCCGCCAGGGACGCCGGCATCGCGGCTCGCTCCAAAGCACTCCTCGATGGTGCCGCCGCACTCAGTGCCGTGCTCTCGCTGACCGCCTCAGCTCCTTAGGTGTCTTGGGTCAGCTAGCCACTCGCTTTGACGGCCACATGCGAGGGGTTGTCGTCCACATGCGAGGGGCGACCGGCAAGGCAGCTCACGAGCGGCCCTCCGCCGAGTCGTTGACTTGACAACGGCTGCCGCTCGTGGAAGCCCCAGTTGCGGGTGCCGAGCGGCGGGTGTCTCCTGAGGTTGTGGAGGGGCCGTTCGCGTGGCCCCTGCGTACGGCCTTGTGCTACTGCCAGGACAAGAGGTCACCGAGTACCGGAACGAGGTCACCGAGTAGGTGAGATGACGACCATGAACATCACGGTGACACAAACCAACCCGCTTCCCCTGACGCTTCCGCACGCCGTGACCAACCCGGTGATCAAACCCGTGGTGCAGGGGGAGTTCCTGGAAGAGATACAGCTGACCGCGACGATCCACGAATTCCTGTTCAAGGTCACCAAGGACAGCAACGTGTTCTGGGTGGGTGTCGCGGTACCGTTCGGCACCACCGACTTCTCCCGGATACAGGTCTTCTTCCACCCGACAGTCCTCCAGCTCCGGCCCCCGCCGCAGCCTCCCCTCATCCATGCCAAGGAAACCGACTACCCCACTTTCGCCGGCGGCTGGTCCGGCAGCCTGCAGCGGTACATCGCGCTCCAGGGCAGCCAGTTGGCATCCGTCCGGCGTGTTCCGCTGCTGGTGCCGTTCACCACCATGGCCGCGCTCGGCGTCGACCCTCAGCAGAACATGTTCTCCATCGACCCGGTCGCGACCCTGAGCAACATCACAGCGGCCATCCAGGCCGCGTTCGTCCCGTTCCTCCCGCCGCCGACTCTCACGGACGTCGGCGTCACCTCGTTCAGCTCCGGCATCCAGGCCATGCGGAAGTTCATCACCGCGATGAAACCCTCGGGGCTCCTACGCGAAGTCATCGACTTCGACAGCCCCTTCATCCTCACCGAACCCGCGGAGCTGACCCCGTCGCCCGGCGCCGTGTCCAGCTGCTACACCCAGCGGTTCCGGCAAAACCCGCCCGCGGGCTACCGGTTCCTGCCGACGAACAGCTTCTCGCAGGTGCCGAGCTTCCCCGACTCCGACTCCGGCACGCACGCACACGCCTGCATCGGCTTCATGATGTACCACACAGCCATGATCACCAGCAGCATCGGCGTCTCGTCTGACGCCCCAATACCCCACTAGGCGCTCGCTCGCTGGCACCGCTGCGTCGGGGCGAAAGGCCCGGTCAACCGGTCGGATCGGCGCGGGCGGCGCGCGCGGCGTGGGCAGCGCGCGATACGGCGGAGGCGATCCACGTCTCACGGCAGGAAGGTCACCTCCGGGAAGGCGCGGGACGGGCCGTCCAGCACGTGTCCGCGCCGGTGGCGCAGGTGCCGGTCGAAGAACGCGAGCGGGTACGCCTGCTGTATGCGCACTGCCCGGGCCGGGGCCAGGGTGCCGATCCAGGCGCGTAGCCGCTCGTCGCTCATCCCCACCGCCTTCGCCAGCTGTGGAATCAGCACCTGGTTGTCGCCGTAGGACGAGTGGACGGCGCCCTGGGCCTGGATGTTGAGCCGCCACCCGCGCAGGTGCGTCCAGAACTCGGCGACGCCGGGGTCCTGGGCCCGGGTGAACTGGGCGGTCATCATCATGAACGGCCGGTCGAGGTCGCCGGTCATGGTGGGCTGCATCGGGCCGTCGAGACTCAGACCGGCCCGGACGCGCGGGTCGTCGAGCATGACGCGGGCGGTCGCCGTCCCACCCTTCGACCAGCCGAACATGCCGATGCGCCGCGGGTCGATCGCGCCGGTCAGGCCCTCCGGCAGCGACCGGCCGTCGGCGTCGGGATTGCGGCCGGCGGCGAGATCCTCGACGCAGTCGAGGACGAACCGGATGTCCGCGGCGAAGTCCGCCGGCCCCATCGCGTGCTGCGGGTCCGCGAGCGGGGCGAGGATCCGCCCGTCGGGGAACTCGGTGAACGCGTCGTAGGTGTGGTCCACCGTCACCACCACGTAGCCGTGGCTGGCGAGTTCCTGCACCATGACGGTGTGGTCGGCACGGTGGCTGTGCGCACCGTGCGAGAACACGACGACGGGCAGCTCTCGGCCGCTCCGCCGCACCGGGGCACTCTGGTGGCCGGCGGTGAGCGGCGCCTGTGCGACATCGGCGGGGAACTCCGCGGACGTGAGCAGCCCCCGCAGAGTGCCCGCGGACATCCACGGCGCCAGTGGATACCGCTCGACGTCCCGGGCGGGGTACCAGACACTCGCCATCAGCTCCCGATGGTGCCCCGGGCCCGCCACGGGATCCGGGCGGGCGGCGTCGACGAGGTGCAGCGCCACCGTACCCACCGGGTACGGCCCGGTCGGCGCGGGCAGGGTGAGCTGCACCGGGACCGGCGACGCCCCTGCGTCCGCCCGGGCCGGGCCGGCCAGGCCAAGCGGCACGGCCGCGCCGACCGCCAGCGCGGCTCCCAGCAGGCGACGGCGCGTCAAGGTGTCTGGACTGGTGAACGGTGTGGTGGCCACGGCCCCTCCCTGAGTCGGTCTTCTGACGGAACCGGGCGCAACTGACTGACAGTCAGCTTTGCCCGCGGTCGCGCATCGGTGCGCCATACCGAAGTTCCGTGCGGACACAACGCTGTCACCCGCCGCCACCGACCCGCATCAACCCACCGGTTGCCATCCATCGCCCCCATCAACCCACGGGTTTATATCCCCAGGCCGACGCGGCCGGGGCGGGAGCTTGAGCCGTGCGTGGGTGACGCATCGAGGTAGACGGACTCGAAGGACGCACGCCACGGGCCGTCGGTGATGGTGGCCGCGCATCGATTCTCAGGAGCCTGTGCGGTCAACAACCAGCATTCTCACCCCACTTGGCCCTGAGAAGGTGCCCCGTGCCTCCGTGGACGAGACAGTGGTGGCTGACATTCGTCATCGCGTACTCGAACGATGTCGCGCCGCTTGGAGGCATGCTCACCTACCCGTCGCAGCTACTGGAGCCCCAACACCTTGGACCGACCGTCCGACAGGCGCAGGACCTATGATCGGCTCGGCTCTCGGAGGCCGAAGGGGAGCAAGGTGCCATGGACGACGACGAGGACGGTTCGCTCCGTGAGGTCGGCTGGGGGCGGGATCTACCTCTGCGCTTCGCGCTCGTCAGCGAGGAGTGGGACGGGGAGCAGACGGTGTGGGCGCGGTGCGTCGACGCCGACGGGTTGTTCATGGACCGGGCCGTCTTCCGGGAGCAACTGACCTTCCTCGGCTGCGCGCCCACCGGCCGGCTCCTCAAGGCCGCCGAGCGGTGTACGGGCCACGCGACCGTCCCCTTCGGCGCGTTGGACCTCATCGTGGAGGACTTGGACACCGAGGATCCGTACACCTGCGACTACTTCGCGCTCGAAGACGTCCTCGTCCTCGACAGCGCGCCCAGTACGCAGGACCCCACGCGCCTCGACCTCGTCGTCGAGTGCGTGGTCAGCGAGGGGCCGCGCTTGCACCGCAAGGAACCGGAGAGGGCGGACGTGCTCCTCCTGAACGGCCCCAGCGGCGGCCCGCTCGGACGCTGCCTCCGGGTGGACGGCCTCTACGGCGACGGGCCGGAACCCGCCCGGCCGCCCGTACGGCTCATCGGCTGCGAGCCCGCGCCGAACCTGGTGCGCCGCCTGGTCCACCCCCGTCACGGCGGCGACAACCTGAAGCTCTGGCTCCTCGACGGTGAGGGCCGGCCCACCGCGGTCGACGAGTACATCGCGGTGGACGTCGACGAGTGCCGTCCCTCCACGCTGGGCGGCGCCCTCATCGACGTCACGCTCAAGGGCGGGCTCTTCCGTCGCGTGCCCTTTCCGCCCGCGGCCCGGCCCGTGTGGGACGCCTGGCGCGCGGGCCCGCCCCGCGAACGCAACGCGTGGGCGCGGTTCCCGACCGTGGGGCGCAGTGAGTGGCTACGGTTCACGGAGGTGTGCCTGGGCCCCGAGGAGCCCGGCGCGGTGTGCGAGATGGACGGGCGGTACGCCACGGACATCCCGGGCCTGCACTGCGCGATCGGCGAGGCGGTCGGCGGCCCGGGATCCCGATGGCACCAGTGCTGGAACGTGCTGCGCGGCTGCCAATGCGGCGGCGAGGCGCCCCGCGTGCCTTTCACGCTCGTCTGGCACGACGCGGACGTGTCCCGGCAGGCACTGGTGGATGTCAGCGTGGACGCGGACGGCGAGCTGAGCTACTTCGAAGCGGTGGTGCCCTTCCTGGAGCGGATGGGGGTCACCGTCGAGCTCCGCTAGGCCGTGTCCGCCGGGAGTTGGGGCGTTGGGCCGTTCGTCACGCGTCGCCACCCGGCCATGCGCGTCGTGCCGGTAGATGATCTTGGCGGTGGCATCGGCCTGCGCCGCGGGCTTCGGCTCGGAGAACGTGAAGGTTCCGTTGGGATCCATCCGGCTCGCCACCGGGCCAGGCGTCTCGTGGTTCGCACCCTGGTGACACCGTGCTCAGGGTCCTTGACGGTGGCGGTACCGGTGTTGCCGTCCAACGTGGAGGAATGAGCAGGTCAGTTATCGACCTGGTCGGGGGACGGCGGAAGGTGGAGTTCGGCGACGGCGCCGCCGTCGGGGGCGTTGGAGAAGCGGAGGGTGGCACCGAGCACGTGGGCCTGGCCGGCGGCGATGGTCAGGCCCAGGCCGTGGCCGGTTCGCCTGCCGGCGTCAGACCCGCCCGACTGGCTCCGGAAGCGCTGCGGGCCCTGGTCGAGGAGGTACGCGGGATAGCCGTCGCCGTGGTCCCGCACGGTGATGACGGGCGCGTCGATGATGACCACGACGGGCAGGCGGCCGTGTTTGTGGGCGTTGGCGACCAGGTTTCCCAGCACGCGTTCAAGCCTGCGCCGGTCGGTCTCGACCTGGCCGTCCCCCACGATGCGGACCTCGGTCGTCGTTCCGGTGGCCCGTACCGCGCGTTCGGCCAGGGGGCCCAGTTGGTGGATGTCGAGGTCGGCGCTCTCGACCTGGGCGTCGAGCCGGGAGATCTCCAGCAGGTCCTCGGTCAGCCCGCGCAGGGCCCGGACCCGGTCCCGCACCATCTCGGTCGGGCGGCCGGGCGGCAGCAGCTCCGCCGCTGAGTGGAGCCCGGCGAGCGGGGTGCGCAGCTCGTGGGAGACGTCGGCGGTGAAGCGCTGTTCGCTGTGCAGTCGGGTCTGGAGGCTGGCGGCCATCGCGTCGAGCGCGGTCGCCACGGCGGCGGCCTCGTCCTGGGCCCGGGCGGGCCGCCGGGCGCGGGGGTCGTTCACGCGGGCGTCGAGGTCGCCGGTGCTGATACGTCGGGCGACGCGGGCGGTGTGGTGCAGTCTGCGGGTGATGCGGGAGACGGAGATGAGTCCGGCCGCCAGGGTCAGGGCGATCGCGGCGGCGGAGGAGCCGATGATGGCCCCGTCCAGGCCGCGGAGGGAGGCTGCCTGTTCGCTGTAGTCCAGCCGTAGCGCGAGCACCTTCCCCCCGGCGACGGGGGTGGCGGCCCACATCACGGGGCGGCCCCGGTGCGTGGCGAGCTGGGTCCCGCGCTCGTGCCGTCGCACGGCCATCTCGCGCAGCGGAGCGGGAAGGTCGGCCGGATCCACCGAAACGTTGCGGTCCAGGGGGTCCCCCGCGACGTACACGGACTTGCTGCGGTCCAGTTCTGCCAGCGCCGTGTGGCGCGCACGGTCCTGGGTCTGCCGGTCGACCAGGACGTGCACCAGGATGCCGAGCACGGCGGCGAGCAGGCAGCACATGACGGTGATGAAGACGGCGGCCTTCCAGTAGAGCGTCGCCGTCCAGGCATGCAGCCACCGCGGTGGTCGCGGTCGGGGAGTGCGCACGGCTCACCTGCCCGAAGGGGTTGCGGAGGCCGGGGCCCGCCGGCCGTAGCCGACATCCTGGATCGTCATGACCTGGTGCCGCGCATCCCATGCATAGACCGTGCGGCTCTCGTATCCGGGGGCGTCACCGGGCTCGTGGATGACCAGCTTGTGGTCGGCGACCTCCACCGACTGCGGCGAACTGGTGGAACCCAGGATCGAGGTCACCACCCCGTGCTTGAGCGTGTAGGCGTAGATGATCAGGAGGTTGCTTCCGCTTCGAACGCCGACGATCAGCTCGTCCTTCCCGTCGCCGGTCAGATCGTGGTACTCGGGGGCCCGCACCGGGCAGGAGCCCGAGCCCGGCTTGTCGGCACAGGAGCGGATCGTGCGCTCCTCGTTCTCCTCGAAGACCGGCTGGTCGCGGCGCTTGTCCGCGTCGATCTGCGCCAGGAGCACGGAACCCGCGGACACCTTCCGGATGTCCCCGGACGGCACCCGTGGCACCGCGGTCAGCGGCTGCGGTTTCTCCTGCCCTCCCGTGGCCGGTGAAGCCGCCGGCGCGGGCTTGCTGCCGGGCCACAGTTCTGCCGGACCGGTTACGGGAGCCGCATGCCCCGCGCTCTTGGGCGCGCTGGCCTGCCCACAGCCGCCCAGCAGCACCGCAGTTCCCGCCACCACGCTCGCCAACGCCACCGCCCGTACGAGGGCACGGGGCCGGCGCAGACCACGGACATGCGACACGGCGCTGGTCCGAGAGGGATCGGAAGGCGCAGGGGCTGAGTGGTGAGGAGTCAAACGTTCTCTCCGCGTGGCTCTGCGACGATCCGACAAGTCCGGAAAACCGTAACCCATCAGTCGCGCAACAGGTCTGTGCTCCGTCACGGCACGGTTCTCGCGCGGGCCGGGGGACAAGACTCTCTCGCAGAACTCTCGCTCGCCGTACCCGGATCCCTACGGCTGGTCGAGGAGCCGGCCCACGGCCCTGCGGGTGCGGGCGGCGGCCATCGGACCGGCCAGGAGCTGGATTTCCTGATTCAGGGCCAGGTAGCAGCCCACCAGCTCGTACACGACCTGATCCGGGTCGGTGTCCGTCGGCAGAGCGCCCGCCGCGACGGCGGTCGCGCCTCGGCGGCGAGGCGGTGCGGCTGGCCCGGAGATGCGGTGAGATGGGGATCATGATGGGGACTGACGCAATCGTGGTGCCGGGTCTGTACGTTGGCTATCCCGGAGTGGCCTTCGGCGGCTACGTCGCCGGCGTGCTGGCGGAGCGATCCGAGGCGAAGACGGTACGGGTGGACTTCCGCGGGCCGGTGCCGACGGACGTGCCCGTGCGGATCGCCGAGACCGCGGGAGGAGGCGTGGAGCTGGGCGAGACCGAGCAGCCCCTGGCCGCTGCGCGCCCCGCCGAGCTGCTGCTTGACACCCCGGCCGCGCCCTCCTGGGACGAGGCGGCGGCCGCGGCCGAGAGGTTCCGGGCGGCACCGCCGTCGGGTGTGGTCGACTGCTTCGGCTGCGGTCTGCGTCCTGCTGACCGCGGCCTGCGTATGCACTGCACGCCGGTGCCGGATCGCGGCCTTGTGGCCACTGCCTGGGTCCCGTCCCCCGTTTTCGCCGGTCCCGACGGCCTCCTCCCGACCCGACTGGTCTGGGGTGCCCTGGACTGCCCGGGAAACTGGGCGGGCCGCCTTCTCGGCACCCAGCGTCCGGGCGCGGTCACCGCAGCCCTCACGGGCACGATTGTGCGGCCGGTCACCGCGGGTGAGCCGTACCTGGCGTACGCGTGGCTGCTGTCGGAGTCCGGCCGCAAGCACATGACGGGTGTGGCGCTCGCCACGGCGGAGGGCGAACTGTGCGCCGTCTCCGAGGCGCTGTGGATCGATCCCCGGCCGGCGCCCTGAACGCGGGCGCCGTCGACGCCGTGGGGTTCCTTACGCGATGAAGGACGCCATGGGGAACGTCGTGCGTCGCGGCCCGGTCGGTGCGACCACCCCGAGCTCGAACCTCATCCACCGATTGCGTCGGTGAGGACGGTGCGGAACCGATCGATGAGCGGGTTGGTGTCCTCGGCCCGCCAGACCAGGTGCAAGGTGGTCGAGGTCTCGGCCAAGGGCCGCGGGGTCACTCCGATGCGGCGCAGCGCACGGTGCGAATCGGCGAGCACCGCCGCGCCGAACTTGGCCGCGACCAGGGCCAGCAGTGTCTGCACACTGCGGCCTTCCGCCCCGATCCGCGGCACGACGCCGGCGCCGTGGCAGAGAGCGATGATCTCGTCGTAGGACCGCGGTGAGACGTCCCGTGGCCAGATGACCAAGGGGATCTGGCCCAGTGCCGTGAGCGGGGCGGGCTCGGAGGGGTAGGCCAGCGGATGACCGGCGGGCAGGAACAGCGTCAGTGGTTCGCGCCACCACTCCTGGGTGGCCAGCCGGGCATCGCGCGCCGGAAGGCGCTGGACCGCGAGGTCGTAGCGCCCCTCCAGCACCCCGGTCGACATCTCGGCATCGTTGAAGCTTTCCTCCAACTGCAGTTGTACTCGGGGGAGTTCGCGCCGCACGCGGCCCAGTGCCGCACCGAGGGGTCCGTTGATGCCTGAACCGGCGAAGGTCACGACCAGTCGCCCGGTCATGCCCTGTGCCGCCAGCCGTACGTCCTTCAGGGCGGCCTCCGCCTCGGCGAGCACGGTGACCGCACGCCGCACCAGAACCTGGCCGGCCTGCGTCGGCGTCAGCCCACGCCCCTGCCTGACGAAGAGCGTGGTCCCCAACTGCCGTTCCATCTCGTGCAGTTGACGGCTGAGTGTGGGCTGCGTCAGATGCAGCCGGCGCGCCGCACCGCTGATGCTTCCCTCTTCCGCGATCGCCACTGCGTAGCCGAGCAGCCTTAGCTCCATCCATACCTCCCAGGCATGGGAAGTATAGGCAGTAATGCCTATGGAGCAGATATGGGCGCCGCTCAGGCCAGGCTGGACACAGCGCACCGGACGGAACCGGAACGCACACCAGAACCCTGAGGAGCATCCATGAACCGCGAAGACCGCTACGGATATGGCATGAAGGTGCTGGAGCAGGTCGACGGCGAAGCGGGCCAGCGCATCGTCGACTCTCTCGCGGACACCTCGCCGGAGTTGGGTCACCAGGTGGTGGCATGGGCGTTCGGCGACATGTACTCCCGCCCCGAACTGGCCGCGAAGGAGCGGCAGTTGGTCACCCTGGGCGTGCTCACCGCGCTCGGTGGCTGCGAGATCGAGCTGGAGGTGCACATCAACGCGGCGCTCAATGTCGGCCTGACCGCCACCGAGGTCTCCGAGGCGCTGCTGCACTCGGCCGTCTACTGCGGCATGCCGCGGTCGATCAACGCCACACTCGTCGCCAAGAAGGTCTTCGCCGAACGTGGCCTGCTCCCCATCACCAACCTCAGCTGACCCGTGCCATGCGTCCCCCTCGACGCGCCGAGCGGTGCTGCTCGCAGCGGGACCGAGCCGGGACGGCACGCGGGCGGGCCCGGGGGCGAAGTCCCCGGCTGGACGGGGGAGGCCAGCCGGGGACTGACATCCCGTGTGCCCCTTCACCGCATGAGGAAACATGCCGTGTCCGGCCGGACATGAAGATGCGCCGCAGGACCGGACCCGTGCGGCGCATCGTGGACGGCGCCGGTGAGTGACGTCACCTCTCACCGGCGGCCGAGTGTGCTAGTGGTGCCCCCAGTGGCCGCGGTGACCCCAGGACTTGAAGTCGACGACGCGGCGGTGGTCGTTGCGCAGGGTCGCGGTGTCGGAGTAGTTGTCCCAGACATAGGTGCGGCGGTCCTGGAACAGGTCGGTGCGGTCGTCGCGGCCGATGCCGGTGTGGACGCGGACCTGACTGTGGCCGGCCAGACGGACGTTGCCGAAGCGGTAGCCGTGCCCGGTCTTGTCGGAGAGGGTCCAGCCCTTGATGGTCACGGGCCAGCGGCCGGTGTTCTTCACCGTGACCCACTCGGCGTTCAGGCTCCGGTTGGAGCGGTCATCGCGGCCGGGGCTGTCGTACTGGATCGGCCCGAGCACCACCGCGGAGCGCACCTGGTGGTGCCGGCCCGGGACGTGGTGGCCGCGGTGGTGGTCGGCGGCGGCGGCCGGCAGCACGGCGGTGGCGGCCAGAGCCGCAGCCCCCGCTACGGCTACGGCGATGCGCGAAGCGTGACGGAACACGAAATCCCCTCCTGAGGCACCCGAAGCAGGTGCCGGAAAGAAACCGGAAGCCCGGCCGGTTTGACCGGGCCCCCACACAGTGACCCCACGTCATGCCTTGCCGGAAGAATTCCTATTTGGTGTTACAAAACACAGACATTTACACAACCTCTCCACGCCAGGCGCACACTCCCCCGCATTCGCCCACACCAACGCGACGCCCCCTACACCCATCCAGACGCCCCAAGGGGTTACCCGCGGCAGCACCTGCCACCGGTCACGCATCGCACGGCCGACTTCCACCACGGCTGGGGCCGGGCCTGCTGATGATGCGCGGCACCCCGGGGGCGCCCGCACTCCGGGCCGCTCAGGTGCCGAGGTAGGAGTGGAAGAGGTTTTCCGGGTCCCAGCGGGCTTTGATCTCGGCGAGGCGGTCCCAGGCGGCCGGTGCGTACGAGGCCCCGGCCCGCGGACCGCCGGCCTCCAGATCGGCCTCCGCGATGTAGTGCCGGCCGTCTCCGCGCGGGTCCACCGCGGCCATCGCCTCCCGTAGCCAGCGACCGTTCGCCGGGTCGTCGGCCGGGTCGTCCCAGATCGCGTAACAGACCAGGTAGGAGGCGCCGAGCGGGGCGAAGGCCATGGTGCTCAGCAGCGCCGGGTCCTCGGAGACCGGCTGCACGGGCGCGAGCACCAGCGACTTGCCGGAGGGCGCGGCGGCCACCGGCTCCACCAGGCGGGTCATCTGGGTGTGATAGCTCTCCGGGGCCCACAGGGTGTCCGCCCCGTAACGGTGGTCCGGCGGCCAGACCGCACTCGCGCCCTCGTGCAGGGCGGCGTACGAGGTCGGCGCGGGCGGCCCCGCAGCGACTTCGAGCTCACCGAAGGGGCACTCGGTGAAAGGCTTCAGGGCCTCCCGGGCACTCTCGGCCGAGGGCGCGAAGGCTGTGGCGGCAACCGTGATCCGGGGCCCCGGGGGCACCGACGCCGTCGCCGGGCCGGACGCCGTGAGGACGAAGGCGGTCTCCACGTACGGCGGCAACCCGCGCGCGATCGGCTCCGCCCACTCCGTGACCCGGGCGGTGTCGGCCAGCGGGAAGGTGCAGCTGGTCGTCATGATCGACACGGGGTGGGGGTGCAGGGCGAGCCGGAAGCGGGTGACGATGCCGCAGAAGCCCGGTCCGGCGCCGCGCGCGGCCCAGAAGAGGTCGGGGTGTTGGGTCTCGCTGCAGTCGACGGCCCGTCCGTCGGCGGTGACCACCCGGACCTCCTGGACGTCGGCGCAGGAGGCGCCCCAGGCCCGGGAGTTCCAGCCGAGGCCGCCGCTGAGCAGGAATCCGCCCATCGCCACGGTGGGGCAGTGGCCGACGGGGAAGGCCAGTTGGCGCGGTGTGAGGACGGCGACCAGTTCCTGGCCGGTGACGGCAGGCCCGACGGTGGCCGTCGGAGGGCCCGGCCCATCGGCCGTGGTCAGGGTGCACTCGCGCAGTCCGGAGAGGTCGAGCAGCAGCCCGCCGTCGCGGAGCGGGGCGCCGGACCAGTTGTGCCCGCCGGAGCGGGTGGAGAGGCGCAGCCCGTGGTCGCGGGCGTAGGTGACGGCCCGTACGACGTCCCCCTCCGAGGCGGCCCGCACGATGACGTCGGGGAACCGCGCCGGTGTGACACGGTTCCAGACCGCCTCGGCTCGGGCGTCCTCGTATCCGGCATCACCCCGGCGGATCAGGGGCCCCACGAGGTTCGGCGCGGACACCGGTGTCCGTCGGCCCATGTCGCCTCCTCGATGCGCAGCGGACCGTCAGGGACGTCAGTGGATCATGTGGGTGATCAGGGCGAAGACGGCGAGGGACACGAGATAGCAGAGCGCCACGGCGGCGATGCCCGCCATCTGTGTCCGGCGGCCGAGTGTCCTGCCGGGCTCCAGCCAGAACGCGAGGGCCTTGTTCACCAAGGGCATCAGAAGCCATGTCAGCGCACTGACGCTGAGGATGTTCGAGACGAACATGGCGAAGTAGAGAGGGACTTTGACGCGGTTCAGTGCGTCGCCGAGGGTCAGCGTGAGCACCATGACGGTCGGATAGAGCGCCAGGAGCACGGTCATCGCCTGTTTCCAGTTGGGCGGCGCGCCCTCACCCTCGCCGTGGCCGAACCGGAACCAGCCGCTGAACGCCGAGCTGACCTTGCGCACGTCATAGGCGGTGAAGTATTTGCTTCCCTCCTCCACGAGCGCGGCACGCACCTCCGATTCGAGCCAGTCGTCGAGGTGTTCGCGGGAGTCGAACCGGAAGACGACCACCCAGTGCTGCTGAACGCCCTCGACCGGCTTGAACAGTTCGGAGCCCATGAAGCCCGGCGCCTTCTCCTGGACCTTGAGTGTCTTCTCCTGCCATCTGAGGAAGCCCTGTTCGCATCCTGGTTTCACATCGTGTGCGATGACGGCCGTGACGACCTTCGGCGTCACCTGAGCCGGACTGCCGCCGCGCAGTACCTCCTGGGACGGAGGCCCCTCGAAGAGTCCGCGCGCTTCCTCGAGCAGGTCCGCCCGCCGCTCCGAATCCAGCCAGGCCGTCAGGTGGTCCACTCCGGAAAAGCGGAATACAGTGACCCATTCGTTTGCACCGCCGGCACCGGGTGGATATACCTCGGCGCCCACGAAACCCTCGAATTCACGGGCCGCGTGGTTGGTTCTGTCCTGCCAGCGCCGGTACTCATCAGCCCGGCCTTCGCGGACCTTCTGCGAGGTCACCACGGTGGCAATGTCGGCCGTGGAGTCACGGCTTGCACGGGCACTCACCTGGAGTAGCCTAGTGCATAAACCATTTAAACGGCAAATGGGGCATTTAATTCTCGGTTCCGGAAAGAGGCCGATTGGCCGCGTCGAGGGGAGACCCCGCTATGGAACAGAAAGAGCTCATGGCCGAGGCGGTACGACTCGCTACGGAGTCCGTCGAAAAGGGCTGGGGCGGCCCCTTCGGGGCAGTCCTCACCCGCGATGGCGAGATCCTCGCCCGCGGGCAGAACCGCGTACTGCTGACCGGCGATCCCACCGCCCATGCCGAGGTGGAGACCATCCGGAAGGCCGTGCAGATGCTCAACCCTGAGGCGCCGTCAATCTCCCCGGATCACCAGAACGAGAGCACGCTGGAGTACGTCCCGCGCCCCGAGGGCTCGCCCGACCCCGTCCCCGAACGCGCCCGTATGCTCCAGGGCTGCTCGATCTACATCAGCGGCGCCCCCTGCCCCATGTGCATGAGCGCCATCTACTGGTCGCGGATCGACGCGGTCTACTTCGGCTGCGATCTCGACGAAACCCGGAAGATCGGCTTCGATGACTCGTTCCAGTACGAGGACTTCACCAAACCGCTCGACGAGCGCCGGATCAAGATCAAGCAGATCTACCCCGAGCTGGGCTCCAAGGCCTACGCGGCATGGACGAACCGGCTGGAGAAGCATCCGTACTAGGAGCGGCAGCGGCTTGGGGCGGCTGCCCGGCCGGTCGAGCAGCCGCCTCGGTGTTCGCCGTTGCTGTTGTCGCGGCTGCGGCAGACGGCGACTCGTGAGTCCACGCACCGTTTTGCCTACTCCCCGGACACCGCCACCACTTGCTTGCCCACCACACCACCGCGCTCGAATGCCTGGTGCGCCGCAGCGATGTCCGCCAAGGGATACACCCTGTCGATGACGGGGCGCAGTGCACCGGAGGTCACGTAGGCGGCCAGGTCGCGCAGCACGGCGGTATCGGGGTTCGTGCTCAGTGTGCGGATGCGGCGGGTGCCGTGCACACTCGAGGCGGCGATGGCGGCCACCGAGGAAGCCGACAGGGCGATGGTGGCCATCCTGCCGCCACGGGCCAATCGGCGTCGGTAGCAACGGAGTTCCGAGCCGACCGTGTCCAGGATGGCATCGAAGGGCCCGATCTGGTCCGCGGTGGTGGCGCCGTAGTCGAAGACCTCGTCGGCACCCAACTCACGCAGCGCATCGGCATGGCGGCTGCGGGACAGCGCGGTGACGTGCCCACCCATCGCGTGCGCGAGTTGTACGGCGGCCGTGCCGACTCCCCCGGCGGCGCCGCGTACCAGGAGCCGTTCACCGCTCTTGAGGTGCACCGTTTTCCGCAGTGCGAGCAACGCTGTCGCCCCTGCGACGACCAGGGAGGCCGCCTCCACCGACGAGACGCCGGCCGGCGCGGGCCCGATACGACCGGCGGGGACCACGACGTATTCGGCGGCGCCACCGACGGTGTGCCGCTTGAGCGGGTGCACCGTGCCCCACACCCGTTCTCCCACCCGGTACCGATGGACGCCATCGCCGACTGCGGCAACAACCCCGGCGAAGTCCAACCCCAGCCCCATCGGGAACCGGCGTCCGGTCACGATCCGCAATCCGCCTGAGCGGACGATCGTGTCGAGTCCGTTCACGCTGGACGCCTCGACCGACACCAGGACCTCACCCGCGCCGGGGGCGGGGCGGTCGACGTCGTTGATCTGCAGGACGTCCGGTGCGCCGAAGCCAGTGAACTGCGCGGCCTTCATGTCACGTTCCTCTCGGTGAATTTCCGTCAGGGGTGATGGGGGTTGTGGGGTGGCAGGGGTTGTGGGGTGGTGGGGCGGGGCCGTGTCAGGGCGCCGCGGCAGTCTGCGCGTGGCTGTGCGTTGGTGGGCCGCGTGCGCTGCGAACGCCTCGCCCGAGACTGCGGCTCGGGTCAGGGAAGGAGGACGGTCTTGCCCTTGTTGCGGCGGGTTTCGATGTCCGCGTGGGCCCGGGCTGCTTCGGCGAGCGGATAGGCATGCCGGACGGGGACGTCGAGCTTGCCGGCGGCGACCGCACGCCGAGGTGCTTGATCGCCCGGTAGGCGGCCTCGCCGACCGTGACCATCGCGGCCGCGGTCTCGAACGACAACTCCTTGGGCTTGGCCAGGGGCTGGTCGAGCAGCGCGTACTGGCTGTAGCCACCGCACGTCGCCGGCCCGAAGACCTGGTCGCCGACCGAGGCGGTGGCGCCCGCGCCAACCTTGTCGACGACACCGGCCACGTCCCAGCCCGGGACCATCGGGAAGGCGACCGGGAAAAGGCCCTGCATCCGCCCGGCACGGATCCGCACGTCGATCGGGTTGACGGCGGTCGCCCGTACGCGGATGCGGACCTGGCCCGGGCCCGGTTCGGGGGTGGCGACCTCGGACAGGGTGAGAACCTCGGGCCCGCCGTACTCGGAGAAGGTGATCGCTGTAGGCATCGGGCACTTCCTGGGGAAAGGGAACCGCACACGCCATGAATCATCCAGTGCGTGTGATTTCCTTTCCTGTGTATCACACACTGTGTGTGATTCGAGGTATGCCATGAATCACACGTCTCGTATGATTCATGGGTAGGATGGCGGCCATGCAGCAGCAGCCTCCCCATCGCCGCCAGCCGACCCCTGGCAACCCTCGCGTCCAGCGCACCCGCAACCGCGTTATGGCCGTCGCACGCGAGCTGCTGCCCGAGGTCGGACCGACCGGGCTGACGTACGCACTGCTGGCCGAGCGCGCCGACGTCACCCGCCAGACCCTGTACCGCCACTGGCCCAACCGGGCCGCGCTGCTCTTCGACCTGATCCTGGAAGGCCCCGACCTCGGCAACTACCCCGAGCCGGGCAGCGACGTACACACCGTGGCCACCGATTGGCTCAAGAGCTTGCGCGCCGGCATCAGCGAACCGGCCATCCGCACCGCCGTACTGGCCGTCACCGCCCAGGCCGACCACGACCCCGACAGCGCACAGGCCCTGGCGCGCATCGGCCAGGACCGCCTCGCGGCCCTGAACACACTGCTGGAACCCTCGGGCGTCCAGATCAGCGACAGCGAGTACACCCTGCTCTACGGGCCGGTGCTCGCCCGGCTCCTCCTGGACCGCGCACAGCCCACCGACGAGTTCATCGACACGGTAGTCACCCAGTGGCTCACCACGCTCGAAGCGCGGGGACATTGAGGCGGGACGGGGTCCGTCCGCCGCGGGTGGGCACCCGCGCCCACGCCGGGCAAGACCTGCTCGACCGTGCCTACCAGGAGGTCATCGTGTGGGAACGCGCCCTGACCGATCGCTTCAGCACCGACGAACACCGCCAGTTCTGCGAGTTCCTCGACCGCGCCACCGCCACCCTCATCGAGCGGACACCCACAGCCACGGCACGCTGACGACATCGACCGAGGGGGCGGTCCGTCATTCACGCTGACCCGACCGGACGCCTCGACTCGCCTTCCCTTCGCGTTCCCGACGACGTTGACGTTGAGGTTGACCGGAGGTGCGGTCGGCGTGTCGGGAGGGAGAAATGCGGTGCACTCACTGAACCGAAGGCCGGGGGCTCCCCTCTTCCAGTGCACGAAAGCCGGAAAGTCCCCCCACCTGGCGGAACCCACGCACGTGCCCGCACCCTCAATAACCCACCTGCCGGCGCTTCCCGGGCGTCCGCACGCCGAACGCGAGCGGCCCCGGAGTTCGGCACGACAGACTGTTCCCCCACCCGCTCACGCGCCGCCGTGCGCCACCCTGCCGCACGGCGTGATCGATATTTGCCACGATCGAAGAGACAATTCCTCACTCGCCCACGGGGAGCGAGGACGACGCCCGACACCCACGCCCGACAGCCCAGGAAGAATGAGGAATCGCGGTATGCGCTTGGTCGCGCCTGACGGTCCGGCACCTTCGGAGACGGCACTCGGGCGCCCCAGACTCTATGTGCTCGACGGGCTGCGGTTCGTGGCAGCACTGATGGTCCTCGGCTACCACTACCTCACCCTGCGCGACGGATGGGGCAACGATCCGCAGGCGTTCTCACCGGAGCTCTACCACGTCGCACAGTTCGGCTGGCTGGGTGTCGAGGTCTTCTTCCTGATCAGTGGATTCGTCATCTGCATGAGCGCCTGGGGACGCACCCTCGGCGATTTCGTGAAGTCCCGGGTTTCGCGTCTTTATCCCGCGTACTGGGTTGCCGTTCTCCTGACGGCGTCCGTCCTGACCCTGTGGCCGCGCGTACGCAGTGCGGACAGTCTGGAGACGGTGCTCACCAACCTCACCATGCTGCAGCAAGGCGTGGGGGTGTCCGATCTCGACGATGTCTACTGGTCGTTGTTCATCGAGCTGAAGTTCTACTTGCTCTTCGCTCTCGTCGTCTACAAGGGCGTGACCTATCGCAGGTGCGTACTGTTCTGCGGCCTGTGGACGGTCGCCGGCGTGGTCGCTTACAAGGCCGACACCAGCTTCCTCTCGGTATGGGCCATCGCGCCGTATTCCCCTTATTTCATCGCGGGAATCGCCTTCTACCTGATGTACCGCTTCCGGCCCACCATGCTGCTGTGGGCGATCGTCGCGGTCGAATTCCTGCTGGCCCAGCACTACGTAAAGGGTCGCGTGGTGATGAACCTCGGGGACAAGGCCGCGACCGCACACGACTGGCCGGCACGCATCGGCGTCCTGCTGGCCTTCCTCCTCATGGCGGCCATCGCGCTGGGGCTGTTCGACGGAGTGCGGTGGCGCTGGCTGAGCCGGGCCGGCTCGTTGACGTACCCGCTGTACCTGCTGCACATGTACATCGGGTTCACGCTCATCTCCCTGCTGCGGCACCGTCTGCCGGCTCCGGTACTGCTCACGTCGATCATCGCCCTCATGCTCGTGCTCTCGTACGCCGTCAACCGGTGGGTGGAGCGCTCGGTGGGTGCCTGGCTGCGCGACGGGATCGACAGGGGGTTGCAGGAGATGCGTCGCGGATCCCGGCAGGCTCCGGCGGCGGGGCGAACCGGGACATGGCACCAGGGGCGGCAAGGTGTCGCCCGCACCGAGGAGGGTGAAGGGAAGAAGGGCCTCGCCTGTGCGGAGCAGGTCGACCGTACGGAGAAGGAGAGTGACCGGGTGGGGACACTCTCCTGAAGGCGGACCGTCAGGACATTCGGTGACGGGGCGTCAACGCCTCCGCTGTCCTCTCTCTCCAGGAGGTCTACCTGAGCGTCCAGCGCTGGGATTTGCCCCCGGTACACCGGGCGGTGGAGACACGGTCGTTCGCCATCCGTGCGAGGCACTTGTGGCTGACGCTGTTCCTGATCTGCACGGGTTCCGTCTCGTCGATTTGCCACAGCGCTGCCTGGTCGGCAGCGGAACAGGGCTTCATGGTCAGTCGGTCGTTGCGCAGCGTGAGACACAGCTTGGTTGCCACCTGCCGCAACGCCGTGTACTCGAAGTCGTCGTCCCAATGCCACCTTTGGTAGTCGGTGCGGTTGCAGTTGAAGACGTACGGACCGTAGTCGGCCCGGAAGTCCAGGCACGGTTTGTCCGTGGCTTGATTCCGGAAGCCGGTGGTGCGTGGGATCGCGCTTGCCGGTGTATTGCTCAGGCTCACCACGAGCGCGACGCCCGCCCCCACGGCGGCCAGCCTCTTCAAGAGCATGAGTCCCCCTCTCTCCTCGACGCGTTCCGCCGAGATGCTAGCGAGACCTGTTCTCGATGAGCCCGGAACGGGCACTCCTCCACATCTCCCACCCAACCACCCCGGTTGCCCCTGTACCGGAACGATCAACACCTTCCGGTGAGCATGGGAACCGGTAGCGCTGCGCGCTCACCACCTCACCACCCCGACCACCTCACCATTTCACCGGCGCGCCCCGGCGCGAAGAGGCCGCGGGGGCGTGCCCATTCCCGTCCGTCACTCGCTTCACGGGTCTCGGTGTTTCGGCCATCCCCGTCCTCGCCACGGCGGCCGTAGTGCCGCGTCCAGAACGTCAACTCCCGGCGTTTGCAGGGTCTCAGCCAGTCCGGAATCGAGCGCGTTCGATTCCGTCGGACCGTCGTTATGCCGTGCACCGCCGAGCCATCCAGACGCGGCGCCCGCCCCAGGGAGGATGCAGATGACTGTGACCGACGCCTCGACCGCACGTGCGGAGAACCCGCCCCCTCCCCCGCCGGCGACCATCACCTTCGAGGGCAAACACGGTAAGAATCCCCTGGCAGAAGCCAGTTTCGCGGCCATGTGCCGGCGCCTGCCCGCGGTACTCGGCCACACCGCGCGCATGGCCTGGTCCGTCGACAAGCCCGCCGTCGCACTGCTGCTGATCTGCCAGCTCCTCACGGGCGCCTCGGCGGCCATGGTCCTCGGGTTCACCGCGAAGGCCATGACCCACCTCCTCGGGTCGGGCGCGGTGTCCTTGCGCCTGCACGCCGCGATGCCCGCCCTGATCGTGGTGGCAGCCACCGCGGGCGTGGGCCGCATCAGCAGCGCCCTGTCGTCCTACGCCGACGGACGCATCACCCCTCTGCTGATGACCGAGGCGGACGTCGCGCTCGTGTCCGCCGTGTGCCGGGTCGAGGCGTCCGCCTACGGGGAGAGCGGGTTCGCCGACCGGCAGGAAGCGGCCGAAGTCGGCGTCACCCGCACACGGATGATGGTCCAGGACGCCCAGCGTTTCATGGCCTCACTGATCCGCATGATCGCCGCGAGCGGCGTCATCACCGCCCTGCACTGGATGATGCTCCCACTGCTCCTGCTCGCCGTCATCCCCGCCGGCATCGGCGCGGTGCTCTGCGCGCGCGTCGACTACGAGACCCACTACGCCAACGTCGGCGACCGCAACGTCCGCGGCATGATGCGCTGGTGGGCCACCTACTCCCGGCACGGCGACGAGGTCCGGGCCAACGGCATGACCGGCTACCTCACCTTCTGGTACCGCGCCCTGTCCGAGCGGATCGACAAACGGACCCTGAGCGCCGCGCCCCGCATGCTGCGCATCGTCCTGGTGACCAGTGCTGTCGGTGGAGCCTTTCTCCTGGGCACCTGGGCCACCCTGGCCTGGCTGGCCACCACCGGCCGGGTGGCCCTGCCCATCGCGGCCACCGCCGTCGTCGCCGTGCAAACGACACTGGCCGCACTTTCGCAGTTCGTGATCTACGGCGCCGCGTTGTTCCACACCTCCCTGTACCTCGCCGACATGCGAGGTTTCCTGGACATGGCCGCCGAGCGTGCGCCGAAGCGTGGCGAGCTGACCATCCCCGATCAGGTCGCGGAGATCCGCCTCGATGAGGTGGTGTACCAGTACCCCGGCAAGGACGAGCCGGCGGTCAACGGGGTGTCCCTCACTCTGCGCCGCGGCGAGATCCTGGCCATCGTCGGCGAGAACGGCTCGGGCAAGTCCACGCTGGCCAAACTCATCACCGGAATCCTCCTGGCCGACAAGGGCAGTGTCGTGTGGGACGGCATCGACCTCGCCCGTGCGCACCCTGACGCCGTATGGAAACGCACCGCCCTGGTCCCGCAGAACTTCGCCTGCTGGCCACTGCGCACACGGGAGAACATCACCCTCGGGCAGCCCAAGACATGGGACGACGAGGCGGTGTGGGAGGCCGTGGACGCGGTGGGGATGCGCGAGGCGATCGAGAAGCTGCCCCGACAGCTCGACACCCTGCTCGCTCGGGAGCTCTTCGGTGGGGTGGAGCTGTCCGGAGGACAGTGGCAGCGCCTGGTGTGCGGACGTGCGCTCTACCGGCGCACGCCGCTGTTGATCCTGGATGAGCCGACCTCGCAGATGGACCCGCGCGGCGAACACCAGATCTTCCTGGAGGTCAAGCGCATTGCCGCCGAGCGCATGACGATCGTCGTCACGCACCAACTGGAGAACACCCGGCTGGCGGATCGCATCCTTGTGATGCGCGAGGGTCGGGTCATCGAGCAGGGCGGCTACGACGAACTGGTCGACGCCGGCGGGTTGTTCGCCGAGCTCGTCGCTCTGGCCAAGGACCGGTAGCGGCCAGGGCCGGTGACGGCCGCCAGGTCGACTTGGCCGGGTAGTGGGGCACAGTGATGGGTCCCCCTACCCGACCACGCCTGAGGGAGCCCCGGGCTCCCGGCGGTCGAGTGCGCTCTTGCTATTGCCCCACCCGGCCGTCGATGCGTTCGCGCAACAGATCGGCGTGCCCGCAGTGGCGGGCGTACTCCTCGATCCGGTGAACCCACAGCTCCCGGACGGCGTTACGGTCGCGCCCCACCCGCGCACCGAGATCCGGGTACGCGGCCAGCGCCGCGTCGGTTGCCGCCTGTTCGCGGGCCAGATCGGCGAATGCGCCGTCCCACCGGCGCGGGCGGTCGCTCGTATTGGCTGTGGTTGTCTCGTTGTGGCTGCGAGGAGATGCTGCCAGGCGCCCGGACCATTCCCCATCTGCCGTACCTACGAGGTAAGTTACAGGTGACTTACTAGTTTCTACTCGGGAGGTTGCCGTGGCCACGGAGCGCGGCAAGCGGCTGGCCGGTGCGGAGCGTCGTGAGCAGGTGCTGAAGATCGCCGCGGAGGAGTTCGCGGAGCACGGTCTGCACGGAGTCTCGGCCGAGGTGATCGCACGTAAGGCGGGCATCACCCACGCCTACGTCTTCCGCCTCTTCGGCACCAAGAAGCAGCTCTTCCTCGAAGTCGTCCGCCGCGCCTTCGCCACGATGACGGACGGCCTCGCCACCTCCGCCGGCCCGGCCTCCGGCATGGAGGCACTGGCAGCCATGGGCCAGCGCTACGACGCGAGTCTGAAGGACCGCACCCTGCTGCTGCTCCAGTTGCAGGCATTCGCCGCGTGCGGTGACGACGAGGTGCGCGAGGCGGTGCGGGAAAGCTTCGGCCAGTTGTGGGCGACCGTCAGCGACACCACCGGCCTCGACGCGGTGCAGATCAAGACCTTCATGGCGTTCGGGATGCTGCTGAACACCAACGCCGCGCTCGCCGCCGCGGACGTCGACGCCGACTGGGCGCGCCAGGCAACCACCCGCATCCACGCCGGTCTGTTCTCGCACCTCACCACCGAGGTGAACCGATGACCGGCCGAGCGCTCCGGCCCGACGATTGCACTCCTCTCGGTGGCCTCCACCATCGGCATCGGTGTCGGTTACCCGCTGGCGGGATTGCTGACCGACCTCGCCGGGCTACCTGCCGCCTACGGGCTGGGCCTGCTGATCACCGCGATCGCGCTGGCCGCGGCCTGGTGGTCGGTGCCCCAGCCGCCCCCTGGCCGCGCGTCATCCGTCGACGTAGCGGGCGCGGCCCTGCTGGGCGGCGGCCCGTTGGCCCTGCTCCTGGTGATCAGCCAGACCACCCCGTGTGGACCGATCGCCCGGCGATCGCCGCCACGCTCGTGGCCGCCGCGGTCGTACTCATCGGCGCCTGGGTACGCCGTGAACGCCGGTGCGCCGCCCCGCTGGTGGACCTCGCCCTGCTGCGGCATCCCGCGGTCGCCGGCGCCAACGCCGTCATGCTGCTCGGCGGCATCGGCATGTATCTGCTGCTGACCCTGGTGACCCGCTATGTGCAGACACCTGAGTCGACGGGGTACGGCTTCGGTGTCGATGTCGTCATCGCGGGCCTGGTACTGGTGCCGTTCTCCGCACTGGGCTTCGCCGGCGGCAAGCTGGTGCCTCCGCTACGCCGGCGGCTCGCACCCGCGACGGTCCTGGCCGCCGGGGCCACTGCCGTACTGGCGGCCCTGGCGCTCTTCGCCGTCCACCGCAGCCAGCTCTGGCTGGCCTTCACGGTCATGGGCGTGCTCGGCCTGGGCGTCGGTGTCTTCTCCGCCGCGATGCCGAACGCGATCCTCGCCGTCACCCCGGCGGAGGAGACCTCCAGCGCGATGAGCTTCCATCAAGTCGTCCGCAGCGTCGGCTTCTCCGTCGGCAGTGCCCTGGGCGGCCTGACCCTGGCCGCCCACACCCCGGCCGGCTCGACCTTCCCCACCGACACCGGATACACGGCAGCGTCCTGGATCGGCGCCGCGGCGATGGGTGTCACCGTCGTCGCCGCACTCACCCTCCGCCCAACACCCCGCACGGCAACGGCAGCCGCATCACAGAGCAATGACAGTCCTGCTACCAGCCGCTGAGGAGCCGGACCGCCCGGCCGTGGAAAAATGCGCAAGACCTGTGGATCGGGCCCGGGAGGGCGCCCGCTGCGAACTCGGCCATTGCGTCGAGCGTTTCGAGGGGGACGCGGCATGAGCACCCTCAACGCCCGGGCCTTCAGGACTGCGCGGCTGGACCTGCTGCCCCTTCGCGTCGAGCACGCCGAGGAGATGGCCGCGGTGCTGTCCGATCCGGCTCTGCACACCTTCATCGGCGGCACCCCGGACACCCCACAAGCCCTGCGCTCGCGCTACCAGCGGCTGACCGCGGGCTCACCCGATCCGGCCGTCTCCTGGCTGAACTGGGTGATTTGGCTCCGTGACGAGGGCTGCCTGACGGGCACGGTCCAGGCGACGGTCAGCCCCTCCGGCCAGGGCACCGCCGCCGAGATCGCCTGGGTCGTGGGGACCCCGTGGCAGGGACGAGGCATCGCCACCGAAGCGGCCCGAGGGCTCGTCGACTGGCTCAGTCGGCAGCCCGTGCAGACCGTCATCGCCCACATCCACCCCGAACATCAGGCATCGACTGCCGTCGCCACCGCCGCCGGGCTCATGCCCACCGACGCATGGCACGAGGGCGAGATCCGATGGTGCCGGAGCAGCGGGCGACAACCGCACCGATCCGCGGGTCTTGGCGATGAGTCAAGCCCGTGACCGCGTGCGGAGTGCCCCGGGCGCGCTGGCTTCGTTCGTGACCCGCCGGACAGTCCTCAGCGCCCGGTTGATGTGCGGCGGCGGTAGGAGAGTGCGGCGATGGCCAAGCCGACGCCCCACACCAGGAACTGCGGGATGCCGTAGACGACGATCCAGGGGCGGAAAATGCCGTCGTCGTCGAAGTCTTTGATCGTCTGCGCAGCTGCCCAGAGGGTGTAGAGGAGGAGAAAGGCCGAGACGGTGAAGGCCGTGGCGGCCAGCGTCCGGCGCGGAACTCTGCACCCGGCGAGGAACGGGGTCCAGCTCGGGAACACCAGACCCCACGGCCGGACCAGGCTCAACGCCAGGATGCCCACCAGCAGTGCCAGGCCGCTGAGTACGAACAGGTACGGACCGCCGCCGACCGCGTACCACTTCCGGAACTTGTCCTTGTCCGCCCAGATTCTGATCAAGAGACACGGTTCCATGGGCCCGCGTTCGAAGGCATCGAGCCCGGGACGGAAGATCGCTCATCCTCCGAGGTGGCCAGGGCACCGATCCTTCCCCCGCACGGGGGAGCCGGTCTCATCCTCATCCAGGCGCCACCTCTTTCCACGCCCGCGCCAGCCGGTCGGCCGTCGCGGCCTGGTCCCACAGGTCGGCGGGGTCGTCGGGCATGGCGGCGTCGTAGAGCTCCAGCCGGGCGACCGGGCGTATCCGCAGCAGCCGGTCGCGACCGGTCTGGGCTTCGGTCACCTTCAGGTCCAGGGCCTTGCGGACCGCCGTGGGGAGGAAGTCGCGGCCTTCGCCCTCGATGTGCGGCAGACCGGCCAGGAGCAGGGCCGCAGCGCCGCGGTCAAGACCGGTGGCATCGGCGAGCCGGTCGGCCTCGCCGGGCTCGAAGGGGACCGGGCCGCTGCGCTCCGCTTCGTCCACCAGCCGCTGGAGCCGCTCGGGCGTGGCCCAGCCGTCGGGCACCGGACGGATGTCGACGACACCGTCGGGGTGCGGCACGGTCCCCCGTTGCAGGAACACGCAGAGCTCCTCGTCGGCGACGGCGAGGGACCGGGCCCACGAGCCGTTACGGATGGCGCTGTGCAGCGGCAGCAGGCTGCCGTTCTCCCCGGACACCGCGCCAGGCTCCTCGCCCTTCAACAGACCGCGTTGCAGCCCGGGTTCGGCGAGGGGCGAGACGGCCCAGAAGCGGAGCAGCCGCAGGAGTGCCCGGCTGTGTGCGGGGCCGGTGACGGCACTGACCGCACGGACCGCGAGACCGCCGATCCGGCCGGGCAGCTCGGTCCAGTCGACCGCACTCGGGTACTCCCGCCATTGCTCCCTCCCGCTGTCGCCGCCGATCGTGCCGGCCAGGAACGCCGAGGCGAGTTCGATCTGCGCCACCCCGCCCTCGTCCCCGGTGGTGTATCGGCTGAGCAGCCCCTCCAGCGCCCCGCCCAGATCCCGTTCCCGTACCTTGAGCCGCGGGTACTCGACGCGTTTCAGGCGGCGCAGGAGTGCGTTGTGGGAACGGGCCGTTGCGGCGGCCTCCTGGACGCACCCGATGACGCCCCGTATGAGCAGCGGATGACCGACCTCGGGCAGCAGCTTCGCGACGGCGGTCCGCAGCGCTTCCTCGGAGGTGGCGGCGGCCTTCAGCAGACGTCGCGCCGTGTCCTCGGAGACCTCCCGCAGCGCCGCCGATCCGGCGGGATCGCGGGGCTTGAGGAAGTGCCAGAAGGCGGACGGCGGCATGAGCCGCGTCCCGGCGGCCACCGGGGACGGATCGTGGCGCGTGTAGCCGTAGTTCGTCCGTTGCGCCGCCCAGTACTGCTCGCCCGTTTCGGCGTCGCGGGCCACCACCGGGTCGTACCGCCTGAGACCCCCGCTCAGGACCAGTGGCTTCGCGGATCCCGGGATGTCCAGCAGCCCCCACACCGCCGTGCCGCCGGACCCGTCGAACACGCCCTGGACGCCGTCGATGCGGTGATAGCGGACCCGTCCGGTGGCCCGGTCCTCGGCAACGCGCAGCCCCACGTGCCTGCCGTCGCTGCCCAGCGGTGACCCCGTAACGCCGTACGGCAGCGGCGCCAGCCATGAGGAATCGAAGCGCCAATGCTCGTCCTTGCCGAGCAGCGACGGATCGAAGAATTCCGGCAGTTCGGCGTCGGTCAGCTCACCGGTCGCCAGGTCGACGCGGTGCACCTGCGAGTCCAGCTCGTCGGTGGCGTGCCACCAGAAGTCCCGGCCGTCGTGGAACATCTGGCCGTTCGGACCGACCCGCTTCTCGCCGGGGCCGAGGACCTTGTGGCCCATGAACCTTCGTCCGCTCGGCGCCATGAAGGTGTAGCCGAGCTGCTCCCGCTCGTAGTAGAGCGACTCCCACAGCCTGGGCCGTACGGAGAACAGCTCCTCCGGTGTGTCCGACCAGTAGTGCATCTGGCGGCCGTTGACGAAGTGGCAGACCAGGAACTGGCCGTCGGAGAAGAAGACCTTGACGTCGTAGTCGAACTTGTCGGCTCCGCGCGGGACCCGCAGCCGGTGTTCGGCGATGCGGCCGCCGGGCCCTATCGCCATGGCCTTTCTGCGGTCGTGCACCACCAGCACGGGCCAGCTCGCCCAGCACCAGCTGTCGCCCTTGAGCTCGGCGGCGGCCTCGTCCAGGGCGGCCCAGCCCAGCTCGTCCAGGATGCCCGCGCGCAGCGTACGGGTCAGCGGCGTCACCATGTCGAGGTCCTCGATCCGGGTGGCCAGGTCCGGTATCCCCGTCAGCATGTCCGCTCGGATGTTTTCGCCCAGCCAGCGCACGGCCGTCCTGGCGTCCTCCAGGCCGCCCGACCGTGCTTGCCCAAGTCGCGCGCCGACGGTCTTGCCCAGGAGGGGCCGCAGGGCTTTCGTCCCCCACAGGGAGCGGAACTCGCCTCCACCGGTGGGAACGGACCGGGCCAGCACCGGCCCGAAGCGGGTGTCGTCGGTGAGGGACCGCAGATCGACGCGGGCGGGCCCTTGCCAGTTGGTCAGCGAGGCCTTCGGGCCGGGGTCCGCCACGGGGACGCCCGCCTCCAGGCAGCGGCACAGGGCGACGGCATCGATGCTGTGGTACTCATCCGGCTCGCCGGCGTCGAACCGTACGGGCGTCCCCGCTTCCCGGATACGGTCCGCCAGCGCCGGAACCAGCCGCAGCAGCTCTTCGGGGGCGGCGGCACCGCGGTCGCCGTACCGGCCGAGCATCGCGGACAGCCAGTTGCCCGTATCACCGGCCAGCTCGTCCAGCGCGCCGGTCTCCTCCAGCAGGGCGCACCACCAGGCGTCCATCCTTGAGCGCGGCACCGCGGTCAGCCGCCACAGCAACCGCCGCTTCAGCACGACGGAACCGGCGACCACGGGCAGCAGCAGCGTGCGCTGCGCCGTCCAGAACCCGTCCGCCACCCGCCACAGTGCCGGCGCGTCCACCAGGCCCTCCAGCAGCAGCCGGTGCTCGGTGACGACCTCGCGCCCCGCGGCCTTGGCGAGCTTGGCGATCTGCTTGAGCATCTCGGGCCAGGGCGCGAGCCCGCCCGTCGTCCGCCGTACGGCCAGCTCCCACAGCTCGCGGTACGCCTCGACGGGGTCGGGCCGCCGGCTCAGCTCGGTGACGTACGCCTTGATGTCCTTGGCCGACAGCGCCCCGGCCAGCGCGAACTCCAGGAACACCGCGCGGCGCCGGGCCGGGTCGGCGACGGGCCCCGTGGCCTGCCGGTCCGCCGTCCGCGCCCGGCCGAACATCATCGTGGCCTGTTTGTCCCGCCCGGCGGCGAGGAAGATCCGGCCGACCTCCTCCCAGTACACGGGCAGGTGGTCATCGGGAAGTGTCGCGGCGATCGCCTGGAACCTCTCCAGCGCGGGCCCCGGTTTGGGGACGGCCAGCCGCCCGGCCCGTGCCATCTCCACCCCGGCGGCCAGCGCGACCTCGGCGTGCGCGAGGTCGTGCACCAGCGCCCACGCCGGGTAGCGCGGCTGCGGGCGCTGCCCCGACGCCACCGGGTCCCCGGCCTCCGGGGCGGAGAATCCGAGGTCGGCCAGCAGCCGGTCCTCGACGGGCGCCACCGCATGCCCGGTCAGCCGGACCACCGGCCGCCCACCGAGATGGGGATGGTCGTAGCGCCGGGCGGTGATCGGCTCCCCGTCCGGCGCTCCTACGGGCGCCAACCCCGCCGCCAGCGCCGCATCCAGCACCGCTGCCGGCTCGTCCGCGGCCGCCGCGGCGCCCCCTTCGCCCCTCACGTGCGCTTCACGCGTCATCGTTCGTCGCTCCCCCGTAGATCAGTTCCGCCATCCGCAGCCCCTCGGACCAGGCAACCGGTCCCAACGTGCCGACGGCTACCGGATGTTCGGCCTCGTCGACCCATAGGAGCCGTCCGGCCTCCTCGGACGCCCCGGGGTCGGCCTCCCCCACCCAGCAGCGCGCCTCCATCCGGAGAAACCGCTCGGCGAACTTGGCGACGGCGAAGCCGCCCCGCACGACGAAGCCGTTCTCCAGGGCGTTCATCCTGGCACGCCACTGCGCCGTGAACGGCTCGCCCTCGAAGGCGTCGATACCGGTCGCCTGCGGATCCGTCCCCTCCGGCCGTCGGTACACCCGCCGGTCCAGCTGCGCCCAGCCCTGTGCGACGCCATGCGCCTCCAGGAGGCGGTGCCACGGCCCGAGATCGCCGAGCAGGGCGGGGTGCAGCAGCGTGACGGAGGCGCCGGCCGGCGGCCCGTACAGGAGGCCGCTCTCGTCCCGTACGGACACCCGCCCGTCCTCGGCGACGTCCACCAGCAGCCCGGTGCGCCCGTCGGTGTGCACCACCAGATGCTCCAGGCAGGACCGCCAGCCCGGATCCTGCCATATCCGGGCAAGCAGCCCGGCCGGCACCGGCACCCCGCTCAGCAACCACGACTCCACGGTGTCCCGGCACTCCTCCTCATGCCGCACCAACCGGTCCCGCAGCGCGGCGAACCGCTCGCCGACCGGGTCGGCGAGCACGCCCTTCGGCGGGGACTTCACGTCCCGTCCATCGGTCCTGCGGCACCTCAACGTCGTGCCGTCCAGCGCCAGTTCATAGCCGCGCGCGGCGGACACCCACACAAGCGGAGTCGTCATGCCGTCGACTATGACAGGACCCACTGACAATCGGCCGCGGTACAGGTCTGACGTCGGGTCAATTGCCGTCGGGGTGCGCACCGGTAGCACCAACGCGCCGACCGGGTGGAGCACAGAGACCGTTCCGAACCGGCGGGATCGCAGCCGGCTGGCCGCTCCGGCGCCCGCCTGCCGCCGCATCGCCGCCCCGCCGATCGGCGTGTTGTGGTGATGTGGTCAGGCCGGGGTGGTCCGGGATATGGCTCGGTCGAGAAGCCGGTGCATGGCATCGGGGTGGCGGCCTTCGACCGAAGCCCACAGGGCGCGTGCGGCGTCGCCCTCCAGTTGGATGAAGGAGGCGAACAGCAGTTCTCCTGGCAGGCGTTGGAAGACAAGCTGGCCGTGCAGCCCGAGGGTGGAGCTGGTGGAGAGGAGCACGGAGTCCGGAGTGCTGTGCCGCACCGGCCAGCCGAGCACGCATCCTTCGGACAGGGCCGGGCCGAGCTGCAGACCGAGTGCGGTCCAGCCCTGAGTGAGGGCCCGCCGCATGTCACGAGGTGCTTCTTCCAGGACCGTTCGCGCCCATTGCTCGGCGGTGCGGTCCTCCGTCGGGCCGAGGTCGGCGAGCAGGGCGTTCTCGTAGTCGATCCGGTCGAGAGTACTGATCCGCTGCGCGTCGGTTGGCACCGGGACATGACGCACCCGACCCGGGACCTGCGGTGGTGACGTGGCATCAATCATCGCTACTCCTCAGGGACATGGGAGTGACCCGGACGTCTCGCAGCCGGAAACCGCTGGTGAGCCATGGACGGGCCAAGGCCGGGAGGTGCGCGGGGCATGCGGGAGCGTCATGAGCCACCTCATCCATACAGTGGTGTATGGATGGAGCGTAGCAGTCGCACGCCGGAGGAGGCAGACTCCGTGGCGGAGACGACAACACCGAGGAGAAACCGATGGCGGCACCGACGCGCACCCCGCGCAGTACGTGGATCGAAGCCGGGCTGCGGGCCCTTGCCGCGGGCGGTCCCGGCGCCGTGCGGGTCGAGCCGCTGGCCAAGGCATTGGGGGTTACCCGAGGCGGCTTCTACTGGCACTTCAAGGACCGGGGTGCACTGCTGGAGGAGATGCTCGACAGTTGGGAGCGGATGAGTACCGATGAGGTGATCGAACGCGTCGAGACCGAAGGCGGCGACGCCCGGGACAAGGTACGGCGTGCGGGCGCGCTCACCTTCTCCGACACCTTGCTGCCGATCGACCTTGCCGTCCGGGACTGGGCGCGGCGCGACCCGGCCGTCGCCCAGCGCCTCCGCCGCGTCGACAACCGCCGGATGGAATACGCGCGTTCGTTGTTCAGCACGTTCTGCAAGGACCAGGACGAAGTCGAGGCCCGCAGCATGCTCGCCTTCTCGCTCGCCGTCGGCAAACACTTCCTGGCGGCCGACCACGGCCCACGCAGCCGCGCCGACGTGCTCGACGCGGCGACCAGGCTGCTCTTGGCCTGAGTACCGTCCGGCGCAGCCCCTCTGAACGTAGGACCACTGCCGAGCGGTCGGCAGACATCAAGGGGCGAGCCCGCCGCCTTCCTTCGCAACCATCGCGACATGGGGCTGAGTTGGAGACACGAGTGCCCTTGACGATCTCCCTATGTAACTGAAATTGTTCTTTCAAAGGAGGACCGATGGCCGCGAACAGCAGACTTACCGTCGCCGTCCATGTCTTGGTCTGGATGGCCTTGGTCCATCGGCGAGGCCGGGAGTTGGTGACGTCGGAACAGGCCGCCGAGAGCGTGAACACGAATCCGGTCGTCATTCGGCGCTGTCTGGGCGGGTTGCGCGACGCCGGGCTGGTTGAGGTCCGTCATGGGGCGGGGGCCGGGTGGCGGCTGGCCCGCGATCCGGGCGAGATCACCTTGCTGGAAGTCCTCCAAGCAGTCGAGGACGAGCCCTTGTTCGGCCTGCACCGGAACGCCCCGAACCCGAAGTGCCCGGTCGGCGCGGGCATCCGACCCGCGCTGCGCCAGGCTTACGACGAAGCCGAGGACGCAGCGCGGAGCGCACTGGGCCGGACGACGATCGAGGACATGTTGCGCGAGACGCTGGCCGCCCCGTCGACATAGACCTACCCCATGGATCTGCCTCAACCGGGGCCAGTCTTCTTCCACCGGTTGCCTTTCACCGCTCGCTTTTCATGACCTTTGTTGTAACAGAAGTTGTTCTGTTGGAGGAGAGAGGGAAGTCCCATGTACGGGATCCAGTACCGGGAACACGGGGGATACGACCGGCTACGCCTGGTCGAGATGGACCTGCCCGAACCGGCGCCCGGTCAGGCGCTGGTGCGGGTGACCGTCAGCACGGTGAGCCCGTTGGACGACACCGTGCGTGCGGGGCGCATGTCACCGTCGCTGTGCAAACCGCTTCCCCTCGTTCCCGGCGGAGCCGCCGTGGGCGTCGTGGTCGACGCGGGAGCCAGCGGCCTGCCCGAAGGAACTCGCGTAGCGATCAACGGTGCGGGACGCGGCCTGAGCACGGACGGCACCTGGAGGGAGTACATAGCCGAGTACCCGGGGGCACTCGTCCCGTTGCCCGACGAGGTCAGTGATCGGCAGATGGCCGCGATGCTGGCCGGGGCCGGATACTCCACCGCCTACCTCGCGCTCACCGAACTGGCCGGCTTCCGGCCGGGCCAGAGCGTGCTCGCGCCGGGCGTGGGAGGAGCGGTCGGCATGGGAGCCGTACACGTCGCCGCACAGCTGGGTGCCTCGAGGGTGATCTCCACGGCCAGTCGCACCGAGAAGGCCGAGCGGGCCCGGGCTGCCGGCTTCGACGACGTCATCGACCTGTCGCGGGAATCCCTGCGCGACGGCGTGGCACGGCTCACCGACGGCAGAGGCGTCGATGTCGTCCTCGACGGCGTCGCGGGCCCGCTGCTCGGTGAGGCAATCGGCTCCCTGGCCCATGGCGGCACCTACATCGCCATCGGCTATTCGGCGGGCACCCGCGGCACGATCGACGTGACGGACCTCATGTGGAAGACCGCCCGCGTGCACGGCTACAAGTTCGACATGTTCCCGGACGACGTCACGCGCGCCGCACGGCAGACCCTCCTGGACTGGCTGACCGACAAGAGGTTCGAGCCCACCGTCGCGAAGGAGTACCCCCTCGCGCAGGCGGCCGAGGCACAACGCCACCTGATCGAGGACCGGCCCTTCGGACGGGTGCTCCTGACCATGGACAGCAAGGACTGAAGCACAGTGATCACCACACCACGCCTGCGACTGCGCCCACTCACCGAGGCCGACACCGACTGGTGGGTGCGCCTTCACGCCGATGACGAGGTGAACCGGTTCGTCGGTGGCTACTCCCGAGAGCAAGCCGCAGCGCGGCTGCGCGACATCCAACAGCAGTGGACTCTGCGCGGCCACGGCCTGTGCGCCGTGGAACTGACAAGCAGCGGCGAGGCGATCGGGCGCTGTGGCCTCAACTGGTGGGAGCAGTTCGGCGAAACCGAGATCGGCTGGACCTTCGCTCGACACCACTGGGGCAACGGCTACGCCACGGAAGCGGCCCAGGCCGTCCTCACCTGGGGCTTCGGCACGCTGGAACTCGCACAGATCACCGCAATGATCCATCACGGCAATACCGCCTCGGCCGTCGTGGCGCGTCGCCTGGGATTCACACCACTGCGCGAGGACAGCGTCCTGGGCCGCGCCTGCACCGTCTACGCCCTGGCGCGCGACGACTTCACCGCGCCCTGAACGGGTGGCCGGGGAGGCAGTGCGCGCGGAGGCCGTGCAGGCCACGCCCCCGCACCGGGACTCCCAAGATGCGAGCCTCGATCACGCGGTGATCGTCAGCACCTCGTCCACCGGGCGTCGCGGTGTGCGGGGCCCCCGCGGGCCGTACCCCAGGCGCAGGAGCATGTGCACGTACCCGGATCCCGAGACGGGGTCGCGCAGGATCCATCGCAGGTCGGGCCATTCGACGGGCTGGGTCGCGAACGAAGCGGAAACTCCCTCGGAGGTGGCCACGAGCAGTACGCGTTCGAGCGCCTGGCCGGCGCGCAGCCAGTCCGCGGGCTCGTCTCCGGCGGTGCTGAGCGAGGCCAGTTGGGGGTTCTTCTCGAAGTCGGCGTAGTCGCGGTCGGGCACGGTGTGCCGGCCGGCGAAGTCCCGGACGGGGGTGGAACCGGCGCGTTTGCGGGGACCGAAGGCGTAGGCCGGGATCCCGTCGTCGGCGGACGGCCCGGTACCGGTGTCGCGGGTCCAGCCGCGTTGTTCGGCGTCCCGGGCGTCGTCCATGCGGTTGTAGCCCTCGGCGTGCTTGATCAGGTCCAGTACGGTCTCGCGGTGCGAGTCGGTGAGGAAGCTCAGCTGTGCGCCCTCTCGGGCCGCGGCCTCGGTCAGGGCGGTGCGGACGGTGTCGGGGATCTGCCGCTCGGTGAACGGGAAACGGCTGGTGTGGCGTTCGCGGATCGCCTGATGGAGGTCGGGAAGGGCTTCGTCGGTGTGGCCGTGCGGGTCGTCCAGGCGCACGGTCGCCAGCAGCGCCGGGGTGTGCGGGTCGGGCAGGAGCGTGGTCCAGGTGCGGTGGCCGGCGTGGGCCGCAGCCACCCGTAGGTTCAGCAGCGCCGCTCCGCAGCCCAGGTGCATGCCGCGGGTCGTCGGATCGGCCTGCGGGATCGCGCGGTCCGGGTCGGTGGACAGGGTGAAGGTGCGGCTGTGGCGGGCGTAGCGGAAGCGCCATGGCTGGGCGTTGTGCATGGACGGCGCGGTGACCGCGTCGGCGACCAGGTTCTTGACCAGGGTGTCGTCGAGGATCTTGGTGAACACCGGGTGCCTCCCGGAGCGGCGGGCAGGGGATCGCAGAACCTCTTCAGCGTCGCCGGTGCGGCCGGGCCGGGTCAGGGGCCATAGGACCCTGACCATGGGCCACCCGGGCCTTTCGGGCCTGCCGGCCACCGCCCGGGGGCCGATCGGCTCATCCCCCGGCCGGTCCGCCGCGGCCAGGCTGGAGAAGCACGCGGACCGGCGGTCTGCGACGTGAACGCCCCGTCGGTTCCGCCGGCGGAAGGAGCCGGAGATGGAACACCGCACGATAGGCGAGCTCATGACGAGGAAGGTCGTCAGCGTGCAGCTCGACACGCCGTTCAAGGACATCGCGCGGGTCCTCGCCGACCACGCGGTGAGCGCCGTGCCGGTCCTCGACGCCCTCGGCCGGCCGGCCGGCATCGTGTCGGAGGCCGACCTGCTGCGGAAGGCGGCGGACCGGTCCGACCTCTCCGGCAGGACGCCCGTGCCCCACCTGGAGGCGTGGGAGCGGGCCCGGGCCGAGGGGCGCACCGCCGGTGAGCTGATGTCCGCGCCGGCAGTGTGTGCGCACCCGGAGTGGACGGTGGTGGAGGCGGCACGGCTGATGGAGGTCCAGAACGTCAAGCGTCTCCCCGTGGTCGACGAGGCGGACGTGCTGCTGGGCATCGTCAGCCGCAGCGACCTGCTGCGCGTCTTCCTGCGCAAGGACCAGGCCATCGAGGACGAGATCTCTCATGAGGTCATCGGACGCACGGCACGCCTCGGCGCAGCGGGAGTGACCGCCGAGGTGGTGCGGGGTCAGGTCACACTGCACGGTTCGGTGGACGATCCGCTGCTGATACCCGTCCTCATGCGCATGTGCGCCGGCGTCGACGGCGTCGTCGCGGTCTCCGAAGAGCTGCGGCCGGCCGTGGCCGCCGGTTCGGCCCGACCCGCCGGACGGAGCGCGGCACACGCATGAAGCGCCGCGACGAAGGGACGTGTGGACGATGAGCAACCAGCAGCCCGAGCCCCCGTCGGAGCCGGTCCCCACGCGCGGTGACCTCGGCCGGCGCGCCACCCTGCGCCGTCAGCAGTTGGGGCTGACCCGCGAGGAGGTCGCGGCACGGGCCGCCGCCTCGCCGGAGTATCTCCGGTACGTGGAGGAGAGCGCCGCCGAGCCCGCCATCGGCTTCCTGCTGCGCCTTGCCGGTGCGCTGGAAACGACGGTGGCCGAACTCACCGGGGGCACGGCGGAGCTGCCGGCGGGCTTCGGCACGGCAGCGGCCCACCCGGAGGTGCTGGTCCTCAGCTCTGATGAGTGCCGGGGCCTGCTCTCCACCCACGGGGTCGGCAGAGTGGCGGTGACCGTTGACGGTGCGCCGGCGATCTTCCCCGTGAACTACACCGTCGCCGACGAGGTCATCGCCTACCGCACCGCCCCGGATTCCGGCCCGGCTGCCGCGGCCGGCCAGCAGGTCGCGCTGGAGGTCGACCACATCGATGACGCCTTCAGTCAGGGATGGAGCGTCCTCGTCGTCGGGCCCGCCCGTACGGTCACCACCAGGTCCGAGTGCCGCCGGCTGGACGAACGCGCACACACCGGCCCCTGGACCGGCGACGGGCGCGGCCTCTGGATCGCGGTGCACCCGACCCGGATCACCGGACGCCGCATCCGCGTCATGGGGGCCCGTACGCCCTCGACCACCACGTCGTGACCGACCCCGCTCACGGCGGGGCCGGCATGGTGGTCGCCCCGGGCGCGCACATGTCGGCCAGCCGGAGCCGGGTGGCCTGGAGGCGGCGGGCGACCACGCCGAGGACCCGGCGGGTCAGTGCCAGGCCGAGCTCCCGGTCCGCCTCGCACAGCGCACGCACGGCCGTGGCGTCGAACTCGTAGGCGCGTACGGGGGTGGATGTCTCCGCGCCCATGCGCCAGGTGTACGGCGGTACCAGCCATGACCAGCCGACCAGGTCGCCGTGCCCGAGCATGTCGACGACCGTCGGCGGGCCGGGCGCTATGTGGACGTCCAGGTTCACCGAGCCGGTGCGGATGATCCAGAACCGGTCGGCGAGCCCGTGTTCGTCAAAGATCCGTTTCCCGGCCGGGAACGACACCTCGTGGGCGAACCGCATCAGGCGTTCCCGCCCTTCTGCCGGCAGCGCAGTGAGCAGTGGCTCCGTGGTCATGGCGGTTGCTCCCGGTTTCCGGCCGGCGGCGTGCGGGCCGGCCTTCCGCAAGTCGGTCACCCTCCAGCGTGCGTCCGCGCACGGTGCTCGGGGCAGGGGCTGTTCGGCGCCGATCGGTGGGCCGAACAGCCCGGATCGCGGCGCCCCTGGGCAGGCGGTGCCGGACTGCCGACCGGGAGCCGCGCCCGCACCGCCACCCGGCCCCCGTCCGGGCCCACTCGGCCCATGGGCTCCGTTCCGGGCTGCGGCGATGCTGGAACCAGAAAGCCGGTATCCGAGCCCTGACTGCGCGGAGGTACGTCATGGGCGGGACTGTTGTCGTAGGTCTGGACGGCACCAAGAACAGCGTGCCGGCCGTGCGCTGGGGCGCCGCGGAGGCGGCGGCCCGCGGCCTTCCGCTGCACCTCCTCCATTCCTGGGTCTCGCAGCCGCTGGACGTCCCCGGCGCCCGGGGAGCCGCGGACCGGAAGCGCTACGGGGACGAGGTACTCGGAGCGGCCGAAGCCATGGCGCACGAGGTGTGTCCGGACGTTGCGGTCACGACCGAGCAGGTCTCCGAGCAAGCGGTCGACGCGCTGGTGGACCGCAGTGGCCGGGCCACGATGATGGTGCTCGGATCGCGCGGCCACGGCGCGATCGCCGGCTTCCTGCTCGGTTCGGTCAGCCTGCACGTCCTCGGACGCGCGGAGTGCCCGGTGGTGACCGTGCGCGAGGAGGAGAACGCCGCCTACGAGCGGCCCGAAGTCGTGGTCGGCGTCCAGGAAGCCGGTTCGCGGGGCGAGGCGGTGCTGGAGTTCGCGTTCGCTGCCGCCGAGGCCCATCACACGCGGCTGCGTGCCGTGCGGGCCTGGGAGCCGCCCGTGGTGGAGTGCGTGCCCACCACCGCGCCGCCGCCGGACGAAGGAGAGCTCGCGGCCGAGGAGGAGCGGAAGCTCGCCGACGTTCTGGCGCCGTGGCGGGCGAAGTTCCCCGATGTCGACGTCGTCGTACACCTGCGACGCGGCCGGATCACACCGGTCCTGCTGGAGTCCTGCTCCGGGGCGAGTCTGCTGGTCGTGGGAAGACGCATGCAGCGGACGCCGATGCTGCTCGGGCCCGTCGTCTTCGCCGTGCTGCATCACTCCCGCTGCCCCGTGGCGGTCGTGCCGCGGATCTGAGCGGCCGCCGGACGCGCCCCTCGCGGGCCGGGGCCGGAGGTCCCTCAGTCGTGGGGCACCACTGCCACCGGACACGTGGCGTGGTGCATCGCGGCGTGCGCGACCGGACCGACCCGGGGTGCGAGGCGCGGATGGTTCTTCCTCCGGCCGACGACCAGGAGCTCGGCGCCCGGGACCGTCTGCACCATGGCCCGGGTCGGGTTCTCCGGCAGCACGGTCAGTCGTACCGGCACATCGGGGAAGCGCTCCCGCCAGGGGCGGATCGCCTCCCGCAGTTCCCCGTCCGCCTCCTTGGCGATTTCCTCCGCCACCTCCGGTTCGATCCCCCACGGCACATAGGCGGTTGCCGGGAGCGCCCGGCCGTGCACGGCCTGCAGCGGCAGACCGCGGCTCGCCGCCGCGTCGAAGGCGAAGTCGAGGAGCGGGTCGCAGGGGCCGTTCAGGCTCACCCCGACGACGATGCGTGGCTCCGCGACCTCGGCCGCGGGTCGTGGTGCCTCCACGGACCAGCCCCCGCGGACCAGCACGACCGGCCGGTCGGCCTGGCCCACGACGTCCAGGCTGACATCGCCGAGCACATAGCTCTCCCACGCCGTCAGCGCACGGGTCCCGAGCACGACCATCCGCGAATCGTTCGCCGCGTACAACAGCGCGGGCAAGGGATCCGAGCCGACCAGGTCCTCGATGACCTGCACATCGGGATGGCGGCCAACCACCTCTTCCCGCGCCCGGCGCACGATCTGCCGGGCGCCGGCGTTCTGATCGCGCTCGGGGGGCGTGTCGGGGGCTTCGGCGGCCAGCAGGATCCAGGCGTGCAGGAGTCGCAGCACCCAGTGCCGCCGGTCCGCTTCGTCAGCTGCCCAGCTTGCGGCTGCCAGGCTCTCCGGAGAGCCGTCGAGCCCCACGGTGATCACTTCCGGCTCCATGGCTGTCCTTCTTCCGGGGCGGAGAGGGGTACGGGTCGCGATGCACCCGTCCCACGTGTCGAGCCTGCTGAATGCTCCCCCGGTCGGCAATGAGCCGAAGGGTGCCGTCAGGGGGCCGAACGGCCCACCGCCGCGCGGTCCGGCGCCGCGCACGCCCGGCACGGACGTGCCCGTCCCGCCGCGGTCACTACCGTGGAAGGTGTGGCCGCGGATGCCGGGGCGGCCATCGCGGAGGACATGGTGGCTGGCGAGAGGCCTGACCGAGGCGACGGGGCGCGCCTGAGCCTGGGCGCGTTGCCGGACGATCTGCAGGAGCGGCTCCGGGCGATGGAACACACCACGGACCGGTCGCCGCATCTGCTGCTCGAAGCGGTCATGTCCGTGGGCGGCGGGCTGGAGCTGTCACAGGTGCTGCGCCGCATCGTCGAGGTCGCGGTGGTCCTCGTGGACGCCGAGTACGGGGCCCTCGGCGTGATCGGCGAAGACACCCGGATCTCCCAGTTCCTGACCGTCGGGATCCCCCCGGCGCAGGCCGAGGCCATCGGCCATTTTCCGGAGGGGCACGGAATTCTGGGTGAGCTGATCCGCCACCCCACGCCGCTGCGCCTGACAGAGCTCGCCGACCATCCCGCGTCGTACGGATTCCCGCCCGGCCACCCGCCGATGCACTCCTTCCTCGGGGTGCCGATACGGGTCGGTGACGAGGTGTTCGGCAATCTCTACCTCACCGAGAAGCGCGGCGGCCGCCCCTTCGACGCCGCGGACGAGACGGTGCTCGCGACGCTGGCCGTGGCGGCCGGTGTGGCCATCGAGCACGCCCGGCTGTACGACGAGGTCCGCTACCGGGGGCAGTGGCTGGAGGCCAACAGCGAGATCGTCGCCGGTCTGCTGCCCGGGCCGGGTGAGAACGACGTGCTCGAAATGATCCTCGGTCACGCCGTGCGGATCCTCGCGGCGGATCTCGGCGCGCTGGCACTGCCGGTCGACGACGACCACGTGAGCGTCGCACTCGCCGTCGGCGTGGAGGCCGAGGCCCATCGCGGCCTGGTCCTCCCCCTCGACGGCTCCTTCGTCGGTACGGCGCTGCGCACCGGACGCCCGCTGACCAGCCTCGACGTCGAGCACGACCCGAGGATCACCGCCGGTCCGCCCCGCTGGAGCGGTCTGGGGCCCGCGATCGCGGTGCCGATGATCACCGGTGACCGGGTGCGGGGGGCGCTGCTGCTGGCCCGGATCCGCGGCCGCGATCCGTTCACCGAGCCGGAGACCACGCCGCTGCTGACGTTCGCGGGTCAGGGAGCCCTCGCCATGGAGATGGCCGACCAGCGCCGGGCCGCCGAACAGCTGGCCCTGCTGAAGGACCATGAACGCATCGCGCGCGACCTCCACGATCTGGCCATTCAGCGCCTCTTCGCCACGGGCATGACGTTGCAGAGCGCGCTGCGTTTCGTCGATCATCCGGAGGCCGGTGAGCGGCTGTTGCGGGCGGTGGACGATCTGGACGAGACGATCAAGATCATTCGTTCCACCATCTTCGGGCTCCGCGCCCACGAGTCCGCCCGTGTCTCCCACGGCCTGCGGGCCCGCGCGGTCGGTGCCGTGGAAAGGGCCGCGCGGGCGCTGGGCTTCGCGCCGTCGCTGCGCATGGAAGGCCTGCTGGACACCGAGGTGCCCGCGGAGATCGCCGAGCAGGTACTGGCCGTACTCGACGAGGCGCTGAGCAATACCACGCGGCACGCTCACGCCGGCGCTGCGGCGGTGTCCCTGGTCCTCCACGACCGGACGCTGACCGTGACCGTCCAGGACGACGGTGTGGGCATCCCGGCGGACGGCCGGCGCAGCGGTCTGCGCAACCTGGCCGCGCGGGCCGAGGGTCTGGGCGGCGCGATGGCCGTCGAGACACCGGTGGGCGGTGGCGCGCGGCTGGTGTGGCAGGTGCCGATGCCCGCGGGGTGACGCGCCGGATGCCTCGGCCGCGTCGCACGTCTCAGCCGTGCCGCCTCAGCCGTGCTGCCGGCCGGGCGCCGGGCCCGGAGCGGGGGCGGCCTGGGTGGCGAGGACGGCCGCCTGGATGCGCCGCTCCACGCCGAGCTTGGCCAGCATGCGGGAGATGTGGTTCTTGACGGTCTTCTCCGAAAGGTAGAGCCGCTTTCCGATTTGACGGTTCGTCAGACCCTCGCCGATCAGGCCGAGGATCTCGGTCTCCCGTGGCGAGAGGCTCGACAGCGCACTGGCTTCGGGCTCGTCGGCGTCCTCGCCCCGCAGCGTGCTCATCAGCCGCGCGGTCGTCGCCGGGTCGAGCATCGAGCGTCCGGAGGCGATCGTGCGCACCGCGGCGACCAGATCCGCACCCTTGATCTCCTTCAGGACGTATCCGGCCGCACCGGCCATGATCGCGTCCAGCAGCGCCTCGTCGTCGTCGAACGAGGTGAGCATCAGACAGGCCAGACCCGGCATGCGCGAGCGCAGCTCCCGGCAGACGGACACCCCGTCACCGTCCGGCAGCCGCACGTCGAGCACCGCGACGTCCGGTCGCAGCGCGGGTCCGCGGGCCAGCGCATGGCTCGCCGTCCCCGCGTCGCCGACCACCTCGATGTCCGGTTCGGCGTCCAGCAGGTCCTCGACACCACGACGGACCACCTCGTGGTCGTCCACGAGGAACACGCGGATCGGCCGCTGCGGTGAGAAACCGTCTGCCTCGCTCATGGCGTCCTCCGGGCCGGTGGTACGAACCGACGCCTCCTCCCCCCATCGTGAATCACCCCCGGGGTCCGCGCCAGATCCGGACGCCGCCTTCCGTCCGCCGGCGCCCCCCACGTGCTCTCCCGACAAGGCCGTTCGGCCCTCGCCCGCGCCCGCCGGGTGTGCCACTCTCGGAGGGCAGGGCGAAAGAGGTGTGCCATGCCTCTGACGAAGATCCGATGGTTGTGGCTGCGTAACCCGCTCAAGCGCGGCACGGACGTGGCGGAGTCCTGGCTGCTCCTGGCCACGGGGCTGCTGATCGCGGTGCTGGCCCCGGCCGCCGGGGTGACGGCGGCCGGTGCCGTGAGCCACGCGGCCGAGCAGCAGAGCCGCGCGTCGGTGCCGGTGACCGCCGTCCTCACGGAAGACGCCCCCACCGCCATCGGGGTGGACACCCCGGGCGGCACCGCCGGCCGGGTCCACGCCACGGTGCGCTGGACGGCCGGGGACGGCACGGTGCGGACCGGAGTGACGGCCGTGCAACCCGGCCTGCGGGCCGGCGACCGGACCACCGCACGGGTCGACCGGCATGGATCCCTGCTGACGGACCCGGTCACTCCCGAAGACGCCGTCGTCGAGAGCATCGCGGTCGGCATCGTGGCCGCGTCCACCACCGGTTTGCTGCTGATCGGCGCGGACAAGGCCGGAGTCGTCCTGCTGAACCGTCGGCGTTACGCCCAGTGGGAGAAGGACTGGGCGGGATTGGACGCCCAGGGACGGCACCGGCAGCCCTGAGGCACGGCGTCGGCACTACACCGGCCCGCAGTACGGCGCCTCCCGCGCCGAGGTCAGGCGGTTGACCACCGCGGTGACACCGTCGACCTGCCGGGTCATCTGCACCGCAACGGCCACCGCGCCGCTGCTCTCCAGGTGCCCGCTGAGGGTCACCACCCCGTCATCGACCGCGACGTCCACGCTCTGCCGCCCCAGCCACAGCGCCCGCACCACGATCTGGTCGATCACCTCCTGGCGGATGTCCGCATCCCGCCGGGCGAAGATCTGCAGCACGTCCCGCCGGGTGACCATGCCGACCAGACGGGCCTCCTCGTCCACCACGGGGAGGCGTTCGACGCCGCACGCACACATCAGGCGGGCCGCACGGACGACGGAGTCGTCGGCGCGGACCGTGCGCGCGGGAGCGGACATCACCGCGCCGGCGGTGAGCAGGCCGGTGCCGGCCCCCGAACCGCGGCCGCGCTCCAGGTCCGTGACGGAGATGACGCCGATCACCCGGTCCTCGGCATCCACCACGGGCAGCCCGTTGATGTCGTACTCCGCCAGCCACCGCGCGATGTCCTCGGTCGAGGTGTCATGCCGCGCGCTGACGACGTCGTCCGTCATCACGCTGCCGACCCGTCGCTGCTTCATCTCGGCCCCGCCGCGGGCGGCTCTGCCGGGGCCGGGGTCGTACCCGTGACGTCGAGCGTCACGTCCACGACGCCTTCCACCGCCCGCACCAAGCGGGCCGCGACGGGCAGCATCGAGGCCGTGGGAAAGCGGCCCCTGAGCGTGACCACACCGTCGGTGACCACGGCTTCCACCTCTTCCGCGGCGCCCGCGAACAGCCGGTCGATGACGTCGGCACGCACCTCCGCCGCCAGTTCCTCGTCCGAACGCAGGAAGACCTTCAGCAGGTCGGAACGGCTCACGATCCCCCGCAGCAGCCCCTCGTCATCGACCACGGGCAGCCGCTTCACCGACTTGTGCGCCATCGTCCGCGCCGCCTGGGCGAGGGTGTCGCCGGGGTGCACCGTCAGGGCGGGAGCACTCATCAGGTCCCGGGCCGTCACACCACCGGCCTTGCGCACGTCGTCCAACCGCCGTGCCTGTTCGAGACGGCTGGGCGCGCTGCCCCGGAACTCTTCCTTCGGCAACAGGTCCGCCTCGGAGACGACGCCGATCACCCGCCCCTCCCCGGCCAGCACGGGCAGCGCGCTGACCTTCCACTGCTCCATGGTCTCGACGATCTCCTTGAACCGCGCTTCCTGCCCGACGGCCACCACGCTCCGGGTCATGACATCGCCGACGGTGTGCGGAGAGTGCTCCATGACGCCTCCTCGATACGGACCGCAGAGGCACGGCCGGTGGTCACACCTCCAGCCTGCTGCCGTCCCCGCTCGCCGGGCAGGGGCCGTCCGGCCCCTGCCCGCGCCGACCGGCCGTCCTGGATGCGCCACGCTCGTTGCCGCGCCCCGAGCCGGCCTCCCTGGCTCCGTTCAGGCCACCTGCCCGAGCCGGAGACGGAGGTTTCCTCGTACCGTCGTCTCATGGCGAAGGAGCGAGGTGACGAGGACCGCACCAAACTGTCCCGGTCGGTCTACGAGCGGGAGCTGTACCGCCTGCAGACCGAGCTGGTGGCGCTGCAGGAGTGGGTGCGTCACGAGGGCGCCCGCCTCGTCGTGGTCTTCGAGGGACGCGATGCGGCCGGCAAGGGCAGCGCCATCAAGCGGGTCACCCAGTACCTCAACCCGCGGGTCGCGCGGATCGTGGCACTGCCCAGGCCCACCGAACGTGAACGAACCCAGTGGTACTTCCAGCGCTACACGGAACACCTGCCCGCGGCCGGGGAGATCGTGCTCTTCGACCGCAGTTGGTACAACCGGGCCGGCGTCGAGCGGGTCATGGGGTTCTGCACGCCCGCCGAGCACCAGCGGTTCCTCCGGCAGTGCCCGGTCTTCGAGCGCATGCTGGTGGAGGACGGGATCCTGCTGCGCAAATACTGGTTCTCGGTCAGTGACGAGGTCCAGGAGAAACGGTTCCGGCGGCGGCTCAAGGACCCCACGCGGCGCTGGAAGCTGTCCGCCATGGATCTCGAGTCGCTGACCCGCTGGGAGGAGTACTCACGGGCCAAGGACGAGATGTTCGTGCACACGGACATCGCCGAGGCGCCGTGGTACGTCGTCGAGAGCGACGACAAGCACCGCTCCCGGCTGAACATGATCGCCCACCTGCTGTCCACGGTGCCCTACCACCACGTCACCCCGCCGGAGCTCGACCTCCCGCCCCGGCCGCCGAACACCGGCTATCAACGGCCACCCCGCGACCTGCAGACCTACGTCCCCGATCACGCGGCCGGCCTGGAGTGAGGCCCGGACTCGCCCGCCGAGGGTGACGACTCCGTCGGCGACCTCGACCCGCAGGCCTTGGGCCGGCGGCGCGAACGGCTCGCTCAGGACGTTCCGGCGGACCTCCTCCGCCAGGTCTTCGTCCGAACGCAGAAAGACCCCCTTGAACCGCGCCTGGCGGTCGACCGCGGCGACGGTCTCGGTCATCACGTCACTGACGATGTGCGGAGTGTTCATCATGAAGTTTCCTCCGTAACCGGACCGACGGCCCACGTCCGCCATGACATCTCCAGCCTCCAGATCACCGGCCCTCCCCGGCCAGGGACCGTCCGGCCCTTTCCGCTGCCGTTCGACCGGAGGGCGGCCCGCCGGCCCAACTCCCGCCACGCGGAGGCACATCACGGCGTTGCAATTCATTGCACCCATCCGGCAGCAAGTTGCACCGCGGTGCATGTGTGCCTATCGTCTCGCCGCAGAGGCCCTGTAAGTGGGCCAGAGGGGGTTGACCATTGTTCGTCATCGCTCGTGCCGCTACTCCGTCCATCGGTGAGACACCGTGCCGTCCCGCGTCAAGGGGCCGGCATGGGCACTGATCGGAACAGTTCTCTCTCCAGGAGCTCACGCCAGCGGCTCCCTTTCCTCGTGACCCCGGCACACCAGCCGGTCAGTGACACGCTCCATGTGCTCCTTCCCCCCGCCGCCGGGCGAACAACAGCCGGCTCACAGCCCGTTCCGTTCCGCCTGGGAGGGGCCTGGCAGGTCGGGGACAGCCTCTACACCCAGGTGCAGGACGACTTCACCGGCCGGTTCGCCGTGTTCGCCACCCGCGCCTCCGGGCACGTGGAGCGAGTGACCGGCTACTCCTGGGACATCAACCCCGTCTGGCGCCAACTCACCGGGCCCAGCGCCCCGCGCGCCACCTGGTCCCAGTTGCGCCACGAGCACGTCATCCACCATGCCGCGGCGAGCGACGAACTCGCCGGCGACGACGCGGAGACCTGCGAGTACCTGACGGAGGACCAGCTCTGCCTTCCGCAGGCCGACGGCTGCGCGGTCCTTCCTCCCGTCCCGCAACCTTCGCTCGGCGCCCGGGATCCGCTCGAAGACCTCTGGGAGGAGTCGGCACCGAGCGGAGGGAGCGTCCAAAAGGTCGCCGAGGGAGTCGAGTTGCTGTACTCCCGGGTCGCTCGCTTCCTCGACGGGCAGCACGTCCCGCCGTTACACGAGCGCGCGCACGCCCAACACCCGGACGCCGCCCTGTCCTCCCAGCTCCTGCGGGCGTACGACACCTACAGCAGCGCGCTGGCGCTGCAGTGCGCACCACAGGCCGCGTGGTTCGGCGCATGGGCGTACGGAATCGCTGAGGAGTTGGTCTGGCGCAGCCGACTCGGGCAGGCCCGCAAGGAAGCCGAACGGATCATTCGCGGGTCCATGCAGTGCCTGTCGTACGAGAGCCTCGGCCTGCCCTCGACCGTGATGGCCTGTGCGGGGTTCCGCTCCGCATACGACGAGGCGCCGGGCTACTGACGACACGATCCTCGGCCCGTCGGACAACGGGCCTCGTGAGGGCCGCGGAGGGGCGCTGACGCCTCATCCGGTGCGTACGGGCAGCTGCCTGAGCGCATGTGACCTGAACGAGGCCCGCCACTGCAACGTCTCCGCGGGCACGGCGAGACGCAGGTCCGGGAACCGCCGGAGGAGGGTGGCCAGGGCGGTGCCGATCTCCAGCCGGGCCAGGGCGGCTCCCAGGCAGTAGTGGAGTCCGTGGCCGAGGGCGAGGTGCGCCACGTCCGCGCGGCGGATGTCGAAGCGGTCCGGTTCCGGATAGCGGTCCGGGTCGCGGTTGGCGGAGGCGAGGCAGAGCAGCACCGTCTCGCCGCAGGGAATGGGTACGCCGCCGATCTCGATCGGCTCGGTGGGAAAACGGCGGATGGCCATCTGGTTGGGGTGGGCGAAGCGGAGGACCTCCTCGACCGCCCCGGGCATCAGGTCCGGCCGGGAGCGCAGCAGCTCCAGCTGGTCGGGGTGGCGCAGCAGGACCAACAGGCCGATGCTGATGAGGTGTTGGGCGTTCTCGCTGCCGGCCATGAGGATGAGGAAGGCCAGCGACACCAGCTCGTCCTCGCTGAGCCGGTCGCCGTCGTCGCGCGCGTCGATCAGTGCGGAGAGCAGATCGTCACCGGGATGCGCGCGCCGGGTGGCGATGAGATCGAGCAGGAAGTGGTGGATGCGGTCGATGGATTCGGCGGTGTGGCCGGGGTGCTGGGGGGCGAACATGGCGCTGACCCAGGAGGAGAACGGGCGGCGGTCGGCGTGGGGCACGTCCAGCAGGTCGCCGATGACGACGAGGGGCAGCGGGTTGGCGAACTCGCTGACCAGATCGGCCTGTCCCAGCGCGGCGAGGTGATCGGCGAGGTCTTCCGCGGCGGTGGCGACCCGGTCCCGCAGCCGTTCGACGTGACGTGGGGTGAAGCCCTTGGAGACCAGGCGGCGCAGGCGCAGGTGGTCGTCCGGGTCGATGTTGAGGAGGTTGCGGTCCAGGGCGGCCGGCAGGGAGAAGCCCTGGTAGCCGGTGGTGGAGTGGGCCTTGTTCACCGACAGCCGGGGATCGGTCAGAGCCGGCCGCACGTCGCGTTCGCGGGTGACCAGCCAGGCGGTGGAGCCGTCGGGGAGGGCGACCCGGTGCACCGGTCCCGCCGCCCGCAGCCGTGCGTAGACGGGATACGGATCGTTGAAGAACTCCTGGTCGAACGGCTGACTGAGGGCCGGCGACGGGATCTGCTGGGTCACGTGTTCTCCTGGACGGACGGGCTGGGCACGAAGTCTGCGGCCACGGCTGCGACGACGGGGGACGTCGCGAACGCCCGGGCCATCTTGCGCTGGAAGGCCAGTTCCGCGGCCAGGTCTTCGGGTTCCGCCACCCGCGGCGCGAGGGTGTGCGGGACCGGCTGCCGTTGTGCGGCCCGGGCCTGCAGGGCGGCCTTGAGCTGCGCGGCTTCGATCGTGGCCGCCAGGTCGGTGTCGGCCAGGCCCGCTGAGCGGCCGCGTCGCTCCGCGGCTTCGGCGACGGCCGCGGGAGTCCAGGTGCGAAGGGCCCACTGGGCATCGCGGATCTCGACGAGCCGACGGTAGAGCCGGGTGCGCAGATCCGTGTCGGGCTCCAGATGCAGCACGGGCTCCGGTACCTGTCCGGTGACCTCCCGGTGCAGCGGTGCCAGGTCACGGTAGGCCCGGCGATCGTCGATCCGCTGCCAGAGGTCACTGAGGCTGCGGCCCCAGTCGGGGAGCACCCAGCCCAGGGTTTTGGTGAGGGTGGCGATCGTGACGGCGACCTGGGCGAGGGGTTCCCATGCCTCCCCGCTCACGTCGAACTGTGCGGCAACGACGTCCGCCGCGCGGCAGCCGGTGTAGATGAGCGCGAAGGGCAGGGTCGCCGCGATGAGATACAGCCCCCGGCGCATCCAGGGATGCGGGGCGATCTTCGCGTAGCGCCAGCCCAGCACGCCGACGTCCACTTGGTTCGCCGCGTAGGCCAGCAGATAGATGGTGAGGTACGCGGGGTAGTACTGGGCGCTGTCGATGGCGAAGTCGTCGGGCTTCTCGCCCCGGCTGGTGGCTGCGACGAACAGGCCCACCATGCCGGCCAGGACCAGTGCGAGCGCGATCAGCCGCGGTCTCGCCTTGCGCCAGGCGGTGGGGGCCTCGTGACTCAGGTGCAGCAGGACGACCTGCTGGCAGGCGGTCAGCAGAATGACGCAGCTCTGCGTCAGCAGACCGGAGAAGTTGACGACGCCCACGGCCTTGCTGGTGGCCACCCAGACGACGGGTGTGGAGACGGTGTACGTGATGAACAGGAAGAAGAAGTTGCCGACGAGGGCGACCTGGGTGACCGAACGGTCCGCGCGCAGCACTCGAAGCTTGTACAGCAGTGCCAGGCAGGCTATTGCGGCACACAGGGGGTAGAGAACGCTATTCATTGCTCCCTCGGAAGGCGGGGTTGTCCAACGCACTGAGCCGGGCGGCGAGTTCTTGCATTTCAGGGGGGACCGGCCGGACGTGCTCCGACGTCCAGGCGCCGATGCGGCGGCCGATCAGGGTGCCGATGTACTCGGCCTCCACTTCGGCCGACGACTGTGAGTGCTCCCGTCCGAGCGTCCGCCGAATCAGGTCGGGATCGAGCGAGGGAAGGAGGAGCCGGGAGGCCTCGGGGGTGAGCACGGGGGTGGCTTCGTGGTCGCAGATGAGGTGCCCCAGTTCGTGCAGGACGACCTGCTGCTGGTGGATCGGGGCGAGCCGCTGCTCGTAGATGACGTACTCCGCCCCTGCCGCGGACACCCACAGGCCGTCCGGGCTTCCCAGCGGCAGCGCGAAGGGCATGAGCTGGATGGGACGCCCGGAGAGCTCGCTGAGGTGGTCGCACAACGCATCGATCGACAGCTTCGTGCGACTGGGCAGCCCCAGCGCGTCGACCCGTCGTTCGCACTGCTCACGCAGCCATACCGCCTGCAGATCTCCGCCCTTGCGTCGCCAGCGCATCACTATCACGGCTGGGTGTCGTCAGGGAGATCCTGCCGGGGCAAGTCCTCGAGGGTCGCGCGGGCTGCCTCGGCAGTGCTGACCAGATGCGTGATGAGGTGGCTCAGCTCATTCAGGGAGGAACCGGCCGGCGACCCCGCGGGCGCCGACTGCCGCAGGGCAACGCTCTCCACCCGTTGGCTGCGCATCTTCTTCAGCCACTCCAGTTCCGAGTTGACCTGGTCGAAGACCTGGTCGTCCAGGAAGTAGCCGACTCGGGAGATCCCGAGACTGTGCGCCACTTTGACGAGGGTCTCAACAGTCAGATTCGTCCCGTCCACGGACTCGGCCGACGCCAGCGTCCGCTTGGAGACCCCGGCGCGTTCCGCCAGCCCGGCCAGGGTGAAGGGGCCCTCAGGATGCTGCTGGCGGATGTGCCGGAGCCTGCGGGCGATGGCGGTCTTCGCGGCATGCACGCTCTCGTCGAGACAAGCCGACGCATCCGCTGTTTGGGCAAACTCTTGGTGATCCAACCCTCATCCCCCTCCGACGACATCTGCGCTACAGGGTGACATGTACCGAAGGTGTCCTCCGCAAGGGGCACCGAACCCCGAAGGCGATCACGGGGAAAGAGCGCCCAAGGGACCGCCGCTGCCCGCTCCGCGTGAGCGGGCGCCGCCGGGCCACCTCCCACGGTTTCTCCCAGGCAGCACAGCGTGCACCGCCCCGCCCTGCCAACAACACCTGAGGCTCCCGGCGAACGGTACGGACCGCCAACTGACCGTCACCGTCGATGAATCCGCGGGACGCGACGTGCCTCGCCTACGGTTTGACGGAAAGCCCCCGGTCCCGTGGCTGAAAACCGCTCAATGGCACGGAGGCACGTCCGGAGCTCCCGTTCCGATGCACCACCGGCTGATCCGGCCAGGCCACCACATAAGCCGGGTCGCCTCCTCGACTCATCCGTACGAAACGCAGCAGTTCGCGCACGATGCCGGCGTTACCCATCGCATACCCGGTATGGGGTTCGAGGGTGCTCGGTGTGGCCCGGTGTTCGATGTTCGACCACCGCACGCCGTCGGCGTCCCGGGTCGCGCGGGAGACGAGGTCCGCGACGAGGAGCCGTGCGAAGTCCGGGCGGTCGTCCTGCTCGGCCATCCGGTCGCAGGCCAGCGCCAGGACGCCGGCCGTGCCGCAGCACCGTCCGTTGTTGTCCCAGAAGCCGGGCCGCAGACGGCGCGGCAGGCCGGAATGGGTCACGGTGTGCCAGCAGCGGTCGGCGAAACTCTGCCAGGCGGGATCGTCGAGGACGTCCCGCAGCAACCGGAAGACCTGGGCGTCACCGGCCGGGCCATGACACCAGCCGTAACTGTGGCGCGCGGTCAGGTCGGGGTGGTCCTGCGGGTCGGAGTGCGGGACGAGGAAATCGGCCGGGCCGGCCTCGTTCCGTGCCACGACGTCGGCCGCGCCCGCTCGCGCCAGCTCGACCAGGTCGGCGCGGCCGGTGGCCCGGCCGACGCCGGCCAGCGCGTACACGATGCCGAGCGTGCCGTGCGAGAGGTGGTGGAACCGCGGGACCCTACCGGCTTCCGCCTCCCAGTGGACACCGGCCGGAGTCTGCTCAGCCGTGCGCAGATAGGGCTCCAGCGCGAGCACGGCCAGGTCGGTATCGCCCGTCGCCCATGCGCCGAGGCCGATGCCGGCGTTGCCGCCGAGCAGGTCGAACCAGTCGCCCCAGCGCGTCCCGTCGAAGCGTGAGCGCACCAGCTCCAAGGCCCGATCCGCGGCGGCAGCGGCATCCGGAGCGCCCAGTTCCGTGTCGACCGCCCGCAACGCGAACGCCAAGCCGGTCAGGCCGAAGTACAGGGAGTTGTCCTCCCGGCCGTCCACGGCGGCGGCCACGCTGCGCGCGGCGCGCAGCGCGGCGTCGCCGTACCGGTCGTCGCCGAAGTGCCGCCACGCCTCCAGAAGGACGGGTATGACACCCGCCGTACCGCCGTACAACGTGGGATCGGGCTCGTCGTCGGAGGGCACGGTGGCCCAGGCGAGCCCGTCGTCCCCGGCTTCCCGGGCACTTCCCAGCAACCATCGCAGAGCGTCCGCAGTCAACGCTTCGACCTCGTCCACCGCTACGTCCGCCGGTTCCGCCGCCTCCATGGCGCCAACTCTGGCATGCGACACGGAACTTCGTCGAAGGACGGCTCAGGAGACGGTGCCGGCCATTCCGCCGCCGCCGGTGGCGACGCCGCCGTTCGGCCGGGGCGCGGAGCGGGAGAAGGGCGGGGTGTCCGGTCGGCATGTCGTTCCGGGCGGTGGGAGGAGGCCGTCGATCAGATAACGGCTCTCGTGGGCCTGGATGCAGCTGCTGGGGTTGGTCAGTGCGGTGTGCCCGTAGCCGTAGTGGGTGAGCAGGCGGGCGTTGGCCAGTTCCTCGGCCATGGCCTGCGCGTCTTTGTAGGGCGTGGCGGGGTCGTAGGTGGTGCCGACCACCAGCACGGGGTGTGCCGTCGGCCTGTTCCACGGACCGCGATAGCGGTTCGCCGCTACGGCGGGCCAGGTGGCGCACCCCGCGGTGGCCCACGTCCAGAAGCGTCCGGCGTCGCCCGCACGGGCGGCGCTTGCCTCTTCCAGGGCGTGGTAGACGCCCGGGTTGCGCGGGTTGGGGCTGTCGGCGCACAACACCGCAGCGGCCTGTTCCTCGCCCAGATACGGATTCGGATGCGGGACCGGTGGTGCGGGTGGGAGGGGAGGGTGCTTGGGGACGTGCCCTTGCCACAGGTTCTGGAGCCGGCCGGCGAGGTCCGTCCACCCGGGATGGACGGCGTAGAGGCTGTTCACCACGTCGGCGACCGTGCCGGCGTAGGTCCACGCGCCCACGGGACGCGTCCGCAGCCGCTGCGTCAGCTGGTGGAACTTCCTCCGGGTCGCTCTCGGGCCGCCGGCGGAGAAGGGGCAGCGGGTGGCGGTGGCGGCCCCGCACAGGGTGAGGAACTGGTCCAGGGTCGCCGCGGCGCTGCGGTCGGAGCCCATGCGCAGGAAGGTGGTGAGTTCGGGTGCCTGGTCGGAGGCGTGATTCGTCCAGGCTCGTGGGTCGATGTTGCTGTCGAGGACCATGGCGCGGACCTTGCCCGGGAAGAGGTTGGCGTAGGTGGCGCCGAGGATCGTGCCGTAGGAGATGCCCAGGTAGGTGAGTTGCGACTCCCCCACGGCTCGTCTGAGTTGGTCGAGGTCGCGAGCGGTGTCGGCGGTCGATACGTGGCGCAGGAGCTCGGGGTCACGCTGCTGACAGCGCCGGGCCAGATCCCTGTACGCGGCGATGAAGGCCGTCCGCTCCTTCTCTCCCACCGGGAAGCCCGCCGCCTTGCTCGCCCTCCAGTCAGCGGCCTCCTGAGGACCGGCGAAGCAGTTCACCGCGGTGCTGCTGCCGACCCCGCGGGGATCCCAACTGACGATGTCGAACCGCTCCCGCACCTCGCGCGGGAAGGACCGGTAGTTCTGTGGCATCTGCACCGTTCCGGGCCCGCCGGGGCCACCGGGGTTGAAGAACAGGGTGCCGATGCGCCGTCCGGGGCCGGTTGCCTTCCGTTTGATGACCGCCAGCTCGATGGCTCGACCATCCGGGTGGCCGTAGTCCAGGGGTACCTTCGCGGTCGCGCAGTCGAACTCGCTGCCGTGCGCGCAGGGACTCCAGTCCAACTGCGGTGCGGGCACCGAAGGTGTGGGTATCCCGTCGGCCGCGGCGAGGTCCTGCCCGGTCAGTACGCTCGAACAGGTCACCAACGCGGCCAGGACAGCGGCACCACGTCGGCGGCGTGCTACGAACCCGCGTATGAGGGGCATGGCCATCTCCGTCCGTCTCCGTGACTGAGCGCCCGAACCGCCGAGCCCCGGATCTCGACACGCGCCCGTGTCAACGACACAACGATTCGGTGGCGGGCGCGCGTCCACGCACCCGAACGGCCCAGCTACCCGGCGACGTGCGGGAGGGGACCGGCCCGTCGATCCGGCCCGCGGAGGTCCGCCTCTCACCACCTCGCTCACCATGCACGAGGCTTGGGGCGGTGAGACGAAGCCGGGGCGTCTTGGTCGGAAACCGGCTGCCGAACGGCCCTGCCGGATCGGGAAACACTCCTCTGGCCCACAACGGGTCATCATCCGGGCAGGTCAGCGCCCACTCCGCCACACCATCAGCGCCCCGCGAACGGGGGAGGCGGTCAGGCCCAGGCATCGATCTCGCCCGCTCAGCCGCGGGCTGGATGGAGTATCGCTGCGTGATCTTCAAAAGACGTGCTCGTTACCGCGACGAACCCGACACAAGATCGGGACGAGCACAGGAGGAAACAGCACCGTGAGAAAAATCGGTCGGATCGTTTCGGTGGCTCTTGGCGCGGGCGCGCTGGTGTTGTCGGCAGTCGGCGCGGCGAGTGCTGAAGGCTGGCGGTCAGCGTCGCACGACCCGTTCGGGCTGGGCCATCGCCAGTGCGGCGCCCCGTCGTTCAGTCTGCTCTTCCCGAGCCGCAACGACTGCCGCACGTTCCTTTTCATCGACAACGAGAGGTACACCGACGCCCACAGGCACTACGCCCGCTTCGACTTCGACCAGCGTCTCCGCAGCAGCAACATCTCCGGCGACTTGGTCAATGACCTGACCGGCCGGGGAAGAGGTCGCCGCTAGGCACCGGTCCGACGGACCACGACGGGTCCTGACGGACCATCACGGCCGGGTCACCCATAGCCGCCCGGCAGAGGACGTCGACAAGTGCCTCGTTGTGGCGCGCGACACGGTGCGTTGGACGAACGTAACCCGTCCGTCCAACGCACCGTCCGCCGGACTCCGGCAATCGCCTTCGGCGACGGTGGCGGACGGCCGTCAGTTCTTCCCAGGGAGCGGCAACAGCCCACGTTCGGAGGCGCGCACGAGGCGCCGGGGCACCTGGTACTCGACGCGTGGAGTGGATCGGGGCCGGCTCCGAAGCGCTCGCCCTCCACTGTCGTGCGCAAGACCTCCGACGCCGCGGTCCCCGGTCAGCCGGGTGGGGCCAGGTTGATCTCAGCCGCGTGGGGCCAGGTTGATCTGCGGTTGCTTGTCGGCGCGATCGGCGAGCGCGCGCAGTTCGTCGGCGTAGGTGGCCCAGACATCGCGGGCGAGGAAGTGACCGACTCCGGACAGGGTGCGGAGGCGGGCACCAGGGACGGCGGCGGCGATGTCGCGTGCGGCCGCCACACGCAGAAGCGGGTCGCGCTCGCCGTGCAGTACCAGGGTCGGCGCGGTGATCTGGGAGAGTGGTCCGCCGTGCCACTTTGTGCCGATCTGGCGACTCTGCGCCTCCCGGTCACGGAAGCCGGCAACCTGGCGCGCCGCCTCCTTGTCCACGAATTCGCGCACATCGCGCTCGTCGATGTGCTGGCCGGGCGCGACCAAGATGCGGGCGAGGGCCACGGCCAGATCCAGGTTGCCCTGAGGGGTCTCGGGATAGTGAAGCCGGGTGAAACGGGGCAGGCATGCCAGGCGCAGGTAACGCAGGACGCGCAGACCTTTCACGTCACTGGGGACCGCCGAGGAGGTGGCCAGGCTGAGCACGCGCCGCGGGTGGCGGATCGCGGTGCGCTGCGCGACGAGCCCGCCCATCGAGTGGCCGAAGACGTGGGCGCGTTCCCAGCCGAGGGCGTCGAGGACGGCGACCGCGTCGTCGGCCAGGTCCTCGGCGCTGTAGGCCGGAGCTTCCCGGCGCAGCAGTGCCTTGAATGGCGAGCCGACGCGTCGGTTGGGCAGGTGGGTGGATTCGCCTGCGTCGCGCTGGTCGTAGGCCACGACATGGAAGCCGCGACCGATCAGTTCGGCCACCAGGCCTTCCGGCCACCAGAACCGTGACGCCCCCAACCCCATGACCAGCAGCAGCGGGTCGCCGCCGGCTCCGCCCAGGTCTTCGAAGGCGATCTCGATCTCGCCGTTGTGCGCGAAGCGCGTCATCGTGTCCATCGCATCCTCCATTCGCAAACGTCGTTCGCGAACACTGTATGCGATAGGTAGGCTGGTGGCAACGTGGGAGGTGGCAGTGGCAGGACAGCAGGAGCCGGTGATCTGGATGCGGCCGGAGCAAGCGTCGGTCGGACGCCCGGCCGAGCGCAGCCGCGCCGAGATCACCGCTGCGGCGGTGGAACTGGCCGACCGGGAGGGCCTGGAGGCCGTCTCCATGCGCCGCGTCGCATCGGTCCTTGGTACGGGCGCCGCCTCGCTCTACCGCTACGTGGCCACCCGCGACGAGCTGCTCGACCTGATGACCGACAGCACCGCGAGCGAATACCACCTTCCCGCCCCCACCGGTGACTGGGAGGCCGACCTGCTCGCCATCGGCCACCAGGCCCGGCAGATCATGCACCGCCACCCATGGCTCCCCGCCGTGGTCATGGGCCGCCCCACCCTCGGCCCCCACGGGGTCGACCTACTGGAGCACGTACTCGACGTGCTCGCGGACCACCCGGCCGACCCCGCCTGCAAGCTCGAGGCATTCGCCCTCATCAGCGGCCTGACCGCGCTGTTCGTGCAGAACGAGATGGCTGCCGCGGACACCGGCGCCGCGCGCCAGTCCGCCTACCTCCGCCACGTTGCCGCCGCGGGAAGCCACCCCCGCATCACTGCCTTGCTCGCCGCTCCCCTGCCCGACGGCAACTCCGTCGACCGGTTCGACACCGTGCTCGTCCGCGCCTTGACCGGCGTGCTGGGCTGATTCCGCCGCAGCCGGCCACACACCTCGGCGGCGTGCTCCAGTCAGCGGCGGCCTCAACCCGGAGAACCGGCTCGGCGACTGGCCACTGGGCCCACGACCCGGAAGGTGTTGTTACGGCTCGGCGCAATGCGGGGCCGCCTCAGTGTCACCTGAGGCCGCGGGCTTTGAATTCGTCCCTGCACTCCTCCGGTACCGCCACTGCCTTGACGGTGACTGTGCCCCGGTGGATAGGGGTCGCGGTCGGCTGGAACGGTTCCTGCTGGTGGCGCCCAGTCTCGGCTCGGGCCTGCTCGATCGCGTCGGCGAGCTTTTTGCAGTCGACTACGTGTGTGCCCCTCTGCGTCGGCTCCTCGCTGGAAGACTCCGGCTTGTCTGCGGCCATTCCGGCATTGAGGGCAGAGGTGGCGGCGATGCCGGCCAGGCACAGCCCTGCCCAGGTGGCGATGAGCCACCGGCGGGCGCTCAAGAGCCGCCCCCTCCCACTGCGAGGCCGACGATCGTGATCACCGTGAACGATACAGTGCTCCGCGCCCAAACCAGCTATGCCTTATGGCAGTTGACCGTGGGGACGCTCAACAGCAGAGCCCTGCCAGAGGCTGCCTGATGGGTCCCGTGCCGCCCTCGCCGCGCGGAGGCCGACGACTGGAACCCTGCTCAGGTCAGGTCAGCGGTCCAGCAGACAAGCCGTCGCACCGGCCGCGGTGGAACAGAGGAAGAGCAGGCAAGCGCAGGCGGCATGCCGTCTGAGCAGGGCGCGGCGCAATGTGGCGTAGCGGGCCTCGTATTCGCCGCGCAGGCGCTTGGCCCGGTCGGCGGTGGCTTGGAGTGCCTGGCGGGTCAGACCGAGGCGCTGCTCGATGTAATGGCGGGCGAGGTCTTCGGCCTGGCCCGTCGTGAGCCAGGTCAGGCGCGCGCAGAGAGCCGCGGCCTCGCGCCGCGCCTGCTCGCGCTCCGCTTGTGCAAGGAGGTAGCCCTCGACCTCGTGGGCGAGTGCCGTGCCCTGCCGGTCCAACGGGGCCCCTTGGCGGCTCGGTGAGGTCACGGCCGGTCACCTTCATGGCCGGGTGCTTCCACCGCGTCACGTTTGCCGAGGCGCGCCGCGTGGTCCTCTTCGGCGATCTCGGGGTGGTGCAGGTCGAACGCCGGGGATTCGGAACGGATGCGCGGCAGGGTGAGGAAGTTGTGCCGCGGCGGTGGGCAGGAGGTGGCCCATTCCAGCGAACGGCCGTAGCCCCACGGGTCGTCGACGTCCACCGGGGTGCCGTACTTGGCGGTCTTCCAGACGTTGTAGAGGAACGGCAGCATCGACAGGCCCAGCAGGAACGAGCTGATCGTCGAGATGGTGTTCAGCGTCGTGAAGCCGTCGGCCGCGAGGTAGTCCGCGTAACGACGCGGCATGCCCTCGGCACCGAGCCAGTGCTGGACGAGGAAGGTGCCGTGGAAGCCCACGAACAGCGTCCAGAACGTGATCTTGCCCAGCCGCTCGTCCAGCATCTTGCCGGTGAACTTAGGCCACCAGAAGTGGAAGCCGGAGAACATCGCGAAGACGACCGTTCCGAAGACGACGTAGTGGAAGTGGGCCACCACGAAGTACGAGTCGGACACATGGAAGTCCATCGGCGGTGAGGCCAGGATGACGCCGGTCAGCCCGCCGAAGAGAAACGTGACGAGAAAGCCGATCGCCCAGAGCATCGGCGTCTCGAAGGACAGCGAGCCCTTCCACATCGTGCCGATCCAGTTGAAGAACTTCACACCGGTCGGAACGGCGATGAGGAACGTCATGAAGGAGAAGAACGGCAGCAGCACACCACCGGTGACGTACATGTGGTGCGCCCACACCGTGGCCGACAGACCGGCGATCGAGATGGTCGCGGCGACCAGACCGATGTAGCCGAAGATCGGCTTGCGGGCGAACACCGGGATGACCTCGGTGACGATGCCGAAGAACGGCAGGGCGATGATGTACACCTCCGGATGGCCGAAGAACCAGAAGAGGTGCTGCCACAGCAACGAGCCGCCGTTGGCCGGGTCATAGACGTGAGCGCCGAATTTACGGTCCGCCTCCAGGGCGAACAGCGCGGCGGCCAGGATCGGGAAGGCCAGCAGGACCAGCACACCGGTCAGCAGCACGTTCCAGGTGAAGATCGGCATCCGGAACATCGTGAGACCCGGGGCACGCATGCAGATGATCGTGGTGATGAAGTTGACCGCGCCCAGGATGGTGCCGAAGCCGGAGAAGGCCAGGCCCATGATCCACATGTCGGCGCCGATTCCCGGGGAGTGGGTCGCGTCCGACAGCGGGGAGTAGGCGAACCAGCCGAAGTCGGCCGCGCCCTGCGGGGTGAGGAAGCTGCCGACCGCGATCATCGAGCCGAAGAGGTAGAGCCAGTACGCGAACATGTTCAGCCGCGGGAAGGCCACGTCCGGGGCGCCGATCTGCAACGGCATGATCCAGTTGGTGAACCCGGCGAACAGCGGCGTCGCGAACATCAGCAGCATCACCGTGCCGTGCATCGTGAACGCCTGGTTGAACTGCTCGCTCGACACGATCTGCAGGCCCGGCCGGGCCAACTCGGCGCGCATCACCAGCGCCATCACCCCGCCGAAGAGGAAAAACGCAAATGACGTCGCCAGGTACAGGGTGCCGATGGTCTTGTGGTCGGTGGTCGTCAGCCACCTGATCACGACGTTGCCGGGCTCTTTGCCCTTCATCGGCACTTCGTTTTCGTACGAGTCCTCGGCTGCCGCGGCACCGTGGGGTTCGTTGAGGATGCTCACTGGTGGGTCTCTCCCAAATGCTCGCGTGGCTCGCCAGTCAGCCGCCATCCTGGCCGCCGCAGGAGCCGGACAGCCGTCTTCAGCAGTCGAAACGCCGCCAATGGGATGCGGTCATGCCCTGACTGGAGTAGTCAGGGCATGACGGGAGGGCGATCGGACCAGCAGCCAGGGCCAACACCACGCCCTTGCCTGGGCGGTGGTGAGGGCTGCGCGGGCCGCGGCCCGGTAGGTGCGCTCGGTGCCTCACGCCTCCAGGCGGCTCAGCGCTTGCATGGCCTCGCGTTCCATACGCGAGAGATCTCCGAGGATCGTGCCGGCCTGATGGAGGAAGGGCGCCTCACCCGATTCACCAGCCTTGGTGATGAGGGCTGCCACTTCCGTCCACAGGGTGGCCGCCTCGGTGTACAGCCCGAGACCCGTGCGCAGGTGGCTGCTGTCGTGCAGTTCGGTGCACTCGGCCAGGAAGTCGCGGTAGAGGTTGCGGAACAAGGCGCCGCCGGTGCCGGCCTTCTCCATCAAGAGGGCGGCCTGCGGGAGGTCCCGTTGCGGTTGGTCGGTGCGCTGGAGCCAGGTGCGTACCAGCTTGCCGGCCTTCTCAATGCCGCGGTGGCCGAGGTTGGCGATGGGCGGGTTGAGGAAGGCGTCGGCGCAGGCGGTGATGGCGGGAATGATCCGGTCTTGTGGGGAGGGCAGGTCCCGCGGAGCGGTGAGGGTGAAGGAGCGGTGCTTGGCGGTCATCGGGCCACGTGCGGCCCTGGCCCGGGCGAGGCTGGTCAGGCTGGTGGACACCGCTCCGCCTTGCTGGTCGGTGTCCACCAGGTAGGCGGCGTGATCGTCGTAGCCGTACATGGCGACGACATGGCCGCCGAAGTGCACCTTCGAGGTGAAATAGTCCAGGTGGTAACTGTCGAGCTGCAGCCCGACGGGGTGGCCGGCGTCGATGGGGGCGGCCACGTTCTCCCATGCCCTGCGGGACGAGGTGGTCTCCTGGACCAGGAGCTCCAGCTCTAGTCCGGTGGCCAGGCTTCTGGTGAGCTCGAACGGCTTGACCCGTCCCCCGAGGAAGGGGAAGCCCATGTTCTTGCTGTCCCAGTAGACGAAGGACAGGCCGGAGCCGAGGCCGAAGAGCATGGGCTCGGACAGATCGAGTCCTTGGTGCCGCAGCAGTACCCCCAGAGCTGTCGTCTCGCAGTGCTGCGTACCGCGTGCGTCGATGTCCACTACCGTGCTCATGCCATGCCCTCCTGGACGGGGTGATCAGCCAAGTCATCGGCTTTTCTTGCGGCCCACAGCAGCGGCTCCCCTACGAGTCCCGCCTTGCCCGCTCTGCCATGGCCACGTGGTTTCCGGGCCGCTCGACGGATGAGCGGCCCGGAAACCATGGTCGCAGCGGCCACCGGCACATCGCGTACAGATCGCCGATAATCGGGCTCGCCGAGGGGGCAACGCGGCCTCAGCGCACGTCGATTCGCACGTCGACGCATGCGGAGGCCGGCGCCGACCCTGTGGTGTGTGACGGCCCGCCGGGTCCGTCCGGCCCGGTCAGACGAAGTCGATGCGTTCCTCGCTGATCGGGTATCCCACCCTCGCGAAGTGTGCCGCCATCGGGAGGTTCGACTGGTCGGTGGCGGCCGCGATGCGTGTCGCGCCCCGCGCCACCAGGTCGTGTGTGCACTCGATCAGCAGGTCGCGCGCATAGCCGTTGCCGCGCTGCTCGGGCAGGACCCCGATGAAGCCGATACAGGGACCCGCGGAATTGCGGGCGGGGACATGGAAGCCCGCCAGATCACCGGCCGCGGTGTAGGCCAGGCGCCACCAACTGCGCGGGGAGGGCATCCAGTTGAGGAGTCCCAACAGCTCCTCGACGGCGCCGTCCCTTCCGTACGTGGCGATGCCGTTCAGGTCGTGGGCGTCCAACGAACCCTCCTGGATCCGGCGCACCACGCCCCGCAGGACGTCGTCGTCCGGCTCCGGCCGGTACACCAGGCGCCCCGTGCGCTCGGGAAGCGCACAGTCGGAGGTCCAGTTGTAGCGATAGCGCTCGACCAGCTTGCGCAGACCGGCCGCCTCCGCAGCGGCCATTCGGGCCTCCGCCGCCGCCCGCACGTCCGGCTTCTCGCGCCAGCCTGCCGGCAGCAGCAGGCTGTACTCGGCGTGCAGCGGTGCGGTACGCAGCAGTTGGACAGCGGCGTCGGCATCGGTGAAGTCGAACCAATCGAGGGCGATGGGCTTTTCGTCCTCCGGCTTGGCCCACCAGGCTGCGCGGGCGACCACAACGCCGTCGCGCAGGGCGACCCAGGTCCATTCGGGCCGGTATTCGCCGCCGTCGGCAATCATGCCGTAGACGTCGCCGAGCACGGCGCGGCCGACGAGGCCCGGGTCCGGCAGCGAAGCGAACAGAGGGGTCTCGCCCGCGGTGAGCGGGCGAATGACCAGTTCAGTCATGGAGAAAACAGTCCTTCGGGAGAGTGACGCGCTCCCGGATCAGACCTGCAACGCCCGGTGGACGGGGCGGGAGCGCACGGTTGTCGTGATGGTCATCGCTCTCGCCTCCTTCCTTGTGATCACGGGCGTGCGCTCACCGTAAGCTCGGTGGCTCCAGGTCGTCCAGCGATTTTCCACCTACGGCTCGCAGCCTTGGAGTTGGTGCCGACCTCGGGTGCCGCGGATTGAGGACAGCGGCCGATCGAGGACAGCGGCCGATCGAGGACAGAGGTCGATTGAGGACAGCGGTCGATTGAGGACAGAGGCTGACCTCTTTGGCCTTTAGCGTTGGTCCTGAACGACGGAACAAGAACTTCGAGAGGCGGAGACCATGAGCGGCAACGAACAGGCTATCCGGGATCTGGCAGAGGGTCCGGCCGTCACCGGCGAGCGCGCCGAATGGCTTGCGGAACTGGCCCAGGCCCGGCACTTCCTGCGCTTCACCACCCGTGACCTCACCGACGAGCAGGCCAGGCTGCGAACCACCGCCAGCGAGTTGTGCCTGGGCGGCCTGGTCAAGCACGTCACTCAGGTCGAGCGGAGCTGGGTCGACTTCATCCTGAACGGTCCCTCGGCGATGCCGGACTTCACGGCGATGACCGAGGCCGACCTGGCCAGCCGTGCAGATGGGTTCCGGTTGCTGCCCGGTGAGACGCTGACCGGCGTGCTGGACGATTACGCGGAGGCGGCCCGCCGGACCGACGAGGTGGTCACCACGCTGCCCGACCTGAGTGCCGCCTGGCCGCTGCCGAAGGCCCCGTGGTTCGAGGCCGACGCGCAGTGGTCGGCCCGCCGGGTGCTGATGCACATCGTCGCCGAGACCGCTCAGCACGCCGGCCACGCCGACATCATCCGCGAGTCCCTGGATGGCGCCAAGAGCATGGGCTAGGCGCCGCGGTGGTCACGGTGGTGCGGCTGCTCCACTGGCGTCAGGTGCCGGGTCAGTGGAGCAAGCTGCCCGCATCACTTTCCCCCGCGACACATCATCATGCCGCCGGACGCCGAAATATGAGCTGAATTCGTTTGACCCCATAGGGCGACGAAAATCCATAGAGCAAACAAGCAGCCACCTTGCGTGCACCCAAGTCCGGCCGAGCCCGAGATTACATAAACTTTCAGGCTTCCTTTGTTTGATTTGACTTCGCGTCGCGGCGTAGCGTGGAAACAGGTCCAACTAGAGAGGGCTGGACCATCATTCGGGGTCAAAGGAGGAAACCCTATGAGCTTCCGAAGCGTACTTCCTCTCAATGGCGGATGGGGTCACGGCCACGGCGGACGTGGTTACGGACGCGGCGGCGGCTACGGACGCGGCGGCGGACGTGGTTACGGACGCGGCGGTGACTACGGCGGCGGACGCGGATTCGGCCGCGGACGTGGATTCGGCCGCGGGTTCGGGTTCGGATTCGGCCGCGGAGGCCGTTACTAGGACCACCCCATCAAACAACTACGAGACTGGTCCCCGTCCTCGGGGGCCAGCTTCATGAGCGACGGGGCCGGCTCGGAAATCCATCGGGAAAAGCGGGTCACCGTCTGAAAACGGACCGCTATCGCCGGTGACCAGCGCGCGGCACCGCCGGTTGCATGCAAAATACAAGCGCTGCGTGTGGAGATACGTCCACACGCAGCGCGCTTCCGATGCCTTCCCGCAAGGGATATTGAGTATTCTCCTGGATTCCCTGCATTGCAATACCCGCCGGCGCGGCTTCTGGCTCTCGTGGGTGGGCAGGGCTGCGGAACCCCGGGGTGGGCGTCAGCTTGATCGCGCTCGGCTCTCCACCTGCTCGCCGGCCATGGTCAGCAGGAGCAGCGCGTCGTGTTCGGCGGTGCCGGGCGCCGCCTGGTAGACCAGCATGCGCTGGCCGTCGCCGACGAGGCCGAGCACCTCGTTGGCCAGGGTCAGCGGGCCGATCGCCGGGTGCCGGAACGCGGTCCGGCCGCCGCGCTTGACCCGGACGTCGTGCCGGCGCCACAGCGCGGCGAACTCGCTGCTGGCCTCGCACATTTCGGTGACCAGCGCGGCGGTGCGCTCGGGAGCGGTCACTTCGGCCGTGTGCAGATGAGCCACGCAGTTGCCGGCCACCCGGTCCCAGTCGGCGAAGACCGTCCGCGCGGCAGGGTGCAGGAAGGTGTACCGGATCGTGTTGCGCTGGGCGGGAGGCCAGTCGTCGAGCCCCGGCATCAGGGCCAGGCCCTCCGGGTTCGCTGCCAACACGTCGTTGACGTCACTGAGCACGTACGCCGGGCCGGGCCGGAGCGATTCCAGCAGCAGTCGCAGGCCCGGGCGAACGGGCTGCGGGTCGACGGGCCGGCGCCGCGGCGTCCGCCCGGCGGCGCGGTCGGCCAGGGCCAGCAGGTGGGCGTGCTCGTCGTCGGTGAGCCGCAGGGCCCGGGCCAGCGCGTTCAGCACCGCGTCGCTGGGCGCGGTCTCCCGCCCCTGCTCGATGCGGGTGTAGTAGTCCATGCTGACCCCGGCGAGCGCGGCCAGCTCCTCGCGACGCAGTCCAGGGGCCCGACGGAGACCCGGCCCGAGGGGCAGACCGACGTCGGCCGGGCCGATCCGCCCGCGCCGGATCCTAAGGAACTCCGCCATCGCGTTCACGCCGTTGAGTCTGCCATCGGGCGGCCCGCTCCTGGGTGGCCGTATCGCACCCAGGAACCGTACGGCCTTCCCGGGCCGGCGGCGGAGGACGGAACCTCGGCCCATGACTGACGCACTGATCATCGGCGGCGGCTCCGGGATGGGCCTGGCCCTGGCCCGGACCCTGCTGGCCGAAGGAATGGACGTAACGATCGTCGGCCGGTCCACGGACCGGCTCTCCGCGGCCCGGGCGGAGCTGGAGCGCACCACACAAGGGAAGGTGGGCACGATACGGGCGGACATCGGCCGCGAAGAGGAGGTGGCCGCGCTGTTCGCCCGGGTGGAGCGAGCGGAGCACGTGGTGGTCACCGCGATGGATGCGAGCGGGGCATACGGCCGGACCGCCGACGTCACCTCGGCCACCGCGAGGGCAGTGGTGGACACCAAACTGCTCGGGGCGTGGCTCGTCGGCAAGCACGCGGCCGGGCGGGTGACCGGCTCGATCACCTACACCTCAGGCATCAACGCGTACCGGCCGAACGGTTCCAACACGATCGTGGCCGCTGCCAACGGCGCGCTCACCGCACTGACTTACGGGCTGGCGATCGAACTGGCCCCGGTCCGGGTGAACGTGATCTCACCGGGCTGGGTGGACACCCCCGTCTGGGACCAACTCGCCATGGACAAGCAGGCGGCCTTCGCCGAGCTGGCCGGGCGGCTCCCGGCCCGACGCATCGGCACCCCCGATGACATCGCCCAGGCGTTCGTCTCAGTGATGCGCAACGGCTTCATCACCGGAACGGTCCTGCATGTCGATGGTGGCCACCGCCTCACGTGAACGCGCACCGGCACCGCCGCCCGTCCCGCGGCCGGTGCGGATGCCGGCGTCTCCCCCGCTCGGGGGAGACGCTCCCCCCGCGCGCGGGATCCCCCTGCCTCGGCCGACGGATGTACTGGAGCGGTCAGTCAGTTACAGCACCACAGGCCACTGCGTCGCACCGGGTTCGGGGGGCTGGTGCAGCGCAGTGGGGCGGGAGGATCACGATGCGTACGTGGACGAGGCGACGTCTGCTGAGGTCGGCAGCGTTGGCGGGGGGCCTTGCTGCCACGGCAGTTGCCCCCGCGGGGGCAGCCGCAGCGGTCACCGGCGGAGCTCGTCCCGAGAGAGACGGCATCGGTGACGCCCTGCGGGCCCTGCCGGGGCTGCGGGTGGTCGAGGAACGGCCGGGCGCAGAGCCGGGGTACCGCTTCTTCGTCCTCGGGCTGCGTCAGCCGGTCGACCACACGAACCGGGCGGCCGGCAGCTTCGAGCAGCGCCTCACCCTGCTGCACACCTCCGTCGAGCGGCCCACCGTGCTGTTCACCACCGGCTATGAGGCGGTGCTCACGCCGCGCCGAGCCGAGCCCACCGTGCTGCTGGGCGGCAATCAGGTCCAGGTCGAGCACCGCTTCTTCGGCACCTCTCGGCCGGCGACGCTTGACTACTCGCACCTGACGATCCATCAGGCAGCTGCCGACCACCACCGGGTCGTCCGTCTCTTCCGCACACTGTACCCCGGCGCGTGGATCTCCACCGGCAGCAGCAAGGGCGGCATGGCCAGTGTCTACCACCGCCGCTTCCACCCCCACGACGTGGACGCCACCGTGGCCTACTCCGCCCCGAACAACGTCGACGACCGTGACGACCGGGCCTACCTGCGCTTCCTGGACAGCGTGGGCAGCGCCACCTGCCGCGACGCCCTCAAGGCGGCACAGCGGCAGATCCTGCTCCGCCGCACGGAGATGGTCGCCCGCTACGAGGCCTGGGCACGCGACAACAACGCCACTTTCCGCATCATCGGCAGCGCCGACAAGGCGCTCGAAATCGCCGTCCTGCGGGCTTCGTTCATGTTCTGGCAGTACGGCACCACCGAGGACTGCGCCGCCATCCCCGGCGCGGACGCCGGCACCGATGAGCTGTACGCCTGGCTCGACGACGTCGCCGGACTGGCCCTCTACTCCGACCCGGTCGCGCGGCGCTACATCCCGTACTTCTACCAACTCGGCACGCAGATGGGGTACTTCGGCGTTCCCACCAGCCACCTGTCCGGCCTTCTGCACTATCCGGACGCCATGGAGCCCCGTACGTTCGTACCGCGCGACATCCCCATGCGCTTCGATCCCGACGCCATGCCTGACATCGACCACTGGGTCCGCCGCCGCGGGCAGCGGATGCTCTTCATCAACGGCAGCCACGACGCTGCCGTCGCCGAACCCTTCCGGCCGAGCGACCGCGATTCCCACCTGCTGTGGGCGCCCGGAGCCAACCACGGCGCCACCATCGCCGCGCTCTCCCCCACCGACCGTGCGCAGGCAGTCGGCCTGCTCCGCCGCTGGGCCGGCAAGGCCTGATGGGAGGCGCCTGACCGGAGGCGCCCCTCTGCCTCTCGTGGGGGAGACATCAGCTCTGTCCGCTCTGCCAGCATGACGGCATGCTGAGCCTCCTGCTGCCGCTGACGCATGCGGTCACGTACACCCGTTGGCTTCACCTGCTGATGGGAGCGATCGTGCCGCTCGCCTGCGCGATGGTCTTCCCGGGGCTGGGCAGTCCGTCGCCAGGTGACTGGGCGCTGATCGCGGTCCTTCCCCTCCCCTTGGTCCTGGCCGTCGCCATGATTCCGTCGGTGCGCCGCGCGGAGGGGCTGCAGGCGCGGTTGATGCTGTTTCCTGGCCCGCACGCACGCGTGAAGAGCGATGAGCAGCCGGGCGTCTCCGCCGCTCCGTCCGCTTCGTGGAGCGACCGGGCCAGAACCGGTGCCTGGCTGCTGCTGCGGGTGGAAACCGGGCTCGCCGTCGCGCTGGGGACGGAGCGGCTGATGGCGCTCGCGCTGTCGCTCGCCGGGGCGGCCGCCGGAGAACCCGGCGTCGCCGACCCCCTCGTGCCACATGCCGGTGGGAGCTGGGTGTACGTCCTGCTGATACCGATGCCCCTGTTGGTGCTGGTGGCGGCGTCTGCCGGGGCAGGCGCGCTCATGGCTCGGGCTGCCCGTCGGCTGCTGGGGCCGTCGGTCAAGGAGCGGCTGTCCGAGTTGGAGGAGCGCACCGAGCAGCTGCTGGAACGCAACCGGATCGCACGGGAGTTGCACGATTCCCTCGGCCATGCGCTCACCCTGGCCGTGGTACAGGCGGGTGCCGCCCGGACCGCGGCTGACCCGCGGTTCACCGACCGGGCGCTGGAGGCCATCGAGGAGACGGGGCGGGCCGCGTTGGACGACCTGGAAGGAGTCCTGCTCGCACTGCGCGAGAGGCAGCGGCCGGCCGGCACCCGCCCCGGTCTCGGCGAGGCAGGCTCCCTGCTGGATTCCGCGCGGTCCTCGGGCGCCCACATCGACGCGGAGGTATCGGGGTCCTTGGAGCACCTGCCGGGGCCCGTCTCCCGTGAGGCCTATCGGATGCTCCAGGAGGCCCTCACCAACGTGCTGCGACACGCGGGCCCCGTCCAGGTCCGCGTGCGCATCGTCGTGGAGCGGGCACGGCTGCGGCTTGAGGTACGCAATCCGCTGACCGCCGCGGCATCGGCGGCCGGCAGCGGTGGAGGCAGTGGCCTGCGCGGCATCCGCGAGCGCGCCACGCTCCTCGGAGGTGAGGCCCGAGCAGGGCGGGACGGCAACCAGTGGCTGCTGCGGGTGGACCTGCCGCTGGGGTGACAGCCGCCGGAGCCGCGTGTCCTCAGCTTCGTGCCGATACCGTCACCGTGACGTGTCCGGGGGCTCCTGGGGTAGCGGGTGACGGTGCGGATCGCGGCCGCGATCCGGTGGTACATCGGGGTCAGTTGCCCGGATTCGATGCGGTGGGCGGCGGTCGGAAGGTCCTCGCCCGCGCGGAGTCGCCCCATGGGCTCGTTGATCAAGTCGTAGCCCAATACGGCGGGATGGTGGGCGAAGCGCCGGGCGAGGGTCAGCGTCGTGGGAGCCACGGCGGAACGGGACGTTCCCGTAGGGCCCGGCCGGGGCCGCCCCGCGGTGCAGAACCGTGGTCACCGATCGGGTAATTCGTGGTCGCCCGCTGACTTTCCCCGGGGCACCGAAGTTCTCGGCATTCTTCCTTCCCAACGGTGATCCGTTCCGGGCATAACAGGGGGAACGCGGTACGGCGTCGAACAGCGGCGCTTTTCCGTGCACCGCAGCACAGTTCAACGAAAGGCCCGGAACTTTGAGAACTGCCCGAAGGACCGTATTCGGCCTGGCGGCCGGCGCGACTCTCTGCGCCAGTGCCGTGGCCCTCGCACCAGCCGCTCATGCGGCGCCCGAAAACTACGTGAAGATCACGAACAAGGCGGGGATCGTCGCCACCACGTGCTACCAGTGGCTGGGCACCAGCGGAAAGGACTACTGCCATCAAGGCCGGCCGGTGGGGGATTCCTGGACCGCGTATTTCCCGGCGGACGCCACCTCGGCCGTGATCGACCTGAAGCTGTCGCCCTGGGGAGCGGTCCGGGACAGTGCCGCGGTGAAGGACACCGGCAAGAACCACTGCTTCGAGATCCAGGGACTGCTGGGTTCGGAAAAGCTGATCGAAACCGGCTGCTGACAAACAGAAAGAGAACAGAGCCATGAGAATTGTGCGCATGGGCGTGGTGGTCGGTGCACTCACCACCGCACTCGCCTGCACGGTACCGGCGGCCTTCGCGGGCGAGGCGGAATACCCCGCGGTGAACGGCCACACGGACGACTGGGTGAACGGGGCGACGCCGACGGTCGTCTATCAGAACGGTCTGACGGACACCGATCCGGCGCGGGTCAAGGAAGCCTTCGAGCAGTGCAAGAGCCAGTCGGTTTCGTGTGCGGCGACCACGGTCGGCACCCCGGAAAGGGTGACGAAGTGGTTCGACGTGGAGAACACCGGCACCGGCACCGGTCCGCTGGAGAACTGCGGACAGAGCAGCTCGGACATCAAGCAGCAGATCGGCGGCATGCACGCGTTCGCCTGGGGCTGGAACGTGGGCGGGTCCATCGACATCGAGCTGACCAAGGGCGTCGGGATCGGCGCCAGCGCCCAGTACAACGAGACCAATACCGAAACGAAGACCGGCAGCATCGACATCACCGTGAAGCCCGGTGAGCGGGGCATGCTCAAGGTCGGTCACGACATGGAACGCATCGTTTCCGATGTCACGGTCCAGGGCGGGAAGTTCGGCGGGGCCAAAATCTCCGGACTGCGTACCGAAGTTCCTCTCAAGGAAGGTGCCAAGCGCGCCGCTCCGGACATCGTGCCGTGCGGGCAGAAGCTGCTGATGGAACAGTGAACCGGATCGACGAAAAGGGCGTGACCATGAAGAAGACCGGGCGGACGGTGGCCTGTGCCGCCGCCGCGATCGGCATCTCACTGGGCGGCGCGGTGGTGACGGCGCCGCCGGCATTCGCCGGCTCGGGCCACTACATCTCGTTCTCGAACAAGGGCTGGTTCGTGGCCAACACTTGTTACAAATGGAAGGGTTCCACGACCTCCGACAGCTGTGACTCCGGAAAGACCATCAACCAGGACTGGCGGGTGGAGATACCGGAGGACGCGACGGGTGTGGAGCTCAGTGTGACGGTGGACGCACAGATCGGCGGCGGCAACATCACTCCGCAGATCACCGACCTGAAGCGCGGCTACTGCTACGAGCTTTCCGGTTACACCTGGGGCCCGAAGATCACCGAGAAGACGTGCTAGGCCGGGCCAGGAGGAGCGAAGCGATGAATGCCAGAACTCGTCGGTTGACGCAGGCGGGCGGGTACGGCGCGGCCGTTCTCGCCATGGTGGTGGGCGGTGGAATTCTGACGGCACCGTCGGCCGCCGCGAGTGCGGACAACTCCCTCACGTTCACGAACAACGCGCTGTATTTCGTCGATACCTGCTACGAGTGGCAGGGACCGGACGGCGTGGAGAAGAAGAACTACTGCCACAACGCCAGGGCCAAGGGGGCCACCTGGAAGGCGTACTTCCCCCCGGAGGCGACCGGAGCCACCGTCAAGGTGACCTTCGCCGGCTACACCGGCGGGGCACCGAAGACCGTCACCATCGACGACGCCGACAAGGACCACTGCTACAACCTCGAGGGCGTCTGGCCGAACGTGGCCGAGGTCCTGCGGGTGAACTGCTGACCCGGCACCGGTGAAACCGCGGCAGCCCTCCGTACGGTCCGGCCCCTTGCGGACGCCGGGAAGTGCGGAGGGCTCCGTGCCGGTCTCGCTCGCCGGCGGTCAGGGCCGGGAGGCCGGCGCGCTCAGCGCCCCGCGGAGTTCATGCCGTCCACCGATCCGGAGCTTGCGGTAGGCCCCGGTCAGATGGGTCTCCACGGTCCGCAAGGAGACGAAGAGGTGCTCGGCGATCTGCTTGTTGCTCCACCCTTCGGCGGCCAGCACGGCGACGCGTTCCTCACCCGCCGTCAGGGGACAGCCGCCCGCTCCCCGGCTGCCGACCCGGCCCCCCGCTTCGTAGAGCTGCTGCTGGAGGTCCTGCGCCGGCGCGGTGGCCCCGCATCTGACCGCGATGTCCAGGCCGCGGCGCAGCGCCGTACGCGCCCCGGGCCTGTCGTCGCGCCGTAGCAGCGCACGCCCGAACGTCTGCAGGGCGCGCGCGAGTTCCAGCTCGGCGGGCGTGCGCTCCAGGACGCCGACCGCCTCGGCCACGAGTTCCAGGCCGCGCGGCCCTCCGGCGACCCGGCCGGCGGCGTGCAGGGCCACGCCCACGGCCCGCGGGATCCGGCAGCGCCGGGCCAGCTCCAGTTCCTCCTCGGCGAGCGCCTGCGCCTCGCGCCCGTATCCCAGCCGGTGGCTGACCACGGCCGCACGCGAGCGCCAGGGGGCGATCGCCGGGCTGACGGTGCCCGCAGCCCCGAAGTGCATTCCGCACTCGCGCAGCAGCGCCAGCCCGCCGCGCCGGTCCCCCTGGGCGGTACGCAACGCCGCCAGGCTCATCAGGAACCGCGGCCACTCCCAGGAGGTCTCGGAAAGGTCCGCGGCGGAACAGGCCGCGGCGATGTCCTCGGCGCCTTCCGGATCGCCCAGTTGCAGAAGCGCGTCGATCCGGATCGTGTCCAACGACAAGCGGTAGGGCAGCTCGCCCGCCGCACCGCCCCGTGCCACCACGGACCGCGCCACCGTGGCGGCCCGGCCCACGTCACCGCGGCGCAGCGCGATGGCGGCCCGGTAGACCAGCAGTGAGGAGGCCAGCAGCTCCATCCCCTTGTCCTTCGTCCCGTGCAGCAGCCGGTCGCAGAGCCCGTCGGCCGCGTCGAGGGCGTCCACGTACAGCAGCGACTGGGCGACGAAGTAGTGCAGGGGGAAGAGTTCGTGGGAGAACACCGGCAGGTTCACCCGGGCCTGGTCCACCAGCTCGGTGACCCGGTCGGCCGGCTCGCCCGCCCGCAGGGCCGCGAAGGCGCGGACGGCGAGCAGTTGCCGCTCTCCGGGCGTGTGGCCGTCCAGGTCGGTGACGGGGACGGCGCGCCGGGTGTGCTCCGCCGTACGCATCGAGGGTCTCTCGAACTCCAGCCACTCGATCAGCGCCCGCATGCGCAGCGAGGTCTCGCGGTCACCGCCGTCGGTGTCGGTGCGCGCGGTCAGCTCCGCGGTCAGGCGGGCCAGGTCCGGCCCGTCGGCGCGGCCTCCCCGGGACAGCAGGTGGGCGTAGGCCAGCACCCCGACGGCCTCGGAGCGGGCGGCGGCGTCGCTGAGGTCCTCCAGGGCGGCCGTGCCGTACGAGACGGCGAGCGAGGTGTCGTAGTGGCTGGCGGCGACGGCCAGCTGCAGGAGCACCTGGGCGCGCTCCCCCGGCGCGGCCGGCCGGAAGGCGGCGTGCCGCAGATAGGTCACGGCCGTCTCGGCCGCGCCCCGGCGGAGCGCTTCCCGCGCGGCCCGGCGCAGCACCGCCAGGGGCCAACGTCCGGCCACCGGACCGGCGGCCATCACATGCGCGGCCACCTCCTCGTCGGGGCGCCCGCTGAGGTGCAGGACCTGGGCCGCCCGCGCGTGGGCCGCACCGACCTCCTGGGGCGTCCACGTCGCGAGCACGGCTTCGCGGACCACCCGGTGGACGAAGCGCGGGTCGTCCCTGGCACCCAGCAGCCCGAGGGAACGCAGCTCCGCCGCGGCCGAGCGGACCACGGCCTCACCGGTGCCGCAGTACGCCGCGAGCAGCGGCCACGGCATGCCGTCCCCCAGGATCGCGAGTCCCCGCGCCAGCTCGGCCATGGCCGGGGATCCCTGGCCCAGCCGGTGCCCGACCTCGCGCAGGAGCGTGGGCAGGCCGAAGGTCCGGATCCGGTCCCGGTCCTCCGGCGTGGGCCGCACGCCGCCGCGCCGCGCGTCACACAGCAGGGCACGCAGGAAGAGCGGGTGCCCCTCCGTGGCGGCGTGGCAGGCCGCGCAGAAGGACGGGTCCGGCTCGGGCACCCCGAACTCCAGCGCCACCAGCTGCGCCACATCCGCCGGTCCGAGCGGCTCCAGCGCCAGGGTGCGGCAGGTCGACGGGTGCACGAGCGCGTCGTACAGGTCTCCGGGCGCCGGACGTTCACCGGTGCGGACCGCGACGGCCACCAGGATGGGGTGCGCGTCCGCCCGGTCGACCAGGTGCGCCAGCCACCGCAGCGACGGCGGGTCGATCCACTGCAGGTCGTCCACCGCGAGCACTAACGGCTCCCGGCGGGACAGCCGGAAGGCCAGGCGGTCCAGCCCGGCGAGCGTACCGGCGGCGTCGGCGTACGCCCCGGAGTCGCCGCCCCAGGACCCTTCCGGGTCGAGGATGCGCAGGACCGGCTCCCCCACGCCGTCGAGCAGCGCCCCGCGGTCCTGCTCACCGGCCGCGGCGACGAGCGGATGGAGCAGCCGCCGGACCGTTCCGAAGGCGAAATCGCGTTGGAGCCGGCGGCAGCGCACCCGCACGTCCCGGAACCGTGGCACACCGTCCAGCCAGTGGTGCAGCAGGGCCGATTTGCCCATGCCGGCGTTCCCCACCAGGTGCACGACGCGCGTCCGCCCCGCCAGCACCTCCTCGGCCACCGCGTCGAGGGCGGTCAGCTCATCGCCGCGCCCGACCAGCGGCGGCACGCCTTCGCGGGCCGACGGACCGGGCCGAAGGGAACCCGCCCCCGGTGGTTCGTCCCGGACGGCTCCGTCACTGCTGCGACCGACGTTCATCTGGCCCCTACTTTTGGCCCTTGCCTTCTCTTTCGCATGGGCAGACGTGGGCTTGCCGGCCGGGGTTGCGTCGTACCCCCGTCTCACCATCCGGACCGCACACGGTGACCTGCCACTTCGCCGCCCGATCGCCCTTCCTGGCAGGCAACTTGGCGGCTCGGCAGGCGCCACCGTGTTGCCGCTCCCCCGGCACGGCCACCACCATTTCGTGGTCGGGGACGAACAACCTCGTGGTGGCCCACGAGACGTTCATGACCGCCCGTAAGGACGCAGCGGAACCGCTCGGCTCACCCGCCGTGCACGATCTCCCGCTCCCAGTCATGACGCGGCTGGGTATGCAGTCGCCAGTAGTGCTCGGCGATGTCCTGCGGATCGAACGCCGTGCCCGGGGCGACCGGGCCTGCCACGGTCACGGTGGCCACATGGACGCCCAAGGGGCCGTACTGCTGGTCCAGAAGCGCCACGAGCGTGCGCACCCCGGCCTTGCCGAGCGAGAGGCTGACGTACTCCCGCTCGGGTTCGGGCATGCCCCCGGTGATGAGGAAGGTGCCGCGCCCGCGGCTCGCCATGGCCGGTGCGACGTGGGCCGCGGCGGTGAGCGCTCCCACCACGTTGACCGCCCAGGCGTCCAGTTGGGCCTGTGCGGACAGCTCGCCCGGTGCGTCGGGCCGGATGAGTGCCGCGTTGTACACCACGACGTCGGGCGGACCGAGCTCTTCGGCGATCGCGTCCAGGGCGGCTCGCAGTGCGGTCTCGTCGGTGCTGTCGGCGGCCCGGGCCACGACGCGTGGGCCGACCTGTGCCACGGCCTCGGCGGCGGCTTGCGCCGTGGCACGGGTACGGGCGATGACCCCGACGGGCAGTCCTGCACGCGCGAACCGGCGGGCAACTGCCTGGCCGATTCCTGGACCTGCTCCGATCACCACGGCTCCCGGCATCACTGCCTCCTCATCACTCATCAGCGGTATCGCCGAGCGGGCTCAGGCCCCTCACCGGTGTGAAGGTCAAGAGCTGACGCGGAACCGCATGAGGATCGGCGAGGCTGCGCGCAGGACCGGATTCAGGCAGCGGTTGTTGCGCTGTGACGAGGAGCAGAGGTCGCTACGGCCCCGACGGGCAGTCATGCCCACCACGCCCCCATACCGTGGTCATCCGAACTGGCCGGGCCGGTAGTCGCCGGCGGGGATCCGGAGGATGACGTTCGCGCGGTTGAAGGCATTGATGACGGTGATGACACCCACCAGAGCGGCGAGCTGGTCCTCGTCGTAGTGCTCGGCGGCGTTCGACCACACCTCGTCCGGGACGCCACCGGCGGCATCGGCGATGCGGGTGCCCTGCTCCGCCAGCTCCAGCGCCGCGCGCTCGGCCTCGGTGAACACCGTGGCCTCCCGCCAGGACGCCACCAGGTTGAGGCGCTCCGTGGACTCTCCGGCGTGCCTGGCGTCCTTGAAATGCATGTCGGTGCAGAAACCGCAGCCATTGATCTGACTGGCGCGGAGCTTCACCAGCTCCTGCGTCGAGGCGGGCAGGGCTGAGTCGTCGAGCACCTTCCCCGCGGCGGTGACGTGCTTGAGGACCTTGCCCAGGACCGGGTTGGTGAAGGGGTTCAGTCGTGCTTCCATGCTGCGCTCCGTAGAAATCCCCGCTGACCAGCAGGATCGCGAGTCGCGGCGGCAACTCGACATGACGCCCACGACACCTCTCATGCTCCTTCAGGGACCCAAGAGCTGCAACCGCCTGGCAACCGCCCGCAACGCCACGACTCCGGGGCCACCACCCGAGAGGCGAAGCCGGAGCGCGGGGACCGACGCACGGTCCGGTGGTTCACTCGGGGTCGTCGGCGCGGAGGATCAGATCGAGCAGCCCGGGGAAGCGCACGTCGAACTCCTCGCGGCGCAGTCGGTTGACCCGCTTGGGCCCCTCGTCGCGCTGCTCGACCAGTCCGGCCCCGCGCAGGACCGAGAAGTGGTGACTGAGTGCGGCTTTGCCGACCGGTACGTCGAAGCTGCCGCAGCTGCGGGTCCAGTCGGGGGAACCCGCCAGCTCGCGGATCAGCTGGAGTCGCACGGAGTCGGCGAGCGCGGACAACGCGGTCAGGAGGGAAACCTCATCGGGATCGGTGTGTACCGGCGCCGCGCGGTGACTGCCGCTCGTGGTCTGGTTCGCCATGCCCTCTCCTCGCCGTGCACGTCCTCACCGTGCGCGTCCTTGCCGGGCACCGGCTTCGTACCCGGCCGTTCGCGTCGTACCCAGCCACTTGCCGAGTGTTCGATGAGCATCTTACAGTGCCAGTGTTCGCCTTCCATTGAACACTCTGTCGAAGGATGCGTCCCACCCATGCGTGCAATCGAGTTCCAGCAGTACGGCGGCCCCGAGGTACTCCAGGTCGTCCAGGCCGAACCGCCCTCGCCGGGGCCGGGCCACGTCACCATCGATGCCGCCTATGTGGGCGTGAACTTCGCGGACCTCAAGGCACGCGCCGAGGGGTACCGGGTGGCCTCGCTGCCCTTCCGGCCAGGCCTGGAGGTCTCCGGGCGGATCCGGGCCGTCGGCCACGGCGTCGAGGGGCTGCAGCCGGGGCAGGAGGTCGTCGCGCTCGTCGGCAGCGGCGCCTACGCGGAGGTGGTGCTCGCCGAAGCCACCACCGTCTTCCCGCTCCCCGAGGGCCTGGACCTGCGGACCGCAGCCGCGCTGCCCACCGTATTGCCGACGGCGCACGCCCTGCTCCACGAGGTGGGGCGCCTGCGCGCCGGAGAGAGCGTCCTGGTGCACGGCGCGGCAGGAGGTATCGGCACCGTGGCCGGACAGCTGGCCCGGGCGGCCGGCGCGGGCGCTGTGTACGGCGTGGTCTCCTCCACGGCAAAGGCCGGGCACGCCCTCCAGCACGGCTACGACGAGGTGTTCACGGCCGACACCTTCTCCGACGACATCCGCCGCGTCACCCACGGCAGGGGCGTCGACCTGGTACTCGACCCGGTGGGCGGCGACACCCTCCGCCGCGGGCTCGACGCACTGGCCGTCTTCGGCCGCCTGGTTTCCTTCGGCAACGCCAGCGGGGCGGAGTCGTGGCAGGTCGGACAGCCCGAGCTCTACGCGCAGGGCCGTTCCGTCGCGGGCTTCTCCATCCTGGCGCTCGCACAGTCGGCGCCCGAGGCGCTGCGCTCACTGGCCGAGCGGGCCTTCCGCACAGTCATCGACGGCACCGTGGCCCTCCCGATCACCGCGGAGTTCCCGCTGTCGGAGGCGGCCGAGGCCCACCGGCTGATGGGCGGGCGCACCTCGACAGGCAAGCTGCTGCTGCGCGCGACCGACTGAGCACCACACCCCGGCCGAACTCCGGTCCATGCGGGGCGCCCAGCCACCGCACCTAGCGCGGCACCTGCCCCTCCGGGTCCTGTGAGAGGAACTCCACGACCAGCTCCGCCGGGTTGGCGGCTCTGGTCAGGGCGAACATCTCGTCGGGCTGGAACATGTCGTAGAGGATCACCGGCACCGGCCGCCCCAGCCGTGCGGCGATCCCGCCACCGCTGTGCAGCTGCCGTGCCAGATCGACACAGAGTCCGTGGAACCCTTCGTCGAGGCGCTCGTCCCGCGCGTCCCGCTCCGCGTCGGTGAGTTCGTCGCCGTCCTCGTACCACAGGCCCTGCGTCCTCGCCTCCCGCCGGTGCAACTCCGCGCCGACGGGATCGTGTTGGCGATGGTGACCACAGATGCGTATGCCCTCCAGCCCCGATGGGGGGAAATAGGCGTAGTTCCACCGCGCGTCCCAGGACTCCGGCGGACTCGGTGCCGCCAGCAGTCGGGCCACCTCCGCGTCGGTGTTGTAGCCGATCGCCAGGTAGGGGAAGCGCGGGTCCTGGTCGACGCTGTCGATCCGGAACGTGACGGCATAGATCCCGGAGACCGGTTCCTCGCGGAAGTCCGCCAGGGCGCGCACCGCCATCTGCGCCATGTGCTCCCGGAACGTCATCAGGTGCTCTCCTCGGGGACGAAGACGGATGGGGACAATCGCGTGAACGTGCCGACAGACGGCGACGCCATCGGACCATGGGCGACGATATGGGGGAGCCGCGCGCCGTGCTGCGGCGGGGGCCGGCGTTCGGCCTGCGGGCCGGGGCGTGGCGGTCGGCGTCGTGATCGGCGCACCAGTCACCGCGGCCCGCAGCGGGGACATCGCCGCGACCGGACGGGGTCCACAGGCAAGCACCTCAGGTGACGGCCGGCGAGCGTCCTCGGGCCGCCGTTGGTGCGCCAGTCGGCGAGGCGGACGAAGTGGCCCACGAACAAACCGCCTGATTGTCCTGCTGGAGCGCACCGCTGCCTGTGTACGGTCGGCCCATGTCCACACCCCTCCCGCCTCCCGGCCCCCAACGCACGCTCGCCCTGGCGCAGTTGAGCAACTCCGTGGGTGACGGCGCGTACTACGTCACCTCAGCCCTGTACTTCACCCATGTCGTCGGTCTCGCACCGGCCAGGATCGGCCTCGGTCTCACGCTGGCCTGGGCGGTCGGGTCCGTCGTCGGAGTACCCCTCGGCCGGGTCGCGGACCGGCGGGGCCCGCGTGGCACCGCGGTGCTGCTCGCCCTCGCCACCGGCGCCGCGGTCGCTTCCTTTCTGGTCGTGCGCGACTTCGTGCCCTTCCTCACGGCCGCCTGCCTCTACGCCACCGCACAGTCGGGTCTCGCCGCCGCCCGGCAGGCGCTGCTCGCGGGCCTGGTCGCCAAGGAAGAGCGCACCCGCGCGCTTGCCCACCTGCAGTCGACGCTCAACGCGGGCCTCGCCGTGGGCGCCGCACTCGGCGGGCTCGCGCTCTCAGCGGCGACCCGGTCGGCCTATCTGGCCGTCTTCGCGAGCGACGCGCTGAGCTTTCTGCTCTGCGCGTTCCTGCTGGGGAGACTGCCTGCGGTCGCACCCGTTGACCTGCCACGGGGTGCGAAGCTCGAGGTGCTGCGGGATCGGCCGTACGCCGTCGTCACCCTGCTCAACACCGTACTGCTGCTCCGGATGCCGCTGCTCAGCGTGGGCCTGCCCCTGTGGATCACCGAGCGCACCCACGCCCCGGAGTGGCTGGTCTCCGCGCTCTTCATTCTCAACACCGTTGCCGTGATGCTCTTCCAGGTCCGTGCCGCTCGGTCGGTCACCGGACTGCCCACGGCGGCCCGCGCCCTCCGTCACTCCGGGGTGCTCATGCTGCTGACCTGTGGGGTCTTCGTGTTCTCGGCCGGGCATGCGCCGTGGGTCGCGGTCACCGTTCTGGTGGGCGGGTCGGTGCTGCTGGTCGCCGCCGAGATGCTCCAGTCGGCCGGCTCCTGGCAACTCGGCTTCGATCTGGCACCGGCGGGGCGCGTGGGTGAGTACCAGGCCTTCTTCGGCACCGGCGTCACGGTCGCCCGTACGCTCGGGCCGTTGCTGCTCACCGGACTGCTCCTGGGGGCGGGCACGACCGGTTGGCTCCTGCTCGGGGGCCTGGTACTGGCGACGTCGTACGCCATGGGGCCGGTGTCACGGTGGGCGGCGGGAACCCGCGGTGAGCAGTCCCCGGCATCCGCAGCGGCTCAGGTCGTCTGAGCCTTGACGATGGGCCCCGTGCGGTGTCGCGCTTGCCTACGGCTCCCAGCTGATGCACGGCGTCACCCCCGTCACCCGGGGCGTCCTCCGCAAGTTCGTCGCCGACCTGCTGGACACCCGCCCCTGAACGGGGTTCCACGTATGCGGAATTCCGGCATGCGCTCAGGAAGGCGGAGTCGGCTCCGGCAGGGACGCGGCGGCGAGTTCGAACAGTGCTTCCTCCGGAGTGTCCCGGACCGGTGTGGTGAAGCTGATCCCCGTCAGGTCGAGCAGGCGCCGGACGGTCGGTGAGACGGCGGCCAGGTGCACGCTCCCGCCGACCTGACGGGTGTCATTGTGCGCCCTGATGATGACGTTCAGCCCCGAGGAATCCATGAACGGAACCTCCCTCAGGTCGAGCACGAGATACCGCCGGCCGTGTGCCAGCTGATTGGCGAGCTGGTGGTGCAGGGCGGTACCGGTGTCGGTGTCCAGCTCACCGCGCACCGCGACCAGCGCGGTCCGCTCGTCGATGACGGTGACTTCCACGCTCAGCAGGTCGGAATCAGGCATGTGTGGGGCTCCCTCGCTGTGGTCGACAGTGCGCTGTGTCCTCGCTCGCCGGGAGGACACCGCACACCCGGTCAGGCCCGGTCGGACAGTTCGTTCGTGGTGTGCCGGGGAATCCGCTCCAGCAGGCCGCGCAGGTCGTCGGCGTGTTCCTCCTCCTGCGCGAGGAGTTCCTCGAAGACCCTGCGGGTCGTCGGATCGCCGTCGCCCAGCCACTGTGTGATCTCGGTGTAGGAGGCCACGGCGACGCGTTCGGCGACCAAGTCCTCCTTGATCATCTCGATCAGATCGGTACTGGCGTCGTACCCGGAGTGCGCACGCTTCGTCAGGGTGTCGGGATCAAAATCCGGTTCGCCACCGAGCTGGACGATGCGCTGCGCCAGTTTGTCGGCGTGCTGCTGTTCCTCTGCGGCGTGTTCCAGAAATTCGGCCGCGACGGGTTCCGAATACAGCCCGGACGCCGTGTAGTAATGCCGCTTGTACCGGAGCGTGCAGACGATCTCCGTGGCCAGGGCCTCGTTGAGCACCTGGAGGACCCGCTCCAGATCCGCGCCGTAGGCATCCGTGATCGGGCCCTTCTCGATCTCCGCGCGCGCTCGCTCCCGGATGGTTTCGATATCCGTGAGGAATTCAGCCATGCCCTTTCTCCGTTCCGCCTCTCTGTCCGGTCTGTGACGATGCATCGCCTGCCCCGGTGATCAGGGGCTATTCCTGGTTCTTCGAACCGGGAAAAGCGCAGCGCCCTGGAACGGGGCCTCCGGGGCGGCTACAAGAGGACCGGTTCCCCAAGGGACATGTAGTAATGGCCGACCTCGGTGAGGTAGCCCGCGTCGGTCGTCTGGCTGTCGCGGGCGAACCGGGGTGCGGCCTTGATCTCGTCCTTGGTCCGGTTGACCGTGACCGTCTTGGTGTCCGTGTCGATGGTCCGCACGATGCCCGCAGGGACCAATACGCTCTCGCCGAAGAACCACACTCCGGTGTCGACCACAAGGTGCTGCCGTCCGGGGTCGTCCATCTGACGTTGCACCTGCCCGAGCGCCTCATGGGGCGTCTCCACGCTGTACCCCGTCAGCGTCATCGCGCTGTCGTGGCCGGTCTCGGCCGGGTAGGTCCAGATGCTCCTCATGACGGTGGCTCCTTTCTCCTGTGCCTTGCCGGTACAGCACCGCGGGCTTGACCAACGCCACGGTAGCTCTCCGGCGTTGTGAGCCCGTACCCGCGTTACGGAGCGTTACACCCACAAGATCTGCGGACCCCGGATCAGGTCGTCGTGGGTCGGGGCCGGGTGGCGGTGTCGCTGTCGGGGTGGAGGCGGAAGGTCTGGTCGAGGCCGACGATGCGCAAGATGCGCCGAGTTGGGGCGGGGACGGCAGCGAGCGCGAAGTCTGCGTGGGCGGCCTGGGCATGGCGGTAGGCGGCAATCAGGGCGGTGATGCCGCTGGAGTCGCAGAATTCCATGGCGGCGAGGTCCAGGACGAGGCGCTGACCCGGCCGGAGGGTGAGCGTGGTGAGCACCTCGCGCAGGGTGTTCGCGTGGACGTGGTCGAGTTCGCCGGCGATCTCCAGGACGGGACCGGTCGCAGCGTCTCGGGCGGTCATCTTCAGCGGGCTCATCGGGTGTTCTTCGTCAGAGGGTCGGGGCGGGGGCGCCGAGGGCGAGGAGGGCGGTGTCGTCGTCGAGTCCGGCACCGAAGCCGTCCAGCAGGTCGGTCAGGGCCTGGATGACGTCAGTTGGGGACTTGCCGGCATGGCGGGCGGCGAAGGCGAGCAGGGCCTCGTCGCCGTACAAGCTGGTGCGGTCCTGGCCGGTGCGGGCTTCGGTGAGGCCGTCGGTGTAGAGCAGGAGGGTGTCGCCGGGGGCCAGGCACGTGGTGGCGGTGACGAAGCGCGCGGAGGGCAGGACACCGACGAGGAGTCCGCCGGGGGTGGGCAGGAAGTCGGCTGTGCCGTCGGCCCGCAGGACGAGGACCGGCGGGTGGCCGCCCGAGGCGAGGTGGATGGCGACCTGCCCGGTCACCGGGTCGGGTTCCAGAGTGCCGAACACGGCGGTGCAGTAGCGCGGGTCGCCGCTGCCGGTGTACCGCTCGTGGAGCACCTTGTTGAGGGTGGACAGGGCGGAGACGGGGTCGGGGTCGTGCAGGGCGGCGGCGCGCAGGGTGTAGCGGGTCAGTGAGGTGACCGCGGCGGCCTGGGGGCCCTTGCCGCACACATCGCCGAGGAAGAAGGCGAAGCGTTTGCCGTCGACGGGGAAGACGTCGTAGAAGTCGCCGCCGAGCCGGTCCGGAGAGGCGGTGTGGTAGTGCGCGGCCGTCTCCACTCCGGGCACCGGCGGCAGGGTGGCGGGCAGCAGCGACTGCTGGAGCACGGCGAGCGCCTCCTGCAGCCGGGCGCGGTCGGCCTCCGCCTGTTTGCGCGCTTCTTCGGCCGCTTTCCGGCCGCGCAGGAGTTCCTCCTCGTAGGCGCGGCGGTCCCGGGCGTCGAAGACCGTGGTGCGGATCAGCAGCGGCTCGCCGGCATCGCCGTGCTTGACCACGGAGGAGACCAGCACCGGCATCCGGGCACCGCCGGCCCGTTTGACCTCCAGGGCTATGCCGCCGATCTCGCCCTGCATCCGCAGCAGCGGCGCGAAGTGCGTCTCGTGGTACAGCTTCCCGCCCACGGTCAGCAGGTCGGGGAACCGCATCCGGCCCACCACTGCCGCGCGCTCCAGGCCGAGCCAGCCCAGCAACGTCGTATTGACCTTGGCGATGGTCCCGTCCATCAGCGTGGACAGGTAACCGCACGGCGCACTCTCGTACAGCTCCTCGGCGCTGTCCTCCAGCAGTGCGGCGAACGCCGCATCCGAGGTCTGCTCGTCGCCCGCGTCGTGCGGGTCCGGCTGCCCGGTGCGGCACATCACCGCAGGCCTGCCAGGAAGCCGGCGATCGCCTCGTTGGTGGCCGCGGGCGCGGACAGGTGCGGGCAGTGGCCGGTCGCGTCGAGAGTGACCAACTCCGAGCCGGGGATCGCCTGGTGGACGAAGGCCCCGACCTCGCGGGGGGCGATGACGTCCTGGGTGCATTCCAGCACCAGCGTCGGTACCCGCACGCTCTTCAGGTCGTTCCTGGAGTCCGACAGGAACGTGGTGCGGGCGAAGACCCGTGCCATGTCCGGGTCGGTGGCGCAGAAGCTGTTCTTCAGCTCCTCGCCGAGCTCGGGCCGGTCCGCGTTCCCCATGATCACCGGTGCCATCGCCGCCGACCAGCCCAGATAGTTCGACTCCAGTGACGCCAGCAGCTCGTCGATGTCCGGGGCGCTGAACCCGCCCCGGTAGCCGTCGTCGTCGATGTACCGCGGAGACGGAGCGACCATCACCAGCGCCCCGATGCGCTCCGGCGCCAGGCCGGCGGCCAGCACCCCGATCATCGCGCTGACCGAGTGCCCCACGAAGACCGCACCCCGCAGGTCGAGCGCGTCACACACCTCCACCGCGTCGTGGGCATAGCCGTCCAGAGTGGCGTACCGGTCCTCCGAGAACGCGGCCGGATCCGAGCGGCCCGAACCCACGTAGTCGAAGAGCACCACCCGGTAGTCCTCGGCGAGGGCAGGCACCGTCAGCCGCCACATGTTCTGATCGCATCCGAACCCGTGAGCCAGCACCACCGTCGGCCCCTGCGGGTTGCCCGTGACGGTGACGTTGTTCCTGCGCTCGATATCCATGCCCGCCAGTCTCTCAGTCCGCACACGCCCCGCTCCGGCACGGCCTCGAATCACCCCCACGCTCTGCCTGACGCCTTCACAAACCGACGGGCGCCGCCGCGACATGACGTGTGGGGAGGTGATGGCCCCACGGTGGAGGTCCGGCCGGTGGTGTCGTTGAGGGAGGATGCGCGAGCCCCCCGGGACGGCCCGTCCTCACATCCCGGTCATTCCGCCGCCGGTCAGGCCCGGGGCCAGCGCCGGAACCCAGACGACCGCAACGGCCAGGGCGAGCGAGGCGATTCCCACGGCACGGGCCACCAGGCGGCCGGCGGGGACGAGCTTCTCGGCGGTGATCACGGCGGCCAGGACGACCATGGCCCACAGGTTCATCAGACCGAACGCCGCCAGCAGCACCATCAGCGACCAGCAGCAGCCCAGACAGAAGGCTCCGTGGTGGGCCCCGGCACGCAGATCGCGCGATCGCCCCGGGTACGAGGCGTAGCGCAGCATCAGTCCGAGCGGCGAGCGGCACCTCGCCAGGCAGCGGTCCTTGAGGGGCGTCAGCTGGTAGACGCCGCTGACTGCGAACACGGCCGCGGCTGCTGCGGTCCCCACCTCGGTGGGGAGGCTCGCCGCCCGGCCGAGGCCGACGGCCAGCGCGTAGGCCGGCAGTCCGGCCGCGGCCCAGACGAGCAGGTAGGCGACCGTGAAGACGACCATGCGCGGCGTCCGCCGGAGGGTGATGGTGCGGGCGTACAGCGCGGCGACGGGCGCCGTGGCGGGCAACATCATCGCCGCCATCATCAGCGTCCACACGGCCAGGAAGGCGGGCAGGCCCAGTCCCATGGTGCCGGGCATCGCCCGCATGCCGCCCCAGCGCGTCGCCACCCAGATCCAGGCGGCGGCCGCCGCGATCAGCAGTAGCCCGGAGGGGACCGCCGTGCGGCGGACGGTAATCGGTAGGCCGTTCACGCGGCCCACGTGAAGGGTGCGTGGTGTCCGTTGCCGCCGGTGAAGTCCCAGGACCGGCCGTACACACCGTTGCCCGTCGCCCGGGTGGACCGGGCGATCGTCAGTGTGCTGTTCACCGGGTGGAACATGCCGGTCAGGCCCATCACCGGGCCGTCCGCACCGTACTGCGGGGCGATCTGGTCCTCGATCTCGATGTCAATGGCGTCGCCCACCCGCACGGCGTGGCGGCGGCCGTCGTCGCGGTATTCCATGGGAACGCGCTGCACGCCGAGGACCTCGCCGATCAGCGGAGTGAGCACCGCCATCGGCCCACCTACCTGGCCGGAGAAGACCTTTCCCAACGCCGACGCCTGTCCGTCGTCGGCCGAAGCATCGATGTACAGCGCCACCTGCCAGCCACCGTCGGCCATCACCCGCGGCCCGTCGATGAAGACGGCGACGTTGCGGTCGGACACGTCCACGCCGTCCACGTTCCCGCTGTCCACATGGAACGCGAAGGTCACCTGGCAGCGCTCGTGGTCGGCCGGGGCGGTCAGGCCCGAGGTGGTGCAGGGACACACCACGTCACAGTTGCAGCTCTCCAGGTACGTGCCGGTCAGATTCCAGGGCATGGCTCCACCTCCCTGTTTTCGCGTCCCCGCCGCGAGGCATTACGGGCGGGTGCGCCCCGTCCCGGTGCCGCTCCTTTCCATGCTATTCCCGACGACCGCCCGTCGCGCAGAGCCGCCGCCGGCGATCATCGACGCAGGTGAGCACGGCACTCACACGCCGCGCCGACGCTCCTACCAGCGCTTTTCCTCAGCCGCCGAGCCGATCCGCGTCCTGGTCCACCTACCGAGAGCGCCACCGCCAGATCCTCGTGTCGACCGACGGCGGCAGCTGAGCGGCCGTTCAGGAGAGCGGGACCGACCCGTCCGGCACGGAGCTGTGCCGGTGGAGCGCATAGCCGGCGGTCCGGCCGTCGCTCTCCTGGTACGCGGCGCAACGCAGCGAGGTCGCCCCAGCGGGCGCGCTGTCACCGGATGAGGGAGCGCAGAACCGGGATGCCGGCGCCGGCCGCCGCCATCCCGGCGACGACCGCTGCCGCGACCGGCGTCCCGGCCAGAGCCGTCAGGCAGCCGACGACGATCCCGATGACGACGGCGGCCAACAGCACGACGGTGGTGTGCACGGACAAGAACGGCGGCTCCGGCTCGGACTCGGCTCGGTCGGAGGAAGGAGCGTTGACGGGCGGGAAGTGATTTGAGTTCGACATGCCTCAACTCTGGCCCCGTGCACCGCCGTGACCTGCATCGATCGAACGAACCCGCAAAGCGCTGATCAGCTCGGAACAACCGTTCAGCGACGGCCGTGTTCAGTCGAACACGTTCGCGTTCAGGCTTGTTCAGGAAAGTTCACGCCCGTTCGTCGGACGAGCCCTAACCTGCTGTTCCGGGACGCAGCGGGGAGAACGAACGTGGTCGACCAGCAGGTGGCAGAAGGCAGCTACGAAGAGGCACTCGCGGACTTGGGGACGCGTCTGACCCGGCTGAAAACGCAGCGGGGCAAACCCTCCCTGCGCAAGATCGAAGCGCGCGCGAAGACGCTGTTCGGCAAGAGGACCTCGTTACCGCTCGGAACCCAGAGCGCCGCTTTCAACGGAAAGCACGTCAGCATCGACACCCTCATGCTCATCGTGCGAACCCTGATGTCCTGGGACGAGTACGGTGAGGAGTGTGTTCCGCCCGACCGCAGAGCACGGGAGCTGGACGAATGGCGCACGTGGTGGACAGCCGCTGTCGCGCTGCAATCGAGGCGCAGTACCGCCCTCCTCACGCCGGTCTCCTCCGAACGGCCGGACCACGACGGCGCGGTAGATCGGGTGCACCCTGAAGGGGACTCGACGCCGTCGCCCCCGCCCCTCCGCATGCGCGACAAGTACGGTCTGCCCCTTGTGGAGGGCAGCCGCGCTGTCTACTGTCTGGCGTTCTCCCCGGACGGGCGCTGCTTGGCGGCCGGCGGTGCGGACGGGACCATCCAGCTCTGGGACACCACCACCGCGCGCAGCGGAGGCGAGGCGAAGCCGCTCGGCGCCCCGCTCACCGGACATATGGGGCCGGTCTACGGGGTGCACTTCTCCCAAGACGGGCGGTACTTGGCGACGTGTGGCGCTGACGGCACGGTGCGCCTGTGGGACACCTACTCGCGGGAGCCGGTCGGCGACCCCCTGACGGGCCACGACGGTCCTGTCCACGCCGTGACGTTCCGGGGCAACGGCAGCCGGGTGGTCGCGGCCGGCGCCGACGGCACCATCCGGCAGTGGCTCACGTACTCGCTCAAGCCCTACAGCACACCGCTCGACGGGCAGGGCACCCCGATGATCGCCCTGGCCACGCCCGGCTCCGACCTTGCGGCCGGGGACGCCAACGGCCATGTGAAGTTGTGGACCCAGGACTCGGGTGAGCCCACACGATTCCTGGAGGGGTACGGCCCGGTGTTCGCGATGGCCGACTCCTCGTGCACCCTCGCTGTCGGGCACGCGAGCGGAGCGGTGTACGTGGGAGACACCCGACACGAAGACGCCGCCAAGGTGCTGACCTTGAGTCCGCCCGGCAGCGCCGTGTACGCCGTGGCGATGCTTCCCGGGAGCTCGCGTCTGGTGGCGGCGGGCAGCCATGACGGCACGCTGCGGGTCTGGGCGCAGGAGGACGATACGGGGCCGTTCGTCGCGGCACTGCACCAGGGCCCGATCTTCGCGGTCGCCTTTTCACCTGACGGTACGTTCGTCGCCACTGCCGGCGCTGACGGAGACGTCCAACTGAGGAACTTCTCGGTGGAACTGCTCGGTGAGGCTCTTCACGGCCAGCGGGCTTTCGCACTCCCGACAGCCGCCGCCCGCCCCACGGCCCCCCGCACCACCCTTCCTGCCGAAGGCGACCATCCGCAGCCGGAGGAGCCGCTTGCCACGAGCGCGGTGCACTACGCCCTGCGGCGCGGCCACCACGTCGCACTGCCCCCGCTCGTCTGCCCGCACAGCGTCCGAGCGGTGGTGTTCTCCCCGGACGGCCGTCTCCTGGCCACCGGAGCAGATGACGGATCGGTGCAACTGTGGGACCCCCTGACCCGCGAGCCCGTCGGTACCCGGCTCACCCAACGCGGTGGAATGGTACGGGCGTTGGTCTTCTCGCCGGACAGCCGGTTGTTGGCCGCTGTTCAGGCAGGCAGACCCGTACAGCTGTGGGATACCGCGACCCATGAGCTCGTTGGTGAGCTTCCTGCGCCCACCGGCTCGATCAGGGCAGCGGCGTTCTCCCACGACGGCGAGGTGCTGGCGACCGGCGGCATCGACAGCGCGGTCCGCCTGTGGGCTCCGGCCACCCAGCAGGCCGTTCGGGAACCGCTCATCGGCCACGGAAGCCCGATCGAGTCGTTGGCGATCTCTCCGGGTGGGCTGCTCGTTGCCGTCGAGCGCGGCAACCGGGCGTGGATGTGGGACATGGCTGCATGGGAACTGGCGCCGGCCAACAACAGCCTGCAGCCTGTTGCTCAGTGCCGGCCCCTCGATCACTGCCATGGCCCTCTCACCGGACGGCAGAATCCTCGCACTGGGCGGATTGATGGAGGGAGTGCGGCTCTGCAACCTCCAGACCCGTCAGCGCACTTGGACGGTGGTCACCGGCAGTCGCGTACCGAAGGTCCTCGCGCCGAAGGCGCTTGCCTTCTCACCGGATCAGACCTGGCTGGCTGTCGGAGGGGACGAGCACTCCGTGTGGTTGCTGCGGACCGATGGGGGCGACGGCGCCGGCGCGGCGCTCACGGGTCACTGCGACACCGTGCGCGCCGTGGCGTTCTCACCGGACAGCTCCCTGGTCGCCACCGCTTCCGACGATCGACTGGTCCGGCTGTGGGCGGTCCCTCGCGACCGGAGCCCCGAACCGGACACGAGGCAGACGTCGTGAGTCCCTGACGCGACGGTGAACCCGAGCCGTGTGGCTGCCGCTTGGGGCTGCAACCGGCTGTGGCTCGGGCTCGTCACGTCCCGGACTACCGGCCGACTTCGTAGTCGAACCAGATGCGGTGCGTGCCGTCCGCGTCGATGCGACGCAGCCGGACCGAACCCCCTACCCGTCCAGCGAGAGGGCGCTCTTGGCGTGCGCGACGGAGGCCTCGGAAGCAGGTCCGCCCGGATTTTCCGTGGCCAGTGCCTGGTTGAGGCGCACGAAGGGGCGCATCCGCTGTTCGTAGTGGGAGTACCCGGCCTGGTGATCACCGCGTGCCCGAGCGAGGCAGTCAGCCAGCACGTAGGCGCCCACGAGGGCGAGGCTGGTGCCCTGCCCGGAGAGCGGCGAGGGGCAATGGCCGGCGTCTCCCAGGAGGGCCACCCTGCCCTGTGACCAGTGGTCCATGCGGATCTGGGCCATGGCGTCGCAGTAGAAGTCCGGTGCCTCCCAGACAGCCTTGGCCAGGCGCGTCCCTTCCCATCTCAGGGCGGCGAGCTTGTCCGCCACGAGGCGCCGCAGCGCATCGTGGCTGCGAAGGTCATCGCCGAGCGGCGCGGACCGGAAGCCGAAGGCGATCCTGAGTTCGGTGTTGTCACGGACGGGCATGATGCCGAATCCCGCGTCGCCGTCACGCAGCCACATCTGCCAGTGGTCCAGTGCGAGGAAGTTGTCCGCGCTGAACACCGAGAGATAGCTGCCCAGATGATGGGCGAAGCGTTCCTCGGGACCGAAGGCCAGACGCCGAACGGCCGAATGCAGGCCGTCGGCTCCGATGACGAGGTCGAAGCGGCGGGACGCCCCGCGATCGAAGTCGACGTGCACGCCGGCGTCGTCCTCGTCGAGCGCGGTGATGCCGGTGCCGAAGAGGTACTCGACGTCGGTGCGCGTGGCTGCGTACACCATGCGCACCAGATCCTCGCGCAGCAGCTCGATGTCGTCGCTGTCGAGTCGGCCGCTGCTGAAGGTCGCCTCGGTGGACCGGTCGATCTCGTGGCCGTCGGGATCGAGGATCGACATGCCACGCATCCGGGTGCGCACGCTTCGCGTCTGTTCCCGTAGGCCCATCCGCTCGATGACGTCGAGCGCGACACCGCGGATGTCCACGGCCTGGCCGCCGGGGCGCGGGCCCGGGGCACGTTCGACGACGGTGGGCGCGAAGCCGTGCCGGTGAAGCCAGTAGGCGAGAACGGGCCCGGCGATTCCCCCGCCGGAGATGAGAACGGTCTGCATGGAAAGCTCCTTCAATACGCTGTACGCGGCTTGAACGTACGGCGTACGCGCCTCCCCTTCAACCGGCCAACTTCCGCTCTACCGCACCCCTGTACTAGCGCAGACCGTTCTCGTCCGGCGTTCGGGCTGCTCCCCCCTGCCCTAGTACAGAAGGGCAACGCGACGGGTCGTGACCAAGCCCACAGTCACTTGGGTGAGCCCCCTGCGTGCCGGGACCGCGCGCGTTCCAGGGCCGCGTCGAAGTCGCGTTGGGTGTCGTCGCACCAGCACAGCAGGTCGGCGAGGAGCTGCTGCAAGGTCTCGCCCGGACTTCGGCGCCAACCGTCGTCGGAGAGCGTGTACGTCTGCAGGGCCGCGTTGGCGCGCCGTACCGCAGCGTCCCGCTCGCCGGACTGCTCGTTCATGTCCATCGTCATCCTCCCGTCGAAGCGTCCAACAAAACCTTAGTGGACTGTATATTTGCAGTGCACTTCAGTTTTTCTGGGATTCGGTTCGGCCGGTTGCCGACCGGAAGCACGGGAGCAGGGGCGGAATGTATGGCGACACCCTCGGACGCACTGCGCACGGTGACGGCCGTCCGCTACGTGACCCCGTTGCGCAGCGGCGGTTCCGTTCCCGGCATCGTCGAGGCCGACGACCTGGGGACGTACGTCGTCAAGTTCACCGGCTCCGCGCAGGGGCGCAAGGCGCTCGTCGCCGAGGTGATCGTCGGCGAACTCGCCCGTCAACTTGGCTTTCGGACACCCGAGTTGGTGCTGGTGCAGTTCGATCCCGCGGTCGCCCGGGAGGAGCCGCACCAGGAGGTGCAGGATCTCCTGCGCGCCAGTGCGGGGCTCAACCTCGGAGTTGACCATCTGCCGGGCGCCGCCGACTTCACGCCGGGTGCGCTGGACGTCGACCCGGCGGAGGCCGCCCGGGTCGTCTGGCTGGATGCGTTCACCGCCAACGTGGACCGCACGGTGCACAGCCCCAACCTCCTGACCTGGCCGGCCTCCGGCCACCGCCCGCCCCGCCTGTGGCTGATCGACCACGGCGCCGCCCTGGTCTTCCACCACCGGTGGGCGGACGCCGCGGACGCGGCCGGCAGGGCGTACGACTTCCGGTGGCACGCTCTGGGATCGCCCCACCTCGACCTGGGGGCGGCGGACGCCGACCTCGCGCACCGGGTCACTCCGGAGCTGCTCCGCCGGGTGGTCGCCGCGGTCCCGGACGGCTGGCTGGCCGGTGAGCCCGGGTTCTCCGGACCGGACGAGGTCCGCGAGGCGTACGTCCACCACCTCGCCGCACGGGCCCGGCTGTCCGACCGGTGGCTCCTGAACGACCTCGGGCCGCAACCGGACCGGAGCCCGCAGCGGACGGCAACGCTGCACCGCGCTGCAAAAACGGAGTGCGGTTAAACTCCCGCCATGGGTGAAGGGCTGCGGGAGCGCAAGAAGCGGCAGACGCGGCAGCGCATCTCCGAGACGGCCATCGGCCTGTTCGTGGCGCGGGGCTTCGACCACGTCACCATCGCCGAGGTGGCGGCGGCCGCGGAGGTGTCGGTCAACACCCTCTACAACTACTACGAGTCCAAGGAAGACCTCGTCCTCCCGCCGGACGAGGCATCCCCGCAGCGGCTCGCCGACATGGTGCGCGCCCGGCAGCCGGGTCAGTCCGCCGCGCGGGCCGTGCTCGCCGGGCTCCGCGACGAACTACGGCGCCGCGACCGCAAGATCGGCCTGAGCGCGGGATTCGCCCCGGTCTTCGAGATGATGCGGGCCGCCCCCACGCTCACCGCCCGGCTGGAGGACCTCGGCCGGCAGATGACCGATGCGCTCGCCGCGGTCCTGGCCGAGGAGACCGGCGCCCGGCCCGGGGACCAGACGCCGCGCGTGGTGGCCAGCCAGATCGGCTGGTTCCACTCGCTGGTCTACAGCGAGATCGGCCGACGCATCGTGGCGGGCGAGAAACCCACCACCATCGCCAAAGGCGTCCTCGACCTCCTCGACGTGGTCGAGCAGATGCTGGGCGAGCGCGCGCTCAACTACGCCACCCGCGAGGACTGAGACGCCCATAGCGTCGGACGCGAGTGGTGCCGGACGCGAGTGGTGCCGGACGCCCGTCGTCCGTAGCTGCGTGACGGGGCGGTCCCCGGGTAACCGACGTGTACGGCGGGCACCGGCCTGCCCCGGAGGAAGGGATCCAGAATGGCCGTCGCCAAGAGCAGCGTACTGGTGCTGGATGCGGCCGAACCCGAGGAACTGGCCGAGTTCTACGCCCGCTTCCTCGGCGGCTCGTCACGCGTCGGCAGTCACCCGGACTACATAGAGATCGTCGAGTCCGCGGGCGTCCGCATCGCCGTCCGGCGGGACCACGGCGCCGCGCCGCCGAGCTGGCCCCGGCCGGACACCTCACAGCAGGCACACCTGCACTTCGTGGTCCCCGAGGACGACATGGACCAGGCGGAGCGTGAGGCCATCAACCTCGGTGCACGTCCCCTGGAGACCCGGGACAACGGCGGGCCCTTCGACATCCGTCGATATGCGGATCCCGCAGGACATCCCTTCGTCCTGGCCGCCCTTGAGGGGCACGGAACCACGTGATGGCAATGCCGGCCCGGGCGGGCACCGGCATCCCGGCGACGACCGCGGTCACGACCTTGCGGACGGCGCCGGCTTGCGGGTCCGTTGAGAAACGGACCCGCACTCGACAGGCGTTGATGCACCCGTCGGTCGTCGGTCAGTCCGTGCGGAGCATGGCGGTGCGCAGCTGGGCCAGGCAGCGGTTGAGCAGGCGGGAGACGTGCATCTGGGAGACACCGAGGATTTCCCCGATCTCGGCCTGGGTCATTTCCTGGCCGAAGCGGAGTTCCAGAATCCGGCGGTCGCGGTCCTCCAGCCCGTCCAGCAGCGGCTTGAGCGTGTGCAGGTCCTCGAAGAGGTACATCTCCTCGTCGTATTCACCGAGCAGGTCCGCGAGTGGTACGTCGTTGTCGTCGTCCCCCACGGTGACGTCGATGGACGAGGCGCTGTAGCCGTTGGCGGCGACCTGCCCCTCGATGACCTCTTCCTCCGGAATATCCAGGTGAGCTGCCAGCTCGGAGACCTTGGGGTCCCGGCCCAGCTCGTTGGCGAGGTGCTCACCGGCGCGGGCGAGGTCGACCCGCAACTCCTGCAGCCGCCGGGGCACCCGTACGTCCCAGGTGGTGTCACGGAAGAAGCGCTTCATCTCACCCGTGATGTACGGGATGGCGAGCGTGGTGAATTCCACGTTGCGCGCCAGGTCGTAGCGGTCGATGGCCTTGATCAGGCCGATCGTGCCGACCTGCACGATGTCCTCGAAATCATCGCCGCGATTGCGGAAGCGCCGGGCGGCATAACGCACCAGCGAGAGGTTCATCTCGATGAGCGTATTGCGCGCGTACTGGTACTCGGGCGTGCCCTCCTCCAGCTTTTCCAACCGCTCGAAGAACAGGTGGGTCAGTTCCCGGGCGTCTCCGGGGGCGAGGTTCTCGGGCGACTCGATCAGGGGCAGCTCGGTGGGCGGAGCGGGTACCGCGGTCGGCCCGTCGACGACACCGACGTCCTGAGTGGTCTCGGCCCTGGCGCTGCTGACACTCATGAGTGGCTCCTTCCCCTTCGTAAGGCCCGGTCAACGGAACTCCTGCCCCGCCGAAGAGCATGCACACACCATGCCGGACCTGAAGGGCGAGCCATGTGCGGTCCCTTCGGGGTCAGACGGCGAAGCAGTCGGGGTCGGCCGCCGCCCAGTCCGCGGCCCACTCCTCCGGCGCAACGGCCAGCAACTCGCCCGGGGAGAGCCACTCGTACAGCTCCTCGTACGAGCGGACGGTGAGCGGGTCGAGGCGGCGACGCAGCATGTGGGGGCGGAGTTCGCCGGGGTGCTGGACACCCATCGAGCCCATGATCTGCAGGGCGCTGTCCACCGTCGCCTTCTGGAACCGGTGTACCCGCGCGGACTTGTCCGCCACGTCCAGCGCCCGGGCCCGGTGCGGGTCCTGGGTGGCCACCCCGACCGGACAGGTGTTGGTGTGGCACCGCTGGGCCTGTATGCAGCCGACGGCCATCATCATGGCGCGTGCCGCGTTGGTGAAGTCGGCACCCTGGATCATGCGCTTGACCATGTCCGCGCCGGTGGCCACCTTGCCGCTCGCGCCGATCTTGATCCGGTCCCGCAGCCCGCAGCCGACCAGGGCGTTGTGCACGGTGATCAGGCCCTCGGTCAGCGGAGCGCCCAGGTGGTCGGCGAATTCCAGGGGAGCGGCCCCGGTGCCGCCCTCGGCGCCGTCGACGATGATGAAGTCCGGGGTGACGCCCTCCTGGAGCATGGCCTTGCAGACCGCGAGGAACTGCCTCCGGGAGCCGACGCAGAGCTTGAAGCCGGTGGGTTTGCCGCCCGCCAGTGCGCGCATCCGCGCGAGGAAGCGGACCAGTTCGCGCGGGGTGGAGAAGGTCCGGTGGTAGGGCGGGGAGGTCACCGTCCGTCCTTCCGGCACCTCCCGGACCCGGGCGATCTCCGCGCTCACCTTGTCGCCGGGCAGTACCCCGCCGATGCCCGGCTTCGCGCCTTGGGACAGCTTCAGCGAGACGCACTTGATGCTGTCGTGCGCCGCCTTGTCGGCGAACTCCGACGGCGAGAAGTCGCCCTTCGCGGTCCGGCAGCCGAAGTACCCGGTCCCGATCTCCCAGACGAGATCGCCACCGTGCCGCAGGTGGTACTCGGACAGACCGCCCTCCCCGGTGTCGTGGGCGAACCCGCCGAGGGCGGCACCGCGGTTCAGGGCGAGGACCGCGTTGGCGGACAGCGAACCGAAACTCATCGCCGAGACGTTCAGCAGCGCCATGTCGTACGGCCGGGTGCAGTCCGGGCCGCCGAGCCGGACCGTCGGCTGCCGGTCGGGAACCGGTTTGGGGGCCATCGACGGCACCATGAACTCGTAGCCGGCGGCATAGACGTCGCGCTCGGTGCCGAACGGCTCCTCCGCCTCGGTCCCCTTGGCCCGCTCGTAGACGATGCTGCGCACATCACGGTCGAAGGGCCGGCCGTCGAAGTTGCGCTCGACGAAGTACTGCTGCAGCTCCGGCCTGATCGCCTCCAGCGCGAACCGCAGATGACCGATGACCGGGTAGTTGCGCAGCACCGAGTGCCGACGCTGCACCAGGTCCGCGGTGCCGACCCCGCCGAGGGCCAGGAAGAGCAGGGCCGGCGGCCACCACCAGGGCGACGCCAGTACCGCCGCCGTCACGAGTCCGGCGGCGGCCACGAGCAGCGCCGCCACCGAAAGCCACCGGAACAGATGGGCGAAGGGACGCATCCGCGCGCCGCCCGGCCGGCCGCCGGAGCCGGTCCGCGAAACGCTGACGCCAGCGTTGGTGGTCACCATCAGCTCCCGAGAAGTAGGGCGACGGCCCCGCATCGCGACGGATGCCCAACAGCGGGCCGGGCCGTTCGATCAACGCTGGCCGTTTACCCGCCCGCCCCCGCTTCAGTCGGAGTCGTGCAGGTCGTGGGGTTGCCGGTCCACGTACCGCTGGAGCACGTCGCAGGGTGCGGGGCGGGCACCCTCCGGCGCACCGCTGCCTGTCCGGCCATGCGCACGCTCCTCTCGGTGTAGTCGTCGATCTCCAGCGAGCGAGGGGTCGACGCCACCACCGGGCGGGGGCAGACGTCCTCCGCCGGAGGCGCGTCGACGAGCTCCTCGACCGGACCAGGACCGGCCCCCAACTCGGGGCTCATCACAACGGCCGGATGGCCAGGGGTCGTTGTCGCTCCCCCGCCCCACCCCGGCGGGTGGGGATTGCGGGACGAGCGCTCGGAATAGATCGCTTCAAGATCGGGCTGAACAGCGGACACGGCACAGCGGCCGACCGGCCCGACCACGCGAGGGGGATGCGCATGTCGCACGATTCGACGGCACTGGTGCTCGGAGGCGGCGGGCTCGCCGGGATCGGCTGGACCATCGGCGCGCTCGCGGCACTCGAAGAATCCGGGTCCCTCCGCCTGGACACCGTCGACCACGTGATCGGAACGTCCGCCGGTGCCGCCGTCGCGGCCGCCGTGCTCCAGGCCGGGGCGGCGCGCGTCGAGTACGACAGAGTGGTGCGCAAGTGGCGCCGCAATGACGAACTCGCCCCGGCAGTGGCCCTCACCGACGTGATGCCGGAGATCCTCGCCGTCCACGGCAGTGAGGATTCCCTGGCGGCGAAGACCCGACGGTTCATGCAACTGTCCCACGAGCGCTCCGGAACCGAACCGTCCCGACGTCGTGACGCCGTCGCCCAGCGGGTGGCGGAAGACTCCTGGCCCAGCGACCGCTTCAGCGTCACCGCGGTGCGCGGCGACGGCAGCAGAAGTGTCTTCACCAGCACATCGGGGGTCGGCCTCGTCGACGCCCTCACCGCCAGCTGCGCCGTCCCCGGACTGTGGCCGGTGGTCGCCATCGGAGAGGAGAACTACATCGACGGTGCGACCTTCTCCGCCACCAACGCCGAACTCGCCCAGGACGCCGACCGCGTGATCGTGCTCCGGCCGATGCCGGAGCTGCCGGCCTACGCGAGCGAGGAACGCCAGGAGGTCCTCGACCGGGCGGTGGTCATCGAGCCGTCCGAACGAGCACGCGCAGGCTTCGGCGCCGATCCTTTCGACCCGGACGTACGGGGCGTGGCGGCCGTGCTCGGGTACGAGGACGGCCTGGCGGCAGTGCCGTCCGTGCGGCGGCTGCTGGAGAGGTGAGGTTCGGGGCGGCCCGGCCGGGTGGGGGCATGGAGCTCCGGGCCCGTCCTGCACTCCGGCTCAGGCACATGGGCGAGCGCTGCCGCCCTGCTGTCGCTCCACCGTGGACCGACGTGGCCCGGGCCACGTCACGGGCTCAGGGGATGGCGGCGCGGAATTTCTTGGTGAGGTCGGCACCCCGTATGACACCACCTTCCTTGTACTTGAGTCCCCAGGCATCGATCAGCGATCCGTCGCCGAACATGCAGGCGGTGACGGCCTTGTCCGGACGGGTTTCGCCGGGCGGCGCCCAGCCGCCGCCGTCGGTCGGCCTCGGGCCGTACATCGCCGTGCCGTTGAGGGTCTGGCAGTAGGCGATGGACGGATTGCCCGGCTTGCCACCGGGATCCTTCGGTGCATGAAGGTAGGCGAGGGCGGCCAGGGTGGGCTTGTCGGCGGCCAGCGAGTCGGCCGCGATCATGATCCGGGAGCCGTCCTTGGCGCTGAACGTACACATCTCCCGCTCACCGCCCAGCTGGACCATCTGCGTACCGGTCTTGGTGTAGTAGGGCACTTCCTTCTGCGCGGTGCCACCCTGCTGCTCGCACCAGGACACGGCAGTGGGCGCTTTGCCCTTCGGCTCCGCGGCGTGTGCGCCTGCGGCGGTGCAGGTGAGCAGGATGAGAGTGCCGACGGCTACCGCTCGGGAGCGTTGCATGCTGCCTCCTGGGGCAGGGGTGGGGGATGCGACCCCACATCGTTGAGCGGCGCCGATCCGACGGTCAACGGATCGGCGCAACTTCCTTTGGAGCGTGGGAGATTGGCGTGATCCGTGCCTTCCCGCCCTCCCCCGGACAGGGCGGGCTGAGCCCACGATTCACGCCGGCGTGATGAAGCCACCGCGGACGCGACCGTGTGCGAGGCGGCGACGACGGTCGGTGGCCGAAAGTCAGCCTTTTCCAATGGAATCCCGTCATGGTGGGGCCCCTCTCCCCTACCGTGAGCGGGAGAGGGGGGTGAACGTCCATGCGCACTCCGAGGCGTGGTGTGACACCGGGGGCCGCGCTCTCGGGAGTGGTGCTCTTCGGGATGGCCGCCGGGCTCTACGCCGGTGTGAGCGGCGGGGCCGACCGGCAGGTACAAGCCCACCGCACGGCGCGCCCGCCGGCAGCCTCCGTGAGCCCGGAGGAACCGTCATCGACGCCCACGCCCACTTCCACTCCCACGCCCCACGCCTCGACGAGCGGGGCTGAGGAGTCGGGGACAGCGGCGGAGTCCGCGCTGGACTCCGGTGGGCCGTGCTTGCACGTGGGCAAGACGCTGAAGCTCCCCCACCTCTACGGGGTCGGCAAGGGCGCGCACGGGCTGAAGAAGCTGAAGGTGTGGTACGAGGAGGTCCGTCTCCCCGCCTACAACACCTGCGGGTACGGATTCGGCTACGGCTCCAACGGCTACCCGACCCCCGGCTTCGGCGGCCGCTATCCCGGCGTTCTCCCCACGCAGGGCTCGGTCAACTATCCGGGCTGGTCGGGCGCCGGGCAGGGCCGCGTCCAGGAGGGTCCCGGCTCGTCCGGCAGGAAGTCGGTGCCGATCGATCCGCCGCGGGTTGAGGTCCCGCACCTCGCGCCGGTGGCCCCGCCGGCCCCGCGGGTGCCCATCATTCCGTAGTGGCGGGGACGAGCCGTCGCATGCGCCACCGCCGGTACCTGCCTGCCGCGCTGCCCGCCGCCGCGGCGAGCCTGCTGGCGATCGTGCAGGGCGTGGCCACCGACACGGTCAAGGACTGGGTCGGCGGTAGCGGGTGGGCGCCCTGGGCGGTGGAGGGCGCCCTGCTGGCGCTGGCCGTCACCTTGCAGGTCCGTGCCTCCACGACGGGCGAACCGGGCGCGACCGCAGCACCTGACGAACTCCCGCGGGACGTGGGCGACTTCACCGGCCGTGAGGAGGAGTTGCTGGAGCTCCAGCGGCTGATCAAGGCCGGCTCGCGAACGCTGCTGATCTCCGCCATCGACGGCACACCCGGCGTGGGCAAGTCCACCCTGCAGATCCATCTCGCGCACCGTGTGGTGGGGCGGTTCCCGGACGCCCGGTTGTACGCCAACCTCCGGGGCGCGGACGACGATCCGGAGCCCGCGGAGCCGCTGGCGGTGCTGGAGCAGTTCCTGCACAGCCTCGGCGAGCGCCGCGTCCCACGCACCGTGGAGGCCGCCGCCGCGCGCTACCGGACCCTGCTCGCGGGCAAGCGAGCGTTGATCCTGCTGGACAACGCCTCCAGTGAGGCACAGGTGCGGCCGTTGCTGCCCGGCAGCGCCTCGTGCACCGTAGTGATCACAAGCCGCTCCCGGCTGGCCGGGTTGGAGGCGACGCACTCCCTCACCCTCAACGTCTTCACCGATGCCGAAGCGGTCGAGCTGCTGACCCGCATCGTCGGCGTCGACGCGGTCAACGCCGACCGGCAGAGCACGGATGACGTCGTGAGGTTCTGCGGGCGGCTGCCGCTCGCTCTGCGGATCGCGGGCTCCCGGCTCAAGCACAGCCCGGGCTGGACCATGCGTGACCTTTCCGCCCGGCTTGCCGACGAACGCCAGCGGCTGGCCACCCTGGCCTCCGGCCATCTCGACGTACGCGCCAGCTTCCAGCTCAGCTACCGCGAACTGACCGACACCGAGCAACGGCTCTTCCGGCTCGCTGCCGTCGCGCACACCGTCGATCTCCCGTACGAGGCCGCCGCCCGCACGGTGGGGGTGCCGCTGCCGGAGGCCAGGGCCGCCCTGGACCGGCTGATCCGGCTCCATCTGGTGGAGTCGGACGCCGCGGGACCCGGCCAGATCCACTTCCATGACCTGCTGCGTCTCTTCGCCCACGAGCGCTCGGCCGAGCAGGACGACGACAGCGTGCGCCGGTCTGCCCTCGGGCGGGTCCTGGAGTGGTACGAGGAGCAGTTGACCGCGGGCGCGCCCCGGCGGTCCGGCTGGCTGGATCAGCAGCTGGAGAACCTGCTCGCCCTGGTGGAACAGGCCGCCGGGCTGCCGGCCCCGCTTCGCCCGTATGCCTGGCGGCTCGCCTTCGCCCTCGCGCCGCACCTGGAGGAGCAGGAGGAGCTGGCTGCCTGGCAGGCCACCGCGCAGCACGCGGCCTCCGCCGCGGCGGCCGCCGCAGACGGCACCGCCCACGCCATGGCCCTGGCAAACACGGGCCGGCTGCACGAGGCGCGTGGCGAATACGCCCGCGCCAGGACCCTGCTCACCCGCGCCGTACGCCAACTGCGGTCCACCGGTGGGCATCTTCCGCTCGCGCAGGCGCTGTACCGACTCGCCCGGGTCCTGCGGCAGTTGGGGGAACTGGAAGCAGCCCACCGTGCCGCAGCCGAGGCGCACCGGCTGCACCGCGGCCCGGCCGGCCAGGCCACCTGTGGTCCTCATGAGCGCACCTGCCTCATCGAACTGGGCGACATCGCCACCGCACGGGCCCAGCACGACCGCGCCGCCGCGCACTACACCGCGGCCCTCGACGGCGACCGCGCCGCGCACATTCTGGTCCGGCTCGGCACCGCCCACCGGGCGCTGCGGCGTTACGACGACGCCCACGCCGCCTTTGCCGAGGCGGCGCAGCGCTACCAGGACGACGGGGACCGGGCCGGTCACGCCACCGTGCTGGAACAGTCCGGCATCACCCACGACGCCGCGGGCGACTCCGCCCGGGCCGTCACCGCCTATCGGCGCAGCCAGGAGCTGTACCGCGTGCTGCGACAGCCCGCCGACGAGTGCCGACTGAACTGCAACCAGGCAATCAGCCTCTACCGCACGGGCCGCACCGAAGAGGCCGTCGCCGCGCTACGGGACGGTATCCGCCGCGCCCGCAGGGCGGGTGCGGCGGATGTGGAGAGCGGGGCACAACTCAACCTCGGCGAGATCCTGCTCGCCGAGGGCGACACCAGGGGCGCGGTCCGGTTGCTGCAGCAGGCTCACGACAGCTGCCGACGCACCGCGGACGCCGCGGGCCGGGCCCGCGCGCTCCACGCCCTCGCCCGGGCCCATGCCCGCTCGGGTGACGCGTCCGGTGCCCTCTCCACGCTCCACGCGGCCGTCCGCTCCGCCCGGCAGGCACACGACGCATCGCTCACCGCCGGAGTCCTCATCGACCTCGGCCTCGCCCACCGCGACCGCGGCGAGTGGCGCCGCGCCCAAGACCACCTGGAAGACGCGGTGCGCACGGCACGCAGCGCGAGCGCACCCGACCCCGGCCTGCTCGGGCGCGCGCTGATGCAGCTCGGCGGCATCGAGTCCAGCCAGGGCCACACCGGTCCGGCCGCCCGGCACTTCGCCCGAGCGCGCGACCACTTCCGCGCTGCCGGCGAACAGGAACTGCAGGCCACCACGCTGATGTACCTCGGTCGGCTCCACCGCGAAGCCGACGGCCGCCACGATGCCAGCGCCGCCGCCTACGACACCGCCGCGCGGCTCTGGGGCGCGCTCGACGACCGAGTTCAGGAAGCCCGGGCCCTGGTGTGCGTAGCCCTCGCCCACGCCCGACTCGGCCGCCTCACCGCCGCGCAGGCCCCACTGACCCGAGCCGCGACGCTGACGGACGCGCACGACGCCAGTACGGTCGAACGCGTCCGGAACTGGGTCAACAGCGGCGGCCTGCCGCCGTATCCAGATCTGCCGTGGTAGTCGCCCCCTTCATTGAACGGCCGCTTGGCGGGTGGTCCTGATGGGGACATGGGGCTACTCGGTCCGGTCGGTCAAGACAGGATCTCGACGTACCCGTCGGTGCCGTGTACGCGGATCCGCTGCCCGTCCCGGATCAGCCGGGTGGCCTGCTCCACGCCCACGACGGCCGGCAGGCCGTACTCCCGGGCGATCACCGCGCCATGGGTCATCATGCCGCCCACCTCCGTCACCAGGCCCGCGATTCCGACGAACAGCGGCGACCAGCTGGGGTCCGTGAAGGTCGTGACCAGGATGTCGCCCGCTTCGAGATCGGCTTGCGTCATGTCGAGGATGACGCGGGCCCTGCCCTCGATGGTCCCGGCGGAAACCGGTAGGCCGATCAGGGCACCGGCCGGCACGTCGTCGCGCCGGTACGCCCCGCTGACACCCTCGCCGTCCGATGTCAGCACCCGGGGCGGTGTGAGCGCGTGGTACGACCGGAACGCGTCCTTGCGCTGCTGGATGAGCCGGTCGTCCACCTGGTGCGAGCGCACGACGTCGTGGAACTCCTGGAACGTGAGGTAGAAGACGTCCTCCTGCTCAGCAAGCACGTCGGCCTGCACGAGGCGCTCGGCCTCCTCCAGCAGGGCCTGCTTGTAGACGAAGTAGCGGCTGACGATGCCGTACTTCGGGTACTCCCGGTACCCGATGAAGGTCCGGACCCGGTCGATCATCCGCTTGGTCTCGACGGCCTTCTGCTCCCCGTCCGGCAGGGCCCGCAGGCGTGACAGCACGTCCTGTTCCTTCTGCTGCGCCTCCTGGCGCCCTTGCTCGAAGCGCCGCCCGGCGGCGCCCGCCTCGAAGATCCTCACGTTGTCGAGGATCACGGGCACCAGCGTGGTCGGGCGCTCGCGCCAGCGCGGCCTCGTGATGTCGATCTCGCCGACGCAGCGCATGCCGTACCGGTCGAGGTAGGCCTCGATGGCATCGCGTGCTTCGGTCCCACCCGGGAGCTTCGCCAGCTCGTCGAGGAAGTTGTCGTCCTCGACGCCCTGCAGGAAGGCCACCACCTCAGCATGCGGGCGGATCACGTCTGCGACGTCGAGCAGCGCCAGTCCCATCTCCGACGTGACGTTGTCGGGGGCGGACAGCGTGAGCGTGTCAGCCGCGTTCTTCTCGCCGAGCCATTCCTGCAGCTTGTCGTTGAGCCACCATGTGGCCTCCATGCCCGCCATGATCGCCTGGAAGTTCAGCGGATCACTGAGGACGCGCTTGTGCTCCTCGAAGGCCTCCAACAGGAAGTCGAAAAGCGCCGGTCCGGACTTCGTGCGGATGTCGCGCTGCAGGGTGGCGATGGATGCCTGGCTGCGCTCGATCAGCTCGGTGACGATGCTCGGATCGGTCTCGATGGGGGCGGGCGCACCGCCGGCCGGCGGCTCGGCAGGGCCCGTGTCCGGGAGCAACGGGACGAAGTCGTCGCGGTCCAGGACGGTCTCCAGCGCATCCCTGAACAGCGGATCGGATTTCCCCAAGAGGTCCAGGAGGCCGGCGCGGCCCACGGGCGAGACGAGGCGCGCGGTGGCGTCGACGAACAGCCTCCCGCCGGCCTCGTGCATCGGCGTCATGGCCGTCAGCTGCCACATGGAGATCCCCAGGGGCTTCATGGGGTCGGTCATCATCTGCTGATGGCCGACGGAGAGGTAGACGTGCTTCTCCTGGTCGCCGATCTCGGGAATGGGGAACAGCGTGGTGATCGGCCGGCTCTGAACGATCCGGAAGCCCTCATCGACCAGGCACCACTCGATGTCCTGCGGGCGGCCGAAGTGCGCTTCGATCCGCCGTCCGAGCCGCACGAGCTCCAGGACCTGCGCGTCCGTCAGCGCCGGCTGCCCCTGCTGCTGCGGGTCGATCGCCACTTCCCGCGTGCCGCCGGCCGGCAGGGCGTGAAGGGCACGCTGTTTGGCGGCGATCGTCCTGGCGACGACTTCGCCGTCCCGCACCTTGAAGACGTCCGGGTTCACCAGGCCGGAGACCAGGGCCTCGCCGAGGCCGAAGCCGGCGTCCACGGTGGCGACCTTGCGGTTGCCTGTGACGGGGTCGGCCGTGAACAGGATGCCGGCCGCATGCGGGAACACCATCTGCTGCACGACCACGGCCATGTGGACCGTACGGTGGTCGATGCCGTTCCGCTGGCGGTAGGTCACGGCCCGCTCGGTGAACAGCGAGGCCCAGCACCGGCTGACGTGCTGGAGGATCGCCGTCGGACCCACGATGTTCAGATACGTGTCCTGCTGGCCGGCGAAGGAGGCGGTCGGCAGGTCCTCTGCCGTCGCGCTGGATCGGACCGCGTAGGCGTCCTGCTCGCCGAGCTGGGCGAGCGCGCGGGTGATCGCCGCCGCGAGGTCGTCCGGGAGGGCGATCGCTTCGATGGTCCGGCGGATCTGCGCGCTGAGCGTGCGGATCGCCTCCCGGTCGTCCGGGTTCAAGCGCGACAGCTGATCGAGCCGCTCGTCGATCGACGGCGCTTCCGCCATGATCCGCCGGAAGGCGTCCGTCGTCACGCAAAAACCGGCCGGCACGCGGATGCCGTCGATCCGCGACAGCCCGCCCAGGTGCGCGCCCTTGCCGCCGACGACCGCGACCTGCGTCTCGTCAACCTCGTGAAGATGGCACACGTACTGCTCAGTCATCTCAACTGCCTTCCCTCAACACATGCACGTCGTGCTGCCCCCCCATTTCCGCAGGTTGTGGCATCGGGCGATGATTCTGCGCCGTGACCCGGGTCTTGCGGCAAGCCCCCCAACGCGCTATATGTTGAGAGTGGCAAGGAGAGAGCTCTCCTTGCCTTTGTCTTTTGCCGTTGGCCCAGGTAGATGTCCCACCGGGGCCGGCGCCCAGGCGAACCGCTCTCGGCGGAGACTGCCTGGCCGATGTCGGTCTACTGCGGGCAGAGCCGGATGCGTTGGCACCGGTGGCCTCTGATCCGACGGTCCCGCGCCTGATCGACACGCTGGCCGCAGCCGGGCCCAAAGCCCTGGCCGCGATCCGTAGGGTCTCCTGCTCTCGCCACCGGAAATGGTGGTTTTGATGGTGGGCACCGCCGTCCCCGGGGAATCCGATCTCCGTGCGCCTGCGCGTATTCCAACGGGCGGAACGCCGACTGGGCAACGGATTGCCGTCCTGAGGGAAATGCTCGCAGCATGGGGCGCGGGCAATTCTGCGACGGGTACCGATGAATCGGCAAGGGCGTGGTGAGGGAAGCCGATGAGGGCTGCGGGGTTGACCTATGGGCCACCGTATCCATAAGCAGAGATGACCAGAAAGAAGCACACACGCCGCTTCCTTGGCCTGCAGTTGGCGAACCGCTTACCCGCGCCAACCCTCCGTGGAGTGGGCCGCATCTCTCCCCGTAGTGACGAACACGGTGCACGCGCCGGACGCGCGCTGGTGCGTCTGTTCGGGGGCGCAGTCATGGACGAGGCAGGCTTCGTCGGTCCCGCTGGGGCGAGGCGTCGCACGGCCGGGGGGCCACTGCCGAGTGGGCCGGTCGGGGCCGGGGCGGCAGGGGAACGGTCGTGGAAAGGGGCGTTGGCGGTTGCGCGGGTGTGTTTGACCGGCGCGGGGCGTCCGGCGGGTGCGAAGGGGTGGAGGAACGTCACCCGGCGGCTCCCGGCGCTCAGTCCTGCGCCCGCACTACTGTGCGCGATGCTGTGGTGGTGACTTGACTGGAGTCATGACGGATCATTCCCGGTTGTTGGGTAATGACCTTTGCAGTCCCATAACACTGGATATGCCAACGTAAAGCGTCTTCCGCATGTGCTTGGAGGCACACCATGGCCGCTCGACCTGTGTTCGCGCGTCAGAGCAATCAGCGGCTGCGGTCGCTCATCCAGGAGGCCGCGGTGTCCAACTCCGCTCTCGCCCGCCAGGTGAACGTGCTGGGACGCGAGCAGGGGCTCGACCTCCGGTACGACAAGACGTCTGTCAGCCGGTGGTTGAGGGGTCAGCAGCCGCGCGGCCGCGTCCCTGCCATCATCGCCGAAGCGCTGAGCAGCAGGCTCGGACGGACAGTCTCCACCGACCAGATCGGAATGGCCAACGGTAACAGCGTGACCTGCGGGGTCGGGTTGCATTTCGCCTCCGATGTGAAGGACGCGCTGGGACAGGTGCGCGAGTTGTGGCAGATGGACGCGGAGTCGAGTGAGGCGTTGTCCGGTACGACCATGGGCACCGCGGCGTTGGTCGAACCCACGCGGGACTGGCTGATCAGTGCCGTCGACCCGGAAGTGGCGCAGAGCCGCCGGCTGGGGCCGCGCGCGGGGTTGGACGAGGTCGAGATGGTGCGGATGACGACCCGGGGGCTGGCGGAACTCGACCACAGGGTGGGGGGGCGGCTATGTGCGGCCGGTGGTGGTGTCGTGTCTGAACAGCGTGCTGTCGGGGCTGTTCGCCGGGAGCTACAGCGAGACCACCGGACGCCAGCTGTTCGCTGTTGCGGCCCGGTTGACCGAGCTCGCCGGGTACACCGCGATGGACACCGGCCGGCCCGGCCTGGCGCAGCGGTACTACATCCAGGCGCTGCGGCTCGCGCAGGCGGCGGACGAGAGGTGCTACGGCGGCTATGTGCTGGCGGCCGGGCTGAGCCGGCTCGCCGTGGACGCGGGCTGTGCCCGGGAAGCGGTGCAGCTCGCGCGGGCCGCCCAGGAAGGGACGCGGGGGCAGGCGCCACCGGCCGCGCAGGCGCTGTTCTACGTGGCCGAGGCCCGCGGATACGCTCAGCTCGGCGATTCGCGGACGTGCGGGATGCTCAGGGACAAGGCCCTGGAGGCGATGGCACATGCGGATCCGGTTGACGCGCCGGAATGGCTGGCGCACTTCGACCGGGCCTATCTGGCCGACGAGTTGGCGCACTGCCACCGGGATCTGCAGCAGCCCCGGCAGGCTGCTCGCCGGGCCGCCGAGGCGCTCGCCCGGCACCCGAGGACGCGGGTGCGCCGCCGGACGATCGATCTGCTGCTGCTGGCGTCGGCACAGGTGCAGGCCGGTGAGGTGGAGGAGGCGTGCCGGGTGGCCGAAGAGGCCGTGGGTCTGCTGCGGCAACTGCGGTCGGCACTGGGCAGGAAGTATCTGGAGCAGTTCCTCGCGGGGCTCCGCCCCTACCGAGATACCAGACCCGCCAGTGAGTTCGCCGTGCTGGTGCAGGAGTGCGAGGCACATCTGCCCCCGCAGCGTGCGTCCAGCGACTGACGGGCGCCGGAAGTGGCGCCGGCAGCCAGGCAGATCGTCCCGCTTCGGAGGGGAGAGAGGGAAGCGAACCTGTCTGGCCGTCGACCGTCGAGGCTGCCGCGGCCGGTGCGCGGAGTACGGGGAGCGGGCAGCGGGAGGCGCTGGTCATGTGCGGTCACGGCTGTGGGAGGCGGCCGACGGGTGCGCACGTGGACAGTGGCACCGTCGCCCAGACCGTGCAGCCGTCGCCGGTCTCCGTCCGGCGGCCCCACTGCAGGCAGGACTTGGCGACCAGTTCCAGACCGCGGCCGCTTTCCTGGCCGTGGTCCGGGTACCGTCGGCGCGTCACCCACGGGGTCCCGCCGCCGTCGTGGACCTCGATGTGTACCTGGCCCGCGGACCGGCGCAGTCGGCACGTGATGCGGAGGGCGCCGGAGTGCTGGATCGCGTTGGTGACGAGTTCGGACAGGGTGAGCAGGATGAGGTAGCGGGTGTCGTCACCCTGGATCCGCTGCCCGTCGAGCCAGGCGCGGGCCAGGGCGCGGCAGACCGGCACCGAGCGCTCCAGTGCCGGCAGGCTGAATGCGGTCTGCTTGCCGGCACGCCAGTGTTCGGGCGACATGACCGTGGCCTTCGCGTCGGGCCAGTTCTCGACCTGGTGGGCCGTCAGTTCAATGTCGGCCTCTTCGATGATGGGTAACATGACTACCCCTTTCCTAGGTTCCTTTCGGACCCCCGTACCCATGGGAGAACCCTCAGGCGGAATAACGCCCGGGATTCCTCAGCTGCTTTTCCACATTCATTGAAACAGCACCACGGGCATTACGGAAGGCGCATCGTGAAGCGCGAAAAGGGGTGCGGAGACATGGGGAGGCGAAATACTATCACCGCAAGAAAACGTTGTGCGGGAATGGCGGTAATGGAGAGCAATTGGTGCCGTAACTGAATAATCGCCGCCGGACAGCACCGCGTTCGGCGGACACCTTCGAGGTGTCCGCCGAACGGGAGAGAGCGTTCCGGGCCGCGTTACGTGGCGGTCAGTTCCAGTCCCAGAAGGTCCGCGACGCCCACGGCGAGATCGGCCAAGGTGGGGTGCTGCCACACGAAGTTCCGTGACACCGAGACGGCGAAGGTCCGCTCGATGCGCACCCGCAGCTCCATGGCCAGAAGCGAGTCGAACCCCAGGGACTTCAGCGGGATCTGCGGGTCGACGGTGCCGTCGCCCAGGCGCAGCACCGCCCGGACGTGGTCCGCCAGACGCTCCTCCAGTGCTGCCCTGCGCGCCAGGCCGGTGGGCAGAGCGCTGAGCCAGTCCCGCAACTCCCCGGTGTCGTCGGGGACTTCGGCAGCCTTGGCGGGCCGTTCGGTCGAGACCGCGCTGAAGAAGGGGAGATGGCGGCCCGTGGGCGGGAGCCAGGTCTCCGACGGCCCGGGGAGCACACCGGTCTGCACGCGCCGCCGGGACAGCAGGGCCTGCAGTGCGGCCATGCCCTGATCGGTGGGGATGGTGTGGTAGCCGCGCCGGCCGAAGTCGGTGGCGACACCGGTCTGGCCCCACGGGCCCCAGTTCACCGCCAGGGTGGGCAGGCCGCGGGCGGAGCGCCAGGCCGCGAAGCCGTCGAGCCAGGAGTTCGCCGCGGCGTAGGCACCCTGGCCGGCGTTGCCGAGCAGGGAGGCCATCGAGGAGAACGCCGCGAACCAGTCCAGCGGGCACCCTTCCGTGGCGTGGTGCAGCCGCCAGGCACCGGCGGCCTTCGGCAGCCAGATCCGTTCCAACTGTTCGTCGGTGACGTTGGTGAGGGCCGCGTCGTCCAGGACCATGGCGCAATGCACCACCCCGTGCAGGGGGAAGCCCCCGGTCGCCGCGGTCGTCACCAGCCGCTCGGCGGTGCCCGGTTCGGCGATGTCGCCGAGTACCACCGACACCTTGGTGGTGTCCTTGCCCAGGTCGGCGATCTGCCGTGCGGCGTCCGGGGAGGGGGCGGAACGCCCGTTGAGGACGAGGTGACCGGCCCCGTTCGCGGCGAGCCAGCGTGCGGTGGCCAGTCCCAGACCGCGCAGTCCGCCGGTGACGATGTAGGCGCTGCCCTTCCGGACCGGCAGCCCCATCTCGGGCAGCGCGGCGCGGGCCTGGCCGGCGTGCGGCACGGCCAGCACGATCTTGCCGATGTGGTCGGCGGCGGCCATCGTGCGGAAGGCCGTCGTGGCTTCGGACAGCGGGTATTCGGTGCAGTGCAGTGGTGTGAGCCGGCCGGCCGTGAACTCGTCGAGGACCTCCTGCCACACCCGGGCGAACGCGTTGGGACGGTGACGGCACAGCTCGATCAGGTCCACGGTGCGCAGGGTGACGTTGTGGCGCAGGGGCAGCATCCCCAGCGGTGCGTCGGAGAGGATGTCGCGCACCCCGAGCTCCACGAACCGGCCGAACGGACGGAGCGTCTCCAGTCCGGTGCGGATCGCCGCGCCGGAGAGCGAGTTGAGCACGACGTCGACGCCGTCGCCGGTCGCCTCACGGACGCGCTCCCCGAACTCCAGGGAGCGGGAGTCCATGACGTGCCGGATGCCCATGCCGCGGAGGTAGCGGCGTTTGTCCGTGCTGCCGGCCGTGGCCAGTACGTCGGCCCCCAGTGCCCGGGCCACCGCGATCGCCGCCAGCCCGGTCCCGCCGGTGGCCGAGTGGATCAGCACCCGCTCCCCGGCCGCGAGGCGGGCGACATGCCGCAGGGCGTACCAGGCCGTCACGAAGGCGACCGGCAGACCCGCCGCGGTGACCGGCCCGAGGCCGGCGGGGATCGGCGCCACCCCCTCGGCCGGGACGGTCAGGAACGAGCCGAACGCCCCGCCCCGCAGGTCGATGGCGACCACCTCGTCCCCGACCTGCACATGGTCCACCCCGGCGCCCACCGCGCTGACGACACCGGAGCATTCGAACCCGATGCGGTAGCGGACGTCCTCGTCGCCGGGGAGCAGACCCAACGCGGTCAGCACGTCCCGGAAATTCAGGCCGGCCGCGGTGACCCGCACCTCGACCTCACCGCGCTGCGGCGGGCGCCGCCGGATCACGGCGTACTCCAGGCTCGACAGATCGCCCAGCCGGGCCGCGCGCAGCCGGAACCCGTCGACGCCGTACTGCACGGCGCACGGGGTCAGCGGACGTTCCTGCTCGGCCGGGGCGCGCCGCAGCCGGGCCACCCACCGGTCGCCGGCGCGCAGCGCGACCTCGTCGTCGCCGGCGTCGGCCAGCAACTCCTCCGCCACGTCCGCGGGGTCGGCGTTCCGGGAGTCGGCGTCCACCAGGGTCGGGCGCAGTTCCGGGTGCTCCAGGGCACCGACCCGCACCAGTCCCCGGAGGCTGCTCTGCCCGACGTCGACGGTGTCGTCCGGCAGTACGTCCCGGGCCCCCTGGGTGAGGACGTACAGCCGCGGAGACGACGCGCTCGCGGCGACGGCCTGCAGGACGGCGAGCAGTCTGCGGGTGCGCCGCAACGAATCCTCGGTCGGCTCGGCACCGCTCTGCCGGCCGCACACCAGCACCACGCCGCGCGGCGGTTGGAGTCCGGCGGCCAGGCGTTCGCTGAGGGAGTTGCGGAGGGTGTCGAGGGGCGTGTCGTCCAGCGGACGGTCCCAGACGCTGGTACGGGCGCAGCGGGTACGCAGTGCGGCGGCCAGGACGCGGGCCGAGCCGTCCGCCTCCCCCACGAGGAACCAGCTTCCCGGCGCCTGGCCGGCATCGGTCGTGGTCCGGGGCGCGGAGTGCCAGCCGATTTCCAGCAGCCAGTCGTCGGCCGCCGGCGCGCTGTGTGCGGCCCGCCGTGTGAAGCGCAGGCCGTTGACGGCGAGCACGACCGCACCGTTGCCGTCCAGGAGCCGGACGTCGGCGACCACGCTGTCCGGCGCGTTCTCGCTGATGTGCGCGTGGCAGTACTCGGCCTGCGCGGCATCGCCCAGGACGCGCACCGCCTGCACGGCCACGGGCAGCACCGGTGCGCTGTCGTCCTCGTGCATCAGCGGTGCCACCGCGAGCTGGGCGCATACGTCGAGCAGGACGGGATGGACCGCGAGACCGGGTGCGGGGTCCTTCGCCCGGGCTGGGAGGGTGACCTTGGCGAGATAGCTGCCGTGATGGCGTTCGGTGCGCAGTTCGGTGATGCCGGTGAAGGCCGGACCGTGTTCCAGGCCGCGCCGGCGCAGATTGCGGTACAGGTCGCCCGGGTCCAACCGGACCGGATGGCGCACCGTGAGGGCCTCGATGGGCCGCGGCCGGGTGTCCGGTCGTACGGTCAGCCGGTGCAGCACCGCGTCGGCCTGCCGCTCCCAGTCGCCGTCCTCGCCGCGCGCGAGGATCTCGCAGTGCGCCCGGTCGGGCGCGGCCATCGTCACGACGGTGCTGAGGTCGGTCTGCCGGTCCAGTCGCAGCAGTTGCTCGAAGTGGACGTCGGTGATGTCGACTTGGTGCGGCGCGGTCCCGAAGGCCTCGGCGGCCGCCGCGAGCGCGATGCTGCAGTGGGCCGCGCCGGGCATGACCGGGGAGCCGTGGACTTGGTGATCGGCGAGCCAGGGCAGTGCGTCGGTGCCGGTGTCGGCGCGCCAGCAGTGCCGCACGGGTTCGCCCGGCACTTCGGAGTGCCGGCCGGGCAGGGGGGAGTCGACCGGGCCGGCCGGTGCGGAGCGGTGTGCGGCCTCGGCCCAGTGGTGGCGCCGGTCGAAGGTGAGGGTGGGAGCGTCGACGAGGGCTCCACCGTCGTACAGGCGCCGCCAGTTCACCGGGACTCCGGCGCAGTGCAGTGCGGCGAGCTGGGTCCGCAGCGTGGTCGGTTCGTCCTCCTCGCGGCGGAGCGTGGGCAGCACGGCCGGGGAGGTGACCAGCCCGGACAGGCTCCGCTCGACGGAGTGGGTGACGACGGGATGGGGTGAGAGCTCGACGTAGACCTGGTGCCGGTCGGCCGCCGCGGCGGCCACCGCCTCGGCGAACCGCACGGGGCGGCGCAGGTTGTCGCACCAGTAGTCGGCGTCGAAGGACGGGGTGGCGCCTGCCTCCACCACGGTCGAGTAGAACCGCACCGTGGGCGGCCGCGGCGTCAGCCCGGCCAGCGCCGAGCGCAGTGCGGGGAGGACCGGGTCTACCAGCGGGCAGTGGGAGGCGACGTCCACGGCGATCGGGAAGACCGGGACCCCCCGGGCCTCCCAGGCGGCGGCCAGCCGGCTCACCTCCGCGGTGCGTCCGGCCACCACGGTCGTGTCCGGCGCGGACAGCACGGCGACCGACACGGTCTCGGCCGCGCCGTCCGCGAGTTCCTCGCGGACCGCATCGGCGCTCAGTCCCACGCTCACCATGCCGCCGGTGCCCGCGATGTCACTGAGCAGGCCGGAGCGGCGGCAGATCACCCGGACCCCGTCGGCGAGCGTCAGGGCACCGGCCACCACCGCCGCCGCGACCTCGCCCATGGAGTGGCCGATGACCGCGGCGGGTTCGACGCCGTACGAGCGCCAGGTCGCGGCGAGCGCGATCTGCAGCGCGAACAGCACCGGCTGCACCTCGCCACAGCCCTTGACGGGCTTGCCCTTCCGGATGACGTCGACCACGGAGACCTTGCTCTGTGCCCGGATGAGTTCGCCGACCTCGCTCAACGCCTCCCGGAAGGCCGGTTCGGTCTTCAGCAGGCCGCGTCCCATTCCGGGCCACTGGGATCCGTGGCCGGAGAACACCCAGACCGGTTGCCGCGCCACCGCCGCGCCCACCGCCGCCCCGGTCACCACCGCGGGGTGGCGCTGGCCGTCGGCGAACGCGCGGAGGGCGCCGAGGAGTTCGCGGCGCCCCGAGGCCACGACGCCCAGCCGGCCGCGGCCGGCGCAGCGCCGCAGGGCGAGGGTGTGCGCGAGGTCCCGCAGCGGTACGTTCGCGCCCTCACCGGACACCCACTCCGCGAGTCTTCCGGCCGCGGCGGGCAGTACGTCCGGGGAGCCGGCCGGGACGAGGAAGACATCGGGTGCGGAGGGGGCCGGCTCTTCGTGACGGCGGGGCGCCGAAGTGTGCGGGGCCTGCTCCAACAGTACGTGGGCGTTGGTGCCCGAGAAGCCGAAGGAGGACACCGCCGCCAGCCGGGTCGGTGTCGGCAGGGGCCAGGCGGTCAGCTCGGTCGGCACGAAGAAGCGGGTGTCGGCCGCCGAGATGGCCGGGTTCCACTGCCGGAAGTGCAGGTTCGCGGGGATGGCGCCGCGCTGCAGGCACAGCACGGCCTTGATCAGCCCGGTGACGCCGGCGGCCGGCTCCAGATGCCCGACGTTGGTCTTCACCGAGGTCAGGGCGCAGCGGCCCGGGCCGTCCCCGTAGACGTCCGCCAGCCCGGCGAACTCGATGGGGTCACCCACCGGGGTGCCCGTGCCGTGGGTCTCGACCATCCCCACGTCCTGGGGGTCGATCCCGGAGCGCGCGAGGGCTTCCCGGTAGAGGGCCCGCTGGGCGGCGGCCGACGGTGCGGCCAGTCCGTCGGACGAACCGTCCTGGTTCGTCGCGGACCCGCGGATTACGGCCAGTACGCGGTCACCGTCCCGAACGGCGTCGTCGAGGCGTTTGAGCACGACCACGCCACAGCCTTCGCCGCGGACGAATCCGTCGGCTCCGGCGTCGAAGGTACGGCAGCGCCCACTGGCGGAGAGCATGCCCATCCTGGCGAAGGAGCGGGTGATGCGCGGCTGGAAGGTCAGGGTGACGCCGCCGGCCAGCGCCAGGTCACACTCGCCGGCGCACAGGGCCTGGCGCGCCATGTGCACGGCCACCAGCGAGGAGGAGCAGGCGGTGTCCAGGGCCACGCTCGATCCGTGCACTCCCAGGAGGTACGAGACCCGGCCTGCCGCCACGCAGTGGCCGTTGGTGAGGATCGATCCTTCGAGTTCCCGGGGCGTCCCGGTCAGGTGGTCCATGTAGTCGCCGTAGCTGATGCCGGTGAAGACGGCGGTCGGGGTGCCGTGCACCCGTTCCGGCGGGAGGCCGGCGTGTTCCAGCGCCTCCCAGGTGACTTCCAGCAGCAGGCGGTGCTGGGGGTCCAGGACATCGGCCTCCCCGCCCGCGACGCCGAAGAAGGCGGCGTCGAAGCCCGCCACCTCGCGCAGGTAGCCGCCCGGCTGGAAGGCCGGTGTTCCGGGATCTCCGCGGCCGAGCGAGTCCCCCTGGACGAGGCGCCGGCGTTCGGGGGGAAGCTCGCCGACCGCGTCCCGGCCCTCGGACAGCAGCCGCCACAGGGCTGCGGGCGAGGGGGTGTCGCCGGGGAGCCGGCATCCCATGCCGATCACGGCGATGCGCTCGGTGTCGGTCGGGGTCTGCGGCGCGGCGGCCGGAGGAAGCGTGTGGTTGCTCATCGGGTCTCCGTACGTAGGCGTGGTCCGCGGTCACACGACCTGGGTGCTGCCGAGGAGGATGGCGTTCTTGACCCCGCCGACCTGGTAGTTGAAGGTCAGCGCGTAGTCGAAGTCGAGCGGGCGGGGCCGGGTGCCGGGGACCGGGTCGAAGGTCAGCCCGTCGGCGGGTTCCTCGCAGTTGGCGGTGGGGCAGACCTGCCCTCGCTCCAACATCATCAGCGTCAGGGCGACCCCCGTGCAGCCCGCCGGGGCTCCGTTGTGGCCGAAGCAGCCCTCCTGCGACGTCATGAGGGGGGCGTTGTCGGTCCCGTACAGCTCCTTGATGGCGGCGGCCTCGAAGGCGGTGACGACGATGTTGCCGTCGCTGCCGCCGTGGACGTACGGCACGTTGCCCAGGTCCCAGCGGTCGCCGAGGCAGCGGTGGACGGCGGCGACCAGTTCGCCGCCGGTCTCGTCGCAGGCGAGGGGGTTGGCCAGGCCGTCGCGGGCCATGGCGGTGGAGAGCACCTGGCCGTAGATGTGCGCACCGCGCCGGACCGCGTGGTCCCAGCTCTCGATGATCACGGTGGCCGAGCCCTCGCCGTGGTTGATGCAGCTCGCCCGGCGGTCGTAGGGGCGCATGAGGGAGAGGAAGGACGGCACCATCTCCGGCATCCCGGGGGTCCGCACGGACTCGTAGGTCTGCTGGGCGCCGTGCAGCAGTCGCTGGATGTTCTGGATGAGGTGCATGTTGAAGACGTCGACGCCGGTGACGACGGCGATGTCTGCCTCACCCCGGGTGATCATCTGCCGGGCGTTGCCGATCTGCACGGCGGACGAGGCGCAACCGCACGAGACGGTGTAGGTGGGGCCGTTGGAGCGGACGAGCGCGGACTGGACCAGGGCCACGTCCGAGGGGGTCACCGCCTGTTGGGCCGCGACGAACAGCTCCATGGCTTCCGGTGCGCTGGTGGTCGCGGGATCGGCGCGGAGCACCGACAGATAACTGTCGATGTTGGCGTCCACTCCCCCGCGCCCGACCAGAATCGCGGCATCGCTGAGTTCTCCGTCCCGGAAATTCAGTCCGGCGTCCTCGCAGGCGTGCGCCAGCGAGAGCAGGCCGTATTGGTGTGCCGAGGTGTAGTGGCGGGAGAAGAACGGCGGAAGGTCCGGGAAGTGTTCGTCAAACATTTCCTGGGTCAGGCCGACGGCGCCGTAGTAGACCTCGTCGTACTGAAGGCACGACCGGCCGTTTGCGGCCACGTCCCATGCCTCTTCGGCCGTGAAGACCGGTTTCGTCGGGCCGGGCAGACAGAACCCGACCCCGGTCACCACGGCCCGGCGGCCGGTGTCGTGGTCTTCGGGGTACACGGCTTGTTTCATGGCAGGACTCCGTCCCTCACGAGGATCGTCATGTGCCGTCCTCTGTGACTTGGTTTCTTCGTCGGGGCGCGCGATGCCTACTCGGCAATGGACGTGCGGTAATGCCAGCGGTACACGGGCACTTGCTCGCCGTCCAACTCCGCGTATTCACCGTAGAATTCGAAACGCTCGTAGCCGCTGCCGCGTACGAGCCGTACCGGATCCCGGGCTTCTTCACGAGAGTTCTGGGGAAGGGCCGTTCCCCCGGCCTCGTCGACGAGAATCACGATGCTTTTCCGTGGCATGGTCCACTCCGGGGTTCTTTCGCAGGTTTTCTGGTTCGCAGCCGGATTCCGGCCGATGGCGATGCAGAGATGCGGTGGGGGAACCTGCGCGGAGGTCACCGCGTGGGCGGCAGCTGCCGGAGGGGCGACGAAGGCCGTGCCTGTCGTACCGGCGGGGCTGCGCCGGTGAGTGGACGGTCGACAGCGGCGAGAGCGGTGGCCGCTGCGCTCGTGGGGGTCTCGGGGACGGTCACCATGCGGAAGTCGATCGCGTGGTGTCCCTCGCTCGGCGGTGGGGGGCCGATCAGCCGGCGCCGGAAAATCCGACGCCGGCTGACGGATCCAAGACCCTCCGCCGGGGACGCCCATACGGCGCCGGTCTGACCCGTAACCAGGCACTGGGCCGGGCCAACGAGTAGGCCGGATGCCGCTCCCCGGAGAGGGTGGGCGGCCCACCGGTTGGATGCGAATAGTTATCCATGCGCTCAGGGCGGGCTACAATAGCCAACCGATAAGGCCACCCATTCGGAGCAGCGCGTAAAACTGCGAACTCGCACCGACCAACTTGCGCACCGGCATTGATGGGTGCTTTTAATTCACTCATGACCGATGTAGCGCCGCCATGCCTCCTCCAGCGCTGCGGCGAAAAGATGACGTGCGCCACCACCAACTCGCCGCGGCAGATTCGTACTCAGGGAGCCCGGGCACTACGAAGTCGGTTGCCTCAGGACGTTAACCAGGTGGTGGGTACGCCCGCCGACCTGTGACGCGGCATAGCACATCTTTCTGAAGTACCCACGGCCGGGCGTCACCTTCACCACGTACGAATAATTTCCGCCATCCCAGCACGGGCCCGCCAACACCCCATCAGACAAGGGTAATTGGAGAATGACGATTGTTTTCCCGCCGCGGTCTTCCCGCGCGGTCGACGGCCGCACCATGTCACTCGCCGAGTACGGGGGATATCGGTGGGCGGCCGCGATGCACGGGCTGGAGCCCCTCACCATGTGTCCGTACGAGGCCGGATGGCGGCTGCGTGTCCTCCCGAGCCTCGGGCACGTCCCCGTAAGGAAGATGACCCGACGGGACGTCAACCGGGCGCTGCACTGCTGGATCGCGGACGAGTACGGGCTGTCGACGGTGAAGAACAGCCTGGCGGTGCTGGTGCGGGTCCTCGAACAGGCCGTGCACGACGGGGTCCTCGACGCCAATCCCGCACGCATCGCCGGCTGGCAGCGGGAATACCAGTGTGCCCAGCGGGAACGCACCACGCCGCGGTCGCTGGCGCTTCCGGACCCGGCTGCGCTCGACCTCCTGGCGGCCAGGCTCGTCCAGCAGTCCTCGGACGGCTACCAGGGCTGGGGCGACATCGTCCGCTTCACGGCATGGACGGGCACCCGGTTCAGTGAGGTGTCCGCCCTGCGCGCCGAGGACATCGACCCGGTGACCTGGACCTGGAACGTGTGCCGGTACACCGTCTTCGTGCCGGACGGCCTGACCGATTCCGCCTGCCCCAACCGGAGCCGGCGAGCGGTGCCACTGCGGCCCGCGGCACGGATGCTGCTGGCCCGGCGGTTGCAGGCGGCACGCGAGGCACCGAAAACCCGGCTGTTCACCGAACCGTCCGGTGGCCGTTTCTCCACCCCGCTGCTGAGGGAGGCGACGAATTGGGACGATGTCGTGGTGGAACTGGGGCACGAGTTCCTGCTGCGCAACGACCTGCGCCCCACCGGGCTGACGTGGATGGCGGATGCCGGGATGACGATGTCCGAGCTGTACGACGTCGCCGGGCGCCCTTCGTCGGACGAGGTCCGGCGCTACCTCCCGCCGAGCGCCGACCCCGTGCGCTAGGACGACCGCGCGGTAACCGACGAAGGTCCGGCCCCCGTCCCTCAAGGAACGGGGGCCGGACTACGGGTTCACAAATCCCCTACCTCACAGGTAGGTGAACCCGCCGGGGACAGTGGCGCTGCCGCCCGGGGTGGTCACCACGACCGGAACGTTCCCGCCGCCGGCGGGTCCGGCCGGAACGAGCCCGAACAGGAACGAGCCGCCGGGGTCGGTGCCCAGGACGATCGCGGGAGTGTCCCCGAACGTCACGTCCGCGTTCTGCAGACCGGAGCCGACGATGGCGAACGGGATGCCGCCGCCGGCCGGACCGGCGTTGGGGATGATCGCGGCCGCCACCGGGGCGGGCGGATCGGTCGGTTCCACGTAGACGTAGGTCACCGGGTTGGTGGTGCCCACGGCGTTCGTGGCGGTGACCTGCACGGCACCTGGGTCCTGCGGCGGGGCCTGCACCGTGACGGTCAGCCCGAAGGGGTCCTGCCCGGTGATGGTCGCCGACTCTTCCCCGAACTGCACGTCGGTGGTACCGGCCAGCCCCAGTCCGAACAGCGTCACGGTGTTACCGCCGTCGACGGGCCCCGAGTTGGGCAGCAGGGCGATCAGCGCCGGGCCGAGCTGCGGGAGCTGGGGAAGCTGGAGCTGCGGGAGCTGCGGGAGCTGGAGAGCCTGGAGCTGCGCCTGGGCCGCCTGCGGGTTCGGTTGGTTCGAGCATGTGCACATGGAAGTCCTCCTGCTGTCTGCGGGGTGTCGCCCGGCTCGGCTCGCGACGGTGCGGTGCACGAGCCCGGAGTCCGGGCACTGGCAGCAGCCGGCCGTACCGGAGGAGGACACCGGCGGCGCGCAGAGGGCCTGTTCACGCTCACGAGGTGCGAGGGCCGTCACGCTGCCGGGCTTCCTTCACAGCCCTGCGTGCAGAGGGCTGGCGGGTGGGCCGACCACTGAAGCCCGAGGGGGATGGACGGCCCACCGACCAGGCATCCCCCAGTAACCCAGAAGGGTTTTCAGCGGGCAATGTCCTTGACATCGACCCACTCGTTCAGCGCAGCGCGCATTCCCGCGGAATGACAACGCGACGGGAAACGCGGTGGGGGCCCGGGCATGCGGCCCGGGCCCCCACCTGTGTGCGGAACGATCAGCTCGCGTTGGCCAGAGCGGCGGTGAGAGCCGCGGCTGTCGACTGCTCCGCGTTCAGGGCGGCGGCCGAGGCCCCCAGCACGTTGAACACCGTCGCGGAGAGGTTACTGGTCGTGGCGGTGAGGACGTTGGCCGTCACCGTCGAAGGCTGCCCGAGGCAGTCGACCGCTGCCGAGAGCAGCGAGGTGGTGGTGGCCAGGTTCTGGGTGCGGGCAGCGTTGGTGTTGTTGGCCTGGTCCGCCGCGATGGCCGCGTTGTTGGAGTTCTGGGCGGCCTGGAGGTCGGTCACGCAGGCCGAGACAGCGGCCTTGGCGGGCGCGGCCGAGGCGATGGGGGCGACGCCCAGGGCGAGAGCTATCGCGACGGCGGACGTGCCGGTGACGGCAGCGATACGGACACGGTTCATGGGAAACTCCCTACAGATGACGTCCTCGCCGAGTGGCGAGGAGGTTGGTTCCGGAGGAGCACCGGGTCCCTTCCAAGGGACTGCGGGAAAGCAGGCAACGGCCGCCAAGGGCTTGCCTGTTGGGAGCGCGAGCGGGCAGGTGTCGAACGCCGACTTTCCCGGGGAAGGGATGGGCGACCCACCGGTTCGGATGAAGCCAGTAAACCAACGTGGACCGGCCCAGGTAACGGAACCGACCTCAAGGCACCCGTTTGGCCTAAGCCTCAACGCCGGCGAGAAGGAAGCCTGTTCAGTAGTTGCGCTCGACGCGTGTTCAGTAGTTGCGCTCGACGGCTGCCAGGACCTGGCCGGCGCCGTCCTCCGCCGCGATCAGCGCGGAGAGGCGCTGCGCGCGGTCGCGGTACCACGGATCGCGCACGGCGTGCCGCACGGCCTCCGCCAGCCTCTCCGCGGAGAGTCGACGCACCGGCAGCACACCGGGACTCACACCGAGGGCCCTCAGGCGGGACGCCCAGAACGGCTGGTCCAGCATCACGGGCACCGGAACCGCCGGCACTCCTGCCCGCAGGCCCGCCGCCGTGGTACCTGCTCCGGCGTGGTGTATCACCGCGGACACCTGCGGAAACAGCCGTGCGTGCGGAACGGCACCGATCGTCAGCACATCGTCCCCGTTGAGGGACAGGCCGGCCCGGCCGGTCTGCACCACACCGCGCACTCCGGCGAGCCGCAAGGCACGTGCCACCAGGCGCCCGAGGTCCTCGGAGTCTCCGAGCTCCATGCTGCCGAAGCCCACGTAGACCGGCGGCGGGCCGGACCGCAGGAACTCGGACAGTCCGGGATCCGGCGTCCAGTCAGGGTCCTCGGCCGGCCACCAGTACCCCACCACGTCCATGCCCGGCCGCCAGTCGCAAGGCCGCGGTACGACCCGGGGACTGAAGCCGTGGTATATGGGCGATGCCGCCCGCCTCCGCTCGACGGCGTGCGCCGTCACGTGCAGCCTCCGCCGCAGATGGCGCGCCCCCCGTGCGTAGAGGCGGACCAGCAATGACTGGGCGCAGTGGCCCGCGACCCGGTTGCCCAGCGGTCCCAACGACGCGAGTCCCGAAACGACCGGGGGGAACTCCCGGGTGGGGGCCAGCGGCTGCAGGAAGACTCCCATACTGGGCAGCCCCACTCCTGCCGCTGCCACCAGCGCCAAGGGGGCCAGACCACTGGAGAACAGCAGGATCTCCGCACCGGACTCGCAGGCATCCGCCAGTGCATCAGCCATCACCGGCCCCAACTCCCTTAATAATCGGGCCTGTTCGAGCACGGAGAGTCCGGCCTTCGCCGATGAGTGCCGCGTGCCGGTGCCGGTTGTGGCCCCCTGGTCGAGCGGCAAGGGAAGAAAGTCGAGTCCACAGCGGCGGACCAGGGCGGCGGAGCGTTCGTGCGTCGCCAGCACCACCTCGTGCCCGGCTGCCGTAAGACGCGTTCCCAGTCCGGTGTACGGGGCCACGTCCCCGTGCGAACCCGCGGAAGCGATGAGTACACGCATGGCCAACTCCCTTCATTGGCAAGCGTGTTGAGCCTGATCAGTTACGGCGTGCGATCACCCGGTAGGCATTGGACAGCCGAGTGCGGCGGATGAGCGGCGCCAGCAGGAGGTCCACTGCGAAGAGGACGATCAGATTGGGTGCGGTCTGCAGCAGCACCGCCCTGCGGAACCAGCGGCTGAGCGGGCCCGGTCTCCTGGGTCTCCAGGGCAGGTCCTCGGCCGGCAGAACGGACTTGAGGAGGTTGGCCGCCGCGGAGGTGAGGTCGGTGGGTACGTGCGGCTCGCGCCGGTCGACGGCCACCACCGTGAATCCGTGCTCGGTCAACGCCTCGCAGAGGTTCGCCAGCGGAAGGAGATGCAGGTGCTGCGGCTGCAGCCACGGACCCCACCAGCGGCCGAGCAGACGGGCGGAGAGGGACTGGGGGTCGGGGACCTCGATCAGGAGGTGGCCGCCCGCGCGCAGCGCCCGGTGCGCCGCAGCCAGTTCGCTGCGCGGCGCCGGAGTGTGTTCGAGGTAGTGGTACATGCTCACCGCGTCGTACCGTCCGGCGAGGCGGTGGCTCAGTTCGGTGAAGGAGCCTCGGTACGCCCGTGTGATGCGGCCCTCGCGTTCGGCGCTCAGCACGCCCTCGCCCTGGTCGAGCCCATGGAATTCGGTGTACGGATGGACCCTTCGGGCCGTCGCGCAGAAGTGGCCTTGGCCGGTTCCCACGTCCAGCCACAGTGCCGGGCGACCATGGGGCAGCACCGCGCGGGCACGGGCCCGGTAGAGCATCTTCGCGAGGGGCGAGGAGGCCAGTCGCGCCATCGTCGCCTGCCCCAGGCCGTCGTAACAGTCACGGTAGTAGAACTCCAGTCCCTCCGCGCTGAGCCTGGGGTTCTGGAAGACGTGCCCGCAGTTGCCGCACTGATCGAGTACGAAGGTCCCCGGCTTCTGCTGGAGGTGATCGGTGCTGCGCAGGCGCCGGCGCAGGCGGTCGGAGGTGCACCAGGGGCACACGGTTCGGCGGGGTTCGAAGAACCGCTCCAGGCCCTGGTCCAGCTCGCTGCGGTAGCCGGCTCTGAGGGCGGCGGCCCTCTCGCTTCGCTCGTTCGTCTTCCTCATGCGTCACCTCTTGCATGACGGGCTCAGATGGTGGGGGGAGGTACTCGGGAATAGGTCAGGGCGGTGCTGGTACCGCCTGGGGTGGTGACGGTGACGCCGACCGGCCCTGGTGGTCCGGGCGGGGCCACCGCGGTGAGCGCGGTGTCGGAGACCACGGTGAACGCGGCGGTCCCGGTGCCGAAGTGCACCGATGTCGTCCGGGCGAAGCCACTGCCGGTCAGCGTGACGATGTCACCACCGGACAGGGGCCCGGCTGTCGGGCTCAGCGCCGTCAGTACGGGCGCCGCGAGGTACTCATAGCTGACACCTGCGCTGGTCCCGCCGGGCGTGGTGACGGTCACCTGGACGGAGCCGGCAGCGGAGGCCGGCGGTGCGACCGCGGTGATCAGGGTGTCCGAGACGACCATGAAGGAAGCTGCCGCAGCTCCGAACCTCACCGCCGTCGCGTTGAGGAACTGACTGCCCGTCAAGGTCACGCTGGTGCCGCCGCTCAGCGTGCCTGACGCCGGCGTGAGGCTGCTGAGGACCGGAGCGCCGAGGTAGAAGTACGTGGCGCCCGGCGCACTCGTTCCGCCGGGACCGGTGACGACGACCTGGACCGCACCGGCCGCTCCGGCGGGAACGACGGCGCTGATCCGGGTCGGGGAGTCGACCGTGAAACTCGTGGCCGGTGTGGAGCCGAAGGTGACCGCGGCCGCTCCGGAGAAGTTGCCGCCGGTCAGGATCACCGTGTTCCCACCGGAGACCGGGCCCTGATTCGGGCTCACACTGCTCACGACGGGCACCGACGCATACGTGTACGCCACCCCGTTGCTCGTCCCACCGGGCGTGCTCACCGTGATCTGCACGGTCCCCGAACCCGCCGGGGCCACCGCCATGACCTGTGCGTCGGAGACCACCGTGAACGAGGGCGCAACCACCGCACCGAACCGCACTGCCGTCGTACCGGACAGTCCCGATCCCATCAGCGTCACCGTCGTCCCGCCCGCGGCCGGACCGGAGGGCGGGGTCACGGAACTCAGCACCGGCCCGGTCACCTGCGTGTACGCGTACGTGACGAACTGGGAGCTGATGCCCGCGGGGGTGGTGACGGTCACCTGAACCGTTCCGGTCCCGGCGGGCGCGACGGCGGTGATCCGGGTATCGGAGTTGACCGTGAAGGACGTCGCCGAGTTCGCCCCGAAGCGCACATTGGTGGCTCCGGTGAAGTTCGCGCCGGTCACCGTCACGCTCGTGCCTCCCGCCACGGACCCTGAACCGGGTGAGACGGAGAGCACCGAGGGCGGGGGCACGGCCAGGGCGGAGAACACCTTCGACAGGTTGCGGGATGCGTTCAAGGGTCCGCTCCTTCGAGAACGTGACGATCGGTGCCAGTGCCTGGCCCGGCGCGAGGACGGATGCTCCGGTGTCTGTAGCGGGGGGAATGCGCGGGGGCCGGCCCGGTGAGGGTTGGGGGGATTCCGGGTGGGCCCCCGCGCGCCTGGCCGGGGGGACCAGGCTCAGCGACCCGTACGTCAGATACCGGGCCCTGCGGTGTAGGTGAAGGCGCCCGCGGCAGTTGCCGATCCGCCTGTGGTGACCACCGTCACGTCCACGGCGCCCGCGGCACCGGGCGGGGTGACGGCCGAAATGGTGGTGTCATTGATGACGTCGAACGGTGCCAGGGTCCCCCCGAACGAGACCGACTGCGTGGTGGTCAGCTGGGTGCCGGTGATGGTCACCCCGGTCCCACCGGAGGTCGGTCCGGCCGTCGGCGCCAGGGAGGTCACGGTGGGACTGTCGACGTAGGTGTACGACAGGCCGTTGTTGGTGCCGCCCGCCGTGGTCACGCTGACGCCGACCGGCCCGGCCGCCGCCCCGGCGGGCACGGTGACGGTGAGCTGGCTGTCGTTGACCACGGTCGGCGTGGCGGAGGTCGCGCCGAAGGCGACGGAGGTGGCAGTGGACAGCCCGTTGCCGCGAATGGTGACGGTGTCGCCGCCCGCGGTGGGACCGGAGACCGGACTCAGGCTCGACTTGAACGGCGCGCCCACGTAGAAGAACGGCAGCGGGTTGCTGGTGCCGCCGGGAGTGGTCACCGTGACGTTGACCGTGCCGGTCCCGGAGGGGGAGATCACCGTGACCGAGGTGGGGGTGTTGGCCGTGATCGTGGCCAGCTTCGTGCCGAAGTGGACGGCGGTGGCGCCGCCGAGGTTGGTACCGGTGATGGTGACGGTTGTCCCGCCGCCGGTGGAGCCTTGGTTGGGGGTGATGGGCATGGTTGCCTCTTCTCATCATGGAGGGACGCGTGGATGGCCCGCGGGACCGGGCGAGCTGCTGTGCACTGCGGGGTGCGCGCCCGATGCCACGCCGAGCCGGTGAAGTCGTCTGACTGTCCGGCGGTGTCGTCCGGCCGTGCCGTCAGTCCGTGCAGCCCGCGACGCTCCCCGCGGGGGCGCAGTTGTTGGGCGTGTTCCGGCTGACGTCGCTGACCAGCAGGCTCACCACGCCGGAGTTGCGGTAGATGCCGCCACCGGCGGCGGTGGCGGAGTTTCCGGTGACGCTGCTGGCCGTCAGGGACACCACCCCGTTGTCGACGTAGATGCCGCCGCCGGCCACGGCGTTGTTGCCGGTGACCGAACTGGACACCAGGGTCACCGCACCGCCTCGGTCGGTGATGCCGCCCCCAGGATGGGGAGCGACCGCGTTACCGCCCCGGACGGTGATCGCGGCCAGTGTGAGCTGGCCGTTGGTTCCCGGAACGTTCGCGGCACCCTGGACTTCGAGCACCCGGAAGGCCGGCGCTGACGGGTCGCGGGCGATGACCGTGCCCAGCCCCGCCATGGTGATCGGGGTGGTGATGGGCGGCAGCCCGATCGGCCCGTCCGACGCACTGCCGTGAGCAGTGGTGAGCGAGTACGTGCAGAACGGAGTCAGGGCCAGGGTGTCTCCGCCTGCCGCGTTCGCCGCGTTGACGGCGGCCACCAACGCACTCTCGCTGCACAGCACAGGGATCTGGGCACGGGCGGTGGCCGGTACGGCCATCAGGCCCGCGGTCAGAGAACAGACCACGAGTGCCGACCGAAGAACACGGGCAGTTGGCATGATGCCCCCAGGCGGTCATGCGAGCCGCTGCTCCCACCCTGCTGACAAGGAGCGCAGGTGGACGAGGCAGGTCCTCTGCCGAGGGAACCGGTAGGGCATCGCCGTCGTGGGACCGGTGCGGGGCGGGGGCTCCAAACCGGCAAGCGAACGGAGACCGCCGTCACTTGCTCCCCCGGAGAAGATGGGCGGCTCACCGGATTGGACGCACCAAGTAACCCACCGGAGTGACGGGTCGGGCAATGTCTCCGGAGGAGCGTCATCCGAATGGCCCCGCGCGAAGGTTGCGTTGCCCGGCGCGTGACGTGAGCGGGCTCTGAGCCGGCGCGATCCACAGGCAGGAGCCGCTTCCCATGTCGCTCGGTCCGGGCTGTGACCGGAAACCGGCCACGCTCGGTGGCCCCCAGGTGGTACCACTGGACGCAATCTGCGCCTGACGGCGGTGGTCCGCCAAGGGGAACAAGGGGGTTGAGGTGTCCTCCGGCTTACGGGCGATCGCCCGACTGGTCACGGCGATCGCGGCCATCACGGCCTACGTCGCGTTGCACTTGGCGGTCACGGCATGCCTGGACCTGCGGGCCCGTGACCGTTTCCACGAGGCCCCGGCGCAGGCCGCTGCCTTCCTCGCCGCGCTGGACCGCCAGGCCGACGGAGAACGTTCCGCACGCGCTCACATCCGCCGGATCGACGCGTGGTTCGACCAGAACGCCCCCGTGCGGGGAAGCCGGTCCACGGTCTCCTCCGCCGCCGACTACGCCGAGGAGGGCAGGGTTTCCCTGGCCCGCAAGCAGGTCTCAGGGCTGGCGGAGGAGATCGAAGAGGATCAGGCACGGCTCGATCGGGAACTCAGCTCGTCGACTGACCTCGCACTGTATTTCGCGGCCCCCGCCGGGGTGCTTCTCGTGCCGGTGCTCCGGCTGCGGCACCGTCGCCGGTCGGGCGCCGCGGAGATCGTTGACGTGGTCAGCCGGTTCGTCCCGCCCCAACCGTGGTGGCGGCGACCGGTGTTCCTGATGGCCAGCTGGGTCGGATACGGGCTGTTCGCGTCGGGCTCCCTCGCCGTCGCCACGTCGGAACAGCGGGGCTACACCATGCCGCTGGAGACACAGGTGCTCCTGCTGCTCGGCGGCCTGGCCGCGCTGGGCGCCGGTGTCCTGATCCTGCGCTACTGCCGTCCGCGCTCGGCGCGCAGTGCGGCCCAGGCGTTGCTGGCCGACGGTCGTAGGCCCGTGCTCTACCTGCGCAGCTTCGCCGACGACGACACCGCGGCCTCGGTCGACGACGGGGCGCCGGTCAACATCCATTCGCGGGAGGAGCAGCTCGCGGGGGCGTTGAGCGCCTTCGGCCCCGTCATTGCGGTGGGCAAACCCGGGGAGCCGCTGCCGCGCCTGGGAGCGGCGCGGTTCTATCTGCCGCAGGACGACTGGCAGCCGGTGGTCCTGCGGCTGATGGAACTGTCCCAACTCATCGTGCTGGGACTGGGGTTGGGCGAGGGGCTCTGGTGGGAGGTCGAGCAGGCCCGAGCCACGCAGCCCGCACGGAAGCTGGTCCTGCTGGCGCCCGCCGGGCTGCCGGACGTGGCTGCCCGGCTGGACGAGCATCTGCCGACGCCGGCCCGACTGGACGAGGTGATCGCGGGCGACTCCTGGATCTCCGCCGTCATCGCCTTCGATCCCGATGGGACGCCCCGGGTGCACCCGGTGGGGCCCGTGTCCGACACGGCCCGACGCGGCGCGCTCGCGTCCCTCGTGGCCCGCGTGCGAGAAGCCGGCCGGTCGCCGATGATCCCCCTGAGCACGCCCGCGCACCAAGTGGTCCGCGCCGTGAAGGCCGCTCTGGCGTCGGTGGGGGTGCGTCGCCGGACGTTGGCCTGGCGGGGCGTTTTCGCCGTGCAGGCGGCATTGTGGAAGGGGTTCGCACTGGTCGTGTCCGTGGCCCTGCTGTCCTGGCTGGTGTCCCGGGCACGGCAGCTCTTCGCTCTCTGACACCGCCGTCCCCTGGCAGACGCCCACTGGGCCCTGACGGCGCCACAGCCAAGGTTGTGCCACCTGGCATCGTCTCGGGCACCGATTCACACGATTCACCCGAGGCCCCCTGGTGCGCCCCGAAAAAGGAGAAACGGGGGACGTGTCAGGACACCGCGGAGTAGCATCCCGTCCAAGGATTGTTCTGCGGCTGCGCGGGATTCGGGGGAATCATGGACGGTCCACAGCAGGCTGTGCCGACGAGTGCGAGCCCGGCCGATCCGGAGCGGTTCAGGAAGGTGACCGGCACGGCTTCCGCCGCGGCGACACTGATCTTGCTGGTGCTCGTGGGTGAAGTCCTGGGCTCGACCTCCGACTGGCGCAACTACACGGTCGTCCACGACTACAAGGCCGGGGCGGCGACGATCGCGGATCTCGAGGCGGCCGATTCCTACGGGCAGCTGGTGTCGATCCCGACGCTCGTGGTGTGGATCTCCGCCGGTGTGGTGTTCCTGGTCTGGTTGTGGCGGGCGCGGGTCAACGCCGAGCTGTTGGGTGGTGCCGCCGCACAGCGTCGTTCCCGGGGCTGGGTGGTGGGCGGCTGGTTCACGCCGGTGGCCAACCTGTGGGTTCCGTACCAGGTCATGTCAGATATCTGGCGGGCCAGCGCAGCCCGGCGGCCGGTTCCCAATGGCCTGGTCATGGCCTGGTGGGCGCCGCTCGTGGTGAGCACGATCATCGGCCGGGCCGTCGCCAAGATCTACCTGTCGGAGGAGATCACCGAGGAGAGTCTGCTGAGCGCCGCGAAACTGTCCACCCTGAGCACGGTGCTCGATGCGGTCGCCGGTGTGCTGGTGGTTCTCCTCATCAGGCGCATCACCGCGTGGCAGACCCAACGGCTCGTGCAGCACGCAGGGTGAATCACGGTGCCCCAGTCAGGCCGCACGCGCACCCGCTGCGGCCCGATTGGCCTCGACATGACGCAGGTAGGTCATGCGAGCAGTCTCCCCAAGCACAGCAGGCAATGCAGCAGAACGAAGATCCACGGGATCATCCGCTCGCTGAAGCCGAGTTCGGCGTAGCGCACCCGTCTGGGGATCTCGGGTGTGCGCGTCAGCTGTCTCCACTCATCGGTGAAGACCTGGACCGGCAGCTGCGTCTCGATCGCGTTGATGACCGCGAACTTCGCTCGGTTCAGGTCACGGTAGCTCCGCAGCTGCAGCCACCAGGTCATCGAGATCGCCACCCCCGCCAGGGCGATGACCGGCGCAACCCACACCGGTTCTGCTCGCAGGTTCGGCAGCGCGACGCCGACCACGCTGACGAAGGCCGTCTGGATGGTGAGGAAGAAGGCGTTCGCCTGGCCCCGCCGCGCGGACACCCGGTCGGCCATCTCCACGGCCAGCTTGTACAGCTCCAAAACCGACAGCGAGGGCTCGCGAACCACTTCGGGGGTGTCGCCGGCCGAGGACGCCTCCGGGAGGGAGGGCGGTGCACTGCGCGGATCAGGCATCACGCCCACCATGATGACGCCCCGGCAGATCCGGGGAGCCGGTCATGGCTGTCGATACGCTTTTTGACGTATGACGCGGCGCCGGATGCGGGGAGTCACCGCGTCCTGGAGAAGTGAGCCGGGCCGGACGGCCCGGCTCGTCAGGCGTTCCCGCAGGGCTGGAGAGTCAGGCGAGCCCGATGCTGCGGGGAAGCGTCAATGCCGAGTCCGCGTGGAGCGTGATGCGCACCGGTGCGGAGGCGGTGGTGTCCAACGGCGACTCCCCGGTGCCGAGGTTGCGGACGTAGCGCGGATGGGCGCCTCCGCTGATCTGCCAGCGTATGCGGTGTCCGACGGCGAAGCGGTGGGCGGTGGCGCTCATCGGCACGGTGACCTGCGAGGGCACCTGTTCGGCTGTCCGGAGCCGGCCCAGCCCGTCACAGATGTTCACGGAGCGGCCCTGTGGGTCCACATCGCACAGGCGGGTGAAGACGTCGGCGTGGCCGGTGTCCGTGGAGATGGTCAGCCGTGCGGAGACCGGGCCGAGGATGTCCACGGGCTCGGTGAGCGGGGGGCCGGTGAACGTCAGTACGTCGTCGCGCGCCTCCAAGGTGCGGTTGTCGCGAGCGCCGGCGGTGCGGGAGAGCAGCGGGCCGCCGATGGACGGGGTGGGGTCGCCCGGGTCGTAGCGGAAGGACGTCAGTGGTGCGGAGTCCGTGGGAGCCTGCTCGGTGAGATGCCCCTGCGCGGTGGGGAACCACGGCGTGACGGCCGGGGCCGGCGGCCAGTCATCGATGTCCCGCCAACCGTCGTCGCCGCCGACGTGTACGCGCACCCGTGTGGAACGGAGGCCGGAAGGATCGCCGTTCAGGTGCGCGCGCAGCCAGGCGAGGCTCTCGGCGAACACCTCGGGCCAGCCCTGTTGCACCGCGGAGGTATGCGTCCAGGGGCCGACGAGCAGGGCGGTCTCGCATCCGGCCCGGCGCAGTCGGTCGTACTGGTCGAGGGTCTGGTCGAGCAGTACGTCGTGCCACCCGCCGACCAGACTTGTGGGCACCTTCAGCCGATCCAACGCCTCGGCCACCGAAGTACCGCGCCAGAACGCGTCGTTGGCGTCCGGATGCGTCATCACGTCGTCCAGCCAGGGAATGTCACCGAGGGCGGCCACGTAGGAGCGGCGCAGCGGCTGCCCGGTGGTGATGTCGCGCAGGCGCCGGTGCAGACGCAGGCCCGCCTTCAGCAGCGGTACCGCCCCTTGGTGCTGATACGTCATGCCTGCGCCGACGGCCAGGGCGGTCTCCAGGTGGAGCACACCGTCCGTGTAGAAGAGGGCGCATGGGTCGTGCAACCCCATCTGCACCACCATCGCCTTCAGCTCCGGTGGCGGGTCCGCGGCCAGGGCCCACTGCACGTATCCCAGGTAGCTGGGGCCGACCGTCCCCAGTGTTCCGTTGAACCAGGGTTGTTCGCGCAGCCAGGACACGGTGGCCCGGCCGTCAGCGGCCTCGTTGCGCCACGGATCGAGCGCACCGCCTGATCCGCCGGTGCCGCGGCAGCTCTGCAGGACCACGTGGAAACCCTGTTCGGCGAAGAGCATGCCGTACATGGGGGACCACGGCAGGCCCCTGCCGTACGGCGAGCGCACCAGGAGGGTGGGGAAGTCGCCCTCGGCACGCGGGAAGTAGTGATCGGTGATCAGCGGACTGCCGTCGGCGGCCGGCACCACCAGTCCCGGCTCCCACCCGGCGTCATGCAGCTTGGCCGGGAGACGGCGCCACGTCGCCCTCATCATCCGTGAGGACAGTGGCGGCTTCGCAGTTGGCGGTACCCAGGACGGCCTGGCCTTGGTTCCGGGCATGCGTGATGACATGGTTCCCCCTCCTCTATTACGTACACTGTACGAGGATAGGGGATACGGGGATGCCCTTCGCAAGGGCATCCGCAAGAGCCGCCGCGGGGGCATCCGCACGTCAGAGGAAGGAGCGTGAGCGGTCACGAAGCGGGAGGCTGGTCTTCCTCAGTCGTTGAGCAGCCGCCATGCGGTGAGCGCGAGCCTGACGCGCATCAGGCCGGTGGGTTCGGTGAGTTCGATGCCCAGTGTCCTGCCGAGCTGTTCGAGTCGGCGGGCGACGCTGCTGTGGTGCAGGTGGAGGAGGTCCGCGGCCCGGCGCAGGGAGCCGGTGGCGCAGTAGGTTTCCAGGGTTTCCAGATCTTCCGGGTGGTCGGCCAGGCGGGCGAGGGCGACCACGTCGGCGTTGTTGCGTGCGGCGTCCTGAGGTACCTCGGCGAGCAGCGCCAGCGCGCCCAGGTCGGCGTAGTGGACGACCGGCTGGCGTGGGGTGGTGAAGCGCAGGGCGGTGCGGGCTTCCCTCCAGGACCGGTCCGGGGTTCCGGCGGCGCCGAGGCCCGCGCGCACGTCTGCCGGCAGGCGGGTCGGATCGACGGTGGTGGCCAGGATGACGCCCACCTGGGCGACGGGGGCCGCCTTCACCGGGCGGCCCGGGCAGAGGAGACTGCCGATCCGGTCGAGCGGGAGCTGGGACCGTACGGCGACGACGCGTACCGGCAGGTCGGCGGCGAAGCCCAGGAGTCGTAGTGCCCGGGCACGGGCCGCCTCGTCGCTGTCGGCGCTGATGGCCAGTTCGACGAGGGCCGGGTCGGCCATGGTGGTCCGGGCCGGGCCGTACCGCTCGGCGACGGCCGCCACGGCGATGGCGAGCCGGTCCAGCAGCAGCTCGTCGAGATCGAGTGAGGCAGGCGAGGCGGGCGGGCCAGGACGTTCCAGCCACACCGTGCCGATCTCCTCCTCATCGAGCGTGACCGGCGCCGAGGTGGACGCGGGGGCCGGCGGGGCGGCCGCCTGCCTGCCGTCGGGTGCCATGCGGATCACCCGCCCCGTGCTGTGGAGTTGGATCCCCACCACACACTCGGCCAGGCCCGCCGAGGCCCGGGCGAGCGCCGGGAGGTCCACGCGTCGGCGCATCAGCGTGTCGTAGAACGCGACGACGCGGATCGCGCCCTCGACGTACGAATCCATTCCTGACAGCCGTACGGCCAGTGCCTCCATGACAGGAGGATAGGGCTCCGCGGCGGGGAGGGAGGCGCCGATCGGCGCGCGATCGGGCGGGTATGCCCGACAGTTGGCGGGTGATCTCGGGGATCGCTCCCGCGAGGATGGTCGGCATGGATCCCGAACTCGAAGCCTTCATACCGTTGTTCCCCGACGTCAACCTGATCGACCCGGTCACCGAGCGCAAGAACTTCGCCGACCTGGCGGCCAAACTGCCGCCACCGGACACCGCGGGAATGGAGATCGAGGACCGCACGGTCCCCGCCGAACCGGACGTGCCGGTACGGATCTACCGCCCGCACCAGGCACAGGGTGCCCTCGTGTGGCTGCACGGCGGTGGATACGTCTACGGGGACCTCAACACCGAGCATCCGTGGGCCACCCGGATCGCAGAGGAATCCGGGGCAACGGTGATCTCGGTCGGCTACCGGCTGGCTCCCGAGCACCGGTTCCCGGCCGCCCTGGACGACGCCTACGCCGTACTGATCTGGACGGCCGAACACGCGGCCGAGCTCGGTATCGACCCCGAGCGGATCGCGGTCGGAGGGCACAGCGCCGGCGGAGGGCTCGCGGCCGCGCTGGCCTTGCGGGCCCGCGACCGGCAGGGGCCGCCGATCCGCTTCCAACTGCTCAACCAGCCCGAGCTCGACGACCGGCAGGAATCCTGGTCGGCGCGGCACTTCACCGAAACGCCCTGGATGAATCGCGCCAAGGTCACCGCGTCGTGGCGGCACTACCTGGGCTCCCAGTCCGCCACGCCGTACGCGGCCCCGGCACGGGCCGCCGACCTGTCCGGTCTGCCACCCACCTACATGGCCACCGCGGAACTCTGCCCGAACCGCGACGAGGACATCGCCTACGCGCTGCGCCTGCTCCAGGCCGGCGTCTCGGTCGAGCTGCACCAGTGGCCCGGCACCTTCCACGGCTCGCAGGCGATCCTGTCCGCCGAGATCTCGCAGCGGCAGATCGCCGAACTCGCCGCCGCCCTGCGCCGCGGCGTGGCCGAGTGAGGCTCAAACACTCCTGACCGACCGGGGCGGTCGCGCCCTGATCGAGTGCGCCGTGGACGAGCCCTGACCGAGCGGGCTGGACCCCGGCCGAGCCCTGGCTGAGCTCTGTCTGATCCGTATGTGCGCTCTGCCTGGGCCCTGATTGTCGAACGCACCGGGAGAGTCCCCGGTGCGCCCAAGAACCATGAGAGGACGAGTGTCGTGAAGAACCGACTGGCCGCAAACGGAGACGTGGGCGCGCCGAGCGTGGGTGCAGGCACGGTCGCGGCGGCCCCCGCGCCCGACGAGACGGGAGCCGTGCCGGCCGGCAGCACGAGCCCGTCCACCGGCTTCGATCCCGCGGAGCTGCAGTCCGCCCTGGACGGCATCCACCGTGCGGGGATGCCGGGCATCTACGCCGAGGTACGTGACTCCGGCCAGGTATGGCGCGGCGCGTCCGGCGTCGCCGACGTCGATACCGGTCGCCCCGTCACACCCGACATGCGCCACCGCGTCGGCAGCGTCACCAAGACCTTCACCGCCGCCGCGATCCTGCAGCAGGTCGAAGAGGGCCGGATCGAGCTCGATGCGCCGATCGGCCACTATCTGCGGCGGCTGGTACCGGGAGAGCGCGGCGAAAGCATCACGGTCCGGATGCTGCTCAACAACACCAGCGGCATCCCCGATTACCTCCCCTCCGCCTTCCCGTCCTTCCGCGGCTTCCCTTCACTGTCCGACGTCTCACCCGAGAGCCTGGACGACAACCGGTTCCGGACGTTCCACCCGACCGAACTGATCGAAATGGGGCTCACGGCGCCTCCCGTCGGCGAGCCCGGAAGCCCGACCGGGACATACTCCAACACCAACTACCTGCTCCTCGGCCAACTCCTGCAGCAGGTCACCGGCGCCCCGGCGGAGGAGTACATCACCCGGAAGATCATCGAGCCCGCCGGGCTCCACCACACCGAATTCCCCACCGGCCCGCACATCGAGGGACCGCACTCGCGGATGTACGAGTCGCTGTTCGGCCTGATCGACCCGCCACGCGACTACAGCGTCTACGACGCCTCCTGGGTGAGCACCGGAGCCGCGCTGGTATCGACCATGGAGGACCTCAACGACTTCTACGGCCAACTGCTCAACGGCGAGATCGTCAACCATTCATCGCTGACGCAGATGCAGCGCACCGTGCCGGTCCGCGCCCTGGACGGGACGATGATCAACTACGGCCTCGGCCTGCACAAGGTCACGTTCCCGGGTTGCGGCACCTTCTGGGGCCACGACGGCACCGTCTGGGGCGCCTCCACGCTCTCCCTGACCAGCGCAGACGGAAAGCGGCAGATGTCCCTCGCGATGAACCTCGCGAGGTGGAACAAGATCGACTCTTCGGGGAAGCCGCAACACCACCCCATCGACGACGCGCTGTCGACCCTGTACCGGCGAGCGGTGTGCGGCGACGGAACCCACCAGGCCGAGCCCGGGCAGCCGACGTGACCTGCCCTTTCCACCATCCGATGAAAGAACACCGCAGGAAGGACCTCCCGGCATGACTCTCACCCCCATCGATCTCTTCTCCTCCTTCATCCACCTTCGCCAAGACGGCCAGGTGCGCGCTGAGCAGCCTGTGTTCGACGCCGAGCGGGAGGGCTGGCAGTTGATGGCCTTCCGTGTGCAGACCGACGCCGAGGTGCACGCCGACCACTGGGAAGTCCACTCCGACGCGGACGAACTCGTGTCCTGCCTCACCGGGGGAATACGCCTCGTCCTCCGCCCGGATCAGCCGGGAGACAAGGAAGAGGAGATCAAGCTGACGGCTGGCACCGCAGCCATCGTGCCGCGCGGACGATGGCACCGCATGGCACTGGACGCCCCCAGCGACATCCTGTCCGTCACCCTGCCGCGGGGCAGCCGCCTGGAGAAGCGCACCGAAGCCTAGGCCGGGGCCGGGCCACCCGTGGGCGGGGCCACCCCATCGGCATGACGCTGTCCGTTCGTCGCGGACGCGGTCCGTGCGTAGCGGACGAAAGGAGGCAAAGACAAAGGCAAGGAGTTATCCACTCCTTGCCACTCTCAACATATAGCGCATAGGGGGCCTTGCGGCAAGGCCCCCTTCGTGCCGCACAATCACCGGCCGAAGCCCACACCTAGCAACAACGGGTGTCGCACAGTGCGGGTGTTGTCGTCGACGTATGGGGCGGTCGAGGCCACCGGGTTCGTCACACCAGTTCCAGACACGTTCCAGACACATTGCCGCGCGCAAGGGTCGCGAGCCGGCGACCTCAGATCGGAGCCAATGCCGTGAACCCGCTGACCACCAGCGTGTTTGACCTTCCCGACCACCTCTCCCCCAAGGCCGACCCGTCGCTGATCGCCGGCGACGAGCAGCACTTCGCGGCCATCGCGGAGAGCCTCCAGCAGACCATCGCCGAACTGTCGGACCGCCTCGACGCCGAGCGCAAGGCGCCCGGCGGCATGGGCCGGCAGGCGATGGACCGGGACGCGGAGATCCACCGGCTCACCGCCCGCCTGCGCGCACTGCGTCGCTTCGGTCTGGACCTGTGCCTCGGGCGCATGGTCAGCGCGGACAACCCCGAGCCCGTGTACATAGGACGACTCGGCCTCACCGACAGCGCGGGGCGTCGGCTGCTGGTCGACTGGCGCTCCCCCGCCGCCGAACCGTTCTTCGGAGCCACCCACGCCAACCCGATGGGACTGGCAAGCCGCCGCAGGTACCGCTGGACCGGTGGCCGGATCAGCGACTACTGGGACGAGGTGTTCACCGCCGACGGGCTTGAACGGCACGCCGCGCTGGACGACCAGTCGGCCTTCATCGCCAGCCTGGGCGGCAACCGCTCGGCACGGATGCGAGACGTGCTCGGCACCATCCAGGCCGACCAGGACGCCATCATCCGTGCGGGATCCCGCGGCGCTCTCGTCGTCGACGGCGGTCCGGGTACGGGCAAGACCGTCGTCGCCCTGCACCGCTCCGCCTACCTCCTCTACTCCGACCCTCGCCTCAGTCACCACCGCCGGGGCGGTGTGCTGTTCGTCGGACCGCACCGGCCCTACCTGGCCTACGTCGCCGACGTCCTGCCCAGCCTCGGAGAGGAGGGGGTGCAGACGGCCACCCTCCGGGACCTTGTCGACGAGGGAGCCACAGCAGCCACGGAAGCCGATCCGGACGTGGCCCGCCTGAAGTCGTCCGCAGGCATGGTGAGGGCGATCGAGACGGCCGTGAGGTTCTACGAGGAGCCGCCCGCCGAGGGGATGACGGTCACGACCGACTGGGCCGACATCTGGCTGAGCGCCGACGACTGGGCCGAGGCGTTCGACGCACCAGAGCCAGGCACTCCGCACAACGAGGGGCGCGAGCAGGTCTGGGACGAACTGGTCGCGATCCTGCTGGACAAGCTCAACGCCGACGTCTCGCCCGACCTCTTCCGGAGGTCGCTGGCGCACGACGAAGAGCTGGTCACCACCCTCAACCGCGCATGGCCGCTGCTCGAAGCCGCCGACCTCGTCGGCGACCTGTGGTCGGTACCCGCCTACCTGCGGCTGTGCGCTCCCTGGCTCAGCCGCGACGAGATCCGCACACTGCAGCGCAAGGAAGCCCCCCAGGCCTGGACGGTGTCCGACCTGCCGCTCCTGGACGCGGCACGGCAGCGGCTCGGCGACCCGGAGGCCGCCCGGCGCAAGCGCCGGCACGAGGCCGTCCTCGCCGCCCAGCGCGAGCGCATGACGCAGGTCGTCGACAACCTCATCGAGGCCGCAGCCAGCTCCGGGGCCGACGGTGACGACGGCGAAGGTCTGGTGACGATGCTGCGCGGCGCGGACGCCCAGGTCAGCCTGGTCGACGAGTCCGAACTGCCCACCGCCGACCTGGACCGGCTCGCCGGTCCCTTCGCGCACATCGTCGTGGACGAGGCCCAGGAACTGACCGACGCCGAATGGCAGATGCTGCTGCTGCGCTGCCCGTCCCGGAGCTTCACCATCGTCGGGGACCGCGCCCAGGCCAGGCACGGGTTCACAGAGACCTGGCAGGAACGGCTCGAACGGATCGGTCTCGACCGGATCAACCTGGCCTCCCTGAGCATCAACTACCGCACGCCGGAAGAAGTCATGACGGAAGCCGAGCCGGTCATCCGGGCCGTGCTCCCGGACGCCAATGTGCCGACCTCCATCCGCAGCAACGGCATCCCCGTCACCCACGGATCCGCCTCCGACCTGGACTCCCTCCTCACCACCTGGCTCGCCGCACACCCCGACGGAATCGCCTGCGTCATCGGCGATCCCACGTTCCCGACGACCTCCCGCGTCCGGTCGCTGACTCCGGAGCTGTCGAAGGGGCTCGAGTTCGACCTGGTCGTCCTCGTCGATCCGGAGGAATTCGGCGAGGGCATCGAAGGAGCGGTGGACCGCTATGTGGCGATGACCCGAGCGACCCAGCAACTCATCATCCTCACGAGGCACTGAGCCGTATCGACCGGTGGCCAATGGTCGGCTTTAAGTGAGTTGCCGCACTCGGCGCAGAGGGACAAGGCCGGAAACTCGGCCAGTCGTGAACAGCTCTGCAGTCATCACGACCTATTGGACCAAGACTCGGGTGACCTCGTGCGGGTGATCGTAGGGCCGCAATTCCCATTGATCGCCTCCTGTCCCCGTGCGCGTTCGCACTGATCAGGTCGCCCGTGTGAGGGCCGGCACCGTCAATACCAGTCCTGACACGGTGGCGAGCAAGGTCGGTGATTGACCGCAAAATACCGGGGAAACCGCTCGTAGTCGGAGATCCTGCCGACAGCGCTCACCACACTGCCCACTCGAAAGACCGCGCCTCACCTCGTGCCTTGTGACTGTTGGGGAGGTACGGTGACTTGCGATCGCGCTCATCGCTGCGAAGTTAGGACACACATGACTGACTCCGTTCCCATGACTGACTCCGTTCTCCTCCAGACCATCGAAAACCTCAAAAGCACCCTGCCGGGACTTGAGGAGCAGGAAAGGCTGTTGCGCGAGCAACTCGAAGGCGTGGTCCAACGGGCCAGCTCCACCCGCGAGGCCCTGGAGCACCTGCGCGTCCTGACCGGCGCCGCTGCCCCGGTCGGCCAGTCTGCGCCCGCCACTGCCTCGCCGGGGCTTACGCCCGAGGAGCCGGCCGCGGTCGAACCGGCAGGCGACGCCGGCGAGGACTCGCCCGAGCCGAACGTGACTGTCGCGCCTGAGTCGGCCGGCGAGCCGGAGCGAGCGGCGTCCGTCGTGCCACAGCCACGTGCCGCAGCGTCTTCGCGCGCCAAGTCCAACACCGCCAAGTCCAGCGCCACCAAGCCCAGCGCCACCAAGCCCAGCGCCACCAAGGCCAGCACCGACAAGAAGCGCGCCACCAAGAAGACGGCGGCAAAGAAGGCGACGCCGAACAAGGCGACGAAGAAGACCGCCGCGCCCGCAACGCCGAAGGCGAAGAAGGCGGCTTCCAAGCGGGCCGCCACCGCCCAGCCGGCTGACGAGGGCGCGGGCAAGCTCATCGATGCCGCGCTCGCCGTGCTCAAGAATTCCGGCGCGCCGATGCGTGCGCGTGAGATCAACGCGGCGCTGGGACGGGAGGCCACCCCGGGCCAGATCGAATCCGTTCGCAACACCCTCGATCGGGTCGCGAAGCAGCAGAAGCTGGTGACGCGTCCGGGGCGGGGCACGTACGCGGCAGTCTGACCTCACCTACCTGCCAGGCAGGCACGTCACACACCTGCCAGGCAGGCGGGGCGCCTTCGTCGAGCACGGCGCCGTCGCCCCGCATGCGGGTGGGACCGGAGGTGGGAAGCCCCGGCGACAAGATGATGGGCTGTGGAGACGTTCGAGCACTCCCAAGAGTGAGCGCCGCTCGCCCTGGCCACTGTTTCGCCCACCCGGAAACCCATTGAGTGGGCGATCTTGAGCGTGGTATCACTTCGTGGTTCCTCACATGGTCACGGGATACGTAAGGGGTCGGCGGCGTGCCACTCGGAGAACTGGTCACACTGCGGGCGATGGGCCCGGCGGATGCCGACGCGCTGTGGCGCTGGAATCACGACCCCGAGGTCATGCGGTGGATGGACGACACCTATCCGCACTCGGTCGAACAGGTCCGCAAGTGGCAAGCGGAACGCCCCCGCAACGCCTACGGCGACTTGCTCCTCGGCATCGAGGCTCTCGCCGACGGCACGCTCATCGGCCTGGTCATGCTGCAGGACGCCGAGCCGGAGAAAGGCATCGCGAAACTCGACATCTACCTGGGCGAGAAGTCGTACTGGGGCAAGGGTTACGCCACCGATGCGATGCGGACGATCTGCCGCTACGGCTTCGAGGACATGCGTCTGCACAAGGTGACGCTGACCGTGGTCACGGAGAACCATGCCGCGCGCAGGGTCTACGAGAAGGTCGGCTTCGTCGAGGAGGGCCGTCTTCGTCAGGTCTTCCGCCGGGACGGCAAGTGGTACGACATGTTCACGATGGGCCTGCTGGCGAGCGAACTCCGCTGAGCCGAGGGCTGGTGGCCACCGCGTGCCGGCCACCAGCCCACCAACCCCCGGAGTCGTCAGTACGTCACGGTGATCCGCCGCGCCGGGCCGTCCACGCGCACCAGGCCGCCGTACGGGATCACCAGTTGCGGGTCGGTGTGCCCGAAGTCCACGTCGAAGACCGCCATGCTGTGCGGGGCGTACGTAGCCAGCGCGCGCAGCACCGCCTCGCGCTGTTCAACGGCGTAACGCCGCTTGCTCTCCGCATTGTTCGGCTGCTCGAAGGACCAGGCTTTGGCGCGGGCCATCAGCAGAGCGGGAAAGCGGGCCAGGAGGCCACGTTCGCCCATGTTGCGCAAGATCCGGAAGACCTCTTCCCCGCTGGGCAACTCCTCGGAGGTCTCCAGGAAGAGCACACTGCCTTCATAGGCGGCACAGTCACGTTCGATCTCGCGGTCCGCCATCAACAGCCAGGACAGGATCTCCACGTTGCCGCCCCAGGACCGCCCCTCGACGACCCGCTCGGGCTGATGCCAGACCCAGCCCTCGGCGGGCTGCGCATCCGGCTCCACGTCGAAGGTAGCCGGATCCGCCCAGTCACGGGAGGTGTCGCCGTAGCGCTGTACGGGACGGAGTTCGTACGGACCGGAGGTGAAGAGTGCCGCCCGCACCGAGTCGGCGGTGGTCGGGTGGAGGGCGTAGGGGCGACCGAGCTCGGTCATCACAGCGGCCCCGTGGTAGCCGACGATGCCCAGATTGCGCAGAGCGATCAGCAGGTTGGTGTTGTCGCTGTAGCCGAAGAACGGCTTGGGGTGGGCGCGGATCAACTCCCGGTCGAGCAGTGGGAGCACGGTGATCTGGTCGTCACCTCCGATGGTGGCCATCACCGCCTTGATGGTCGGATCGGCAAACGCGGCATGGATGTCGTCGGCACGTTCCTGGGGCGTGGCACCCATCTTCCGCGTGGCAGGGTATTCCACCGGTTCCAGACCGAAGTCCTCGCGCAGCCGCTTGAGCCCCAACTCGTAGGGAAGCGGCAGGACTCCCGGCAGGCCGGAGGACGGCGAGATGATCGCTATGCGGTCGCCGGGCGCGGGCTTGGGCGGATATGTGGGTGAGCTCATGCAGGTGAGCGTAGGACCGGCGCTTTCGCTCGCTCACCTCCATTTCCGGCGAGCCCCTCCTTCGGGCCATCGGTCGGTCCACGAAATCGGTTTGCCGGAGCAGCACGATCGGCCAAGCTGGGACCATGCCTCGCAGAATCATGTTCGTGCAGCTCAAAACGGGCTATGACACCGATCGCGGACCCTCGTGGATCGGGTGGGTGGACTTCTCCAAGACGTGGAAAACGGCCTATTTCCAGGGGCGGACCCTGCGGCGGGCCACCGGCCTCGGCCTGTCCGACGCGAACTTCTACGACGTCGAAACCCATGAGGACTTCTGGGTCTCAGGACCGAAGCGCGACCGGAGCGACACGCGCTACGGACCGGACGGGCCGACCATAGAGGACGATGCCGCAGACGCTTACCGGGCCTTTCTCCGGGGGGCGCCGCTGCCCGGCCGGGAGGACGGATAGACCCGCTCGTGCGTCAAGCGCCCGACGGCTCGGCTTGCGAGCGTCCCAGGATGAGGAACTCGTTCCCTTCGGGGTCGGCAAGCAGCTGTCGGCGTGACTCGCCCGTGGCGATGTCCGTCCTTTCGATGTCCGCCCTGTTCATGTCCACGGGTGAGGCACCGGCGGTCAGCAGGCGCTTCGCCTCGGCCGAGGGATCGCTGCCGGCGCTGGCCATGAGGGCCGACTGAAGGCGGTTCGGGCCCTCCTTGGGAGCCACTGGTGGGCCCATGACCAGCGTGGGTCCGTCGCCGGCTGCCGAGGTGAGACTGATACCCCAGTCACCCTCGTCCACGATGGACCAGCCGCTCGCCTCCGCCCAGAACCGGCCCTGGCTGCCCGGATCGGCGGCGTCCTGGCATATCTGGGCAAGCCGACCGTGCGAACCCGCCCTGGGCAGGACACAGAATTCGTTGCCCTCCGGATCAGCGAGCACCTCCCACGGCACCGCGCCCTGGCCGATGTCCAGGCGGGTGGCGCCCAGGGCGAGCAGGCGCCGCACTTCGTCCGCGTCGCCCGCGAGATCCAGGTGTACCCGGTTCTTCGCGGTCTTCGGCCGCAGCGAGCGGACGAACAGCAGGCCGACATCGCCCGCGCCGCGTGGGCGGACGCTCGTACCGTCAGCGATCGAGCCCTCGGCGATCGAGCCACCGGCGGTCGGTTCCCATTCCAGGGCCTGTGCCCAGAAGCGGGCCAGGCGCCGTGGGTCCGACGCCTCGACGACGACCGTGGTCAGCTTCGTTGATATGCCGAGGTCCTTTCCCTTCAGACCGTCAGTTGTGATTCGGTGAAGGGTAGTTGCAGGGCGATGCCCTCGATCGGGCTTTTCCGTTCCAGGAGGTCCAGGCCCGCGAGGCGCATGCCTACGCCCCGTCCGCGTACCGGCCGAGGTGGTGCTCGCAGGCCTCCTGGGCCGCGGTGGACAGCAGGTCGTACGAGCGGGTGAACAGCCGGTAGAGAGACGGGCCGTGGCGCCGGGCCAGGTCGGTGTGGTGCGTCAGCACGTCGAGTTCGTTGGCGGCGGTGATCTCCAGGAAGGCACGCAGGTCCGGTTCCGGCGGGGTGTGTTCCTGTCCTGTGCAGCGGTCGCGGAAGAGCACCGGGCGATCACTCCCGAACCGTGGATAGACGACGCCTCGGTCGCAACTGGCGTACAGGTAAACCAGCGCTTCTGCCCGTTCGCCGATCAGTTGGGACAAGGTTGGGCGCTCGGTGACGTCCAGCAGGGTTGGGGCGAACCCGTCCGTCCCGTACGCCGCGTGGCACAGCCCCGCGATCTGTACGGTCGGGTCGGCGCCCCAGTCACCCAGTAGTTGCGCGACGCGCCTCAGGTGGTGCAGGAGCGTTCCACCGGGGTGGGGCATTCGGTCGGCACCCCGGGCGCGCAGGAAGTCCTCGATCTCCGGCCACGCCGTCGCACGCCCCGGGCCGCCGGCCGAAGGGCCGTCGTCCAACGGGTCGATGCGCTGCATTACGCCGCCTCGATTGCCGTGCGGGCCACCTCTGCCACCAGGCGGGCCAGGGTCGGGGTCTCGACGCCGTGGGCGGCTCCGGCCCGCAGCACGGCTCCGCCGATGGCATCGAGTTCGAGCGGGCGTCCGGCCTCGGCATCGCGCTGCATCGAGGACTTCATCGTCTGCGGGGCACCGTCGAAGAACGACAGCAGGGTGTCGACAGTCATCGGCGCGCCTGCGGCCCGCGCCACGGCGGTGATCTCGTCCAGCACGGCGACCAGTTCCGGCCTCCGCTCGCTACGGACGGCTCCGAGGTCGGCTCGGTAGCGGGTGGTCAGCAGGGCGAACGGGGCGAGGAAGGCAAGCTTGTCCCAGATCATCGCGGTCTCGTCGGTGCGCAGCGTCACCCCAAGACCGGCCTGCCGCAGACAGTCCGCGAGCCGGTCGAGCGGTGCCGCGAAACCGGCGGGCGGTGCGGCGAGTTCGAGGCGGGCGAAGGGGCTGGTGTGGACGATGTGGCCAGGTGCCGTGCGGGTGGCCTCAACCTTGATCGTCCCTGCGACGACCCTGGCCGCGGGATAGCGCCGGCGGAGTACCGGGAGGTGGTCGAGGCCGTTGAGCAACGGGACCACCAGCGCGTCGCCGAGGATGTCGGCGGGGACCCGCCCAAGTGCCTCGTCCAGGGCGGTCTGCTTGACCGTGACGAAGACGGCGTCCACCGGCTCGCGCAGACACGTGTCGGCTTCCACCGCTGCGGTGAAGTGGCCGTACTGGGTGCTCTCGACGCGCAGGCCGTCGCGGCGCAGGGTGGCCGCGGTCCGCTCGCCGGCCAGGCAACGGACGCGGTGTCCGGCACGGGCGAGCAGGGCGCCGATCAGACCGCCGACGCCGCCGGGTCCGAGGACGGCCACCCTTGGGTTGCTTGTGCTCATGTGTGCTCCTCCAGTTGGCGACGGCGGCTCGGGGTCGGCGCGCTGCGGGTCGGCACCCGCCGTACTCCCGCGCGTCCGGATCGCATGGGAAGCAGCGGGCGGGTTGCCGCCCTGGGCCCTGCAACGATGATCAAGCCTGACCGAAACCCAAGTCAATCCCGGGGTTTGCTGTGTCATACCCAAGCAACAGCTTGGAGGTTGCCATGACTCCAGGAGCGGGTGGGAGCGGCCACCGCGGTGGGGTCGGTAGCGGCAGGTCCGAGCGGAGTTGCGGGTCTGTGCCGCGTCCGCCGAGCCAGGCGAGCAGGGCGTGGCCGGGGCCGGAAACGGTGGCGCCGGTCGAGGAGAGGTTCCAGGTCCGGTCAAGGTCTACGGCCTCGATCCGGGCGAGGGGGAAGTGCTGGGCCGCCAGTGCGGCGAGGGTGTCGTTCAGTGCCCAGGTGACGTAGTCGGCGGGCCAGTCGGCAGTGGTGTAGCCGAGGTTGAGATCGACGTGGTGGGTTTCGAGTTCGCGTCGGCAGCGGTGCAGGGTGAACCACGCCGGGTGGTGCCAGCCTGCCAGTGCGGTGACCGGCGTGGTCCAGCGGTCGACGGGCATGGCTGCCGCCTCGTCGAAGAGGAGGTCCAGGCTGCGGTTCAGATCGGCGACGAGGTGGGTGGCGGCGCGCCCGGCGCCTTCGCGCAGCGCGCGGTCCAGCGTGGCGGCGTCGGCCCGTGGTCCGGGCTCGGAGCCGGTGCGGGCGAGCGTCAGCAGCCACCGGTAGGCGTCGGCGCTGCGGGCGAGGTGGGTGACGACGTGGCCGCGACTCCAGTCGGGCAGCGCCGATGGTTCGCGCGCCTGCGGGTCGGTCAGCGCGTCGAGGGTGGTGCCGAGGCGTGCGGCGGAACTGCGGACGCTGTCGAGGACGAGCGCGATCTCAGCCGGCGCGATAGCGATGATGTCGGACACGGGCCCGTACATTACGGCCCGCCTGTGAGCATGTCGCCCACGGCGGCGAAACCCTCGGCGCGGGGCCTGTCGAGGGTCGAGCGCCACCCGGGAGGGATGGGCCTGCCTGCCGCTTCCGGTGGCGATCCGGCTGGACGTGAGCGGCAGACAGGCAGACTGCGCGAGGTCAACTCTGCCTTGTGGGCGGAAGGTTGACAGACGCAGGCGACGGGATCGTGTCCCGGGTCGAGCCGTCGCGTTCGGGACGGACGTCAGAGGGCTATCCATTCCTTCGCGGTCGTGACCTCGTCGAGGATCTCGGGGAGCGGCTCGGTGCCGAGGCCCGGGCCGGTGGGGACGTCGAGGTGGCCGTCGGTGAGGACGAAGGGGGGGCGTGATGTCGGTGGCGAAGTAGCGGTGGGAGCCGGAGGTGTCGCCGGGGAGGGTGAAGCCGGGCAGGGCGGCGAGGGCGATGTTGGCGGCGCGGCCGATGCCGGTTTCGAGCATGCCGCCGCACCAGACGGGGATGCCGTGGGCGCGGGCGAGGTCGTGGATGCGGCGGGCCTCCAGGTAGCCGCCGACCCGGGCCGGTTTGATGTTGATGACGGAGCAGGCGCCGAGGGAGATCGCCGCCGCGGCGTCGGCGGCGGACTCGATGGATTCGTCCAGGCAGATCGGGGTGCGCAGGATTTTGGCGAGCTGGGCGTGCTGGACCATGTCGTTGTTGGCGAGGGGCTGTTCGATCAGCAGCAGGTCGAAGGCGTCGAGTTTGGCGAGCTGCTGCGCGTCCACGAGGGTGTAGGCGGCGTTGGCGTCGACCTGGAGCAGGAGGTCGTCGCCGAAGCGTTCGCGGACGGCACGGACCGGTTCGACGTCCCAGCCGGGTTCGATCTTCAGCTTGATGCGGACGTAGCCCTCGGCGACGTAGCGGTCGACGGCGTCGAGCAGTTCCGGGACGGAGTTCATGATGCCGACGGAGACGCCGCAGGGCACACGGTCCCGGGCGGCGCCCAGGTAGGAGCCGAACGACTCGCCGGCGAGGCGGAGTTGAGCGTCAAGGACCGCGGTCTCCAGCGCGGACTTCGCCATGTGGTGGCCGGTGAAGGGCTCCAGTGTCCGTCCCACCGCGGCAGCGTCCACGCCGTCCTTCGGCAGGGCGGGGATGAGGAACTTGCGCAGGACGTCCTGTGCGCCGTCGACGTACTCGGAGCAGTAGCGGGGCTCGGACATGGCCGCGCACTCGGCCCAGCCCTCGCCGTCGGAGGTGACGACACGGACCAGCAGTACGTCGCGGCGGGTCTCGACGCCGAAGGACGTGCGGAACGGGGCGACGAGCGGCATCGCGATCCGGCGCAGTTCGATGCCGGAGATCTTCGTCTTCATGGTCAGGTGACTCCTGTTGAGGGGGTGAGGCGTCGAGGTGTTGAGCGGTCGAGCGGCTGAGGGGTTCAGGCGGCGGAGGTGGGGGTGCGGTGGACGACGTAGCTGCGGCGGTCGTGGAAGCCGATGACGCGGGCGCCTTCGGCGAGCAGGCCGCCCAGGGTGTGCCGGACGGCCAGGCGCCAGGCGCGGGCGGCGCCGGCGTCCTGACGCCGGAGGGCCTCGATGTCGTCGGGTAGGTCCACGAGGACGGTGGCGGCGTCGGCCGGGCCGGTTTCGGGGCGGCCGCCGTGGTTCCGTAGGGCGTGCGCCGCGGCGGCGAGCCCTACGGATGCGTAGCCCGGGGTCAGGGTCTCGGTGGGTGCGGTCAGGTCCCAGGCGGTCAGGACGCGGTCGGACTCGTCTCCGCCGTTGATGGCGTCTTCCATGGCGCCGTAGAAGGAGGTCAGGTACTCCTCGGGGCGGGCGCCGAGTTTGACGAGGTTGAAGTGGGCGTTGCGGCGGATGAGCGGGTCGTAGGTCCAGGTGATGCGCTTCAGTCCGCGGGCGAGCGCCCACTGGCGCTGGTGCAGTTTGAGGGCCAGGCCGATGCCGCGGCCCATGGCGGCTCCGGTGATGTGGGAGTGCAGGGTGGTGGCTATGGGGTCGCCGAAGAAGGCGACGGAAGCGCCGATCAGCCGGCCGTCCTCGTACGCTCCGGCCACGTAGTTGCCGGCGTGCGACAGGGCGCGCATGACCTCCGCGGAGACGGGTGGGCTGGTGGTGTCCCGGCCCCAGATGCGGGCGTAGAGGCGGCTGGCGGTGGCGAACTCCTCCATGGCGTGGAGTTCGCGGATCTCGGGTCCGTTCATCGCAGTGCTCCGACGAGGCGGGCCAGGAGCCGGGCGCGGACCGGCATGGTGGCGGTGATGACGTGTTCGTGGTCGGCGTGCGCGCCGTCGCCGACGGCGCCGAGTCCGTCGAGGGTGGGGCAGCCGACTCCGGCGGTGTAGTTGCCGTCGGATGCTCCGCCGACGGCCGCTTGCCGCAGCGGGCCGAGGCCGAGCTGTGCGGCCTGTTCGGTGGCCAGGGCGAACAGGTCCCGGGAGGCGTCGGCGTCCAGGGGCGGACGGTTGGGGCCGCCGTCGATCTGCAGACGGGTGCCGCTGAGCTGGGGTTGCAGGGTCCGGATGAGCTGGTCGACGGCTTCCTGTGCCGCGGCGGTGGGAACGCGGACGTCCAGGTGCAACTCGGCCCGGGCGGGCACGGTGTTGCTCGCGGTGCCGGCCGACATCAGGGTCGGGGTGAGGGTGGTCCCGGGCCCGGTGCGCGCGGTGACGCTGTCGGCGAGGTGTTGCAGGGCGAGGAGCTGGTGGGCGAGTTCGGTGGCCGCGTTCACGCCCTTCTCGGGTTCCAGTCCGGAGTGGGCGGCCCGGCCGTGCACCGTGATGTCGTAGGCGGAGACGCCCTTGCGGCTGGTCTTCAACTCGCCCCCGGGGGCCGAGGGTTCGAGGACGAGGGTGGCGGCGCACTGACGCGCGAGGTCCTCGATGAGCGGGCGGGAGGTGCCCGAGCCGACCTCCTCGTCGCCGGTGACCAGTACGCAGAGGCCGTCGAGGGACGGGAGCGAGGCCAGGGCGTGGAACATCTGCACCAGGCCGGCCTTCATGTCGAAGACGCCGGGGCCGCGGGCGATGCCCTGCTCGACCGACCAGGGGTGGGTCTTGAGGGAGCCGATCGGCCAGACGGTGTCGTGGTGGCCCAGGAGCAGCAGGCGCGGCGTGCCGAAGGTCCACTGGACGTGGGTGACACCGTCGATCACCATCGTCCGCGCGGGGGCACCGAGCAGTCGGCTGCCCTGCGCGGCGACGACCTGGACGCTGCGGGCCAAGGCCGCGTGGTCGGCGGAGTAGGACTCGCAGGTCACGAGTTCTTCGAGGTCGGCGAGCATGGCGTCGAGGCCCGCCGGGTGCTCCGCCGGCGCGGAGAGGGATGCAGGGTCAACCGGCACGTGAGTCCTCCAGGGGTGGGATGACCGCCACGCTAGGCACGCCGGCCAGGGCCGGGTTGGTAGCCCGGTGACAAACTGAGCAGCCGGTTCGTGCCCGGAACCGAAGTCGTGGGGAACGGCGGTGCCCGGCGGGTCGGACGGCCCGCGGGAGCGGCCGCCTGCCTGGGGTGGCCACCGGCCGTCGGCACCATTCCGGGAGGTGCGCCGGGTGCCGCCGATATCCTGCGTGACATGGTCAACTCGTATGCAGGCCTTGACGACGTGGGGGTCGCGACAGCAGCGGCCCGTGCCGGCGCGGACGTCGTGCGCAGCATGTACGGCCAGCGGCTCATCCGCATCGACAAGGGCGCCGGGGACTTCGCGACCGCCGCCGATGTGGCGGCCGAGAAGGCGATCCTCGAGGTCATCCGTGCTGCCCGGCCCGACGACGCCGTCCTCGGCGAAGAGGGCGGGCAGCAGGGTGCCACGGAGTCCGCGCGCCAGTGGCTGGTGGATCCCTTGTGCGGCACGCTGAACTACGCCGTCGGCACCATGCTGGTGGCCGTCAACGTGGCGCTGCACGACGGGGCGGCCGCGGTGGCCGACCCGTTCGGTGGCGAGGTCTTCTGCACCGACGGTGAGACCGCCTGGGTGCGCAACGACGGTGCCGATGCCCAGCTGGCACCGACGCCCGCCAGTCAACTCGTGGACGTCAATCTGGACCCGCCGTTTCCCAGTGCGCCCGGTTTCCGGGCCGTGGACCTGCTGGCCCACCCGGGGTTCATCGAACGGTTCCGGCCCCGCGTCGCCTCCTCGACGCTGGCGCTGGCCTGGGTCGCCGCCGGCAAGCGCGCGGCATACGTGACCGACGGCGGCGACCTGTCGGGGAGTGTGCATTTCGCCGCCGGCATCGCCCTGTGCCGGGCCGCCGGCTGCGTGGTCACCGCGATCGACGGCACCCCGGTCGGGCAGACCGGCCGCGGCCTGGTCGTGGCCGCCGACCGCGAAACCCATCAACTTGTGATGTCGATGGTCCGTGGCCGCTGATCCATAGCTCGGCACCGGGGCTTAGGGGCCATCGTCGGACCGGCATCAACTCTCGTGCCGAATAAGGCAGTTAGGTGCCCATCAGGATGATCGCAGATGGTCGACGGCAGCCCTGGCGGACCGGCCGATCGCACGGTTCGAGGGGCTGTCGGTCTGCCGGGGACGGGGTGCGCAGGAAGCGGGCGTACTCCAGCGCGATGGGAATCCTGAAAACGGAGGCCAGGACGACCCACGAGTCGGCGCCGTAGCCGAGCCGGGCGTAGGCTCTGACGCCCTGTCCCCGGCATCCGCAGTCATTCCGTCTACGCGGTGGGGGCCGATCCGGTCGGAGTGGGGTCCGTGCCTCCGGCGCGTGCCCCTCCGCCGTCCCCGGGGCCCATCAGGCGGAGTTGCAGCATCGCGGCGAACCGGGCGGACGGGTCCTGCAGGTCCAGCTGCCCCACCTCGGCCACCCGGCGGATGCGGTAGCGGAACGTGTTGGGATGGACGAACACGCTCGCAGAGGCGGCGATGACGTCCCCGAAGGCGTCCAGCCACGCCCGCAGCGTTTCGACGAGGTGGGCGTTGTGCTTGGCGTCGTAGGCCGCCAGCCGGGCGAGCGGACCGGAGAGCTCGTCGCGGTTGGCGATCGCTAGGTCCCGCATCTCGAGGAGGAGGGCGTCGACGTACACGTCGGCGATCGCGGCGACGCGCTGGGCGCTCTCGCCGCTGAGCAGCACGCGGAGCGCCCGGTCGGCATTGGCCCGCGAGCGCGGGAGGGCGGCGGGCTCCTGGGCGACCGAGCCGATCCCGATGACGACCCCGGCCCGGTCACCGGTGCGCTCCAGGAAGTTCGTCGCCACCTGCACGGCGCGTTCCCGGGCGTGCGCCGAATCCCCGCTCACCGGGAAGAGCGCGTACGCCACGTCTCCCAACAGCGCCACCGCGGAACGGGGCCGGACGGCCGTGAGGTGGACGGCCAGGGCGCTGGTGAGGCGCTGGCGCTCGGCGGCGAGGTGGGCGTGGTCCTCACCGGCGCCGCGGGCCAGCCCCATCGCCATGACCAGGGTGGGTTCGGTCACCAGGCCCAGCCGGCCGAGCGCGTTGACCGCCCCTCCCCCGCCCTCCAGAGCGGTGGTGACGAGGTCGGCGCGCAGCCGGTTCTCGGCGTCGGTGCCCGCGCGGAACCGGAGGATGTGGAGCGCGGCGAGCTTGGCCGCCTCCCGGAACGCCTGGTCGCGCTCGGGGGTGAGCGGTTTCCGCAGCGCCGCCCACACCGACCCCAGGATCTCGTCCCCCGCACGCACCGCGATCGCCACACGCGGCAGCGCGACCTCGTCACCGATGGTCGGCGGAGGAACATGCACCGGGCCCTCGCTGCGGTACAGCTCCTTGAAGATGCCGGCCTCCTCATGGACGCGGAGGTAGCGCTCGGGCACCTGCCGGGCCAGGATGCTCTCGACTCGGGCGGTATCCGCCTCGTCCTGCCGACCGGAGAAGGCCAGGATCCGCGAGCGGCGGTCCTCGATGGTGATCGGGGCGTCGAGCAGGGTGGCGATCGCGTTCGCCAGGGCGAAGAGGTCACCGGACGGCACGCCGCCGAGCGTGTGCGCCCCCGCTTCGCCGACGTCCCCTTCGGACAGCAGCGTGCGCAGCATCGCCGCCAGCTGGGCCCAGGACGCTCCGCGGGTCAGGGCCAGCAGCGCCACACCCGTCTCGGCCACGACCTGTTCGAGCTCCTCCGCGCCCTCGACCGGGCCCCGGACGACCAGGGCCGCGGCCCGATGGTCGGCGAGGTCCCGCAGGAGCCGGGACGTCTGCTCGGCGCCATGGACACCGACGCCGAGCACGATGGCACGCTGCGGATAGTGCTGCTCGTCATGCGGATCGTGGATGCCGACGCCGCCGATCTCCCCGGCCGCCCCGGCGTCGCCGTGCACCAGGTCCAGAAGAGTGGAGCCGAGGTCCTCGAGCACCCGGCTCAAGCCTCGGGCGGGGCGCGTCGACATGTGCCTGATCATCTCCGCAGGTTAGGGCCGTTGCCGGCCCCCGGCTTGGTGCGTGCGGACGAGGATAAGGGAGGAGGTCCGTATCAGGGAACGAACGCGGATGATCACGAACCTGGTCGATCGAACGGATCGGCTCGCCACAGCCGCGAAAGCGCCGTGTCGACCAGCGCCTCGATCATGTCCAGCACCTCGACTCCCGCGGCTTTCGCCAGCTGGTCGACATGGGCGTGCGCGGTGTTGCACGGAACGGCGGCGCAGCCGGCCCCGGCCCTCGGCAGCCAGCGGGCGCCCTCGACCAGCGCCGGCACCGGCGAGGGCCCCTCGCCCAACAACGCCGCGGAGCGGGACGCACCCGCCTCCTCCCCGCACCACCTCGTGTCGCGCGGGACCTCCGTAACCGGTGGAGGCCAACCGCCCGAGGGACAGACCTGGCGGGCACGACGGGCACGACGCCGACGATCCATGATCACTCTAGGGAAACGGCCCCATGCATTCATGGCGGCCATGCATTCATGGCCGCCGGAGGAATCACCGATGACAGGGACAACTGACACGGGCGACTGACAAGGACAACGTTCCGGGCCGGACCGGAACGACACGGCAAGCGGGGCCGCAGGCCGGTCGGCACTCTCAACCTTGCGATGCGAAGGACGGACTGATGGGTTCTCTTCATCCGAGCGGATTTGATCTGGACGGACGTGTGGCTCTGGTGACCGGCGCGACCAGTGGCATCGGGTCCGCCACCGCGGCGCTGCTGGCCGAGCGGGGTGCGCGCGTGGTGGTCGCAGGCCGGGACCGGGCCCGCGGCGAGCGTCTGGTCACCGCCATCCGTGACCGCAACGGCACGGCCGACTTCGTCGCCGCCGACCTGAGCCGGCCTGAGTCGGTGCGGCAACTTGCCCGGGACGCCGCGGAGTTGGGCGGCGAACGGGTGGACATCCTGGTCAACAATGCGGGCATCTACCCCTTGGGGCCGACGGAGCAGGCGCAGCAGAGTGACGTGGACGCCGTCTACGACCTGAACGTGAAGGCCCCGTTCTACCTGGTGGCGGCACTCGCGCCCGGGATGGCCGAGCGGGGTGGCGGGGTGATCGTCAACCTGAGCACGATGGTGGCCGAGTACGGGGCCGCAGGGGCGGCGTTGTACGGGTCGAGCAAGGCAGCCGTAGAGCTGATGACCAAGGCATGGGCGGCCGAGTACGGCCCGCGCGGTGTGCGGGTCAATTGCGTCCGGCCCGGTCCGACCCGCACGGAGGGTACCGCCGACATGGGCGGGGACCTCGCCGCCCTGGCCGCTCAGGCCCCCGCCGGCCGCACGGCAGCACCGGAGGAGGTCGCGGAGGCGATCGCCTACCTGGCCAGCGACGCGGCGAGCTTCATCCACGGCGCGGTGCTGCCCGTGGACGGCGGCCGCACCGCCGTCTGAACCCGGTCGCCCGGCACCGCGCAGGACGCAAGGTGCCGGAGGGTGCCGGAAGGGGCCGGGGGGTGCCGGGGGGTGCCGGCGCGAAGAACACCAACGCTCTGACCGATCGTGCCCTTCGGGCCGCGAATCAGCGCAGCTCGCTTGCCGGCCAGGCACGCGGGTACGGCACGCGCAGCGACGTGGCCGCCACCGGGGTGTGGTCGGCGGCGGCGTGGAGGCGTCCTTCGCGCAGGACGACGGCACCGCTGCGGAGCATCGTGCCGACCAGCTCGGTGGCGAGCGCCTCGGGCGTGCGGTCCAGGAGCCGTGCCGCGTCGGTCAGCCACGCCCGTCCGTACAGATAGGGCTCGACCTCGTCGGCCGGGATACCGCCACGGATCATCAGGGCGAAGGCGAGGATGCGCCGGGCGCCATACCAGACCGCCCCGTCCGGGTCGTCGACGAGGCGCTGGGCGCGGCGCAGCGCGGCGCCGAACGCGGCAGCGGGGTCGGCGGGGATCGGGCCGTGCGAGGGAAGGATCACCCGGGGTGCCAGGTCGGCCATCCGCTGGAGGGAGGCGAGCGCCGTCATGGCCGCGTCGGGCCCGTCGAGCGCGAGGTTCACCCAGCCGACGTCGTAGTCCGACAGCGCGTCCCCGGCCACGAGGAGCCGCTCGTCCGGCTGCCACAGGGCGAGGTGACCGGGGGTGTGCCCGGGGGTGCGGACCACTTCCCAGTCGGTGTCGCCGAGCTGGAGGACCTGCCCGTCGTCGAGCGAGATGTCGACGGTGTACGGGGCGACGGGCTGGTCGAGGTATTCCGCCGCGCAGCAGCCCGGGTCCCGGCGGGAGATCGCCTCCGCCTCGGGCTTCCCGGCCGCGACGGCGGCGCCCCTCGTCCGGAGGAGGGCGTTGCCGCCGACGTGGTCGCAGTGCCAGTGGGTGTTGACCACCATGGCGACCTCCCCGGCGTGTGCGCGGGCCCAGGCGGCCGTCTCTTCGGCATGCGCCACGAACCCGCTGTCGACCAGGGCCGGTTGGCGCCCCGGGAGCAGCAGCAGGTTGGCGTCCGGGAACGGCCTCTGCCGCCATATCACCCAGGACGGCAACGACGGCTGCGGGCTCACCGCTCGGTCCGGTTCACTCGGATCAGCGTCTGCTGCCCGTTGGCGACGAGATTCCGTCGGTCGTCCTGGACGCCGAACACCTCCAGCCGGCACACGGTCAGGGTGCGTCCGGACTTCAGGACCGTCCCGACCGCCTCGATGTGGTCGCCGACGGCGGGCGACAAGAGGTTGATCTTGTACTCGACGGTGAGCACGTCGGTGTCCTCGGGGAACAGTGTGAAGGCCGCGTAGCCGCCGGCGCTGTCCGCGATGGCGCTGGTGGCTCCGGCGTGGAAGTAGCCGTGCTGCTGGGTCACTTCGGGGCGGCTCGGGAGCACGATGTGCACGCGACCGGGGCCGATATGCGCTATCCGTGCACCGAGGTGGCTCATCAGCCCCTGGCGGTCGAAGCTGTCCTGGATGCGCTTCTGCACCTCGGGAGTGGCCTCTTCCAGCTGCGTCTGCTCTTCCACGTGTTCTCCTTCGACGGACATCACGGCGTCGCGACGGACATCAGGGCGTCGCGACACATCACTGCGGTTCCACGGACATCACGGTGTGCGTACGAGGGTGGGGCGGATGCCTCAGCCGGCGAGGCGTTCCACCAGCAGGAGCCCACCGATGACGATCATCATGGCACCGGAGACCCGGGTGACCGCGCGGGCCGCCGAAGGACGGGTCGTCAGGACGGTGCGGGCCAGGACGCCGACGGTGAGGTAGACGAGGGCGCAGGCGGTCATGTGCAGCGCGCCGAGCAGCCCGGTCTGCGCGGCGACGGGCCAGCCGCCCGCGGGGTTGATGAACTGCGGGAACAGCGAGAAGTACAGCAACAGTGCCTTGGGGTTCAGGCCGCTGGTCCCGACACCCTTGAGCATGATCCGCCCGCGCGAGGCGACCGACGCCGGGGAGGCGGTCGTCTCCGTAGCCGTGGCCAGGGCTGCCGGCCGCGACAGTACGCCCCAGCCCAGCCAGATCAGGTAAGCGGCACCGGCGACGGTCAGTGCGGTGAGCACGGTGGCCGAGCTCGCCACGATCACCACCAGTCCGGCCACGGCGAGCAGCGTGTATCCCGCGTATCCGGCTATCAGCCCGGCGACCGCGGGCACGACCGACCGGTCCCGCAGCCCCGCCGAGATCGCATAGGCCCAGTCCGCGCCCGGAGTGAACACCAGCAGCAGATCCACCGCCAGAAATGCCGCCACCGTCGTCGTGTGCATCGATCGGTCTTCCCTCTCACGTTCCTTGTTCTGAGAGGGAAGGCTAGGTCGGACATGCCCGAAAGTGTTTCCGTTCTTTCCCCATGATCGCGGCCGGTGGGGGAGAATCTTCTCCATGGATGCCCTTGACCGGAAGATTCTTACCGAGCTACAGCAGGACGGCCGTCTGACCATCACCGAGCTGGCCGCCCGCGTGCAGCTGAGCGTCTCGCCCTGCCACCGCCGCCTGCGCGACCTCGAACGCGAGGGCGCCATCCGCGGCTACCGAGCCGTCGTCGACCCGGCCGCCATCGGCCTGAACTTCGAGGCCCTCGTCTTCGCCACCCTGCGCTGGGAGGACCGCGACACCGTCACCGCCTTCGAAGAGGCCGTGACCGCCATCCCGCACGTCCTCCAGGCCCAGCGCCTCTTCGGCGAACCCGACTACCTCCTGCGCGTCGCCACCACCGACCTGGCCGCCTACCAGCAGCTCTACGACCAGCAGCTGGCCAAGCTGCCGGGCGTCCAGCGGCTGACCTCCACCCTCGTGATGAAGCACGTGGTCGACGACCGACCACTGCCCGAGTAAGCGACCACGGCGCGAGGAACCGACCACTTACGTGAGTTGCCGCCGCGCTCCGGATCGCATCCTGCGGCGGCCGTCACGTATCCCGTGCGGAGTGGACGGGACGTCTGACTCAGATCACTGAAGGTGCGATTCCAGGGCGGCGTAGACCTTCCGCCAGGCATCGGCGCCGGCCTTCGGCTCGTAGTCTTCAGGGCGGTCCGCGCAGGCGAAGCCGTGCCGGGCTCCCGGGTATGTCACCAGCTCGTGCGGCACCTTGGCCGCGGTGAGCCGCTGCTCGGCCTGCTCCCACTCCTCGGCCGGGATGATGTGGTCCAACTCGCCGCGGAAGCCCAGCAGGAAGGCGCCGCCCGCGGCGATCCGCTCGCTGGTCTCCAGCGGAGGCACCGGCCCCACCAGCGGGAAGCCGCTGTTCAGCAGCCACCCCGGGTAGAAGACGGCGGCCAGCTCGAAGCTCAGCTCGGTCGCGGCCCGCAGCGCGATGTGCCCGCCCATGCTCAACCCGAGGAAGGCCACGCCCCGCTCCCCGGCTGCCGCGCGCGCCGCCGTCAGTGCCGCCGAGGCGTCAGCCACCAGTTCGTCCCGGTCCAGCGCGCGCATCAGCACCAGACCTTCCTCGCGCTCCTCGGCCGAGTACCCGAGCGCGGTGCGACGGGCATTGCGCCAGTAGTAGTCGGGCGCCAGCGCCACGTAGCCGGCCGACGCCAACTCCGCGCAGGTGTCGCGGACATAGGCGTTCACTCCGTACAGCTCGGAGCAGACCACCACCGCGCCCCGCACCTCGCCCGTCGGGCGGTGCACATACGCCTCGATGCCACCGTCTTCGCCGAGTCTTTCCCACTGACCAGTCATCGGTCCCCCGTGTCCAGATCGCTGAATGTCGCCGCAATACTAGGCTCACGCAACGCCCGTCACACTGGACACGGGAAAACCAAGCAAGTTCGCGACCGTCGATCTCGACCGACGGGAGCTCGATCCCCGCTTCCCGAGTCAGTTCCGCTGCCGCCGGCGTTCCTGCTTCACCTCGCGGTCGATGGCCCAGGCGTCGGCGACCGGCCCGATGTGGCCGAGCTTGTCGGGGTTGCTCACCGAGCGGATGGTCTGGATCTGCCCGTCGAGCACGTCGAGCGCCAGGGTGTTGAGCACCTTGCCGTCCCGGTCGCGGAAGACCGCGCCCGGCTGGCCGTTGATCTCGTGCGGCGCGAACGTCACGTCGATCAGGGCCATCCACGGGAAGACGGAGGCAAGCAGCCGGGCCACGTTCTCGGCGCCGATGACGGCCCTGGCCAGCTGCGGGGCCTTGCCGCCGCCGTCGCCGACCATCGACACGTCGGCGGCGAGCAGTTCCTGCAGGCCGCCGACGTCGCCTTCACGAAGGGCGTCGAAGAACCGCGACGCCAGCTCCTCCCGCTCTCTGCGGACCGCTTCGAAGCGCGGCCGCCCGGCTTCCATATGCCGGCGCGCCCGCACCAGCAGCTGCCGGCACGCCGCCTCCGACCGCTCCACTGTTGCCGCAACCTCGTCGAACCCGAAGCCGAACACCTCCCGCAGCACGAACACCGCCCGCTCCAGCGGGCTGAGCCGCTCCAGCAGCATCAGCGCCGCCATCGACACCGAGTCGGCCAACTCCACCGACCGCGCCGGATCCTGGTACGGATCGCTCAGCAGCGGCTCGGGGAACCACGGGCCCACGTACTCCTCCCGCCGCACCCGCGCGGAACGCAGCACATCGATCGAGATCCGGGTCACCGTGGCCGACAGGTAGGCCTTGGTCGACGTGGGCCGGGTCGTCGAGCCGTCGAAGCGCAGCCACGTCTCCTGCACCGCGTCCTCGGCCTCCCCCACGCTGCCCAGAACCCGATACGCGATCGAGAACAGCAGCGGCCGCAGCTCCTCGAACTCCTCGACCTTGCTCACGCCGAATCCCCTCCCCCTGAACCCCGCCCGGCCGTACTCGCCGACGCAGACATCTTCTGGTGATCATCCGGACCGCGGGTGGGCCAGAGTAGCGCCCTCCGGGCCGGGTGGGCCCGGAGCCCGCAGCCGGGCTCGGGACCCGGCCCGGGCCCCGAGCCAGTTGCTGATGCCGTTCAGTGGAACTGCCCGGCCTCGTAGTCGCCGGCCGGCTGCTGGGAGATGACGTTCAGCCGGTTCGCCATGTTCATGAAGGAGATGGTGAGGACCAGGGCGGTGAGCTGCTCCTCGTCGTAGTGCTTGGCGGCGTTCGCCCACACCTCGTCGCTGACCCCACCGGCCGCGTCCGCAACCCGGGTTCCCTCCTCCGCCAGCTCCAGCGCGGCACGCTCGGCCTCGGTGAAGACCGTGGCCTCCCGCCACGCCGCGACCAGGTGCAGGCGCACCGAGGTCTCGCCGGCAGCGGCGGCCTCCTTGGTGTGCATGTCGATGCAGACGGCACAGCCGTTGATCTGGCTCACGCGCAGCGCCACCAGTTCCTGCGTCGCGGCCGGCAGCGGCGATTCCTTGAGCATCTTGCCCGCCGACATGACGTGCTTGAGGGCCTTGCCGGCGATCGGGCTGGCGAAGAAGTTCAGACGCGCTTCCATGGTGTGCTCCTCGGGTGGTCGTCAGTGACTACACCCCTGAGACGAGGTAGCCCGACCCCCTGTGACACGACCGAATGTGACCTGCCTCTCCTCCTGTCCAGGCACGTCGGCTGACGAAGTGCCGGTCCGCCCATCAGGGCGTGCGCCGCGGCGGTCGGGCGGCGCGCGAAGGCCTCCCGGTGAGCGGTGCGGTGAAACGGGCGGCCAGCGGGGCGGCCAGGACGATGAGGGCCACCGTCATCGCAACCGGTCCCGTGCCGAAGGATCCGGTCACCGCGTTGGCGACGGCCAGCTCCGGCGTGGTCGTCGGACACACATACCCCTCGGTCGAGCAGGCGGCCAGGACGCTCTGAAGGCCCATTCCCCAGGTCCAGACACCTGCCAGCAGCCACCCGCCGATCAGGCACGCGGGGACAACGGCCAACTTCAGGAACCGCGGGATGCGTTGCGCCTGTGGATCGCCCCGGAACCACTGGGCCCCGACCACCGTGAGCCAGCCGCACAGCAGTACCGCGGCGCCGGCCAGCGCGGCCAGGAACGACGGGGCCAGCGGCGTGCCGGAGAGGCCGAAGCCGGCAACCCTGGTGTAGAGCGCGAGCCGGCTCCCGGCCACTATCCCGCCGGCCACGATCAGGCCGGTGAGCGCCAACCGGCCGAGCCGGGCCGGCGCCGGGCCGCCCGCGTACCACTGGTGACGCCACAGGGTGAACCCCACGAACAGGGTCAGCCCCACGCCGACGACGAAACCGCAAAGAACCACGGTGAAGTTCTTCTGCCCGTAGACCCGCAGCAGCAGGTCCTGGAGCATCGGCAGCAGCACACCGGCGACGGTCGCACCGAGAAACACCCGCCCCGGCGAGGAGGCCAGCACGCGCCCCGGTGTCCTGGCCACGTCCAGCCGGTCGATGCCCATGGGGTGATGGCGCAGCCAGGACCGCAGCCGTGCCGCACCCGTCCCGTCCGCCCTGCCGTTCTCTGCCCCCAGGGCGGCGAGCAGTCCCTCCCGGTCGGTCATTCCGGCATGCAGGTCGGCATGGTGCTCGCGGATCCGCAGGTAGGCGCGGACGATCAGCTCGCCGAGCAGTGTGAGCAGGAGGACCCGGACCAGGGCGACCACCAGGTCTCCCGGTGTGGAGTAGTGGTTGAGCATGCTCAGGGTCACGGCGAAGGCGATGAAGGCCCCGGCGAACAGGTTGGAGGGACGGAACACCGTCACCATGTTGTACGTCTGCAGATCCCTGCCGCGCAGATGCGCCAGCTCGTGCCGGACCACGGCCTCGAAGATCCGCCGGCCGTGGTCGCCCTTCTCGCGGAGCACCAGCAGTTCCGGGCCGAGCATCAGCAGAGGCCGACGTCGCTGGCCGGTGACATACGCTCCCGACGTCAGCCGCCGGTCCACCATGACGACCGGCTCCCGGCTCAGCCGGGCTTCCCGGACCAGGCCCTCCACCGCGTCGACGGCGCCGTGGAACGGGGTCTCGGCCAATGGCGTGGATCGCCGACGCCGGCGCCGGCTGGTGTGCAGACCGAACACGATGCCAGGCGTGAGCAGCATCAGAAGGTGGTTGAACGTACCGCTGACCATCGCGCCAAGGTCCCTCGGACAGTTCAGGAACTCACCCGTGCACGGCCCTGTCACGGGTGCCTCGACCGTGGCCATCCACAGTGCGAAGAACAGATCCTGGGCCAGGACCGTGACCCCCAGCAGGATCAGCATCAATGACATATCGGAGGGGAACGCCTCGATGTCGAGCGAGGCGGAATGTCGCGGAGAGGCAGACGAATTCACGATGCCGGCTCCTGATCCCCGCCGGGTCTCAGCAGCGCCACTTCACCCACCACGCCATCGGCGCGTTGCAACGGAGTGTCCCGCAATGTGGACGTACGAGCGCGGGGTCGTGAGAGCAGCGGGAAGGCGGCCGGTTCGTCGGGCGCCGCCCGTGCCACCACACGCCGGGCGAACTCCTCGCGCGAGACGGTAATGGTGTCGGTCCGTGAGTTCGCCGTGTGTCCGGAGTGCTGAGGCACCGCATTGTCCTCTCTCCGCTCAACCCTGCCTGGAGGCCAAACTCCTACCGTATGGCTGAAGTTGTGCGCAAAGCTCGCGCACAGGGTTCCGGCAGTACGGTATGGGCGGCCCTGGTGGACCTCGCCGGGCCTCGCCGGGATCTTGTGCCGCCGGCCGGGCACGAACCGGTCCGGTTGTGCCACACCTACGGTGTGATGAGCCAGCCAACAGGTCGACGTCCGCCCGCTTTCGCGCAGGCCGGGCGAGGGGCAATGGGGTAATGGGCAAATGCGCAAGGGAGTGCGCTCGTTCGAAGTTTGCCGTCGCGCCGTCACGTCCTCCTGCCGCACGGGCGAAAACGAGCGTAGAGCATGGTGCACGAGCTGCACCGACGCACCAACTCTCAAGCGCACTAGGCTACTTGAGGCGCACACGCACACACCGATACGCAACCCGTCGGACACGCCCTGGTCATAGCGACACGACCACCCCTACCGCATGGTGGCTACTCAACCGCCCGCGCGAGATCCACGTCTCGGTGGCTACGATCCCGGGCGCGGTCGATACGCGCAGGCACCGTGGGGCGGACAACGTGGCGGGGCCCGGGAGTCGTATCCAGCTCCCGGGCCCCTGGGGATGCCACCCAATTGCGCACGCCGGCGGCGTTTAAGAGGACGGATCAGTCATCAGGCCGTCGTGTTCTTCCGTTGAAACTACCGCACCGTGAAGAGGTGCAGGCGAGAGTCGAACTCGCACCCGACGGCGTTCGTCCGTCCCCGGTCGATCCGGCGATCGGCGGCAATGCTGAAGCTGGAGCGAGAGTCTGAGATTGAGACGGTGTGCCTCTGCCATGTTGGGCTACCCCGGCCCGTGGTGCCGGGGGAAGGACTCGAACCTTCACTGCGAACCGCTTCTTCAGGCTGAACTTCAGTTTCAGCTTGCGCTCATGACATGGACCGGTCCTCAATCCGGCCCGTGCCTGTTGCGCACCCCCGCGCTCGCACGCGGGGGCGATCATGGATGCTACCCGCGGCCGTCGCCAGCCGACCAGGAATCGGCTTGCGCCAGCCGACCAGGTAGCGGCTTACCTCGGCCGAGGAGGTAGCGGCCGGCGTCAGCCGAAGAGGTAGCCGAACACCGCGTCGCCGACGCGCTGGTCGGTGACCTCGGTGCCGTTGGCCTCCTCGCGGGCGAACTTGACCGCCTGCTGGAGCTTCTCGACCCGCTCCAGCAGTTCGTTCACCCGGCGCGCCGGGAGTGCTCCGGAGAACTTCACCGTCGTCCAGTAACCGATCGGCACGTCCTCGTAGTACACCTCGACCTGCGCCGGGTGCTTGTCGGTCGCCTCCGCCTTGACGTGGTTGCGCGGCACCTTCTTCGTGCGGATCGTGCGGACCGGGTCCGTCTTCCACCAGTCCGTGGACGGGTCGAGGGACCAGGACTCGGCGGCGTCGAGCACCGGGAGCTTCTTGACGAAGGTGTGCAGGTCCGTGAGCTGCTTCTCCAGGAAGAGCAGGTAGCTGACCGGAACCTCGGCGAGGATCGTCCGCCCGTCGACCGTGACGTCGGCACGGGCCGCGCAGTTGGCCCAGTCCTTGGTGGCCGTCACGTCGAACAGCCGGGTCAGCGACGCACCCATCTCGCGCAGCACGTCCTCGGACTTGACCTGCACCCGCGTGGACTCGGGCGGCAGCTGCTCGCCCTCTTCGTCCTTCGGCTGATAGGTACGCGAGATACCGGCCAGCAGTGCGGGCTTCTGCACCCTGTGGTGAGCCGCGGTGATGTCCTGGAGCGACTTGCTCTTGACGCCCTTTTCCACGGCGATGATCTGGTTCAGCTTCGCCACTTCGTCCCCCTTCGAACAGCAGAAACATATCCCACAGACCTCGAACTCTCGAACGCTTTTCGACCCGCGGGCACCACGCCCGACAGGAGTCGATACATCGATACTTGGAATCCCCAAGTTGGTACTTGGAAAACCCAAGTACCGCCGCTACGCTGCCTCCCCATGGTCAGTAGCAGCAGGAATGACGGATACGAACTCTCCACGGACCCCGACCGTCTCGACGTCGGGCTGATATACCGCTGGCTCTCGACCGACGCGTACTGGGCGCAGGGCCGCAGCCGGGAAACGGTCGAGGAGTCGGTGCGCAACTCCCTCAACTTCGCCATCCATGACGCCGCCGGCCCTCAGGTCGCGTACGCGCGCGTCGTCACCGACCGGGCAACCTTCGCCTGGCTCTGCGATGTCTACGTCGCTCCCGCGCACCGGGGCAAAGGCCTCGGCACGTGGCTTGCCGGCGCCGTCCGCGACCACCTTGCCCGGTACCCGCTCAAGCGCGTCCTGCTCTCCACGCTCGACGCTCACGGGGTCTACGCGCAGGTTGGCTTCGCCCCCGTACCGAACCCCCAACAACTGATGATCTTGAACCCGGCGCGGCGCCATGAAGTGGCGACCGGCCACAGCCCCAACTGATCGTGATGCGATCCGAACCGAGCCGGCCGCCGCTCCGCGAGACGAGACAAGGCAAGGCAAGGCAAGGCAAGGCGAACCAGGCCGGAGAAGAGCGAGGGAGTCAGCTGTGCGTGTGGTGATCTTGTGTGGCGGGGAGAGCTCGGAGCGCGACGTCTCCCTGGCCTCGGGGCGATCGGTCGCCGGGGCCTTGCTGGAGCGGGGGCACGAGGTGGTGCTGGTCGACCCGGCGGCCGCGGTGCCGGTCCTTGCCGGTCCGCTGCAACCCGGTTCCGGTGACGCGGTCGACGGGTTCGCGGTGGGTAAGGAGCCGCCGTCCTCCGCAGACGTGCCTGAGCTGAGGCGGCGGATGCATGCCGCCTTGACCGGCGGTCCGGTCCTGGAGCTGCTGCGCGACGCGGAGTTGGTGTTCCTGGCGTTTCACGGCGGCTGGGGCGAGGACGGGCATGTGCAGGCACTGCTGGAGATGGCGGGCGTACGGTTCACGGGCGCCGGCAGCGCGGCATGTGCGGCGGCCTGGCACAAGGGGCGTGCACAGGCGGTACTGGGGGCGGCGGATGTCCCGGTGAGCGAGCGGGTGCTGTGGCGGCCCGCGCCAGGTGACATGCCGCCGGGCGTGCAGCGGCTGGTGGCGGCGGGACCGGTGGTGGTCAAGCCGGTCGCGGACGGTTCGAGCGTGTCGGTCCACTACGTCGACTCGCTCCCGCAGCTGGCGCGGATCGTAGCCGAGACCCGCTCCGGTGAGGCGGAGCTCATGGTGGAGCCGTTCCTTCCCGGGCGGGAGTTCACCGTGGCCGTGGTCGGCGGCCAGGCGCTCCCCGTGGTCGAGATCGAGCTGACGACATCGGTGTTCGACTACACGGCCAAGTACCAGCCCGGCGCGGTCGGCGAAGTGTGTCCGGCAGCGGTACCGGACGAATTCTCCTCCCTCCTCCAGGAGTTGGCCCTGCGCGCGCATCACGCTCTCGGGTTCGGCGGCAACTCGTACTCACGTACCGACCTTCGCTGCGACGCCGGCGGCAAGCCCGTGTGCATCGAGGTGAACGCGCTCCCGGGCCTGACATCGACGAGCCTGCTGCCCCTCGCGGCGACAGGGGCGGGCTGGACCTACCCGGACCTGATCCAGCGCATCATGGATCTCTCCGCGCTGTCGACGCTCTCGACGCGCTGAGCAGGGACGCCTCCGCACCGGGCCGCCGCACGCCTGGCCTGCACCGGCGACCGCGGTCGCAGCCGGGACCTCATGGACCCGCCGTACACGATGGTCAGCCCTTGTTCAGGTGTATCCACCGGGGCCAGAAGCGGGCCGCAGCCTGGACCTCTCGGACGACCGGGCCGACGGCCTTGGTCGACTGGCTGTAGCCCTGGAAGAGCCCGTTGAGCATGGCGTCGTTCTCGGTCGGATTGTTGCGGTCGCTGTCCACCAGGTCCACGCAGCGCCGCCCTGCGTCGACGGTCGCATCGAGCCAGGACGACCAGGGGCCCTGCAGGTCGTGGTCCGGGATCGCCAGACGGCGCGCGGCGGTCGCGTCCTTGGTGAGCGCGGCACAGGTCCTGCGGAGCCGTTTCGAGTCGAAGCGGACCATGTCGCGCGGGCGGGAGTTCGCCGCCTGCACCATTTCGTCGAGTTGCTTGCGGAAACCGCCGTAGTCCTTGGTCAGTTGAAGGATGCTGCGTTGCCCGCTCACCTTGAACCAGGCCAGCAGTTGGAACGTCCGGATCCGTTCGGATGCCCGGGGCAGCGGTGGTGGGGACATGGCGGACGGTGTCTGTGCGGCCGCGGACTGTTGACTGGCAACCGCCGTCGGGCCGAAGGCGGCGACCGCGATCAGCAGGACCAGGCCGCTCAGGACGGCGAGGGAGCGGGTACGGGAAGGGGGCACGGGCGTCGAGGGCGTCGCCGTGGCCGGCCGGGGTTGCCCCGCCGAGGTCCACAGGCGCACTGCGCCGACCGCGCCTCTGACGACCGCGGCCAACAGCGCCGCGCCGACGACGGAGGACAGCACCAGACCGGCCAGGGACTGGGAGAACAACCAGCTCGCGGAGGGCAGCCAGTGGCAACTGTGGCCCATGGTCCGCAGCGGCCCCAGACAACCGTCCACGGAGCCGAGCGCGAACTGCCCTACCACCGCGACGGATTGGGCCACTCCCGCCGCGACGAGTGCACGAAGCAGCCGTCGGTGCCGGGCACCCACCGCCACCACCGCACCGGTCAGCACCACCCCCGCCCAGATCGCGGTGGCCGCCCACCACAGGTACAGCAGCGAGAAGGCGCCGTTGGGTGCTCCGAGCGGCGGCTGCCAGGTGTGCATACGAGCCATGACGACGGCCACCCCCGCCAGACAGGCGACGCCGCCGAGGAGCCCGGCCGTCACCGCCGACCGCAGGCCGCCGGCCGGGCCGTACACCCGGGCCCGCCAGCGCCAGAGAGCCAGGGGATACCCCCACAGGACCGCCGTCGCGCCGAGGAACAGTGCGTTCGTGCCCAGCATCGCCGCCTGCGGCATGGTCGCGGTGAACCAGTCGAGCTCCGCCGTGTGCTCGCTCCACGGCCCGGGAAACGCCTGGATCACCTGCTGCTGCAGGCCGCCGTGCGTGAGGATGTCTCCGGCCAGATACAGAAAGCCGAACCGCAGCCACCAGTTCAAGCCGGCCGCGGCCAGCAGACAGGAGGCCAGCAGGGGCAGCCAGATCGCGGTACGCAACGAGGCACCGCCCAGCGTCCGCAGCCGCAGCCGTGCGCAGGCGACGGTCCACAGCGTGAACAGCACCGCACTGGCCAGGAGTACCAGCAGGACCTCGGGATGCTCGGGCAGCCACCCGGCGCCGCTGGTGATACCGGTCATCAGCTCACCGCAGGCCAGGCCGAGCCCCAGTGCGAGGCCGGAACGCAGACCGTCGGGCCCGCGTAGACCACGGTGCTCGGCATAGGCGAGCGACCGCCACGCGGCGACGGTGACGAGTACCGCGGTGGGCACGGCGGTTGCCCAGGTCGCTGTCGTGGTGCCCCACAGGGCGGACAGGGTGTGCGCGGAGACGAGGGCGGACCAGCCGGTCAGGAACATCTGCTCCGTGCCCAGGGAGAACAGCGCCGCCGGATCGGCCAGCGACCGCCTGCGCACGGACCAGGAGGGATGGGTGCTCCACAGCGCGGTCAGCCAACTCCACGCCCCCAAGAGGTAGTGGGGAAGCATACGAGAAGGGCGGCGGTCCCGGGCGCGGTGCCACACCTGGTGGTCGGCTCCCAGGGCGACGGCGTCCGCGTCGGCGTACAGCTCACGGTGGCGAAGGGTGTCGGCACGGGCCAGCACCACGAGGAACACCATGAACAAAGCGCTGGCCACGGCTCGCAGCAGCCCGGCTCGCCCGGCGGGCCAGAACACCGCGTCCGCCCCGTAGAACGCACCGAAGAACTGCGCGGCGACGAAGCTGCCCCCGTACAGCACCGTGTACGGCACGACGACCAGTGCCACAAAGACCCGCCACAGCGCCGTGACGGCATAGGCGACGTCCACGTCCCGGTTGCGGAGGTGGGCCAGTTCGTGCAGCACGACGGCGTGGAATCCGGCCCGGCTGTCGGCGCCGCCGCGCCGCGCGGGCAGCAGTCCGCCGTGCAGACAGACCGTGTGCCGCCCGGCCCGGCCGAACGCTTCGGCACCGGCGTCCAAGGAGGCCGGGGCCACCACGAAGGCCGGTACGGTACGCAGCCGCGCCGTGGCCACCAGACGCATCAGCTCGGCCCGCAACTCCCCGCTGGGATCCGCCTCATCGACGGTGATCACGCGTCCGCGCCTGGCTTTCCAGCGTGGCAGCCACAGGTAGAGCACGGCGGCCGACAGAAGCACCAGTACGGCGCCGGCAACGCCGGGCAGGTCGGTGAGCGCGGCACTGGCGGGCACACAGTCCTTGAGTTCCTCCACCCCTCGGAGGTCGAGCCGCATCGCGTCGACCATCCGGCCGTTCGGATCGAAGCCCGCCGCGAACTTGCACAGGATCGCCTTGTCCTCCCAAGGCGCCAGCGCGAACATCCCGTTGACCATCTGGAGGGTCGCGACCACCATCACGAACACCAAGAGGGCGAAACGCAGGGTGGTACCCATCGGCAGGACTCGGGGGTCGATCCTGCCGTGCCGGGCGTCACCCGGGGCCGGTGGTGCGCCGCCTGGTACGGGCGGTGCGCTGCCGGCGCTCAGGACGCCTCCCCAACGTCGGACACCACACCCTGCACGTCCCCACTCACCGGCGCCACCTCCGCACGTCGCGTTCCCTGCAGCAACTACGTACAAAAGCAATGTAGTTGGCGGGCGCGGTGCTCGTCTGCCGTCCTGGAAGGTGCCGGAGACCAGGCCACCCGCTGTGACGCGCGGCACCGAGCTGAAGGCCGACCCGGGCGCGCTCGGGCTGGAGAGCCTGCTGGGCGAGGTGAACAAGCTGCAGCGGGTGCGGAAGCTGGAGCTGCCGCCCGAGTTGTTCGGGGACGTGTCGGAGAAGCTGCTGTCTGCCTGGCGGGCGCGGGCCGCCAAGGAGTACCCGTCCGACCTGATCGTGGCGGCCGGGCCGGTGCGGAGCACGTTGAAGGCGCTGGCGGCGGAGGCTGCGGCGAACGAGGCCCGGTACAAGGCGCGCATCCGCACGGTGTTGCGGTCGTCGCACTCCAACCACTGGCGGCGGATGCTCTCGCCGCTGCTGTCGGTGCTGGACCTGAAGTGCGACAACACCGCCTACCGGCCGGTGATGGACGCGATCGACCTGCTCAGCGGTACCTGGACCAGCCGATCGCCAAGGAGGGCGCGTTCTTCGACGAGGCCGAGCGCATCCCGCTGGAGGGGGTGGTGCCCGAGCAGTGGCAGGCGGCGGTGGTGGGCGACCGCGGCAAGGACAACCGGGACGTGCACTACGGCGCGATCCGCCAGCCGCTGGACCCGGACGAGTTCATCGACGCCTTGCAGAAGAGGCTCCGGGCGGCCCTGTTCTACGGCAAGGACGGCGACCTCACCGGCGCCGACCGCGAGAGCCAGGAGATCTCGATGCTCGCCCTGCACCTGCTGCAGGCCGTCCTGGTCCACGTCAACACCCTGCCCCCTACGGCCGGTTCGAGCTGGACATGAGCAACCGGCTCGGCCTCCACCCGGCCGTGGTCCTCCCGTGCCAGCGAACGGACGAACCGCAGCCGGCGCCCGCCGGCGAGAGCGCCGGGCAGCGGTAGGACAGCGATTCGGCGCCGAAGCCGTCTGCTGTGGCTTCGGTCCCCGAATTCCCTGGTCACGGCCGGGCGGTAAGGAGAGCCGGGGCGTGTGGGCCTCCGGCTGCGTGCCCGGCGGCCTCATGATGCTCGGCGACAAGTCCCGCAAGCCGCAGTAGCAGGGCTGATCCTTTCAGCTTTCCCTTTGAGGGAACCCGCCGGACCGAGGTCGCGGTGGGTGTCCTCGACACGCTCTTCAGGGCGTGGGTGCGGTCAGATACCGCTGGATCGTGGGTCCGAGCCAGTCCACGATCTCCTCGCGGCCGAGCGCCATGCTCGCCGGGAACCGCAGGACGTAGCGCGTCAGCGCGAGCCCCAGCACGGTCGAGGCGCACAGTGCCGCCCGCGCCTGCGCCTGCTCCGGCTCGGGGCCCACCTGGCGGGCCAACGGGATCAACTGCTCGCGTAGCACGCTCTGCATGCGTTCGGCGGCGGCCGGATCGGTGGCGGCGACCCGCATCAGTGCGGTGAGCTCCCCGTTCTCCTCCCACAAGGTGAGGAAGTGGCTTACCAGCGTGCGGCCGATCGCCTCGCGCGGTTCGACGGGCAGGTCGGGCAGTCCGGGGTCGATCGCGACGGCAGCTGCGAACAGGCCCGCCTTGCTGTCGTAGTAGCGCATCACCATCGACGGGTCGATCTTCGCATCGCGCGCGATGGCCCGGATGGTCGCCCTCTCGTAGCCGTCCGACGCGAACCGCTCACGGGCCGCGCTGAGGATCGCGGCGCGGGTTGCGTCGGAACGCCGTACGGCCTGTTGGTTCTCCGTGGTGCCGGTCATGCCTACGACTGTAGGCCAACGACTGTTGACAGTCCAGGACCGCGCCCTTACGTTTGCCAACACGCGTTGCCAACGTTTGTTGCCAACACATGTTGGTAGATCGCGACACCCCTGAGCGGACAACCGATAGCGAGAGGACGTACCGAAATGGCCAAGCTCCAGAGTCTCGACCCGCACACGCCGATGTTCGCGCAGTTCCAGGAGAAGACCGGGCCCATCGTCCTGGCCAACACCTTCGTCGTACCGAAGGAAAGGTCCGAGGCGTTCCTGGCCCTCTTCCGACGGCAGGCCGAGTTCATGAAGGCGCAGCCGGGTTTCGTCTCCCTGCAGATGCACAGGGGAACGGCGGGCAGTCAGCTACTGATGAACGTCGCGGTCTGGGAGTCGACCGAGGCTCTCGCCACCGCGCTCGGCAGCCCGGAGTTCCAGCGCATGGCAGCCGACTTCCCTGACGACATCGTGTCGTACCCGCACATCTTCGAGCAGATCGACGTATGACACGGCGGCTGCAACCAGGAGAGGGCAGCCGGAGAAGCCCTGTCCTCTCCTGGGCGATCAGGCATCCCCGCCAGGCCGCGGGCCGCCAGGGCCGCCGACCAACCCACCACGCGTAGCCCCATCCCTGACGAGGAGCCCCTATGGCCGTGGAACTGCATCACACCATTGTCCCCGCCCGTGACCGCAGGCCTCGGCGCAGTTCCTGGCCGACATCCTCGGCCTGAGTGTCGATCCGCCGGTGGCGCACTTCACGCCGGTCACGCTGGCCAACCAGGTCAGCCTGGACTACGACCAGCTGGACGACTTCGAGCCACGCCACTACGCGTTCATGGTCAGCGAGCAGGGCCGGTGGTGGCGGGATCGCGTTCGTAGTCGCGGGCGGGGCGGCGACGCGCGGTCAGCCACGTCAGTGTCCGTTCCGCCCTCCAGCTGCAGGGCAGCACTGCGAAGCACTTCTGGTTGAGGGTTTACGGATGACGCTGACGGTCGTGCCCAGGGTCTGGGCGGCCCGGTCGACCAGACCCTGGGCACGACCGGCATCGGCGAAGACGGACCGGCAGGCCGACGCGGTCAGAGATGCCCCGAGTGAAGCGATCTTGTCCGCCCCACCCGCACCGGTCCGCGTCATCTGGCACGTCATCAGCCGCCCCAGCTACGCCCGCCGCTGAGCCCTGCCCCACCCCGGTCTGAACGTCAAAGGAGAAGCACCATGTCGCTGAAGAAAGTCAACACCGTCCTGGCCACCGCCTGCGCCCTCTTCGTCCTCTACCTCGGACTGTCCTTCATCCTGACCCCCGAGACGTCCACTCAAGGCGTTGGCCTGCCGAACTGGCCCGCCGGCAACGGCGACGGCGACGGCTTCCTCATCATGAAGGGCACCCGCGAACTCGCGATGGGCCTGGTCATCGGCATCCTGCTGGTGACGGGCCACCGCCGCGCCCTGGGCTGGGTCCTGCTGATGGAGGCCGTCGCCCCGTTCGGCGACATGATCAACGTCTTGGCCCACCACGGCTCCATCGCCGCCGCGTTCGGCATCCACGGCCTGACCTCGGCGCTGATCGCGATCAACGGCCTGCTGATCCTCCGCGAGACCGGCAAGGCCCACAAGGCCCCCGCCCCGGCACCTGCCGCGCAGCCTGCCTGACAGCTGCATGCCCCGAAGGGGTGGCCCGGCCATGTGGCCGGGCCCCCCAACTTGTCCGCGACCGCCGGGAAACACCAGGCAGACGATCTCCTTCCAGTTGATCATCCCCAAGGGCAAACGCAAGGGCCAGAACCCCGGCCTGGCCAGCACCTACCGGGCGCTCGCCGAGCACCCGCCGGGAAGCCGCCCGGCTTGCCTGACGGAACGAGGAGACTCATGCCCGGAGCCATCAAACGAAGAAGTGGCGGTTCCGGCGCACGAAATCGGCAAACCCGAGGGGTTCGCGGCCGGTGAGGTCGGCGACGGTTGACGTGACGGTCTCGGCACCGCCGTCGCGAAAAGCGCGGGCGACTTCGATCAGGGCGTCGGCGTAGAACTCCGGCATCCCACGGCTCAGCATGGCCGTACGCGCCGCGTCGTCGGGCAGGCCGACATAGCGCACCGGTTTGCCCAGGACATCGGAGAACACCTCCGCGGCTTCGGCGTAGGTCAGTGCCTGGGGCCCGGTGAGGTCATAGACGCGGCCGTCGTGACCGTCCGTGGTGAGAACCCGGGCAGCGACAGCGGCGATATCGCCGACGTCGATGAAGCTTATGGGGGCGGTGATCAGCGGCAGGCTGAATTCCCCGGCCTCGCGGAGGGACGGCTGGTTCAGGAAGTTCTGCAGATAGAAGTTGGGGCGCAGCATCGTCCAGGGGAGCCCGGACGCGACCAGTGCCTGTTCGACGGGTCGATGCAGCCGGGCGATCGGCGAGAGCCCTTCGTCGGCCCGCCAGACCGACAGCTTGACCACCCGAACTCCCGCCGCACGAGCGGCTTCCACCATGTTGAGTTCGTGCGTCGTCTGGGCCGGGCTCATCGCGCCGAGCAGGAAGACGGTCTCGATGCCCTTGAGTGCCGGCCCCAGCGTGTCCGGCTCGGCCAGATCGAGCGTCACCGCCTCGCCGCCCGACGCGATCACCCGGGCCGTGATGTCCGGATCACGGTAAGCCGCACGCACGGCCACACCGTCGGCAGAGAGACGAGCGAGAAGCGCCGTTCCCACATTCCCGCTCGCACCAGTCACCAGAATCATCGTTGCCCCCTCAAAGCGGTAGCCGTGCGTACGCCAAGAGTGGAACACACCCCGCTCGCCCTCCCGGGCAAAAATGCGCACTTCGGGCGCGACATGGCATCCGTCGTCCCCGATGCGGACCCCCGTCCGACCCCAGTCCCCGCCGTATATAGGCTCACGTCCGTATCGAGCCTGACGGGGGAGAAAACGAGTGGAGAGGCTGCGGCAGGACGATCCTGCGCGGATCGGGGAATTCACGACGTTGGCGCGTCTCGACGCCGACGGCAGTCGGGGCGTTCCCGAGCGTCGCTATCTGGCCCGTAGCGCCGACGGCGGGCACACCGTGCTGGCCTTCCTGCCGTCGCCCGGCGGGGACCCGGCGCGGTGGGCGGCCGAGGCGCAGCAGGCGGCCCGGCTGACCCAGCCCGGCTTCTGGCCGGTCGGCCAGCTCGGGGGGACGCCGGCCTTTCCGTGGCACTCCTCCCCGTACCGGCCCGCGCTGCCGCTGCCCGCCGTCCTCGCCGCGTACGGCGGTCCGCTGCCGGAAGCACTGGTCCGTACGCTCGGCGGCACGCTGGCCGAAGCGCTGGCCTCGGCCCATGTCCTGGGCATCGTGCACGGCGGGGTCTGCCCGGCGGGCGTGCTGCTGACCGCCTGCGGGCCGCTGCTGAGCTGCTTCGGGGCGACCCGCGCGACCCCGCCGGCAGGCGCCTCCCCCGCGCAGGCGACCGGGCTGGAGACCGGCTGCCTCGCCCCCGAACTGGCGGCGGGCGGGCCGGTGGACCGGGCCGCGGACGTCTACGCCCTGGGTGCCGTGCTGGCGTACGCGGCGACCGGGCACACCGTGCCCGAGCGGCAGGAGATCCCCGCCGGCCTGCGGGACGTCATCACGGTGTGCCGCTCGCGCGATCCGCAAGGCCGCCCCGAACCGGCAAGGGTGCTGGCGGAGTTGCTGCCGGGCGCGGCGTACGGCGCGCTGACCGGCTCCACCGAGCCGGTGCCGCTGCCCGGCCGGGTCGTCGAGGCGTTGTCCCGTCAGTCGGCGGAGGTCCTCGCCGCCGCACTCCCCACCCAAGGGCACTGAAGTCATGATCTCCCCCCTTCTGCACGACGACCCGCACACCGTCGGACCGTTCCGGATCCTCGCCCGCCTCGGCGGAGGCGGCATGGGCACCGTCTACCTGGCCCGTTCCGCGGGCGGACGCACGGTCGCGGTGAAGACGCTGCACACCCGTCTCGCCGCGGACACCACGCTGCGGACCCGCTTCCGGCTGGAGACCGACGCGGCCCGCGTCATCGGCTCCGATCACGGTGCGGTGGTCGTCGACGCCGACCCCCAGGCACCGACCCCGTGGCTGGCGACGGAGTACGTCCTCGGCCCACCGCTGGACGCGGCCGTCGAGGCGAGCGGGCCGCTGCCGGAGCCGGCCGTACGCGCCCTCGGGGCGGCCCTCGCCGCCGGGCTGGAGCAGCTCCACCGGTCGGAGGTGGTGCACCGCGATCTGAAGCCGTCCAACATCCTGGTGACGGCGCAGGGCCCGCGGATCATCGACTTCGGCATCGCCCGGGCCTTCGGCGACGAGCACCTGACGAGCGTCGGCAGCGCCGTGGGAACGCCGGCGTTCATGTCGCCCGAGCAGGCGGCGGGGCTGGAACACGCGGCGGCGGGCGATGTGTTCGCGCTGGCCGGGGTGCTGGTCTTCGCCGCCACCGGCGTCGGCCCGTTCGGCGGTGGGGCCCCCACCGACCTGCTGTACCGGGTCCGGTTCGGCGAGCCGGACCTCGGCGGGGTTCCCGAGTCGCTGCGCCCCCTGCTCGTCCGCTGCCTGGCCAAGGATCCCGCGCACCGCCCGTCCACCACCGAGCTGCGGACCGCGCTGGGCGGTGCCGGGGTCACCCCGGGGGACCGCGGCGGCTTCGCGGACCTGCTGCCCGACGCGGTACTGCGGGAGATCGCCCGCCGCAGCGACCAGGTGTGGCACCAGCCGCCGCACCGCCTGCCGCCGCCGGTGCCCACCGAGGCGCCGCGGTCCGAGACCGCCGCCGCGCCGGGCGTCTCGCGGCGGCGGCTGCTGACCGTGGCCGGGGGCGCCCTCCTGGGCGGCGGCCTCCTCGGCGGCGGGGGCTGGGCCCTGTTCGCGGGCACCGGAGACGACGGGGGCGGCGGCACGAAGAAGGACGCCGTCGACCGGCCGAAGCCTCCGGCCCAGCTGTGGAGCACCACCATTCGGTGCCCCGACGCCGGGGGCGAGGTCATGCGGGCGGGCCGGAATCTGGTCGTGCGCGCGGGGATCGTGCTGTGCGGCATCAACGCCGAGTCGGGCAAGGGTACTTGGCAGGCGAACATCGCCGAGACCTGGCGGTCGGCCACGGATGGGACCCGGGTGTACGCCCTGCGGGGGTACACCGAGGACGCGGCGGCGCTGGCGGTCTGCGAGGTCTCGCAGGCCAACGGCGAACTGGGCAAGCCCCTGGTGGAACTCTCCGCGTTCACCGGCAAGTCCCAGTACAACCAGCTGCTGTGCGTGGCCGACGGCATCGCGTACCTGGTGGCCCGCGCTGCCTCCGGTGGACGCTGGTACCTGGTCGCGGCCGATCTGAAATCGGGCAAGGAGCGCTGGCGCAGCCGGGTGGAGGGCCCACAGTCCCAGGGATTCCCGCCGGTGCTGTCCGGTGCCGTGGCGGGTTCCCAGGTGGTGCTGTGCGGGGCCCCGAGCGAGGGCTCGAAGTTCATCGGCCTCTCCGCGCACGACAAGGATCACGGCCGCAAACTGTGGGAGATGTCCGAGACGTTCGCGGGCACCAACCCGCCGTCCCAGCTGGTCCTCGACGACCGGAACCTCTACCTGGGCGCCGAGAACCTCACCGCCCGCCGACTGTCCGACGGCGGACTCGAATGGCTCTTGGACAACAAGCCCGATGACGGCGCGGGCGAGGAACGGCGGTACGGCGCGCCGACCCTCCACGACGGAGTCCTCTACTGCGCCAAGGCGGACGAGGGACTGATCGCCGTCGACGCCCTCTCCGGCACGCTGAACTGGCAGGAGAAGGGGCTGTCCGGCAGGAAGAACAACCGGGACGTGGCCCCGGCGATCGGCAAGCGGTACGCGTACTGCGTCGACGACAAGGGCCTCCGCGCCATCGACCTGCGCGCCCGTAAGGCCGTCTGGACGTACGAGGCCGAACCCCTCGTCCTGACCGCCGACGCCAAGGGCGGCCACCTGTACGTCCGCCAGGAGAAGCGGACCCTCGCCCTCCCCCTCGCCTGACGTCCCGCCCGTTCCCGATTCTGGAGACGACCGCCTGTGAAACCCCTCGGCCAGGGAGATCCGCTGCGCCTGGGCCCCTACCGCCTGCACGGCGTCCTCGGCGAGGGCGGCATGGGCAAGGTGTACTTCGGAGTGGACGCCTCCGGACGCCCCGCCGCAGTGAAGGTCCTGCTGCCGGAGCTCGCCCACGACGGGCACCTGGCCGACCGTTTCCTCCGGGAGGCGCGGACCGCGCAGGCGGTGACCAGTGAGGGCGTGGCGCGCGTACTGGCCGCCGAACTGGAGGGCGGCAGGCCGTGGATCGCCACGGAGTTCCTGGCCGGCCCGACGCTGGACGACGCCGTCGACCGCTTCGGGCCGCTCGACGACGCCGCCGTACGGGAGCTGGCGCGGTCACTGGCCCGCACGCTCCAGGACGTGCACGCCACGGGGCTGGTCCACCGGGACGTCAAACCCCCCAACGTCGTCCTCACCTCGCGCGGCCCCCGTCTGATCGACTTCGGCATCGCCCGCCCGGAGCACGGCCTGACCCTCACCCGCACCGGACAGATCCCGGTCACCCCCGGGTACGGGGCGCCGGAGCAGGTCCTCGGGCAGCGCGTCGGACCGGCGGCCGACGTCTTCTCCCTCGGCGCCGTCCTCGCCTTCGCCGCGGGCGGCCGGCCGGCGTACACGGGCGCCGAGGTCACGGCCGTCCTGTACGAGGTCGTGCACGGCAGCCCCGACCTGGAGGCCGTTCCGGCGGGCCTGCGGTACCTGATCACGCCCTGCTTCTCGAAGGACCCGGCGGCTCGCCCACTGCCCACCCAGGTCGCGGAAGCCGCAGCGGCGCCGCGCCAGCCCGAACGCCTGTGGAAATCGGGCCGGTTGGGCGACGAGATCCGGCAACGGGAGGTCGCCGCACGCCGCCTGACGGCTCGTTCGCTCGCCCCCTCCCCCACTTCCGGTGGTGCCACCGGCGGCACCACCGGTCTCCCCCGGCGGCGGCTGCTCGCCGCGGCCGTCGGCGGTGGGGCGCTGCTGGCAGCGGGCGGCGGCACCGCCTGGTGGCTCGGCCGCGATGACGGTGAGGACACCCCGTCCGACCCCTTCGACATCCCTCCCGCCGCCAAGGTGCGGGCCGCGCCGCTCGGCTCCGCCGAAGGCACCCCGAAACTGCTGTGGGGGCCCCTCCAGGACGTGGCCGCCACCGGATCGCCGGCTCCGCTGCCGGTACGCGATGTGGTGGTGTTCGCGGCCGCCGGGGGCGGGATCGCGGCGCGCCAGGTCACCGACGGCCGGGAACGGTGGCGGATCGGCGACGCCAAGGCGAACGCCGGCTACCTGTCGATCGGCGACCGGCTGGTGGCCACCGCCGACGGCAAGGGGACACTGCGTACCTGGGTCGCCGCCACCGGGTCCCCCCGTTGGACGGTGGACGCGGAGGTGAGTGCCCTGCTGGCCGCGGACGCCCACGCCGTCTACCTGCTCACCTCCGACGGCCGGCTGCGCTGCGTGGGGACCGGCGACGGGAAGGTGCGGTGGACCCGGCAGCCACCGCTGCCGCTGTCCGGCAGCCACCCCGCCGCGGCACTCGGCGCCGGCCATCTGGTGCTCTGCACGGAGACGGGGGACGTGGCCGCGGTCCGTACCGGGGACGGGGCCCGCGCCTGGGTCCGCAAGGGCCAGGCAGAGGCAGCGCTGCGGCCCGCCATCGACGGATCCACCGTCTATCTCGGCGGCCGCAGCCTGGCGGCGGTGGAGGTCGCTCACGGTCGTCAGCTCTGGGCCCTGAACCCGCTGCGGCCGCCCAGACGGGGCGTCTACGGGTGGGGCCCGCCCACCGTGGCCGGCGGAGTGGTCTACGCACTGAACTGCGATGCGCTGTCCTCACTGCACGCCGACGGCAGCCAGGCCGCCGCCCCGGTGATGATCGCCGGCGTCGTCCCGCCGTGGCGGCCACCGGTCGTCCAGGGGAACAGCGTCTGGATCGTGGAGAGCGACGAAACCGGGGTCAGCGGCCTGCCCCGCTCCGGAGACGGGCCGACCCAGACGTACGCCCTCGCCTCCAGCCAGGCCCGCTCCACCGCCGCCAGCGGCAACCGCCTGTTCGTCCTCAACCGCACGACACTGCTGGCGCTGCCGGTGTACTAGGCCCGCCGACTCCACCATGCATGCGACAGGAGACGCGCGTCACATCCATTCGTGTCACACCTGCGGGAGCTGTCCCGTCCAAGAGGTGTCACCGGCAACAACGACCCAGGAGTGCACCATGGAAGCTCGGTTGAACCTCTTCGCCAGCCCGATCGCGGCCAAGTTCGGGAAGCACATCGTCGCCGCGGGCAAGGTGCTCGCGGACTCCACCCTGCCGGCCGCGACGCAGGAACTGGTGAAGCTCCGCGCCAGTCAGATCAACGGCTGCGGCTTCTGCACCGACATGCACACCAAGGACGCCGCGCACGCCGGGGAGACCGCGACGCGCCTCAACCTGGTCGCGGCCTGGCGTGAGGCCACGGTGTTCACCGACGCCGAGCGCGCTGCCCTGGAGCTGACGGAGCAGGGCACCCGCATCGCCGACGCGGCCGGCGGTGTCACGGACGAGGTCTGGGCGCGTGCCGCCAAGCACTACGACGAGGAGGAGCTCGCCGCGCTGGTGTGCGCCATCGCCCTCATCAACGCCTTCAACCGCCTGAACGTCATCGTCCAGCAGCCCGCCGGCGACTACCGGCCCGGCCAGTTCGCCTAGTCAACGTTGCCTGGCCGCCGGAACCTCCGGAGTCCCTGCCACGGCAACAGCACACGCCCCGGAGTGGCGAGCCGCTCGCCCGCCCCACAGTCAAAGACGGTGGTCTGCCGCCTTTGACTGTGGGCTGGGGCCCCGGTCAGGATTGGTCGAGCTTGTGCCACGGCGTGATGTCGAGCCGTGCCGCTTCGGAGTCCAGTTTCTGGGCGGCCAGACGGATATTGAGCATCGCCGCCTTGCCGGATTCCGCCCGCGCCCCCGCGATCACGGCACTACGGTCCGCCAACACAGCCTTGGCCCACGTCTCGGCGGCGTCGGCGAAGTTCTGCGTGTCCGCCGGCGCTCGTTCCGCCAGGGTCGCGAGCCGGTCATGATCGGCCTGCGCGACGCGCTGCACGTTCTCGGTCTCCTCACGTGCCTCGCCCCCTTTGGCCGCCGCCTCCTTCTGCATGGCGCCTTGCAAGTCCCTGACCGCATCGGCGATATCGGTCGATGACTGATCGACCTCCGTGTCACCTCCACACCCCACCAAGAGCACCGAGCCGAGCCCACAGGCAAGCAGTGCTAACGCTGCCCTCTTCACAGTTCCCCCAAAACTCAACACGTAGAGTCATTGCGAGGTCACAGCATAGGGGCTGTCCCGCCTGGGCAAGCCGTAAACGGGAGCAGAAATCGTCGCCGCGCCCGATCTTCACAAGCGCTCCGGATGCCCGGCCCGAGCACTCCAACAACCGGTCAGTGATGGGTACTTGTTCCTGTCACATGCCATGGAGAACTGACTGGTCCGCCGCCTGGGCGACGTGCCGAGCTTGGGCGAGACGGGCACGGCTGCACGGTTCCCCGTTCAGGATCGGGGGCCGGTCCGGGTCGAGGGCCGGGGGATGCGCCCCTCGACCCCCGACCTGGTACGTAGCGCCTCGTCAGATCTCCGCCTGGTGGGCTCAGTTCTTGACGGGGCTGATGGACATCAGTCCGGTGAAGAACGTGACGGGCACGGTGTCGGTCTTGTTGGTGGTCGTCCCCGTGCTGGTCGAGGAGGTCTCGGACGAGCTGAGTCCCGCGCCGAACGAAATGACCTTGTCGAAGCTGGCGTTGATCTGGCCCGACACCACCTTCTCCAGGCCCTGTTGCCGAATCTGCTGCTCGCTCAGCGTCACCGAGGTGAACTTGACGTCGCGTCGGATCGAGAAGACATGACTGCGCTGCTTCGGATCCAGCCCGGCGAGCGTCAGCTTGCCGACCAGATGCGTGGTGATCAGGATGCCGGGCGGCGTTCCGAGGGTGGACGGGTTACCCGCCATGGCGGAGGAGTAGATCGAGGGGTAGGTCACCCAGTGGGTGGACGAGCCGTCGACCACGATGTCCAGCGGTTTGTCCGGGGCGACCCTGCCGTTGAGGATGACGCTGGGCGCCGCGGGCTCGACGTTGTCCTGGCTGAGCACCGGCTTGCCGTCCTGGAAGATCGCGATGGCGAACCTGCCGCGCTCCCAGTCCGCCTCGCTGGGGCCGAAACTGACCGGGGCGAAGCTGAAGACGAACGACCGGTTGTCCGAGCCGATGGGCACGGGCGGCCGTGGTGTGGGGTGCGGCGCCGGAGCGGGGGGCTTCGGTGTGCCTGGGCCGCCGTCGCCGGAGCCGGGTTGTGTGCCGGGTCCCGTCGTCCCGGGGGTGCCGCCGGGATTGGCGGGCGTCCCGCCACTCCCTGGGGGTGTGCCGCCTCCGGTGCCGTTGCCTCCGCCCGGCGTACCGCCGCCCGGGGTCCCGGTGCCGCCGCCGGTCGGGGCGCCGGGGCCGGTTCCCGTGCCGGGAGTGCCTGTTCCCGGGCCGCCGCCCGTTCCCGTACCCGGTGTCGAGCCGGTGCCGGGCGTACCCGGTGTGCCGGGCGTGCCGGGGGTCTTGCCGGCGAGACCGGCCGCGTCGCTCGCCAGTGAGGTCAGCAGGGCGGCGATCTCCTTCTGCATCGACTCGTCGCGGAAGATGTCGCCCTTGCCGAGGAGTTGGAGGGCTGCCGCCAAGCCCACGGGATCGGGGGCCTGCGGCGGCTGGACGATGGTGACCGCCGAGGTGGGCAGCCCCGAGGGCGTCGTGGCGACGACCACCTCCCGGCTCGCCGTGGACACCGGAGCGATCTGCGGGGCACTGTCCGGATCGGGTGACTTCTGCCAGTCCCAGAACCGGGTGTTGTCGATGACCTCCGCGGAATTGCAGTGGCCGAGTTTGGCCTCGGCGAAGACGCCGCGGGTGGGCAGGCTGACCAACTGCTCGCTGCGGGCGGGGTCCACCTCCGGAAGCCGTACCTGCCCCTCCCCCGCGCCGTCGAACAGCGCGGGGTCGAGCGGGAAGGCCGTGGCGTCCCCGAGCACTTCCAGTGCGCGGTTCTCGACGGCCTGGAACAGCGGGCGCGTGGTGCCGCCGACGGTGAGGGTGCTGCCCGCCAGTTCGGTCCAGCGGGCGTTGGGGTCCTCGCCGAGCCGGATCAGTCGGTAGTAGTGCTCGCGGTTCTGCACCAGGTGTCTGCGCAGCCGGATCCGCAGCAGGTTCTCGTCATCGCTGAGCCGTTGGAACGGGGTCGGCGCGGGCGCGGGTTCCGGTGCCTGCCGGGCCGCCAGCGCCCAGGTCGTGGACGGCTTCTGGAACAGCTTGCCGCTGGGCTCGTCGACCAGGAGGTGGGTGTTGCCCGCGGTGTCCACGGCCGTGACGACCAGGTGCTCCACGGCGACGTCGTCGTTCCGGCCTTCGGTGTGGGGCGGGATGAGGGTCACCGAAATCGTCCGCAGATCACGCCAGTTGACGCGCTCGTCGGCCCTGGGCACACCGGCGAGATCCACCACGGCGTGGGTGTGCTGGAAGTCGCCGGGGTTCTGCAGATGGGTTGGATCGGGGTCCCAGTCACTGTGCTGCGGACGGATCAGACCGGTGACTTTCTGGCCGCCGTCCGGCGCTCGCTGGGTCAGGGTGACGGTCGTGGGCACCCGGTCCTGGAAACTGGACAGGTCACCGATGGTGAAGCGGAACTGGAAGAGGATGAATTCCACGCTGCCCGGATCGGGCGGCACCGGCACCTCGGGCTGGAGTTCCCGCCAGGCGGCGTACTTCTCCACCGCGTCGAATCCGCCGGCCAGTTGCGGATCGAGCAGCCCGGCCTGCAGCAGGCGGCGGTAGCGGACGATGACCAGCTCGTCATCGAGGTCCGGGGATGCGGCCGGCAGCAGGACGGCCCGGCGCACCCTGCCGCGCTCGACGAGCACCCGGAAGTGCCGCAACACCTCGTAGTAGAGCAGGGTCATGGCATGCGCGTGGTTGTGGTTGCGTACGGTCCGGGTCTGCGCGGTGGAGTTCTCCGCCTGGCGCGACTGCACCACCACCGTGCTGCGCATGTCGCGTACGGAGGTGGAGTGCTGGCGGATCTGGTCGTGCAGGTTCTGCACGGTGTCCGCCGACACGCTCCGGTCCCCGGATGTCGTGGCGTACCCGCCGCCGATCGCGGCGGAGCCGCCGAACATGCCCATCGACGCCGCGCCCGCCGCACCGGTCATCACCGAGCCGCCGCGCTGCCACTCGTTGACGGCGCCCTTCACCACCTCGTCGACGGTCCGGTCACGGGTGAGGGCATGCTCAAGGTCGTCCGTGAGGGCGATGTCCTCCAGCCGACTGTCCGTCGAGGTGCGCGACCAGTCCACGACCGCGAGCTGCACCTGCTCGCCCGGCGCCAGCGGGAGGCTGTAGGTGACCTGCCCGAGCCCGTGCCCCACCGGGAGCCAGGTGACGTCGTAACTGATGACGAGGGCGACGGGCACCGGAAAGCCGGCGAGGCGGTGGGAGCTGTGGGAAGGGTGGGAGCCGTCGGATCGGTCGGAGGGGGCGGAGTGGTCCGACGTTCCGCTTCCGTCCCCGGCCGGGGCCGTGTACTGAGCGCCGTAATCCAGGCTCGCCATGAGATCCGGGACGGTCACGATCTGGTGCACCTGGTACTGCTGGGTGGCCACATTGGACGGCAGCAGGGTCTCGCAGCCGTCCTGACCGATGAGTTCGGCCGGTACGTACGCGAACGAGCCCGGCGAGAGGTACCAGTCGAGGAGCGAGGGCGACTGCATCGCGGGAAAGCCGCTGGTCGAGCCGGTGAAGACGCCGCCGCGATCCACGCCGAGCCGCAGGACCAGGGCCTGCGCCCGCTCGTCGGCCTCGGCCAGGACGTCCACCGCGCTCTGCAGCGGACCGCCGAGGTACAGCCACACGTGGGCGACCCGCACCTCGGCGGTGGAGCCGTCGGGTCGCTCCTCCAGTTGCAGGACCTGCCGCCACAGCGGCGCCAGGTCCCACGAGAGGTACCCGGCGTGGTCACTGCCGAGCAGCCCCAGCGGGATGCGGACCGATTGCCCTGCGCGGGCGGCAGCCCCCACCTCACCGCCGGAGCCCTCCTCGGAAACGGTCAACTGGGCTTCGAGGAAGGCCAGCGCCCCGGAAACGGGGCCGCCGGTCCTGTTGTCGGAGAGAAACACACAGCAGTGGTCAGGGCCACCGGTGTCGTCGGTCGGAAGTGCGATGTCCATGGTTCCCCCCATCGACTTCGCGCCTGAAAAGGAGCCGCGGCCGCAACGGCGGGCGGTCAGGCGACGAGAGGAAGCTAACCCGCGGAGGCTCGATCAAATCTCGCACCTTTTGTGGAGTATTCGGACAGAGCGTGCAGGCCGTGACCGGACTGCGCACGGGCAAGGCTGAGGAGCGGGCAATGTCCGGGTAACGCCAACTGGCGCCCGGGCGGGCGCTATTCGCCTGCCGAGAGGTAGGGCTGGAAGGCTTCCCGGATGACGCCGGGCATCTCCCTCTTGCCGCCGGCCACGGCGTCGGTGAACACATGCCGCACCTCGCCGTCCGCGATGAGCCGTTCGCCGACCTTGAATCTCGGGCACACGATCATGCTCGTCGTTCCGAGATGGGTGACGGGCATCTCGATGTCGAGCACCTCATCGAAACGTGCCCCCTGGCGATAGCGAATCCGCGCTTCTGCCACCACCAGATCGGCACCCCCCGCCAGCATGGACGCATAGCCCCCCGCGGCTTCGCGCCACAACTCCGTGACGGCGACGTCGTAATAGAAGAGGTAGTGGCCGTTGAACACCACGTTCTGCTGGTCGCATTCGCTGTAGCGCACCCGCAGCCGGTGCGTGAAGAGCTTGGTCATGGGCGAGATCGTAACCACCTCTCGCACGGTTGATCGAGATGCGGATGCGAAGGAGAGGCAGCCCCAGAGGCACGGGATCCACCCGCAGGCAAGCCGGACTTGACCTTCACACTTATGGGAAGGTTTCAGCATCCCCTCATGCGAAGCACTGAGCTGCCCACAGACACCGCCATATCCTCGGCCCACCTTCCTGACGGGACATCAACTCTCCACAAAAAACTGCCGATGGGGGCGCTGCTCGCGCTGGCCATCGCGGTGTTCATCACCAGCCTCACCGAGACCCTGCCGGCCGGGCTGCTGCCCGCGATGAGCGCCGGCCTGCACACGAGCGAGTCGGCCACCGGCCAGACGGTGACCATCTACGCGCTGGGCACGGTGCTCACGGCCATCCCGCTGTCCGCGGCCACCGCCGGCTGGCGGCGCAAGCGCCTGCTGCTGACGGCCATGGCCGGCTTCGCCGTCGCCAACACCGTCACCGCATGGTCGGCGAACTACCCACTGACCCTCGTCGCCCGGTTCGTCGCCGGTGTCGCCGCCGGGCTGGCCTGGGCCCTGCTGGCCGGCTACGCCCGCCGGATGGTCGCCCCCCACCAGGAGGGCCGCGCCATCGCGATCGCCATGGCGGGCATCCCCGTCGCGCTGTCCCTGGGCGTCCCGGCCGGCACCTTCCTGGGCCAAGTGGTCTCCTGGCAGGCCGCCTTCCTCGCCATGACCGCCCTGACCCTGGTGTTGCTGGTCTGGATCGCCGTCGCGGTGCCCGACTACCCGGGCCAGAAGGCCGGCGGCAAGCTCCCGATGCGCCGGCCCCTGCGCGTCCCGGGTGTGGCCCCGGTGCTGTTCGTCACCCTCGTCTTCGTCCTGGCGCACACAATCCTCTACGCCTACATCGCCACCTTCCTCCGCCACATCGGCCTCGGCGACCAGACCGACGCGGCTCTGCTGGTCTTCGGCATCGCCTCGCTGGCGAGCATCTGGATCGTCGGCACCTTCATCCACGGCCACTTGCGCACCTTGACCCTCGCCGGCGCCGTGCTGGTCGGCGTCGCCGCCGCGGTCCTGGGCGCCTTCTCCGGCAGCCACGCGCTGGTGTACGTCGCCGCCGCCCTGTGGGGCCTGGGCTGGGGCGGCATTCCCACCCTGTTGCAGACTGCCGCGGGCCAAGCCGGTGGAGAGGCGGCCGACGCGGCCCAGGCCATGCTGGTGACCCTGTGGAACGCCGCCATGGCCGCCGGCGGCATCATCGGCGGCCTCCTCCTGCAGGCCGTCGGGGCCGACGCCTTCCCCTGGACCGTCCTGACCCTGCTCGTCCCCGTCCTCGTCGTCGTACTGGCCGCCCGGGCACACGGGTTCCCCGCCCGGCGCGCCGGCAGCAGCTGACGGCACAGCGCCCCGACGGCAAGGGGAACGCCGGGGCAGCAACCGGTTCGACCCACGCCCCGAAAAGAACGGCCGGGAGTCGTCGGCCGGACTATGGTCGGCCCCATGACCTTGTCGATAGGAGAACGCGAACAGTTTCTGGCGGAACCTCACATCGGTGCGCTGTCAGTGGTCGAGCGGCCGGACCGCGCACCGCTGACGGTCCCCATCTGGTACCAGTACACGCCGGGCGGCGAGCTGTGGGTGCGCACCGGGCCTGATTCCCGGAAGGCACGAGCGATTCGGGCTGCGGGGCGTTTCAGCCTCATGGTGCAGCGGACCGAGCCGACGGTGCGCTACGTGTCGGTGGAGGGGCCGGTGATCAGGACGGAACCGGACAGCCGCGAGCGGTCCTGGGAGATGGCCGCGCGGTACCTCCCCCAGGACAAGGTCGCCGACTTCGTGGAATTCGACCAGGCCCAGCTCGGTGCGCACGTCGTCATCTATCTGCAGCCGGAACACTGGGTGTCCGCCGACCTGGGGTCCTTCTAACCACAACGGCAACGGCAACGGCAACGGCAACGGCAACGGCAACAAGTACCGCAACGCTGTGCGCGTGTGCTCACCTCCCGCCATCGGATACGCCCCTGATCCGCGGAGACGGCCGTGATCCGGGTGTGATCAATGCCCCGTAATCTCCACGTGCACAGGGGATTCACAGGTTGCGTGACCAAGGCGGGGGAACACATGACATATCGGCACGCGGCGATACCGGCACTGGCCGGCGGGGTGGTGCTCACGGCGCTTCTCTGGTGGGCGGGGACGAGCGCGCACGCGCTGCACCTGCCGGGCGCCACCAACGTCATCGGCGGCCCGGCCACCGCCGATCTGGAGCACTGGCTCGCCCCCTGGTCGTACGACCCCCCGTCCTCGACCCAGCTCAATGGCGAGGCGTCCGGCGGGATCGGGGGCGAAGCCCTGGTCGACAGTGCCCGCTACCTCTCGCTCTACACGACCGCGCTGCAGATCCGGTTCGGCGCGGTCTTCGCCTTCTTCCTGCTCGGGGCGCTGCTCCTGGTCCGCAGGCTGCCGCCGGTGCGCGGCGGCCGCGGCCGGACGGCGGCCGCACTGCTCGCGACGTGGGCGTGGGGCGTGGTGGCCGGGACCCTGGCGGTGGCCGTCTCCGCGCCCTGGATGATTGCCGCGGGCGGGCACGGCAGTTTCCGCTTCCTGCCCCGGCTCGCAGGCGTGATCGGCTCCGGGCGGCAGATCCTGGTGCTGGCCGCGCTGGTCGCGGCGGTGGTGACCGTGGTCGCAGCGCGGGTCACGGCCAAGGAAACCGCTCCGCTGCCGCCGGCGGAAGTCCCGGCCCGCGCGGCCCGCCTGGCCGCCACCGTCGGGACCGCGGTGATCGCCGTGTCCCTGATGGTCCTCTCGTACCAGTCGGTCGCCGCCGCCCTCCAGACGGTGTCCCCGAACATCGGGCTGCTCTCCGAACCGGGCGACCTCCTGCGGCAGTGGCTGCTGTTCGGTGCCTGGACGGACCCGGCGGGGACGCCGCTCGGCGACTGGCTCCTGTATCGCGCCGCCGACGTACTGCTGCTCGTCGTGGTGTGGTGGGCCCTGCGGCGGCTGCCCGCACTGCTCACCCGCGCCACCGTCCCGGCGATGGCGGTCGGCGCGGTGTGCGCGACCGTGCTCGGCCTGCTGGCGAGCCAGCTGCTGCGGATGGCGACGGACGGGACGGGTCTGCAATGGGGGCTGCTGCACCTGGCCGCCGGCCTCGGCGAGGGCATCCCGGCCGCACTGACCTGGGGCCTGCTGGCGGGCGTCGCGGCTGCCGTGACGCTACGGCTCGCCGGTGGCCGGCCGAAGACCACCGACGCCACGGCCCCCGCCCAGGCCCCCGGCCAAGACCCCGACCAGGACATCGCCGAGGCCTAGCACCAGGAGGGAACTTTCGCGGGGGCGGCCGCCTCCTGGCGGATGAGGCGGCTTCTCGCATCCGACGAAGGGACTCCCTCATGATCCCGAATATGTGGATCCCGCAGCCCGCGCAGCCCCCCGGAACACCGCGAGAAGGGATTCCGGTACGGCGTCCGCGGTGTCGCGCGGGGCGATCGGGCCGCACAGCCGCGTGACGTACGGCGTCACCAGCTTGAGCAGGTCGTCCATGACGAGGGCGTCGCCGCGCTGCGCGGCCCGTACGAGCGGCGCCGCCGCGTCCCGGGGCCGCCCGCAGCCATCGCGGGCACCGTACCGCGACGGCTGCGGGCGGCCGGAGTGCGTGCGGGCCCACGGGTTCCCGGTGCCCGTATTCCTGGATCATGCGGCAGCCGGAGGGCGTGCGGAAGCATGGACGAGGTCCGTTTGCCTCGTTTTGGGGTTTGTGACTCCTGAATGCGAACGTCGCCCCCTTTCGCGCCGTACCCACCCGATCTTCCTCCTGTTTGGGTTGTTCCTGCGCACGGCCACCCTGCTCACCACCGGCCGTTCTGCTCACTTCTGTTCACGTCCCGGGAGGGAAAGTGTCCGTACCGGACAGCGTCACCGGTCCCGCCGCCGAAGAGCCCGATCTCGAACCACCCGCAGACAGTGCGCTCACCAGCCTCAGCACACAGGCCGCGCGCCAGTTGGCGACCACCACCAAGTCCGAGCCCCAGATGCAGGCCATCACCTCGCGGTGGCTGGTGAAGATGCTGCCGTGGGTGGACGTCAAGGGCGGCACCTACCGGGTCAACCGGCGTCTGCAACTCCGGGTCGGCCGGGGCCGTGTCCAGTTCGAGCAGAACGGCGCCGACGACATCAGAGTGATCCCCCAGACCCTCACCGAGCTGCCCGTCCTGCGCGGTTACGACGACATCGAGGTCCTCAAGGAGATCGCCGGCCGTTTCCGCGTCCGGGAGGTCCGGGCCGGCCAGACCCTCTTCGAGGCAGGACAGCCGGCCACCGAGGCGTACCTCGTCGTGCACGGCCGGTTCTCCCGCTACACCGCCGGCAAGTACGGCGAGGAGGAAGTCCTCGGCGTCGTCACGGACGGTGACCAGATGGGCGACGAGGCGATCGGCCGGCCCGACCCTCGGTGGCAGAGCTCGGTCCGGGCCGAAACCGCGGGCGTGCTGCTGGCGCTTCCCTGGGACGTGATCCGGGAGTTCACCGACCGGGTGCCGTCGCTCGCCGCACATCTGGCGGCGTACGCGGAGCGGCAGCAGCTCCCCGCGAACCGCAAGGGAGAGGCGGATGTGCCGGTGCAGGCGGGGCACGTCGGGGAGCCGACGCTGTCCGGCGGTTTCGTCGACTACGACCTCGCCCCGCGCGAGTACGAACTCTCCCTGACCCAGACCGTCCTCCGGGTGCACAGCCGGGTCGCCGATCTCTACAACGACCCGATGGACCAGACGCAGCAGCAGATCCGGCTCACCGTGGAGGAGATCCGCGAGCGCCAGGAGTGGGAGCTGGTCAACAACCGGGAGTTCGGACTGCTGCACAACACCGACTACGGCCAGCGCATCAGCACCCACACCGGCCCGCCCACCCCCGACGACATGGACGACCTGTTGGCCATGCGTCGCAAGACCCGGCTGTTCCTGGCCCATCCGAAGGCGATCGCCGCCTTCTTCCGGCAGTGCAACAGGCGCGGTCTGGTACCGGGTACGGCGGATGTCAACGGGCATCAGGTTCCCGCCTGGCGCGGCGTCCCGATCTTTCCGTGCGGCAAGATCCCGATCAGCGATACGAACACCAGCAGCATCATCGCGCTGCGCACCGGAGAGGCGGACCAGGGCGTCGTCGGCCTGTACCAGACCGGCATCCCCGAGGAGTTCCAGCCCGGCCTCAACGTGCGTTTCATGGGCATCGACCAGGCCGCGGTCATCCGTTACCTCATCACCGCCTACTACTCGGTGGCCATCCTCGTGCCCGACGCAGCCGGAGTCCTGGAGAACGTCCAGATCGGCCGGAGCACCGACTGACCAGGTGGAGTACGAACCATGAGCACGCCCCCCAACACCTCCGCCGGGTTCGCGTTGCCCGGTCCGCCGAGCCTCGCCCGCTCCTCGCAGGCCCGACGCGGCGGAGCCGTCCCCGGGCTGCGGTACCGGCCCGCCGTCCCCGCCGACCCGGACAAGGTCAAGGAGGTCGACCGCAGACTGGAGGCATGGGCCCGCCGGCTGGACCTCTTCCCCGCGCAGTGGACGGGGGACTTCACGCAGTTCCAGTTCGGGCGGGCCGTCGTCCTGCAGCATCCCGGTGCGGCCGATCTCGAACGCCTCACCGCCGCAGGCGAGTTGCTGCTGGCCGAGAACCTCGTCGACAGCTGCTACTGCGAGGAGGACGAAGGCCGGGGCGGCGCACGCCGCGGCCTGGGCGGCCGACTGATCATGGCCCAGTCGGCCCTCGACCCGTTCCACGGCACCGCCGAAACGGAGGAGGAGTGGCGCGGCGGCGTGCAGGCCGACGGCCCGCTGCGCTCGTACCACTGCGCCCTCAAGGACTACGCGGCCTTCGCCACCCCCAGTCAGACCGGCCGGTTCGTCCATGACATGGCGCGGTTGCACCTCGGCTATCTCGCCGAGGCGTCCTGGGCCGAGACGCGGCACGTACCGGAGGTCTGGGAGTACCTGGTGATGCGGCAGTTCAACAACTTCCGCCCCTGCCTGTCCATCGTGGACGCCGTGGACGGCTACGAACTCCCCGAACCGCTCTACGCCCGCCCCGAGGTCCAGCGGGTCACCGCTCTGGCCTGCAACGCCACGACCATCGTCAACGACCTGTACTCCTTCACCAAGGAACTGGCCAGTGACCCGACCCATCTGAACCTGCCGCAGGTCGTGGCCGCCAACGACAAACGCGGTCTCAAGGCCGCCTACCTCAAGAGCGTCGGGATCCACAACCAGATCATGGAGGCGTTCGAGACGGAGTCGGCCCCGCTGGCCGCCCTCTCCCCTCTCCTCGAAAGGTACGTCCGGAGCCTGGCCGACTGGGTCTCCGGCAACCACGAGTGGCACGCCACGAACACCGACCGCTACCACCTGCCGAATTACTGGTAGACCGATCCGCGCACCACCGCAAGGAGCTCCGTTGACCATCGCTCACGCCGACACCGCACGCACACCGGTGCCGACCCAGTCCACGTACCAGTCCCGTGTCGCGGACTACTGGAACGCCGAGGAAAACCCGGTCAACCTCGAACTCGGCAAGATCGACGACCTGTACCACCACCACTACGGCATCGGGGACGCCGACCGGTCCGTACTGGAGGAACCGGACCCCGACCGCCGCCGCGAGCGGATCACCGGCGAACTGCACCGGCTGGAACACGCCCAGGCCGAACTCCTCGCCTCCCACCTCGGCGGCCTCTCCCCCACCGACCGTGTCTTCGACGCCGGCTGCGGTCGCGGCGGCGGCAGCGTGGTCGCGCACCTGCGCTACGGGTGCCACACCGACGGGGCCACCATCTCCGCCAAACAGGCCGACTTCGCCAACGAGCAGGCCCGCAAGCGCGGTATCGACGCGAAGGTGCGCTACCACCACCGCAACATGCTCGACACCGGCTTCACCTCCGGCGCGTACGCGGCGTCCTGGAACAACGAGTCGAGCATGTACGTCGAACTGGACCTGCTGTTCGCGGAGCACGCACGACTGCTGCGGCGCGGTGGCCGCTACGTCGTGATCACCGGCTGCTACAACGACGCGTATGGTCGCGCCTCCCGCGAGGTGTCCCTCATCAACGCCCACTACATCTGCGACATCCACCCCCGTTCGGCGTACTTCCGCGCCATGGCCCGCAACAGGCTCGTCCCCGTGCACGTCCAGGACCTCACGGCGGCCGCACTCCCCTACTGGGAACTGCGCCGCCAGGCCGACCACTTGGTCACCGGCATCGAGGACACCTTCCTGAACGCCTACCGCAACGGCAGCTTCCAGTACCTGCTGATCGCGGCCGACCGGGTGTGACTCTCCGGGGGCTGCGCCGCACGCGGTGCAGCCCCCGTGCGGGAAGGCGCTCTTCTCGGCCGTCTCGTTCGTCTAGTAGCCGAGTGCGGCGAACCAGTCGCCCCGGCCGTGCCGGGTGAGGTCGAGGAAGTGCCACACCGGGCAGAGCAGGTCGATCCCGCGCTGGTCGATGTCCTCGGCCATCCGGGGGTGCGCCGAATAGAAGTGGCGCACGTCCCCGTTGCCGTCCCGGGTGAAGACCGACACCGTCGAGTCCTGGTTGCCCTCGGCGTCCTCGCTGCCGAGGTCGTACTTGAAGGTGCTGGAACCGGCGCTCAGCAGCCGCAGGTTCGTCCACTGCCGGTCGCGGGCGTGCGCGCGGAAGGTGGGGGTGGCGCATCAGCTCGATCTCGGCCTGCCGCAGCTCCTCACGCGCGTCGGTGTAGGTCTCCGACTCCCCGGTCAGATGGGTGTGGCGCATCGGCTACCTCCTCCGCGACCGGCAGGGAGCTACCGGCCCAGGGCACCATTCTCCGCTCCGGCACGGGGGCGCGCGAGGCGGTGCCGGCCGCGCCCGGGCTCACTGTCGGCACGCTTCCGTACCAGCAACTTCACTTTGAGTGACCGCTTCGCGCGGCACGCCACATTCCCTTTGCATGATCATGCGAGATGCTGCATACTCTTTCCATGTCCAAGGTCCTCACCTCCCTCCCCGCCGGCGAGCGCGTCGGCATCGCCTTCTCGGGCGGCCTCGACACCTCCGTCGCAGTCGCGTGGATGCGTGACAAGGGCGCCGTCCCGTGCACCTACACCGCCGACATCGGCCAGTACGACGAGCCCGACATCGCCTCGGTGCCGGGCCGCGCGAAGACCTACGGTGCCGAGATCGCGCGCCTGGTCGACTGCCGCGCGGCGCTGGTCGAGGAGGGTCTGGCCGCGCTGACCTGCGGCGCGTTCCACATCCGCTCGGGCGGACGGGCGTACTTCAACACCACGCCGCTCGGCCGCGCCGTCACCGGCACCCTCCTGGTCCGGGCGATGCTCGAGGACGACGTTCAGATCTGGGGCGACGGCTCGACCTTCAAGGGCAACGACATCGAGCGGTTCTACCGGTACGGTCTGCTCGCCAACCCCCACCTGCGGATCTACAAGCCCTGGCTGGACGCGAACTTCGTGACCGAGCTCGGCGGCCGCAAGGAAATGTCGGAGTGGCTGCTCGCCCACGACCTGCCGTACCGCGACAGCACCGAGAAGGCGTACTCCACCGACGCCAACATCTGGGGCGCCACCCACGAGGCCAAGACCCTGGAGCACCTCGACACGGGCGTGGAGACGGTCGAGCCCATCATGGGCGCCCGCTTCTGGGACCCGTCGGTCGAGATCCTCACCGAGGACGTGACGATCGGCTTCGACCAGGGCCGCCCGGTGACGATCAACGGCAAGGAGTTCGCCACCGCCGTCGACCTGGTGATGGAGGCCAACGCCATCGGCGGCCGCCACGGCATGGGCATGTCCGACCAGATCGAGAACCGGATCATCGAGGCCAAGAGCCGCGGCATCTACGAGGCGCCCGGCATGGCCCTGCTGCACGCCGCGTACGAGCGCCTGGTCAACGCGATCCACAACGAGGACACCCTCGCCCAGTACCACAACGAGGGACGGCGGCTCGGTCGCCTCATGTACGAGGGCCGGTGGCTGGACCCGCAGGCGCTGATGGTGCGCGAGTCCCTGCAGCGCTGGGTCGGCGCGGCCGTCACCGGCGAGGTGACGCTGCGGCTGCGGCGCGGTGAGGACTACTCGATCCTCGACACGACCGGCCCGGCGTTCAGCTACCACCCGGACAAGCTGTCCATGGAGCGCACCGAGGACTCGGCGTTCGGCCCGGTGGACCGGATCGGCCAGCTCACCATGCGCAACCTCGACATCGCCGACTCCCGCGCCAAGCTGGAGCAGTACGCCGGGCTCGGCCTGATCGGCACCGCCAACCCCGCCGTCGGCGCCGCGCAGGCGGCCGCGACCGGGCTGATCGGCTCCCTGCCGGAGGGTGGCGCCGAGGCCATCGCCTCCCGCGGCGAGGTCTCCGGCGACGACGAGTGGCTGGACCGCGCCGCCATGGAGTCCGGCACGGACTGAACGGACGGAAACGGACTGACCAGCCCGGACGGCGAGCAGCACGCTCGCCGTCCTCCGGGTGACGCAGCACCGAAGCGGCCGGCTCAGCGCTCATGGCGCCGAGCCGGCCGCTGTTGCATGCGCCAAGGTGGTACGTGGCGGGAGTGCTCGCCGCCCCGGGAGTCATTCCGGGTGCACGCGGATTCCGTACCCGAAAGGCAGCACCATGGGCAGACTGATCGTCACCGCGTTCGTCACCCTGGACGGCGTGATGCAGGCCCCCGGCGGCCCGAACGAGGACGTCGACAGAGGGTTCCCGCACGGCGGCTGGCAGGTCCCGTACGTCGACGAGGACTTCATGGACCTCATGACGGGGATCTTCGAGCGGACCGCCGACCATCTCCTGCTGGGCCGGAAGACCTACGACATCTTCGCCGCCCACTGGCCCCGGGTCACCGACGAGAACAACCCGATCGCCGTAAAGCTCAACTCCATGCCCAAGTACGTCGCCTCGCGCACCCGCGACAGCCTGGAGTGGCACAACTCCCACCTGCTGAAGGGCGAGGCCGCTCAGTCCGTCGCGCAACTCAAGGAACAACTCGACGGCGTGCTCATGACGCAGGGCAGCAGCGACCTGATCCACACCCTGCAGCAGCACGACCTCGTCGACGAGTACCGGCTGCTCGTCAACCCCGTGATCATCGGCACCGGCAAGCGGCTCTTCGGCGAGGGCGCCACGCCCGTCGCCTGGACGCTCACGGAATCCCGCACCACGGGTGCGGGAGTGCAGTACTGCGCCTACGAACGAGCGGGCACACCCGAGTACGGATCCTTCGCGCTGGACGAAGAGGGGTGAGGATCCTCGTCACCCCCACTCCCCACCGCACCCGGCGACCTCTACCATGTAAGGCATGGACAGCATAAGTGGCCCTTACGAGCTGCGTGCGGGTGTGCCCTCCGTCGAGGTCTTCCGCCGCCTGCGGACGGATGCCGGCCTCTCCGACCGGGCCCCCGACGCAGTCGCGCTCGCCCTGCCCCATACCTGGTACGGCGTCGTCCTCCACCACGAGGGCGAGCCCATCGGCATGGGGCGGATCATCGGGGACGGCGGCACCGCGTTCCAGATCGTCGACATCTGCGTGCACCCCGCACACCAGGGGCAAGGTCTCGGCAAGCGCATCATGGCCGCGCTCACCGAGGAGCTGGAAAGCCGGGCGCCCGCCACCGCGTACGTCTCTCTGATCGCGGACGGCCCCGCGCGCCACCTCTACGAGAAGTTCGGTTTCGCCGACACCGCCGCACACGATTCGGTGGGCATGTACCGCTTCATGAACGGGAGTTGACCGACAGGTGGCCCGGCCGGAAGCACGCTCGGGCCACCACGACCACCCCGCCTACCGAGCCGTCACGATCACATAGCCGACCTTCTTGACGCGGCCGTGGTGGGCGACGACCGTCACCGGATAGCGGCCCGGCTCGAGGTCGGCGCGGATGGTCGCCGTGTTGAGGAAGCGCGGGTCGTCGCCGTCGGCGGACTTGCTGTCGTCGGCGCGGAGGTGGAGTACGTGGGTGAACGCCGGGGAGGTGGCGGTCAGACGCATCTCCTCGCCCGGGTCCGGGTTCACGTCGTGCCACATGACCTCGACCTTTCCCCCGCGGGCGACCCGGAAGCTGTGCCGGTGCGGGCTGTCGGCATAGGTGCCCGGCTCGTACAGATCGGGGCCGTGCGCCTTGCCGAGGTAGTCGGGGTCGCCGGGGCGGGACGCGCGGACGGTCAGGCGCTTCTCCATGATGTGCCGGCCGTGCGGGCCGCGCAGTTCGAAGGTGTACGTGCCGTCCGCCAGGCCGGGCCTGAGCTGGGGCCGGGCCTGGAACGTCCGGGGGTTGTAGAAGTCGAGCTGCCGGTCGTGGGCGAGACGCACGGTCCGCGACAGGGCTGCCGACCGTACGGTGAAGTGGGTGCCCCGCTCACCGGGGTACAGATCGTCGAAGTACAGCCACACCGGCGCCCCGGGGCGGGCCACTTCCGAGACCGGTGTGAGGCTGAGCGACGGGCGCCGGGACCGTACGACCTTGATCTTGTCGCGGGCGACGGTGCGGCCTGCGACGGTGATCGACAGGGGGTACGAGCCGGGCTTGGCCGTCATCGCCAGGGCGGACGTGGACCCGCAGGAGCCGTTCTGCCAGTGCAGCCGTACGGGCCCGCGGAAGGCCGGTGACGTGGCGACCACCGGGGCGTCCCCCTGGCCGCAGGCGACGCCGTCGAGCTGTGTCACGACCAGTTGGCCGGGGCGGGCGTCAAGATTGCCGACCACGGTGAACAAGGGGTGGTGGGCTTTGGCGTCGGACGTGCTCCCGCCCTTGCCGTGGCCCGCGGTCCGGTGTGCGCCGGTCGGGTGCGCGTCGTGCGCGGACGCCTTGGGGCTCCGCGCCGCCTCGGTCGTGCTCGCCGACGTGGCGCACCCGCCCAGCACAAGGCCGGCTGCCATCACGCCCATCAGCCTGGACCAGTTCATCGTCTCCCCCAGTCGGTCGGTCACACGGAGAGATGTCCGCCTGCCGATGTTGGTTGCCTGCGGGCAACGAGCGGGAAACCCGCTGTTGAACGGCAGATCAGTAGCCTAGCTCCGACCGACGCGTCGAAGCTCGGCCGCGAGGTGGTGTTGCAGCGGCCGGCCGACCGCCGCGAGGTCGTGGACGAAGCTCAGGGTGTCCTGGTCCGTCAGGTCGTAGCGGCGGCGGGTGGCGGTGACCTCCTTCGCGGTGGGTGCGAGCGCCACCTGATGGGTGGTCAGGTCGACCGTGCCGTCGCCCGCCCGGCCGACCAGGACCTCCGCGATCCCGGTGGGCTGGGTGATCAACGCCTCCACGCGTCCCTCCGGCTGCAGCCGCCACCAGCCGCTCTCGCGGGCGGCCGGCCGCAGCGGGGCGTCGTCCGTGTCGAGGAGCCAGGCGCGTGCCTCGTAGCGGAGGAAGGGACGTCCGTCGTGGCTGAAGGTGACCTCCTGCGCGTACCCGAACTCCTCGGCGAGCGTCGGATACCCGCCTCGCCCCCGGCCGACCCACGTGCCCAGGAGTCCGATCAGCGGCGCGAGCAGTGCGTGCGGGGCGGGCGCTTCGTCCGGCCCGAACGCGTCGGGGTACGGGTGCTTCGGGGCGGCGGGGTCGGACATGAGGTGCGCTCCTGATGAGTGGGGAGGTCGGTGCCGGTGGAAGCCTAGAGCCGGTGCGCCGGACGCGCGCCGGACGCCGGCGCTCGCCCTCGTGTCCGTGCCCCTAGGGCTCCTCACCGGGGATCGACAGGTACGCCTCGCGCAGCGTGCTCAGCACCGGGTCCTCGACGGCCAGCGGGGCATCGTCGACAGCCGTCAACGCCCGGACGCCGATGCCCGTGTTGGTGGCGAATGCCGCCCGCATGCCCTTGGCCTGGGCCAGGGTGACGGGGGCGATCCGGTGCGCGACCTGTTGTTGCAGAAGCCTCATGGTGATGCCGGGCAGCACCGGGGCCTGCGGCCAGACCACGGTGCCGTCGTCGTCGATGAAGCCGACGTTCCAGGTCGCGCCTTCGCTGACGTAACCGTCGGGCCCGATGAACAGGGCATCGTCGAAGCCGGCGAACTGTGCCGCGCGACGGATGTGCAGGGCGCCGAACAGTCCGCAGTGCTTGACCTGGGGCAGGTCGCGCTCGTACGGGACGCTCATCGCGCGCAGCGGCGGCGGGGGCATCGCCCCGGCCGGGCGTACGGTGACCAGCGCCTGGGGCTGATCGGCGTCCGCGGGGTGACCGACCTCCACCGCGGGGTCGTAGACCGTCACCCGGATCATGCACGGACCGCGCTGTCCCTCCAGTGCCTGGCGGACGAACTGCCGGACGCGCCCGGTGTCCAGGCCGGCGCCCCAGACGGTCCGGCAGTCCCGTACGAGGCGGTCCATGTGCAGGGACAGACCACGGATCCGGTGGTCGGCGTCGGCACGCATGGTCGTGAAGTGTCCGTAGCTCGTCAACGCCAGAGGGAGCACGTCATCGGTGGTCACGGGCTTTCCGTCGAGATGCGCCATGCCCCACAGCATGTCAGGCCGGGCTGCGGCCCGGCCCGCGCGTTCCGCCTTCCAGATCGAGCTGGTACTGGAGGACCTCGTGCGTGGGCACATAACCGAGGGCTTCGTTGATGTGTCGCATGTGCGTGTTGCTGTCTGCGGTGTCGGTCAACAGGGCGCCCAACTTCGGGTAGTGGCCGTGGGCATGTCTGATCGACTCCGCCTTCATCCACCGGCCGAGGCCGTGTCCGCGGTGCTCGGGCAGTACGCCGGTTCCGTAGTGCTGGCCGTCGCCCTCACCGCTCCCGGGGACGACCAGTTCCGTGAAGCCGGCGATCGAGCCGTCGGACTCGTCGATGGCGGCAACGGTGTGCAGCAGGTCGCCGCGCTCCGCGACGGTCCGGGCGGCGGCTCGGACCCGGTCCACGTCCCAGACCACCGTGCCGTAGTCGGTGTCGTCCATGGGCATGTCGTCCATCGCACGGCGCGAGGCGGCGAAGGTCTGGGCGAGGTCGTCGGGAACGGTTCCCCGCCAGGATGCCAGCCGATAGCCGGGGTGCGGGCGCGCGACGATCTCGTCCAGGGCAGCGGGATCCACGTCGGCCAGGGGCAAGCGGGTGAACCGCAGGGTGAGGACCTTGCGGAAGCCTCGGGCCGACAGGAAGGCGTCGCCGGGCGATCCGGCGTCGGCCTGTGCGGTGACGCTGCGTCGGGCGTGGTCCCGAGCGGCTGCCACGGCGACGTCGAGCAGCCGGGAACCGACGTTGCCGCGTCGCTCCGCCGGATGGACCTGGACGGCCAGTTCGGCCACGTGGTCCTGTCCGGCGGCGGTGAACAGGCGGAGAAAGGCCGTCCCGACGGGTATGGCGTCGGCGTCGGACGCCAGCCATGCAAGACGCCGGCTGTACTGCCCGTCTTCGGGGTCGGTCAGTGGGGTGATGCGAAGCGACAAGGTGTCTCCGTCGTGAGGGGGTGGGAGGCATAACGTAGCGGCACAACGTGGCCCGCTCATGGGTGTTCCGGGCGGTTCGCACCGCCCGGAACACCCACGAGTCGGGTCAACAGCCGCTTCTACCTGGCGAGTTCGGCCGGCTCGTCCAACCGCGTCAGTTTCTGCGGGTTGGCGACCGCGTGGATCCGGGTGACCCGCCCGTCCTCCACCACGAGGCTCACCGCGGCCAGCCGGCCGTCGATCTCGATCCGGCCCGCGGGCGCGCCGTTGAGCCACACCGGCGACACCGCCCGGCCGGGACGCGCGAGCAGCGACGCCACCAGTTCGGCCCCGTGGAGCGGAGCCCGAGCGGCGGCGGCGAGCCCGCCACCGTCGGCGATCAGGACCACGTCGGGCGCCATGACCTCCATCAGCTCCTGGACCCGTCCGGTACGCAACGCGGCCAGGAACCGCTCCACCACGGCCTGCTGTTCCGACCGGCTCACCCGCACCCGCGGCCGCCGGGCCGCCACATGCTCGCGGGCCCGCCGTGCGATCTGCCGCACCGCGGCCGCGGACTTCCCGACGGCCTCGGCGATCTCGCCGTACGGCAGGTCGAAGACCTCCCGGAGCACGAACACCGCCCGCTCCGCCGGCCCGAGCGTTTCCAGCACGGTCAGCATCGCGATCGAGACGCTCTCCGCGAGTTCGACGTCCTCGGCGACATCAGGGCTGGTCAGCAGCGGTTCCGGCAGCCACTCGCCGACGTATTCCTCGCGGCGGCGGGACAGCGTCCGCAGGCGGTTGAGCGACTGCCGGGTGACGATCCGGACGAGGTACCCCCGCGGATCGTTCACCTGTGTCCGGTCGACGTCGGCCCACCGCAGCCAGGAGTCCTGCAGCACGTCCTCCGCATCGGCCGCCGACCCGAGCATCTCGTAGGCGACCGTGAAGAGGAGGGTGCGATGGGTGACGAACGGGTCCTCGGTCATGCCGTCGTTGCCGCGCCGGAGCGCTCCGGACGACGGGCCAGCGGAACCTCGCAGGCCTCGGAGAAGCCCTGCGAGGCGACCCCGTTGGCATTGTTGTTCCTGGTCGCCATGTTGACGAAGGCGATGTAGGCGGTGAGCTCGACCATCGCCGCCGGGCCGAGCCGGTCCAGCAGACTCGCGTACATCTCGTCGGTGACGGTCGGCGGCGTGTGCGTCATGGCCTCGGCGTACTCAAGGACGTCCCGCTCCAGCGGCGTGAACACGTCCGATTCCCGCCAGCGCGGTACCTGGCTCGCCTTGGCCAGGTCCAGGTTCTGGTTCTGCGCCTGGAAGTAGCCGACGTCGAGGCACCAGCTGCAGCCGACCTGCGCCGCGACGGCCATGTGCGCGAACGACTTGAGGCCCTCATCGGCCGCATCCCACTCAGCCAGCTTGGCCGAGAACTCCAAGTTGGACGTGGCGACCTTGGGGCTGTGCCACACCACCTCGACGGGCTCGGGCACGGCACCGAGTTGCTTGATCATGTTCTCGCGGAGCTCGGTGGGAAGCTCAGCCTTCGGAACGCGTGGCGACATGGTGTTCTCCCTGTAGATGTGTATGTCTGCCGTTACGCCATGAAGACACCGCCGCGCCTTCGGATGTGACAACGGTGGTTGAGCGGTGATCCGGTTTCCGGTGCGCGGGCCGTCCACGGGACGGCGGCGGCGCGCACGCGCGGGAGCTGTGGCCACCCGGCGGCCCGCGGCACGGTTCAACTCATCGGCTACTCAGCCGGAATGGACTCCCGTAGGGCCTTCGCGGTGGCGCGGGGGTCGTAACCCTCGGGTACGCCCTCGACCAGGATGATGTCGCCCTCGATGTGCCGCGAACGCAGCGGTGCGATCTCCTGGTAGGCGGGCGAGTCCCACCAGGCCCGCGCCTCGGCCATGCCGGGAAAGCCGATCACCACGACGTGCCCGGGCCAGCTGCCCTCCGCCACCTCGTGCTGCGACGCGTGCACGAGGAAGCGACCGCCGTGCGGTTCGAAGGTCGCGGTGATCCGCTCGATGTACTCAGCGATCTCCGGGTGCGGTACGGCCTCCCGGAGATGACCTATGACGTAAGCAGGCATGGGAACCTTCCAGTTGATACGACTGACACAGGTCGCGATCATGACACGCAGCCGGCCGACGTCGACGACGTTTTCGGGAAGCTGCCTGGCCAGGAAGGTCGAGCGCCGCGGCCATGACCGCGGCGACAACTCCCCGCTGCATGGGCCCGGTTCGGTGAGGTACGCGCGGTCCGGCTCGCCGCCGTGGGTGCGAAGGCGTGACGTCCGCCGACCGTTCCCAACGCTCACGCGTGGTTGCAGTCCGGGCACAGCCCGCGGTAGGTCATCTCGACCTCGGAGACGGTGAAGCCGAAGCGTTCGGAGTCGGGCAGGTCGGCCAGCGGGTCGCCGGCGGGGTGGACGTCCCTGATGGCGCCGCAGTGGGAGCAGATCAGGTGCTGGTGGGGGCGGTGGGCGTTGGGGTCGTAGCGCTTGGCGCGGCCGTCGGTGGCCACCTCGGTCACCTCGCCGAGCGAGACGAGCTCGCCGAGGGTGTTGTAGACGGTTGCGCGGGAGATCTCCGGCAGCCGGACCGTGGCGCGGGCGAGCACCTCGTCCGCGGTGAGGTGGACGTGTTCGCCGTCGAGTACCTCGGCGACCACCCGGCGCTGGGCAGTCATCCGCCAGCCTCGTTGGCGGAGCCGGTCCAGCAGGTCGCTCATGACCACCAGCCTTACTGTGCTTCTTCCGGACTGCGTCTCTTCGGACCGTGCGTCTTGGACTGTGCGTCTTGGACTGCGCGTCTTGGCCTGTGCGTCTTCCGGCGAATGAATCCGTACGGGTCTGGCTGTTGTATTGACTTGGACTTGGTCCATCGTAGGATCGGTTCCGGCGACAGCCAAGGGACAGGACAACAGCAGGGAAAGCCCGTGACGGTTGATGGGACGGGTCCGCTCACCACCGCCTCCGGTGCCCTGGCCGCGGACAGCCAGGACAGCGGGCCGGCGGGTGCCGGCGGCCCGGTGCTGGTGGAGGTACAGGTCCTGCCGGAGCAGGTCGCCTCCTTCAAGCGGGAGTGCGCCGTGCGCGAGGCCGGTGCCGGTGTGGGTTCCGTGCCCGGGCAGAGGCCGTCCCGGCGTCGGGCCGGTCGGCCGGCCGGTCCGGTGCGGGGCATCTGTGCGCGACGGCCGCCACCACGGCGGTTTCCGGTCCAGCGGTGTCGTCGATGATCTCCACCACACGGTCGATGTGGTGTGGTGACCGACCGTGTCCGACGACCACGGCCTCTCCTTCGTTGAGGCCGGGTCGCCTTCCGGGGCCCGCGGCCCCGGCTGTTTTCCCGTCCGTAGTTCCTGAGCACCGTGATCTGCCCAGTTCGGAAGGATTCCCATGTCTGAGAACCACGACGCAATCGTCACGGACCCGAAGTCCGAGGAGGCAGGCGGCTGCCCGGTTGCGCACGGGCGCGCCCTGCACCCGACCCAGGGCGGTGGCAACGCCCAGTGGTGGCCGGAGCGGCTCAATCTGAAGATCCTCGCCAAGAATCCCGCCGTGGCCAATCCGCTCGGTGAGGACTTCGACTACGCCGAGGCGTTCCAGGGCCTCGACCTCCCGGCCGTGAAACAGGACATCGCCGAGTTGCTGACGGACTCCAAGGACTGGTGGCCGGCCGACTTCGGTCACTACGGCCCGTTCATGATCCGGATGGCCTGGCACAGCGCGGGCACCTACCGCATCAGCGACGGCCGCGGCGGCGCCGGCGCCGGTCAGCAGCGCTTCGCGCCGCTCAACAGCTGGCCGGACAACGGCAACCTCGACAAGGCCCGCCGTCTGCTGTGGCCGGTCAAGAAGAAGTACGGCAAGAGCCTGTCCTGGGCCGACCTCATGATCCTCGCCGGCAACGTCGCCCTGGAGTCCATGGGCTTTACGACCTTCGGCTTCGCCGGCGGCCGCGCGGACGTCTGGGAGTCCGAGGAGGACGTGTACTGGGGTCCCGAGAAGGTCTGGCTCGACGACCAGCGCTACACCGGCGACCGTGAGCTGGAGAACCCGCTCGGCGCGGTCCAGATGGGTCTGATCTACGTCAACCCGGAGGGGCCGAACGGCACCCCGGACCCGATCGCCGCGGCCCGCGACATCCGTGAGACGTTCCGCCGGATGGCGATGAACGACGAGGAGACCGTCGCGCTGATCGCCGGCGGTCACACCTTCGGCAAGACCCACGGCGCCGGCCCCGCGGAGAACGTCGGCCCCGACCCCGAGGCCGCCCCGATCGAGGCACAGGGCCTGGGCTGGGCGAGCACCTACGGCACCGGCAAGGGCGGCGACGCGATCACCAGTGGCCTGGAGGTCACCTGGACCGCCACGCCGACCCAGTGGGGCAACGGCTTCTTCAAGAACCTCTTCGAGTACGAGTACGAGCTGACCAAGAGCCCGGCCGGTGCCCACCAGTGGGTGGCGAAGAACGCCGAGGCGATCATCCCCGACGCGCACGACCCGTCGAAGAAGAAGCTCCCGACGATGCTCACCACCGACCTGTCGCTGCGCTTCGACCCGGTCTACGAGCAGATCTCGCGGCGCTTCTACGAGAACCCGGACGAGTTCGCGGACGCGTTCGCCCGTGCCTGGTACAAGCTGACCCACCGCGACCTGGGCCCGAAGTCGCTGTACCTCGGTCCGGAGGTCCCGGAGGAGACCCTGCTGTGGCAGGACCCGCTGCCGGAGGCCGAGGGCGAGGTCATCGACGCCGGGGACATCGCGGCCCTCAAGGCCAAGCTCCTCGACTCGGGGCTGACCGTGGCGCAGCTGGTGTCCACCGCGTGGGCGTCGGCCTCGACCTTCCGCACCAGCGACAAGCGCGGCGGCGCCAACGGTGGTCGCATCCGCCTGGAGCCGCAGCGCAGCTGGGAGGCCAACGACCCCGACCAGCTGGCACTGGTGCTGCGCACCGTCGAGGGGATCCAGCAGGAGTTCAACTCCGGCGCCAAAAAGGTCTCGCTGGCCGACCTGATCGTCCTCGGTGGTGCCGCCGCCGTGGAGAAGGCCGCCAAGGACGCCGGTTACGACATCGAGGTGCCCTTCGCGCCGGGCCGTGTGGACGCGACGGAGGAGCACACCGACGCGGAGTCCTTCGCCGCGCTGGAGCCCACCGCCGACGGCTTCCGCAACTACCAGGGCAAGGGCAACCGCCTGCCGGCCGAGTACCTCCTGCTCGACAAGGCGAACCTGCTGGGCCTGAGCGCCCCCGAGCTGACCGTCCTCGTCGGCGGTCTGCGCGTCCTGGGCGCGAACCACCAGCAGACCTCGCACGGCGTCTTCACGGACGCCCCGGGCAAGCTGACGAACGACTTCTTCGTCAACCTGCTCGACCTGGGCACGACGTGGAAGGCGACCTCGGAGGACCAGAACACCTTCGAGGGCCGCGACGACGCGACCGGCGAGGTCAAGTGGACCGGCACCCGTGCCGACCTCGTCTTCGGCTCGAACTCCGAGCTCCGCGCGCTCGCCGAGGTCTACGCGTGCGACGACGCGAAGGAGAAGTTCGTGAACGACTTCGTCGCGGCGTGGGTCAAGGTCTCGAACCTGGACCGGTTCGATCTGGCCTGATCGCGCATCGAGTGACCTGAGGTGACGTCCGGGTCGGCCTGCGGGGCCGGCCCGGACGTCCTGCATTTCGGGGGATTTCGAGGGGTGGTGATCGAGCGCCGGGCGCAAGCGTCTTCCGCCGGGCGGAAGTTCCCGGTGATCCGGTGACGGCTCGGTGGGGGGCGGGCTCCTCTGTTTAAAGCGCAACATTGACCGCGCGTTTATCAGGCCCGACTTAACTCCCCGGTGGCTGTGACGTGCCCAACGGCGCAGTCACGTAAGCAAACGGCAGTCAAATACGGGGGGTACCTTGCAGTTCCGGCACACCGCAATGGCCATCACTGCCACCGCCGCTCTGGGGCTCAGCGCCCTGGCCGGCACGGCGTACGCCAACAATCACTCACCTGCGTTACCGGCGATGACGACGTCGACCCTCTCCCGAAGCGCGCATTCCGGATCCCAGCCGCAGTCCGGCCTGCCGGCCAGTTCCGTCAAGGAGCAGCGCTCGGCGCCCGGCAGCGCCGAGAAATTCTGGACACCCGAGCGCGTCAAGCGTGCCCTTGCCAACCCGGTGGGCCCCGAACGGCGCGGCGCCACTCCCATGAGCCGCCCGGGGAAACAGCCAAACCTGCCTGACGTCGCACTCTCCGCAAACGCCGTACCGCCGCAGCGCTTCTTGGCTTCCGCCCCCGGCGAGGCGAGAATCAACGGCGCGCAGGGGCAAGAGGTCACGCGTTCGCTGCGCGCACCCGAACCCAAGAAGTGGCCGTGGGCCGCCACCGGGGTGCTGCTCTTCGAAACGGGCAACGGCCGCTACGGCCAGTGCACCGCCTCCGTCATCACGCACTCCAACAAGTCCTCCCTCTGGACGGCAGCGCATTGCCTCTATGACTGGGCCAAGAAGCGCTGGCACAAGAACTTCGCCTTCGCGCCCGGATTCGCCAAAACTGCGCCCTACGGCTACTGGGACGTCAAACGCGTCGTCGTCCCGTCCGTCTACATCAGCAAAGGTGACTTCCGCTATTCCGACATGGGTGGCGCAGTCCTCCAGCCCCGCAAGGGCCGCTCCATACAGAACACCGTCGGGGCGTACGGGTATGAGTTCCGGTCCAACTCTCCCGAGAACGACAATGTCGCTTCCCTGGGATACCCCGCCGATGGATATCGTCGTCCCGATTCCTTCTACTCCGGCGGTGCTTACATGCGGTACTGCTACGGCAACACCGTGGACGCATCGAACGGGAACCCGCTGGACCAGCGGCTGGAGATGGACTGCGAGATGGGCCACGGGGCCAGCGGAGGGCCCATGGTCAAAAACCTCACCCACGGCGCCCGAATCGTCGGCGTGAACAGTCACCGCAACGGGGACAGTCACGGCAGGTGGGTGGACAACCACCTGTATTCGTCCGAGCACGGTGCCTACGCCGTGAGCGTGTACAAGTCCCTGTGAACCGCACGTGAGAGGGCCCCGGCGGGCTTCGGCCAGCCGGGGCCCTTCCCTTGCCCGGGTCTAGCGCTTCGGGCAGTCGTAGTCTTCGGGGCCGGCCTCGTGAACAAGGGATTGCGCACCCGCCTCAGCCGCAGAGCCGCCGCCTCGGGGCGGCACTCCCCCTTCTGGGCAAGGCCACTTCCCCGTCTTCTCATGGTGTCGCAAGGCGTCGTGAAACCGCGCCGCGTCCTGCGGCTTCGGCGGCTGCACCTGATGCACCGTCACCTCTGGGCCGCTCTCTCCCAGTGTCTGGAACGCGAACGGCACCGCGGCCACCGCCACCACGACGACCGCTGATAACTGGACACTCCTGATCACTCGGGCGCGCATCACACTGCCCCCTCCTCGCATGGCGCACCGCCTGTCGGTCACCTCTGCCGCCCTCCATCGTGCCGTCAGCCGCCACACGCGTCGACCCCTTCGAGGAAGCGTTCGAGGAAGCGGAGACCAGGGTGGCGGGCGCTGACTCTCGGACGGCTCGGCCGCGGCCGATGGCGCGGCCCCGGTACGCGGCCCCTCCCCAGCGCCCGCGTGAACGAGCGTCGTCGTGAACGGGCGTCGCTATGAACGGGCGCCGTTATGAACGCCGTGCTTCGCGCACGTGACAGCGAATTCGGTATGTGAGACGCCTTCGAAGGAGTCGTTGACGTGGCTGGATTTCGCTGTCAACCTCTCGGGTGTGAGCCAGTCCGAGGAATTCGCCGCGCGCCTGCACGTCGATCTGCGACGTCAGGCCAGCGCCATCTGTGCCGCTGGTCGCTAGCCCCGTCGACCGGGGCTCTCTCCTGACTCGTGCCACGCATCCCAGGGCGTGCCTTGCCGTGCCCTGCCCGTGCCGTGCCGTGCCGTGCCGTGCCGTGCCGTGCAACGCAATGCCATGACACGCCCTGTCACTCGCGTGTCTCCGCGCATGGCCGATTTTGCGCCCTGCACGGCGGGTTGACCGCACGGAATTCGTGACGAGGTTTCTTTTCCCACCTGACCGGTGTTTGTGCTGCGCGCTCGCGCACATCGCCACGCACTCCAGGCGTTTTCTCCTCCCGAACAGGAATTTCCCATGACCACGCTGAACGCATCGACCAGACGACAGTTCCTCACGCTGCTCGGAATATCGGCGGCCGCGGTGAGTTGCGGCACGGCGGCGACCGGTGCGTCCTCCGGTCGGGGACAGACCAAGACGCTCCGCTATCAGGGCTGGGCCGGCCAGGTCACCCTGCCGGAACTGGCCGCGGACCTCGGGTATCTGGAGGACGTCAAGCTGAAGTGGATCGGCAACACCACCAGCGGCCCGCAGGACATCCAGTCCGCGGCCACCGGTCAGATCGACTTCGGCGGGGCGTTCAACGGCGCGGTCGTCAAACTGGCCGCGAACAACGCTCCCATCAAGGCCGTCATCAGCTATTACGGCTCCGACAAGGAGGCGTACAACGGGTACTACGTGCTCGACGACAGCCCGATCCGTTCGGCCCGTGATCTGATCGGCAAGAAGGTCGGGATGAACACCCTCGGCGCCCATGCCGAGGCGTTGCTCGACATCTACCTGGAGCGGGGCGGCCTGTCCCGAGGGCAGGCAAACAAGGTCGAACCGCTGGTGGTGCCGCCCGTCAACACCGAGCAGAGCCTGCGTCAGCACCAGATCGAGGTGGCCGTGCTCGGCGGCATTCTGCGGGACAAGGCCCTGGCGAAGGGCGGAATTCGCCAGTTGTTCAGTGACTACGGACTGCTCGGCGCTTTCAGTGCCGGCACGTATGTGATGACGGACCGCTTTCTCAAGGAGAACCCGGACACGGCCCGGATCTTCGTCACCGGGGTGGCGCGTGCCATCGAGTGGTCCCGCTCCACTCCGCACAAGGAAGTCGTCGCCCGCATGACGGACATCGTGAAGAAGCGCGGGCGCAATGAGGACGTCGCTCCTCTGCGGTACTGGAAGTCGTGGGGCGTCGCCGAGACGGCCGGCCGTATCACCGGCAAGGAACTCCAGCTCTGGGTCGATTGGCTGGCCAAGCGCGGCGACATCCAGAAGGGCCAGGTGTCGGTGTCCGAGCTCTACACGAATGAGTTCAACGCCTATAAGGCGGGCGGCGCCGGGACTCCTTCGCCGTCTCCTTCCCCTTCGAAGAGCGGGAGTTGACCGATGGCGGAATCGCTCACACCCAAGATCGCCTTTGAGGGCGTACGGAAGGATTTCACCGTCAAGGACCGGACGAGGAAGGGCCGGGCGGGCGAGGAGCGCGCAGGCGCCCGGCAGGCGACCCGGTTCACCGCCCTCGACGGGATCGATCTGGAGATAGCGGCGGGTGAGTTCGTCGTCCTGGTCGGGCCGAGTGGCTGCGGGAAGTCGACCTTGCTGGATCTGCTCGGCGGTCTGGGCAGTCCCACCGGCGGGCGGATCCTGCTGGACGGTCGGCCCGTCACCGGTCCGGGCCTGGACCGCGGCATCGTCTTCCAGCAGTACGCCCTGCTGCCCTGGCGCACGGCGCAAGGCAATGTCGAGTTCGGCCTGGAGGCCACCGGGGTGCCACGGCGCGAACGCGCCGCACGGGCCAGGGAGTTCCTGGACCTGGTCGGTCTGTCCGGCTTCGAGCATCGTCATCCGCACGAGTTGTCGGGCGGCATGCGGCAGCGCGTCGCGATCGCCCGCAGTCTCGCCTACGACCCCGATGTGCTGCTGATGGACGAGCCGTTCGCCGCGCTGGACGCCCAGACCAGGGAGTCGCTGCAGGACGAACTGCTGCGGATCTGGGAGCGCACCGGAAAGACGGTCGTCTTCATCACGCACGGGATCGAGGAGGCGGTCTATCTGGGGCAGCGGGTCGCCGTGATGACCTCACGGCCCGGCCGGATCAAGCAGGTCGTCCCGATCGCCTTGGAGGCGCGCACCGAGACGGACGACCTGCGGTCGAGTCCCGAGTTCGCGCGGTACCGGCACGAGATCTGGTCGCTGCTGCACGACGAGGTGGCCAGGGCCCAGCAGTTGGAGAAGGAGGAGGTCTCGGTATGAGCCCCGCACTCGGCACGAACGCAGCAACCAGCACGAGCACCAGCACCAGCACCAACACCAACACCAACACCAACGGCGTCGCCCGTACCCTCGGCGGCACGACAACCGGCACCGCTGCCCCCACCGGCACGACCCGCACGACCACCACGACCACCACGACCGGTACCAGCACCCGGGCCCGCTCCCTCCCCGCGCCCGTACGCTCCCCTGAACCACCACCGGGCGCACCACGCCGCCCCCGCTCGCCGGCGAGCTTCCGCCGGGCGGTGCGCCGACTGCCGTCCCTCCTGCTGAGGGGCGCCGTCAAATCCGCGGCGGTCGTCGCCCTGCTGCTCCTGTGGGAGTCCGCACCTCGGCTCAATCTGGTCGACCGGACGTTCCTGCCCCCGTTCAGCGAGGTCGTCGGGGCCTGGTGGGATCTGGCGGCCGACGGCCGGCTGGCCGACCACACGGGCGCCAGCCTGGCACGCTCGTTCAGCGGATTCGGGCTGGCCGTGGCGGTCGCCGTGCCCCTCGGTCTGCTGATCGGCTGGTACCGGCCGGTCGCCGACCTGCTCGGTCCGCTGCTGGAGGTGTTCCGCAACACGGCCGCGCTGGCCCTGCTGCCGGTGTTCGTCCTGCTGCTGGGGATCGGCGAGACCTCGAAGATCTCCATCGTGGTCTACGCGTGCACCTGGCCGATCCTGCTCAACACCATCAGCGCCGTGCGCAACGTCGACCCGACCCTGCTCCGGCTGGCCAGGTCGATGGATCTGTCCGCGCCACGACTGTTCCAGAAGGTCATCCTGCCGTCCTCGGTACCGGTCATGTTCACCGGTATCCGGCTGGCCGGAGCGGCGTCGATCCTGGTGCTGGTCGCCGCCGAGATGATCGGCGCCAAGGCCGGTCTGGGCTATCTGATCAACTCCTCGCAGTACAACTTCGCGATCCCGCAGATGTACGCGGGAATCCTCACCATCTCCGCCATCGGCGTGGCCTTCAACCAGGTCCTGGTGACCGTGGAACGTCGGCTCAGCTCCTGGCGCGTCCCCGCCGCCGGCTGACCCGGCCCCCTTCCGGCACCCACCCGCACCGAGGAGCCCTCATGTCTCCCGCCACCCGTCCCACCACCCACCGCCGGCTGCATCTCAACGCCTTCCTGATGAACGCCGGCCACCACGACGCCGCCTGGCGGCACCCGCGTACGCAGCCGGAACGCGTCACGGACCTGCGCTACTTCCAGCAGCTCGCGCAGACCGCCGAGCGCGGCCGGCTCGACTCGATCTTCTTCGCCGACGGCCTGGCCCTGTGGGGGAAGGTCCGTCACAACGCCCTCGGCGGCTTCGAACCGCTCACCCTGCTGTCCGCCCTGGCCACGGTCACCGAGCACATCGGGCTGATCGCCACGGTGTCGACCACCTTCAACGAGCCGTTCCACACCGCCCGGAAGTTCGCCTCCCTGGACCACATCAGCGGTGGCCGGGCCGGCTGGAACATCGTCACCTCGGGCACCGTGAACGAGGCCCGCAACTTCGGGCAGGACCAGCACCTGGAACACCGGCTGCGCTACGAGCGGGCGCGGGAGTTCGTCGAGGTCGTGACCAAGCTGTGGGACAGCTGGGAGGACGACGCGATCCTGCTCGACCGTGAGCGCGGCGTCTACGCCGACACCGACCGGGTGCGGGAGATCGGCCACCGCGGGGCGTACTTCGGGGTGCAGGGCCCGCTGAACGTACCGCGCAGTCCCCAGGGTCACCCGTTGCTGGTGCAGGCCGGTTCGTCGGAGGACGGGCGGGAGTTCGCGGCCGAGTACGCCGAGGCCGTGTTCACGGCCCAGCAGACCCTCGCCGACGCCCAGTCGTTCTACAAGGACCTCAAGTCACGGCTGGCACAGCACGGCCGGTCCGAGGAGGACCTGAAGGTCCTGCCCGGCATCTGCCCGGTCATCGGCTCGACCGAGGCCGAGGCGCGGGCGCTGGACCACGAGCTGACGGAGCTTCAGGTGCCCGAGTACGGACTCGCCCAGCTGTCCGGGATGCTCGGCACCGATCTGACCGGGCTGCCGCTGGACGGGCCGCTGCCCGAACTTCCCGAGGAACGGGACATCAACGGCAACAAGAGCCGCTTCACGCTCGTCGCCGAACTCGCCCGCCGCGACGGCCTCACCCTGCGCCAACTCATCGCCCGCCTCGGCGGCGGACGCGGCCACCGGGTCGTCGTCGGCACGCCGGAGCAGATCGCCGACCAGCTCCAGGAGTGGTTCACCCAAGGCGCCGCCGACGGCTTCAACATCATGCCACCCCATCTGCCGGGCGGCCTGGAGGACTTCGTCGATCACGTCGTGCCCGTCCTCCAGCGACGCGGTCTGTTCCGTACCGAGTACACCGGACGCACCCTGCGCGAGCACTACGGCCTGCCCCGCCCCGCCAACCGGCTGACCGCGACCGCCTCAGGAACGACCGGGGCGGCATGAGCGGACCCGGCCTCACCACCGGATTCCCCACCCATCACCACCTGAACGGAGAACCGCGAACATGACCACCAACAGCAACGCCACCGGCTTCGACATCCGCAGGATCGGGGGACGCATCGGCGCCGAGATCACCGGCGTGGACCTCGCCACCGACCTCGAACCCGCCCTCATCACCGAGATCAACTCCGCGCTCCTGGAACACAAGGCGCTGGTCTTCCGCAACCAGCAGCTCGACGACGCCGGCCAGCTCCGCTTCGCCTCCCTCTTCGGTGAGCTCACCACCGCGCACCCCACCGTCCCGTCCGTTGACGGGCAGCCGAACATCCTGCCCGTCAACGGCGACGAGGGCATCCGCGCCAACCGGTGGCACACCGATGTCACCTTCGTCCGTACGCCCCCGAAGGCGTCCACGCTGCGCAGCATCGTGGTCCCGCCCTACGGTGGCAACACGCTCATCGCCAACACGGCCGCCGCGTACCAGGACCTGCCCGAGCCCCTGCGCGAGCTGGCCGACAAGCTGTGGGCGGTCCACACCAACGACTACGACTACGCGGCCCCGAAGAGCGACAAGGCCGCCGAGCACCGCCGGCAGTTCGTCTCCCGGAAGTACCGCACCGCACACCCCCTGGTGCGCGTCCACCCCGAGTCCGGGGAGCGGGGACTGTTCATCGGCGGCTTCGCGCAGAGCATCGTGGGCCTCGGACCCTCCGATTCCCGCGACCTGCTGCGCCTGTTCCAGTCCTACGTCACCCGACCCGAGAACATCGTGCGCGTGGCCTGGACGCCCGGCGACCTCGTCCTGTTCGACAACCGCATCACCCAGCACTACGCCCCCGACGACTACGGCGACCTGCCGCGCCTGCTGCACCGGGTGACCGTCGCCGGTGATGTCCCGGCCGGCATCGACGGCAGGCTCAGCCACACCATCGAAGGCGACGACGCCACCCACTACACACCCGCCGCGGCCTGAGCCCCTCCGCCGGGGCGCACACCGCGACATGCGGTGTGCGCCCCGGTGTCCGCACCGGAGTCACCCCCGCGTCGAAGGCAACGGCGGCAGTTCCTGGTGCCGGACGGTGAAGGCGCCCTTGATGACCGGCGCGAAGGGAGCGGGAGCCATGCAGGTGCCGGTGGGCGACTCCAGGTCCTTCTGGTCCTTGGCGCGGGGTTCGAAGTTCACGATGTCCCAGCCGAAGCCGACGCGGTCCGGTGCGGCGCCGCGCCCCTGCTGGATGCTGAGACCGAACCGCTTGCCGCGCTTCTCGACGTTCGACTCCTCCACGACCGCGGTGAGCGTCGCCGTGCCGCCCCCGGTGACCAGGCAGTCGACCCTCGCCTTCGACCAGCCGGTGACGTGGTGGGCCGGTGAGTAGTGCTTGATGGTCACGGTGCCCTTGGCGTCGGTGGGCAGCCCGGGCAGCGGCAACCCCGGCATGTGGTGGGTGAAGGGCGCTGCCTGGGCATCGACGGTGAAGCGGATGTCGTCGTGGGGCGAGTAGACGTACGCGATGCGTCCTGCCCCGTGGACGCTCGCGACCTTGCCTGGCTTCTTCACGGGCGTCCGGGCAGCGTGCGCGTCGCCTGCCGCGGTCCCCGCCGCGATGATCCCGGCGAGCACGGCGGCGGCACCAACGGCACCGAGAGAGACGAAGCGCATGGTGAACTCCCGTTCATGGAGGACAAGTTGAATGACTGGTGGTCGGACCGGCCGGCCTGGTCGGCCCGGTCGGCCTGGGTGGCCCGGTCGGCCTGGGTGGCCCGGTCGGCCTCTGCCGAACGAGAGACAGCCTCGCCCGCACCCACCGTCCCCGCCCATCGGCCGACCGGCAGATAACTGCAGACCGTCCGCGGCGCGTTCTCTGCCGTTCGGCAGAGACGACAGGCCGTACGCGCACAGAACGCGGCGGGAACACATGCCGAACGCGGGCCGGATGATCACGCCTCGTACGCTGATCACCATGGGGGAGACGACACCAGCCGTGCCGCAGCTCATACTTGGCTGTCTGCCGGCGCTCACGGCAGCAGCCACCATGGCCTGGGCCCTGGCCCGCCGCCGCACCGCCGCGCACACCCGACTGGCCCGCCCCACGGCGGCCTGCGCACTGCTGTCCCTGGCGAGCACCGTGGCCGTCACCACGCATCCCGGCTCGTACCTGAAGCTCGCGGGAGCGGCCCTGCTGCTGCCCCTCATCGCGGCGGTCGCCCGCTGGTCGCCCCGGCGGGATGCGCGGATCGCGGTCCCCCTCGCAGCCCTCGCGGTGGCCGCCTGGCCCGTGCCGCTGGTCAACGGCGGTTTCCTGGAACGTGCGGGCGCGGCGTCGTTCTGGCTGCTCCCGGCGCTCGCCGCGGCGGCCCTCGGCGCCTCTCCGCGCCGTGTGGAGCAACGCCGGCGTACCGCGGTCACAGAGGCCCGGCGCGCCCAGCGGCTACAGCTCTCCCGTGATCTTCACGACTTCGTGGCGCACGACGTCAGCGGCATCGTCGTACAGGCCCAGGCGGCCCGCTTCCTGGCCCCGACCGATCCCGGCCAGGCGGTGCTGGCCCTGGAGCGGATCGAGAAGGCGGGCCTGAACGCCCTGGAGGCGATGGACCGCACGATGCACATGCTGGACGGCGACCAGGAACCGGCGAGCACCTCGCACCACCCACCCGGAGTCGCCCAACTCCCCACTCTGCTGGACGACTTCACCGCGGTGAGCGGTACCAGCGGTACGGAAGTCCGCCTCCATCTGCCGCCGGGCGCGGCGGACGCCTTCGCTCTCGCCGCCCCGGAGGCGGGGGCGCTCGCCTACCGCATCGTGGCCGAGGCGCTCACCAACATCCATCGGCACGCCCCCCGAACACCCCGCGTGGAAGTCCACTTCTCGCCCGTCGCCGCGGGCGTGGAACTCCGCGTGATCAACGAACCGCCACGCACGCCCACCAGCCACCGTCACCGCCCCACCGCCCTGCGCCGGCGCGGCGGGCGCGGGATCGCCGCCCTCACCCAAGACGTCCAGGCACGGGGCGGCAGCCTCACCGCCGGACCGCACGGCGAGGGCGGCTGGTACCTGACAGCAGTCCTGCCACTGCCGGCCGCCCTCGCCAAGGAGCCCAGGGAGTCCAAGCAGTCCAGGGAGTCCAGGGAGCCGAGAGCAGCGGAGCAGCCCGAGAAGCCGGAAGAGCCGGAAGAGCCGGAGGAGCCGAAGTGACCAGCCCCGCCCCCGGCCCATCCGCCTCCAGCCACATCACCCGCATACTCCTCGCCGACGACCAGGCCGACGTGCGCAGCGGTTTCCGGCTGATCCTCGATTCGCAGCCGGACATGACCGTCGTCGGCGAGGCGGCGGACGGCGCCACGGCCCTGGACCTGGCCCACGCACTCCGCCCCGACCTGGTCATCGCCGACATCCGCATGCCGGTCCTGGACGGCTTGGAGCTGACCCGCCGCCTGACCGGCCCGGCCACGTCCGACCCGCCCCGCGTGCTGGTGGTCACCACCTTCGACCACGACGACTACGTCCGTACGGCTCTGCGCGACGGCGCCTGCGGCTTCCTCCTCAAACGCTCGGGCCCCGGCCTGCTGATCGAGGGCGTGCGAGCCGCCATGGCCGGTGACCTCCTCATCAGCCCCCAACTCACCGTCCGCCTCCTGCAGTCCCTGGCGACCCCCGCCCCTCCCCCGGCGCGCGAACCCTCACCCCTCACCGCGCGCGAGGAGGAGATCGCCCGCCTGGTGGCGGAGGGCCTGACGAACGCCGAGATCGCCGCGCGCCTCTTCATCTCCGCGGGCACGGCGAAGACCCACCTCGCCAACATCCAGGCCAAGTTGAAGGTACGGAACCGCGTGGGCATCGCGGCCTGGTCCTGGGAGACGCACAATCCCCCGCACACCAGGTCGTAGGGCCGTCACAGCACCCGGGGCAGACCCGTCACCGACATCACGAGCGAGTACAGCGAGGTGGTCGCCGTGATGAACAGCCGGTTGTTCTTGGGGCCGCCGAAGGCGATGTTGGAGACCGGCTCGGGCACGCGGAGCCTTCCGATGAGGGTGCCGTCGGGGTCGTAGCAGTGCACGCCGTCGTCGAACGCGGCGGCCCACAGTCGCCCCTGGTCGTCGAAGCGGATGTTGTCGAAGCCGCCGTCGGTGCGCTCCGCGAAGACCTTGCCGTCCGAGAGGGTGCCGTCCTCCCGCACGTCGAAGACGCGGATGTGCCGGGCCCGGGTGTCGGCGACGTACAACTGCCGTTCGTCCGGCGAGAAGACCAGGCCGTTCGGTCCGCCGAAACCGTCCGCGACGCGGTGGACCCGGCCCGTGAAGGGGTCGATCCGGTAGACGTCGCAGGTGCCGATCTCGCTCTCGGCGCGGTGCCCCTCGTAGTCACTGGTGATCCCGAAGTCCGGGTCGGTGAACCAGACGGAGCCGTCGGAGCGTACGACGGCGTCGTTCGGGCTGTTGAGGCGCTTGCCCTCGAAGCGGTCGGCGAGCACGGTGACCCGGCCGTCGGGTTCGGTGCGGGTGACCCGGCGGTTGCCCTGCTCGCAGCTCACCAGCCGGCCCTCGCGGTCCAGGGTGTTGCCGTTGACGTGCCCGGCCGGGGAGCGGAAGACCCCGATCGCACCGGTCGACTCGTCCCAGCGCAGCAGCCGGTCGTTGGGAATGTCGCTCCAGATCAACTGCCGCCAGGCGGGCAGATAGAGCGGCCCCTCGGCCCAGCGGCAGTCCGCGTACAGCCGCTCCAGCCGTGCGTCGCCGTTGGCGCACCTCCCGGCGCGGAAGCGCTCGTCCAGAACCTCGTACGGAGTGGTGAACATATCGCCGGACATGGTCATCCCTTCGACGGCATCAATCGAACCTCATTCGCCGCGATACTACTGCGCCCGAACCGGATATGGTGGCGACATGGGGAAAGTTCATCAGGGGATCGTGGACGACACCGACCGGGCGCTGATCGCGGAGCTTCAGCGCGATGCCACCCAGGCCTACGCCGCGCTCGGCAAGGCGGTCGGTCTGTCGGCCGGCGCGGCTCATGACCGCGTGCGCAAGCTCCGCGAGCGTGGCGTCATCCGCCGGACCACCGTGGACGTCGATCCGGCCGCCCTCGGGCAGGGCGTGCTCGCCTTCGTCATGGTCGACTCGTCGGCCTGGATGGGGGACGCGGCCGATGCCTTCGCCGCCATCCCCGAGATCCAGGAAGCGCACATCATCGCGGGCGCCGCCTCCGTCCTCGTCAAGGTGCGCACGGCCACCACGGAGCAGTTGCAGCACGTCCTGCGGCGGCTCTACGCGATCGAGGGCGTGAGCGGGACCCAGGCGACGGTCGCGCTGGAAACCTTCTTCGAGAGGCCGGTCAACACCGAATGAGCAACGCGTACTCACCCCTTCCCGAGCTCAACGCGCTCAAGGGACTGGAAGATCGGCTCGCGGGGCAGTACTTCGCTCCGGGATTCGAGCTGTTCGCCTACGACGATGACGACCGCGACTGGTTCTGCGGGATGGCGGGCCCGGAGTACCTGGAGCGGTTGATCTACTTCGCCTACGCCAACGCCTCCGGTTCGTACTACGCACTCTGGCGGTGCGACGACCGGGCCGACCTCGCCACCCTGCCCGTGATCTTCTTCGGTGACGAGGGCGACCTCGGTGTGGTCGCCTGCGGTCTACGGGAGTTGTTCCGCTTGCTGGCGTGCGAGCCGGACGATCCGGAGGACGAGTGCCCCGGGCGTCAGGAGTACGTGGCCTGGCTGAGCCGGAACTTCGGCCTCACGGCCCCTCAACACGCCGGGGAGGTCACGGGGCCGGCCGAGAAGCAGTTCGGCCGGCGGTTCGCCGACTGGGTACGGCTCGCGACGGACGGCGAGATCGACATCTAGTGCCGCGTCAGGCAACGTTCGCCCTGTCAGTGGGGGTGGTTACCCTCGGACCGATCAACGGTGTGACATAAGCAGGAGGTTGCAGGCCTGATGACCGTGTCGTTTGGTGACTCGATGCTGGAGCTGTTGTCGGCGGCAGGTCCGGATCCGGACCACGCCGAGGCGATGATGCTCTACGGTCGGCTGGTCGGAAGTTGGAAGATCAACAACCGGTACCGGTTCGGTGATGGTCAGTGGCGCACAGCAGGGGGCGAGTGGCGTTTCGGCTGGGCCCTGGGTGGGAGGGTGGTGCAGGATGTGCTCTTCTGCCCGGAGTTCCACGACCGGTACCCCGGCACCACCATCCGTATGTACGACGTCACGACCGGGCTGTGGCAGATCACGTGGATCTCACCGAAGCTTCCTTCGTACTTCTCCCAGGTCGGTCGGCCTGACGGCGCCGGTGGGATGATCCAGGAGGGCACCGACTCCCAGGGCAGGCGCTCGCGGTGGACGTTCACGGACGTCACGCCGACCTCTTTCCACTGGCAAGGGTTCAGCGCCGCCCCTGATGGCGAGTTCGAGTTGTTTCAGGAGATGCACGCGACACGCCGATAGTGCGGCATCCGCCACGCAGGTGGCATGGTCTCGGCAGGCTGCCCTGGTGGCAGAACGAGTACGCGTCCGTGAGATCGATGACGACGAGGGGCAGCGCCTGCTGCGGATCGTCCGCAGCGGCACCGGGTCAGTGGTGAACTGGTGGCGAGCCCAGATGGTGCTGCTGTCCGCGCAGGTGATGCCCGTGGCGGCTACGCGAGGTCGTCGTCAGGGCGAACGTTGCCTGACGCGGCACTAGTACGCCCCATCCCTGCGAGCTGCTGTGCCGCCGTGGGCGAGGAGGTCCAGGCCCAGGGGTGTGCACCAGTGCCACACGGCCTTGCCGTCCCGTTGGGAGACGATCAGTCCGGCCTCGCGGAGGATCTTGGTCTGCATCGATGCGGCGGCCGGGCTGACGGCGAGTTCGCGGGCGAGATCGGTCGTGGTGTGCTGCTGGACGAGTAGTCGTAGGGCCTGCGCCCGGGTACTGCCGACGAGGGCGGTGAGCGGGTCACCGGACGGCGAGGTGTCCCGCAGCGGCAGCGGAGTGAGGGCCGGGTAGATCAACAGGAGCCGTCCGTCGGGCTGGGGCGCGACCAGGAGGTGGTCGGCCCAGAACAGCGACGGCCGCAGGATGATCCCGCGCCCGCTCAGGGTGAGGTCGAGGTCGCGCGGGAACTCCGCCTCCAGGGTCGTACCGCGCCAGCGGGTGGACGGCGCCAGACCGGTCAGGGCGGCACGCAGTCCCTGCTGGGCGAGGATGCGGGAGCGCCAGGCCGTCTCGGCGTGGAAGCCGGCCAGGATGCGGGGCCATGCCTCGGCTATCACGCTGGAGTGGGCGGCGCGGACGGCCGTCCCGAGGACCTGCCAGGCCTCCCGGTCGTGGTCGGCGAGCTGCCGCACCCACGGGGTGAGCGGGCGGTCGATCGCGCACATCCGGCGCAGTTCGGTGCCGACCTGGGGAGCGGGCGTGGAGAAGATCTGATCCATGCCCTCTTCGAGGTCGGGGCTGGGCGGGTCCAGGAACAGCGGCCCGGCGCCGAGCGGGGAGACCAACTGCAGGACGGGCCGCGCCGGCCGCGGGAGGGTGCGGGCCACCCGTTGCCGCCACGGCCTGAACACCGGGTGCGGATCGCGACGTTGCAGCATCTCGAAGGCCAAGCCGAGCTCCACCAGCGGCGCCGGCCGGTCGGCGACCGTCACCCTGAGCAGATCGTCGACCGTGCAGTGGACTCGCAACACGACAGCCCCCGTGGATGCCTGTGAACGCGTCGGCCGTCGCTCGAACGATTCAGCCGTCGCTGAAAGCATCGCGGCAGTTCGGCGGAACGGGGAGCCTCATACCCGCCAACCAACAGACCCCCGCGGCTGCGCCGTGCGGCCCGGGGGTGTCGAGAAGGGGGAACACATGCGACCGAATGTGGTGGTGAGGACACTCGTCAGCGCTCTTGCCGTGGTCGGGATCGGCGCCGGGAGCCTGGCCGGCGCGAACGTCGGCTTCGCGGCATCCGCGCCGGCTCCGCAGCCGGCGGTGAGCGCCTCGGCAGTCGTCCCGCTCGCGGTGGTGAACCTCGGCCTGAGCACCGGCCAGGCCAAGAAGCTGCAGGTCGTGCTGAAGCAATACTGGGGGTACAGCGGCGCGATCGACGGGAAGTTGGGCACCGACAGCTGGAAGGCGATGCAGCGCTTCCTCAAGAAGTACTGGCATTACACCGGCCCGATCGACGGGAAGGTGGGACGCGAGACGATCAAGGCCCTGCAGCGCTGGCTCAAGAGCAACTGGGGCTACGCCGGTGGGATCGACGGAGTCGTCGGAGCGGGGACCCGGGCCGCGTTCGCGCGGTATGCCAACTCCCTCTGAGGTCCCGGTCCGACGCTCGCTGCCGGGTGTCCGGATCCCTTGAGCCGTGCCGCCCGGGCGGGTCTCCCCAGGGAGGTCCCGCCCGGGTCGGCGTCCGGCCTCACCCGGGGCCGGCCTCGACCTCCAGGTGGCGGCGGCCGCCCGGGCCGCGGACTTCCAGGGCCTCGAAGCCCCAGTCGCACAGTACCGCCCGGCACCGCAGGAGGCTCTCCCGCTCCTGGTAGCGGGCACCACTGCCGCGCGGCCCGACCCACCGCACCACCACCAGCCCCACCCGCTCCCCTTCCCCCGCACGGTAGCCGGTCCGCACCGGTTCGCCGTCCTCGCCGACGGCTGACGGCGCGATCCCGTCGGCCTCCAGGAGCAGACTCACCGTGCGCAGCAGCCGGCGCCGCTCCCACTCGGCCGGACGCGCCTCTGGCTCGGGACCGGAGTTGGTCAGCCGGCGGATGCTCCGGATGCCGTCGAGCGCCACGCGCAACTCGGCTGCCCGTGCACCGGTCCTCCCCGCCTCCACGGCGTCGGGGTGTTCGGCACCCGTGCGTACGCGCAGGCCGTCCGCCTGGCTGTCCCGGTCGTTCATCGCTCGCCACCTGGCCCGGTTCGGTCGGTTCTCCTCGGCACGAACGCTACGCAGGGCGGGGCCGGTGCGCAGGGCGGTCGTCCGGGATGCGGCCCGCCCTGTCCCGGATACGGGCCTCGGGCCGGGAGGCGGCCCACCCTGTCCCGGATACGGGCCCCGGGCCGGGATGCGGCTGCCCTGTCCCGGATACGGGCGCGCACCCGGATATTCGATCGCACGCGCGAATCATTCCCGGCACAATGCGCGCATGCCGACCACCGCGGAGCAGTTGCTCTCCGCACTCGAACCGCTGCCGTTCCCCGCCCGCCTCTCCCGCACCGCGAGGACGGCCCATCGGCTGGCGGAGGAGGGCCGACTCGCCCCGCTGCTCGCCGAATTGGACACGCGGGGGCCGTACGAGCGGCGGCTCGCCGCGCTGGCCGCCCTCGCCGGGGAGGATGCCGACTTCCTCGCCGGGCGGCTCGCCGATCCCGACCCGGTCGTCGCCGGTTACGCCCTGCGCGCCGCCCGTCTGCTGCCCGTACCGGACGAGGCGGTGGAGGCCGCGTACGACGGGGCGCCGGCCGTGCTGCGGCACCGGCTGGCACGCCTGCTCGCCGCCGGCGGACGCACCGCGCTCGCCGAACGGCTGGCGGTGCGGCTGCGCGCGGACTGGGGCGACGCCGAGGCCGCGCGGCTGCTGCCGGCCTGTTCCACCCCGTTCGTCGCGCGACACCTCCCCGAGCTCGCGCACGCCGTCGGCGGCTGGACGGGACTCGCGCGCCGGCATCCCGACCCGGTGCTGGACCATGCCGAAGCCGCCCTGGCCGAACGGGCCGGCGAAGGGCAGCGGGAGGACTGGTGGCGTCTGCACGCCGCGGCGGTCGCCGTGCTCGCGCCGCTCCGCCCCGAGCGGGTGCTGACGCTGCTGGAACGGTACGGGCCCGAGAGCCTGCCGCGCGCACTGCACACCGGCCTCGGCCCACTGGTCGACGCCGACGCCGAGCGGGTGGTCCGCTGGCTGACCTCCCCCGACCGGCATCCGCAGCGCCATGAGCCGGTACCGCCGCCGGGAGTGCTGCGCAGGCTGGTGCGGGCCGCGCCGGCGTCGCTGCCCGTACTCGGCCGCCTCTGGCTGGGCCGCAGCGGGCACTTCACCGCCTTGGTCAAGGCCATGGCCCCCGGACGGCGCCCCGCCTTCCTCGACGCCGTCACCGCCGGCGGCACACCCGGGGATCCTGCCCTGGCCGTCCTCGATCTGCTGCCCCGCGAACGGCGCTGGGCGGAGGTGCGGCGGGCGGCAGCCGAGTTCACGGGCAGCACCGACTGGTGGGAGAACCTGGACACCCTCGCCCACGGCCCGCTCGACGAGGCGCGGCCCGCACTGCTCGCCGGGCTCCGCCGGTCCAGTGCGGAGGACCGGGCCGCCGCCTGGCCGCTCCTGGTGGAATGCGTCGCCCGGGACGGGGGCCGCCAGGCGCTCACCGAGTTGCTGACCGCGATGCGGCGCCTGCGCAATGAACGGGATCCGGTGCGCGCCGCGGCGCTGGAGGCGCTGGAGGCCGTACCCGCCCGGCTGTTCCACTCCGATGACGCCGCGCTGCTGGACGCGATCGCCGTCGACGCCCTGGAGGCGCGGGACAGTTCCGCCTACAGCCGGGCGGCGGTGCGGGCGCTCGCCGCACGCCTGCTGGTCGAGCACGCCACCGACGCCGACTCGGCCCTGCCCGATTGGGCGCTGCGCACCCTGGAGGGCCTGGTGGGCCGGGTCGGCGTCCCCGACTTCGGCCCGCTGCACCGGGTCCTGCGCCGCGGCCAGGAGCACCAGCTGTTCGACGCACTGCGCCCGTGGCTGGCGGCGGCCGCCCAACGCGCGGACTTCCGGCTGCTGTTGGCGCTGGCCGATGCGCTGGGGCCGCGGGCCCGGCGGCTGCCCGGGCTGCAGGACATGCTGGTCACGGCCCTGGAACGGGGCGACGACGAGACGTTCGCGGCGGCCGCGGAGCGGTGGCTTGCCGCACCGGCCACCCGCGACGAGCGGGTGGCCCGGATCGTCGCGCTCGAACCCTCGGCGGTCGTCCTCCCACCCGTACGACGGGTCCTGTCCCGACGGCGTACGGACCTGCTCGACGCACTGCTCGACGACGCCCCGCCCTGCGGCCGCTTCCTGGTGCGCGGTGCCCGGCGCCCGCTGCCGGATCTCGGCGACAGCGACCGCTGGCTGCCCCGCCAGCAGCGGGCCGCGGCACGGCTCGCCGGGCAGGCCGCCGCGGACCGCTCCCTGCCGCTGGACGAGCGCGCCGCCGCGGTCCGGGCCGCCGCGCGGATCCCCGACCTGGGACGTGCGCTGGCGATGCGGCACGCCGACGACGGGGACGTGGTCGTCGCCGAGGCGGCGCTCGGCGCGCTGCCCTGGACCGACCGGCCCCACGAGGTCCTGCCGGTGCTGCTGGAGCAGGCCGGCAGTGACCGGGCACGGGTCGCGGTCTACGCGGCGACCCGCGCCGCCCGCTTCGCCACCCCTTCCGAACTCGCCCTGGAGCTGGGCGAGTTGCTGGCCGGGGAGCGGGTGGCGAAGGTGACCTCCCGCAAGGAGGCGGTACGGCTCGCGGCCCGTTTCCTGCCGCCGCGACAAGCGGTGTCCCTGCTGGCACGGGCCTTCGACGCCCCCGACCGCCACCCTGACGTACGGGCCGCCGTCGTCCGCGCCCTGCCGCCGCTGCTCGACGTGCCCGCCGCCTGGCGCGTCCTCCACGACGCCGCACGCGACGACGCCCCGCCCGTGCTCGACGCCCTCCTACGGGTCACTCCCTGGGAGCTGGCCCACAGCCATCGCACGGGGTACGCCGCCGTGGTCGGCGCCGCGTACGACGCGTGTCTGGCGGCCGTCGACGGCTACGCGACCTACGGCACACTGCACGCCCTGGGCGCGTGGTCCCGCTACGCCCCCGAGGTCGCCGGCCGGCTCTCCGGAACGGTCTGCGATCTGGGCAACCGGGCCCACTGGCGATACGCGGCCTGGGTCCTGCGCGAGGTGGCCGCATCGGAACTTCCGCACCCCGTGGGCGGTGCGGATCCGGGCAGCGTGCTCCACGGCGCGGTGGCGAAGCTGCTCGCCGCGATGCACACGCCCGACGGCGGCTGCGACGCCCTGCCGGACCGCGACCTGCCGGCCCTGCAGCGGCTCCGCACCCTGGTGACCCCGAGCTCGAACCAGTCCGAGCGGCCCGAGATGCTCGCGGCGCTCGCCGGGCAACTGGCGTCGGAACCCCTGCTCGTGGCCGAACGCGCCGATCTGCTCCGCAGACTGGTCGACCGCACCACCGAACCGGCCGCGCTCCTCCCCCGCCTGCGGGACCTGGCGGCCGCCCTCCAGGACGCCGGTGTCGGCGTCACCCTGCACACCGCCGGCCGGCTCCACGCCTCCCGGACAGCCGGCGCAGACCCGCACCGCATCAGCGCTCTGCTGGCCGCGACCGATGAGCTGGCCCGCGACGGCGGCGCCGTCCCCGGCCTGCTGGCGGCCGAACTGGCAACCGGAACCGGCGGCAGCCTCGGCTGGCCCGAGGAATGGCGGACCCTCCTGCGCTTCCTACGCCGGCATCCGCACCCTGACGTACGCCATCAAGCGCACCGGACGGTGACGGAAACGGAATGACAGGGGTGCGGCGGCCGTCGCCACGCGTGCCGCCGCCCGCCGGCCCTACCGCGGCGATTCCGTCCAGGTGACCGGCAGTTCGTGGACGCCGTAGATGTTCATGTCGGTCCTGAGCTTCACCTCGTCGGCCGGGATGGCGAGTTCGAGGGTCGGGAAGCGGCGCAGCAGTCCGTCGAAACCGGCGCGCATCTCGATGCGGGCCAGTTGCTGACCGAGGCACTGGTGGACGCCGTGGCCGAAGGACAGATGACCGCGGGCCTTGCGGTGGACGTCCAGGGTGTCGGGGTTCTCGAAGCGCTCGGGGTCGTGGTTGGCGGCCAGCAGCGAGACGACGACGGTCGACCCCTTGCCGATCGTTTCACCGCCGAGTTCGAGGTCCTCCGTGGCGTAGCGGTAGAAGATGTCGGCGACGGACAGGTAGCGCATGAGTTCCTCGACGGCGCCGGGCATCAGGTCCGGGTCGGCGCGCAGTTCGGCCCTCTGCTCGGGGTGTTGCAGGAGCGCGAAGGTGCCCAGTGACAGCATGTTGGCGGTCGTCTCGTGGCCCGCGAGCAGCAGCAGGAAGGCGATGCCGGTCAGCTCCTCGATGCTGAGGTCGTCATCGCGGGCCAGGTCGGACAGGATGTCCTCGCCGGGCTCGGCGCGTTTACCCGTGACGAGTTCGGCCAGGTACGTGGTGATCGCGCCGTACGCGGCCATCTTCTCGTCGAGCGGCACCTCCTTTTCCATGAACGTGGCGGTGTTGACCTGGAAGGTCTCCCGGTCCGCGTAGGGGACACCGAGCAGTTCGCAGATCACCAGCGAGGGCACCGGCAGCGCGAACTCCTTGACCAGGTCGACCGGCGGGGCGAGGCGCGCCATCTCGTCCAGTTGCCGCTCGGTGATGTCGACGATGTGCTCTTCGAGCTGCTTCATGCGCTTGACGGTGAAGGCGCCGGTGAGCTTGCGCCGCAGCCGGGTGTGGTCCGGCGGGTCCATGGCGACGAACAGGCCCGGCACCTGCGGGGACGGTTCGGTCGCGACGGGCATGCCGGGGGTCTCGTACGGCACGTGGAGGACGCCGAGGTCCTGGCGGGAGCTGAACCGGGTGTCGGCCATGAGCTGGCGGACCGCTTCGTAGCCGGTGACGAGCCAGCCCTGGTGCCCGTCGGGGAAAATCAGGGGACTGACCGGGCGGGCCTCGCGCAGCCGGGTGATCTGACGGGGCGGGTCGAAGGGGCCCGCGTCGCGCTCCATGGGGAGGCCGTGCGGGACGGGAACCGGCTCGCTCATCGGTTTTCCTTTCGTGGCGGTTGTTCCGGCCACGATCGCCGACGGTCCTGACATCCGACTGACACGGCTCTGACACCGATCATGCGGGAGGCGCGGTCGGCCAGGGGCACCGATGTCCCTCAGCCCGTCAGCAACTGAAGGCCCCCGCAAGGCCCGTGGCAAAATCAGCGGGTGCAGATCGGGATGCTGGGGCCCTTGGAGGTGCGCACGGACGACGGCGGCTCGGTCGACGTGCCGGGCGCGCGGTTGCGCGGACTGCTGATCGCCCTCGCGCTCACGCCGGGTCACGTGGTCCCGAAGGCGTCGCTCGTCGACTGGATCTGGGGGGAGCACCCGCCCGCCGAGGCGACGAACGCCCTGCAGCGCCTGGTTTCCCGGCTGCGGAAGGTGCTGCCGGACGGGGTGGTCGAGGGGCAGCCGGACGGTTACCGGTTGAGGGTGGAGCCCGACGCCGTCGACGCCGTGCGGTTCGAACGCCTCGTCCTCGCGGGCCAGGCCCGCACCGAGGACAGTTCGCAGCGGGTGCGACTGCTGCGGGAGGCCCTCGAACTGTGGCGCGGGGCGGCCCTGCAGGACGTCGGTCTGCAGGACAGCGCCGCGTTCGAGGCGGCGGTCGGCCGGCTGTCGGGGTTGCGCCTGACCGCCACTGAGGAGCGGGTCGACACGGAGGTGGCCCTCGGGCGCGGTGCGGAGCTGGTCACCGAGCTGACCGACCTGGTGGCCGCGCACCCGCTGCGGGAACGGCTGGTCGCCGCGCTGATGCGGGCCCTCGTCGCGGCCGGTCGCGACAGCGAGGCGCTGCTGGTGTACCAGCGCGCGCGGGACGACCTGGCCGACGCGCTGGGCGTCGACCCCTCGCCGGAGCTGTCCGCGTTGCATGTCGCGCTGCTGCGGGGCGAGTTGGGGCGGTGTGCGGAGACCCCGAAGACCAATCTGCGCGCCGAGCTGACCACCTTCGTCGGCAGGGGCGCCGATGTCGCCGCGGTCCGGGGGCTCATCGGCGAGCACCGGCTCACCACCGTGATCGGGCCGGGCGGCTCGGGGAAGACCAGGCTGGCCACGGAGACCGCGCGCACGCTGCTCGGCGATCTGCCGGACGGGGCCTGGCTGGTGGAGCTCGCCGCCAACGGCGCGGACGGGGACGTGGCCGACGTGGCACAGTCGGCGCTCGCCGGGCTCGGCCTCCGGGACGCCCTGCTCGGCGGGGCCCCGACCGCGGAGTTGACCGACCGGCTCATCGCCGCGATCCGCGAGCGGGAGGCGCTGCTGATCCTGGACAACTGCGAGCACGTCATCGAGTCCGCGGCGGTGTTCGCCCACCGGGTGCTCGGGGAGTGCCGGCGGCTGCGGATCGTGGCGACGAGCCGGGAACCGCTCGGCATCACCGGGGAAGCACTGTGGCCGGTCGAGCCGCTGGCCCTCCCGGAGGGGGACGCGGGCCCCGGTGAGATCGCCTCCTCACCCGCCGTCCAGCTGCTGCGGGACCGGGCCGGGGCGGTGCGCCGGGACCGCGCGGTCGACGCCGGCGCACTGGGGACGATGGTGCGCGTCTGCCGGGCGCTGGACGGGATGCCGCTGGCGATCGAACTGGCCGCGGCCCGGTTGCGCACCATGTCCCTCGACCAGCTGGCCCACCGGCTCGACGACCGGTTCCGCCTGCTGACCGGCGGCAGCCGCACCGCGTTGCCGCGGCACAAGACGCTGCGCGCGGTGGTCGACTGGAGCTGGGAGCTGCTCACCGACGCCGAGCGGATGGTCCTGCGCAGGCTCTCGGTGTTCTCCGGCGGGGCGAGTCTGGAAGCGGCCGAACGGGTCTGCGCGGGCGACGCGGTGGCGCAGGAGCAGGTGCTCGAACTGCTCACCGCGCTGACCGAGAAGTCGCTGCTGGTCGCCGAGGGCGACCGTGCCCCGCGCTACCGCATGCTCGGCACGATCAAGGAGTACGCCGGGCACCGGCTCGCGGAGGCGGGGGAATCGGACCCGGCGCGCCAGGCGCATCTCGCCTACTTCACCGAGCTCACCGAGACCGCGGAGCCGCATCTGCGCCACGCCGAGCAACTGGAGTGGCTGGCCGTGCTCGAGGCCGAGCACGACAACATCGGTGCGGCGATGCGCGGAGCGCTCACGGCGGGCGAGGCCCAGGCGGCGATGCGGCTCGCGGCGGGCGCGGGCTGGTACTGGTGGCTCGGCGGGCACCGGGCCGAGGGCATCGAGCTGATCACCGCGGCGACCAGGACGCCCGGCGAGGTGACCGACGAGGTCCGGGCCATGGCGTACGCCCTGGCCGTGTTGTTCGTGAGCGACGGGCGGGGCGACGAGCGTGCGGCGGAGGCGTGGATCCGCGAGGCGCACCGGTTCGGCCGGCGCAGTCGGCGTCGCTCCCCGCTGCTGGGGCTCGTCGACGCGCTGGAACGCCTGCTGCGGGAGCCCGGTGCGTTCCTGCCGGCGTTCGAACCGCTGCTGGACAACGAGGATCCCTGGGTGCGCGCGCTGGCCCGGCTGCAGCTGGGCAAGATGCGGATCGTGCTCGGCCAGGGCGGTCGCGACGCGGATGCGTACCTGGAGGGGGCGCTGGCCGAGTTCCGGGCGCTCGGGGAGCGGTTCGGGATCTCGTTCGCGCTGAGCGAGCTGGCGGGCCGGATCGCCGTGCGCGGCGAATTCGCCGGTGCGTGCGCGTACTTCGAGGAGGCGATCGCGGTCGTCACCGAGGTCGGTGCCGCCGAAGACGTCATCCGCATGCGGTCGCAGCAGGCACGGCTGTACCGCCTGCTGGGCGACGAGGACGCCTGCGCGGGCGCCATGGCCGAGGCGCGGCGCTACGCGGAGCGGGTCACCTGGCCGGACGCGCTGGCCGAGCTGGCCCTCGCGAAGGCCGAACTCGCCCGGTGGGACGGCGACGTCGAGGAGGCGCACAGTCAACTCGGCGTCGTGACGGCCGTATTGGGCGACGGAGCGGAGCGGCCGGACTTCCGCGCGGTGCGACACGATCTGCTCGGCTATCTCGCCGACGACCTCGGCGCGGCCCGGGCGCACCGTGCGGCGGCCTGCGAGGCGGCGTCCGAGGCGGGATACCCCCTGGTGATCGCGCATGTGCTCGTCGGGGTCGCGGACCTGGCGCTGCGCCGCGACGAGCCCGAGCAGGCCGCGCGGCTGCTCGCGGCGAGCGCGGGCATGCGGGGGCTGCCGGACCGCTCCCACCCGGACGTGGCCCGGATCGAGCAGACCGCGCGCCACCGCCTCGGCGACGCGGGGTTCGCCGAGGCGGCGCGGGAGGGGACGCGGACCGGCTGGTCTCAGCTGGTCGAGGTCGCGTTGGCTCGCTGAACGCGGCGACCGCCCGCACGTGCCCTCACAGGCTGGTGTCGCGGTGGGTCGGGCGGCCGTCCAGGACGGTGAGCAGCACGGGGAGGTCGGGCAGGTCGGTGGCGGGGGTGGTGAGCGGGTCGTCGGCGAGGACGGTGAGGTCGGCGCGGTGGCCGACGGCGAGCCGCCCGGCCTCGTGCTCCTCGCCCGCGGCGCGGGCGGCGTTGACGGTCATTCCCTGGAGGGCCTCCAGGGGCGTGAGTGCCTGGTCGGGGCCGTGCGGGGGCCGGGTGAGGTCGCGGCTGGGGCGGCGGTGGCGGGCGCCCGCCAGGACGCCCAGTGGCGGGTAGGGGGCGATGGGCCAGTCCGAGCCGAGGACGACGGTGGCTCCGGCGTCGGTCAGGTCCCGGCAGCGCCAGGCACGGGAGGCACGCTCCTCGCCCAGGCGGCGTGACCAGTTGTCGGTGCGGTCGGCCCGGGTGAAGTCGCAGCAGTGGGTGGGCTGCATGGACGCGATGACGCCGAGCTGGGCGAAGCGGCGCAGGGTGTCGTCGGGGACGGTCTCGATGTGCTCGATCCGGTGCCGCACCCCGCGGCGGCCGTCGGCCTGGGCCTTCTCGACGGCGTCGAGGGCGTGCCGGACGGCCGCGTCGCCGATGGCGTGGGTGGCGGTGGGCACTCCGGCCGCGTGGAGCTCACCGATGACGCGGGTGTAGGCGTCGGGGTCCGGCCAGAAGGCGTGGGTGGACTCGCCGTGGCAGTCGGGGCGTTCCAGCCAGGCGGTGCCGTTGTCGATGGTGCCGTCCATGAAGAGCTTGACGCCCGCGGTCCGCCACAGCGTGCCGCCGGCGCCCTGCCCGTCGATGAGCGCGCGCAGCCCGGCGGCGTCGGTACCGGGCTGGCACCACGGCGCGACCCGCAGGCGCAGCGGCAGTTCGCCGGCCGCGTCGAGTTCGGCGTAGAAGGCGAGGCTGTCGCCGTTCGCGTCCATGGCGTGGCCGCCGGTGAGGCCGGCCGCGGCCATGGCGCGCAGGGTGGTGGCGAGGCGGGCGCGCCGTTCCTCGCGGGTGGGCTGCGGGGCGACGCGTTCCACGAGCTCGCAGGCGGCGTCCTCCAGCAGCAGGCCGGTGGGCCGGCCCGCGTCGTCGCAGACGACCTCGGCGGCCTGGTCGAAGCGCCGCGGGCCGTCGACCCCGGCGAGTTCGAGGGCCCGCTCGCTGGCCAGCGCGGAGTGGGCGTCGAAGAGCAGGAGGAAGGCCGGTACGCCGTCGAGCACGGGGGCGAGGGCGGCGGATTCCACCGGCCGGTCCCCGAAGACGTTGGGGTCCAGGCCCCAGCCGTGCAGCCAGGCGCCGGGGGCGAGGCGGCGCACCTCGCGCGCCAGCGCCTCGCGTACCGACTCCAGGTCGGTACAGCCCGACAGGTCCAGTCCGTGGGTGAGTTCGGCGCCGGACACGGGGTGGAGGTGCCCGTCGACGAGGCCGGGGGTCACCACGGCGCCCTTGAGGTCGATCACGGTCGTCGAGGGGCCGGCGAGTGCCCGGATGTCGCGGTCGTCGCCCAGGGAGGCGATCCGCCCGTCGGACACGGCCAGCGCGGTGTCCGGCAGGAAGGCACCGCTGACCGGGTCGAGCAGACGGGCGGAGAGCAGGACGAGCGGGGTGCGCACAGCGGCTCCTCAAAACGGGGAGGGCGGGGAGGGTACGGGCAGGGGCTACCGGGCGTGCGGTGGCGGAGCGGTGCGTTTTCGGGGGCTCACGCGCCGGACGCATCGGTGGGGCGGGTGAGGGCGCCGTCGGCCAGGCCGAGTTCCCGTTCGGCCGTGGTGATGGCCATGCGGGTCACGGCCTCGGGGTGGCTGCCGGTTTCGGTGTTGGCGTGGGCTCCGAGTCCGTCGAGCACCACCAGGATCTGAATGGCCGTCAATTGCGGGTCGTCGGTGTGGAATTCACCCTGCTCGACGCCCTCCTGGAGGAGGCCGGAGAGCCGGCCGCGCCATCCGGCCTCCTGCACGGCGACCCGGTCGCGGAGCACCGGGCGGTAGCGGCTGAGGTGGCGTGCGTTGAGCCAGAGGCGGCTGATGGCGTCGTATCGCTCCCCCGTCGTTTGCGCGAAGAACCGGGCCAGATGCCGCAGCGGGCTGCCCTCGGGACGCTCGACGGGCACGAGGCTGTCCAGCTCGCCGGTGGCGGCGTGGCCGAAGGCCTCCGCCACCAGGTCCTCGGCCGACGGGAAGTAGTGGCTGATCAGGCCGGGCCGGACGTCCAGTTCCTCGCCGATTCTGCGGAGGGTGACGCACTCCAGCCCCTCGGTCAGGGCGACGGCTGCCGCCGCGGCGACGATCTCCGCGCGCCGGGCGGCCGGGTCCTCTTCTGGCTGCTGACCGGGCTGCTCGCCGTGTCCGGCCCGGCCGCCGGCGCCCCGAGCGAAGTGATCACGCGGGCGATGTACGGCATCCGCGGAAACCGGGTGAACAACGCGGTGACCGGATGGCTGGTCTCCGTCTGCTACTTCGCCCTCAACCTGGCCGCCGCCGCGACGGCCGCCTTCTCCCTCGTCGAACGGGCCGGCATCCCGACCACCACCGGCGTCAAGATCGCCGTGGTGATCGCCGTCGCCGCCCTCACCCTCACCATCAGCGTCTACGGCCACGCCCTGATCATGAAGCTGTACCTCCCGATCACCCTGGCCCTCACCGCGGTCTTCGCGGTCCTCGCCTGCTACGTGCTCCGGCACACCGATTTCTCGTACTCCCCCACCGAGCCGCTCGCCGGCACGAGCCGGTGGGCCGCCCTCCTCGGCGGCGTCACGCTCATCGCCTCGGGCCCGCTGTCGTACACCACCAGCGCGGACTTCTCCCGCTATCTGCCGCGCACCGCGTCCCCGAAGGCGATCGTGGGGTGGACGGCCTTCGGCGGCTTCCTGCCCAGCGTGGTCGTCTGCTCGCTCGGGGCGTTCGCCGCGACCGCGGTCGACATGACCGATCCGCAGCACGCGCTGGAGAAGATCCTCCCCGGCTGGTTCGTGCCGCTCTTCCTCCTCGCCCTGGTCCTCGGCACCGTCGCCCTCAACGCGCTGACCGCGTACAGCGCCGGACTCGCCCTCCAGGCCGTCGGCCTGCGCATCCGACGCTCCGTCAGCGTGCTCGCCGACGGCACCGTCTCCGTCTCCCTCACCCTGTACGCGCTGCTGGTCTCCAACTTCCTCGACACCGTCAGCAACGTCCTCCAGCTGACCGTCGGCCTCCTCGGCCCCACCATGGCCGTCTACGCCACCGACATCCTGCTGCGCCGCAACCGCTACGACGGCCCCGCGCTCACGGACGAGACCCCCGGCAGCCCCTTCTGGTACACCGGCGGCGTGAACGCGGCGGGTGCCACCGCCCTCATCGGCGGCACCGCCTGCGCCGCCCTCTGCATGAACACCCTCTACACCGGCCCCGTCGCCCGCGCCCTGCACGGCATCAACCTCGCCCTCCCCGTCGGCATCGCCGTCGCCTCGGCCCTCTACTGCTTCGGAGTCAAGCTCGTGCCGCCGCGAGGACGCTAGGCCCTGTCCGATGGGTCAGCACCCCTTCTAGGCCCCACCCCCAGCATTCCCCCGCCTCGCCGCGCGTGGCGGCCGTCGTCCGGGTCCCGGCTGCGGAAGGATCGTCGCGAGCGTCAGCGGTCGCCGGTGGCGAGCGCCGTCGTGGGGCGCTCGGCAGCCGGGCAGGGAAGGACGGGTGTGCGGGACGCGGATGTGGTCATCGTCGGGGCGGGAGCGGCGGGGCTGTCGCTGGCCTACCGCCTGTGCGCACCGGGTGCCGGGGCACGTCGGCCGACCGTGGTGCTGGTGGAGGCGCCGCGGGGGCCGCGTACACCGCCGGAACGGACCTGGTGCTTCTGGGAGCCGCCCGGCGGCGAGTTCGACCCGGCGCTCACCGCCGTGTGGGACGCCTTGCGGGTGTACGGTCCCGACGGCACGGAGACGGTGGGATGGCCCGCGCCGCTGCGGTACAAGATGCTGCGATCGGGCGATTTCGCCGCCGTCGTCGAGGCCCGGCTGGCCGGGGACCCCGCCGTGCGGCGCGTCGAGGCGACGGTGGCGGCGGTGCGCGACACCGCCGACGGCGCCGAGGTGCGGGGGTGTGATGGTGCCGGGCGCCCGGTGGCGCTGCGGTCCCGCTGGGTCTTCGACTCCCGCCCCGGATCCCTGCTCCCGCCCGCCCGGACCACACTGCGGCAGCACTTCCGGGGCTGGTTCGTCCGTACGCGGAGAGCGGTGTTCGACCCGGCCGTGGCGGACTGGATGGACTTCCGCGTTCCGCAGCCGGCCCACGGCCTGGCCTTCGGGTACGTCCTGCCGCTGGACCCGCACACGGCGCTGGTCGAGTACACCCGGTTCTCCCGGCGGCCGCTGGATGTCGCCGGCTACGAAAGGGCGTTGCGCCATTACACCGACGAGGTGCGCAAGCTCGGCCCGTTCGAGATCACGGGCACGGAACAGGGCGTCATCCCGATGACCGACGGCCGGTTTCCGCACCGGGCGGGGCGTTCGGTGTTCCGCATCGGGACCGCCGGCGGCGCCACCCGCCCGTCGACCGGATACACCTTCGCCGCGGTGCAGCGCCAGACCGCGGGCCTCGCCGCCGCGCTCCGGCAACCCGGGTCGCCCCCGCCACCGCCGGTGCACAGCCGCTGGGCCCGGGCGCTGGACGCCGTGCTGCTGCGCGGGCTGGACAGTGGACGGGTGGACGGCGCGGCGGTCTTCACCGACCTGTTCGGCGCGGTGCCCACCGAGCGTCTGCTGCGGTTCCTCGACGGACGCTCCCGGCTCTGGGAGGACCTGACCATCGGGCTGCGCACCCCCGTGCTCCCCATGCTCCGCACCGTCGCCGAACTCCCGCTGCTGCCCCGGAAGACGGCCCCGTGGTGACCGGGGCGGCCGGCCCGGGAGGGGCCGTGAGCGCCCGGCGCGGCCGCGACCGCCGCGCGCGGGTGCTGCCGGGGCCACCGGGGAACGACCGGGCGGCGGCCGACGGCCGGCCCGCGGTAGCGGTGATCGGCGGCGGCATCGCCGGTCTGGCGGCCGCGACCGCACTGGCCGAGCGCGGAGTGCGGGTGACGCTGTACGAGCGCGAAGGCGTCCTCGGGGGCCGGCTGGCGGGGTGGCCGGTGCGGCTCGCCGACGGCTCGGCGGCGACCATGAGCCGGGGATTCCACGCCTTCTTCCCCCAGTACTACAACCTGCGGGGGCTGCTGCGGCGCATCGACCCCGGACTCCGGGTGCTGCGACGGCTCCCGGACTATCCGCTGCAGCACCGCTCGGGCACCCGCGACAGCTTCGCCCGCGTACCGCGCACACCGCCCTGGAGCGCCCTGGGCTTCATGGCCCTCAGCCCGACCTTCGCCTGGCGGGACCTGGCCCGGATGCGCCCCGCCGCGGCCCTGCCGCTGCTCGACGTACGGGTGCCGCAGATCTACCAGCGGCTCGACGACACCAGCGCCTGGGACCTGCTGGACCGCATCGGCTTCCCCGAGGCCGCGCGCCACCTCGCGTTCGAGGTGTTCTCCCGCAGCTTCTTCGCCGACCCTCGCCAACTGTCCGCGGCGGAAATGGCGTTGATGTTCCACATCTACTTCCTCGGGTCGAGCGAGGGGCTGCTGTTCGACGTGCCCGCGGAGCCGTACCCCGAGGCGCTGTGGGCGCCGCTCGCCCGGTACCTGGAAGGGCACGGCGTACGGCTGCGCACCGGCACGCCGGTGGACCGCGTCGAGCCGCAGGCGGGCGGTGGGGTGCACGTGGCGACGAACAGCGGGTCGCACCCGTACGACGCCGTGGTGCTCGCGGTCGACACCGCCGGTCTGCGGCGGATCGTGGCCGCATCCGACGGCCTGGGGGACCCCGCGTGGCGGGCGCGCATCGGACGGCTGCGCACCGCACCGCCCTTCCTGGTGTCCCGGCTGTGGCTGGCGCGGCCGGTGTCCCCCGACCGCGCCGGCTTCCTGGGCACCAGCGGCTTCGGTTCGCTGGACAACATCAGCGTGCTGGAACGCTGGGAGGGGGAGGCCGCCCGCTGGTCCGGCCGCACCGGCGGTTCGGTCCTCGAACTGCATGCCTACGCGGTGCGGCCGGACGCCGACCGGGCGCACGAACAGCGGCGTCTGGTCGAGCAGTTGCACGCCGTCTACCCGGAGACCCGCGGGGCGCGGATCGTCGACCAGCGCCACGAGTGGCGGGCGGACTGTCCGCTGTTCGCGGTGGGCGGCCACGCCGACCGGCCCACCGTCCACACCCCCGACCCCCGGGTGGTGGTCGCCGGCGACCTGGTGCGCACGGCACTGCCGGTGGCGCTGATGGAACGCGCGGCGACCACCGGGTTCCTGGCGGCCAACGCCCTGTTGGCCCGCTGGGGCGTGCGCGGTCACCCCCTGTGGACCGTGCCGGACAAGGGGCGGGTGGCGCCGCTGCGGTGGGCGGCCGGACGCACCGGACACTGACCGCCCCCGGCCCGTCGCACCTCGTCCTTCGTGCCTCGGCCCGGTCGCCCGAACAGCAGCCGTCAGCCCGAACAGCGGCCGTCAGCCCGGATAGCGGCCGCTCCGGCGCAGCTGCCAACGGCGCTCGGCGTACGCGAGATCGTCCCGCCACAGCCGGCCGGCGGCCGCCCGCATCAACGGGCGCACGAGCGGAGCCGCGGCGCGGGCCAACGCGAACCCGGGCCGGTCGGAGGTGGCCAGGACCGCTTCGACCACCGCGGTGCGCGGCCGGCCGCGGTCGTCCGGGGCCAGGGGCGTGGCATGGGTCTCGACCACCGACCCCTTCCCCTCGCCGTCGACGAGGTGCATCACCACCGTGCGCGGCTCCGGCGCCGTGAAGCGTGCCGTCACCGGAACGACCGCACGCCCGGCGACCTTGAAGGAGACCTCGACCAGGAACTCGTCCGGGCCCTCGGTGCCGGCCTCCGTCGGTGCGCCGACCACCCTGAGGTCCACGAACGCGTACGGGTGGAACCACGCCCCGTGCCAGGGGTCCAGCCGGTTGGCCACCACGTCCTCCGGTTCGCACGCCCCGACGGCCGTGTGCACGGCGACGAGCGTGCCGGCCGGTCCGGGCCGGGGCGGGAGCACCGGCCGCGGCAGGGGCCGTTCGCCGCCGGCCGCGTCCAGCCGGATCCAGGCCAGCACTCCGTCGTCGTGGGCGGGGAACGGTTCCCAGCCGGCGAACGCGGCACCGTCCAGGGCGAGGCCGTGCCAGCGGCAGCGGAGCGTGCCGCAGTGCACGGCACCCTCCGCCAGCGGCGCCCCGAGGTGCGGGCACGCCCCCGGCCCGGCCACCAGTCGCCCGGCGGCATCGCGCCAGGCGACCACCTCGACGCCGGCCACCGTCCGGCCGAACGGCTTCCGGGGCTCCACGTCACGGGCCGCGCCGAGCACGAACCAGTTGCCCGACCGTCGGGCGAGCGCCCGTTTCAGCGCCCCGTCGATGACGGCGGGCCGGGCCTCCCGCCAGGTGGACCGCTGCCGCTCCCACCGTTCTGGCCCGCGCCGCAGCCGCAGCGGGACGCGTGGGCGGTGACGGCCGTCCGGGCTCATGCGCTCTCCTTCTGCGCCGGCTGCGGCGTCCGTTCCCGCGGCGCGGCCGGCGGCCGGGCGGTCAGACGGGCCGCGACGGATCGGGCCAGCCCGCCCAGTGCGGTGGCCGCGCGGCGCCGGCGGGAGACCACCGCGCGCCGGTGCAGCACGGCGTACCCGTCCTCGCGCACCGCGTCGAGGATGGCGCCGTAGAGCACGAAGGCGGTGCGCATGCACGGGCGCGCCACCGGGTCGAGCATGGCGAGGCCGGGGGCGGCCTCCCGGTAGACGCCGCGGGTGAGTTCGGCCGCGGCCGCCAGGGCCTGGGAAATACGGGTGTCCGGGCGTCCGGTGTCCCGGCTCCACCGCAGCAGCGCCCGGTCGACACCGTGCGCCGCCAGCAGATCCGCGGGCAGATAGACGCGCCCCCGGTCGAGGTCCTCCCCGACGTCCCGCACGAAATTGGTCAGCTGGAAGGCGACGCCGAGCGCGGCGGCGTGCGGGGCGGCTTCGTGGCGCGGGACGACGGTGCCCAGCACGGGCAGTATCTGCAGGCCGATCACCGCCGCCGAACCGTGCATGTAGGACCGCAGGTCCGCGTAGGTCGGATAGTCCGTGACGACCAGGTCCATCCGCATCGCCGTGAGGAAGTCGGCGAAGTGGGCGTGGTCGATGTCGTACGCGGCGACGGTGTGCGCCACCGCCCGGACGACCGGCTCCGGGCTCGGATCGCCGCGCAGACCGTTCTGCAGGTTCCGGTGCAGCGCGGAGAGCGCCCGCGCGCGGTCGGCGGTACTGCTGCCGGTGGCCGGGTGGTCGACGAGGTCATCGGCGTGGCGGGCGAATCCGTACAGGGCGTGCACGGCCGGCCGCCGGTCCGCGGGCAGCAGCCGGGTGGCCAGGAAGTACGTCCGGCCGTGCCGGGCGTTGAGCCGGCGGCAGTGGGCGTAGTCGGCGCGCAGGCGGGGATCGGTGATGCCCGCCGCGGTCAGTTCGCGCTCCGTCATGCCGGTACCGTCCTGTCGCCCGGCCGCGGCGCGCCGGCGCGGGAACGCGGCGGACGGAGGCCCGTCACCCGGGCGGCGGCCAGCTTGCCCGAGATCAGCACGGTGGGGACACCCACGCCGGGGGTGGTGCCGCACCCCGCCAGTACGGCGTTCTCGGTGCCGCGTACGAGGTTGCGCGGGCGGAACGGGCCGGTCTGCGCGAAGGTGTGCGCGGCGGAGAACGGCGTGCCGGCCGCCAGGCCCTGCGCCGCCCAGTCGGCCGGCGTCACCGTGCCCAGGTCCTCGGCGTCGGCGATTCCGCGGAACCCGCGCTGCTCCAGCAGCGACAGCAGACTGTCGCGGTACCGGGGGGCGAGCGCGGGCCAGGCCTCGGCGCCCGGTCCGGTCTCGGTGTTGGGGCACGGCGCCAGCACGTAGTGCAGATGGCGGCCCGGCGGTGCGAGTGCCGGGTCGGAGGCGGTGGGGCGGGTCACCAGCAGCGAGGGATCGCTCATCAGCCGTCCGCGGCGGGTGAGTTCGTCGAAGGTGCGCTCCCAGGCCGCGCCGAAGGAGAGCGTGTGGTGCGCGGTGCCCGGCCAGGTCCGTGCGCCGCCCGCGTGCAGGACCACGGCGGACGGCGCGTGGCGCAGCCGGACCGGACGCCGGGGCCGCCGGCCGAGCAGCCGGTAGGTGACCGGGAGGTCCGGAGTGAGCACCACCGCGTCGCAGGCGATCCGCTCGTGCTCGGTGACCACCGCGGTGATCCGGCCGCCGGTGCGTTCCAGCCGGGTGACGGGCGTGCCGTAGCGGAATGCGGCCCCGGCGGCAGCGGCGGCGTCCGCCATCGCCCGCGGCAGCGCATGCATGCCGCCGCGCGGGAAGTACACCCCGGCGACCGTGTCCATGTAGGCGATGACGGCGTACGCGGCCAGGGCCCGGGCGGGCGGCACCCCCGCGTACAGCGCCTGGAACGAGAAGACCCTGCGCAGCCGCGGGTCGGGCACGAACCGGCCGATGCGGTCGTCGAGCCGGCCGAACCCGCCGAGCGCGGCCAGCCGCGCCAGGTCCGGGTGCAGCAGTTGCAGCGGCGAGTCGAAGTTGCTGTCGATGAAACGGCGGTGCTGGGCCCGGTACACCTGCTCCAGCCACCGCCTGAGCCGCCGGTAGCCGTGCGCCGCGCGGGGTCCGGCGAACCGCTCCACCTCGGCCTCCATGGCCCGGGGGTCGGTGTGCACGTCCAGCTCACTGCCGTCGGCGAACCGGGCGCGGTACGCCGGGTGCAGCTGGTCCAGCACCACCCGGTCCGACAGCCGCTCACCGACGGCGGCGAACGCCTCCTCGATCAGGTCCGGCATGGTCAGCACGGTCGGTCCGGTGTCGATGCGGTAGCCGCCGCGGTCGACCCGCCCGGCCCGTCCGCCCGGCAGCTCGGCCCGCTCGACGACGGTCACCCGGCGGCCCGCCCCGAGCAGATGGAGCGCGGCGGACAATCCGGAGAGCCCGGCCCCGACCACCACGACGTGATCGGTGGGCCCTGGAAGCGTCCTCACCGGACTCCGCCTCCGCCATCGCCCTCACCGTCACCGTCACTGTCAACGCTGTCAGCCCGCGCAGCACAGAGTGGGGCGCAGGGTGCGGTCCCGCCACTACGGCGCATCGCACCTCCTCACGGTCTCGCCGGCCAAGGGGCAGCCGCACCGCGTTCCGGCACGTCACAGCCCCGCCTACGCCCCTGGACGCGCCACGGGGGCGTGGCCGGGGCCAGCCCTCACTTGACCACGACCCGCACCGAAATCGCCGTAACCGCCCCGGACGCCCACCGGCAAACCCCCCGGTCGCTGCGCGGGCAGCACCGTCGGGTCGGGTGGCGGCGGGGCCGGCCTTCCCCTCACCCGCCGCGCGAAGGGCAACGGACACCGGCCTCAGTCCCGCTGCTCCGGCTCGTAGAGCGGCAAGTTCCGCTTCTCGCAGAGCCGCGCCACCCTGCTGGCCAGGTCTTCCGGCACCGGAACCCCCAATCGGCGGGCAGCCCCGAGCCGGTGCCGGACCAGACCCAGGGTCCAGTCCAACTGCTCGTCACTGCGCGCCGCGAATTCCTGGAGCGCCTCCACCATCAGCTGCTGCCGGTCGATGTCCACGACGTCCTCTGTCATGGGCGCTGAACCTACCTGGGCCTTCTGCCCCGGTACACCGCTGAACGCAGAAGTTATCCGACTGCTACCGCAGGGACAGACACCCGCAATGTGGGTCTCGCGGGGAACGATGCGCAGCGGACGCTCGGCGACAAGCCCTCCCGGATTCATCACGCTTCTTGATGAGTGTGGAAGCCGAATGCCCCTTGGTCGCGCCCGCCCCCCACAGTGAACTGGTCCCGCTCATCACCGCCGCCCACGGGCGGGCGAAGCGGACACAACGCGACGAAACGCGATGAGCCGAGCCGCGACACATCGACGAGGAGCGTGAGTGACGATGCCGTACGCCACGGCGAACGGAACCCGGTTGTTCTACACGGACAGCGGGACCGGCATACCGGTGCTGTTCCTGCACGGCTGGGGAACCAGCGGACGGGTGTGGGGCGCCCAGGTCGCCGATCTGGCCGCCGACCACCGGGTGGTGACCGTGGACTGGCGCGGCTGCGGCCGGAGCGACCACCCGGCCACCGGGAACACCACCGCCACCAACGCCGCCGACATCCTGGCCCTGATGGATCGACTGGCCTTGGATCGGCCCTTGTTGGTGGGCAGCTCGCTCGGTGCCACCTTCGCCCTGGAGGCGGCACTCGGGGCACCGGAGCGGGTGGGCGGCGTGGTGTCGATCAGCGGCCCCGGCTACTGGCCCAGCCAGGGCATGGCGGCCCCGCTCCGCGCCCTGCGCGCGGCGCTGGCCGCCGATCGCCCGGCGGCTCTCGCCGACTGGGTCCCGCAATGGTTCGCCCCGACGGCCGACCCGGCCCTGGCAGAACAGACCAGGCGGCAGATCCTGCGATCCGGCGTGTTCATCGACGAGCTGTTCGCGGAGAGCAACCTCCACGACCCGCGCGCGGACATCGGCCGGCTGACGGTCCCGGCCCTCTTCATACACGGCCGACTCGACACCGAGGTCCCGCTGGACGTGTCCCGGACCCTGGCCGCGCTGGCTCTGTACGGGGAGTTCCACGCGATCGAGCAGGCGGGCCACATGCCGCACCAGGAGCAGCCCGCCGCCGTCAACGCCCTGATCCGCACCGCCCTCGCCCGGCAGGCCGCCGGCACGATACCGACGGCCACCCGGTCGAGCTGACGCCCAGAAGTCACCTACCGCGGACGCTACGTGGAACGCCTACGGCCGTTCCCGCGGACGCTACTTGGCGCGAATCTCGAACGGCAGGGTCCGGTAGAAGAACGACGTGTCACCGGTGCCCACCGACACACCCGCGTCGACATCGGTCACGGGAGCGGAGTCCGCGACCGCCAGGCGCAGGCGGTAGACGGCCGTGGCGCCCGGCGCCAGCGGCGTCTTGGCGGTCGGGATCAGCTGGGCGGCCATACCGGGGTCGCAGCCACCGGGCAGCAGCGACACGCGCTGCCAGCCGTGACCGGGCACGTACTGCTGGAGCACCAGGTCCTTCGGCTCCACGGCACGCCCGCTGCCCTGGCCGTAGGCGAAGTAGCCGGCGTTCAATGCCGGGTAGGCCCGCTTGGTGGTGTTCTTGACCGCGAGGGTGAAATCCTTCGCCGCGCCACCGGGGACCAGTGCGGTGCCGCGCGACCAGCCCGTGATCGTGGTCGTCGGCCGGTCGACGACGGCACTCCTGGCCGGCGCGCGGTACGTGTGGCCGTGCCCGTCCCTGACCGAGGCGGCCACCGTCAGGCGGCCGGGCCGGTCGATGTCCTGCACGCGCAGGGCCACCGTGGCGGGGTGACCGGCGCTCGCGGCCACCGAGACGGGGAAGGTGAACGTCCCCTTCTCCGGATGTTCGCTACCGACCGGCCGCTGATCCAGATCCACCCACCGGTGGGTCTTGGGGACGTAGCGCTGGATCATGAGGGAGGCGGCGCTGAAGCCGCGGGTGGTGACGTCCAGGCGGACGGTGCCCTTGGAGACCGGCGTCCGCAGGGTCACCCCGGAGGACGTCCACAGCCCGACCGGCGCCTCCGAGGCGAGACTGTACGAGAACTTCTCGGCCGCTCTCCCGGTGGCGCCCGCAACCGGGAGAGCTGCCTCCGTCCGCCCCGCGGAAGCCACTCGCCCCGCGGAAGCTCCCCGCCCCGGGGAAGCCGTCCGTGCCGCTGTGGACGTCATCCGCGTTGCGTGGCCGCTCTCGACTGCCGTCACCGCACCGCCGCAGCTCGCCGCGGACGTGGACTGTGTTCCGGCGGCCGCCTGAACGGGCGCGGCCTGCCCGGGAGCCGCCACCCCGACCACCAAAACCAGTCCGGCCGCGGCCGCCACCGTCGTACCGGCCACCGCCCGCCGCGCTCCTACGGGCCGTTGCGCTGTACGTGCTGTCATGTCTCGCCCCCACATCGAACGTGGACGCACCAGCTATGCGTCTCTGAGGGAGAGGAGGCGCGCCGACGGAGCCGGGTTCCCAAAAACTGCGCCACACTCCGGAAATTCACTGACATGGGTGTCGATCAGCCGGATCCGCCCCGCCCTCGCCCACCTACGCGCGCCCTGCCTCGCCACACGGCCTGCATCCATCCAGCCCGTCACCTCCCGACCATCGAGTCCTCGCGTGAGTACCCGCAGGACGCATCCGTCGCCACCTTCTCCGAGGTACCCCGCCTCCGTCTCACGACGCGGCTCTCCGATGCCGAGACCAATCGGGGGGCGACGCCGTCCTGTTGCGGGATGCACAGAAGCCGCAAACCCCACCAAAACCCTCCCCGCCGACCGAGCCGTGAGAGCGATTCGGGCCCAGAAGTACAAGATCGGCGAGGTCTACCGATATCGGCCGCACGCGGGTAATCCTGAAAGGGCGGCCCCGGTCCGGGTCCGTTCCCCCCGAAGGAGCCCCTCCATGGAGAACTGGTACGTCGACGACCGCTGCACCAACTGCGACGTCGCCCGACAGTTCGCACCCGACCTGATCACCGAAGCCGACGGCAAGTCGCAGATCCTGCGCCAGCCCCGCGACGAGGCGGAGAACCGGCGCCTACACGCCGCCGTCTTCGCCTGCCCCACCCGCTCGATCCGCCCGGCGTCCGGGCTGGCCGACCGCACCCTCGACCCCTTCCCGATGGCCCTGGACGACGGCGTCCTGGTCTGCGGCCACAACTCCCGGGACACCGCCGGCGCCAACTCCTACCTCCTCCTGCGGCCCTCCGGCTCGGTCATGATGATCGACACCCCGCGCTGGAGCCGTGAACTGGCAGCTCGCTACACCGCGTTGGGACCCGTCACCGACGTCCTGCTCACCCACCGCGACCACGTCGCCCACGGCCGCCGCTACGCGGACCACTTCGGCGCCCGGCTGTGGATCCACGAGGGCGACCTCGACGCAGCGCCGGACGCGGACCAGGTGATCCGCGGACTCGAACCCGTCGACATCGGCGAGGGAGTCACCGCTCACCCCCTGCCCGGCCACACCCGGGGCAGCGTGCTCTACCTCGCCGACGACCGGTACTGCTTCAGCGGAGACAGCTTCTACTGGTCCCGCACCACGGGCGATCTGGAGGTCGCCGAGAACGTGACCTGGTACTCCATCGAGGAACTGGCCAACTCCCTCGCCAGGACGACCCCACAACTGCGCTTCGAATGGGTCCTCCCCGGCCACGGCAACCGCCACCACCTACCCGCCGACGAGATGTCCCGGCGCCTGGAATCACTGACAGAACGCACCCGCCTACTCCGACCCCAGCCCATCGACTTCACCGCCGTCCGCTGGTAAAAGAAGGCCCCACCAAAGGCCCCCCGCCAGAGGACTACGGGGCAAGCGGACCTCCGGGCGGGCCAGCCAGCGCATGCCCGTCCCGGTGCCTGCGTGTTGTCAGAGTCTGCGATGCACAGGATGACTGACCGCGGACGCACTCACCCTTCCCTGACCGGTCGAATGACCGTCAGGCTGAAGCGTCCCCCCTCCGCAGCCGCGTGCCGCAAGGCCGTGTTGGCATCGGCAAGGTCAAAAGCGGTGACGTCGAACTGCCGGAGGTCCAGTTGCCCCGAGTTGGCCAGTCGGATGAGTTGGGGGTTGGCGTGGCGGGGGCACAGCCACTGGCCGCGGACGGTGATGTTGTTCCTCATGAGCCACGGATACGGCAGGGCGAGGTCGTCACCTCCCAGCATGCCGACGCCTCCCATGAGCACCACCGTCCCGTGCTCGCGGACCGTCATCACCGCAGCCCGTACCGCGGTCATTGCGGCCGAGGGCGGCAGCAGATCCAGTACGACGTCGATCGGTGCGGGCGCCGCCGCCCGCATCCGCTCGCGGTCCGCCGCCTCATCACCCGACAACCGCACCGTCCTGATGCGGGACCCGAAGCGGCGCTCCAGCTCGCCGAGCATTTTCTCGTTCCGCCCCGGAGCGACAACGCAACCCGCGCCCATGGCCAGCGCGACCGCAACGGCGGCGCTTCCGAAATTTCCGGTGGCACCGCTGATCAGTACGGTCTGGCCGGCCTGCAGTCCGGCGGCGAGCAGCCCGCCGTACGGCACGAGAAGGACCGGTAGTGCACACCACCGGCCCGCGTCCGCCGCATCGGTCGCATCGCTCGCACCAGTCGTGCCGGTCGCATCGCTCGCGCCGGTCGCGCCGGTCGCGCCGGTCGCGCCGGTCGCGCCGGTCGCGCCGGTCGCGCCGGTCGCGCCGGTCGCGCCGGTCGCGCCGGTCGCGCCGGTCGCGCCGGTCGCGCCGGTCGCGCCGGTCGCGCGGGTCGCGCCGGTCGCGCCGAGGGGAAAGACGTTCTCGGTCGGGACCAGCAGCTGTTCGGCGAACGAGCCCTGCCCGAAGTGTTGCTGCAGGCGCAGGCCGCCCTCCCCGCGGGCACTCAGGCCCTGGAGTGTGATGTCTGGGGTCAACGCGTCGTCCCGTGCGCGAATGGTGGGATCACACAGCACCCAGTCTCCGACGCGCAGCCGCGTCGAGTCCGGACCCACGGCGCGCACCCGGCCCACCGCCCCGCTTCCGGGTATCACCGGCAGCGTGAGCAGATACCGGCGTTCCCCACGGAACACCTCCGCGGCGTAGGGCAACACACCGGCCGCCACCACATCAACCACGACCTCCCCCGTCCCCACCACGGGATCGGGCACGGTCTCGATCGTCAACGGCGACCCGAACTCCTTCAGAACTGCGGCTCGCATCACGGCCTCGCTTCCCTCGCATCCTCGAAGAAGCCACCTGACGTGGCACCACGCCATCGTGGAAGCGACCTCGGCCCGCAACCAGACCAGGCGTTATCCCCGTACCCGGCCCACCACCCCCGCCGCAGCCGGCGCTCCGATCGCCTCGAACGGTCGTTGGTGGGGCGCCTCTGCTCGTACGCGCCCCGTGGGAGAGGATGCAGGCTACGCACACCAGTCAAGGCCCTGCGGAGGCGCACTATGGGAGAGCCCGAACCCGTCGATCTGATACACCTGGCAGACGCCGACGCCAACGGCGACGGCAACGGCAACCGGTGCATCGTTCGTGTCACTGGACGCGATCAGCCCGGCGTTCTGACGGGCCACGACACCCTGCGTGCCGAAGTCCTGGTGTCCACCGGCTTCCTCGACGCACGCCTTGAGCTCTACCTCTTCCAGCGGGATCTGTCCGCTTGGGAAGAGGAGCTCGAACGGCTGGTGCCACGTGGCAACGCCGGACTGGGCGGCGGCCGGGGCCTTGAGCTGGGCATTCAACTCAACGAGGACGCGTCCGTCGGAGTGACCATCAACGACCCCGACCGGCTCTCCACGTTCTTCTGGATCCGGCCACAGGACGACTGGATCCAGGACCACCGAGCCCGACTGGACCGAGTGCGGCAGGCCTGGCCGAGCGAGGTCGTCGAGACGGCTCCCATGACCTACGAGTGGAGCCCGAGGCGTAAGAAGTGAACCCTTCAGTCGCCCGTTTGTGGCAGGAGCATGTGGCCGCGGATTTCCCCGTCCGGCTGCGCGGTGTGGAGCTGGCGGGCATCGACATGGTGTTGCTGGACGCGGACATCGCAGGGTGCGTCTCCGCCTGGCGCAATGGCGACGGTTCTCTCGACGCGGAGCGGCACCGGATCCTGCGCCGCTGCATCGCGGACCTCAACACGATCCTGCCCCTGCTCACCGATGAGGACGACCACCGGTATTACGCCCGCCTGCACCGACTGGCCGCGCTCCTTTCGTAGACCAGCCCGCGGCAATGCCGTGCCGTGCAGGCAGTGCGGTGCAGTCAGTGCGGTGCCGTGAGGTGCAGTGCAGTCACGGCCTGCTGCGGCCCCATGCGACTCCCCACGTCGCGAGCCCACCCGGAACATCCAGGTGAAGGCTGCAGGCGCACAATGTGGCGGAAGGGCGGCCGTTGAGGGCGCGCGGGGGCGGTAAGAAGGGGGCAGCGGGGATGGCAGATCAGACAGCCCGGGAATCATCGGGGGCGCAGCGCGGGTGGCGGTTCCTGCTGGCCGTCGGCTTCGGGCTGGTGCTCCTCTTGCTGTCGGCAGGGCTGTTCGCCACCGTGCCGGTCGAGTTGGCGAAGTGGGACGCGTACGCCGCGGCGCCCGCCTGCCCGGCTGGCTCCCGGTCGGATACGTGCACGACGACGGTTCCGGCGACCGTCAAGGGCACGGAGGACGAGCCGAGCGGAAAGAGCGTCCGCTACTGGCTCCGCGTGACCGAACGGGGCACAGACACCGTGCGGCGTGTGCGGATGGCCGGGTCGGAACCGGTCTACGACACCGTGCGCGCCGGTGACGAGGTGAAGTTGACGTACTGGCGGGGTGAGATCCGCACCGTGCGGTTCCGTGCCGCCGCTCAGGAGACCTGGGAGTCTCCGGACGGCAACTGGCGCTACCCGCTGGGCGCCGGTCTCTTTCTGCTGCCCTTCGGGCTGATGGTGTGGTGGCTCACCTGGTGGCACCGCCACCACTCACCCTCCCCGACGCACCGCAGCCTCCGGCAGCTCACCGTCGGTCTGGTGACCGGGACCGTCGTGAGTTGCGCCGGCAGTCTCGGGAGCATGGTCGGCCGCGACGTGCGGGAGGCACTCCTGATCACCGCGGCCGCAGTGCTGCCCGCCGCAGGCCTGGGCGCGCTGTGTGCCTGGGGGCAACAACGTCGTATCAACCGCGCCGCCGCATCCGTCAGCAGCATCGTTCCGGTTCCGCCGACGGACAAGCAGTGCGTACGCGCGGCCGTACTCGGAGACGTTCCCTACCGGGTGGACGGCTTCGACCACCTGGTGCTGGGAGACGGACGGCCGGCGACCACACCGGATCCCGATGGGCGCGTCGCCCGGAAGACGGTTCCGGAGACACTGGTCGTGCGGCACGTCCGAGCGCTTCGGCCCGATGACCCCCAGGCCTGGAAGCAGAGGTTCAAGTACGACGCGGCCGTCATCGAATGCCGGGACGGTGACCACGCCGTCCTCATCGCCCTTGCCCGGCGTGACGCCCCTCTCGCCCTCGGCGCACTGAGGGCAATGGGTCAGCCCAGCTCGCCGGTCACATCGCCTGATCTGTAGGATCGGCCGGTTGTGACGGATTCAGCGGGGGAGCAAGCCAGTTGGTGCACGTGCGGAATTACGCCCTCACCAGCGAGGAAGACGAGAACGACTTCTGGGGTTGTGCGCAGGAGGCCCGGGGACTGTTCTCCCCCTTGGAGGAGGAGGGCTGGCGCCAGGTCGAGTGGGTGGGGAGCGCGCCGGAGGGTGGGCTATTGGCTTCCCTGGATCACATCGGCGGGCGTCGGGCGGTAGCGGGCAACGCGTATCTGGATGTGCTGGATGCCGAAGGCGTCAGCATGGGGTCCTACTTCGTGAACGACGTCACCGTGCTTGCCGTCCGGCCTTCACCATTGGGGACGGACCTGGTCGACGTCACCGTGCGCATGTGGTGCGACCAGGCCATGCCTGGATCGGGTGAGGTCTGGGAACTGATCCGTGCGGGTCGGCTGACCCGTACGGGCCGGTGGCAGGAACGCGATGCCGCCGGTCGACGTGCCTGGCTGTCAGTTGCTCTGTGGTCGCACCGCTACCAACGCCGCGGAAGGCCGGATGCCCCGGCAGGGACGGTATTCACGTTGGACGGCCGGCACATCGTGGACGAGGACAGTTTCTACTGTGCGCTCGGTGAGGCGGTCAACGGCCCAGGTGGATACTTCGGCTGGAACCTCGACGCCGTGGATGACTGCCTCAGAGGACGTTGGGGCGCCACCTCTCCGTTCACCCTGGAGTGGCAGCATTCCAGCGTCGCCCGGACACGGTTGGTGAATCATCCCGCGGTGCAGGATGACACCCCCAGCCTGTTCGCACTTCTCTTGGAAATCTTCGAAGAGCGGGGCGTCGAGGTGCTTCTGAAGTGAGGGCGGGCGTCTGGCGGTAGCGTCGTCGTTCCGCTCAGGCGCTCGGGGGTGCGGCGCTGGTCGCTCGTGGCTCACCGAGCTGCGCCGGGTGCACCGGGTGCGCCGCGGGGCCGGCCGAGGACGGCCCGACGGGCACCGCCTCCGTCACAGCGGAGGGTGATCCGGCACGGGCGAGGCAGCGACCTCGTCGTCAAGGATCTGCTCCCGCGCAGCGGCGGTCATCTTGTTGATGGCGATGGCCTGGGCGAGCAGCTCACCGGCCGGCGGCGGATTCGTGAGCAGGTCGTCGGATTCGCGCCTGGGGAGGGCCTGCCTGATCAGACGCTGCGCCTCGGGAGTCCTGGGCACCGCGTCGGCCTTGAGGAGATTCAGCATCGTCTCCAAGGCCTCGGCCAGTTCGCGGACCGCGTCACGCAGCTCGTCCGTATCGGGGCATTCATCGTTCATGTCACAACGATCCCGGGTCGGCCGCAGATATGCCAGAGCGCCCGCCGGATCCGGCCACGGCGCCCGGGGACTCGCCCTGGGAACACGCGCACGAGTCGCCGGTACGAACCGCTCGCCGAGGACCGCGCACCCCGCGTCAGGATCGGCGACGCCATCTCGGTGGCATGGGACACGTGCCATGATCGCGTGCAGGCGCACCAGACACACCAGACACCCCCCGCACCCCATCACCCGCAGGCGCGAACCAGCTGAGGTCACCTCCGCACGAAGGACGACGACATGGCAGACGACAACGTGACAACCGCCGCTCGGAAGGCAGCGACTCCAGGCACGGCCGACCGCGAGTCAGCGACTCCAGGCACGGCCGACCCGGCCCACGCGCGCATTCCGGACACCCCGACCCGCGGCAAGGTCATCCTGCTCAACGGCACGTCCAGCTCCGGCAAGTCGAGCATCGCCCAGGCACTTCTCGACATGCTCGACGGCTCGTGGTTCCACATGCCCGTTGACGCCTTTCACGCGATGCGCTGCAAAGGCCCGATATCCGACGAGGACCTCCAGGCCGAGATCGACCGCACCTGCAAGGGCTTTCACCGTGCCGTCGCCGGCATGGCTGCGGGCGGCAACAACCTCGTCGTCGACTATCCGCTCAGCCGCCGCTGGCGGCTGCTGGACCTCCTCGATGTGCTGGTGCCCGAAGACACCCTCCTGATCGCGGTGCGCTGTCCGCTGCCCGAGTTGGAGCGCCGCGAGCGCGCACGCGGCGACCGACAGCTGGGACTGGCCGCCATGCAGTACGACCAGGTGCACTCCCACGAACTGCACGACCTCGACCTGGACAGTGGCCTCCTCTCCCCCGAGGAATGCGCCCGTCGCATCCGTGACTTCCTGCCAGGGCGACTGCGGCCCACCGCTTTCGAGAGGCTTCGGCAGACGCTGCGGAATCCCATCTGACCGGCTGCGCGGAACGCGCCCAGGCAGGTCAACGCCAATCGGCGACGGGGTTCAGTGCTGGTTCACCGGCCAGACCGCCGCCGGGTCGCAGTGGGCCGGGCAAGCCAGCAGGTAGACCTCGTTCCCGAGGAAGAGATTGTAGGTGTCGGCTCCCACACTGTACGGCTGCTCCGGTTGCCCGGGATGGACGTCGAATTCCCACCCTTCCGGCACCTGGCAGACGTACGCCAGGTCCGCGCCGCACGCGCACGTGTAGTACTCGGGGTACTGGGCCCAGGAGGGCGAACCACCCACCTTGAAGAGCTGGGCTCCGGGCCCCTGCGCTTCGGGGGTGTCCGTGAAGGGCTGGAACGTCAACGGCAGCGCACGCACGGACGGTTCGGCCTCCGTGGCCGGCAAGGCAGCATTGCTCTGGAGCAGCACGCGCCAGAACGGACCCGGGTACGGCGGCTGCGGAGCGTCCCAGTACCGGGCCACGAGCCGGCCGTCGGCCAGCTGGGGATTGGACGCGTCATTGTGCGCGCGGCAGTGGAAAACCAGCAGATGGTCTCCGCCGAAATGCTCCAGCTCGGAGGGGATGTCGAACTGGAAGAACAGGGCCATCCGCTCACCTTACGGCCTGTCCGGACCCTCACTGCTTGGTGCTCCTCACGGATTCCGACAGCCGTAGCGCCGCTCGCCGTGCAGGGATGCGCGGTGCGCAGCAGGCAGAGCAGAGCCGCGTCGTGGCACTCCCGGACAGGAACGCCACGACGCTCAGCAGAGAAGAACGTGGACGGCGTGGATGGCGTGGGCGGCGTGGACCGGGGCTAGCGGAAGGCGGCGGCGTTCCGCGTGGCCCACTCAGGGAAGCCCTGCGGGGAGCGCCTGAGGATCCGCTCGACGTCGGGACTGACGCGCCGCTCCTCCTCGGTCGGCTCGCCCAGAATCGCCAGTGTGCCCTCGACGACCGGCAGCGGCATGAATTGCGCCATCTGCGTATGGGCCTCCTCGCGGGTCTGCTCCACGAAGCGGATCGGTTCCCCCAGCGCCTCGGCGAGTGCCGCCGCGCGCTCCCGCGGGGTGACCGCCGCCGGCCCGGTGAGGGAATACGTCGCGCCGTCATGCCCCTGCTCACGCAGAACGGCGGTGCCGACCGCGGCGACGTCGTCCGGGTCGATGAAGGGCAGACCCACGTCCCCGAAGGGAGCGGCGGCGGTGCGATGGAGGCGGACCGGCTCCGCCCAGGCAAGGGCGTTGGACGCCATACCGCCAGAGCGCAGGATGGTCCATTCCAGCCCCGAGCCGCGCACCGCCGCCTCGAACCTGCCCGCATGCGCGTAGACCTCCGGCCGGGTCCCCGCGCCCTGACTGGACAACAGAACGAGCCTGCGGGCGCCCGCGGACTTGGCCGCCCCCACGATCCCCTGCGGATCCTCCCCGGCCACCAGCAGGAACACCGCCTCCGCACCCTCAAGCGCGGGCCGCAGGCTCTCGGCGTCCCCCAGGTCTGCGGCGACCACACGCACGCCCTGAGGAACGTCGGCGTCGGTGATGCGGCGGGCCACGGCGGTGACCCGTTCACCCGCCCCAACCAGCATCCGCACCAGCGTCCGTCCCACATTGCCCGTAGCGCCCGCAACGACGATCACGACGACCCCCATAAGTGAGTGACTGAGTAAGTGAGTAAGCGAGCCAGGTAGGCACTCCGCCTCAGCCGTCAGCCCGACGGCGAGCTCGTTAGTTAGTTAGTTGACTGACTCACTGGTGAGAACGTAGCACACCTCCCGGCCTATAGTTAGTCGGGTGACCAACTCACAGAGTGCGAGAGCGAAGAACGCCGGCGCCAAGCGGCAGCGTCTGATGGCTGCCGCCGCCCAAGTGGTGCACCAGCAGGGCGCCGAACGCACCACCATCGCCGACATCGCGCGCGCCGCCGACGTCCAAGTGGGCAACGTCTACTACTACTTCAAGACCAAGGACGAACTGGTCGCCGCGGCGCTCTCCGAACACACACGTCAGCTGGAGACCATCACCGGCGAGCTGGGCCGGTTGCCCGATCCGCGCGAGCGGCTCAAGGCCCTCGTACGGGGCTGGGTCGGACAGCGTGACCTCGCGGCACGCTACGGGTGCCCCACCGGGACGCTCGCCACCGAGCTGGACAAGCGTGCGGAGGGCGGGCTGGACAGGGAGGCGGGCAAGGTCATCCGGCTGCTGCTCGACTGGGTGGCGGCCCAGTTCCGGGAGATGGACCTGCCCGATCCCGACGGCCTCGCCCTGACCCTGGTGGGCGGGTACCAAGGGATGTCCCTGCTGACCAACGCACTGCGGGACCCGCAGATCATGGTGAAGGAAGGCGACCGCTTGCTCGCCTGGCTGGACACCCTCTGACGCCCCTCCTCATGAGCCGTCGCCCAGGGCGAGCACGAGCGTGCTGAGCTCGTCCACGTCGGTGGGGGTGAACTCACCTGAGGCGATGCCCCAATTGCACTGCTCCCCGTGAGCGGCGCACTCGCCTCGCCCGGCCGGTTCCGGCTCCATGCGCCACGCTCCGGCGATCATCTGGCGCCTATAGATCCGCCCCCTCACCCTCACCCCGCACCTGCCACCGCTGACCGTATGTGTGCGGACGTGGAGAGGCCCGCCGCCATGAAGGCGACGGGCCACCGACGGGGGCGATGCCGGCCCTCGCCCCTTCTCCCTCAGCTCAGATCCTTCCTCAGCTCAGATCCTTCCTCGGCTCAGGTCCGTCCTCAGCTCAGCGACGAGCCGGACGGGACGACGACGCCGTACAGGTCGGCGATCGTTGCGAGCGCGCCGTTGTGGAGCTGTTCGGCGGAAACGTCGGCCACCGCCGTCCGCAGGGGCCGCGTCGCGCAGGCGTCGGCGACGACGGTGGGCCGGTTGCCGCGCAGGAACGCGCCGGCGGCCGTGAAGACCACGCACATGTGGGTCATGAACCCGGCGATGATGACGTCCTTGTTCCCGGCGGCGTCCACATGGTCACCCAGGTCGGTGTCGTGGAACGCGTTGGGCGTGGGCTTGACGACGACGGGCTCGCCCTCGATGGGCGCCACACGGGGGTGGATCTGGCCGATGTCAGCCCGGATGTCGTACGGAGTTCCCTCGCCACCGTCGTTGATGACGTGGATGATCTTCGCGCCGGCATTCCGGGCTCGGGCCAGCAGTGCGGCCCCGGCGTCGAGGGCGTCCTGCCATCCGGCCAGCTCCATCACCCCACGGGTGTAGGTGTTCTGGTAGTCGATGAGGATCAGCGTCGCGCCGGACAGCGATGCCGGTGTCTGATCGAATCCGTTGAGTTCCCGCAGAGTTGTCGTAGACATTGCCGCACTTTCTCGGGGTGGGTGTCGAAGATTGGGGCCGCCGCGCGAGGGCACAGTCCACGCTACGAATCCGCCCTGCATGGCGGCAATGTCATGTAACTTGCAGATTCAGACATCCCCCATCGACAGACACCACCTCACCTCGTTCGCATTGCCTCGCCTCACCTGACCGTTGCCGACCCGGCGGAGACCCCTTGAGCAGCTCGAACAGCTTGAGCGACAGCAGCAGCATCAAACGACTCATCGTCGTCCTCCTCTTCGACGGCGTTGACCTGCTGGACGTCACCGGTCCCCCGGAGGTCTTCGCGCTGCTGCAACGGGAGACGGGCGACGCGACGGGGTACCACGTCGTGCTGGCCGCGGAAACCATGGACCCCGTCACCACCTCAGCCGGGGTGCGCGTGCTCCCGGACCTCACCTTCCAGGAGGCGTCGGCGAGGAGCATCGACACCCTGATGGTTCCCGGTTCGGTCGAGGTCGACGACCAGGGCCGCGTTCAGGCCCTCGCCGACCCCACAGTGGTCCAGTGGGTGAAAGCGCTCGCCGGCCGGACGCGGCGTATCGCCTCTGTTTGTGTGGGAGCGCATATCCTCGCGGCCGCCGGACTGCTCGACGGAAAGCGCGCCACGACCCATTGGTCGACCGCACGGCAACTCGCCGCCGACCACCCGTCGATCGAGGTCGACGCCGACCCGATCTTCATCCGCGAGCAGAATGTGTGGACCGGCGCCGGCATCACCGCCTGCCTGGATCTCTCACTCGCCCTCGTCGCCGAGGATTTCGGCGAGGCCATCGCGCTTCGCGTCGCCCGCCAGCTCGTGATGTATCTGAAACGCCCCAGCGGACAGAGCCAGTTCAGCGTCCCGATCGAACCCGTCTCCACCACGCGACGCATGGACGATCTCCGCCACTACGTCACGCGCCACCTCGCCGAGCTTCTCACCGTCGGCGTTCTCGCCGACCACGCCCACGTGAGCGAACGGCAGCTGACCCGAATCTTCAAAACCGAACTCGGCATGACACCGGCTGCCTACCTCGAATCGGCCCGCGTCGAAGTGGCCCGAAACCGACTCGAGTCCACGGATGACACCCTCGAACGCATCGCATCCGCCTGCGGCTTCCATACGACCGACACCCTGATCCGCGCATTCCGGCGCAAGCTCAACACGACACCGACGGAGTACCGCAATCGCTTCCGGCATGCCGGTGAGCGGCCCTGACAGGCGCGAGGCGCGGCGCTGGGACGCGGGTGTGCACCCTGCCCCGCGCCGGAACCGTTCTGGGCGGGGGCACGGGCCCCACCCAGAACGGCTTGCGGGACCCACCAGTCCCTTGCGTGCCCTACGCACGCACGACGACTCTATGCCGGAGAATTGAACGGGACATCAACGGCTCGGCACGATCGTGATAAAGCGTCGGCCATTCTTGCCCCGGCGCAGAAGGAAACGGTGGCCCGAATGAGCCGACGCGTAAAGGGGCTCGCCTAGGGTGAGGCCTGCATGCTTAGGCCCGCATGCTTGGTTCCGCATCCTGAGGGAGGAGACGTCCATGAGTGCATTTCGCCGTAGCGCGTCCCTGTTAGTGGCTGGTTTTGCCGTCCTGCTGACCGTGTCAGCAACTGTCGAACCCGCCGTGGCCGCCGCCCCGGCTCGTCAGCCGCTCTCCTGCTCATTGTCGACGGCCGGCCCATTCGTGCTGTGCAACGCCGAGCGCAATTTCTCCGACACGTGGGACGGGCGTGCGCTGTTCCGCCTGACCTCGGCCACGGCACGCACCGGGGAGGGAACTTACTTCCTGTACGTGCCGGCCACGGCGGCCGTCCAGAGCATCCCCCACAGCGGTCCAGAGGTGCCTTCCGACTGGCGCGCTGTGCTGTTCACCATGCCGAATTCGGAACACCGTGTGGAAGTCCGCTTCGGCGATATCGACCGTCCTGAAGCGGCCGAGCCGGTCGCCTGGGTGGAGGAAATTCCGGCAGGCTGACGGAGTTCGGGCAACATTCGGACAGCAGCGGGCCGGCACCGCCCCCCGGCCCACGGATGCAGAGTCAGTCGACGTGAGAATGGCTCGGCAGTGAGCGTTTCGCTTACTTCCACAGTTGGGCGATGTCAGATGTCGGGCAACTCGCCGAGACATTGAGGCCGACCCACGCCTCGGACACGTCTCGGACACGACTCGGAGACGCCTCGGAGACGCCTGGGACGGCTCAGGCGGCGAACCAGGGCACACGGCAGGCGTGCGGTTCGGTGCCTTCCGGGCACATGGTCGTGAGTACCGTCTTGCGGATCGCGCGCCAGGTCCGCAGGGAGCACGCCACCTGGACGCGCAGCTCGACCGCTTCCCGCGTTCCGCTGTTCTGACCGGGGTGTTCCCAGGCCCACTGGTCCGCCAGCAGGTCGTACGTCTCGGCGGTCGTGAGGCCGCTCCCGGGAAGCGTGTGGAGGACGGCCTCGCCGAGGATCCTGGCGCTGCGGGAACCCACGGCCTCGTCGATGAGTCCCCTGACCCATGCCAGCCCCTGCTCATCCGCGTACAAGCCGAACCTCAGGGTGCGCGTCCTCATCGCCTCAAGCCTTCTCTATTGTCTTCCCGGGTGTCTTCTCGGGTGTCGTGTCCGACCGGGACGGCACGGCGGCCAACGGTAGCCAGTGGCATGTGGCTACTTCACCTGCTTTTTGCTACGAAAGGCGCAGCACATGCTTGAGGACAGCACACTCGCCGAGGTGGTATCGCGGCCCATAGGGCGGGTAATCGGGGGACGGGACACCGTCGTTGACGATGACTGGGGCGGGGTCCGCGCCGTTGTCCGCCTGGACGAGGCGCAGTTCGGCCCGGATGCGCTGGCCGGTTTGGACGCCTTCTCGCATCTGGAAGTCGTCTACCACTTCGATCGGGTCCCGGTCGAAAAGATCGAGACCGGAGCCCGCCACCCCCGCGGCAACACGGACTGGCCCCAGGTCGGCATCTTCGCCCAGCGCGGCAAGAACCGCCCCAACCGCCTGGGCGTCTCCCGCTGCCGGCTCCTCAGCGTCGACGGCCTCGACCTGCACGTCCAGGGCCTGGACGCGGTCGACGGCACGCCCGTCCTCGACATCAAGCCGTATATGGCCGAGTTCGGCCCCCAGGGCACGACGAGCCAACCTGGCTGGGCCACCGACATCATGCGGCGCTACTACTGACGCCCACCCTCAGCGCGGTGTCGCGGGCCCGCGTGGGTGGTCAAGAACGTCCACTGCGCGGGGCCCGGGCTGCCTTGTTCCTGAGCTGCCACCGCAGACGCGGGGCTGTGGCGGATGTACCACTCGGTGGACAACAGCCGCTCCCTGCCGGCCGACGGGAGCCCGGCGATCACTCCCGGCATGGCTCCCCGCTCCACCTCGCTGCGATGGGCCAGTACGGCCGCGACCTTCTGCTCCAGCCAGGGGCCGACGTCGATGGCCGCGGTGATCTGTTCGTCCGGAACGCTGTACACCGCCTTGCGCACACCCACCACCTCCCTGAACGCCGGCACCACCGAGCGCGGGTGGGTGGCCAGGTAGAGCGCGCTCGGCTGCCAGGGTTCACCGGCCTCCGGGTAGAGCTGGTCCAGCCCGGCTGCCTGGACCGCGAGCACGGTCACCCGGTGGGTGTGCACATGGTCCGGGTGGCCGGGCAGCCCACCGTAGGCGTCGTGCGTGACGACGACCTCCGGGCGGAAGTCCCGGAGGTGCGCCACCAACCGCCGCACGGCGTCGTCGAGCGGTGCCGCCAGGAAAGACGCGCTGCCCGGCGCCGACTGCGGGACGCGCGCATCGGCGAAGCCGAGCATCCGCGGCTCGCCGGCGCCCAGGATCCGCAACGCCTCGGCCAACTCCGCGGCACGCTGCGTGCCCGCGGCCCAGGTCGCCGTGACGACTCCGGTACGCGCTCCGGCCGCCGCATGCCGGGCGAGCACTCCGCCCGCGGACAACGACTCGTCGTCAGGATGGGCGAAGACCCCTAGCAGGCTCGGTACGGACATCAACGGGCCACCTTCCGGTACGGGAGAGTCGGATCACGGGTTGCCGCCTGGCCCATCATCCTCGCTCCGCCTCAGGGTGTGAGGATCCGGTCCTGCTCCACCGGGGGCGTTCCGTCGTACCAGGGCAGGGCCTTGCCGAAGCGGACCAACTCGCCGTAGAGGGCGGGATCGACGTCCTCGGCGAACACCAGGTCCAGGACGGCGCGGGCGGCTTCGGAGGGTGACTGGGCCTGGCTGTAGTCGCCGAACCAGGGGCGGGAGGTCGCGGTGTCGACCATGCCGGGGCACACGGAAGCGATCAGGGTTCCGTCGGCGAGGTCGCCTGCGCGGCGTTCGGCGGCGACCGCGCGGACGGCGGCGACCTGAGCCACCTTGGACGGCACGTTCAGCCAGCGCGGCCAGCCCGCCTCCTCCGCCGTCCGGTGGTGGACGGCGCTGCGCCAGGACTCGACGGCGTACTCGACCTGCTCCAGGCTCGCGCCGTCGAAGAGGTGGTGCAGTCGCGCATCGAGGTGGCCGAGGGTGCCGAGGCTGCTCGCCACGACCAGCAGCCGGCCGCCCGGGCGTAGGACGGGGCCGAAGGAACGCAGGATCGCATGCGTGGCCGTGTTGGAGACGTCGATGAACTCATCGGCGCGAGCGGCCTGTGATTCCTCGGGCAGCACCCGCGCCACCGCATTGGAGAGCACGACGTCGACGCCGCCGTACTGCCTGCGGAGCTCGCCGGCCAGGGCTTCGACGGCGTCGGTTTCGGTGACGTCCAGGACCCGGCCCTGGACCCGGCTGCGGGTGCCGGGCAGGTGGGCCACCTCGGCGGCGGCATCGGCGACGCGCTGCCGGTTGCGGCCGGTGAGCAGAACCAGGTCGTCGGGGCTCATGCGGGCCGCCAGCCCTTCGGCGAGGGCGCGGCCGAGTCCCTGGTTGGCGCCCGTGACGAGGGCGATGCGAGAAGCGTTCATGCATGCCACGGTAGGAACCGCCGCTCCATGAGTCCAACGAAAGTTAGGCATGGCTAGTATGCGTAGTCATCATGGACTTCACCGATGTGTCACTGACGGCGCTGCGCGTCTTTCGCGCGGTGGCCGAGCAGGGGACGTTCACCGCGGCCGCGGCGTCGCTGGGCTACACCCAGTCGGCGGTGTCCCGGCAGATCGCGGCGATCGAGCGGGTGGCGGGCGCGGAGCTGCTGGAGCGGAGGCGTGACGGCGTACGGCTGACCGCGGCCGGCCGCGTCGTCATGCGTCGGGCGACGGTCGTGCTCGACGAGATCGACGCGACCGCGCGCGAGTTGTCGGGCCTGCCCGGGCAGGCCGGCACGGTCCGGCTCGGCTGGTACCCCAGCGCCGGAGCCGTCCTGCTGCCCCGGGCCCTCACCGCACTGCGCCGCACGGCCCCCGGCATCCACCTCGTCAGCCGGGAGGGCACCACCCCGTCCCTGGTGCGCGCCCTGCGCGCCGGCAGCCTGGACCTGGCCCTGCTGGCGGCGGCGCCGCCGTTCCGCCCGCCGGATGCCGAGTCTCCCCCGCTGGAACTGCAGACCCTCACCGAACGCCCACTGCGTCTGGCCGTGCCGGCCACCCATCCACTCGCCCGCGGCGACTTCGTCGATGTCACCGACCTGCGCGGGCAGCGCTGGATCGCCAGCTCCTCCTCCGGGGAGGACCGGCTGATGGGGGTGTGGCCGGGGCTGGACGAGCGCCCCGAGATCGTCCACACCGCACGTGACTGGCTGGCCAAGCTCGGCCTGGTGGCGGCCGGTTGCGGGCTCACCACCGTGCCCGCCTCCCTCGCCCCCGCCGCACCGCCCGGTGTACGCATCCTGCCGGTCCGCGGCGGGCCCCAGGAACAACGCCGCCTGCTGCTGGCCCGCCTGCCGCAGCCACCCACCGAACAGGTCACCCACGTGGCGAACGCTCTCCGCAGGGCGGCACTCGACGTCGACGAGCCGGACAAGCCCGCGCCATGACCCGGCACTTGATATCGGCGGATGGCTAACTCGCGTCCGTCCAGGCGGAGTTGCCGTCCCTTCTCGTGCACTATGGGCGCGTGGAGAGCGAAGCTGACCGCCCTGCGAAAGCGAACCGCCACCTTCCCGTCCCCGTCGGCCGCGGCCGGCCCCCTACCGCGGCAGCGGCCGCAAGCCCGCTGACCCTGGGGGTGGAGGAGGAATACCTACTGGTCGATCCGGTGACCCGGGAAGTGAGCCCGCAGGCGCAGAAGGTGGTGGCGCAGGCGTCCTCCGCCGGACTCGGGGACCGGGTGGGCACGGAGTTGACGTGTTATCAAGTGGAGGCGCGCACTGAACCGCACACCGTCGTACGGGAACTCGGGGAGCAGATCCGGTCGATGCGGGCCGTGGTCGCCGATGCCGCCGGACGTCAGGGACTGCGCCTGGTCTCCAGCGGTGCGCCCGTCCTCGGGCAATCGGTTCCGCCACCCATCACGGAGGGGCCCCGGTACGCCCAGAGCGTCGCGACGTTCCGCGCCCTGGACGACGAGCAGACCGCCTGCGCGTGCCACATCCACGTGGGAATCGCGGACCTGGGCCGGGCGCTCCAGGTCAGCAACCACCTGCGGCCCTGGGTCCCCACCCTCATCTCCCTGATGGCCAACTCGCCGTACTGGAGCGGCAGGGACACCGGCTACGCCAGTTGGCGCGTGATGACCCTGGCCCGCTGGCCGATCTCCGGTCCTCCGCCGTACTTCGAGTCCCCGGCCCATTTCGACGACCTCGTCGGCCGCGCCATCGAGGTGGGAGCGGTCATGGACCGGGGCGGCCTGTACTGGGACATCCGGCCGTCCAGCCATGTGCCGACCCTGGAGGTCCGGGTGGCCGACGCGGCTGCCACCGCTGACGAGACCGTACTGTTCTCCGCCATCGTCAGGGCCATGGTCGCGACCGCACTGAAGGCCGTCGACGCAGGAGAACCGGCACCGCGTCCGCGGCCGGAGCTGCTGCGCGCGGCCTGCTGGCGAGCCGCCCGCGACGGCCTGTCCGGGCAGAGCGTCGACCTGCCCACCAGCCACCTCGTCCCGGCCGGGGCTCGGGTGGACCGGCTCCTGACGTGGATCCGGCCCGCCCTGCGCGCGTACGGCGATCTCGGGTTGGTGCGGTTCGGGTGGTCACGGCTGCGGGCCGTGGGCAATGGCGCCGACCGTCAACGCCTCGCCCATCAACGCCGACGCAGCTTGCCGGATGTCGTCGACCACCTGATCGCCGCCGCCTCACCGCCACCGGCCTATCGGTGATCGCGTGCCCCGGCCCACCGGCCGCCGGTCGGGGTTCAGGGCGTGTGGCGGGGCCACGGAACATCGGTGGCGACGGGCGCGGTGTAGTCGACGCCCGGCACGGCGAAGCCGTAGAGGCGCTGGACCTCGCCGTGGAACCAGTCGAGGTCGGCGAGTTGGGCGATGGTGTCGGTGGTGGCGGCCTGCCAGCGTTCGGCGACGGCGGTCTGGACGTCGGGGGCCAGCTCCCAGGTGTCGAGGCGTACCCGGCCGTCGTCGTCCAGGTCGAGCGGACGGGCGCCGGTGAGCCGGTCCCACAGGTCGGTCGGTCACGGACCGTCACATCGGCGGGCACAGCGATTACGATCTTGGATTGGAGCTTCTCCACTACGTCGCGCGGCTACTTCGCGCAGTTCGCGCAGCTCTCCGCGCATTCGTAGGAAGACGGGAGTTGCGCACCGTCCGGTTCCGTCCACCGCCGTGGGGACGCTCACACTTGTTTCTTCGGCTCGGTGTCGACCGGGAGCCCGCTGCCGGGCGTATGCCCGGTGAAGCGAGAGATCCGGGAGTGGCTGTTGACCGTCGAGGAGTTCGAAACGTTCTACGCCCAGACGGTCGCGCGGCTCACGGGGCAGTTGTACGTGATGCTCGGCGACCTGCACGAGGCACAGGACGTGGTGCAGGAGGCGTTCGTGAAGGGCTGGAGCCGGCGTCGGCAGCTCGACCGGGACGGCCAGCCCGAGGCGTGGATCCGCACCGTTGCCTGGCGGCTGGCGGTCAGCCGGTGGCGGTTCCGGCGTCGGTCCGCCGATGCCTGGAAACGCAGGGGTTCCCCACCGCACGTCGAGGGGCCCGGGCCGGAACAGGTGGCGCTGGTGGAGTCGCTGCGTGAGCTGCCGGCGCAGCAGCGCCGGATCCTGACGCTGCACTACCTGTGCGATCTCACGGTCGAGCAGGTCGCCGGTGAGACGGGGCTGTCCGCGAGCTCCGTCAAGACCCATCTGACCCGCGGACGGTCGGCCCTCGCTCACCGCCTGCAGGATCCGCGCATCGAGGAGGTCCCCGGTGACTGAGCCCCAGGACCCGTTGCGGTCCCTGTTCCAGCAAGCGGCCCGGGCCGGGCAGGACCACAGCTCCGCGGCACCGGTCGCCCACATCGCCGAACGCGCCAGGCGGGGCCGGCAGCGGCGGATCGCCGGACTGGCGGCGGTGGTCTGCCTGGTGATCGGTGGCGGGGCGGCCGGCGCCGTCGCGCTGCTGCCCGGCCGGCCGGCGCCGCACGTACCGGCGACCAGTCCGTCGCCGAACGGGCCGAAGCCGGCGCCCACCTCCCAGCCTCCGACCGTGCCGACCCCGGGCCGGGGGACGCGGAGCGGCACGCCCAGCACCGGGCCGACGGGCGGTCCGCCCGCCCGGCAGCACACCTACCCGGAGCGTACGGCTCCGCCGTCCAGCACGAGCAGCGCGACCGCGACGGGCAGCGCGACCGGATCCGCCACCACGCCGCCCTGACCCGAGCCACCGCATTCCCCGTGACCCGGCGGATCGCCACCGGGCGATCCCGCGCGCCCCCACACACCCCAAGGAGCCCGAAATGCCCGCTGTGCCGCCCGGATTGCGCGAGCGCGCGCCCGCCGTCCCCAAGCGGCCCGCGCCGCTGTCCCCGCACCCGCGGCGTCGGCGCGCGACCATGGCGCCGGACCGTGTGCGGCGGCGTCTCCTCGGACAACCGGCACTGCGTCTCAGCGGCGCCGACCGGGAGATCCTCTGGCTGTACGCGCTGTCCCGAATAGCCGTCTGGATCACCGCCTACTGCGCGCGCTGGCTGTTCCCGTCCACCCCCGACGCCCACGACCCCGGCCCCGTCCTCGCCCCCTTCGAGCGCTGGGACTGGAACCACTTCCTCCATATCGCCCGCGACGGCTACTTCCCGTACGGCGGCGGGCCGTGGCAGAGCGGGTGGGACAACCGGGAGGCGTTCTTCCCCGGGTTCCCGATGCTGCTCCGCGCCGTCCACGTCGTCGTACCGGACTGGACGACGGCCGGACTGCTGATCTCGTTGGTCTCCGGGGCCGTCGCCGTGCTGGCCCTGGCCCGCATCACCCGGCTCCACCTGCCCGATCCCGACGCCGGCCGGCGCGCCGTACTGTTCCTCCTGGTCTCCCCCTGCGCGATCTTCCTGGCCGTCGGCTACACGGAGTCGCTCTTCCTCGCCTTCGCGCTGCCCGCCTGGCTCGCGGCCCGGCAGGGCCGTTGGCCGCTCGCCACCACACTGGCCGCGCTGGCCACGACGGTGCGCATCAGCGGCCTCTTCCTGGCCGCCGCGCTCGCCCTGCAGTTCTTCCTGTGCGTCCGCACCCGCCGGGACCTGCGCCCGCTGCCGTGGCTCGCCCTGCCCGCCCTGCCGGCCGTCCTCTACAGCTGGTACCTGCACTCCCACACCGGCGACTGGATGGCCTGGAAGCACGCCGAAGAACGCGGCTGGTACCGCGTCTTCCACACCCCGTGGGAAGCCTGGTCCCACACCTGGCACCACGCGTTCGGCCACGCCCAGACAACCGGCTACGGCTTCATGTTCCAGGCGGAAATCGCCGCCATGCTCATCGGTCTGCTCCTGCTCGGCCTGATGCTCCGTCAGCATCGTTGGCCCGAGGCCCTCTACCTCGCCCTCAGCCTGTGCGCGCTGGGAACCTCGTACTGGTACATGTCCATCCCCCGCGCCACCCTCCTGTGGTGGCCGCTGTGGATCGCACTGGCCGCCCGCAGCCTGCGCACCCCACGGTTCCACTCCCTCTATCTCGCCCTCGCCACCCCGCTGACCACGGTCTTCGCGCTGACCTTCCTCACCGGACGCTGGGCGGGCTGAGGACGGCCCCGGCTCGGGGCCCCGTCGGCCGGTACCCCGCGCTCCTTGTCCTCACCAGGCAGGCGGCCTGGACCGGTCGCCGCCCTCGTTCTCCTCCGGCCACTCGATGGGGCGGCTGTCCGTCCGGCAGAGGACTCCCGGGTCCGGCGGGTCCCCCGGATCGTCGTACGGCCCGCTCCAGTAGGCCCGCCGGGTACGCGGCAGGGGGATCTCGACCAGCTTCCCGTCGTGGATCATCCACAACCCGAAGCAGTCGTCCTCCTCGTCGTGTATCAGCACCTGCACGGTCTCCGGCCGGGGCCACGGCAAGGACTCCAGATGTCTCAGCAACCCGGTTCTACTGCCCACCCGCACGAACTCGGCACCCCAGCCGAACCCGTAATTGCCGCCGGGCGACATCGCGTAGAAGATGCCCTTCCAGCTACGTGAGTCGTCGTACCGCGTCAGCGGCTCCATGGCCTCGTCCGCGTCCTGCGCCAGCACGATCACTTCAGCGATTCTGCTCATGCCCGGGAGCATCACCGCCGGCCCCGGATCCACCAAGCGGGTTTCGCCGCAGGTCAGCGGTGAGGGAACCCGCCGAACCCGCCACCGAACCCACCGCCGTGTTCGCCCGGCCCGTCGTGGCCGTCATGGTCGTGCCCGTCGTGCCCGTCGTGCCCGTCGTGCCCGTCGTGCCCGTCATGGTCGTGCCCGTCGTGGTCGCCGCCCGGGCCGCCCGGGCCGCCCGGTCTGCGTGGGAGGGTGACGGTGTCGCAGTAGATCACCGGGCCGGGGGTCGTGGGCGGGGTGGAGCCGTCGGGGCGGATGCCCTCGGTTTCGAGGACCATCAGGCGCAGCGGCACTCCGCGGCGTACGGGCGGTATCGGGATCTGACCCGTGTAGAAGGGCGTTCGGGAGGACTCCGCGTCGATCGAGGTGAGCTGGGTGGTGGTGTCTTCGAGGGTGACCCAGCCGAGGTCCTCGTCGTCGACCAGGCTGTTCCGGCGTTGCAGCGTGGCGGTGACACTCGGCGGCAGGGAGCCGGTGGGGTCCCAGGAGGGGCCGGTGAGGCTGATCGACACCGGGTCGCCGGGAGTGACCCTCAGTTCGCGGTCGGGCAGGGTGCGCACCAGGTCGGCGAGGACGACCTTGGAGATCTCGGCTCCGAGGATCGATTCCGGCTGGTAGCGGACCAAGGCGAGCCGCACGAAGGGCAAGCAGGCATCCCCGGTGTCCAGGTCCAGGTCGCAGAACCAGCGGCCGACCTTGTTCTCGTCCTCGCCGGGCTTGGGAGTGGCAGCTTCGAACTGCGGGGTGAAGCCGACGACCGTGACCGGGAGGGGGCCCGACGGCGTGGGAAGGGAGAGTGGGCCGGACTGCCGCTCCGCGTTGGTGAACATCTCCGGGGTCGGTGCGAAGACCGGAGCGGAACGGTGGATGGGGTCGCGGCCCATCAGGGTCACCCGGGAGTCCCGTGCGGACGCGGGGTCGCCTCCCGGCGGTTCGCCGATAACGACGCCGAGCAGTTCGCCGTCTCCGGACGAGAACCAGGAGCGGTCCAGGTACACCCGGATTCCGCGACCGCGCCGTTGGTGGACGATGGGACCGGGCGGCCCGCCGACGTGCTCCAGGGTGAGCGTGGGCACGCAGTACAGCAGCCGTGGCGCCATGGGGGGCTTGCTGCTCGGCACCGAGTGCTCCTGCGCCTTCCCCTCTACGGTCAGCACGTTCTGGCCGGGCGTGGCGAACTGCGGTGGGAAGTAGTCCGCGAACTTGCTTCCGGCCACCGGGTGGTAGCGCACCGTCCGGTGTTTGGTGTCGCCGAATTCATGCTTCGCGGGTTGGGGCGGGGCGGTCGGGTCGGGAGGCTTTCCCGGTTGCGCGGCCGCGGCGGCGGCTGCGGCGTCCGCCTTCGCCTTGTCCTCCGCCGCCTGGGTGCTGAAGGTCAGGACCCCGTTCTGGAGGAGGGAAGGTTCGGCACCGGGGACGCCGTTTCGACTCGCCCTCGCCGTCAGCAGATCGAACACCGGGGCGGCCATCTCGCGTTCGCTGCGGCCCCCGGCGCCGGCGTCCGTCACCTCGGTCCACTCGGCGATCAGGTCGATCCGGTCCGTAGTGCCCTCGTCCAGCGCGACGGAGCCGGCGAGGTGCTCGGCCGTCGCTCCGGAGGCACGGGGGATCGCCGACTGCATAAGGGTCAACACTGGTGATTTCAGGGGCTGTTGGACCGCATGGACCAGTGTGAGTTCGTGCCAGGGGGTGAACATCCAGTGCCGGCTGGCTGCGGCCAGGGCCAGCGTGTCATCGGTTCTCCGTGACTCCGCCGCTCTCCTCGCCGCCACGTCCCCTTCCGTCTCGGACGCGAGCCTCGGTACCGACTCCTGCTCCCGGCACCACCCGGCCATGCCCATGATCTTCTCGTCGAAGTCGATCCTGGAGCACACCCGGACGGTCGCCACGACCCCCTTCGGCAGCGATACGGTCAGCACCCGGGACGCCTCGTCGAAGCGGGGCGGGGCGGTGCCTTCGGCCAGCCGCAGCCGCAGGGATCGGGGGCGGTGCCAGACCTCACCGTCCGAGGGGACCGGGAAGGGCTCCCCGTCGGGCATACCCGGCAGATCCAGGAAGACGGCGCCCCTGTACAGCGGGTCGGGAAGGTAGGGCAGTTCGACCTGCTCACCCGTGTGCAGAACGGTGTTCACCGGGTTGTCGGGGTCCGCCGCCGGCGACTTGATCGGCTCCGCTCGCACGTCCTGCTGGGTCGAGGAGCTGTCGCTCAACGAGCCGCTCTCCCGTGTGGCCAGATCGTAGGCCGCGTCCTGCGCGTTCTGATCCGTGGACCCGATGGCCCCGTCCAGCATCCCATGCCGCTCGATGCACTGCAGCGACGCCTTCGGCGCCACCACATGGCGTTCGTCGGTCCCCCGGTATGGACCGTGTCCTTCCGCGGTGACCAGTGACGACCGGTTGAAGTCCGCGGCATACTGCTCCGCTGTCCTGCCGGCTCCGGTGCCGGCCGCAGCGCTGGTTCCGGTGCCGCCAGTGCCACAGTCGACGGCGAAGCCCCTGTTGCGGCCGAGTTCGGTGAGGGACTTGCAGCCGGGATCGCCGTCGGCGTCGCTACCCGTGAAGCCCTGGGCGCGCTGTTCTTCGGCGTACGCGGCCTTGGTCTCGTTGCCGAAGACTCCGTCCGCGCCGTGCGGAAGGGAGCGTCCGTTGTCCACGAGGGCCTGCTGGACGATGCGCACCTCGTCGTTTTTCTTACCGAACTGGACATTGGCCAGGTGGACCGTGACTCCCGTTCCGGCGCCGGCCGGGGGCGGGTCGGCCCCCGGGCTGCTCCGGATCACCATCCGGAAGGCCGAGGCGCCTTCCTCGAAGGCAAATCTGGGCACTATGGCCGGCGCCAGGACGGGCTCGAACCTCTGGAAGGGCTGGAGTCCGGCCCCGCCGGGGAGCATCAGGGCCGCTGCGTCCTTCGGTGCGGCGGCGGTTTCCGCCTTCAGGACGGCGTCGGCCTCCTCCCTGGTCAGGCCGTTGCCCGCCAGGTCGACCGTGCGCAGCCGTACGCGATAGTGGTGGCCGATCCGCAGCATGGGCAGCGAGCCCGGCTGTGGCTTGGGCGTGATCTCCAGCGGCAGTTGCGTCTGCGCCGTGTTGTTGAGCGGCTTCGGCTGGTTGGGAGGGCGGTGGTCCTTGACGGACCCCTCGTCGATGTCCAGTACCAGGCCCGGCCGGGGCGCGGACAGCGACCATCCATCCCAGGTGACCAACTGCTCGGGCACGTAGAGGTGGTCGGAGTTGTTGGCGTCGCTCGGCGGTGAGGCCAGATGGGCCTGGAAGAAACCTTCGTCCGAAGCCGTGAGCAGGACCGGCCCGCCGTGTGGCTGCCGGTACTCCACGACGCGCTCGTGCAGGGAGAACCACCTCTGTCGTTCGTCGTCCCAGATGTCCATCCGGTGGCCGCGGATCAGGTCCTCGGCGACCAGTTCGGGCGGCGCCTCGGGCTCCTGACCTTCGTGTGGGACGGCGCCCCCCGGAGATTGCGGACCCGGCGAACCCTGCCCGTTCTTCTGCTGCTCGACCACGCGGGCGAAGGCACCGTCATGCTCGACCGCCCGCGTGAAATCCTCCGTGAGGCTGTCCAGACGCCCACCCCTGACCAACGAGATCCCGTGGGTACGCACCGGGGACAGTCCGGTGGCGTCCTTGGCGGGCGAGAGCATCTTGCGCGCGGCGCCGTCGATGTCGGCCTGCTCGAGCGCAAACTTCTCTGCCACCGCCACCAGGCCGCCGGACGGCGGCGGCAGCGGCTCCTCGTCCGTGAGGGCCTTCGCCCCGGCCACGAAGGCACGGCGGTCCGGGAGGAAGACGTAACGAGTGCGAGGGGCCACATCGTGCGAACGATCCCCCAGTGCGGGCTTCCAGTGCGGGGTGACGGTCAGGATCCGCTCGCCCGAGGAGACGGGAAGCAGACTGGTCGGCAGGACGAAGTCAAGGACGAGGCCGAGGGCCCGGAGCAATTTCGGATGGTCACCGAGCGAGGTGAGCATCTGATGGAAGTCGGGATCCTGCTTGGGCGGACGCGGCCGCCGGATCGGCTCTCCATTGGCGAGCGTGGCGACGGGGGGCATGTCGAGCGTGTGGAAGTCGTGCAGCGCGATCAGCTGCGGAGGCATGGGCGGCTCGTCGTCCGCGGCGGGGTCGCCGGTCCCCGTGGCCACGTCCCTGATGCCGGTTGAGGCGTCACTCTCTGCGCGCAGCAGCGCCCTGGTGGAGGGCGCTGTCTCGGGCGACATCTTGGCTGCCGCCACGTACCTTTCCTTGGTGAACGTGCGCACTTCGTTCGCCGAGTAGGTGTGGAATTTGTCCGGGTCGGTGTGGCTTTCGAAGACGTAGGGATCCACCGGCGTGTTCGTGCCGAAGAGGCTCTTCCACAGGTCGGTGTCGGGAGGCGGGCCCAACGGCTTCAGACCGGTGACGAAGGGCGCCGAGGTTGCGGAAGTACGTTCCCCGGTGCCGAAATCGAAGGTGGCCGCCGCGACCCTCTCCGTCCAGGTAAGGAAATCGGGGAAGTGCGGTCCCAGCGTGGTGCGCGTCGTCGTCGCGTCGGTGGTCACCAATCGTGGGGCGATGAACACCGACACGGTGGCCTGAGTGCCGTCCTTCGAAAGACCGTCGGGGAGAACGGTCCAGCTGCTGTGCTGTTCGAAGCCCATGGTCGTCTCCCGTGGCTCACGCGGCGAACGCCGCGCAGTACTCGCGCCAGTCATGTTCTTTCGAGATGCACTGGGCGAAGGTCGGGTCACCCGGCGCGCCGGAGAAACTCCGCTCCAGTTCGAGCTTGACGGACTTGCTGAAGAAGGCGATCCGCACGCTGACCGTGAGGGTGCCCCGGCCGCGGACCACCGACTGACCGTCGTGCTTTTCGTAGCTGAGCTCCAGATAGAACTCCACGGACACCGTGACAATGCCCAGCACGGTCAGGAATCCGTTGCACCGCAGATATCCGCCCAGCGTGACGTCACCGTCGGCGAACAGGAAGTGGATGCCCGCCATGACCGACACGCCGCCGCTCGCGACCCCCAGGTCCAGTGCTGCGCTGCCGCCGAACTCAAGGGCACCCTCGACCTCCCGCACGCCGCCGGTGTCGACCAGCATGGAGAAGTAGCCGCCACCCCCGAACAAGGAGACCGTGACGTTGAAGGGGTGCTTCTGCTCGGAGACCGAGAAGCGGAAAGAGACCGGCCTGCGGTCGAAGGGAATCTCCACCGCCGCCGCCAGCGCGAGGTTGGACAGCATGAAGCCGCCGAGCGGGATGGCGGGCACGGCGAGTGTGTAGCCCGCGCGGATACCGCTGGGCTGGACGTCCAGGAAAGCGCCGGGACCGAAGACGTCGGCGGGCAAGGCGGTGCGCAGGGTGTTGATGAACTCCAGCTCGTTGCTGAACTTCAGCTCCACACCGGAGGCCGACACCTCGGGTTTCTTACCCGGGCCGGTGCTGAACTTCAGTTCGGCGAACTCCACTCGGGCCATACCGAAGAAGTTCATCGCGAAGTTGGTCAGTTTGCCGTCCACGGTGGCCTGGTCGACGGCGTCCTTGGAGCGGACGGTGCGGGCGTCCAGGACCAGTGAGGCCTTGGACACATCGAGGAGGGCGTCCGGGTCCGGCTTGTTGTCGGGCGGAACCCTCGGCGGATCCAACGGAGGCTTCCACACATACCGCAGTTCCTTGCCCTGGCCGTCGATCAGGTCGCGGATGCGCAGCACGGGGGCCGGCAGCTGGCCCTTCGCGTCCTTGAGTATGGCCGCGATCTCCTCGTCGCCGAGCTGACGCAATGTGTCGAAGTTGTCCTTGACCAGGCCCTTCAGGTACGTACTGAGGTCGATGCCGAGAATTTGGGCCCCGCCGAAGGCCTTCTTGATGGTGTCGATGTCTTTCGCGCCGACGACCGCCCCGGTGCCGTCCGTGGCGAAGACGTCCGGGACGACGCCCGCCCGGCTGGTGATCGTCTTCACCGCGGAGTTGGGGCTGGAGAGTCCGCCGGCCTGCTCGGCCCCGAAGGTGAGGTTGAGCGCCGTCTGCAGATCCAGGTACGCGCCTGCCGGATGTCCCTCCATGGTCTGCTGGAGATACGTGGGGTTGAAAACGACCTGGAGATCACCGCCCTTCGGGGTGAACTGCTCGACGGCGGGGACGCGTACCGCCGCCTCGCGCACACAAGGCTGGCCCACAACGGGGGTGCCACTGCCACCCTGGGGGCCGAGCGCGAAGCTGCCGAGTCCGAAGGTGAGGGTCCCGACCGCGTGGCTGGTGCTGCCGGGGGCGTCGACGGGCGGCTGTGCCATGGCCATCACTTGGCCGTTCATCGAGCGTTGCAGCCGGTCGCCCAGTGTGGGTTCTTTGTGCGTGTCGTACGCCTCCGCCAAGCGCTTCTGTTCGTCGAGCGTTCCGTCCTTCACGAACACCAGCGGCATCGTGAAACTGACCTTACGGCCCTCGCTGTCTGTGCCGATCAGGGTGAACTCGAAGTCCTTGAGGGAGTCACGGAGACGGATCCAGAAGACGTCGGGGTTTTCGTCGTGCGGTGCGATCAGAGGGGTGACGCGATCAGTGATGCGCAGCGAGCGGAAGGGCATTTCGCGTCCTGCGTGCGGGAAGCCGGTTTCGGCTCCGTACTGGACCTCCGGCTGCTTGACGACGATGTACTCGTCCTGCTGCAGGTAGGCGACGATCCCGTCGTCCGGCCGAGCGATGAATACGCGCCTGGTCTCCGTCACGTCCAAGGCTTCATGACCTGTGCACAAGCATCCGTGGTCGACGACGCGGATGTATTGGTCCCGTCCCAGGCCCGTGATGTGGTCGTACGCCACCAGGCTGGGGAGGTGACGCCCGACTTTCTTGTACCGTTCTTTCTCCACCTCGGTATCGGGCGGACTCCCCCATGCACCGTGCAGGTGGACCGAGGAACCCTGAGGCGTGACGATGAACTGCTCGGCGTGCAACGGCGCGCTGGGGACTTTGATGGGCACGTCGCCAGGTGGGACCAGCATGATCTGACTGGTGAGGGTGACGAGGTCCGCCAGGTTCTCGGGACGGATCGGGCTGTTCCCGGGCAGCACCCCCTGGCCCCCGGTCGTCGCGAAGGCCCGCAGCTGGACGTCACCGTCCCGTCGACTGTGCGACTGCAATCGGGCGTGCCACAACGCAGTGCGCCCGTCGGCCTGTTGGGGTTGGGTGCGGCCGATCCAGTCCACTGGTTCGTTGTAGGTGAGCAGCAAACGGGTGGGGAATTCGATGACGCTTCCTGGGATGCCCTGGAAGATCGTCGATCCTGGTGGGTCCGGGCTCTGCGGACCCACCGGCACCATCATCGGCACCAGGCTCGCCCAGTCGAGCAGCGCGTCCAGGGACAGTTCCAGGCTCGGGGTATCGGCCGGCAGCGAGAAGGCCAGGCGGGTCGAGCCGGCGGTGAATGCCTTCATGGGGCCGAGGGCGCTGGCGGGCAGTTGCCCGGGGACCTCCTCCAGCACATGCTGCGGCGGCAGCCCCACGAGGACGAACGCGGGCTCATTCCGGTCCCGCCGCTCCAGGTGGTGACTGACGAAGTGCAGGTTGACCAGTGCGATGTCGACGACGAGCATGTCGTCCGGCCGCACTACTCGGAACGGCCCCTCCGCGACGTCCACCTCGTGCGGTGGAGGGGGCTCCGGGGGCCCATCGGGCCCGGGATGCGGACCAGGACCAGGGCCCGGATGCGGACCGGGGCCAGGGCCAGGGCCCGGATGTGGGCCAGGACCGTGCGGCGGGCCGGGATGCGGGCCGTGCGGCGGGCCGAACCCGCCACCGGGGCCCCCACCACCGAAACCGCCACCCCCGGGGCCTCCGCCGAAGCCGCCACCCCCGGGGCCACCGCCGCCCCCGCCGAACCCACCGCCCCCGAAGCCGCCCCCGAAGCCTCCGCCCCCGAACCCTCCTCCGCCGCCGGCGCGGTCGCCGCGCTCGCCGCCGTGGTCATCGTGCCGGCCCTCCCCCTCATCGGGATGGTTGCGCAGTTCTTCCCCGAGCCTCAGGGAGACAGGACGACGGGTACGGAATGACATGGGGAACGCCTCACCCGAGCTCATGGGAGTGGTGAAGAGTGGTGAAGAGGTCGTGCGACCGGTGAGGTGCGGCAGAGGCGCCTTCACCTCTCTTCCATGCTCACTCCGGTGGTGGAGGCCCGCCACTGGGGAGCGGGAGGGCGGCCGGCGACGCGGCGGTGCCTGGCGCTGACAGCCGTCACTCCTCCTCCACGACCAGGCCGGACAGCTCCGTCGCCGCATCGGCGAGGGCGGCCGGGTACGCGTCCCCGATCAGCGACGAGGTCTCGCCCGGGACCTCGTCGGCCTCCAGGATGGGGTGCGACATCCCGACGTCGAACGGGGACAACACGTCGTCAGCCGCACCGGTGACGGCCGCAATCATGCTCTGGAGCGACGACGAGGGGGACTGCGCGGGGTTGTCGGGCGGGTCGCCCCAATTGCCCAGGAACCACTGCTTGAAGTCATCGAGCGTCACCGAACCGAAGTCCGGCGGGTGCTGGGCGGTGTAGTCCCTCCAGGCGTCGTTGAGACCGGAGGCCAGGCCCTGGAGGGTCTGCTGCGCGGCGGCCGCCGCATCGGCGTTCTGCCGCACGGCATCGGCCTGACTGTCCGCCGCGTCGACGTGCCGGCGGACCCCCGCGGCGTCCGAGCCCGACTGCGACCCTCCAACCACGGTGACATCCCGTCGAGTTGTCGGCGAGCGCAGCCGGCGGCGACCGAGTGCGGGCCCGCGGCCGGGGGTCTAGCGTGGAAAGGGAGCCGCCGTGCCGCCCCTGACCCGGACGACGTCCCGGCCCACCACCCTGCCCCTCTCCCCCACCTGCCCCTCTCCCCCAGGCGGATCGCTATGTCCTCCACCGTTCGCATCGCCGGCGCGCTGCCCACGCCGGACGCCGACCCGAGCCTGAGCGTCGTCTTCGCCGGCGGCTGGTCGGTGGGTTACGACTGGGCAGCGGACCACGTGGTCACCGCGGGTGCGCCGGTTCAACCGCTCTTCCCCGCACCGTTCGACCGTGACCTGGACGGCGTGCTGCTCGGCCAACAGGCCTTCAGTGACTTCGAGTACGTCTTCCAGGGCGGCAACTACCAGCGGATCAAGCTGGTCGGACTGCAGCCGGACGGCGACCCCGCCTCGACGGCGGACAACTGGTTCCTGCCGTCCGACTGGACCACGCTCGACGCCGTCTTCCCCGGCGGTGGGGTCAAGAGCGGCTTCGCCTACTTCTTCCACGGCCCGGACTACGTGCGCTTCGACTGGCCGGCCAACGCCGCCTCGACCGGCTACCCGAAGCCGATCGGACCGAACTGGCACACCAGCGGCGACTTCACCCGCGACCTGGACGGCGAGATCACCGGCCTGCGGGCCTTCAGCACCAAGGCGTACCTGTTCCGGACCGTCACCACCATGGTGAACCGGGACGGCCGACGGACCTCCAGCGGTGGTTTCGTCGTGAATGCGCCGGTCTACTGCCGATACGACTTCAACGGCGAGGTCGTCGACAACACCGTCACCGACCCGGCCGACGTCGTCGGGCAGTGGAACGGCCTCTTCCCGCTGCTCGACGCCGGACCCGCCATCGAGCTCGCGCTGGACTGGATCGGCGCGGCCGAGACGGCGGCCGCCGCGACGCCGCTCGATCCCGCCACCCTGACGGCGTTCGGGCACCACTTCATGACCGGATCCCCGGACACGACCGTCGTCAACACCGTCCGCGACCGGCTCCGGCAGATCCGCGAACGGCTCACCGCGCTTCCGGAGCAGTTCAAGTGGACCGCGAACCTGGGGTTCGCGGCAACGACCACGCCGGGCACACTGACCGAGATCGGGGACGAGTTCTCGACCCTGCACGGGCCCAACGGCCGGGCGGCGGCGCTGATCCACGAGGCGAGCCACTTCCGCTTCGACGCCGGCATCGACGTACCGGAGTGGTCGGGCGAGGTGATCGCCGGAGCGCCGCAGGACCGGGCCGTGATCAACGGCCGCACCATGCCCCGCTACAGCACCATCCCGACCTCCGACGCCCTGGTGAACCCGAGTTCGTACGCCGCGTTCGCGCAGGAGATCGCGCTGGGTGAGGACACCCGGTTCGGTGCCGCCCGGCCCCAGCTCTGAACGCGGCGCTCATGGGGGACCCATGGGGCACTCATCGAGCACCCACCGCCTCACCCGCCGCCGGAGCCGTCCGCAGGGCCACCCGGTACTCGCTCGGCGACATCCCCACCGCCGTCCGGAAGGCGCGGGAGAAGCGGTCCGGCTTGGGGATAGCCCCAGCGGGTGGCGATGGCGTGGATGGTCAGGTGGGACAGGGCGGCGTTGACCAGGTCACGGCGGCAGCGGTCGAGGCGCTGCTGCCGGATGAAGGCCATGGGGGTGGTGGCCTGCTGCTGGAAGACGCGGTGCAGGTAGCGCAGGGAGATCTGATGGGCGGCGGCGATGACCTCCGGGCCCAGTTCGGGATCGCCGAGGCGCTCGACGATGAAAGTGCGCCTCCGGTCGATCGTGCACGGGGAACTCGACATGTCGATGGCGGTTGGATGCAGCCCTGCTCCCGGGTCTGGACGGCGCTGCCTCGAGACGGCCGACAGTGTGCAGGGACGCCGGGGACGCCGAGGACCGACAGTGCGTTCCGCGCCAACGAGTGTGCGTCCGAGACCAACGACGTCCGCTGCCGGGCTCGGCGAGGATCGGGACCTGCCCTGCACGACCACTGCCGGTCAGGCCGGTACCGCCGCGGGGGTGCGGTACCGGCCGCAGGGCACCGGGCGCGAGCACGGCCGGACGGCGCGGTCGCGCTCGTGCTCGGGCTTCGGCTGCTGCCGCTGCCTGTCGGGGATCACTCCAACCCCGCCTCCGCGATCCGCAGCAGCAGCTCGTGCAGCGTCTTCCGCTCGGCCGGCTTGAGCGGATCCAGCAGCTCGTTCGTCACCCGCAGTCCCGATGCGTCGGTGTCGCGGAGGAAGGCGCGCCCCTCCTCCGTCAGCACGACGATCCGGCTGCGGCGGTCGTCGGGGGCGGGCCGGCGCTCGACGAAGCCGAGCTTCTCCAAATCGTCGACGAGACCGACGATCGCGCTGGGGTCATAGCCGAGCCGGGCGCTCAGCTCGCGCTGCAGAGCCCCCTCCGTCGTGGCGAGGAAACGCAGCAGCGCGTAGTGCCGCAGGCGCACGCCCGACTCCTGGAGGAAGGCGTTGAAGAGCTGCCCGGAACGCAGCCCCAGCCGGTACAGGAGGTAGCCCGTATCCGCGTGCAGTCCGCGCATCCATGGTTCGTGCGCGTCGATCGGGACGGGGGCCTTGGTGCGCGACTGGCGGGCGATGACGGACTCCCTGGTCAGGGCCCCGGGCAGGGGGCGGGTTGAGGGTGCTGGTCCCAGTGTGACGCATCGCGTCGGTCGACAACAACTATTGACGTCAACAATCATTGTTCTTACCTTCGATCTCGACGTCGCACCTCGAGCGCCGTGCAGGCGCCCCTACGAAGGGACTCGTACGTGCCCACCATCGATCTCACCGGCAAGGCCGCCGTCGTCACCGGCAGCGGCCGGGGCCTCGGACTCGCCTACGCCCGGGCACTGGCCGCCCACGGCGCCTGCGTCGTCGTCAACGACGTGGACGAGGACGTGGCGCAAGCAGCCGTGAAGTCCATCGCCGAAGCGGGTGGCACGGCCGTCGCCGAGGTGGTGCCGGTCGGCACGGCCGAGGCCGCCGACCGTCTGGTGGCGCGCGCCGTGAGCGAGTTCGGACGGCTGGACGTCCTGGTCACCAACGCGGGCATCCTGCGCGACAAGGTCCTGTGGAAGATGACCGACGAGGACTTCGACACGGTGCTCACCACTCACCTCAAGGGCACCTTCACCTGCGCCCGCGCCGCCGCCGTCCGCATGCGCGAGCAGGGCGAGGGCGGCACGCTGGTCCTGGTCGGTTCTCCGGCCGGCCAGCGCGGCAACTTCGGGCAGACGAACTACGCCGCCGCCAAGGCCGGTATCGCCGCGATGGCCCGTACCTGGTCGATGGAGCTGGCCAGGGCGGACATCACCGTCAACGCGATCGTGCCGGTGGCCGCCACCGCGATGACCGAGACCATCCCGGCGTTCGCCCCGTACATCGAGGCCATGAAGAACGGCGAGCCGCTGCCGGACTTCCTGCGGAAGGGCGAGGGCTTCGGCACGCCCGCGGACTGCGCGGCCCTCGTCCCGTTCCTCGCCTCGGAGGCGGCACGCGGCATCAGCGGGCAGGCGATCGGTATCGGCGGCGACCGGCTGACCCTCTGGTCGCATCCACAGGAGATCACGTCGGCCTATGCGGACGGCGGTTGGACCGCTGACGCGCTCGCCGACGCCTGGCCCACCTCGGTCGGGACCGAGCTCCAGACGGTCGGCATCCCCGCACCCCGGATCCCGGAGGCGTGATGGACATCAGCGCACTGGAAGCCATCGACGTCCACACGCACGCGGAGGTGTCCTCGCACGGCCACTCCTCCCTCGACGACGACCTGCACGACGCCTCCGCCACGTACTTCAAGATCGAGGGCAAGCGGAAGCCGACCCTGGAGGAGATGGCCGCGTACTACCGTGAACGGAGGATGGCGGCGGTGGTCTTCACCGTCGACGCCGAGTCCGCGACCGGCACCGAGCCCGTCCCCAACGAGGAGGTCGCCGAGGCGGCCGCCGCCCATCCGGACGTCCTGATCCCGTTCGCCTCCATCGACCCGTTCCGCGGCCGGGCGGGCGTGCGCCAGGCCCGCCGCCTGGTCGAGAAGTTCGGGGTGAAGGGCTTCAAGTTCCACCCGTCGATCCAGGGCTTCTTCCCCAACGACCGTATGGCGTACGGACTTTACGACGTCATCGAGGAGACCGGCACCATCGCCCTCTTCCACACCGGCCAGACCGGCATCGGCGCGGGCGTCCCGGGCGGCGGTGGCATCCGCCTCAAGTACTCCAACCCACTGCACGTGGACGACGTCGCCGCCGACTTCCCCCATCTCAAGATCATCCTGGCCCACCCGTCCTTCCCCTGGCAGGACGAGGCCCTCGCCGTCGCCACCCACAAGCCGGGCGTACACATCGACCTGTCCGGCTGGTCGCCGAAGTACTTCCCGCCGCAGCTCGTGCAGTACGCGAACACCCTGCTCAAGGACAAGGTCCTGTTCGGTTCCGACTTCCCCGTCCTGACTCCCGATCGCTGGCTCGCCGACTTCGCGAAGCTGTCGATCAAGGACGAGGTGCGGCCGAAGATCCTCAAGGAGAACGCCGCCCGCCTGCTCGGGCTGACCACGCCGTAAGGGGCCATCGATGCGCAACGAGGGACTGGGGTCGTGGCCCGCACGCCGGGCCCGCAAGACCCCGCACCGCACCGCCTTGATCCACGGCGGCGCCGCGACCACGTACGCCGCACTGCACGAGCGCACCACCCGCCTCGCGCACGCGCTGCGCGACCGCGGCATCCGGCGCGGCGACCGGATCGCCTATCTCGGCCCCAACCACCCCTCCTACCTGGAGACCTTGTTCGCCGCGGGCATCCTCGGCGCGGTCTTCGTCCCGCTCAACACCCGTCTCTCCGGGCCCGAACTCGCCTACCAGCTCGCCGACTCCGGCGCCAAGGCCCTCGTCTTCGGCCCCGCGCACGCCGGGCTCGTCGGCGATCTGTCAGGAGTCACGGACGTGCGCACCCACCTCGAAGTCGGCGCGGATTACGAGGAGTTGCTCGCCGCGGCCCCCGCGGTGCCGATCGACGAGCCGGTCACCGCCGACGACACCTGCCTCATCATGTACACCTCGGGGACCACCGGCCGCCCCAAGGGCGCGATGCTCACCCACGCCAATCTGACCTGGAACGCGCTCAACGTCCTGGTCGACACCGATCTGACCGCCGACGAACGGGCCCTGGTCTCGGCCCCGTTGTTCCACACCGCCGGCCTGAACATGCTCACCCTTCCGGTACTGCTCAAGGGCGGCACCTGCGTGCTCGTCGAGGCCTTCGACCCGGAGGCCACCTTCGATCTGATCGAACGGCACCGGATCACCTTCATGTTCGGGGTGCCGACCATGTTCGACCAGGTGGCGCGGCATCCGCGTTGGGCGGACGCGGATCTGTCCAGCGTGCGAATCCTCAACTGCGGCGGCTCCCCGGTGCCGACGCCGTTGATCGCCCGCTATCAGGAGCGGGGCCTGACCTTCCTCCAGGGCTACGGCATGACCGAGGCGGCGCCCGGGACGCTGTTCCTGGACGCCGAGCGCGCGGTCGACAAGGCGGGTTCGGCCGGTGTGCCGCACTTCTTCAGCGACGTACGGGTGGTCCGTCCGGACCTCACGCCGGTCGACGTCGGCGAGACCGGTGAGGTCGTCGTCCGTGGGCCACACGTCATGGCGGGCTACTGGGGGCTGCCCGAGGAGACGGCGGGTTCCTTCGCGGACGGCTGGTTCCGCAGCGGGGACGCGGCCCGGGTCGACGAGGACGGGTACGTGTACCTCGTCGACCGCATCAAGGACATGATCATCTCCGGTGGGGAGAACATCTACCCCGCCGAAATCGAGGACCTGCTGCTCGCTCATCCCGGCATCGCCGAATGCGCGGTGATCGGCGTTCCGGACGACAGGTGGGGCGAGGTGCCCCGCGCGGTCGTCGTACCCGCCGACGGCGTCGCACTGGACCCGGACGAGGCGCTGGCCTCGCTGACCGGGCGGCTCGCCAAATACAAGATCCCCAAGTCGGTGGTGGTCGCGGACGAACTCCCGCGCACCGCCTCCGGGAAGCTCCTGAAGTCCCGGGTGCGCGAGCACTACGGCAACTGACCAACTCCCTCAAGGAACAGGCCACTTATGAGCATCACCGTCAACGGCATCGACGAACTGAAGAAGCTCGCGGGCAGCGACCTCGGCACCAGCGAGTGGATCGAGGTCACCCAGGAGCGGATCAACACCTTCGCCGACGCCACCGGCGACCACCAGTGGATCCATGTGGACCCGGAAAAGGCCGCCGCGGGCCCCTTCGGCACCCCGATCGCCCACGGCTACCTCACCCTCTCCCTCTTCATCCCGCTGTTCACCGAGCTGCTGGACGTCCAGGGCGTCACGACGAAGGTCAACTACGGCCTCAACAAGGTGCGTTTCCCCGCACCGGTGAAGGTCGGCTCCCGCATCCGGCTGGCCGGGAGGCTGGCCGAGGTCGAGGACGTGGCCGGCGGAGTGCAGATCACCGTCGACGGCACGATCGAGATCGAGAACGGAACCAAGCCCGCGGCCGTACTGCAGAGCCTGTCCCGCTTCTACGCCTGATCGCGGGTGTAGGGACTTCTGCACCTGACTGGCGGGTAGGGGCTTCTACACCTGGTCGGGCCGTACGGGTACGAGGTCGAGAAGGCGTTCCGAGGCGCCCTGGGCGAGCGGCGTGAGCCGGTCGTACACCGCCCGGAACGTCTTCTCGGCCTGCTCGGCCGGCCAGTCGTCCGGCAGGTGCCGGACCGGCAGGCGCGGGTCGCGGCGGATGACCTGCAGCCACTCGGCCTGCAGCCGTAGCCGCAGGGCGAGCGCGGCGAGATGGGGCTCCTCCCGGCCGGAGGAGGGCGAAGAGGCAAGAGCGGACTCCCCGCTTCCGGAGGCAGCGGAAGCGTCGTCCGGCAGCCGCGTCTCCCACGGCTGCCAGCGCCGTACGAACCCCTCGTAATGCCCGGCCAGTTCGGCCAGGTCCCAGGTCTCCTCGATCATCGCGCCGATGTCCATACCGGTGTCGGCGTGCGCCCGGAAGATCTTCACATGGGCGGCCAGGCCGAGCTCGGCCACCAGCGACGACACGTCCACCTCACCGGGTGCGATCCACAGGCCGCTGAACAGCGGTCCGAAGCCGCTCCAGGCGAGCTTCGCGCGCAGGTCGTGGCGCTGGCGCTGCCAGGACTCGGGCAGCGAGAAACCGAGCAGGGTCCAGGTGCCGTCCCACTCCCGGTTCACCGCACCGGTCTGCCAGATGCGCCGTTCGCCGTCGCGCAACACGGCCGCCGAGTGCTCGGTCAGACCGAAGTACATCCGGCGGCCCTCACGCTGGCGGCGCAGCAGGCCGCGGTTCACCATGCGGGTCAGCGTCGAACGCGTCGCCTGCTCACCGATCCCGGCGCGGGCGAACACGTCGATGACGCTGCCCGAGTACACGCAGACGTCCCGCCCCAGCACCTGGTCCCCCAGGAACGTCAGCATGAGGGACTGGGGCCGCAGCGACTCTTCCGTGTTCACGCGGTCCACCGTAGCCCGCTCCGAATCCTCGCCGATCAGTGCGTGACCTGGCGGTACGAGCCGACTGCGGCCATCGTCTTCGCGCGCCGTTCGCGTTCGCGCGCACGTCTGCGATCAGTGCGCCCTCGTGTCGTGCGCCCTCGTGTCGTGCGCCTTCGTTTCGCGCCCCCGGACACCGACCAGCTCCGGAGCGGTGTAGCGGAGGAACGCGGGGTAGTTGCCCTCCCCCGCCTCCTTCGCGGCCTGGTTGAGCTTCTGCGGCTCGGTGGCCGATCCCCAGCTGCCGCTGTCCAGACGGTGCTCAAGGGCGTTCAGGGCGGCGAGCCAGTTGCCGGGCCGGAAGGTGCAGTGGCCGGTGGCGTGCACGTATGTCTGGCGCAGCATGCTGCCGTCGCCCGCACTGCGCACCGTGCGGGCGTACTCGCTCTCCTGGGGCGCCGGGTTCAGCGGGTCGTCCGTGGTGTGCAGGGTGAGGTTCGGTACGGCGAGGTGGCCGGAGGGCACGGCGGTGCGCTCCATGTTCCGTACGGCGTCCGGGTCCGCCTCGGTGTGGGCGTTGCGCGTGAGCTTGGCCAGGTCCTGGTCCAGGTCGAGGCCCGCCTTCTTGTAGAGGGCGCGGACCTGGGGGAGATCGCGGCTGTGCCGGAGCAGCCGGGCGTAGTCGACGCCGACGTTGGAGTAGAGGGGTCCGCCCTGGGCCTTCTCCACCTGATAGCGCGCCCCGAGGGTGAAGGGGAGGGACATCCTGACGAGCCCCTCGGCCTGCTGCTCCTCGCGTGCCTCGTAGTCGTGGACGGTGGGCGGCTGCCGGCCGCTGGACCAGTTGGGCTGGTTGCGCAGGGCCGCGACGAGCGCCGTACGGGCGCGGCCCCGCACTGTCGACTGGGCACGCCGGACGGCGTCGGCGAGGGCCTTCCCGGAAGCGGTGGCCTCCTCGTCGGAGGAAAAGCCGCTGACCTTGATCTGTTTGCCGGTGCCGCCGGAGCTGCCGGAACTGCCGGAGACGAGGAGCTGATTGATCGCGTAGTCGCCATCCGTCTGGTACTCGTTGAAGCCGATGCCCCCCGCCAGGATTCCGCAGGCGGAGAGCGCACCGTCGACCCGGCCCCGGCCGCGCTGCGCGACGAGCGCATTGATCAGCCCGCCCATCGACTCCCCCCAGGCAAGGGTGCGCTTCGGCTCGCGCACCGCACCGACCTTCTTCCTCACCGCGCTGAGGGTGTCGAACTGGTCCTTCACGGCGACGTTCAGCGCCCAGAGGGAACTACCGGAATACGAGGAACCGATCAGCGCATAGCCCCGCTTGAGGAGCGCGTCGCGGGTCTTCGGATCGGGGGCGTTCCGCGCCTGGAGCGGTCCGAAGCCGTGCGAGAACAGCATCAGCGTGCCGTTGAAGTCCTGGGGCACGTCAGCGATCCACTGCGCACCGTCCGCGAGCTCACCTGTGTAGTGCTCGGCATGGGCAGCCTGACCTGTGGGGGTGGCGCCATGGGAAGCCTGGGTGGCATCGGCGCCCCCGGCACCCGCCCCGTCGGAGCTCCCGCAGCCGGCGGTCACCGCCAGCGCCGTACAGCAGCCGAGCACTGCGGTCGCCGTTCGGGGGCGGCGGATGCGACGAGCGCGATGACCGGGGCCTGGCGATGTCATGAGGACTCCGTGGGCGGCTGGCGACGGAGAACCGACAGTAGGCAATCCACTTGCAGCAGTCAATGAACTGCCTAACATCACTTCATCGCCCGCACCATCCCCCTCACCGGGCGTCGCCACCATCACGGGGTGTCGGGCCCTTCGCCCGGGCGTGAGGCCCAGGACGCGGCGTCCTGGGCCTCACAGTGACCCGGTTCCCAGGGAAGTGACCGTTCCCAGGAGCCAGGAGCTCGACCGCGGATCAGTCCTCGTTGTTCGTCAGGCTGGCCCGATAGGTGACCTTGGAGCCGAGGACATGCTCCTTCTTGTAGACGGCCTTGCCGAAGGACGACACCTGCGGCTCGGCGGACCAGTAGGTCTGGGCGCCGTAGCCCTTGACGCTGACGCGGTTGTGGCTGATCGCTATGGCCGCGTTGACGTTGGAGACCTTGGCCGTGGCGGTGGCCCGCTTCGGGCCGTTGCCGGCGGTCGGGTAGGCGATGCTGATGGTCTCGGAGGTGACCGGGATCTTGAAGATCTCCTCGGTCACGGTGAAGCGGACGGTGGTGGTGCGGCGCTTGTCCTTGCCCACCGAGGTGGCGGCCTTGGTGACGACACGCACCTCGCTGTTGTACGGGTCGATGAGGGTGAGCGGCCGACCGATCCGCCCCTCCACCTGAGCGACGAGAGCCTCGTAGATCTTGCGGTTCTGCAGGTCCTTGACGAAGGTCGCCTTCTGACCGCCGGTCAGTGCGCTGAAGCCCTTCAGGGTCTTCTTCGCCTCGGGCGTCTTCAGCTTCTTCAGGTACGCCTGGTACGACGCGACGGTGAGCTTGGCGGGCTTCTTCGCGACGACCTCGGAGGCGTCAGCGGCATGCGCCGTGGGAGCGAGGATCGCCGCGGAGGCGCCGACGGCTATGGCCGCGGTGACAAGGCGGCGGCTGGCGGTGCGGGTGGGCATAAGGGTTCCTCCGTTGCGGAAGTGATGCATGTGGTGGTCGCAACGAACCTACGGAAGCGCCGGGTCGGCCGAAATCGTCTCTGAAGCCAGCGTCCGTTGGGGCATGGGCCATCCGTCCAACTCCCTTTGGTCCAGGGTCATCCACATCAGCGCCCGAACCACACCTCCTCCAGGTCGAATGCGGCCCCCGAGGTGCGACGGACGCGGAACACGGAAACCTGCCGACCCCCGGCACCGGGGCCGACGCCGGGACCGCCCGGGAGTCCCCAGATGGCGAGGACCCCGAGATCGGACCAGACACGGTCGCAAGGCTCCTCGTCGAGATCGAACCCCGCTTCCGCTGCCGCCTCACGGTCGATGCCTATGGCGCGCAACACCTCTTCCGGATCGCCGACGACATCCCATTCGTCATCGCAGTCCCATCCCCCGGCGTACGACTCCACGCCGCCGGGCAGGTCCACCACGTCTTCGAGGAAGCTGTTTCCGTAGTCCATGTCGACCGACCCGACGATCCGGGCCTCCGGGTGCCGCGCACGCTGCCTTCGGACCTCCTCCGTCATGGCATCCGTAAGGAGGTCACTGCCGAGGGCCGGCTCGATGATGTGGACGACGTTGCCCCAGCATCCGACCGCGACCAGTTCGAGATCGGCGCGCACCTCCGGATAGGGCAGGTCCGCGATGGGGCGGTCCGGCAGCTGCTCCAGGACCTCCTCCACGGTGCCGAGCTCCTCAACGACCTGGCGGGCACGCACCGGGTCATGCGGCACCAGGCCCGGCTCGTCCGACCCGCCCGGAGGAGGGAACGGCGGGAAACTCATGGTCAGTACGGCATGACTGCCCAGCTTCGGCAACACCTCATCCGACCCGTTGTCGGTCCCGTTCCTGCCCCCCTCCCCCGGGTCTTCTCCGGGCCGTTCGTCCTGCATATCACTCATCTCAGTCACCATGATCGGAGCCTAACTCCCGCCACTGACAACGCACTTCGGACGTCTCAGCCGCCTCCCCTGTGCCACTCCCACCCCCCTGGCCACGCCGCAACTCGACCGTGTCGCAGGTCACATCGACCCCATGTCACGAATGGACGGGGAGCTTGCATCTGATGGTCGTCAGCAGGCGAGCGAAGGAAAGTGAAGGCAGGCGAGAAGATGAACACCCCGCACGAAACAGCAGCCGGTGTGGCGATCACCAGCCGGTCGACCGCGCACCACACCGCCACTTATCAGTCAGGCCCCCCTCAATCAGGCACCCCTCAGAGGGACCCACATCAGTCGGCCACCCACCGCGTCCTCATCCTGGGCGCGGGTTACGCAGGCATGGCCGCCGCGATCCAGCTCGGGGCCAGGGTCGGCCGGCGCGAGGACGTGCAGGTGACCCTGGTGAATGCGCAGGAGCGGTTCACCGAGCGGCTGCGGCTGCACATGACGGCGACCGGGCAGCAGCTCGCCGAGCTGAGCATCCCGGCACTGCTGGAAGGCACCGGCGTGCGCTTCATGCGCGGCTGGGTGACGTCGGTGGACGCGGACGCACGGACCGTACGGGTCGATGACGACCAGGTGCTGCACTACGACACGCTGGTGTACGGGCTGGGGAGCGTGGCCGACACCGCGGCGGTGCCGGGTGTCGAGGAGCACGCGTACACCCTCAACAGCGCCCAGGACGCCGAGGTGCTGGCCGACCGGCTGGCGCAGCTCGGCAGCGGCACGGCGGTGATCGGCGGCAGCGGGCTGACCGGCATCGAGGCGGCCGCGGAGATCGCCGAGCGGCACCCGGAGCTGAAGGTCGTACTGCTGGGCCGGCAGGAGCCCGGTGCGGCGATGCACCCGAAGGCCGGGGCGTATTTGCGGGCCGCGCTGGACCGCCTCGGCGTCCGGGTGCGCACCGGGGTCGAGGTGGTGAAGGTACTGCCCGACGCGGTCGAACTGGCCGGTGGCGAGAGTGTTCCCGCCGATGCGGTGCTGTGGACCAGCGGTACCCGGGTGTCGCCGCTGGCGGCCGCCGCCGGGCTGACGGTCGACGCGCACGGCCGCATCGTCACCGACGCCGCGCTGCGTTCGGTGTCGCACCCGGATGTGTACGCCGTCGGCGACGCGGCGGCGATCCGCCAGGGCTACGGGGTCATGCACGGCACCTGCCAGGGCGGCATGCCGACCGGTGTGCACGCGGCGGTGTCCATCGCCCGCGCACTCAAGGGCAGGCAGCCCAAGCCGTTCCGCTTCGGCTACTACCACACGCCGGTGAGCCTGGGCCGGCACGAGGCGGTCGTGCAGTTCACGCACCCCGACGACAGCCCCCGGCGCCTCTATCTGACCGGCCGTCTGGCGGCCCGGTATAAGGAGACGGTGAGTGCTTCCCCCTGGCCGACCTACGGCCGCATGAAGAAGATGCCCGCCTCGGGCGCGATCTGGCCGCGCGGCGGCCGCTTCACCCGTATACGGGAGGCGCGGTGACCTACCCGCCCGCGGCCCCCGCACCGAACCAGCCCACGGATCCGGACCCGGACCACCTGGTGTACCACCGGCATCGCAACCTGCTGTTCTCGGTGGCCTACCGCATCCTCGGGACGGCGGCCGACGCCGAGGACGCGGTTCAGGACGCCTGGCTCAAGTGGTCTGCCGCCGACCGTTCGCAGGTGGCCGACCCCAAGGCGTACCTGACGCGGATCGTGTCGAATCTGGCGTTGGAGCGGCTGCGGTCCACCCGGCACAAACGGGAGACGTATGTGGGGCCATGGCTGCCGGAGCCCATCCTCACCGTCGGCGACACCGCCGATTCCGTCACGGCCGCCGAGTCGGTGTCGATGGCGATGCTGGTGGTGCTGGAGACGCTGAGCCCCCTGGAACGCGCGGTGTTCGTGTTGAAGGAGGTCTTCGGCTTCAGCCATGCCGAGATCGCGGAGGCGGTGGAGCGTTCCGAAGCCGCCGTACGGCAGGCCGCCCACCGCGCCCGCGAGCACGTACAGGCCCGTCGGCCGCGCTTCGCCGCGGACCGGTCGCGGCAGCGCGAGGTCACCGAGAAGTTCTTCGCGGCCGCGACCGGTGGGGACATCAACACCCTGATGGAGTTGCTGTCTCCGGACGTCACGCTGTGGACCGACGGCGGCGGCAAGGTCCGCCAGGCCCTGCGCCCGGTGGTGGGCGCGCACACGGTGGCCTCCTGGTTCGCCGCCATCGGCACCGTGACGTACCAGGGCATCGCGCCTGACGACATGCACGCCGAATTGGTCGAGATCAACGGCGGCCCGGGGCTGATGTTCAGCGGACCGGACCGCGTGATCGCCACGGTCACCTTCGACATCGACGCCGACGGCCGCATCACCACCCTGCACAACGTCGCCAACCCGGACAAACTCCGGGCCATCACGGAGGGCACCAGGCACGACGTCGCCACCCGGTAAGTCAGGAGCGCGCCGCCCCCTCCTCCCGGGGCACCCTGCACACAACAGGCAGCCGTTCGACCCCAGTTGGCGGGTGGCGAGAGCACCACGCTGCCGTCCCGCACCACCGGGCGCCGCGGCCTAGGCTCGACTCATCGCTCGACCCACCGCGAGTCTGCCGTTGCGGCTACCTGCCGCCGGCAGCACTCGGTGAAGAACAGGAGATGCCGGCCCATGTCCACGAACACCGCAGATCCCGCGATCGCCGAACGGTTCCTCGCCGCTTTCAAGGATCGTGACTGGCAGGCACTGCGTGATCTGTTCGCCGACGAGATCACCTGGTCCATGCCGGGGGCCGGCACCATTTCCGGCACCATCCGCGGGGCGGACCTGGCCGTGGAGCGGGCCCGGCAGATCGCGGATCGGGGGGTGCGGACCGAGTTGCTGCACGTGCTCATCGGCGCACACGGCGCGGCGCTCTCGCTGCGCAACACCGCGACCGCCCCCGACGGCCGCAAGCTCGACGAACACCTTGCGACCGTGCTGACCATCCGGTCCGGACGTATCACCGCCATCGACAGCTACCTCTCGGACATCGACGGCATGAGTGCCTTCTTCGCCGCGGTCTGACCAGGGCGGAGAAGGCACGTCCTGTCGGTCGCCGTCAGGAATCCGGCGGCTCGGCAGGGAAGAGGACGGGGCTCAGGAGGTACGGGACGCGCCCCGGGGCGGGTTCGTTGCCTAGGCAGGGCTGGAGTACCTCGGCCAATTTGCCCAGGAGACCGCTGAGTTCGTCCGGGGAGAGCCAGAGCGTGCCCTGGCGGTAGGAGACCGAGTCGGCGGTCGGGTTCGCGCCCTCCCGGTCGAGATAGGCGTTGAACTCGGCGATGAGGACGACCATGGCGGCGGCGAAACCGCGGCGATGGTCGTCCAAGGACATGGCCGCGGCGCCGTCAGCGTCTATCGAGGGACGGTTCTGACGCAACCGGTACCGACGCTCGACCGCGCCGCGCACACGGTGTTCCCCGGCGACTTCGAGGAAGCCCGCCTCCGTCAGCAAGGAAACGTGCCGGTAGACGGTCACCTTCGACACCTCGGGCATCCGGGCGCACAGCTCGCCCGTGGTGAGCTCGCGTCCGCCTGACAGGGCGTGAACCACCCGCAGGCGTACCGGATGGAGAAGCAGGTCCGCGGTATCCATCCCCCTACCATTTCACAAGTGATACCGTTATCGAAAATGAAATCGTTCGACGGACGGGGGACCCATGAGGCGGACGACGGGGCGGACGGTGACCGTGAACGGGCGGTCGCTCTATGTGGAGGAGTCGGGGCGGGGCACCCAATGGGTCGTCTTCGAGGCCGGTCAGGGCCTGGGCCGGACCTGCTGGGATCCGGTGGTGCCGCTGCTGGCCGACCGGGCACGACTGCTGGCCTACGACCGCGCCGGCTTCGGGCGGAGCGATCGCGCGACGGGACAGTTGGGGATCGACGACATGGCCGCCGACCTGGTCGCGCTGGTTGACGCGTTGGTACCCGACTCCGCGCCCCTGGTACTCGTCGCGCACAGCATGGGTGGGCTGGTCGCGCGCCGCGCGGCGGAGAGTCTGGGGCCTCGGCTACGCGGGTTGTTGCTCCTCGACCCGACACCGGAGAGCGCGCCCGTCTACGACACGTTCGACCAGACCGCCCGCAAGGTCGACCGTGCGCTGGGCGTGACGCAGGCGCTGGTCCGCTTCCGCCCGCTGGCCCGTATGGCCAGCGGGAACATCCGCCGGGTCTTCCCCGCGGACACCTACGCGACGATGCTCGCGGAGGACTTCGTCCCGGCCGGCATCGCGCAGACGAGGAAGGAGTTCAAGGCCGTGGCCGCGGCCATTCCCCAGCTCCGCGCCGCGCCGCCCGCCCTCCCGACATGCCCCACGGTCCTGCTCTCGGCGTCCCGCCCCGGGAAGGGCCGCCAACAGCAGCAGGCCGTCATCGCCGAGCACCAGCGCCGTTGGGTCGAGACACTGCCGGACGGCCGGTTCGGAGAAGTCGACTCGGGTCACTTCCTCCAGGCCGAACAGCCGGGGATCGTCGCCGACGAGGTCGGCCCCCTCCTCGACCGGGTACCGGACCGGCCCGCCCGGTGACGGTCGCCGGCTCCTGACGGCTTCGCGCCGCTCCACCTGGAGCGCCGTATCGCAGCTACGGCGAGAATCCGGCCATGATTTTTTCCCGTACCGCGGGTGGCGGACTTCACCGCCTATGTACGATACGGCGGAAATAGAGCGCGATTGAGCGCCATTGAGCACCATTCCTGTGGGGGGAATTCTTGAAGAGCCATATCGCCGCCGCTGCGGCTGCCGTTGCCCTGGTTCTCGGGGCCGCCGGCACGGCGGAAGCGTCGACGACGCTGCCGCGCACGAACAGCGCGCACAGGTGCGTGCACCACACCACCGGCGTATGCGGGTGGAAGGCCGGAAAAAGGCCGGCGGACCGCTACGAGACCGCGCGCTGCAAGGACAACAGCCACTCCTACTCGCGCCACTCCAGCGGCACCTGCTCACACCACCGCGGTGTGAAGTACTGGTGGAAGTGAGGTAGCCACCAGCCACCGTTACGTGGTGCCGCGTTGCCCCCGTCCGCCCTGTGGACGGGGGCAACGACGTGCCGGGACGGTGAAGTTCCCGCTCTGCTTACGGTGAAGTTCTCGCCCTGCTTGCGGAGAAGGACCTCGGGCGGAACTCGATTGTCAGTGGCCGGCTCTAGGGTGATCCACATGGAAGCCACGGCTTTGGAACAGAGACTGCGCGAGCATCCCGACGACGTTGCGGCGTGGCGCGCTTATGCCGACGCGCTGCACGAACGAGGCGATGTCCGGGGGAAGTTGATCGAATGGGAACGACGTTCCCGAGTGGCGGGCAGCGCCGAGCGCGAGCAACTGGCGTCGAAAATACAGCTGTTGTCGGAGAAGCACCAGGACAGCTGGGACGCGGAGTTGCCGTCGGGGGTATCCGTCGAGGCGCGTCGGCACGGGTTCGCCACGAAGGTCGCCGTCGATTGGTCCGACGAGGCACCCGCGTTGATAGCAGAGGCCCTGCAAGGCCCCTTCGTGACCGCATTGCGGATCAAGGCGGGTGATGACCCGGAAGGCGAGGAGTGGGGGCACGAAGAAGAGCATTGGGACGAGAACGGACCGCTCATGCCGCCGCCCATCGAGGCGGACGGTCTCGCGAGCGTCGACCTCGGCCGGCTCAGCGCCCTCGACCTCTCGTACTTCCGCATGGGTGACCCCGGTGCCGAGGCCCTCGCGGCCGCGACCGGGAGCGGCCGGATCGAGACGCTGGACCTGCGGTACTGCGCCATCGGCGACTCCGGTCTGGCGGCCCTCATCGCATCCCCGCAATTCGCGGCGGTGCGGCGCCTGCACCTCCAGTGCAACGCGGTCACCGCGGAGGGCGTGCGCTCGCTGAGCGGTTTGACGAATCTCATCGAGCTCGACCTCCGGTACAACGACATCGGCGAGGACGGCGCTGACGCCCTGCTGTCGGCACCGTTCATCGGCTCGCTCCAGCGCCTCCTGCTGTACCGCGACGACGTCTCCGAGGCGGGCGTGCAGAAGCTCGCCTCCGCCCCTCAGCTCCCGACCACCCTGCGCAGCTACTGGAGGAGCGTGTGAGCGCCGAACTCCGCGACCGATTCTTCGCCCTCTCGACCGGTGAGGCCACCGGCGAAGAGGTCGCCCGCTACCGCGCCGAGGTCGACGCGACCGACACCGAGCCCGCAGCGACGCTCGACGGGCTGTCGGTCTCCTGGCACCCCACCGCGCGCCACAAGTCGGTGCGCTTCGTCGACGCCGAGCGCATCGACGCCGATGTGCGCGAGCTGTTCGCCCGGCCCAGCGAGGGCGCGCCGCACCTGGCCGCCGTCTTCGTCGATCCCCGCGAGCTGTCGTTCCGTACGTTCGAGAACATCGTTCCGCTGGACCACCTGTTTGCGGACGTCCCCCTCGATCTGGAGCTCGCCGAGCCCGTCGAGCTCGGGCAGGACGCGTACGCGCTGTCGTTGCGGCTGCCGGATGCCACCCGCGCCGGCCTGGAACGGCTCGACTCGCTCAACCTCTACGTCCCGCCGCTCAACGCCTCCTCGCGCGGCGGCGAACGCTTCATCTTCCACTCGGCGCTGCTCGCCGAGGCGCTCACCAAGGCAGTGACGGCGTCGATGCCGGAGGCGACGCTCGACGGCTTCTCGCATGTGAATCCGGTGTTCCGCTGCAATCGCTTCGAGCCCGGCGACAGCAACTTCCACCACCACCGCGATACGCCCTACTACGACGCCGCCCGCGGACATGTCTCCCGCTACACCGTCCTGCTCTACCTCACCGGGGGCTCCGCCGATCCCGCCCTGGACCTGGTCGGTGGGCCGGCGGTCTCCGAGATCGAGCCCCTCACCTGCGTGATCTTCGACCAGCGGTACGAGCACGAGGGCGCGCCCTTCCGCGACGGCCGCAAAGTCTTCCTGCGGACCGAACTCGTCTTCAGCGAACCGGACGTCACGCACGATCCCGAGATCGGCGCGCTGTTCAGCAAGGCCTGCTATTGGACCGGCGAAAGCGTCTTCGCTCCCGAGCTCGCCCGCCATGCCGACGCCTACTACAACCAGGTCGCCGCGGCGCATTGGAACGGCCTCACCTCCGGAGAGACCGGCGAGCCCTTCGTCCACAAGCAGTTCCGTGGCGTGCATTTCCTCGCGAACGGCTACGACTTCTGGTTCCCGAAGAGCGACACCCTGTCGCTGGCCGAATGCGCCGCGATCACGCTGCTCGACTACTTCAATTGCAAGCTCGGCGACACGGCGTTCCGCGATCTGTGCGACACGGCGGTGGTCGAGGCGGAAGGCCCGGACGGCACATGGATTCCCGCCTTCCTCAATGCCAAGTACTCCGAGAAATCGGGCTCACCGGGTCCCTCGGACTCGTCGATACCGTCGTCCTCGCCCGTGTCGTCGTTCGACAAGTCGGCCTTCTTCCCGGATGGGGAAGAAACGGACAACGTGTGCTGCCCGTTCCATGACTTCGGCAGGTTCGACGCCACGCGTTTCGATGAGATCGTCGATCTCTACGAGCGCGCTCAGTCCTTCGCCAAGGCGCACATCATGCCGGCGCCGATCCTGATGCTCGGCGAGGACGTGGTCCTCGACCCGGAAAAGTTCGTGATCCGGGGCAACCAGATACACATCCTCAGCAAAGACCCGCTGACGCCCGTGAACTTCGCCGCGTGCTGGAATTCCGGCGGGACTCCCGACAATTACATCGACGTCGCGGCCACGGTCGGTGCGGCGCACTTCCTCGTCCCCCCGATCGTCTTCAGCGAATCGGACGACTGCTACCACCTGCAGTTCGACTTCTTCCGCAACACCTGGATGGTGCGGCACCAGCAGTCGACCGTGCCCGTCCCCATGATCCGCCGGCTCAGCGAGATCGATGCCGAGGAACTCGACGACGAGGAGGCGTTCCCGTGGATGGACGCCGTCGATCCCTCGCTGGTCACCGGCGGCTCCGCTGAACCCGCCGCCCGTACCCCCTGGTGGGCCGACGAGTCCCCGCTCGTCGACGAGCTCTACGAGCACATCAGCGAACGCCATGAGTTCTACGGCGAGGACGACTACTAAAGCGAGGACGCCTACTGGAAGGAACCAGAGGGAGCGGGAGGAGGCGGGGGCGCACCTGCCCCTGCTTCTTCCCACTCCCGACCGCCGCCCAGCCCGAACCGCCCGCCGGCCATGGCCCGGGTTTCATTCCCGCTCGCGCTGCTCCATGAGGGCGCGGAGAAGCCCCGGAAAGGCTTGCTCGAACTCCTCGCTGCGCAGTGCGTTCATGCGGGAAGTACCGGCGTAGTACTGCCTGATGAGACCGGCCTCGCGCAGAACGTGGAAGTGGTGGGTGGCCGTGGACTTGCTGACCGGCAGGTCGATCGTGCCGCAGGCGAGCTCCCGGCGAGCGGCGTACAACTCGCGGACGATCCGCCGGCGTATCGGGTCGACCAGGGCCTCAAGCACCTGCTGCAGGCTGATCTCCCGGATGTCCGGGTGGGACGGGACCCGCTCCGGCCCGCTCCGTCGTGCTACCGCCATCGCGCGTTGACCTCCCACGCTCGTCCTACGAAGTCCAGCAAAGCCTGACACCCATCAACATACGACATCCATCAAAGTATGACACCAGTCAAAGTACGATCCGTGTCGAAGTTTGACAGCTGTCGTACCTTCCGCTTGAGTGAGGCCCGACACGGCGGCGCGGTTGCGGCAGTTGTCTCGCCGACCACGCACGCGGGTCGCAACTCACGTCCATGAACAGGGGGATGCACGATGACCAGAACAGTGCGGTTCCATGAGCACGGTGGCCCGGAGGTCCTGCGGCTGGAGGACCTGGAGGTCGGCACACCCGGCCCGGGTGAGCTGCTGATCCGGGTCGACGCGATCGGCCTCAACCGTGCCGAGGTGCTGTTCCGCGACGGCAACTACATCGAACCCGTAAGGGAGTTCCCCGCCCGGCTCGGCACCGAGGCCGCAGGCGTGGTCGAGGCCGTCGGCACGCACGTGACCGGATTCGAGGTCGGCCAGCAGGTCAGCGTGGTGCCCGCGTTCTCGATGAACGACTACGGCGTCTACGCCGAGCGCGCACTCGTCCCCGCGTCCGCGGTGGTACACCGCCCCGACGAGCTCGACGCGGTCGGGGGCGCAGCGGTATGGATGCCGTACCTGACCGCGTACGGGGCGCTGGTGGAGGTCGGCGGGATGCGTGCCGGGGACACGGTCGTACTGACCGCGGCCTCCAGCAGTGTCGGGCTCGCCGCGATCCAGATCGCCCACCGCGTCGGGGCGGTGCCCATCGCGACCACCCGCACCGGCGCCAAGAAGGACGCGCTGCTCAAGGCGGGGGCGGCCGACGTGATCGTCACCGACGAGGAGGACGTCACCGCGCGAGTGCTCGACCTGACCGGAGGCCGGGGTGCCGAGTTCGTCTTCGACGCCATCGCCGGCCCCGGCGTCGTGGACCTGGCCAAGGCGGTCGCCCCGGACGGCACGCTCTTCCTGTACGGCGCACTGAGCGGCGATCCGACCCCCTACCCGGGGTTCGAACTCGGCATGCCCGCCCTGAACATGCGCACCTACACCGTCACGCAGGAGACCACCGCCGACCCGGAACGCCTGCGCCGCGCCGTCGCGTTCGTCTCCTCCGGCCTGCGCACCGGCGCGTTCCGCCCCCTCATGGACCGCACCTTCCCCTTGGACGACATCGCCGAAGCCCACCGCTACCTGGAAGCGGGCACCCAGGTAGGCAAGATCGTCGTCACCGTCGACCACTGAGCCTTATTGCGCAGATCGGGCGAACGGGCCGGAGCCGCAAGAGGCTGCCTTGCGGCTCCTGACGGCCGCGTCCGGTGGCCCGCATGCGTACCACGCCCACACCCAACGACTGGGCCGCCGCCACTTCTCTTCTATTCAACTTTGACTAGACCACGCACAGCACTTACCCTCCTTCGTAGTCAAACTTGATGAGCTCTCGATGCGTGCGTACGCGACGCGTGCCCGAAAGCCTTGAAGAGGAGGAGCCAGCGTGACCGTTCTGCCCCGGACCGGCTATGTCCCGACCGCCGAGGACCGCGCGAGCCTGGACGCCTGGTTCGCGGAGTACGACGCCCAGAGCGCGAAGCGCAACGTCGAGCGGATGGCCGACATGGCGGCCTTCCCCCTCAACCTCGTGAGTGACGACGCGGCCGGAAACGGCCGTTCGGCACAGTGGGACCGCGAGCGGTTCATCGCGACGATGACCCATGTCATGGGGGACGGGGGCGAGGACATCACGTTCGAGTCGACACGAACGCCCGTCTTCCTCTCCCCCGCCATCGCCGTGGTCTTCACGGACTCGACCATGACAGTCCAGGGCGAGACCCGACAGTTGCGGTACGCCGACATCCTGATCAGGCGGGACGGAACGTGGGCGTTCCAAACGATGATCCAGGGCGGCTGGGGCGACAACCTCGGCTGAGTCCCGGGCCGACGGCACGACAGAGCGGGGGCGGGTTCGCGAGGGCACCGAGTGCGGGGCGCACCACGGTCAGACGCCGGTGTGTGCGCCACCTCCAGCCGCTGCCCGTCGTCGTGCCCGATGACATGGCTCTGCTCGCGGTGACCCGAACGGGGACAGGGGCAAGGACGGGGAGAAGAGGCGTCTGAGGGGTGCCGTCGTGTCAATGACGCGGCGCTGACGGCTCGACGACTCGACGCCTCCACGCCTCGACGCCTCCACGGCCCGTCCGATCGACGGCTCAGCGTCGCGACGGCCTCACGCTTCGGCCGCGAAAGGCCGGACCACGGTGTCCGGGCCAGGAGACATGATGGTCTCGTGACCGTCCTCGAAGCGCACCCGATACGGCGGGCCGCCGTTCGCTCCCAGCACCTCGATGACCTCGGCTGTCCGGTCGCGCTGCCCGACGATGCGCCCGTGGATGAGCAGTCTGTCACCTACGCTGACCTGCATGATCATGCCTTTCTGAAGACCGGTTCCGGCCCGCATGGCATCCCCATGGCAGCACGCCGCTATGCACGGTGTCACCGGATCGGGCGTAGCGTCACGTTGCCAGGGGTGAGGCTGCAACGTCTGTCTCCCCGTGCGGAGGCCGCTCCGCCGGGAGTGATCACCGGGCAGTGAAGTGCGCGGTGGCGAGGACGTGGCCGTCGGTCGAGGTGAGGCGGGCGCCCGAGAGCGTGGAGGGGTTCACGGAGGCCGGGGTGCCCCAGTAGGCGTAGCCGTTGCGGAGGTTGAAGGTGCCGAGCCGGACGGTCGTGCCGTCGGTGCGCTCCAGTGTGCAGGTGGCCTTTCCGCTGTACCGGATGCCGGCGTCGGCGAGGTCGACGGACATGAAGACCCAGCCGCGTGGTCCGGGATGGGCGTAGATCTCGCCGACCCGTTGTGGAGGGTTCGTACCGGCTGCGGTCATATTCGCCCGCAGCATTCCCGCCCCGGCCTGGACGGACGGCGCAGGGCCGGCGGCCAGGTTCTCGATGGCGGTACCGACGGCCCAGCCGCCGAACCCGAAGCCCAGCGCGAGTACCGCCGCGGCGGACGCGACCCGTAGCCGTACGCCTCTGCGGAGTCCCGTGCGGCGGAGCCCGGAACTGCGCGCGGGCTCGCGTCCGTCCCGCGCGGCCTGGAGCCGGGTCAGCCGTCGCGCCACCCGGGTCTCGAAACCGGCCGGCGGCTCGCGGCCGGGCAGGAGGGACAGCAGCCCGTCGCCGGCGAGGGCGAGCTGCTCGATGTACTCCCGACAGTCCGCGCAACGGTCCAGGTGAGCGGCCGCCTCGGCCCGCTCCCGGCCCGAGAGCACGCCGAGGGCCAGCTCGGCACCGGTCTCGTGCAGCTGTTCGCAGGTCAGGTCCTTGTTCATGGCCGCCTCATTCATGGCCGCTTCGCTTCGGAGACGCGGGATGCGGATCGGCGGGATTCGCAGGTGCGGGATTCGGATGCGTGGGGTGGACCGTGGAGTTCGCGGATCCGGGGCCCGGCGAGGTGAGAGTGGTCCGCAGTTTGCCCATGGCGGTCCGGATCCGGGTCTTGGCGGTACCCAGCGGGATGTGCTCCCGGTCGGCGACCTGCTGAGCGGTCATCCCGTAGATGCCCGCCATCACCAGGGCGCGGGCCTGTTCGCCCGGCAACTGCGCCACCGCGGCCCGCAGGGCGGCCGACGCCTCGTCCGCGAGCGCCCGATCCTCGGGGGTGTCGGTCACCGCGCCGAGGAGCGCGTCGAGGTCCTCGGGGGCCACCGGCTCGGGCCGACGCGACCGGACGGCGTCGATGGCGAGGTTGTGGGCAATGGTCGTCAGCCAGGTCGTCACCGATCCGCGGCGCGAGTCGTAGACCTGCGCGTGCCGCCACGCACGCTCGAAGGTCTGCTGGGCGATGTCCTCGGCGAGCTGCGCATCGCGGGTGACCGCGAGCGCGACGCCGAAGACCGTGTGCTGGAACCGCCGTACGAACGTGACGGCGAGCTCCGGATCACCCGTGGCCAGGCCAGCGAGCAGCGCCTCGTCGGGGATGCGTCCGACCGGGAGCTGCAACCTCTGCATACCCTTGTCTACGGTCCGCCCCGGCCAGGGGATTGCCCGGCGGTTATGGAAGACCACGCATTCATTCTCCCTCCGGGTCACCGCTCCCTTGCCACGGTCACGACATGCCGGCCGTGGCTACTGAGCGTGTACGGATGCGGTGGGGTGGGTGACCTCAGCGGGCGGGGTCGGCGTCTTCGCCACACCGCACCAGGCGACGAAGGCGATGATGAACACCACTTCGGCGACCATGCACAGGACGCCGTAAGGGGGATCCCAGCCTTCTTCCTGGTAGTCGGGCAGCCCGACGGTACGGGACAACGCGAAGCCGAGGACCATGCCACCGCTGACCAACGTGCCGAGCAGCCACGCCGGTACGGGGTTGCGCCGCGCGAGACCTGCCGCGGCAACGAGGAGCGCCACACTGCCGATGGCGAACAGGATTCCCATGTACGGCGTTTCTTTGAGATGTTCGGGGACGAGGAGGAGATGGGCCACCGCGCTGAGGAGCGCGCAGCCGGCGGCAACTCCCCTCAGCGAAGCCTCAACTGTGTGAGAAGACATCGGTGCCTCCCGGAGCTCGCCGGGTCGGAGGCATCGGACGCACCCGGCACTCGGCGAACCGTGTCCGGAGACTGGTAGTTGGTGACTGGTAGTTGGTGACTGGTGACTGGTAATTCGTGTTCGGTAACTCGTGTCTGATGTCTGGTTGTACGTAACGAGCCCGGTGAATGGTTCATGATCGTCGGCGATGCGTCGACCGGCGGTCCGCGGCGGCCGTACGGCAGCAAGCCCTCCAGCGCTGCCGTGACTTGGGCCATGGAGGGCCGGTCACCCGGTTCGGGGGCCAGACAGCTGTCGATCGCCGCGGTGAGGGTGTGGGGCAGTCGCCGGCGTGTGCTGACGGACGGTGCTCGTTCGTCGAGCTGGGGGTACCGATCGGTCTCGGTGTCGTCGAGGGGGACGTCGAAGGGGACATCGCCGGTGGCGGCCTCGTACAGCGTGCTGCCGAGGCCCCAGACGTCGGTCGCGGGGGTGAGCGTTCCGCCGCGGGCCTGCTCGGGGGCGAGGTAGCAGAAGCTTCCGATGCCCGGCGAGGCGGAGCCGGGAGGGCGGGCGATGCTCAGGTCGAGGACCATTGCGCGCCGACAGCCGACCACGATGTTGGACGGCTTGATGTCCAGGTGCAGCAGGCCCTGGCCGTGCAGGTAGTGCAGCACCGAGCACAGGTGCAGGCCGAGCAGGGTGAGGTCGTCGGTGGCCAGGCGGCGCCGGCGGCGGTCGAGGAGGTGGGCCAGGGTCGCGCCGGTGAGCGTCTCCAATACGACGTACGGTTCCGGGGTTTCACCGGATTCGTAGGCGCGGACCAGGTGCGGGTGGGTGAAGGTCTGGAGCCAGTGGCCCTCTTGCAGCAGTCGCTCGCGCAGCCTCCGCTCGCCCCGTCGGGCCGGACGCAGCACCTTCACCACGCATCGGCACTCCCGCTCCTGGCTCCAGGCGTCGTAGAGGTCCAGCCAGCCGGTGCGGCAGAGGTGGGCGAGGACCTCGTAGCCCGGGGCCACGTTCGCTCCGGCCGCCAGCGGCGGGGGCTCGGGGGACGGCGTACGGCTCATGACGGCACCTTGGCCAGCGGTGTGTCGTCGGGGACGTGCAGCCGGTACAGCCGGGCGTACGCCGCGCTGCGGCTGAGCAACTGGCCGTGCGTGCCCTGGTCGGCGATGCGGCCGTCCTCAAGGAGCACGATCTGGGTGGCGTCGCGGACGGTGAGCAGGTTGTGGGAGATCAGGATCGTGGTGCGTCCGCTCATCAGCAGGCGCAGTGGTTCGAGGATGCGCCGGCCTGATTCCGCGTCGAGGCCGGTGGTCGGCTCGTCGAGGATGAGGAGCGGAGCGTTGCGGATCATGGCACGGGCGATGGCGAGACGCTGTCGTTGCCCGCCGGAGAGCAGCCGGCCGCGCTGGCCCACCACCGTGTCGTAGCCCTGGGGAAGTTGGCTGATGAAGCCGTGTGCGTCCGCGGCGTGAGCTGCCGCGACGATGTCTTCCTCGCTCGCGTCGGGACGGCCGTAGGCGATGTTGTCGCGCACCGTGCCGTGGAAGACCAGGGTCTCCTGGAGCAGTACGGCGACGTTGTTCCGTAGGTCGTCCAGGCGCAGATCACGAAGGTCGTTCCCATCGAGGCGGAGGGTTCCGTGGTCCGGGTCGTAGAAGCGGAGCAGCAGTTTGGCGACGGTCGACTTCCCGGTTCCGCTCGCCCCCACCAGTGCCAGGATCTCGCCGGGGGCCACGGCGAAGGAGACGCGGGAGAGGGCCGGCTCGGTCGTCCCCGGGTACCGGAAGGAGACGTCGTCGAACAGGACCTCACCGCGGGCGTGCCCGAGTTCGCGCGGGGTCGCGGCCTGGACGACTTGGGGCCGCTGGTCGAGCAGTTCGATGATCCGCTCTGCGGCGGCGGACGCCGAGTAGAAGGTGTTGCTGAGGCCGGACATTCCGCGGATCGGGCTGTAGAGCCGGCTCAGCAGGGTCAGGAAGACCATCAGGCCGCCCAGGGTGAGGCGGCCCTGGGTCAGCTCCCAGGTGCCCAGGCCCATCACGAGCAGCGCGCCGGCCAGCTCGATGACGTCGATGACCGTGGCGTACACCGCACCGATACGGGCCGACGCCATGGCCGCCCGGAACCGGCCGAGGTTCTCGCGCTCGAACCTGCCGTGCTCCCAGCGCTGCCGGTTGTACGCCTGCACGAGGACGATGTTGCCGAGGGCCTCTTCGGTGACCGCGCTGACCGAGCCGCTGCGGCGCCGCCGCTCCCGCGAGGCGGCCTTCACCCGCCGGGAGAAGCGTCGGGCGGTCCACCAGAACAGCGGCCCGATGAGGAGGGCGAGGACGGTCAGGTCCCACCGGAGGTAGAACAGCACACCGAGGAAGATCCCGAGCCGCAGCACCTGGGCGATCGCGTCCACGATCCCGGAGAGCAGGAACGTCTCGACCGCATCGACGTCCCCGGTCACGCGGGAGAGCACGTCCCCGAGCCGCCGCCGCTCGAAGAATCCGAGGGACAGACCTTCGACGTGGCGGAAGAGATCGGACCGCAGGGCCAGCAGGAAGCGTTCGCTGACCCAGGTGGAGGTCACCTCGTCGGCGAAGGCGAGGACGCCGGCGAAGAACGTGAGCGCGAGGTAGGCGAGGGCGATCGGCAGCAGGAGATGCAGATTGCGCGGAACCAGCATGTCGTCGATGACGATCTTGAAAAGCCAGATCTCTGCCGCGTCGACGACCGGGTCGAGCACGATGAAGGCCAGGATCACCACCAGCCAGCGCCGGCCGCCGCGCGTGTACGGCCAGAAGCGCCGGAACACATCGCGCAGGGGCACGGGCGGAGCGGGCGCGACGATGCCGTCCGTCATGGGTTCCGGGGAACGCAGGGAGGGAGGCCGCTCGGAAGGACGCGCTGTCTTCTTTCCCCCGCCCTCGCCCTGCGCGTCACCGGGGGAGGAAGCGATCGGCCGCGCGCTGCTCATACCGCCTCATGCCTCACGCCGCACCGACTGATGCGGCCGGGCGAAGGCCCGGCCGCCGACAGTCAGCAGGAGTGATCGGTACCTACCTTCATCGGTGGCCCCTGTCGTGACCACGGTGTCCACCGTGACGCCGGTGCCGACGCCGACGGCGGTCGAAGTCGTCATCGCCTGTGTCCCTGCGCCTGCCCGTCGTCGAGCGGTCACGACGGCGGTCGGCCAGCGCGGGAGTCAGGATTTGCAGGACTCCCATGCTCTTCCCTTCTTCGTTCCCCCTCCGTCAAGCCCCCCTCGAACCACCCATCACTCACGTATACGGAGGAAAGTTGAAAAGGGATTCAACCAGCGTCCGGCATCCGTCAGCAGGGCCTCGCGGCCCTTCGACGCCGGCGCTTCAGGAATCGAGCACGGCGGCGACGGCCTCGATCTCCACGAGCTGGTCGGTGTAGCCGAGCACGGTGACACCCATCAACGTGCTGGGAACGTCGTGGTCACCGAAGGCGTCCCGGACCACCTCCCATGCCGCGACCAGATCCTCCTGGCGGTTGGAGGCGACCAGAACGCGGGTGTTGATGACGTCGTGCAGCTCCGCCCCGGCGTCGGCCAGCGCGGTCCGCAGGTTCTCGACGGCCTTGGCGGCCTGCCCGGCGACGTCTCCGATCGCCGCGGTGGATCCGTCGTCGTTCAACGGGCACGCCCCGGCGAGGAAGATCAGCCGGGACTCAGCGGGGGCCGTGGCCGCGTAGGCGTACTCGGCGACATCGGACAGGGAGGCGGAACGGATCAACGTGACGGCACGAGGCACGGACATTCCTTTCGCGGCGTGTGCGGGACGCCCATGACCCTCTCAAAGGACCACTCCACATTCGACGCAATTTCCCGGCCTGCCGACCGCCGCGGAACCGGCCGACCAGACCCCCTCGTCACCGAACTGCACCTGGTCCACGGCGCGCTGACGTCCTGGGCCGCGTCCGTCGGCGAGGCGCTCCCGGGGCTCGCCGAGTGGATCGAGCGCGTGCGTGACGGCCTCGACGCCACCGACGCGAAGTATCCGTTCGTGCTGTACGGCACCGACTGGCTGGCCTTCGCCCACCTCGTCATCGCCGTCGCCTTCTACGGGCCGTACCGCGATCCCGTGCGCAACATCTGGGTCATCGAGTTCGGCATGATCGCCTGCGCCGGAATCATCCCGCTCGCCCTCATCTGCGGGCCGCTCCGGGGGATCCCCATCTGGTGGTCGGTCATCGACATGTCGTTCGGCGTCTTCGGCGTGCTCCCGCTGCTCGCCGTACGCCGCCTGATCAAGCGCCTGGAGCGACTGGACCGCACTCCCCACGCGGAACCCGTCGCCGCGTGAGCCGTCGTCCTCCCACCCACGCCGCATAACCGACCGCCGGGCAGGGCAGGCGGGGTAACGCGAGGGGCTCACGCCTGGAGGGTGGGCGTATCCCTGGAGGGCGGGTGTGCAACGGGTATGGGTGATGGCGCCCGGTGCACACCCGCCCTCGACCGGCAGCAACACCTCTGCGGTGAAGCGGTGTTCCGCAGTGATCAGCCGTGCGGTCAGCGGAGATAGTCCTCGATCACGTCCGCGCCGCGGGCGGCGCCGCCGCTCTCCCGGACGACCTTGCGCATCCGGTCGAGGTTGGCGCGTACCGTGGGGTCGGAGGCGACGCGGGCGACCGCGGCACGCAACGACTCAGCCGTCACCGTCGCGGCGTCCAGCCGCTCACCGAGCCCCAGTTCCTGTACCCGTCCGGCGTTGGCGGCCTGCTCGGGCATCTGGGGGACGGCTATCAGACCGACCCCGTAATACAGCGCCTCCATCGTGGAGTTCATCCCGGTGTGGGAGACGAAGGCGTCCGCATGACGGAGCACGGCCGGTTGGGGAAAGCGGGGTCGTACGTCGATGGTGGGCGGTATCTCGCCGAGTTCGGCGATGTCCACATTGCCCACGGTCATGGCCACTTGGTACGGGCCCTGACCGAATGCCTCGATGCAGGCGCGGTAGAACTCGGGCCGGTCGTTGAAAACCGTACCCAGCGAGATGAACAGCACGGGCGCGTTGGGGTCGGCGGGCGACCACGGTTCGTCCTTCTCGCGGCTGCCCAGCGAGGGGCCGATGAAGTGGAAGCGTTCGTCGAAGGAGTCCCCCGCCGGCTGGAACTCCCTCGGTATGAACACCAGGTTGAGCTTCTCCGTCACGTCCATGAGGTGTGCCGGTTCGAGCTCGACACCGTGTTCGGCGGAGAATTCCGCGCACTCGGGACCGAGGGCCGCGGTGAAGGGGTTGGTGTTGGCATCGGCATTGTCGCCGCCGCCGTGGCTTGCCATGAAGTTGGCGAAGAGCGAAAAGGTCTCATTGGAGGCGAAGTTGGGAATACAGCGTACGGCGGGAATGCCCAGCTTCTCGGCGACGACGCGGGCCGACCAGTTCATCGCGTCGTAGCAGATCGCGTCCGGCAGCTCACTGAGGCAGTGCTCGAGCAGCACGGGGTAGGCCGAGCGCATTGCCGTGAACAGGTTGCGCGTGAAGTTCGCGATCTCGGCGGGGCCGAACTCGCGCGGCGGCGTCAGCATTTCCCACGGCGGCAGTTCCACCCAGCGCGCGCCCGCCCGGATGACCGCTTCGGAGTGTTCCGCGCTGGTGGCGTAGTCCACTCGGTGTCCCCGCCGCACGAGTTCCTCGACCAGCGGGAGGGTGGGGTTGACATGCCCGTGCCCGGCAAGGGTCACGAATAACAGGTGTTTCGGCATATCGCACACTCTACCGATGCGGCAATTTCCCCCCGCGTTCGGGCGCACGGTCAGCCGGCCAAGCGGGCGGTCGCGGATGTGAGGCGGATAATCAAGGGCGGCGACGGCCTCCCGGTCGCCTCGCCATCGCTTGGGCTCGCTCTCGGCGACGTGAGACGCTGAGCCGATGCAGAGCGACGCCCACGAGCCGCAATCGGCCCTCCCCACCGCAGGCGCCGAGCCGATCGGCCCCGAGGGCCTCACCGTTGGCCGGGCGGCTGCGCTGGTGGGGGTCAGCGTGAAGACGCTGCACCACTGGGACGCGATCGGCCTCGTACGCCCGAGCGGCCGCACCTGGGCCGGCTACCGGGTCTACTCGGGCGACGATGTCTCCCGAATTCACCGGGTCCTGGTGTACAGGGAACTTGGGATCCCGCTCGCCGAAATCGGCCGGATCCTGGACGACCCCGCTACCCAAGCGCGTGACCACCTGCGCCGGCAGCGGTCACAACTCGTGGAGCGCATCACTCGCATGCAGAAGATGGTCGACGCGGTCGATCGCATGCTGGAGGCATCCAGGACGGGGATGCGATTGACTCCGGAGCAGCAGGTCGAAATCTTCGGTGCCGACTGGCAGCCCGCCTGGGTGGAGGAGGCCGAGGAACGCTGGGGCGAGAGCGCGCAGTGGGCGCAATACACCGAGCGGGCCGCCGAGATGACACCGGAGGACTGGAAAGGGGTCGCGGCCACGACCGAAGCCCTGAACGCAGACCTCGGTGCCGCGTGCCGCGCCGGCGTCGCCCCGGGCTCCGACGACGCGAATGCCCTCGCGGAACGCCACCGCGCGCTGATCTCCACGTACTTCGACTGTCCTCACGCGCGGCAGGCGTGCATCGGGCGGTTGTACGTCAGCGAACCCGGCTATGCCGAGTACTACGACGCGATCGCCCCGGGCCTGACCGTATGGCTGCGCGACATCATCTTCGCCAATGCCAAGACCCACGGCGTCGACCCGGAATCCGCGACCTGGGAGTGAGCGCAGTACGAGCGGACAGGCGTCCCGCAGACGGCGCAGACCCGCCCGGCCCCATGCGACTCATTGCTGACGCCGCCGCCCGGTTCACATTGAGGACCAAACGCCACCTCCCAGAGCACGCGCCCCAGACGGCGCACATGTCACAGTGGGGGTATGTGCGGTCGATACGTTGCCACGCGCAGTCCGCAGGATCTGGCCGGGCTGTTCCACGTCAGCCGGTGGAACCCGGAGCAGCTGCTGGCGCCGAGCTGGAACGTCGCGCCGACCGATGACGTGTGGGCGGTGCTGGAGCGCCCTGATCACGGGACGGGCGAGGTGGAGCGGCAGCTGCGGGCGCTGCGGTGGGGGCTGGTGCCGTCCTGGGCGAAGAGCGTGGACGTCGGCGCGAAGATGATCAATGCCCGGATGGAGACCGTCCACGAGAAGCCGGCCTACCGCCGTGCCTTCGCCAAGCGCCGCTGTCTGCTGCCCGCGGACGGCTTCTACGAGTGGCAGGCGGTCCCCATGGAGGGGAGGTCCAAGCCCCGTAAGCAGCCGTACTTCATCAGCCCCGAGGACGGTCAGCCGATGGCGATGGCGGGACTGTACGAGTTCTGGCGCGACCCGGACGTGGCCGACGACGATCCGGCGGCGTGGTGGACGACCTGCACCATCATCACCACCGACGCCACCGATGCGGCCGGCCGGGTCCACCCGCGCATGCCGCTGGCCATCGCCCCCGCGCACTACGACGCCTGGCTCGACCCCACCCACCAGGATCCCGAAGAGCTCCGCACCCTCCTGACCACCCCGGCGGACGGGCACCTCAACGCCCGCGCGGTCTCCCCCGCGGTCAATGACGTCCGCAACAACGGACCCCACCTCCTGGAGGACGCACCGGCCGACCCGAGTGGCTCGGGTGGCCCGGATACGTGACGTACAGCGGGCCGGCGACCACAGGTCCGGCCCGCTGTACGCAAGGCCGAGTCCAGCCGCCGGCCACCCGCCACCGGCAAGCCCGCCACGTCAGCCGTGTCGATCGCCCCCGTCCCGTACTGCCGCGGGAAGGCTTCAGGGATGGTCCACTCCGTACTGCATGCGCTGTCGATCGCCGGTTCCATGACCTGGGAGATCACCTGGGCCCTGATCCTGGGCTTCGCCCTGTCCGCCGTGGTCCAGGCGGTCGTCCACAAATCCACCGTGGTCTCACTACTGGGCGATGACCGGCCCCGCACCCTCGCGCTCGCGGCCGGCCTGGGCGCGGCGTCCTCCTCCTGCTCCTACGCCGCGGTGGCACTGGCCCGCTCCCTGTTCCGCAAGGGCGCGCACTTCACCGCCGCGATGGCCTTCGAGATCGCCTCCACCAACCTGGTCATCGAGCTCGGGGTGATCCTCGCGCTGCTCATGGGCTGGCAGTTCACGGCCGCGGAGTTCGTCGGCGGTCCCGTCATGATCGTCGTGCTGGCCGTGCTGTTCCGCCTGCTGCTGCGTGACGGGCTCCTGCGGCAGGCGCGCGAGCAGGCCGAACGCGGCCTGTCCGGCGCCATGGAGGGTCACGCCGCGATGGACATGTCCGTACGGCGCGAGGGCTCCTTCGCCCGGCGGCTGCTGTCCCCGGAGGGCGCCACCGCCACGAGTCACGTCTTCGTCATGGAGTGGGCGGCGATCCTCCGGGACCTGGTGCTCGGCCTGCTCATCGCCGGTGCCATCGCCGCCTGGGTCCCGGACGCGTTCTGGCGCAGCTTCTTCTTCGAAGGCCATCCGCTGGCCGCCAAGCTGTGGGGGCCGGTCATCGGCCCGCTGGTCGCGATCGCCTCGTTCGTCTGCTCGATCGGCAACGTCCCGCTCGCGGTCGTGCTGTGGAAGGGCGGCATCAGTTTCGGCGGCGTCGTCTCGTTCATCTTCGCGGACCTGCTGATCCTGCCGATCCTCAACATCTACCGGAAGTACTACGGCGCCAGGATGGCCCTCTTCCTCCTCGGGACCTTCTATCTCGCCACCGTCCTCGCCGGCTACGCCGTCGAGTTCGCCTTCGGCGGCCTCGGCCTCATCCCCGACCAGTCCGACGCCAAGGTCCCCATGGAAGGCGTCACGTGGAACTACACCACCTGGCTCAACATCGCCTTCCTCGTCCTGGCCGCCGCCCTCCTCATCCGCTTCTTCCGGACCGGCGGACGCGACATGCTCCGCATGATGGGCGGAGCTCCCGGTCCCGGCCCCGGCCCCGGCCACCATGGCTGACAGAGTGACGAGTACACGCTGGCCGGCCCGGACGGCTTCGCCGCTCAGTGCCGACTGCTGAGGAAGCCTATGGCGACCGCTCCCCACCAGCACAGCTGAGACACCGCCGCGGTGGCGGCGCCCCACAACAGGGTCCGGGGCCTCAGCGCCGGCACCTCCGGGTGCGCGATGGCCGCGGGGCCGGCCAGGCGCCGGGCGAGGACTCGGGCCTGCAGACCGTTGAGGGTGAGGACGAGGACGAGGGCCAGCTTGGTGCGGGTGAGGGCGGAGCCGAGGTCGGGGTGGAGCAGGGCGCCGCTGCCCACCAGGCCCGCGAGGCCGGACCAGACCGGTGTGTGGAGCCGGTCGGCCGTGGTGAGCGCCTCGGCGAGGGTGCATCTGCCGGTCAGCCACAGCAGACCGTAGTAGTCGATCACCAAGACCGCGCCGAATCCCAACGCCATGGAGGCCAGGTGGACGAAGAGGGCCGCCGTGTGCAGAGCCGGGTCGGGGTGCAGGTGGGCGGAGGCCCACAGGCAGGAGGTGAGGGCGAGGACGGCCAGGAGGCCCGCGGCGCCGACGGCCCACCACGAGTCGTGCGGCCGCAGCCGTGGGGGGCGATCTGCGGCGGTGGTGGCGGCGGACAGCGATGGCACGTCGAGCTCCAGGCGAGAAGGGCAAATAATGAAGGTAAGGCTTACCTAAGGCACTGCGGATCAGTCAACGTCAGAGGGCCGCGGAGGTGCCGCACCACCCAAAGCGTGGCCGCGCCGAGACCTGGCCGAGATCTGACCTGCCGGCAGCTGCCGCAGGCGCCTGACCTGCGGGCGGGGCGCCACCCAGGCCACGCGACCCCTTCCCTCCATGACCGGTATGTCCATTCCATGCACCTGGGAGTCCGGTGCCTCGGAGTCCGGTGCCTGGGAGTCCGGTGCTTGGGAGTCCGGTGCCTCGGAGTCCGGTGCCTGGCGATCCCGTGCCTGGGAGTCCTTCACCTGGGAGTCCTTTGCCTGGGAGTCCTGTGCCCGGAGAGCCGTCAGCTCAGCACCTGACATCGGTCACCTCAGCCGGCTTGACCTGCGAGAACGGTCACTGTCAGTGGTCGCCCCTACAGTGTTCGCATGGTGCCTGAGACACAGCCGGAGAACTCCCCCCAGCAGCTGCTTCAGCAGTGGATCGGCGATCTGCCGTATCAGCTGCTGCTGTTGGAGAAGGTGCATCTCGGCAGGAGCGTTCCCTTCGACTACTCCCCCGAGTCGCTGGAGACTCTGGAGGCTCGTCTGCTGGAGCACCACGACTCCGTTCAAGAGCCCGAGAGGCGGGCGGAGTTCGTGCGGAGTGCGATGGCCTATCTCGGCGAGGTGCTGCTCGGCACGGCGGGCGGTGGTTGGGGCTGGAACACCCGGCCGGTCGACGATCGTCCGGGGCAGCCGGTCGTCTGGCCGGACCCGGATCTCCAACTCTCGCCCATTGCACCGAGGTTGCTGATAGCGCACGCCCTCCGGGTCCGTACCGGGACCGCGTTCGCCCATGAGGTGGAGCGACTGCGGGAAGCGGTGTCCGCGCTACAGGAGGCGGTTCCGGGGTGGAAGCCGGTCAAGGAGCACACCCCGCGCGTGGACCCCACGGTGCCGATGCCGGAGGACCCGGTGCTGACGGCCTGGCTGGACGAGCGGAGCAAGGAACTCTCCGCCTGGGCGGAGGACGCGTTCAACGGAGCATGGCGGTGGAATTTCCACCCCGACACGTTGGACTGGTTGGAAACCGTCGTGCGGCAACGGTTCGCCACGGCGGAGGAGTTCGATGCGGCCCGGGATGAGCCGTTCGTGCAGGGCGCCTGCTGGTACATGGGTGAGGTGATCCGCCGCATCAAGGGGGCGGTGTGGCAGTACATCCCGTTCGATCCGGACGCCGACCCCGGGGCCCCGGGGTCGCGGGAGAGTCCGTGGACCGAGGTGCCCTTCATCGACCAGCCGGACAAGCGGGTCGGGGGTGCGGCGATTCCGCTGGGGTGCCTGCGTGAGCTGTTCCTTGAGGAGGAAAGCCTCCGGGACGTGCTGATCTGGTTCAGGGCGACCTCGTACGCGCACGTGGGGGCGCTGCTGGCGCGGATGGGCATGGCGTCGCAGGAGAAGGTCGACAGCGTCCTCGTCGAGTACGCCGACTTCGCGCACGACGAGCTGCCACCCCATGAAGTGCCGGACACACTCAAAGCGTTCGGTGTGGCGATATCGGCTCACGGGGACGATGTCGACGACCTCGAAGGGAGCTATGCGCGGATCCTGGCGGAGGCCGAGGCGCTCACCGAGGGCGCGGTCACCATCACCGACGTCCAGCTGCGCGAGGACGAGAAGCTCGGCGAGGTCCTGGAGTTCAGGCGCAACGGCGTCCTGGTGACCCAGCAGACCGAGCACGAGTCGGATGACTACCTGGACCACCTGGCGATCATGGAGTTCATCGAGCACGTCGATCCCGACCCCGAGGTCGACCCACGCCGGTTCCACCTGGTCCAGTTCGTGCGTATCCGGGACAGCAACTACGACACGCATTACCTCTTCGCCACGCCCGAACAGGCGACCGTACTGGAGAAGCAGCTCGGCCTGGAACTGCGCTGAACGGCCGGACCTCCACGGGCAGCCGGCACCTCCACGGCCGCCCGCGAACGTCTCTGGCGACCGGAGCCCCGGCGCTACGGCCTACGTGGTGAACTACCGCGAGTGCAGACGGAGTTGCAACTCCTGCTCCTGGTCACCGGAGGACGATCCGACGTCCTGGACGGTGAATGTGCGGGCCAGGCCCGCGTGCAGGCGGTGGACCGCGCGGTAGCCGCCCTGCAGGGTGACGGTCACCGGCTCGGCCAGCCGGCGCGGCTCCACCTCGGCGGGTGCCTCCGATACGTCAACGGACGCCGCCCATACCGTCGGCTTCGCTCCCGGTGAGCCCCGAGGCACGTCCTCGGTCGACCGGTTGGAGGTGAACAGCGCGTTCAGTGCGCCGAACACCGCATGGGCGTCCTCGGCACGGCAGTCGGTGACCTCCACCTGGACCTGGGCCGCCTGCTCACGGGCCTGCCCGCTCGCCTCTGGGTCCCTCACGTCGTCTTCCCACCTCTCCTCGTACGGGGAACCGTCGTGCCGGTGCGCGTACCCGATCCCACCCCACCTACAACGGGGGGTCAGCGTTGTTTGGCGGGGCGGATGACGAGCTCGTTGACGTCCACGCCCGGCGGCTGGCCGATCGCGTAGGAGATGGCGTCGGCGATGCCGCTCGGCGGGATGGAGTCCGCGCGGTACGCCCGCATCGCCTCCCGAGCGGCCTCGTCGGTGATCGAATCGGCCAGCTCGGACTCCACGACGCCTGGGGAGACCGTGGTGACACGGATGCTCGGGTCGAGTTCCAGGCGGAGGCCCTCGGTGAGCGCCCAGGCGGCGTACTTCGTGGCGCAGTAGACGGCCCCCGTCGGCACCACCTGGTGGGCGCCGATCGAGGCGACGGTGATGAAGTGGCCGCTGCCCTGGCGTTGGAAGTGGGGCAGGGCGGCGGCGATTCCGTGGAGGAGGCCGCGGACGTTCACGTCGATCATGCGGTCCCATTCGTCGGCCTGGAGGGCGTCGAGGCGCGAGAGCGGCATGATTCCGGCGTTGTTGACGATGACGTCGATCCGGCCGTGCCGTTCGGCGGCGGCCTCAGCGAAGCTGGTGACGTCCGCGCGGTCGGTCACGTCGAGGCGGCGCACATCGGCCCTGCCGCCCGCGGCCTCGATCTCCCGCGCGATCTCGATCAGTCGGTCCTCGCGGCGGGCGCCGAGGACCACCTGGTGCCCCTCGCGGGCCAGGCGTTGCGCGGTGGCGCGGCCGATCCCGCTGCTCGCGCCGGTGATGAGGACGACTTTGGCAGGGGTGGACGTGGTGGCGGGGTCGGGCGCGGGCATGGTGATGGTGGCCTCCGGGGCGGTGGTAGCGGCTTGGGGCTGTGGCTGTGACGTGGTCACGCTGTTCTCCTGAGTGGGGGTGGTGGGGCGGCGCGCGGGCACGGCGGCATGGCGCATCGGCGGCGTCCGTCAAGGGCCGATGCGCGGAAGGAACCGCAATCAGCGCGTGCGCGGGTCCCCGTCGCGCACGCGATCGGCCACGGGCTCGGCGACGGGATCGGGCGCGGGCTCGGCGACGGGATCGGGCGCGGGCTCGGCGACGGGCTCGGCCGCGGCGTCAGTGGCGGCGTCGGAAGCGGCGGTGAGACTTCCCAGCAAGGAGAGGGCCTCCTCGGACCGGCTGGACGGGGCGGCCTGGTAGACGACGAGTTGCTGGCCGGGGGCGCTGTTCACGGTCAACGACTCGTAGTGCAGGGCGAGTTCGCCGACCAGTGGGTGGTGGAAGCGTTTGGTCTCGTGGGTCTTCCGGCGGATGTCGTGGCGGGCCCAGAGGCGGCGGAAGGTCTCGCTCCTGACCGACAGCTCGCCGACCACCTCGATGAGGCGGGGGTCGTCGTATTCGGTGTCGACGGCCGCGCGCAGGCCGGCAACGGCATTGGCCGCCACCCGGTCCCAGTCGGGGTAGAAGTCGCGGGCGTCCGGGTCGAGGAAGACCAGCCTGACCAGGTCCCCGCTGTAGGTGTGGCCGTCGAACAGGGCCTCCCCCAGGGAGTTGGCGGCCAGTACGGTCAGGCAGTGGTCCAGGACCACGGCGGGGGTGTGCGGCCAGGCCGCCATCATGCGCAACAGGTGGGGGCTGACCTGCCCGCGCCGGGCGGGCCGGTGGCGTCGAGCGGAGGACGGGCGGGCGAGCCGGTGCATATGCGCGGCCGCGTCGTCCTCCAGCTCCAGGGCCCGGGCCAGTGCGTCGACCACCTGGGCCGAGGGGTGGCACTCGCGGCCCTGTTCCAGCCGTACGTAGTAGTCGGTGCTCACACCGGCGAGCCGCGCCACCTCCTCGCGCCGCAGCCCGGCCACGCGGCGGCGGGCGCCCGCCGGTAGGCCCAGGTCCTCGGGCCGGAGCAGCTCGCGGCGGGCCCGCAGGAAGCGCCCGAGGAGGTTCTCCGTGTCGATCTCCATGGCATCGAGGCTAGGCCGGAAACCGGGGGCGCACGACCCCGGAAGGTGGGCGTACCACTCCCACCTTCCGCTCCTCTGAACGCCCCCGCGACAGGGACCGCGATGGCGATGCCCGTCGGAGTACGGCAGTTGTCAGCCGGCTTCGGGCACCGGATCGGCTTCCCCCGATCCGCTGCGCCCCGCTTCGGCTTCACGAACGCCAGGGCCGGAGGGTGCGGCAACTCATCTACCGGCTGCGTCGGTACGGGCCGGAGCTCTTCGACGCACTGCCGTGCTCGCGACGGGTCAGGACGAAGCCCCAGGGACGGGCCGCAGGCGGTAGGTGCCCCCCTCCGCGGTGACGAGGCCGGCGGTCGGCGGGGGGAAGTGGCTGCCCAGGAGCAGGGTTTCGGTGTCGGCGAGCGAGGCGAGCAGTTCGCGGCGGCTGTGGATGGCCTGGGCGGGGTCGATGTCCACGCAGCTGGTGATGGCGGGGCGGTGCAGCTGGACGGGGTGGTGGACGCAGTCACCGGTGATGACGGCCGAGTGGGCACCGCTGTGGAGTTCCACGGCGACCTGACCCGGTGTATGACCGGGAGTGGGCCGCAGGCGGATGCCGGGGGCCACTTCGCCGCCCGCGGCCGGGACGTCGACCAGGTCGAGCAGCCCGGCGTCCCGCACCGGGTGCACCGAGTCCCGGAACATCTGCCGGCGCGGCTCGTCCATTTCGACGCCGGCCCAGTAGTCCCACTCGGCGCGTGCGACCAGATAGCGGGCGTGGGGGAAGGTCGGGATCCAACTCCCGTCGCGCTCGAAGGTGTTCCAGCCGACGTGGTCGGTGTGCAGATGCGTCAGGATGACCAGGTCGACGCTTTCGGGCGCGAAGCCCGCCGCGGTGAGTCGTCGGAGATAGGGGGTGTCCAGGTGGTCCCAGGCCGGGTTGGCGCGGGTCTTGCCGTTGCCGATGCCGGTGTCGACCAGCACCCGCAGGCCGTCCGCCTCGATCGCGAAGCTGTGGCTGGCCAGCTGCAACGCGCCGTCGGACGTGGCGAAGTCGGGTCGCAGCCAGGGGGCGTCATCCACCACGTCGGAAGTGGCATCGGGCAGCAGCCAGGCACCGGTCGGCGGCGGGAGTTCCGTCTCGTCGACACGGTGCACCAGCAGATCGCCGACGGCCCAGGCCGGCCCGGATCCGTGGGTGATGGCGTGCGGGGGCGGCGTGAACTGATGCATGGCTTCTTCCCTCGGCCCTCTTCAGCTAAAGCAGTTTCTTTGCGTTAGTCGCACGGTATGCCGTACGGTCCACTAACGCAAATATTCAGCCTTAGTGGCCCCTCGGCGCCGATACCGTGCGGCACCGGCCACACCCGCACACCGGCGCCCCACACCCTCACACCCCGGGCACTCACGCCCACACACTCACACCCCAGGAAGGGATGTTCCGCAATGACCACCGAAGATCTCTCCCCGCAGGAGGCGGCCCGTTGGGCCCTGCGGGCGGGCCTGCCCGTGGAACCTGGACGGCTCGACGTGATCGCAGCCACGGCGAACCACATCCAGCACGTCCTGCGCCCGCTCCGCGACCTGGACCTGTCGGACGCCGCCCCGGCCGCCACCCGGCCGACCCTCACCCACCCGTCGTCCCGCACCCCCGGAGAGGAGCAGGCAGATGCGCTTGCCGTATGAACTCTCGCTCGCCGATGCGGCGCGGGCGATCGCCGCTCGCGAGCTCTCGCCGGTGGACCTGACCGACTCGGCCCTGGAGCGCATCGCGGAGGTGGAGGGCGATCTCGGGGCCTATGTCACCGTGTGCGCGGACGAGGCCCGGAAGGCCGCCGCGCAGGCCGAACGGGACATCGCGGCGGGGCGGCACCGCGGACCGCTGCACGGAATCCCGATGACCCTGAAGGACCTCATCGACGCCGCCGGGCTGCCGACGACGGCCAGTTCCCGGGTGCGCGCGCACCACACGGCCCGCAAGGACAGCATCGTCGCGGCACGCCTCCGCAGCGCCGGGGCGGTGCTGCTGGGCAAGACCCACACCCATGAATTCGCCTACGGACTGACGACGCCTCAGACGCGGAACGCCTGGGCCGCCGACCGGGTGGCCGGTGGTTCCAGCGGCGGCTCGGCGGTGGCGGTCGCGGCGGGTGAGGCGACCTTCGCGCTGGGGACGGACACCGGCGGCTCGATCCGCGTCCCCTCCGCCCTGAACGGTGTCGTGGGGCTCAAGCCCACCTACGGGCTCGTCCCCGTGGACGGCGTCACACCGCTGTCCTGGTCCCTGGACCACGTCGGCCCGATCACCCGCACGGTGCGCGACGCGGAGCTCGTACTCGCCGCCCTCACCGGTCACCACCCCACGGAGGGGCCCGCCCGCACGGACGAGAGCCTGGCCGGCCTGCGCGTCGCCGTTCCCCGCACCTACTACTTCGATCGGGTGGCACCCGAGGTGGAAGTGGCCGTCCGCCGGGCCATCGGTCAACTCGCGTCCCTCGGCGCCGAGTTGACCGAGATCGACATTCCGATGACCGAGTACGTCCAGGCCACCCAGTGGGGCGTCATGGTGCCCGAGGCCACCGCCGCGCACGAACAGACCCTGCGCACGTCCCCGGAGCTGTACGGACCCGACGTCCGCGTCCTGCTGGAGGCGGGCGGGCTCGTACCGGCCACCGACTACCTGCGCGCCCAGCGGGCCCGGACCCTGATGCAGGGTGCCTGGGCGCGGCTGTTCGACGAGGTCGACCTCATCGCCGCGCCGACCGTGCCCTGCACGGCCGTCCACCGTGACCAGCAGGAGGTCAGCTGGCCGGCCACCGGAGGCACCGAGAGCGTGTCCGACGCGTACGTCAGGCTGTCGGCCCCGGCGAACCTCACGGGTCTGCCGTCGCTCTCCCTGCCCGTCGGACTCGACGGCGCGGGGCTGCCCATCGGTATGCAGCTCATCGGCCGGGCGCTCGGCGAGGCCACCCTCCTGCGCGCCGGACGCGCCTACGAGACGGCCCACCCGCCCGTCACCCTCCTCGGTCCGGAAGCCGGCCACCGGACACCCGCGTCCACCCCCGTCGCCCCATCCACCCCACCCGCTGATGCAACGATTTTGCGTTAAGCTGGAGGCATGAGTCCCAAACCAGCTGCCCGGCCTGGAGGCCGCAGTGCCCGCGTACAGCAGTCCGTGCACGCAGCGGTGCGCGAACTCCAGGCCGAGCAGGGGCGCGGCGACCTCACCATCCCCCAGATCGCCGCCCGGGCCGGCGTCACCCCGTCGACGCTCTACCGCCGCTGGGGAGACCTCCAGGAGCTGCTCTCGGACGTCGCGGTGGAGCGGCTGCGGCCCGAGGCACCTCCGGCCGACCACGGGAACCTCCGCGCGGACCTGGAGCACTGGGCCGCCGCCTTCCTGGAGGAGATGTCGTCCCCGCCGGGCCGCTCGTACATCCGCGACGCCCTGGCCGGCGATCCGGACGGCAGCAACTCCGGGCAGTGCTCCGCCTACGCCGTCGACCAGGTGGACACCATCCTCAGCAGGGCCGCGGAGCGCGGTGAACACGTGCCGGACACCGACACCGTGATGGACCACGTCGTGGCGCCCGTGATGTACCGCATCCTCTTCCGCCCGGGGCTCCTCGACCCGCAGTACGCCCGCGACCTGGTCGCCACCGTCCTCTACCGGCTCATGCCGCTGCCCTGACGCGGTGCCGGGCCGCGGGGGTGCCGGGACGCCGGCTACGTGCCTGCCGGCCGGCGGTAGAAGTCGAATTGCGTGATTCCGTGGTAGCCGTAGCTCTCGGGGTGCAGTTCGTGCAGCGCGATGCCGGCCCGGGGCAGCGGGCCGAGGATCTCCGACAGCAGGTCACCGGCCCGGGCGATGAAGTCGGCCTTCTCCGCGGCGCTGTTGGTGCCCAGTGTGAGACTGCCCTCCACGTGTGCGTCACGTTGGCCGCTCAGCGGCTTGCCGTCGACGAAATAACTGCCGGCCGGCACCAGGTTGATCTGGACGATGGTGCGCGCGCTGGACTTGTTCAGGGCCGAGACGGCCAGCTGGGTCAGCCCCTCGGCGAGGGCGCGCTGGACGTCGGCCGGGAGGTCGGGGTCGGGAACGGTGACCCGGAAGTACGGCATGGCAAGCCTCTCCTCTTCGTCTGGGCTCTTCGCCCGGTCTCTGCGTCTGGGTGCTCTGCGCCCTGTGCGCGGCTCTTCGCCGACGCCGGCGCGGCACCCAGCCAGCGTCCCCGACCTGGCACCATAGATCCAACGCATAGCTGTCATACGCATATGAGGCCGACGCATGACCGTGAACCTTCCCCAACTGCGGGCCTTCCTCGCCGTCGTGGACGCCGGCGGCTTCAGTGCGGCCGCCGCGGAGCTGGGCATGAGCCAGTCGGCGGTGTCGCACGCCGTCGCCTCCCTGGAACGCGAACTGTCCGCCCCGCTGCTGGTCCGGGCCACCCCCGCCCGTACCACCGCGCTCGGCGAACGGGTCCTGCCGCACGCCCGCCTCGCCGTGTCCGCGGCCCGGTCCGTGGAACAGATCGCGGCCAGTGCCACCGAGACCATGTCCGGCATCATCCGGCTGGCCGCCACACCGACGGTCTGCCAGGGGCTGGTCCCCCGCCTGCTCCGGCACTGGCGCGAGGACCAACCGCGCATCACGGTCCGGGTCTTCGAGGGGGACAGCGCCGAGGCCACCACCTGGCTGGACGACGGAACGGCCGATGCCGCCATCCTGATCGATCCGGAGCCCGGCCCCGGCATCCAGCTCGCCGTGGACGGGTACCGCGCCCTGTTGCCCCGGGACCACCCCCTGGCGGGCGAGCCGGCCGTGGACATCCGCGACCTGGAGGACGACCAGTTCCTGATCTCACCCAACGGATGCGAGGCCCGCGTCCGCACGATCCACAAACTGGCCGGGCTGCGCTTCGACCCCACTCACCGGGTACGCGACCTGGCGACCCTGATCAGCATGGTGCAGGCCGGCATCGGCGTGACGATCCTCTCCGAGGTCTCCCGCACCCTCGTCCCTCCTGACCTGGTCCTGCTGCCCCTGACGCCCGAGACCTCGCGCCGCCTCGTGCTGACCGGCCCGCAGGCCCGCCCCTGGCACCCCGCGCTCCGCACCCTGGCGGAGTCGGCCGCCAACCACCTGGCCCGTACCACGTCCCAGTCAAACGTCTAGCGGACGTCTGCGGCCCCCCTGGACCGGCAACCATCCCGGCGACTACCCCGGCAACAGCCGTACCTGTGCCTCACCGGGGAGCGTGAGCTTGCCCCACCAGTGGTGGAAGCGGCGATAGGCCTCCGCGTCGCGGTCGGCCAGCAGAGCCGTCACCGCACGTGCCTCCGCCGCGAGCCCGTCCCACACCGCGGGCGGCAGCGCGTGGAACGCCGTCGCTTCGACGCCTCCCTCGACCGGGCGCCACACGCCGGCGACATACCCGTCGACCAGCAGTGTGGGCAGCACGTCGCCGTTGGTACGGATCACCAGCCGGCGGTAGGCCGGGGGTATCACGCGGCCACGGTCGGCGTAGGCGAGCAGGACGCTGTCCCACATCGCCATCAGCCGCGGCGGGGCCGGCACGTCCGCGGGTGGGCGCGGGGCGCCGGGGAGGTCGAACAGCGTGGCGCCGTCGGGGCCTTGGAGCTTCTCGACGGCGCCGTCGCGGGCATCGAGAGCGGTGAGTGCGGTGAGCACCTGGCGGATCGGCGTGCGCTGGACCGTGGCGAACTGCGCCACGTCCGCCACCGACGCCGGCCCGAACCCTGCCAGATAGCGCAGCACGAGGGTGGTCAGCGCCTCCGTCCTCGTCTCCCGGCCCGCGGGGACGGGGCCGGTGCGCGCCGCGACGTACGACGGCCGGGCGCCGAACGACCACGGTCCGCCGGTCGGGACGTGCAGCAGCGGCGCGTACGCCCGCAGCCCCCACCACGCCCCCGCTTTCCGCTCCGCCCCGACCTGCTGCCCCACCCACGTCTCCATCTCGCCGGCGGTGCGGGCCTGTTCGGCGAACCTCACCGCTTCCGGGGCCAGCGCGTCGCCGTCCGCGGGGGTGAGCCCCGTCGCGGCGAAGTGGTAGCCGAGCCGCGCGGCGTACAGCGTGGGCTGCATCGCCTCGCGGAAGACCTGGTAGTCCTCGGCGTGGACCGCGTGCAGCGTCATCCGCAGCAGGGTCGCCTTGACGGCCGCGCCCCCGGCGAACGCGTCATCCAGGTCCTCCGCCTTGAACCCCTCGATCCGGTTCCACAGCGCGAGGTACGGCGAAGCCGCGTGCTGAGCCTGCAACGCGACCACCCGACGCATCACGTCCGTGACGCCCAACTGCGCTCGTTCAAGCAGCAGTTGGCGGCTCAAGGTGGCCCGGTTGAGTTCGCGCGCGGTAACGGTGATCTTCACGGCCGAATTGTGCCGTGCCCGGTCCCCCGGGCGCCAGCACTCTCCTCCGCCGCTCCGCGCTCACGCGCTGGTCGCCACACCCGCGTTGCGGAGTACCTCACGCGCCGGCAGGGCGGTGCTCTGGGCGGCGGTCAGTCCGGTGGCCGCCCGATGCGCGTCCGCGATCCGCAGTCCGACTCCGTACCCGGCGAAGTCCGGCAGCCCCACGGTGGGCTGCCCCATCCGCCGCGCCGTGGCATCGCCCAGCACGTACCCGGTCAGGTTCTGCATCCCGGCGACGTCGATATCGGCAGTGATCTTCTCGTACGCGCTGTCCAGTCCGGCACCGCTCAGCGCCGTCGCCCACGGTCCCATGGCCTCGTCCCCGGCCAACTCCCGCACGAACGCCTCGGCCAGCCCCTCGGCGACGACCTGCTCCCCGACCGTGACGGCCATCGGGTTCCAGGCGACATTCGCATAACGCACGTTGTGATGGAGCTCGTGCGCGGCAGCGTGGCCGATCTTCTGCAGGCTGGTCTCGGTGGGCCACATCACCAGATGGATCGCCCCCGGAATCCCTCCCAGCCCGAAGTAGCCCGCACTCCGCACCGTCAGGTGGTCATCATCCGGATCGCCCAGCACCAGGACGACATGCACGGTCTCGGCATGCTTGATCCCGGGCACCGCGCCGCTGATCCTCTCCCATGCCGCCGTGAGCGACTCCTCGATCCGCTCCCACACCCCCGCGTCCCGCATCCGCCGCACGGCGGGCAGATAACGCGCATCCTCCCTATCAAGCCGAAATCCACTACCCATCGCAGTATGCATCTGCACCAGATCCACGCCCCCCATGACGGGACCCATCACCGCCTGCAGCGGACTGAGCATCTCCCGCAGCGCCTCGGGCCGCTCGTCCAACGGCCGCTGCAGGAGATCGATCATGGCGGACGCGGTGTCGTGCACAACAATCTTCATGCCAGGGAACGTAGGGCCTCCTGTTACAGGAGGGTCAAGCGTCGTTGAGTGTCCAGGAAGTCCTCGCAAGCGACCCGTGCGGTCGCGTCCTGCGGTCGTGGCAGGTGTAGGAGCCGTCCGGGTTGTGGGCGAGGGACTCGTGGCCCCAGCACGTGAGCATCGGGGCGAGGGTGTACGCGCGGTAGCCGGCCGCGGCGAGCAGGACGGCGCAGGCCAGGCCGGCCGCGGCCGTGGGGAGCGCGTTGCGGGAGGCGCGCAGAGCCGTCGCCATCGCCCCGAGCAAGGCTGCCAGCCCGAGGATCAGGATCATCAGTACGAGGCCGCTGCGGTTGTCCTTGATCCCCGGGAAGGCATCGGGTGCGTCGAGCTCGGTGGTGGCCCCGAAGCTCACCAGGATCAGCAGGGCGCTGAGCACCATCAGTCCCACGGCCAGACAGCCTCCGGCGAAACCGCCGGAGGCCTTCGCGGCTCGTGGGGTCCCTGCCGTCGTGTTGCGCGTCATCCGGTCATCGAACCCGAGAGCGCGGACCGGCAGCAACACGGCCCGTGCTCCCGGTCGAGCGGGCCGGAGGGCGGCCGGACCGTCAGAGCGGTCCTTGCAGGCCGCCGCCTCCCGTCGGGGAGGACGGACGGTAGTGGTGGATCAAGCCCGCGTGCTGGTTGGACCGGGCGGCCCGGTGCGAGTCGGGATGGTCGAGCCGGGGTCGGCGCCCGTGGAGCACGAAGTGCGCCACGCGGGAGGTCAAGCGGCTGAGGCTCTCCGCTGTCATCGCTCCTCCTTCGAGGAAGTCAGTGGTACGGCTGCGACAACCCTACGGAAGGAAGGTCAAGTGGGCGGCGGAATACGGGAGATGGGCGCGTCGGAGCCCACTCACCAGGGCAGGGTGCCCGCCGCGTCGAAGTAGCCGCCGGTGGGGCCGTCGGGGGTCACCTGGGCCATGCGCACGATGATCTCGGCGCCCTGCTCCACGCTCTGGGTTCCGGTGTTGCCGTTCAGGTCGGTCTTGGTGAAGCCGGGCTCGACCGCGTTGATCCGCATGTCCGGGAACGCCTTCGCGTACTGGATGGTGATCATGTTGACCGCGGCTTTCGACGTCGGGTAGGCGACGCCCGGGTAGGCGTACGCAGGGCTGCTCGGGTCGCTGACGTGGCTCAGGGAGGCCAGGCCGCTGCTGACGTTGACGATGACCGGGGCCGGTGAGCGCCGCAGCAGCGGGAGGAACGCGTGGGTGACGCGGACCGTGCCGAAGACGTTCGTGTCGAAGGTCCGCCGCATCGCATCGGCAGTGATCTCCGCGGCACCGGGCACGTTGTTGTCGGCGTCCCGGCTCTCGATGCCCGCGTTGTTGATCAGTACGTCCAGCCCTCCCTCGGCCTCGATGGCCTCGGCCGCGGCCGCCACGGACGCGTCGTCGGTGACGTCGAGCTGGACGGTCCGCGCGCCCAGCCGTTCGGCGGCCCGCCGGCCGCGGGCGGCGTCGCGGCTGCCGACGTAGACGGTGTGGCCCGCGGCGATGAGACGGCGGGCGGTCTCGAATCCGAGGCCCTTGTTCGCTCCGGTGATGAGTGTGGTGGTCATGACTCCAGACTGCGGCGGCCGGCCGGGAGCAGCCAGGAGTCCGGTCTTCCTGGGACTGGCGGTACCAGGAAGATCCGGGGGGCGCGGTGCACAGTGGGGGCATGGCGAGTACGGAGTTCGGGCGGACGGTGCGGCGCTGGCGCGACCGCGCTTCCCCGGAGGCGGCCGGGCTGCCCGCGGGCGGCCACCGGCGGGCGGCCGGACTGCGCCGTGAGGAGCTGGCGATGCTGGCCGGGATCTCGGTCGACTACGTCACCCGCCTGGAACAGGGCCGGGCGACCCACCCCTCCGAGCAGGTCGTCGAGGCCCTGGGGCGAGCCCTGCGGTTGTCCGGAGCCGAGCGCGAGCACCTGTTCCACGTCGCCGGGCTGGTGCCACCGGGGCAGGGCACGGTGCCCGCGTACATCACGCCGAGCGTGCACCGGATGCTGGACCGGCTGACCGGGACGCCGGTCGCGGTCTCCGACGCGTCGTGGACGCTGCTGCTGGCCAACCCGCTGTACACGGCGCTGATGGGCGAGCGGCAGGGCCGGGAGCGCAATGGCGCCTGGCGGGCCTTCCTCGGCTCGGGCGGGCGGGTCCGGCACACCACGCGGTCCCGGCGCGCGTTGGAGACCGCGGTGGTCGCCGACCTGCGGGCGGCGGCGCGCCGGTATCCGGCGGACCAGCGGCTGCGACAGCTGATCGGGGAGCTGCGGGCGCACAGTGACCGGTTCGCCGAGTTGTGGGACTCCGGGGCCGTGGGCCGGCACGAGGCGTCGCGCAAGACCATCGACCATCCGCAGGTGGGCACCATGACGCTGGACTGCGACCTGCTCAGCGTCGCCGGCAGCGACCTGCGCATCATGGTCTACACGGCCGAGCCCGGCACCGAGGACGCCGAACGGCTGGAACTCCTCTCCGTACTGGGCACCCAGACGATGGTCGGGTAGGGGCGATGGCCGGGCCTCACCTGTCGAGTCCGCCGCGGGTGACCAGCTGGCTCGCGATCACGTTGCGCTGGATCTCGTTGGTGCCCTCGCCGACGATCATCAGGGGCGCGTCGCGGAAGTAGCGCTCGACGTCGAATTCGGTGGAGTAGCCGTAACCGCCGTGGATGCGGACGGCGTTGACGGCGATCTGCAGGGCCGTCTCGGAGGCGAAGAGCTTCGCCATGCCGGCCTCCATGTCCACCCGGCGGCCCGCCTCGGCCGCCCGGGCGGCGTACAGGGTCAGCTGACGGGCGGCGGTCAGCGAGGTGGCCATGTCCGCGAGGTAGTTGCCGACCGACTGGTGCTGCCAGATCGGCTTCCCGAACGACTCGCGCTCCTGGGCGTAGGCGAGGGCGTCCTCCAGCGCCGCCCGGCCGACCCCGAGCGCGCGGGCGGCGACCTGGAGGCGCCCGGTCTCCAGGCCCTTCATCATCTGTGCGAAGCCCTTGCCCTCGGTCCCGCCGAGGAGGGCATCGGCCGGTGCCCGGTGGTCGTCGAAGGAGAGCTCGCAGCTTTCGACGCCCTTGTAGCCGAGTTTGGGCAGGTCGCGCGAGATCGTCAGGCCGGGCCCGTGCTCGACGAGCAGGATCGAGATGCCCCGGTGGGCGGGCTCGGCCTCCGGGTCGGTCTTGCACAGCAGGGCGATCAGCGCGGACCGCCGGGAGTTGGTGATCCAGGTCTTCGACCCGTTGATGAGGTATCCGCCGTCCGCGTCCTTGCGGGCGACGGTGCGCAGGGCCTGGAGGTCGGAGCCGCCGCTCGGCTCGGTGAGGGCGATGGTCGCCCGGGTCTCGCCGGTGGCCATCGCCGGCAGATAGCGGCGCTTCTGCTCCTCCGTGCCGTAGTGGAGCAGCAGCTTGGCGACCACGGTGTGGCCGCCCATCGCACCGGCCAGGCTCATCCAGCCGCGGGCGAGTTCCTCGGTGATCAGGACGAAGCAGGGCGTGGAGACCGGGGTGCCGCCGTACTCCTCGGGGATGGCGAGACCGAAGATGCCGAGCCGCTTCATCTGCGCGATCAGGGCCTCGGGGTAGGTGTTGGCGTGCTCCAGTTCGCGGACGACGGGCCGCACTTCCTTGTCGACGAAGTCACGCACCGTACTGACGACGAGCTGCTCGTCCTCGGACAGGACGTCGAGGGTGCTCACGCTGTGACGCTCCTTGCTGGCGGGCGGGGAGGGGAAGGCAGGGCGGGGATCGCACGGGATCGCAGGACCGCCGGGGTGGGGCCAGGGGTCAGATGACGCCGTCGGTCCGCAGGGCGGCGATGTCGGCCGTGCTGTAGCCCAGTTCCGTCAGGACGTTCTCGGTGTGCTCGCCGGCGGCGGGTACGGCGTCCATGCGCGGGGCGGTGCCGGCCAGGTCCGCCGGGGGCAGCAGCGCGGGCACCACGGCTCCCCCGGGAATCCGTACCTCGCGCCAGCGGTTCCGGGCGCCGAGCACCGGGTGGGCCAGGAATTCCTGGACGTCGTTGACGCCGGCGTTGGCGATGCCCGCCTCGTCCAGCAGCTTCATCACCTGGTCGCTGTCCAGCTCACCGAACCGCTCGGCCACGATCGCGTTCAGCTCGGCGCGGTGGACCACGCGGTCGGAGCCGGTGGCGAAGCGCGGATCGTCGACGAGCCCGGGCCGGCGCAGGAACTGCCGGCACAGGGCGGCCCATTCCCGCTCGTTCTGGATCGAGAACAGTACGTCCTTGCCGTCCGCCGCGGTGTAGGCGCCGTACGGGGCGATGGTGGCGTGCTGGGTGCCGATGCGCGGGGGCTGGGTGCCGCCGTGGCGGGTGTAGTAGGCGGGCTGGCCCATCCACTCGGCCAGCGCCTCGAACAGGGAGACCTCCACGGCGCGGGCGACGCCGGTGGTCGCCCGGGTGAAGAGTGCGGTGAGGATGCCCGAGTAGGCGTACATGCCGGCGGCGATATCGGCGATCGACACCCCCACCCGGGCAGTTTCCTCGGCGGTGCCCGTCAGGGAGACCAGGCCCGTCTGGCACTGCACCAGCAGGTCGTACGCCTTGCGGTCGGCCCACGGGCCGCTGGTGCCGTAGCCGGAGACGGAGCACCGGATGAGGGACGGGAAGCGCTCGGCGAGGGCGTCCGCCCCCAGGCCCAGCCTGGCGGCCGCGCCGGGGGCCAGGTTCTGCACGAACACATCGGCACCGCCCAGGAGTTGCTCCAGCACCTTCCGGCCGCGGTCCGACTTCAGGTCGAGGGTCACGGACTCCTTCGACCGGTTGAGCCACACGAAGTAGCTGGACTCCCCGTGCACCGTGGTGTCGTAGCGCCGGGCGAAGTCGCCCCCGCCCGGACGTTCCACCTTGATGACGCGCGCGCCGAGATCGGCCAGCTGGCGGGAGGCGTAGGGAGCCGCTACCGCCTGCTCGACACTGACGACGGTGATGCCGGCCAGCGGCAGCCCGCCTTCGGGGAGCTCGGTCATGGGTGTGACCTCCAGGAGGGTGGGAATCCCGTGGTGCTTGCGTACTCCGGGAGCCTATGGGTTCCGTGAGGGAATCGGGAGCACGTGGTCGGCCCGGTTACGAAGCCACCCTCGCCCGCAATTCGATATGAGGGCCAATTTCCGGAATTCCCCACCAAAGAGTGAATAGCGGCATGGCAAATCGTTTCCCCGGGTGATGCTTTCCGAGTGATGACCAACGCCTGGTGGCGCCGAGTCGCCACGTCAACCGCTCTCATCGCCACCGCAATTGTCCCAGCGGTACCGGCCACCGCAACCGCCGCTGCCGCCCCTCATTCACCTTCTCATCCCGCCGCCGTCATCCGCCCCGCCGACACCGTATTCCCCACCTCTCCGCGGGAATTGCCGGAGCCGCCGCCCGCCGATGTGGCGCGCGAAGAACTCGCCGACCTCAACATCGACACACCCCATTCGATGGAGGGATACAGCCGCGCGAAATTCCCGCACTGGATCAAGCAGTACGGCGAATGCGACACCCGCGAAGTCGTCCTCTCCCGGGACGGCACGGACGTCCAGCAGGACGAGAAGTGCCGGGCCGTTTCGGGGACCTGGTTCAGCGCATACGACAGCAAGGTCTTCCACGCGTCGGGTCAGCTCGACATCGACCACATCGTGCCGCTGGCCAACGCCTGGCGTTCCGGCGCCGATGAATGGACCACCCCGAAGCGCCGCACCTTCGCCAACGACCTCGTCCACGCACAGCTCATCGCGGTCTCCGCCTCCTCCAACCGGCAGAAGGGCGACCAGTCCCCGGACCAGTGAGCTCCGCCGCGGCACGCCTACTGGTGCGTCTACGCCCGTGCCTGGACCGACATCAAGCACCTCTACCAACTGAACGTCACCGAGCCGGAGAAGGACAAGCTCGACGAGATGCTGGACACCTGCGAAGAGTGACCACCCACGCAGTGAACACCCACGACGGTGACGCGCTCACCGATGAGATCACCGCCGGCCCCGGTGGGGCGATGACGGTCCAGGTCGGCATCATCACCGGCGACCTGACCGTCACCACCGCCGACCGGGGCGACGGCACGGCGCGCGTCACCGTCCGGTACACGGGCGCGGAGGAGTGCTACGACCTCGAAGGCAGCCCGGTCCCGCTCCCGCCGCGCGGCCTCCGCGCGCTCCACCGGGCCGTACTCCAGGCGGTCCGGGCGGGCCGCGGCGCCGTGGTACCGGGCACCTGACACCTCAGGTGCGCCCGGGCGGCCCGTCCCACCAGCCCGGCCACGATGCGGCGCCGGCTGCGCCGCCTGTAGGGCTTCGGAGCGGGCGGTTCAGCCCGCGAAGGGCACCGCCGGCATCCCCTGGCCCGCGTCCGGGACCACCAGGAGGGAGCCCGCCAGGGGGTGGGGGTGAGGAGAGCCGGCTCCGGCCGTGGTGACGTAAAGGTCGCGTAGCGACGGGCCGCCGAAGCAGCAGGCGGTGGGGCGGGGGACGGGGAGGCGGAGGGTGCGGTCCAGGCGGCCGTGGGGGGTGTAGCGGCGGATCTGGCCGCCGTCCCAGAGGGCGACCCAGAGGCAGCCTTCGGCGTCGACGGTCAGTCCGTCGGGGAAGCCCGCACCGGGTTCGATCTCCACCAACGGGCGGCGCTCCGAGGGACGTTGACCGTCCATGCGGCAGACGTCGATGCGGCGGGTCGGGGAGTCGATGTAGTAGAGGTGGGTGCCGTCCGGGCTCCAGGCGAGGCCGTTGCTGACGGCGACGGAGGGGAAGAGCACCCGCGTCTCGCCGTCGGGGGCGATGCGGGTGAGCGTGCCGCCGCCCGCGGCCTCGTCGTCACGCATGGTGCCCGCCCAGAGCGAGCCGTCGGGGGCGACGGCGGCGTCGTTGCCGCGGCGGCCGGGGACGGGATCGCGTACGAGCCAGGAGAACGCCCCGTCGGCGTCGTAGCGGGCGATGCCGTCCCGCAGGTTGACGACCAGGCCGCCGGCCGCGCGCGGTTTGGCCGCGCCGACGTGCTGTTCGGTGGCCATCACGGTGCGCCGGCCGCCGCCCGGCTGGTAGGTGTGGATGCGGGAGCCGAGGATGTCCACCCAGATCAGCCGGTCCGTCGCCGGGTCCCAGGTGGGGCCCTCGCCGAGGGTGGCCGCGGCGCGGACCGCGACCTCGGCCCTCACCGGTGGCCGCCGCGGTGGCCCAGGCGTACGGACAGGTCGCAGGCGCCCTTGGCGGCCAGCTCCGCGAGTTCGGCCTCGCGCTGCTCGCTCCAGCGGATCACGGGTACGGAGATGGACAGGGCGGCGACGACCCGGCCCGTGCCGTCCCGTACGGGCGCGGCCACGCAGTTCACGTCCGGGTTGGACTCGCGGTGCTCGACGGCGATGCCGCGCTCACGGACGACGGCGAGCGCGGAGCGGAGCGCCTCGGGGTCGGTGATGCTGTGGTGGGTCATCGCGTCCAGCCGGCCCGCTTCCTCGATGCGGAGGTCGAGTTCGTCGGCGGGCAGGGCGGCGAGCAGCATCTTGCCGACCGCGGTGCAGTGGGCGGGGAGGCGGCGGCCGGCGGCCGAGACCATGCGGACGGCGTGGATGGAGTCGACCTTGGCGATGTAGATGACGTCGAGGTCCTCCAGGATCGCGACGTGCACGGTCTCGTCGCAGGTCTCGGCCACCTCGCGGGCCACCTGCTGGCCCTCGGCGGCGAGGTCGAGCTGTTCGGCGTAGCGGCTGCCGAGCTGGTAGGTGCGGACGCCGAGACGGTAGTGGCCGGGCCGGCCGGGCGCGGGCACCAGGTACGAGCGGGCGGCGAGGGTGGTGAGCAGCTCGTGCACGGTGGTGCGCGGCAGCTGCAACTTGCGGGTGATCTCGGGCGCGGAGAGGGTTCCGTCGCCTTCCAGGAACAGCTCGAGGATGTCGAGCGCCCTGGTCACCGCGGGGACCAGACGTCCCATGTGCCTCACCACCCGTTTCGTTCGAGGAGCCGGTCGCTGACCGGTATGCCGAACGCAGGCTATGCACAGGGGGGTTCGCCGGGCAATGGTGGGGACGGACCGGCCGCTGCGCAACCCATTGACACCCCCATCGGGACCTGACTACGGTCACGCCACCATTTCGAACGAGTGACGAAATTTCGAACGACATGGAGGGGCAATTGCCGTGCGCATCACGGGAATCAGCACACACGTCGTCGGAACCCCCTGGCGCAATCTCACCTATGTACTCGTCCACACTGACGAGGGGCTGACGGGGGTCGGCGAGACCAGGATGCTGGGCCGCACCGATGCCCTGCTCGGCTATGTGCGCGAGGCGGAGGCCCACCACATCCGCGGATCGGACCCGTTCGCGGTCGAGGACCTGGTCCGTCGCATGAAGTACGGGGATTACGGGCGGGCCGGCGAGATCGTGATGTCCGGGATCGCCTGTGTGGAGATGGCCTGTTGGGACATCAAGGGCCAGGCACTCGGGGTCCCGGTGTGGCAGCTGCTCGGCGGCCGGGTCACCGATCGCGTCATGGCGTACGCCAACGGCTGGTACACCACCGAGCGCACCCCGGAGGCGTACCACAAGGCGGCGCAGGAGGTGGTGGCGCGCGGCTACCGGGCCCTGAAGATCGACCCGTTCGGGACCGGCCACTTCGAGCTGGACCACCAACGGACCCTGTACGCCGTGTCGTTGATCGAGGCGGTACGCGACGCCGTCGGCCCGGACACCGAGCTGATGCTGGAGATGCACGGCCGCTTCAGCCCGGCCACGGCGGTCCGGCTCGCCCGCGAGCTGGCGCCCTTCCGGCCCGCCTGGCTGGAGGAGCCGGTGCCGCCGGAGAACCTCAAGGCCCTGAAGAAGGTCGCGGACAAGGTGGACCTGCCGGTGGCGACCGGGGAACGCATCCACGACCGGATCGAGTTCCGGGAGCTGTTCGAGGCGCAGGCCGCCGACATCATCCAGCCGGACCTCGGCCACATCGGCGGCATCCTCGAAGCCCGCAAGCTCGCCGCGACCGCCGAGACGCATTACGTGCTGGTGGCCCCGCACAACGTCGGTGGTTCGGTACTGACCGCGGCCTCGCTCCAACTCGCCGCCTGCACACCGAACTTCAAGGTGCTGGAGCACTTCAACGACTTCGCGGACGCGGAGATCACGGAGGTGGTGCGGGGTGCGCCGTACGTCGATCCGGAGACCGGCTGCTTCGCGGTGTCGCACGCGCCCGGTCTGGGTGTCGAGTTCGACGCGGACGCCGCGGCCGAGTTCCCGCAGCAGCCGGCCCGGTTCGACCTCTGGGCCGAGGGCTGGGAGCAGAGGCGGCCGCGATGAGCCGGGCGGGCGGGGACGCGGTGGGGCGGGACCGCGGGTCGGAAGTCAGCCGCTCGATCGTCGTCGAGCGGCCCCGGCACCACCGACTGGTGTACGGCGCGGTGCCCGAGCCCGGGGAGGGCGAGGTCCTGGTGCGGGTGGCCGCCGCCGGGATCTGCCGGAGCGACCGCGAGGTCTACGACGGCCGGCGCGACGCCGGGTACGTCCACTATCCCGTCGTGCCCGGTCATGAGTGGTCCGGCACGGTGGCGGCGGTCGGCGCGGGGGTCGATCCGGCGCTGGTGGGGCGCAAGACGGTGGCCGAGGGGTTCCGGGCGTGCCGGGAGTGCGAGCGCTGCCGGGCCGGCGAGACCAGCCTGTGCACCAGCGGCTACGCCGAGACCGGCTTCACCGAGCCGGGCGGTTTCGCCGACCATCTCACCGTGCCCGCAGCGCTGTTGCACCTGCTGCCCGACCACGCCGATCTGCGGGCGGCCGCGCTGCTGGAGCCGGCCGCCGTGGTCGCCGCCGCGGTGCGGGCCGGGCGGCCGCGGCCCGGGGAGCGGATCGCGGTGGTCGGGGCGGGCACGCTCGGGCTGCTCGCGCTGCAATTGCTGGCCGCGACGGAACCCGCCGAGCTCGTGGTGGTCGATCCGCGGTCCGGGCGTCGCGCCCAGGCACTGCGGTGCGACGCGAGCGCGGTGTGCACCCCCGAGCAGGCGACGCAGCGCAACGGCTGCTTCGACCTGGTCGTGGAGACGGCGGGGGCGCACTCGACCGCGGCCTCGTCCTGTCTGCTGGCCCGCCGGGGCGGCCGGGTGGTGCTCACCGGGATGTTCCCGCCGGGTGCGGACGGGATCGACCCGGTGCACCTGTCCCTGAGCCAGCTGGAGATCCGCAGCATCTTCGGGGCGCCGTCGTCGGCCTGGTCGTACGCGGTGCGCGCCTTCGGCCGCGGGCTGCTCGACCCGGCACCGCTGATCACCCATGAGTTCCCCCTGGAAGGGTTCGCCGAGGCCATCTCCCTGGTCGGCGACGGCGACCCGGCGACAGGGAAAGTGCTTCTGCGCCCCTGAGTCACTCCCGTGCCTGAGCCGCTGGCGCGGTCCTGAGACGTGCGGTGGTACGGAGCAGCGCCCGCCCCGTACCACCGCACCCCCCATGCCTCCGCACACCCCAACCCCTCCTACGCATCCGCAGGTGCACGGCCTCCGCACACCCGTGATCCCGAACGCCGTCCGACATACCGAACACTCGACCATGGGAGCCTCGTGACCGCCCCATCAGAGTCAGCACCTCGTCGCCCCGGAGCCGGCGCCCTCGCCCGCATCGGCCACCCCACTCCCCCGGTCCACCCCGCGGACGCCTCACCGCACACCTTTCCCGACGGCGGTGTCTGGCGTACCGAGATCCCCTCCGTGGAGGGCCCGGAGGCGCTGTCCGTCGTGCTGGCGGAGAGTGCCCGCCTCGATGTGCCGGTGCACCGGATCAGTCAGGGCAGCGGCGTGTGGCTGCTCACCGACGGGGAGATCACCGAGATGGCCGGGGCGTGCGCCGAGCGCGACATCGAGCTGTGCCTGTTCACCGGGCCGCGCGGCACCTGGGACATCGGCGGCTCCACCCGCACCTGCTCCGGCGGTGCGGGCCTGCGCGCCCGCGGCCATGACGGCCTCGCCGGCTGCGTCGAAGACGCCCTGCGCGCCGCGGAGTTGGGGGTGCGCTGTCTGCTCGTGGCGGACGAGGGCGTGCTGTGGACGCTGCACCGGCTGCGGGCGGCCCGGCTGCTGCCCGCCGACACCACCTTCAAGGTGTCCGCGCTGTCCGGGCCGGTCAATCCCGCCTCGTTCGCCGTGTACGAGCGGCTCGGCGCCGACTCGCTCAACGTGCCCTCCGATCTGACCGCGGACCACCTCACCGAGATCCGGCGGGTCAGCGGTGCCCCGCTGGACATGTACGTCGAGGCGCCCGACGACCTCGGCGGCTATGTGCGGATGTACGAGGCGGCCGAGCTCATCCGGCGCGGCGCCCCCGTGTACCTCAAGTTCGGTCTGAGCAACGCGTCCGGCATCTACCCCTACGGCGCGCATCTGCGCGAGCACGCCCTCGCCACCGCCCGGGAGCGGGTCCGGCGCGGACGCCTGGTCCTGGACCTGCTGGCCCGGCACGGCGCGGACGGCGGGATGTCACCGCTGGGCGCCCGCCACCCGGGCCGGCTCGACCGCTTCCCCGTACCGGAAAGGGACTGATCCCCATGCGATCCCGCACGCTTCTCGTCACCGCGAGCGCCGCCCTGCTCGCCGTCTCGCTGACCGCCTGCGGCCAGGAGGCCAGGGGCGGCAGCCGCTACCGGCCCGACCGCGGAAGCGGCGGCACCATCGGCATCGCCATGCCCACCAAGGCGTCGGAGCGCTGGATCGCCGACGGCCGGAACATGGCGGAGCAGTTCCGCGAGGCCGGGTACCAGGCCGACCTTCAGTACGGCGACGACAAGGTCGAGAACCAGGTCGCCCAGCTGGAGAACATGATCGCCGAGGGACACCGGCTGCTGGTGGTCGCCGCCATCGACGGTTCCGCGCTCACCGACGTACTGCAGCGCGCGCACGACGCGGGCATCCCCGTGATCGCGTACGACCGCTTGATCATGGGCACGAAGAACGTCGACTACTACGCGTCCTTCGACAACGAACGCGTCGGCCGCCTCCAGGGGCAGTACCTCGTCGACAAGCTGAAACTGGGCAGGCCGCGCAGGGACGCGGGCACGAGCTACCGCATCGAGCTGTTCGCGGGCTCGCCCGACGACAACAACACCCGTTACTTCTGGAACGGCGCCCTCGCCGTCCTCACGCCGTACCTCCGCAGCGGCCAGCTGGTGGTCGGCAGCAAGCAGACGAGGATGAACCAGGCCACCACGCTGCGCTGGGACGGCGGTACCGCACAGAAGCGGATGGACGACCTGATCAGCAAGAACTACGGCGAGGAGAAGGTTGACGCGGTGCTGTCCCCGTACGACGGCATCTCGCTGGGCATCATCTCCGCGCTCAAGAGCGCCGGCTACCGGGGCGCGGACCTGCCGATCGTCACCGGGCAGGACGCGGAACTGGCATCGGTGAAGTCCATCATCCGGGGCGAGCAGACCCAGACCGTCTTCAAGGACACCCGCGAACTCGCCGCGCGGGCCGTGCAGATGGGCGATGCCGTGCTCCACGGCCGCAAGCCCGAGGTCAACAACACGACCGACTACGACAACGGCAGGAAGACCGTGCCGGCGTATCTGCTGAAGCCGGTCAGCATCGACAGGAGCAACACCCAACTCCTGGTGCAGGAGGGGTACTTCACCGCGGGACAGCTGCGATGACCCGGCCCGCCGGGGAGCCGGGGCCGGTCGCCGGCCAACCGCGCCCCGTCCTGGAGATGCGCGCGATCACGAAGACGTTCTCCGGCGTCACCGCGCTGTCCGACGTGCATCTGACCGTACGGCCCGGTGAGATCCACGCCGTCTGCGGGGAGAACGGCGCGGGGAAGTCCACGTTGATGAAGGTCCTCAGCGGGGTGCATCCGCACGGGAGTTACGAGGGCGAGGTCCGCTTCGAGGGCGAGCCGGTGGCCTTCAAGGACATCCGGGCCGGCGAGCGGCACGGCATCGTCATCATCCACCAGGAGCTGGCGCTGGTGCCGCAGCTGTCGATCGCCGAGAACATCTTCCTCGGCAACGAGCGGCGCTCGGCCCGCGGCACCGTCGACTGGAACGGCACCTACCGCGAGGCGAGCCGGCTGCTTGCGCGGGTGGGGCTGCGCGAGAAGCCGCAGACGCCGGTATCGGAGCTGGGCGTGGGCCGGCAGCAGCTGGTGGAGATCGCCAAGGCCCTGTCGAAGGAGGTGAAGCTGCTCATCCTGGACGAGCCCACGGCGGCGCTCAACGACCAGGACAGCGCGCACCTGCTCGAACTACTCCTTCAGCTGCGTGACCAGGGCGTCGCCGGCATCGTCATCTCCCACAAACTCAACGAGATCCGGGCGATCGCCGACTCGGTGACCATCCTGCGCGACGGCCGGACGGTGGAGTCCCTGACGGTACGTCACTCACCGTCCGCCGCACCGGAACTGTCCGAGGAACGCCTCATCCGGGGCATGGTCGGCCGCGATCTGGACCACCGCTTCCCCGACCGCACCCCCTACCGGGGCGAGGACGCCGGCCGGATCGCCCTCGCCGTCGACGGCTGGACGGTACGGCATCCGGCCGACCACCGGCGCACGGTCGTCGACGGGGTGTCGCTCACCGTGCGCCGCGGCGAGATCGTCGGCATCGCCGGGCTGATGGGCGCGGGCCGCACCGAACTCGCGATGTCCGTCTTCGGGCGCTCCTACGGGCAGTACGTCGCCGGGACGGTGGCCGTCGGCGGACGTGAGGTCGACACCAGGACCGTACCGGCGGCCATCGCCGCGGGCCTCGCCTACGTCACCGAGGACCGCAAGCGCTACGGTCTGAACCTCCTCGACACCGTGCAGCGCAACATCTCCCTGGCCTCGCTGCCCGGCATGCGGCGAAGCGACGCCGGCCGGCGGAACGGTGTGCGCGGCTTCGTGGACGAACACCGCGAGCGCCGGATCGCCGAGCACTACCGCACGTCCCTGAACATCAAGACGCCCACGGTCGCCGAGCGGGTGGGCCGGCTGTCCGGCGGCAACCAGCAGAAGGTCGTGCTGAGCCGGTGGATCCACACCGACCCGCAGGTGCTGATCCTCGACGAGCCGACCCGCGGCATCGACGTCGGCGCGAAGTACGAGATCTACACCGTGATCGACGCCCTCGCGGCCCGCGGCAAGGCGGTGCTCCTCCTCTCCTCCGAACTGCCCGAACTGCTCGGGATGTGCGACCGGATCTACACCATGGCCGAGGGCCGGCTGACCGGTGAGGTCACCCGTGCCGAGGCCACCCAGGAAGTCCTGATGCGCCATATGACCCTGCGCCAGATGACCGAGAACGGGAGCTGAGGCCCCGCCATGACCGCCTTCACGAGCACTCCCCCCGAGGACACGCCCGCCTCGCCGCCGGCGATGGCGCTCCTGATCCACGGGGCCCGCGCCAACATGCGTCAGTACGGCATGCTCATCGCGCTGGCCTTCCTCGTCGTGCTGTTCCAGATCTGGACCGACGGCACGCTGCTGCTGCCGAACAACGTCTCCAACCTGATCCAGCAGAACAGCTACATCCTCATCCTGGCCATGGGCATGGTGATCGTCATCATCGCGGGCCATATCGACCTGTCCGTCGGCTCGCTGGTCGCCTTCGTCGGAGCGATGGCCGCGGTGCTGATGGTCAAGCACGGTCTGCCCTGGGTGCCCGCCCTGCTCCTCTCGCTGCTGATCGGCGCGGTCGCGGGGGCCTGGCAGGGCTTCTTCATCGCGTACCTCGGGATCCCGTCGTTCATCGTGACGCTGGCCGGCATGCTGCTGTTCCGCGGCGCGACGCAGCTCGTCCTGGAGGGCCAGTCCCTGGCGCCGTTCCCGGACGGCTTCCAGGACCTCGCCAAGGGCTTCCTCCCGGAGGTGGGCCCGTACACGCAGTACCACAACCCCACCCTGACGCTGGGCCTCTGTGCCGTCGTCCTCCTCCTGCTACGGGAAGGGCGGCAGCGCTCCCGCCAACTGGCCCACGGGCTGGACGTGTTGCCGACCGGTCTGTGGGTGGCCAGGTGCACCGCGATCACCGCCGCCGTGGTGGCCCTCGCTCTGACGCTGGCCAGTTTCCACGGCGTGCCGGTCGTGATGCTCCTCATGTGCGGGCTGCTGCTCGCCCTCGGTCAGGTGATGCGCAACGCGGTCGTCGGCCGGCATGTGTACGCCCTCGGTGGCAACAAGGCGGCCGCGCAGCTGTCCGGCGTCAAGGACCAGCGCGTCACCTTCGCCGTCTTTGTCACGATGGGTGTCCTGGCGGCGCTCGCCGGATGTGTCTACGCCGCCCGGCTCAACGCGGGTACGCCGCAGGCCGGCCTGAACTTCGAACTGGAGGCCATCGCCGCCTCGTTCATCGGCGGCGCCTCCATGAGCGGCGGCGTCGGCACGGTCATGGGGGCGGTCATCGGCGGCCTGGTCCTCGGCGTCCTCAACAACGGCATGTCGTTGGTCGGCATCGGCACCGACTACCAGCAGGTCATCAAGGGCCTCGTGCTGCTCGCCGCGGTCGGCTTCGACGTCTGGAACAAGCGCAGGGCGGGGCGTTAGGGACCTGCCGGGGGCGTGCTACCGCACCGGTGCCGGCTGTGTGGCGTCCCGTTCGTCGAAGTGCTCGCGAGCCGTGAGGATCTCCCGGGCGTGCGCCACGGACCAGTCGGCGATGGCGGCGGTGAGCTGCCCGGCCTCGACCCCGAGCGCGGTCAACGCGTACTCCACGCGCGGCGGTACGGTCGGATAGACGGTGCGGCTGACCAGGCCGTCGCGTTCGAGGGCCCGCAGGGTCTGGGTCAGCATCTTCTGCGTGATGCCGTCGAGGACCCGCCGCAGCTCGTTGAACCGCATCGGCCGGTCGTAGCGCCGCAGGGCGCCCAGGACGTACAACGCCCACTTGTTGGCGAGCACTTCGATGACGGTCCGCGAGGGGCAGTCCCGGCGATAGGTGAGCTTCCAGTCGGGTCGCTCCGCCCGGCCGGCCGGGTCGGTCCGGTCGGCGTGCGCAGTGGTATCCATGAGGTACCTAGATATCAAACAGGTGCCTACTTCACAACGGGTACCGCCTTCTTCCAGGATGGAGACGTGGCCGGCCGGCCACGGCGGAGTGGGTGCGGAAGGCAGCGAGATGAGCGGCGGTATGCGGGCGGTCAGCCAGCGGGTGTTCGGCGGTCCGGAGGTCCTGGAGGTCGTCGAGACCGAGCGGCCGGCGACGGGACCCGGCGAGGTGCTGGTGCGGGTGCATGCCGCCGGGGTCAACCCGGCCGACTGGAAGCGGCGTTCGGGCTTGCTGGCCAGGCTGGGCGAGCCGCCCTTCGTCCTGGGGCTGGACCTGTCCGGTGTGGTGGAGGCAGTGGGTGAGCAGGTGACGCGGTTCCGGCCCGGTGACGCGGTGTTCGCAGCCGTCCTGCCGCCGCGCGGCACCTACGCCGAGTACGTGGCCGTACCGGAGGACTCCCTGGCCTCCGTCCCGCCGGGCCTGGACCATCTGCACGCCGCGGCGCTCCCGACCGCGGCGCTCACCGCCTGGCAGCCGCTCGTCCGGGTCGCCGACGTCCATGCCGGTCAGCGGGTGCTCGTCCACGCGGCGGCCGGCGGCATCGGACATCTCGCGGTGCAGATCGCCAAGTCCCGTGGCGCCCATGTCATCGGCACCGCCCGGCAGGACAAGCACGACTTCCTGCGCGGGCTGGGTGCCGACGAGCTGATCGACTACACCACCGTCGACTTCGAGGAGGTGGCGCGCGACATCGACGTGGTGCTGGATCCGATCAGCGGCGCGTACGGGCCGCGCTCGCTGACCACCCTCACCGCACAAGGGGTGCTGCTCGACGTCCGGGGCACCGGGCCGGACCGCACTGCGGTCAGGGAGCGGGCGGCCGAACTCGGCCGTCGTTACGTCGAGTTCGGCTTCACCCCGTCCGGCTCCGACCTCCAGCGGATCGGCGAGCTGGTGTCGGGCGGCGCGCTGAACGTCGTCGTCGATCAGGCGCTGCCCTGGGAGGAGGCCGCCAAGGCACATGAGCTCAGTGAGACCGGTCGCGCCAAGGGGAAGATCGTGCTCGCTGTGCGCTGACGCCGATCGCCGGCGCCCGGCTGCCTGTTACGCCGAGTGCGGCGACGGTTCGGTCTCCGTGCGGCCCAGGAAGCGGCGTACCGCCCAGGCCAGCGCGCCGAGCGCGAAGCCGTACACGGTGACCAGGCCGTGGCCGTTCTCCTGCAGGAGCCACATCAGCAGGCCGAGCACCGGGACGGCGATCGCGAGGGCCTGCTGCTTCTTGACGCGGGTGCGGGTCAGGAGAGCCAGGGCCAGGGTGGCCCCCAGGAAGTAGGTCGCGCCGGAACTGCCGGCGAAGTTGCGCGGGTCCGTGCTGGGGCCGCTGCCGAGACCGAGCAGGGCGTCGAGGTGCTCCGGCAGGAGGATGCCGGCGGCGAAGAAGACCAGGGTCAGCGTGCCGCCCCAGAGCCACTGCGCGAGCGCGGCGGCGAGGGCGAGGGTGGCGATGTTCCACAGGGCGCCGCCCGGGCCGCCGTTCTGCAGGAAGACCGAGGTGAGCACCCGCCACCAGCCGCTCTTGGCGGGGTCGTTGTCGAGCGCGGCCATCGCGCCCGACCAGCACAGCTGGAGGACGACGCCGGCCACCGCGAGGACGGTCAGGCCGACCGCGGCCCACGGGACGGGGCGCCCGCGCAGCGTGTCCCGTCCGATCGCGCCGAGCCCGCTGTTGATGATCATCACCATCAACGCGGCCGTGGTCACGTTGAAAAGCACCGCGTCCATGTCCCGCCCCCTGCAACACCGTTCGAAATGGTCGGCGGGAGGCTAACACAGCTTTCGAACACCGTTGGAAAACCTTTACGGTAAACAGATGAAGCTCACCAAGGAGCGGATCATCGACGCCGGTATGGCCACGTTCGCCGAGGTCGGATACCACGCCCTGTCCATGCGCCAGGTGGCCGAACGGCTCGGCGCGCACGCGGGCAGCCTCTATTACCACGTGCGCAGCAAGGACGAACTGCTCGCGTTGATGGCCGACCGGGTCTGCCGGCAGGCCCACGACGACGGCAGCGCCGCGCTGGCCGCCCTGCCGCCCGGGGCGACCTGGCAGGACCGCATCGAGGCCCAGGCCACCACCCTGCGCCAGGCCTTGCTCCAGCACCCCGGCGGCGCGCTCCTACTGGCCGACAGCCCCAGGATGCTCAGCACCGGCGGCCTGTCCTTGATGGAACGCCTCCTGCACACCCTCCGCGACGCCGGCGTCCCCGCCGAACACGCCGGCACCGCCGCCGACACCCTGCTCAGCCACCTCACCGGATTCGTGCTGCAGGAACAGAGCGAGGCCCGGACGGCCCCCGTCACCGAGGAGGTCTACGCGGACCTGCACGCGCGCTTCCCGCTCCTGCTCACCGAGATGCCCCGGCTGGACCAGGACGAGAAGTTCCGGCGCAGCGTGCACCTCCTGTGCCGGGCCGTGGCCACCCTCATCGAGGGCTGACTCCCCGGCCGCAGCCGACGCGTCGCAGTGACTGCGGGGGCCGTCCACCTCCTCGGCCACCTCTTCCATCGCCTCGGCCGCCGACCGACCCTGCGGGCCGGGGCCGGGCGGCCGACTCCGCTCATCCGTACATCGTCGCCCGGGCGTCGGCGTAGGCCTCCCGGATGCGACGGCCGGTGGAGCCGTCGGCCGGGGCGGGGATGCGGCGGGCCGCGGCGAGGGGCCAGTGCGGGGGTTCGGGAGTGCCGGCGAGGGCCCAGGCGGCCTGCCGGGCCGCGCCCAGGGCGACGTACTCCTCCGGTTCGGGGACGGTGACGGGGGTGCCGAAGATCCTTGCGGCGATCTCGCCGACCACGGGGGCCTTGGCCGCTCCGCCGATGATGAGGACGCGCCGGGCGCTGACGTCCTGGGCCCGTAGCCGGTCGAGGGCGTCGGCCATGTTGCAGAGCATGCCTTCGACGGCGGCCCGGGCGAAGTTCGGCGGGTGCATGTTGGCCTTGCGCATGCCGGTGAGACTGCCGGCGGCCTCCGGGAGGTTGGGGGTACGCTCGCCGCCGAGGTAAGGGAGCAGGACCAGTCCGCCGGCGCCGGGCTCGGCCGCGCGGGCGAGGGCGTCGAGGTCGTCGAGGTCGATGCCGAGCATGCGGGCGGTGGAGCTGAGGACCCGGGCGGCGTTGAGGGTGCACACCAGCGGCAGGAAGCGGCCGGTGGCGTCGGCGAAGCCGGCGACGGCGCCGGTGGGATCGCCGACCGGGTGGTCGGCGAGGGCGAAGGCGGTGCCGCTGGTGCCCAGGGAGATCACCACGTCTCCCGGCCGGATGCCCAGCCCGAGGGCCGCGCCCATGTTGTCTCCGGTCCCCGACGCCACGAGGGCGCCGTGCGGGGTGCGGCCGGCCGGTTCGTACGGGCCGAGGACGCGCGGCAGTTCGGGGGTGCGGCCGCCGAAGGCGAGGGCGAGGAGGTCGCGGCGGTAGGCGCCCTCGCGGGAGACCAGTAGCCGGTGCCCGAGGCGTCGCCGCGGTCGGTGACCGGTTCGGCGGGCGTACCGGGGCCGCCGCACAACCGCCAGGTCAGCCAGTCGTGCGGCAGCAGCACCCGGTCGGTGCGGTCCGCGTGCCGCGGCTCGTGCTCGGCCAGCCAGCGCAGTTTGGCGACGGTGATGGCCGCGACCGGTACGGTGCCGACGGCCCGGGCCCACTTCTCCGGCCCGCCGAGGTCGTCGATGAGGTCCGCCGCGGCCTGCGCCGAGCGGGTGTCGTTCCACAGCAGCGCGTCCCGCACCGGCTGCCCGGCCGCGTCGAGCGCCACCAGCCCGTGCTGCTGTCCGGCGACCGCGAGGGCGTCCACGTGTTCCAGCAGGCCGTTGCCCGCTTCGAGGAGCGCCCGCCACCAGGCCTCGGGGTCGACCTCGGTGCCCTCGGGATGGGTGGCGCGGCCCCGATGGAGGATCTCCCCGGTGTCGGCGTCACAGACGACGACCTTGCAGGACTGGGTAGAGGAGTCCACCCCGGCAACTGTGGGCATGACGATGTCGCTTCCGTGCAACGAGACGGGACCGTAAGGGAGTTCAGGCCTGCGGGCGGAGCCGGATCTTGCGGCCGGAGCCGTCGCGGAAGGTCTGCAGGGCGGTGCCGAAGTCGTCCAGTCCGAAGCTGTGGGTGAGCATCGTGTCCGCGTCGAGGACGCCCTTGGCCATCAGGTCCACGGCGCGGCCGAAGCTGTGCAGGACGGCCATCGACCCGACGATGGTGATCTCGTCGTTGTAGACGCTGAACGGCGAGAAGGACGCCTTGGCCGCGGAGGGGGCGACGCCGAACTGCTGGAAGGTGCCCCCGCGCCGGACCCGGGTGAGGCCGTCCTCGATGACGGGGATGACGCCGGTGCAGTCGATGACGGTCTCCCAGCTCTGCGGCCGGTCCAGGGCGGTGGCGTCCGTCGCGGTGGCGTCCGCGCCCAGCCGTTCGGCGACCTCCAGCCGGCCCTTGTTGATGTCGACGACCGAGAGGGAGGCCGCGCCGGCCGCCTTGGCGAGCTGGAGCATCATCAGGCCCATCGTGCCGGCGCCGTAGATGAGGTAGTGGTCCCCGAGGCGGCGCGGCAGGACGTCGAAGCCGCGTACCGCGCAGGACAGCGGCTCGATCAGTGCGGCCGCGTCGATGACATGCCTGGCCTGCTTGAAGGGTTAAAGAAAATGACTGCTACGGCGGAAATCGCCATCCCCCGGGATGCCGAGCTGACGTCTGCGTCACTCACGTTGCCGGCAGTCCTGCCCGCCGCCCGCGAGGCGCGGACCTTCACCGCGAAGGCCCTGCGTCGGTGGGGGCGAGGGCGAAGAGCTCATCGAAGCGGCCGTGCTGATCGTCAGCGAGCTGGCCACGAACGCCATTCGCCACGGCGGCCGGCTGCCGGCCGGATGCCGCGAGCGGGGGCGCGGCCGGGACGCCGTGATCACTCTCCGACTGGTGCCGGAAACCGAGGCACTCCACATCGAGGTGCACGACGGCTCCGCGCTGCTGCCGATACAGCGCACGGCCGGCCGCGACGAGGACTGCGGCCGCGGGATGTTGATCGTCGATGCGCTCGCCGACTCCTGGTCCTGCGGACCGGCCGCCGAGGGCGGCAAGTGGGTCCGTGCCACCGTCTCCCGCACGGGCCGGTGACCACATAGCGGGTGAAGCGCGGGTTCCGTTCATAAGGGGACATCGATGGCAGTTTTCGGTCAGAGTGCGACTCGTGACGTTGCGTGCGGACCGGAGGGATCTTGAGTCCCCGTCAGCCCGACCGGACCTGCCGACGGACCAGGCACCACAGGTGCCGGACATCCCGCCGTTGCCAGGATCTGACGGAAAATTTCCGGTCCGTGTGCACAATTGGTGAAGAAAACCGTCTGAAACTGCGCTCTTCGTTTTGACTGGGGATCGCCGGGTCCCCGAATGTCATCGGCATGCCCGTCAGACCCCGAGCCGCCACAAGCGGCCCGCTGCGCATGCCCGAGTTCCGCCTGCTCCTCACCGGAGCCGCGGCCGGACTCTTCGGTTCCCAGGTCACCCTGGTCGCGCTGCCCCTCGTCGCCGTACTCCAGCTCAACGCGCCCGCGTTCCAGGTGGGTTTGCTCACCGCGGCCGAGACCGCCGCGTTCCTGCTGGTCGGTCTGCCCGCGGGGGCCTGGGTCGACCGGATGCGGAAGCTGCCGCTGCTCATCCGTGCCGATGTGGTGCGGGCCGTGGCCATGGCGAGCATCCCCCTGGCCGCCGTCGCCGGGGTGCTGACGATGGCCCAGCTGTACGTCGTCGCCCTGGTCACCGGTGTGGCGACGGTCTTCTTCGACGTCGCCCACCAGAGCTTCGTACCGCAACTGCTGCCCAAGGACCAGCTGGTCGCCGGCAACGGAGCGCTGGAGACCGTCCGTTCCTCGGCGCAGGTCGCGGGCCCCGGGCTCGGCGGTGGACTGGTGCAGCTGCTCGGCGCGCCGCTGGCCATCGTGGCGGACGCCTGCGGCTACGCGCTCTCCGCGCTGTTCCTGTGGCGCATCAAGCGGCCGGAGAGCCTGCCGGAACGCGCACCGGGAGCCTCGCTCCGCAAGGACGTCGGCGAGGGGCTGCGCTTCGTGTTCGGCCACCGCCTGCTCCGGGTGATCGCCACGGCCACCGGGCTGGCCAACCTCTTCTCCGCCATGCTGATGGCCACCCAGTCCGTCTTCCTGGTGCGGGAGCTGGGGCTGGCACCCGCGGCGGTCGGCCTGGTGCTGTCCGCCGCCGCGCTCGGCGGCCTGGCGGGCGCCCTGTGCGCCGGCCCGCTCGCCGCACGGCTCGGCCGGGCCCGGATCATCTGGCTGTCCGCACTGGTCACCGGCCCGTTCGCGGTGCTGTGGCCGCTGTCCGGGCGCGGCGTGGGAGCGTCGTTGTTCGCGCTCGGCTCCGGCGTGGTCTTCTTCGGGGCGGTCGTCTACAACGTCGCCCAGGTCAGCTTCCGGCAGGCGGTCTGCCCGCCCGGGCTGCTCGGCCGGATGAACGCCACCCTGCGGTTCGTGATGTGGGGCACCCTGCCCCTCGGCGCGCTGGCCGGCGGTGCCCTGGCCGATGCGTTCGGCGCCCGTGTGGCGCTGGTGTGGTGCGCGGTGGGATTCCTCCTCGTACCCCTGCCGCTGCTGCTCTCACCGCTGCGGCGGATGCGTGAACTCCCGCTCGGGGAGGGCGAGTTGCCGGTCATCGACGAAGCGTCGGAGGAGAGCGGCGCCGCCGGTGCCGGCCAGCCGGTCGAGGCCGCCGGACGCGGTTAGCGCGTGCTCTGCCCGAGCCGCCGCCCCCTGCGTCTCCCCCGTTTCCCCGCCTCCCCCACCTCACTTCTCCCTCCCCAGAGAGGCCTCCGTGCACAGCATCACGAGCCAGTACCTGGCCCGCTTCCGCCGGCTCGACGACGGCGACGGGGCACCGGCCCTGCTGCCGGTCACCGGTGCCCAGCGGCGCTTCGTCCTCGTACGGGCCATGGACCCGGCCGGGCGGCCCGACCTGGTGCCGATGTTCTTCTCCTTCCCGCGCGGCACGGTGGACCTCGCGCGCCTCGCCGCGGCCGCCCGGCGCCTGGCCGCACTGCATCCCGTGCTGCGCGCCCGTCCTGAGGTACTGCGGGGTACCCCGGTGCTCCGGCTGGGGCCGCCGGAGGTGCCGGTGACACGGGTCTCCCGGGCGCCGGGGGAGGACGCGGCGGCCGCGCTGCGGCGGGTCCTGCGCGACTGGGCCCCGCAGGGGGCGCCGCTGCGGCTGTTCCTCACGGCGGACGGCGCGGAGGGAGCGGACGGGCCGGACGCCGAGGGGCCGCGGGAGGTGCTCGCCGTCGTGCTGGAGCACACCGCGTGCGACGGCCAGTCGCTGAACCGGATCGTCGAGGAGCTGGGCGCCGCCTACGCCGAGGACCGCGCGGCGGACCGCCCGTCGACCGCCGACGCCGCCGCCGAGCTGGACGCCTACCGGGAGGCCGTGCTCCTGCAGTTGGCCGCGGAGGACCGGGCCGGTTCGCCGGCGGCGATGGCGTACTGGGGCGACCGGCTCCGCGCGGTGGGTGAACGGGCGCGGTCCGCGAACGGGCCGCAGAGCCTGGCGCGGGACGGGCTGCCGAGCGGTTCGGCCGAGCGGCGGATACCCGCGTCGGAGACCGGGGCGTCCTTCCCGCAGTTGCTGGACGCCTGCCGCGCCGCCGCGGAGGTGCTGTACGGGAAGGGGCACGTGGTGCCGCTCGGCTACCCGTGGGGCGGTCGTCCGTCCGGCGCCGCACCGGTGCTCGGCTGCTTCCTCAACACCGTGGTCTTCCCCACCGCGACGGGCACGGGCCCGGTGACACCGGAGGAGACGGCCGGCGCGTGGTGGGACGACCTGGACCACGCCGGCACGCCGTTCGACGCGGTGGTGCACGCGGCACGGGCCGCCGGGTCCGGCTGGCGGGGCGGCCTCGACGGACTGCTGACCGTCGACGACGCCCGGCGGCGGCCCCCGCTCCGGCTCGGCGGCGTCGACGGCCGGGAGATCCACATCGACGGCAGAGCGGTACGCGGACCCTTCGCGGTGTCCGTCACCCAGGGTCCGGAACTGCAGCTGCGCATGGTGTGGGACCGCGCGGTGCACTCCGACGAGACGGCCGAGCACGCCTTCGCCGCGCTGACCGGCGCCTTGGGCGCCCCGGCCGCCGCGGTCGGCTGACCCGGCCGCCTCCCTCCTTTCCCTCCATTCGCTCCTTTCCCTCCATTCGCTCCTTCCTCGTCCGATCCGGCTCCCCTGGAGCCATCGCAGCCGGCCGCGCGATCCGCGGCCCGGCCTGCGCACTGCGCTGCCGGCCCGACCATGCCCGGCCGCGCCACTCCGATCCGACCACTCATCAAGGACCGCCCATGCTTCCGCTCTCCTCCTCGCAGGAGATCGTCTGGCTGCACGAACAGGTGCAGCCGGGCAGCCGCGCGTACAACTTCACCGCCGCCCTCGACCTGTGGGGCACCCTCGACGCCGAGGCCCTGCGCCGCGGGCTCGCCGCCGTCCTCGACCGGCACCCCGGTCTGCGGCTGGAACTCGTCGCCGTCCCCGGCGCGGTGCCCGGCCAGCGCGTCGCCGAGGGCTGTGCGCCGCGGCTGCGGACGGTGGACCTGAGCGGGGCGGACGACCCCGACGGCGCCTTCCAGGAGCTGCTGCGCACCGAGGCGGAGACCCCGCTCGACACCTATCAGGCGCCGCTGCTGCGCTGGACGCTGGTCCGGCTGGCGGAGGACCGGCACCGGCTGATCCACGTCGAGCACCATCTGATCCACGACGGCCACTCCTTCGCGATCCTGCTGCGGGACGTCTTCACCGTCTACCGGGGCCATGTCCTGGGCGAGCCGGTCGAGTTGCCCGCCCCGTCCTCGTACGCCGATCACGTCCGGGCGCAGCGGGAGAGCGGTGCCGCGGGCGACGAGGAGCGGCGGGCCGGCCTCGAGTTCTGGACCGGTGAACTGCGCGACTTCTCCTACGACATGCCGCTGCCCGGGCTGACCCGGCCGGGCTCGCGGCGCCGGCACCACGGCGGGCAGCTGCGCCAGTCGATCGGCGCCGACCTCGCCGAACGGCTGCGGGAGCACGCCCGTTCGCGCGGCCTGACGCCGTTCGCCGCGCTGCTGGGGCTCTTCGCCGAGCTGCTGCGCCGGCACAGCGGCCGCACCCAGATGGTCATCGGCACCGCGGTCGGCAACCGTCCGCGCGGGTTCGAGGACGCGGTGGGGATGTTCGTGAACACGATCCCGCTGCCGCTCCGGCTGGATCCGGACGCACCGGCCGAGGAGTCCATGGACGAGGTGACCGACACCCTGATCCGTGCGCTGCCGCACCAGGAGGTGCCGGTCCAGGAGCTGACCCGGGCGCTCGGTCTGCACACCTCGGGGGCGGACAACCCGCTGTTCAGCGTGATGTTCAGCGCCCACGACGCAGAGCTGCCCGAGATCGACGTGCCCGGTCTGGACATCACGCTCTTCGAGGGCTTCAACACCGGCACCACCCGCTTCGACCTGGACGTGGTACTGCTCCCGGACGACCGGCGCGGGGTCACCCCGCGGCACGGTGCGCCGGGCATGACGCTGGTGTGGGACTACGACGCCGACATGTTCGGGGAGGACGTGGCGAAGCTGCTCGCCGGGCGCTTCCGCGACCTGCTGCGGGCCTACCTCGACGCCCCCGGCACCGTTCTCGCCGACCTGGCGCCGCCGTCGGCCCCCGAGCCGGTCCCGGCACCGGCCGGCACGCCCCTCACACCGGCGGCCCACGACGGTGCCGCCCGTGACCCGCTGGACCCCGCCGCCTCCCATGACCCGTCGCTGCCGGCACTGCTCGTCGGCGCCCGCCGGATCACCTACGGCGACCTCGACGCGCAGGTGGACTCGCTCGTGGCGCGGCTGCGCGCCGCGGGGGTGACGGCCGGTCAGCCGGTGGCCGCGGTGCTGCCGCGCGGCGTCGACTCGGTCGTGACGCTGCTGGCGTGTCTGCGGAGCGGAGCGGTGTACTGCCCGCTGTCGCCGTCCGACCCGCCGGCGCGGCGGGAGCTGCTGCTGGAGCGGCTCTCCCCGGCCCTGGTACTGACCCCCGCCGAGGCCGCGGCCACCGTCCCCTTCGACCCCTCCCTCGTCGCCGTCCCCGCCGGTCTTCCGGTGGCCCCGGTCGACGCGCCGGTCCTTCCCCGGGCCCGGAACGCGGAGGTGGTGCCGGGCGCCTCGTACATCATCCACACCTCGGGCTCGACGGGTGTGCCCAAGCCCGTGGCCGTCGGACGGGCGGCGCTGGCGAACCATCTGACCGGCGCGGCCGAGCGGTTCGGCCTGGCGCCGGGCGACCGGGCGCTGCTGTTCGCCCAGCCGTCGTTCGACGTGGCGCTGGAGGAGGTGCTGCCGTCGCTGTACGCCGGGGCGTGCCTGGTCGTGCCCGAGTACGAGGTGCCCACCGGGGCCGAGCTGACCGAGCTGCTGTCCGCCGCCCGGGTCACCGTGGCGAACCTGCCCACCAGTTACTTCCTCGCCACCCGTGACGAGATGGCACCCGCCCTGCGCGACGGCCGGTGGGCGCCGCGGCTGCTGGTCCTCGGCGGGGAGCGCCTCCCGGCCGAGGTCATGCGCACCTTCCTCGCCGACACCGACGCCACCGTGCTCAACGTCTACGGGGTGACCGAGGCCGCCATCAGCTCCACCGTCCACGAGATCACCCGCGACGGCCTGGCCGAGGGCGCGGAGATCCCGCTCGGCACCGAACTGCCCGGCGAGCGCGTCCACGTGCTGGACTCGGGTCACCGTCCGCTGCCGGACGGCGCGGTCGGCGAGCTGGCGATCGCCGGGGCCGGGCTCGCCGAGGGGTACGTCGGCAACCCGGAGGCCACCGCCGCCCGGTTCGTCACGGTCGACGCGCTCGGCGGGGAACGGGTCTACCTCACCGGTGACCTCGGCTACCGCGGCCGTGACGGGCTGCTCTACTTCCTGGGCCGCCGGGACAACCAGGTCAAGCTGCGCGGCTACCGCATCGAGCTGGAGGAGGTGGAGTCCGCCGCCTCGGCCGTGCTCGGCGGCCGGTCCTGCGCCGTCGTCCTGGACCGTGAGGCCCCCGGCGGGCCCCGGCTCGTCGGTTTCCTGGAGCGCACCGTCCCGGGCGCACCGGGCGCGGAGTGGGACGAGCAGGCCCTGCACACGGAGTTGAGCCGCCGGCTGCCGGCCGCGCTGGTGCCGGGGCGGTGGGCGCGGCTGGACGTGCTGCCGAGGCTGGCCGGCGGCAAGCCGGACCGGGTGGCGCTGTCCCGTACGGCCGCCGCGCTGGAGCCGACGGTTCCGGTGGAAGCGCCGGCGTCCGCGGGCCCGTCCGGAGAGGGCGACGCCGCCGGCCCGGTGTCCGACGATCCGCTGACGGCGCTGGTCGGCGACGGCTGGCAGGAGGTCCTGGGCCACCGCCGCTTCGACGCGACCTCGCACTTCTTCCACGTCGGCGGGCATTCGCTGCTCGCCGCGCAGCTGGCCGCCTGGCTGGAGCCCCACCTGGGCGAACGCCCGCCGCTGCGGCTGCTCTTCCGCAACCCGGTACTCGCCGACCAGGCCGGCGCCCTCGCGGCCTTCGCCGCCGCGCCCACGGCGGCCGCGGCTCCTACGACCACCACGGCCACCACCGCTGTGACCACTGTGACTGCTGCGACCACTGCGACCACTGCGACGGAGGCGTGATGTCCCCGAACCCGACCCCCCAGGCACCCCAGGCCTCCCGGGCCCAGGACGGCCCGCTGAGCATCGCCCACGGCGCCACGCCCGCGGCCGGCGCCCCGGCCGGTGTGCTCGCCCGCTTCACGGAGTGGACCGCCCGCACACCCGAGGCACCCGCGGTCGTCGACGGCGCGCACACCTGGACGTACCGGGAGATCGGCACCGCCGCCGACGAGGTGGCGGACGCGCTCCGCGACCGGGTCCGCCCCGGCGACCTGGTGGGTGTCTGCCTGGACCGGTCGGCCGCGCTGGTGGTGACCGCCGTCGCCCTCGCCCGGCTCGGCGCGGTCTACCTGCCGCTCGGCCCGCAGCCCGGTGAACGCCGGGTCGAGGCCGTCACCGAGGACCTCGACGTGGCCTGCCTGATCGGCGATCCGGCGCTGCTGCCGCCCCGTTTCCGGACGTCCGAGCAGCTGGTCGACGAGGTGGTGCTGCCCCTGCCCGTGGTGGGTGCCAATGCCCCCGCGAAGGCCGTCGCAGCGTTCGCGGACGGACCCGGCGAGGGGGCCCGCCGTGCCCCCGCCGAGGCGTTCTACGCCGTACTCACCTCTGGTTCCACCGGCCGCCCCAAGGCGGTCGCGGTCGCCGAGGCGGGCCTCGGCACCCTGCTCGACTGGTACCGCGCGGAGACCGGCCTGGCTCCGGGCGACCGCCATTCCCTGCTCATCGGCGTCGCCTTCGACCCGCACGTACTGGAACTGTGGGCCGGACTGACGTCCGGCGCCGCGCTGGTGCCGGCCCCGGACGAGGTCCGCTGGGACTCGCAGGTGCTCACCGACTGGTGGCGCGGGGCGGCGGTATCGGTGGCGATCGGGGCCACCCCGATGATCGAGCCGCTCCTCGACCGCCCCTGGCCCCGCGGCCTGACACTGCGTCATCTCATGGTCGGTGGCGACCGGTTGCGCCGCCGTCCGGGCGCGGAGGTGACGGCCACCGTCCACAACGCCTACGGCCCGGCCGAGGCCACCGTCCTCGCCACCTCGTACGCCATGCGCGGTACGGACGCCCCCGGGTCGGAGGACGTCGAGAGCGCGCCGCCGATCGGCGGACCGGTACCGGGCGTCACCGTGGTGGTCACCGACGCCGACGGCCGCCCCGTCCCCCGCGGCACCGAGGGCGAGTTGCGTCTCGGCGGGCAGTGCCTGGCGCTCGGCTACCTGGACCCCGAACTGACCGCGCGCCGCTTCACCGCCCCGCCCGCGGGCCTCGCCCTGCCGCCCGGCGTGGACCGGCTGTACCGCACCGGGGACCGGGTGCGGATGCGGGAGGACGGGCAGCTGGAGTTCCTCGGACGCCTCGACGACCAGGTGAAGATCAGCGGTGTGCGGATCGAACCGGCCGAGGTGGCGGCCGCGTTCGAGCAGGACCCGGCGGTGCGCAGCGCCGTCGTCGTCGCGCCCCGCACGTCCGACGGCCGCGCCCGCCTGGTGGCGTACGTGCGGCCGGCCGGGGGCACCACCCCGAGCGGTACGGCGCCGTCGGCGGAGGGCTTCGCGGAGGGGCTGCTGACGGCGGTCCGGGCCTGGCTGCCCGAGCAGGCCGTCCCCTCGGCCGTGCGCCTCGTCGACGTCTTCCCCCTGGACGCCAACGGCAAGGTGGACCGGGCGGAGTTGGTGCGCCGGGCGACCGAGGAGGGCAGCTCGGCCGGATCACCGGGCTCGCACGGCCCGTCCGGCCCCGCGGAGCCCTCCGGGTCCGAGGTGCTCTCCGACGGGGCCACCCCCGGGGAACGGCTCGTGCTCGGCGCGGTGCGCGATCTGCTCGCCCGCCCGGAGACCACGTTGGCCGAGAACTTCACCGCGGCGGGCGGCACCTCACTGATCGCCGCCCGTCTGCTGGCCGCCATCCAGCGCGACACCGGCATCCGGCTGCGCGCTCCGGAGCTGCTCCGCCAGCCCGATCTGCGCGCCGTGGCGGCCCTGGTGGACGCCCGCCGTGCGGATGCGGACCCGAAGCCGGGGCGGGACTGAGATGACCACCACTCCGCCGGCTCCGCACACCGACGACACCTGGAAGGAAGGGCCCGTGCCCACCGAAAGCACCCCGTCGAGCGAGCCCGCCCCGACCGGCCTCCCGGCACTCGTGGCGTGGCACGCCGAACGGACCCCGGACGCGCTGGCCGTGGCGGACGGCGACTCCACGCTGACGTATGCGCAGCTGGCCCGTGCCGCCCGTGCGCTCGCCGGGCATCTGCGCCGCCGGGGAGTCCGCCGGGGTGACGCGGTGGCGCTGCTGACGCCCCGCTCGGCCCGTACCGTCATCGCCCAGCTCGCGCTGTGGTGGGCGGGCGCCGTCTGCGTACCGCTCGATCCTGCGCACCCGCGCCCGCGGAGCGAGGCACTGGCCGCGGAGGCCGGTGTGACGCTGACCGTCGGGGACGCCAAGCTGCTGGAATCCGCCGCTCCGGCCGGCCCGACCCTCGCCCTGCCCGACGAACCGCATACGGAAGAACCGCAGCCCGACGAGGTGCGGGCCGGCGGCCCCCAGGCTGCCGGGCCGCTCCCCGACGCCGCCGCGTTCATCATGTTCACCTCCGGCTCCACCGGTCGCCCCAAGGGCGTGGCGATCGCCCACCGCGCGATAGCCGAGCTGGTCAGCGCCCCGGCGTACCTCACCCTGACGCCCCGCGACCGGGTGCTGTTCCATTCGCCGCTGACCTTCGACGCGTCGACCTTCGAGGTGTGGAGCGCCCTCGCCAACGGCGCCGCGGTCGTGGTGTGCACCGTCGAGCGGCCCTCGCTCGAGGACCTGGCACAGGAGGTGGAGCGGCACGGCGTCACGGTGGCCTTCTTCACCACCGCGCTCTTCCACCAGCTCGCGGTGCGCCGTTCGCGGATCTTCGCGCCGCTGCGCACGGTCGTGGTCGGCGGCGAGGCCCTCGCCGCGCATCATGCCCGCGAGGTACTGCAGGCGTTCCCCTGGCTGGAGCTGATCAACGGCTACGGTCCGACGGAGACCACGACGTTCGCCACGGCCCACCGGGTCACCGCCGCCGACTGTGCCGGACAGATACCGATCGGCCGTCCCCTCGCGGGGGCCACCGCGCACGTCCTGGACGAGGCCGGCCGGCCCGTCCCGGACGGCGAGTGGGGCGAACTGTGGGTCGGCGGCAGTCGCCTCTCGCTGGGCTACACCGGCCGTCCGGAGCTGACCGCCGAACGCTTCACCACCCACCCCGAGTGGGGCCGCCTCTACCGCACCGGCGATGTCGTCTCCCGGCGCCCGGACGGCGTGCTCGACTTCCACGGCCGTACGGACGACCAGGTCAAGGTGCGCGGCTTCCGGATCGAGCCGCAGGAGGTCGAGTACGCGCTACGGGAGCAGCCCGAGGTGGCCGATGCGGCCGTCACCGTGCACCGCCCCTCCCCCGACGACGCCCGGCTGGTCGCCTTCGTCGTCGCCGCACCCGGCCCCGTCCCCCGGCCGGACGCCCTGCGCGACCGGCTGGCCGCGGCCCTGCCCGCCCATCTGGTACCCGACGAACTGACCGTGGTCGCCGACCTGCCGCTCAACGCCTCCGGCAAGGTCGACCGCCGCGCGCTGGCCGACCTGCTCACCGCGAACGGGCCCGATGGTTCCGTGGGTTCGGATGGTTCAAGCGGTGCGGATGCGTCGGACGGGTCGCCGGCGTCCGCCCCGGACGGACCGCTGACGCCCCTGGAGCAGGCCGTCGCCGACGTCTGGAGTCGTTCCCTCGGCTGTGATGTGACCCGGCCGGACGCCGACTTCCTCGCCCTCGGCGGCCACTCCCTGCTCGCGCTCGCCGTCACCGACGACCTCCGCGAGGAACTCGGCGTCGAGCTGTCGCTCGCCGACTTCTTCGGCTTCCCCACCGTGGCCGGCCAGGCCGCCCTGGTCGAGCGGGCGTTGCTCGCCGCGCACGGTGATCTTCACCCGCACGCCCCGGAGGACACCGATGGCCACTGACCGCCCCGCCGCCCCCGCCCTCCAGGAGGAACTGCTGCGCCGGGCACGGGAACGCGCCGCGGCCCGCACCGCCACCGGCCCCGGTTCCACCGACCGCGGCCCGGCACCGCTCTCCCGCGCCCAGCACCGCATGTGGCTGATGGACCGGCTCGGTCACGACGGCGCCTCGTACAGCGTGCCGTTCGCCACCCGGCTGCGCGGCCCGCTCGACGTCGACGCGCTGGCCTCCGCACTGACCGGGCTCGTCCGCCGGCACGAGATCCTGCGCACCCGTTACGTACAGCGGAACGGCGAGCCGTGCCAGGAGGTGCTTCCGGCACCTGAGTCGATCGCGGTGCCGGTGGTCCCGGCCGACCCGGCAGAGGCCGCACGGCTGCTGGCCGCGGAGGCCCGCCGCCCGTTCGACCTCGCCACCGGGACCGTGCCCCGCGCACTCGTCCTGCGGCACGGCCCACAGGACCACACGGCGCTGCTGACGTTCCATCACATATCCATCGACGGACCGTCCTTGGAGATGGTGGCGGACGAGCTCGCCGCGCTCTACGAGACCGCCGCCCGCTCCCGGGAGGCCTCCGCCACCGCCCCCGGATCCCACCCCGCACAGCCGCGGCCCCGACCGCCCCAGTACGCCGACTTCGCCCGGCACGAGCACCGAGCCGCGCCCGGCCGTCTCGACGAGGGCCTGCGGCACTGGCACGCCCTCCTCGACGGCGCCGCTCCCCCGCGACTCCCCGGCCCGGCGCACCCGCCCACCGACCTCACCGCCCGGCCCACCGGATCGCACACCACACCGCTCGCCCCCGAGGTGCCGGCCGCGCTGCGCGAGCTGGGCCGGCGCCACCAGGCCACGCCGTTCACCGTGGCGCTCACCGCCGCGTTCGCCACCCTGCACCGCGGTACCGGGCAGGACGACCTGGTGATCGGCATCGCCGGTACGCACCGCCGGGGAACGGCCATGCGCGGACTGGTCGGGCTGTGCGTCAACACCCTCCCGCTGCGCGTCGACGCCTCCGGCGACCCGTCCTTCGGCACGCTGCTGAAGCGGGTGCGTGCCGCACTGCTCGATGCCCAGCAGCACACCGACGTACCGTTCGACCTCATCGTGGACCGGCTCGGCGCCGCCGCGCGGGGCGCGGACGGAACGTCCCTGGTGCGGGTGACCGCGGACGTCCTCGGCGCACCGACGACGCTGCGCCTGCCCGGGACGGACGCGGAGTACGTCGAAGTCGGCGTGGGCGAAGCAAAGTTCGACCTCTCCTTCGGTCTCGTGGACACCGATCGGCCGGCCGCCCTGGTCCAGTACCGCCGCGCCGCACTGGACGAGGAGGCGGCCACCGGCCTCGGCGCCACCTACGCGGCCCTCCTCACCGCGCTCGCGACCGCCCCGGACGACCTGCCGCTCTCTCAGCTGACCGAGGCGGAGGGAGTACAACTTCCCTCCACTGCCGTCGAGTTGGGTGACAGTGACGCGCACCCGGCCGAACGGATCCTGCGCTCCCACCCCCACCTCTCCGACGCCGCGGTGGTCTCCCCTCCCGGTGGTCCGCTGCTCGCCTACGCGGTCCTGCGGGAGATCGGTGGCCCGTCACCCGCGGAGCTCCGTGCCCATCTCCGGGACCGCCTGGCAGCCGACCTCGTCCCGGCCGCCGTCACCCTGCTCGACGTTCTCCCTCGCGCCGCCGACGGCACGGTGGACCCGGTGCGCCTTCCCGGCCTCCCCTCGCTGCCCGCACCCGAGGGACCCCACGCCGACGCCGTACGCGAGGGATTCGCGGCGCTGCTGGGCCGCACTCCCGCCCCGGACGACGACTTCTTCGCCCTCGGTGGCCACTCGCTCGCCGCCGTACAGCTCGCCGAACGCCTGCGTCGTGCGCTGACCCTGCCCCTGACCGGCCTGGACATCATGCAGGCCCGCACTCCCCGCGCGGTCTCCGCCCTCCTCGACGGGCGTGCGGCGGAACGCGCCGCCGCGTCCCTCCGCCCGGCCACCCGCCCGGGGCAAACGGGGCGGACGAGCCGGACAGCGGCGGGACAGCCGGGCCGCGCGCGGACGGGCACCGTACTGGTCACCGGCGCCACCGGCGGCGTCGGCAGCTTCCTCCTGCGGGAACTCGCCGCCCAGGGACGCCCCGTACTGGCCCTGGCGCGTCCCGAATCCGCGCACCTGGTCGCGGCGGACGGGGTGGACGTCGTCGAGGGCGACCTCACCGACCTCGACGGGCTGCGCACCGCCGTCCGGAGCGCGGACGCCGTCATCCACGCGGCCAGCACCTTCACCCGCCCCGAGGTGGATGTGGCGGCGATGGACGCCATGGTGGACGCCTGGTCGCGGGGCCCGTTCGTCTTCGTCAGCAGCGTGGACGCGTACGGGCATCCCGGCGGCGGTCGGGTGGTTGAGGAGTCCCCCTCGCACGAACCGCTCAGCCCCTACGGCCGGGCGAAGCTCGACTGTGAGGCGCGGCTGCTCCGGGCGGCCGGCACCGCGGGGCGGGGCGGCGCGAGCGCGGTCCGTTCCCCGCTGGTCTGGGGCCCGCACGACCGACTGCGCGACCAGCTGCGCTGGGGCGCCACCGGGGTGCTCTACCAGGCGATCCGCGAGGGCCGGCCGCTGGCGGTCCCCCGCCCGGGCGCCGGCGGCCACGCCTGGTACGGCGCCGCCTGGGTGCACGGCGCGGCGCTGGCCCGGGCGGTGGTCTCCTGCCTGGACACCCCCGTCCACGGCGTGGCCAACGCCATCAGCGGCCACGTCGCCTGGCAGGACCTCGCCGCCGAGCTCTCCCAACTCCTCGGCTTGAAAGGCAATTTGGAGGAATCGGACGACATCCACCCCGACCTGGACCACCACTGGCACTACGACTCCGACCGCCTGGCACGCGCCCTGCGCCCCCTACCAGGCGAAGACCTCGCTTCGGTCCTCGCCTCGATGATCACCCCGTCCCTGGACCGGCAGCCCACCCGAACATGAAGCTTTACCGATCGGTCGACCACTTGTCGTCGCAGGTCGGATAGCTTCCCCGCATCCATTGATCGCGATGCGCGGACTCCTCCCGCCACACCGGAGGGGTCCGCCGGGAGGCATGTCTTGAATGTCAGCAACCTCTTCCGGACCGCGGCCGCATTGCCGGACGCCTGGAGCTCCCGCCCCCTGGCCGAGGTGGGAACGGCCACCGTCAAAGTGCTCCGCATGAACGAGCTCCCCCTGGAGGAGGAGGCCCACCGCACACCGGAGGTACTGCTCGTACTCGACGGCACCTTGGAACTGACCGTCGACGACGCCGAGGTCACGGTGGGCCCGGGCGAGATGTACCTGGTGGCGGCGGACACCCGCCACGCCGTGCGCCCGGGCAGCCACGGCACCCTGGTGACGGTCGAAGTACCGGAGCGGTGAAGGGGGTTCCGGCGGACGCCGCCCCCGCGATTGGCTTGCGCCCAGCTCCCTGGTGTAGAACTCTCCCGATCAATCATGATCACGTCATTCTGCACATCACGGGGGACTCTCGGCATGAAGCCAACTCAACGACTCATCAGCACGCTTGCGGTCGTCGCCACGCTCGGTGTCGGCCTCACCGCCTGCGGCCCGGAGGACGACCCCTACGGCGACGGCGCCGGCTCCGGCAGCGGTGGCTCCAGCGCCTCCGCCCAGCCGTCGAAGAAGCCGGCTCCGAGCGACAAGGCCACGGACCGGGCCGACGGCCCCGGCGACTGCGGGACGCCGCCGAAGCTGCCGGCCGGGCACAAGATGGTCGAGCCCGCCGTTCCCCCGTCGAAGGGCTCCTTGTCCGCCAAGGACGCCAAGCCGGTCTGCACGCCCAACGACTGGATCTACCACGGTCAGGGCAAGGCCAAGTACTACCTCTTCGCCCAGGACGTCAAGGCGGAACTGTCCACCGGGCCGGGCCGCACGAAGTCGGTTCCGGTCGGCCAGCTGTGGGTGCACGCCGGCGACTGCATGACGAACCCCGGTGCCGTGAAGGCGCCCTACACCTGCTCCGGGAACATCTACGACATCACCCTGGACTCCGAGGGTCAGATCAACAGCATCAAGGAGATCTGGCACCCCTGAGCCCTCCCGGGCACGGCGCCGGCCGCAGGGTCGGCCGGCGCCACCCGCAGGCTTCCGCTTCAGATACCGGACACCACTGCCACGGTGAACGGTATCTGCGGCGTTCCCGACCCCATGGGGCCGCCCTTGTCGAACTGGGACCGCACGACGAGCGTGCGCCCGTGGCTGCGGACCAGGGTGGTCGGGATCTGCAGCGCCTTGTCGGTGACCTTGCGCTCCAGGCGCGCCGAAGCGCCGTCGTCGAAGACGTGCCAGCGGCTGATCGTGTTGGTGACGTTGTGGACGACCCACAACGTATTGCCGCGCAGCTCCAGACCGTCGCCGTTGAGGACGTTCCCGCCGTGCAGCGCGACCCGGCGCACCGCACCGGAGCGCAGGTCGACGCGGTACAGCGTCCCGGCGGTCATGTCGACGGTCAGCAGATAGCGGCCTGACCGGTCGGCCGTGATGCCGTTCAGCGTGACGGCGTCCGCCGGGCGCGGGCCGAGCGCGTCGGTCAGGTCGTACGCGGCGGCCAGCTCGGCCCGCCGGCCGTGCGCCGCGGCCGCCGCCAGTTGCTGCGGGGTGACCCGGTAGAGGACGGACCGGTAGCTGTCCGTCAGATACGCGGTCCCGTCAGGAGTGATCGCGAGGTCGTTCACGAACGACTTGGCCGACCCCGTGACGTCGAACCGCGCGACGAGTGTGCGGCTCCGCAGGTCGTAGACGGCGACGCCGGCCGTCGAATCGGTGACCCAGAGATGACCGGCACGGTCGACCTTGAGGCCGTTGGCGGTGGTACGACCGTCGGTACCGGCCGGCAGGAAGACCTCGGCCGTGCGGTGGCCGGGCGTCGCCTTGTACACGGCACCGGTCGTGTACGAGCCGACGTAGAGGTCGCCGCTCACCGGATCGGCGGCGATGCCCTCGGGATAGACGCGGTCACCGGGCAGGTCGTACGCGGCGGAAACCCGCGCATGGGCGTCCTGCTGGGCGCCGGCCGGACGCGAGGCGGGCACGTGCGCCTGGGCCGTGGCGGCGACGGTGACCGAGGCGGACGCGGCCGTCAGGGCCAGCGCGGCCGCGCCCAGCACCTGGCGACGGCGCCGGTTGGTGCGGGACAAGAAGGTGGATGCCTCTCGGGACAACGTGAGCGCCTCTCGGTAGCAGATGGAGATCCAGGTCCCAGACGTCAGGACCGGAGCACGCACGGACCGGGAACCGCAGGGCCCCCACCGGCGATGAACACGAACCTAAGTTAGACCTCTAATGCTCGTCAAGATTCGAATTGCTAGGTAGACCCTCACCTACGCGCGGAGTCTCCTCCTCCACACAGCCGTTACGATGCGGAGATGACGTCCATGCCCGCCTCCGAGCGCCTCGGATCCTCCATCAAGCTCGCCGAGCGGGCGCTGCAGAGCGCCAAGCACGCGGCGCTCAAGCCGGCCGGTCTGACGGTTCCGCAGTACGCGGCCCTGCTCTTCCTCGCCGAGAGTCCCGGGATCTCCGCGGCCGCGCTGGCGCGGGCCTGCGCGGTGACACCGCCGACCATGAACACGGTGCTCAAGAACCTCCAGGAGCGCGGCCTCATCGAGCGCACCCCGCACGAGTGGCACCGGAACGTCCTGGAAACCCGGCTCACCGACCAGGGTCGGGCCGTGATGAACGACGCCGATGCGCGCGCCATCCGCGTCGAGCGCGCCCTGGCCGCGGAGTTCACAGACGAGGAGCGAGCAACGCTGGTGGCTCTGCTCGGCCGCTGCGCCACGCTCCTGGATTCCGTACGCCCGGACTGACGGCCCGGACTGACGGCCCGGACTGACGGCCTGGACCGACGGCCCCGCCGACAGGACGCCGGCGGGAAAAACCAGGGTGGGGTCTCTCATCCGCCGTGAGAAGCTGCAGCATGTCCAAGCACCTGCGGTTCTTCTTCGAAGCCGGCGTCCCGCACACCCCGCTGTGGCCCCACGAGATCGACAGCCCGTACGGCTACCCCACCGATCTGCAACGGCTGCCGATCAGCTCGGCCACCCGCACCGAACTGACGCGACTGTGCGAGCGGTTCCAGTCCTCCATGGACTGGAAGAATCCAGCCGGCCCTTCTCCGTGGTCCAGCGCGGAGATGGACCTCTTCGACCAGGAATCGGACGCGGCACTGGAAGCCCTACGGCGGGAGCTGGGCGACGACTGGAGAGTCCACGACGAGCGGGTGCCGTGGTCGTGGTGACGATGCGGAGACCTCCGGGACCACTCCGCGACGCATCACGCCGGTCCGGCGGTCAGCCGACGTGGGCGGCGATGGTGTGCGCGCACACCAGGGACTCGGTACGCGTCGTGTCCACCTCCAGGTCGTAGTACACGCCCTGGTGGACCGCATCCGCCTGCGCCGCGGCCATCCCCTGGGTGCGATCTCCTCGTGCGACCTCCCGCCCCGCGGCGACCGCACTCTCACACCTGACGCCGACCCACAACACGGCCAGATCGCCCAGCGCCTTCTGCCACCGCCGCTGGGACGCCGTGCCGCCGAGGAAGACATCGTCGACGATGATCCTGGCACCCGCCCGGGCCATCGCCACGATGCCCTCCGTCCAGGCCACTTCCAGGGCCCGGAATTCCGCCCCGACGCTCACCCCGCCATCCGCCGCGAACACGATCCCCTCGTCCGCCGCCCGCATCTTCGCGGGCATGGCGTCGACGAACGAGTCACAGCCGAACGCCAGCCACGGATCCGGCAATACGGCCTGCAGACACCGAACGATCCCGGACTTCCCCGAGCTGGAACCGCCGTTGAGAAGGATCACCTGAGTCGCCACCGCGCCACAGTACGGTGCTTCCTCCACGGCACGAAACCAATATCGGCAGGACGGCGATCAGGCGGCTTCCCCCAGGAACGCCGCGGTGGTCGCCACAAACCGGTCGGCGTCGTCGAGCCAGGGGTAGTGGCCCGCCCCCGGCTGCACGGAGAGCGTGGCGCCGGGGAACAGCCCCGCGAACTCCGCGACCGACTGCGGCGGGCTGTTCAGGTCGAACTCCCCGGCGAGCAGCAGGGCGGGCCCCTCGTAGGCGGCGAGTGCCGCACGCGTGGCTTCCGGGGCGAAGGCACCCTCGGCCGCGAAGAGAGCGACGGCTTCCTGGTTGTCGGGCCGGCCGGCCACGTGGTGCTGCTGCGCGGCGGTGTCCCACCGGCCGTAGAAGAAGGGCGCGATGGCTTCCCAGTCGCCGCCCGAGCCCTCGGTGATCGCTTCCAAGGCGGCGAACGCCGAGGGGAACCACGTCTCGCTTTCCCGTAGTTGCGCGAGCTGACGTCGCGTCTCCCCGGTGATCGCGATACCGACGGCGCGAGTACTGGGGGCGATCAGAGCGAGCTTGCTGACGTGCTTCGGGTACCGGGCCACGTATTGCGTCGCCAGGTTCGCACCGGCGGAGTGGCCCAGCAGATCGATCCGGGCGAGTCCGAGGTGTACGCGCAGGGCCTCGACATCGCCGACGAGGCGGTCGCAGCGGTAGGTGGAGGTGTCCTCGGGAATCGCGGACCTACCGGTGCCGCGGAGGTCCAGGAAGATCACCTGGTGGTGCGCCGAGAGGCCGCCGAGGTCGCCGAGATAGCGGGAATCCGCGGGACCGCCCGGGAGGCAGACCACCGGCCGGCCCTCGCCCTGTATGCGGTAGGCGAGTCGGGTGCCATCGGAGGCGGAGAAGGTGAGAGACATGATGCGCATCCTTGCAGCCATAACCAGGTTATACAACCTGGTTATGACGACGAACGGGGCAGGTGTATAACCGTGTTGTGGCAGGCAAGGACAACGGACACCGGAACGGCAGCTGCGCGCACCAGCCTTCGCAGACCCTCACCGAGGAACAGGCCGCGCGGATATTCGCCGGCATGAACGAGGTCATTCGTGCGGGCGAGGAGATGCGGAAGCTGCGCACCGAAATGATCAAGATGTTGGCCGGATCGGGCTGGACCCAGGAGAAGATCGCCCAGCTCACCGAGATGAGCCAGCCCGCCGTGTCCAAGCAGGTGACGAAGTCGAAGCTGAGCGACTCACCGCCCCCGATGGACCTCTCGCTCGACCAGCGCGACACCCCATGGCTCGAAGGACGCCTCTGGGGCCTCGCGGAGGAGATCTCGGAGGCCTGCTACGACACCGCGCGCTGCACCCGCTACGTCAACGCCCTTGCCCGGGGCCGGAAGCGATTCACTCCGCAGAACGTCGATGAGCTGCGTCGCCTCGTCGAGGAGGACCTGAGGCTGCATCGGTCGCTGCTGCCCGGCAGCCATCGGGACGCCTACGACCAGATCAGCCGGGCGCTCGACGTCCCCTCAAAGGCCACGTCCGGCACAGGCGCCGCCACCTCCCCCGGATCCCCCTCCGCGCGGCGAACCCTCGCCGCTCAGATCCAGCGTGACCGACTCCGGGGCGATTCCTGAGCGCGGATCGTGCGCCCGTCACCATGACCTGGGGAGGGGACCTCCGGGGCGGTCGCGCGAGTGGACCTCAGCGCCGGATCTCGGGGATGTCTCAGGGCCGGTACCTGATGTAGCTCAGGGTGCCGAGTCCGTACTTTTTGATCATGACTTCACCACGCACCGCATTCCTCACCGCCCCCCATCCTGATGGGCGCGTACGGCGTGCTCCGCATCATCGACGGCCTCGACGGCAGCCGCGGACCGGGCCCCGCATGGACCGCAGGCCACCTGTGCTTCCTCGGCGGGATCGCCTTCTTCGTTCGGGGCTTCGGCATGATGCGCGCGTGGGCGGGTCGCAACCGGCTGGCCACGGTGGGTCTTTGGACCGGCACGGCGGGAGCCGTCGCCGTCGCGGTGCAGTTCCTCATCGACCTCGCCGTCGGATTCGTCTCTGCCGACCACGGCGCCATGCAGGAGCTCTTCGCCCGCATCCAGGCGATACCGGGAGTACTTCCGGCGTTCTACGACTTCGGGCCGCTGCTCTTCTTCGTCGGCCAGCTCATCCTCGTCGCCCAACTCGCCGTGCGGCGCATCCTCAAGCCCTGGGCGCCCGTCCTCGTCCTCATCGACACCACCCTGCCCTTCGCCGACAAGGACCTCATACCGCTCGGAGCCGCACTCCTGCTGGTCTCCTTCGCCCCGCTGTACCGTCGCCGCCCGGCCACGCACCAGCCGATCGGCACATCACTCGCGGCATGACGCCACAGCCGCCCGCGCCGAGGGGCGGCCGGCCACCAGCCTTGCCGGGGGGGGCGATACAACCAGCCCTGCGAGGCGAGCCGGCCGTCCGTCTGTCCGTCCGTTCGTCTATCCGTCCGTTCGTCTGTCCGTCCGTCCGAAGGACAGTCCCTCGGCCTCAAGGGAGGAGGATCAACTTGCCCTTGGTGCGGCGGGCCAGCAGGTCCTCCTGGGCGTCGCGCGCGTGCCCGAGGTCGTATGCGGCACCCACCAGCGGCCGCAGGCGTCGCCGCGCGACGAGGTCGAGCAGTTCCTCCAGTGCCGGGCCACCGGCCCCCTTCCGGGCGATCAGCGGGATGAGCCAGAAGCCGGCGACGGTGATGCTGTCCACCGCGAGGCGACCGGGGGCGAGGGGCGCGGCGGGCTGCCGGGAGGAGGCGCCGTACGTCACCAGGCGTCCCAGGTATCCGAGTGCGTCCAGTGCGGAGTCGAGGACGGGGCCACCGATGGCGTCCAGGATGATGTCGACCGGGTGTCCGTGATTGGCGTCGAGGACGCGCTCCCGGTAGCCCTCCGGATCACCGTCGATCGCCACGTCCGCGCCGAGTTCCAGGGCGAAGGCACGCTTCTCGTCGGACGACGCGGTGGCGATGATGCGCCCGGCGCCGAACTCCCGGGCCAGCTGGACGGCGAGACTGCCCGTCCCGCCCGCGGCGGCGTGGACCACCACGCTCTCACCGGGCCGTATCCGCGCGACCGAGCGCAGCAGATGCCAGGCCGTCAGCCCCTGGACGAGCAACGCCAGCGCCTCGCCCGCGCTCACCCCGTCCGGTAGCGCGACCAGGTCGCGGTCGGCGACGACCGTCTTCGCGGCGTAACCGCCCTGTGCCACATAGCCGAGCGCCCGTCGGCCGTCCGGGGTCCGGCCGACGACCTCCATGCCGGGGATGCGCGGCAACGGCCCCTCCGGGGCGTACGGTCCCTCGGTGTGCTCGCCGGCGATCTGCTTGATGTCGCCGAAATTGACGCCGGCGGCCTCCACCACCACGAGGCTCTCGCCCGCCCCCGCCACCGGGTCCGGCACATCGGCCTCCCGCAGGACCTCGGGGCCACCGAACCGCTCGTACTGCATCGCGCGCATGGACACACCTCTCCCCGTACTGATCATCACGCCTGCCCTCAGTGTCGCTCACGGCCCCGATGTCAGTGGGGTCCGCTTCACTGCCTGCCATGAACGAACGGAAAGATCAGGCCGCCCAGGAAGCACTCCTCTCGGCCATCCACCGCCTGTCCTGGCCGGGCACCGGCGACCTGGCGTGCGAAGAGGCGGGCCACCCGTCGGGACACGTATGCCTGTGGCCACCTTCGCCCCCTGTGCACCCTTCGGGATCTTCGCGCCCATCGGACCATTCGCGCCGGCCCGACCTCTCCGCACTCCAGGAGGCGCTCAGCGGACGCTACGGGCAGCCGCGCAATCTGGCGATGGACGGGTACACCGATCCGACCGTCACCCTGCGGACGGGGCTGCCACTCCTGACCCCGTTCGGTGAACGGCTCGTCGAGATGCGCGCTTGGGCGCACGGGGGCCGGTGGATCGGCTGCGGTAGCGCCCGTTTCGACGACGGCATACGGTCCGTGGTGCTGGTCGCGGAAGGGCAGGATCCGGCCGCGGACGTACCGGAGGGCTCTTCCTGGGTGGACGGGGTCGTCGCCGTGACGGGATGGGACGTCTCCGGCACACGTACGGTCGACTGGGCGGCGATCGAGGACCGGATCGGGACCCGGCTGCCCAGTGACTACAAGCGCCTCGTCGACCTCTTCGGGGACGGCGCCTTCGACGACTTTCTCCAACTCCACGTTCCCGGCGCCTGCTTCAAGACCACTGACCTCGTCCGGCACACGGAGTGGCTGAGCGAGTGGGCAAGCGCGAGAGGCAGCCGCCTGTGGGAACCGTACGAGCTGTACCCCGCACCCGGCGGGCTCCTGCAGTGGGCGAGCACGGAACAGGCCGACGGGTTCTTCTGGCTCACCGAAGGCACCGACCCCGACACGGGCACGGGCGATGAAACCGTAACGGCCGCCCCCACCGGATGGTCGGGGCGGCCGCTCAGCGGGTGGCGGGTCGGTCCCGGTAACGGGCCGTGCCACGTGCGCCGTTACTTGGTGGCGGGTTGCGGGGTGTTCGCGCCGTTGCGGGTGTTGCGCCAGCGGGTGAGGACGAGGTGCGAGACGACGCCGAAGACGAGGCCCCAGAAGGCGGAGCCGACGCCGAGGAGGGTGACTCCCGATGCGGTGGTGAGGAAGGTGATCAGGGCGGCCTCGCGGTCCTTCTCCTCGGTGACCGCTCCGGTCAGGCCGCCGGCCAGCGCCCCGAGCAGGGCGACGCCGGCGATGGCGGCGACCAGTTCCTTGGGCAGGCCCGCGAAGAAGACCACGAGGGTGGTGCCGAACGCGCCGATCAGGAGGTAGAACGCTCCACACGCGACGCCGGCGATGTAGCGGCGCTTGGGGTCGCGGTGGGATTCGGGTCCGGTGCAGATCGCCGCGGTGATGGCCGCGAGGTTGATGGCGTGCGACCCGAACGGGGCGAGCAGCGTGGACACCAGGCCGGTCGAGCCGATCAGCAGCCGGTCCTTGGGCTGGTATCCGGACGCGGTGAGGACCGCCATCCCGGGGGCGTTCTGCGAGGCCAGGGTGGCCAGGATCATGGGCACCGCGATGCCGATGAGCGAGGCGACCGAGAACTCGGGAGTGGTCAGCACGGGGCGGGCCAGCTCGATGCTGTGCAGGTTGATGTGCAGTCGCGAGGTGACGGCGCTGCACACCACGCCCGTGGCCAGCGCGATCAGCACGGCGTACCGCGGCAGCCACCGCTTGCCGAGCAGATAGGCCAGCAGGACGGGCCCGGCGATCCACGGCGCGGTCTTCAGGGAGGTGAAGAGACCGGTGCCGAAGGAGAACAGGATGCCCGCGAGCATGGCCGACACCACGGCCGTGGGTACCTGCCGGATGAGCCACCCGAACACCCCGGTGAGTCCCACCAGGGTGATCACGACACCGGTGACGAGGAACGCGCCGATGGCTTCCGGGTACGAGTAGGCGCCCAGGCTGGTGACCAGCAGCGCCGCGCCGGGCGTCGACCAGGCGGTGATGACCGGCATCTTCGTCCGCAGGCTGAGCCCGATGCAGGTCAGACCGCTGCCGATGGAGATGGCCCAGACCCAGGAGCCGGTCTGTGCCTGGTTCAGATGGCCGGCCGTGGCGGCGGCGAGCACGATCACCAGCGGGCCGGAGTACGAGACCACGACGGCCACGAACCCGGCGAGGACCGCGGACAGCGAGAGGTCGCCCATCACGCCCCGTCGGGCGGCAGGTTGGCCGGAATTCGTGGGTGCCGGGGTGCCCGTACCGCCCGTCGTGCCGGTGCTCGCGCTACTGGTGGTGCTCGTGCTGGTGTTGCCGGTGGTGCTGGTACTTGAACTGGTGCTGTCGGTGGTGCTGGTGTTGCTGGTGTCTGAGCTCACGGGGCGTCCTTCGCGGCGCGTTCCAGTGCCTGCTCCAGATCGGCGATGAGGTCGGCCGGGTCCTCGACGCCGATGGACAGCCGGAGCATGTCCTTGGGTGATGTGCTGTCCGGTCCCTCGAATGTGTAGCGGTGTTCGATCAGGCTTTCCACCCCACCCAGGGATGTGGCGCGAATGAACAGTTCGCAATGTTCGGCCGCGCGCAGCGAACGCGTCCAGTCCCCGGCGATGTGCAGCGAGAGCATGCCGCTGTAGCCGCCGGTCATCTGCCGGGAGGCGACCTTGTGCCCCGGGTCGGTGGGCAGGCCCGGGTAGGCGACCCGGCTGACCAGCGGGTGGGCGGAGAAGTGCTCGGCCAGGGTCATGGCGGAGGCCGATATCTGGCGCATGCGCGGGAAGAGCGTCCGTATGCCGCGGAGCAGCAGGTACGTCTCCCAGGGGCCGAGGATCGGGCCGGTCAGACGGCGGTGCAGGCGCAGCCGCTCCCAGAGCGCCTGGTGCTCCTCGGTCGGGTCCGGGGCGGCCACGAGGAGGCCGGCCACCACGTCGTTGTGGCCGTTCAGGTACTTCGTGCCGGAGTGCATGATCAGGTCGGCGCCGAGGTCGAAGGGCCGGGTGTGCACCGGCGTGGGGACGGTGTTGTCCACGCCGAACAACGCGCCGGCCCGGTGGGCGATCTCGGCGCAGGCTTCGAGGTCGGTGACCAGCCAGGTGGGGTTGGCCGGGGATTCCGCCCACAGCAGGGCGGTCGGCGCCGCGTTGACCGCCTGGGCCACCGCGTCCAGGTCGTCCATCGGGACGCGTACGACCTCCAGGCCGCGCTGCTGCCCGAACTCCAGCAGCCACTTGGTGAGGCCGAAGTACATGGTCTGCGGCACCACGACCCGGGCCCCGGCGGGCAGGACCTGGAAGACGGCGGTGGCGGCGGCCATGCCGGAGGAGAAGACCAGCGCGTCGGAACCGCCCTCCAGCCCGGCGACGACGCCCTCGACCTGCTCGTAGCCCGGGGTGCCCTGGTCCCGCAGATAGGCGAGGCCGGCCGGGGTGCGGTACTGGTCGTCGCGGGCGAAGGTCGCCCCCATGCTCACCGGCGGCGGCACGGCACCGGTGGTCGGGCAGCGCCAGCCGTCGCCCTGGGCGGCTCGGGTCTCGACGCGGTACTCCCTGGTCCAGGGAGTGTAGGTCTCGCGGTTGCTCATGATGTCCTCTTGGTCAGGGCCGGCAGGGCGGTGCGGAGGGCGAGTTCGGCGTCCTTCAGCGCGCGCGACGGCGCGCCGGGCGAGGGAACGTAGTGGTTGTAGTAGCTGGACCCCTCGGTGTGCGGGCCGAGGAAGAACAGCGTGCGCCGGACCTCCCCGGCGGGACCGATGCCTTGTCCCTCGCGGGTGACGTGGAGTCCGGCGACCCGGGTGCCGCGCCGGGCCAGGGTGGAGACGCGGCCGGCCGCGACGAGCCGGCCCAGCAGCGAGGTGGGCAGCCGGTCCGCGCTCGGCTCGGCGACATGGGCGTGCACGACGTGCCCGACCTCGACGCTCTCCGGGCCGGCCAGGCAGGTGGACTCCAGGCGCCACGGGCCCTGGCCGCTCGGGGCGATGACCTTCGGGCGCGGCCCGGGGCCGAGCCGCAGCACACCGGCGTCCAACAACGACAGCAGTTCCGCCGACCGGTCCAGCTGCGGGCCGATCACCAGGCGGTTGACGGCGGAGTTGAACTCCCCGAAGAAGTGGTCCAGCGAAGGGTCGTCGACACCCGGCGGGTCGATGACGGCCCGGAGGACGTCGCGGTGGTCGCGCAGCACTTCCAGGGCTTCCTTGACCGGGCTGGCGCCCAGTCCTTCGCGGGCCTCGGCCAGATCGTCCGCGACCCGGGCGGCGAACCACTCGGCGTACGCCTCCGCGTCGGCCCACTGCCGGTCGGCGGGCTCCTCGGTCAGCACGCCGTGCAGCGGGTACGGCCCGAACTCCGCCCGTGCGGCGGCCAGCGCCCGGTCACCGCCCGAGGTGGCCACCCGATGGGCGAACTCCGCGGCCGCGGCCGCGGCATCGCCCGTCCTACGGGCCAGGACGGTGCGGTAGTAGGTCAGTTCCATCTCGGCCTCGACCAACGGCAGTACGTCGTCGAGGAAGTCGAGCCGACCGTCCGCACGCTGCCGGCGCAGGGCCTCGATCCGGTCCGTCGTCAGGACGAGGGGCGCGAAGCGGGCCCGGCCCGGATTGAGGTGCGGACGGCTGCGCGAGGGCATCCCGGAACGGTTGACCAGCACGATCCGCGGTTCGCGGCCGCTGGGTACGTACCGCAGCCGTCCGCCGTCGTCCGCCGGCTCGTGCCGGCCACCGCGTCCCAGCGTCAGGCTGGCGATCACGTCCATGGCGGTCAGCCCCATGCCCAGCACGGCGACGTCGTCGCCGGGGGCGATGCCGTCCAGGGCGCCGGGCAGCGGGTAGGGGCGGGTGATCAGGCCATGGCCGGCGGGCGGTTCGGGCTGCGCGGCGGCCGGGAGGTGCAGGGTGTGGTGGCCGACGGTCACGAAGACCGCGTCGGCCTCCAGGTGGGTGCCGTCGGCGAGGCGGACGACCTCACCGCCGTCCTCGCCGGGGCGGATGTCGGTGGCCGTGGTGGCGTGCCGCATCAGGACGAAGCAGGGCGGTGCGGCGGCGACGATGCGTTCGGCCGCCCAGGTGAGGTATTCGCTCAGCAGCCTCCGGGGGAGGAAGTCGTTCGGCCGGATCTCCCGGCCCTCCCCGGCCCGTACGGTGTATCCGTCCGCGCCCAGCCGCAAGTCCCTCTCCTGGCACCAGGTGTGGAGGGACGGGCCGCTGATCCGCGTGGGGCCGTCCACCATCTCGTCGTCCGCGAAGGCTGTGATCTGCGCGCACACCGTGTTGAGCAGGAGGTGGTCGGGCTGGTCGCGGAGGTGGAAACCGGGGCCGAGGGGCTGGGGGTCCACGAGGTGGACGGTGACCGGGAAGGGCTCCGCCAGGCACTGGCTGACGAGCCGCTCCACGATGCCCAGCCCGCGCGAACCGGCCCCCACGATCGCGAGGGTGGTGTGCCGTTCGGCGTCCCAGGTGCCCGCCGGGGTGGCCGACGGGGCCCCCGCGCGCTGCCCGTGGTCTGCGTACTGCTCCGTCGTTACCACCGGCGGGTCTCCCCGAAGAAGTTGGGGACCGCGATGGCCGAGCCGGCCTCCCGGGCCTGCTGCAGGACGTACGCGCCGACGGCCAGGTCGAGGACGCCGAGGCCGAACGGCGAGAAGATCACCGGGCGTTCCTCGGACACCGTCACCTCGCCGTTCAGGACGCCGGCGAGCGTGCCGGTCACGAAGTCCCGCGAGCCGGTCAGCTGCTCCGCGAGGTGCGGCGAGGTGTTGGCCTTCAGGCAGTGGTCGACGTCATCGAGGACGTTGTCCGCCGCGAGCACCACCTCGGGCGCGAGGTCCCGCAGCGAGATGTTCAGCACGAGCTGGCCGGGCTTGAACGGCGTGGTGACGTACGGCTCCAGGGCGGTGGTGGCGAAGACCACGGTCTCGGCCTCCAGCGCCGTGCCCAGGTCGGGGGTGAAGGAGGCGGGGCGCTGCTGGGTGGTGCGCAGGTGGTCGACGAGGGCCTGACCCGACTCCTCGTGGAGGTCGTGCACGAGGTAGGCGTCCGTGGTCGCGCCTGCGGCGTGGAGGTAGTCGCAGATGTTGCGGGCGATGACACCGCCGCCGACGATCGCGATCCGCGTGCCCTCGAATCCGCCCGGGCGCAGGGTGGTTGCGGCCACGGCGGCGGACGCCGCGGTGCGGGCGGCGCTGATGTTCGCGGCTTCCAGGCAGGCGATCGGGTAGCCGGTCTCGTAGTCGTTGAGGATGAGCACGGCCGAGGCGCGGGGCTTCCCGACCTGGGTGTTCTTGGGGAAGCTGGCGATCCACTTGATGCCCGCGAGCTGGACGTCGGCGCCGAGGTAGGCGGGCAGCGCGATGATCCGGGAGTCGGGCTTCTCCGGGAACCGGAGGAAATAGCTGTCGGGGTTGATGCTTTCCCCGGCCTCATGGCTGCGATATGCCTGGCTGACGATGCCGAGGACCTCGGCCCGTTGGTCGCTCAGGATCTCGCGTACGGTCTCGCCCGCCACCACGTCGAAGTCGAACATGAAAAACACACCTCTCCTCAGGCGCCGGCCTGAGAAACTTCCGAAATTTCCGAGCAGATGAGTTCGGGCCAGCGGTCGGCCACCCAGGAGTCGTTGTAGATGGTCTCCAGGTAGCGTTCACCGAAGTCCGGTGAAAGGGCGACCACGACGCTTCCCTCGGGGATTTCCTTGGCCTTGGCCCGTACCGCGGACAGCACCGTCCCGCTGGACCCACCGAGCAGCAGCCCACGTTCTTCGGCAAGCATTCTGCACATTTCCACGGCATCCGCTTCGGGCACCATGACGACTTCGTCAATACGGCGCTCGTCGAGGATTTCGGGACGCCGGCTGGTGCCGAGCCCCGGGATGTGGCGCCGGCCGGGCGAGCCGCCGAAGGACACCGACCCGACGGCGTCGACGGCGATGATCCGGGTGGCCGGGCTGTGCTGCCGGAAGTACTCCGCGCATCCCATCAGGGTCCCGGTCGTGCCGGCCCCGATGAAGGCGTAGTCGACGTGGCCGATCTCGTCGAGGACGGAGCGCCCGGTGCGGTCGCGGTGCACCTGGGGGCCGGCCGGATTCGCGTACTGGTTCAGCCAGTACGTGTCGGGCTCGCATGCCAGGCGGTCGCGGATGTAGTTGATACGGGACTGCAGATAGCCGCCGTTGCCGTCGCGGATGTCGATGACGACGACCTCTGCGCCGAGCGCCTGCATCAGCCGCACGGACTGCGCGTTGGCATTGGGATCCGTCACACAGGTCAGGCGGTACCCCTTGGCCGCACAGACCATGGCGAGGGCCACGCCGAGATTCCCCGATGTCGATTCGATGAGGCGGGTACGCGGAAATTCACGCCCCGAGTCCTCGGCCTGGGCCACCAGGGCGATGGCCGTCTTGAGCTTGACCGAGCCTGCCGGATTCAGGCCCTCAAGTTTGAGGAAGACTGAACTTCCAGGTACGAGATGATCGGCCCGGATGAACAAGTCATCCAAGACCAGATCATAAATTTCTTCTGCTATCACGGAAATCCAACACTGTTGAGTGCGGGCACGCAGACGTGCGGCCCGGTCCGAAATTGCGAGAACCCATGGGCGTACTCACTGCGCCCGGTCAATACGCAGACATGCAGAAGATGGCTTCCCCCCGTTTGTCGCCTACTTGTCCCCCGAGTCCGCGACGCTCAAATGGTGCCACACGCCAGCACGGTTCGTACAGGACATTTTTTCGACTAGGGACGTTTCACCCGGTTCCGGATCGTCCGGAATTTGACATTCCAAATCTGCTTCAGAACTCAACATTTTGAATGGAGTGGCAATATGCAGATCCGAGGCGCGTCGCACGCGTCCAACTACGCCCTCCGCCACACATCATGCACAGCGGAAGTGGATTTCCAGTCTCCATTTGCCGGTCGCATGCCGGCCGGCACGCGGATGCGGCTACCATCTGCCGATGCCCCGCAGGGAAAAGACAGCACGCCGCCTCGTCGTGGAGGGCGAAACCTTTCTGTGGTCGTTGCACCACACACACGACGCGGTGGGCAACGGTCAGTACCACGGCTGCTGCGAAATCCTCGTCATCCGCCCGTTCAAGGCGCGCGGCCGGCTGCGCATCGTGTTCCGGAGCGGCCCCGGCAGGCTCGTCCCGGACGGCTACCTCATGTTCTCCGGTGCGGTCGGCACCGCCGACGGCCCCCTGCTGAACCTGCACGAGCCGGGGACGGTACGCGCCTTCCTCGACGAGGCCCTGGCCAAGGGCTGGCAGCCCGACGATCCCCTGACCGAGGAGATGGACGGCTGGCGCCTCTTCGACACGGTTTCCGGCCGCCGCGGCGAGCAGCGACCGGAATAGCCCGGCCGCCCGAGGCGGTGCGGCACTCAGGACAGGCCGCGCCTCGCGCGCTCGATGTCGAGGAGTTCCTCGGTGAGTTCCTCCGGGGCCACCGTCAACTCGGGCTCGTGGAGGGCGTCGTAGTCCTGCACGCCGAGGCGCAGACCGAGGTCCGCGAGCCGGGCGGACAGACGGGAGAAGGCGAGCTGTTCGTCGGGCTCGTCCTGGTAGCGGATGTGCTCGGCGAGGCAGGCTTCGGCCAGGGTGCCGCCCACCATGCCCCGGTACGAGAACTCGGTGTCGAGCTCGATCACGGGCCAAGGGCGGCCCGCGGGCTCGTCGGGATGCAACCAGTAGCCGATCCAGCCCTCGCCGCCCGCTGCGACGATCTTGACGTACTCGGCCATCTCCGCGGCGGCGGCGTTGACCGCCTGCCCGGGCGGCGCGGCCGGAAGGACGCGGTCGAAGGCGAAGTGAGCCTTCTCCGCCACGCGGCACGACGCCTGGTTGTCGAGCGAGGCGCTGCAGCCCGTGGCCGCCGAAGGTGAGGACACCGGTGCCAGGGCGTCCGGGGCCGGCCAGCCGTTGATCGCCGCGAGCAGCTGGAAGTAGCGGTCCCTGCGGGGGTCGTTCATGGATTCCAGGCGGCGCAGCAGCTGCCGGTGGACTGCGGGGGCGTCTTCGGGGGCGTCAGGGCCGCGCAGCACGGCCGCGTAGTGGGCCGTGAGGGCCGCGACGGCCGGATCGGCCGGGGGCGGCGGCCGGGTCGATGCCCGCGGCGAGAGCCGGACCGACGTGCGCGCGGACGGCCGCGGCCAGGTCGGGGCGCGGGCCCACGGCGGCACCGGGCTGTTCGGCGGCGTACTCCTCGACCATCCGGCGCACCGCGGCCCGGAAGTCCCTGTCCAGGGACAGTTCGGCGAGTTCCACCCAGGCCCGGACCTGCTCGGCGTCGGGGTCGTCGGGCAGCTCGGGGGGCATCGAGCGCACGATCGCCGTGAATTCCGGGCGTTCGGGGTCAACGTCAGGACCGCAGAGGGGAGCCGTCGGAGTCATTGGAGCGGAGGGTGTCGCCGTGCATGTCCTTACCTTTGCGTCTCCCCTTACTGGAGGCTCAAGTCCACCAGGTGGCACGGGCTGACGCGCGTCCGGTACGTACCGCGTCAGTCCCCCGACCCTCGCTACGTCTCCGTCAGGGCAGTCGCGGCGGTGTCCAGTCGGCATGGCGCAGGATGGTGCGGACGGTGGCGCGGGGCGGGGCGAGTCGGAGGGCCGTGTTGCGCAGGGCGAGGGCCACGGGGTGGGTCAGTTGCTGTCCCACCCGGCCGGCCTGGCGGGCGGCGCGGGCGACGGACTGGCTACGGGGGCGGCGTTCCGCGTCGTAGCGGGTCAGCGCCGCCTCGACGCCGGGCTCGGTGGCCAGGGCGGCGGCGAGTGTGGCCGCGTCCTCCAGTGCCTGGCAGGCGCCCTGGCCCAGGTTCGGGGTCATGGCGTGCGCCGCGTCGCCGAGCAGGGCGATCCGGCCCACGGCGTAGGCGGGCAGCGGGATGGCCAGTTCGTTGATGTCGTGGTGCAGGACGGCCTCGGGACGGGTGGCGTCCAGCAGTGCCGGGATGGGGTCGTGCCAGTCGGCGAACCGGCGGCGCATCTCGGCGAGCGGGTCGGGAAAGCGCACGCCGGCGGGCGAGTTGAGGACGGCGTGCCATTCGGCGCGGCCGTCCGTGAAGGCGATGTGGCCGAACTCGGCGCCCGGGCCCCAGGTCAGTTCGAAGTCGGTGCGCAGCGCGACCGGGTGCTCGGTGATGGCGCGCAGTACGGTCGAGCCGCTGTAGGCGGGACCGGGGTGGCCGGGGAAGAGCCGGCCGCGCAGCCGGCTGTTGATGCCGTCGGCGGCCACGACCAGATCCGCGTCGAGAACGGTCTCCCCCACGGGTATCCGCACCCGGGCCGGGTCGGTGCGGTCGACGGAGGTCACCTCGGCGCCGATGAGGAGTGACTCGGCCGGCAAGGCCTCGCGGAGCACCCGGTGGAGCGCCGCGCGCGGGATGCCCACGATCGGGGTGCCCAGTTCGCGCTCCAGCGCGACGCCGTCCATACGGGCCAGCCGGCGTCCGTCCGGCGTGCGGGTGCCGCCGACGTACTGCGGCCGGGCGGCTGCCCGTACCGCTGCGCCGACGCCGAGGGCGTCCAGGGCGCGGATGCCGTTGGCGTGCAGGGAGATGCCCGCGCCGGCGTCGTCGAGGACCGGGGCGCGTTCGACGACGGTCACCTCCCAGCCGATCCGGCGCAGGCCGAGCGCCGCGGCCAGCCCGCCGATGCCTCCCCCGACCACCACCGCACTGCTGCCCACAACGGTCCCCTCTCTTCCCCCGCAGGCCCCTTATGGCCTTCTACAGATGTAGAAGATCGTATCCCCTTCCTCTACAGGTGTAGAAAGGAGGGGTGACCACAGATCGACGTACGGTCCTCGCCGACGCCGCCATCGACGTACTCGCCGATGACGGGATGCGGGGACTGACCCACCGGGCCGTGGACCGCGCGGCGGACCTGCCGCCGGGCACCACCTCCGCGTACTTCCGCACCCGGCAGGCGCTGCTCACCGCGCTGGTCCGGCGGCTCGTCGCACGCGACCAGGCGGAACTGCAAAGGGCGGGGGAAGAGCTGCCTGCGCCGCGCGACGCCGACGAACTGGCCGCTCAGATCAGTGCGTTCGTCGAGCAGCGGCTCACCGGGGAAGGGCGGCAGCGGTCCCTCGCGCGCTATGCGTGCGCCCTGGAGAGCGCGCGCCATCCGGAGCTGCGGGAGATCCTGGTACCGCGGGAGAACGCCGGCCGGGACACCGTGCGCGACTTCCTGGCCGCGCAGGGTGTGGCCGATGCCGAGGGCCGCACGCTCACCCTGCTGGCCTGCGTGGACGGGCTGGTCTTCGACCGGCTGCTGGGCGGCGGGGGCGTGCTGGAGGAGGAGATCCGGGGGCTGATCGGGACCGCGTTGCGGTAGCCCCGCGGAGGGCGGCGGTCGCGGGGAGGCATGCTGCGCGGGCGCCCCGCACGGCCGCTCAGGGCCCCACGGGCTCCCAGCCGAAGAAGATCGATCCGAAGAGGCTGAGCACCCACAGCACGGCGAGCGCGGCGACCACCCCGAGCGCGGCGATTCCGATCACAACTGCCTTTGCCCCTGCGCTATTTGCCATGGCCCGATTCTCCTCCTCCCCTCGTCCGCGTGTGCGGCGGGGTGCCGGTCGCGAGGGTCGCCGGCCAGCACGGGCCGCGGGTCACCGGAAGCGTTACGCTCGTGATGCAGGCAGGCGTTCCGACCGCAGTGGCGGCCACGAGCCAGTACGCGGAGGCGGCCATGAGCCAGTACGACGAATACACGACTCCGTCGCAGGCCGAGGGCGAACGGCTGGAGGAGGACATGGATCCGGGCCAGCCGCAGCACCCCGAGACGATGCGGACCCAGCCTTCCCAGGCGGAGGGCGAGCGCCGGGCGGAAGACGACGAGTGAGGAGTTCAAGGGCCGAGCGGGGCGGCCCCGCGCCGCCCCTCCGCGCCCGCGATCGTCTCCCGTAGCACCTCGCGGGCCGCCGCGAGCTCGGCGGACCGCCGGTCGAGGGCGCGCAGCTGGTCCCGGAGCGCGTCGAGCACGCCGGGGCAGGGCTGTACCGCGGCCGTGTCGGTGGTGCAGGGCAGCACCTGGCGGATGACCCGGGTGGGCAGCCCGGCCGCGAGGAGGGCCCGGATGCGCCGTACGGCGGCGGCGTCGGAGTCCGTGTAGGCCCGATAGCCGTTGGCCAGCCGCTCGGGCCGCAGCAGCCCCGCCCGCTCGTAGTAGCGCAGCAGCCGCTCGCTGGTCCCGGTCCGCTCGGCCAGCTCCCCGATCAGCACGGCCTCCCCCTCTCGCTTGACCTTCCCACGGTGTCAGGGATCAACACTGGTCCCGCCGCCCGCATTCCGCCGGTGGCCGGCACCTCAGGAAGGCCCACATGATCATCGATGCCCACAGCCACGTCCACGACCCGCTGGACCTCCACCTGGCCGCGCTGGACGACGCGGGCGTGGACCGCACGGTCCTCTTCCCCACGCGTCCGCACCCGGAGCGGGCGACGGACCTGGCCTCCCTGCGCCACGAGATGGGCGTGCTGGAACGCGCGCTGAGCGGTGGTTCCGACGGCCGTACGGGCCCGGCCGGTGACGACGGGTACGCCGCTGCGTGGCGGGAGCTGGACGAGGCGCTGGCCGCCCACCCCACCCGATTCCTGGGCTTCGGCTCCGTGCCCCTGGGCCTGGACGAGGCCGGGACGGCGGCGTGGGTGGCGCGGGAAGTGGCCGGTCGCGGACTGCACGGCATCGGGGAGCTCACCCCGCCCCCGGACGGGGCGGCCCTGGTCGAGCCGGTGCTCCGGGCCGCCCACGACCACGGCGGGCTCCCCGTGGTCGTCCACGGCTACGCCCCCACGACGGCGGCGGACGTGCGAACCCTGGCGGAACTTGCGGCCCGCTACCCGAAGGTGCCGTTGGTGATCAGCCAACTGGCCGGGGCGCACTGGATGGCAGCGATCGAACTTGCCCGGGCCACGCCCAACCTCTACCTGGAACTGTCCACCGCGAACATCGTCTTCGCCGTCCGCCTGGCCATCCAGGAACTCCCCACCCGCACCCTCTTCGGCTCCGACGCCCCGTACGGCGACCCCGTCCTGTCCCGCGCCACCGTGGAGCGGGTCACGCCGCCCGGCGAGGTCCTGGAGCGCGTGCTGGGCGGGAACCTGGCGGAGCTGCTGGGCCTGTGACGCACTGCGCGGACAGGTCGGCTACGCTCTGCGGCGACATCGCGTGTCGGTCACCGGCTGGGTGAGGCATGGAGGTGTCGGGAGATGCCTTCGGAGGCATTCCTTGTCAGTCGAGTTGAACCACACGATCATCCACGCCCGGGACAACCGGGAGTCCGCCACCTTCTTCGCGGACCTGCTGGGCCTTGACATCACCGCGGAGTGGGGCCCGTTCATCGCCGTCGGTCTGAGCAATGGCGTCACGCTGGATTTCGCCACGATCCCCGCGGACGACATCACCCCGCAGCACTACGCCTTCCTGGTCTCCGAGGAGGAGTTCGGCCAGGCGTACGCGCAGATCGAGCAGCGCGGCATCGAGCACTGGGCCGATCCGCACCAGCAGCACCCCGGCTCGATCAACCACAACGACGGTGGCCGGGGCGTGTATTTCCTGGACCCGGCGGGTCATGCGATGGAGCTCATCACCGTGCCGTACGGCGGCTGGCCGGCATAAGCACCTGCGCCGAAGGCCGCACCCCGGCAGGGGGTGCGGCCCCGGCGGGCAGGCTGAGGAGGATCGTGCCTGAGCAGTTCCTCGAAGCGCGGGTCGTCGCGGAAGACCGGCTCGCCGTGACCGTGCACGCGCACGATGTTCGGCGGGCCCTGGAACGCGCACCACATCAGGGTGATACGGCCGTTCTCCCGCAGGTGGGCGATGGTTTCGGCGTTGCTGCCGGCGAAGTCGAGGTAGGCCACCCGCCGTTCGTCGAGCACCGCGAACGAGCCTGTCAGGCCGGAGGGAGTCGCGGCGGTCAACGGCTCCGGTGGTCGCTTCAGGAGAAGCCCGGGGTGTCGTTCACCGTGGACACCACCAGCATCTTCGTGACCGTCCCGGTGTCCGAGACCACGTCGCGCACATGGCGGAAGCCGAGTCGTTCGCAGAGAGCGAGGCTGGCGGTGTTCTCGGCGCCGACCATGCCGTAGACCTCTTTGACGCCGAGGGTGTCCGCGGCGTAGGCCAACAGGCCCTCGACGAGCTCCCTGCCGAAGCCCTGGCCCCAGTGTTTTCTGACCAGGGCGGCGATGGCCTCGTGGCCGTCGACGTTGCCGGTCTTCTTGATCTCGGCGTGGCCGATGTAGTCGCCGTCGGACCACACGCCCCACACGTCGAAGAGGTTCTTGCCGTAGACGTCGGTGAGGATCGAGCGGTAGATGGTGCGGATCTCCGGTTCGGAGCATCTCTCCTGGCCCATCCAGCGACAGACCACTTCGTCGCTGAGGAGCTCGACGAAGACGTCCTCGTCCTCGGGGCGATAGGGGAGGAAGACCAGCCGTGCGGTACGCAGGGTCGGGGTCATGGCAGACGTCCTTGTCTCGATGGGAGGGCCGCGGGCGAAGGACCACATAGGGATGTCCGAGGGTGCGGGGTGTGTGGGGGGACGTGTCGCTCGGTCGGCGTGGGGCGCGGCGGTTGCCGCGCCCCACGGTGCCGGTGACGGCCGGTCAGGCGTCGGCGTTCTCCATGCGCTCCCGCAGGCTGCGGGGGCGCATGTCGGTCCAGACCTCGTCGACGTAGGCGGAGCACTCGTCCTGGGTGCCCTCCTTGCCGACGGCGTGCCAGCCGGCGGGGATCTCCAGGTCGGCGAGCCAGAGCGAGTACTGGTCCTCGTCGTTGCGCAGGACCTGGTAGCGGGCGTTCTCGTCCATGTCGATTCTCCTTGGATTGAGCCGGATTGAGCCGGATTGAGGTGGGTGGAGGTGGGTTGAAGGGTTCTGGTGGGCCGGTGGTTGTGGTTCAGAGGCTATTGCGGGCGTGCCGGGCTATCTGGTGGAGGGCCTCGGTGAAGTCCTCGGCGACGGCGCGGACGGTGGTCTCCTCGTGGGTGTCGGGGCGGTAGTGCCAGGTGAAGGTGAGGCGGCCGTTCTGGACGGCGCCGACCGCCTCCAGGAGGTGGGAGCCGGGGTCGCGGGGGTCGTGGTCCTGGCCGAAGCTGCCGTGCTCGGCGCGGATCAGGCCGCCGCCGGTGTCGGTTCCCGTGCGGCGGGAGTCCCATTGGCCGAGGTAGTTGAAGACGAGCCGGCCGTGGCCGGTGCGCTCCAGGCGCCGGCGGATGTCCGGGCTGCCGTACGTGCGCAGGGCGCCGAAGCCGAGGCCGTTGCCGGGAACGGTGCGGAGTTGGCGTCGGACGGACTTGACCAGGGCGCGCCAGTCCCGGGTGGGGCCGAGGTCGGCGCGATCGGGGATGTGCAGGCCGACCGGGTGGACGGTGGTGAACCAGCCGACGGTGCGGGAGAGGTCGACGCCGTCCAGGACGTCCTCGCGGCCGTGTCCTTCGAGGTCCACGGAGACCCGGTCCCGGTCGGTCCAGCGGGCCAGGGCGAGGGCGAGGGCGGCGAGCAGGACGTCGTTGATGCGGGTGCGGTAGGCGGTGGGGGCGGCCCGGAGGAGTGCGGTGGTGTCGGGCTCGTCCAGGGTGCGGGTCAGGGTCCTGGTTTCGGCGGTGGTGGCGGGCTCCGGGGTGTGGTCCACGGGAAGCGGGGCGGAGTTCAATGCCTCTTCCCAGTAAGGGAGTTCGTGGTCCAGGGCGCCCGCGGCGACGTGTGCGGCGAGGCCGCGGGCCCAGTCGCGGAAGGAGGTGGTGCGGGCGCCGAGCGTGACCGGGTGGCCCTGGGCGGCCTGGTGGTAGGCGGTGTCCAGGTCGTCGAGGAGGATCCGCCAGGACACCGCGTCGATGACGAGGTGGTGGGCCACCAGGAGCAGGTAGCCGGGGTGGTCCCGGCCACCGGTGAGGAGTGCGGCGCGGAGCAGCGGGCCCCGGCCGATGTCGAGGCCGGTGTGCAGGGTGTCGGCGGTGGTGCGGAGGGCGGTGTCGGTCTGGTCGGGGGTGAGGCCGGTTAGGTCGTGGCGGACGAGGAGGCGGTCCGGGGTGGCGGGCGGGGGCGGGTTGTGCTGGTGCCAGCGGCCGTCCTGTTCGGTGAAGCGCAGGCGGAGGGCGTCGTGGTGGGTGAGGAGGGCGGTGAGCGCCGCCTCCAGTGCGGTGGGGTCGGGTTCGCCGTCGAGTTCGAGCAGTGCGGACTGGTTGAAGTGGTGGTGGTTGGCGCGGGGGGTGGTCAGGAACCAGTGCTGGATGGGGGTGAGGGGCAGGTCGCCGGTGACCGGGCCGTCGTCGGCCCGGTCGGGTCCGGTGGTGACCACGGTGGCCAGTTCGGCGACCGTCTGGTGGGTGAACAGGTCCTTGGTCGCGAGGTGCAGTCCGGTGCGGCGCAGCCGTGAGACGACCTGCATGCTGAGGATCGAGTCGCCGCCGAGGGCGAAGAAGTTGTCATCGGCGCCCACGGTGTCGAGGCCGAGGACCTCGGCCCAGATCTGCGCGATACGGCGTTCGGTGTCCGTGCGCGGGGCGATGTGGTGGGCGGTGGGGACGGTGGACGGGGCGGGAGCGGGCAGCGCCCGGCGGTCGGTCTTGCCGTTGGGGGTGAGGGGCAGCTCCGCCAGCGGGACGAACACCGACGGCACCATGTGGGACGGGAGGGTGTGGGCGAGGTCCGCGCGCAGTTCCTGGACGTCCAGGGCGTCGGGTGGCCCGTCGGCGGGGACGACGTAGGCGACCAGCCGGCCGGGGGCGGGTGGTTCGGCGCCGGACGGGCCGGTGCTGCGGACCACGACCGCGGCGTCCCGGACCTGCGGGGCGCGCCGCAGTGCGCTCTCGATCTCGCCGGGTTCGATGCGGTAGCCGCGGACCTTGACCTGGTCGTCGGCGCGTCCGGCGTAGCGGAGTTGGCCGTCGGCGCCCCACCGCACCAGGTCTCCGGTGCGGTACATCCGGCTGCCGGGCGGGCCGAAGGGGTCGGCCGGGAAGCGGGCGGCGGTCAGTCCGGGGCGGGCCAGGTAGCCGCGGGCGAGGCCGGCGCCGGCCACGTACAACTCGCCGGTGACGCCGACCGGTACGGGGCGCAGGGCGGCGTCGAGGACGTAGGCGCGGGTGCCGTCGACGGTGTGGCCGATGGGCGGGGCGCCCGCGCCGGGAGTGAGCGGTCCGGTCCAGGTGGCCACCACGGTGGCCTCGGTGGGGCCGTAGGAGTTGATCATGCGGCGGCCCGGGGCCCAGTGGTCGACGAGGTCGGCCGGGCAGGCCTCGGCGCCGACGATGAGGGTGCGCAGGTCCGGCAGGGTGCCGGCCGTTTCGGGCGGGACGGTGGCGAGGGCGGCGGGCGGGATCAGGGTGTGGGTGATCCGCCGGTCGGCGAGCACCTGGGCGAGCCGGTCGCCGACCAGCGGTCCCTCCTCCCCCGCGATCAGGGTGGCGCCGGCGAGCAGGGAGATGCACAGCTCCAGGACGGAGGCGTCGAAGCTGGGCGAGGCGAACTGGAGGATCCGGTCGCCGGGTTGTACGTCGTAGCGGTCGGCGGCGGCCGCGGCGAAGCCGGCGAGTCCGGTGTGCGTCACGACCACGGCCTTGGGGGTGCCGGTGGAGCCGGAGGTGTAGATGACGTAGGCGGGGTGGTCGGTGGTGAGGGGGGCCGGGCGGTCAGCGGCGGTGGGGGCGGTCGCGGGGCCGTCGGGGCACCACACGTCCGCCGGGTCGTCGAGGACCAGGGCCGCCGCGGAGTCGCGGACCATGAACTCCCGGCGCTCGGCCGGGTAGGCGGGGTCGACGGGCAGGAACGCGCCGCCGGCCTTGGCCACCGCCAGTTGCGCCACGACCATGTCGGCGCCGCGCGGCAGCGCCAGGGCGACCAGGCGTTCCGGGCCGACGCCGCGGGAGATCAGCCGGTGGGCCAGGCGGTTGGCGGCGGTGTCCAGCTCGGCGTAGGTCAGCACGCGGTCGCCCTCGGCGAGGGCCGGAGCGTCGGGCCGCCGGGTGACCTGCCGTGCGAACAGCTCGGGCAGGGTGGCCGGCGGGACCCGGTGCGCGTCGCCCTGCCGGTCGGTGAGCAGGCGCCGCAGTTCCTCGGCGGGGGCCAGCGGGAGCGCGCCGAGGGGGCGGTCGGGGTCGTCGGCGAGGGCGGTGAGCAGGGTGGTGAGCTGGTCGGCCATCCGGCGTGCGGTGTCCGCGTCGAACAGGTCGGAATGGTAGGTGAGCAGCCCGTGCAGGGCGCCGGAGTCCGCCTCGGCGAACTCCAGGGTGACGTCGAAGGCGGCCTCGTCCCGCTCGGGCTCGATGTCGCTGACCCGGAGGCCGGGCAGGTCCATCGGCGCGCCGGGGGCGTTCTGCAGCACCACCATGGCCTGGAAGAGCGGGGTGCGGCTGGTGTCGCGGTCCGGCTGGACCTCGTCCACGACCCGCTCGAACGGCACGTCCTGGTGCGCGAAGGCGTCCAGCACGGTGTCACGGACGTCGGCGAGGAAGTCCGGGAAGGACCGCTCCGGTTCGACGGTGGAGCGCAGCACCAGGGTGTTGACGAAGAAGCCGATCAGGCGCTGGGTTTCCGGGCGTTCGCGGCCCGAGGTGACCGTGCCGACGGCGATGTCCCGCTGTCCGGAGAGCCGGGCGAGGAGCGTCTGGACCGCGGCGACCAGGGTCATGAACAGGGTGGTCTGCCGGGTCCGGCCGAACTCGGCGAGCCGGCGGGCGGTTTCCGGCGGCAGGACGAACCCGGTCGTGGCGCCGTGCCGGGTGCGGACCGGTGGCCGGGGCCGGTCGGTGGGCAGCTGGAGCGGTTCGATGCCGGTCAGCCGCTCCTTCCACCAGCGCAGCTGGTCCTCGGCGGCCGGGCCGGTGAGCGCGGTGCGCTGCCACTGGGCGACATCGGCGTACTGGACGGGCAGCGCCGGCAGCGTGGCGGGGGTGCCGGTCAGCGCGGCGCGGTAGAGGTGGGCCAGGTCGCCGGTGAGGATGCCGGTCGACCAGCCGTCGGTGACGATGTGGTGCAGGGTCAGGGTCAGGACGTGGTGGTCGTCCGCGAGCCGGATCAGCCCGGCCCGCAGCAGGGGTCCGCGGCGCAGGTCGAAGGGGCGGGTGCGCTCTTCGGCGAGCAGCTGCGTTAGCCGCGCCGGGCGGTCGCCGGGCGGCAGCTCCGTCAGGTCGTGCAGCGGCAGCGGGACGTCCTGCGGCGGGTGGACGATCTGGACGCCCTGGCCGTCGACGGAGTCGAAGGTGGTGCGCAGCGATTCGTGCCGGGTGGCCAGGGCGGTCAGGGCGGCGGCGAGCGCGGTGGTGTCCAGTCGGCCGCGCAGCCGCAGCGCGAGCGGGGTGAGGTACTCGGTGCTCTCCGGCGCGAACGAGTCCAGGAACCACAGGCGTTGCTGGGCGAAGGACTGCGGCAGCGGGGTGTCGCGGCCGACCGGGACCAGCGCCGCGCCCGGCCGGCCGGCGGGCTGCCCGGGCGCGGTGAGCAGCACGGCGAGGGCGGCCGGGGTCGGGTGGCTGAACACCGCCCGCGGGGTCAGCTCGGTGCCGAACGCCTCCGCGAGCCGCGAGGTGAGCCGGATGCTGAGGATGGAGTCGCCGCCGAGGGCGAAGAAGTCGTCCGTGACGCCGACTTCGGGTACGCCGAGTACGTCGGACCAGATGGCGGCGATGCGGCGTTCGGCGTCGGTGCGCGGTGCGACGGCTTCCGGCCGGCCGGTGGGGGCGTCGGGGGCCGGCAGGGCGGCCCGGTCGACCTTGCCGTTGGTGCTGAGCGGCAGTGCGTCCAGCGGGACGACGGCGGTGGGCACGAGGTAGTCGGGCAGGGTGCGGCGGGCGTGGGCGTGCAGCGCGTCGGGGTCGAGTCCGTCGTGTCCGACGACGTAGGCGATGAGCTGTTTCGCGCCGGACCGTCCTTCGCGGGCCACCACGGCCACGTCCGCGACGGCGGGGTGGGCGGCCAGGGCGCCCTCGACCTCGCCGGGTTCGACGCGGAAGCCGCGGATCTTGACCTGATCGTCGGCGCGGCCGAGGAACTCGACGGTGCCGTCGGGGTGCCGTCGGGCGAGGTCGCCGGTGCGGTACATCCGGGTGCCGGGCGGGCCGGAGGGGTCGGCGAGGAAGCGTTCGGCACTCGCTCCGGGCCGGCCGAGGTAGCCGCGGGCGACGCCCTCGCCGGCCAGGTAGAGCTCGCCGACGGTGCCGGGCGGTACGGGCCGGAGCCGGGCGTCGAGGACGTGCACCCGCATGTCGTCGAGGGGGCGTCCGATGGGTACCGGGTCGGGTACCGCGGCCGCGTCGGTCATGGCGTGGGTGGTGGCGAAGGTGGTGGTCTCGGTCGGGCCGTAGCCGTCCACGACGGTCAGCCCGGGGCAGGCGTCGAGGACCCGGCGCACGGCCGCGGCCGGGACCACGTCGCCGCCGGTCCACACCTGGCGCAGTCCCGCGAAGCAGTCCGGCGCGTCCTGTGCCAGCAGCCGGAACAGCCCGGCCGTCAGCCACAGCGCGGTCACCTCTCCCCCGTCGGCCAGCCGCCGCAGCAAGGCCGCGTTCACGGCGCCCGGCGGGGCGACCACGATGCGGCCGCCGTTCAGCAGCGGCGCCCAGACCTCGAAGGTGGCGGCGTCGAACGCCACGGGAGAGTGCAGCAGGACGCGTTGGCAGTCGGGGCCCCGGAAGCGGCTGTCGGTGGCGAGCGCGGCCACGTCGCGGTGGCGCACGCCGACGGCCTTGGGCTCACCGGTCGATCCGGAGGTGAACATCACGTACGCGAGGCAGTCGGGGTCGGTGGCCGCTGCCGGCGGTGGGCCGGCCGGGCCGTCGGCGCGGGCGTCGGTCACGTCCCGGTCGGTCAGCTGGACCGTGACCCCCGCCTGCCGGAGCAGGGTGCGGCGGCGCTCCTCGGGGGCGCGGACGTCCACCGGGACGTAGGCGCCGCCGGCCTTGAGGACCGCGAGCTGGGCCACGACGAGGGCCACCGAACGGTCCATGAGCAGCGCCACCCGCCCCTCGGCGGGCAGCCCCGCGGCGCGCAGACGATGAGCCAACTTGTCGGCCCATTCGTCGAGTTGACGGAACGTCAACTCCTGCTCGTCGTCGCTGACGGCGAGGGCGTCCGGGGTGCGGCGCACCTGCTCGGCGAAGAGGGTCACCGGTGAACCGGGCGACGTCTGGCGTGCCGGGGTGTTCCAGCGGTGCAGCAGGGCGCGGTCGGCGTCGGTGAGCGGGTCGAGGTCGTCCACGGTCCGGGCGGCGCCGTCGGCGACGGCGGTGAGCAGGGCCCGCAGCCGGTCCGCGGTGCGCTCCACGGTGGCGCGGTCGAACAGCGCGGGGTCGTAGGCGAGGCCGAAGCCGAGGCGATCGGCGAGGTAGGCGCGCAGGCACAGTGGGAAGGTGGGGGCGTCGTCGGCGCGCACGTCGGTGATGCGGATGCCGGCGTCGGCCGCGGCCGTCTCGTCGAAGGGGTAGTTCTCGAAGACCACCATGCTGTCGAACAGCGGCTCCCCCGCGGGGAGTTCGCTGAGTGCCTGGATGCGGGCGAGCGAGACGAAGTCGTAGCGGCGGGAGTCGCTCTGCTGCTCCTGGAGGTCGCGCAGCCAGTCCGGCACGGTCCGGGCGCCGTCGATCCTGGCCCGGGTCGGGACGGTGTTGATGAACATGCCGACCATGGATGCCACGCCGGCCAGCTCGGCCGGGCGGCCGGAGACGGTGGTGCCGAACACCACGTCCCGGCGGCCGCCGGAGCGGGCCAGCAGCAGCGCCCAGGCGCCCTGGACGACGGTGTTGACGGTGAGACCGTGGCGTCCGGCCATGGTGCGCAGCCGGTCGGAGACCTCGGGGGTGAGTTCGACGGCGACGCTGTCGGTCGCCCGGGCGCGGTGCGCCTCGGCGGGCCGCCGGTCGTACGGGAGCGGCGTGCGGGCGGTGCATCCGCCCAGCGCGTCGGCCCAGTGCCGCTCGGCCTGCTCCTCGTCCTGGTCGGCCAGCCACTGGAGGAAGTCCCGGAACGGGCGGCGGGCCGGCGGGCGGAGCGTGGTGCCGCGGGCCGCGGCGGCGTACTGCGCGCACACGTCGGTGAAGATCTGGCCGGTGCTCCAGCCGTCGAGCATCAGGTGGTGCGAGGACCACACCAGGACGATCTCGTCGTCGGGGAGCGCGGCCACCGCGATCCGGCTGAGCGGGGCGCGGGTGAGGTCCACGCCAGTGGCGCGTTCCTCGGCGAGCAGCTTCTCCTGTGCCCGGTCGCGTTCGCCGGGCGTCAGGGTCCGCCAGTCGTGGTGGGTGACGGGCAGGTCGGCGTGCCGGTGGACGACCTGGACGGGGTGCGGCAGGCCGTGCCAGTGGACGCTGCTGCGCAGGGCCGGGGTGTGGTCGGCGACCCGCTGCCAGGCCGCGGCGAAGGCGTGCGGGTCGGCGATGCCGGCGATCCGGACCGCCATCTGGTCGAAGTAGGCGCCGGCGTCGTCGACCAGCTGGTGGAAGAGCATGCCGGCCTGGAGCGGGGTCAGCGGGTGGATGTCCACCACGTCGCGGCCGTCGCCGGCGAGCAGGTCCACCTGGTGCTGGTCGAGTCCGGCGAGCGGGAAGTCGGAAGGGGTGCGGCCGCCGGTGTCCGGGCGGGCGCAGTGCGCGACGATCTCGTCCAGCGCCGCGAGGGTGTCCTCGGCGAGGCGGCGCACGGTGGCCTCGTCGTAGACGGCGGGCGGGTAGGTCCAGCCGAGTTCGAGCCGGCCGTCCTGGACCACGCCGGTCACGTCGAGCAGATAGCTGCGTTCCTCGTCGGGGTCGGTGTCCTGTCCGGCGGGCGGCAGGGCGGCGCGGTAGAGCCCGTCGTCCGCCGGCCGGTCCGTGGCGGCGACGTCCCACTGGCCGTGGTAGTTGAAGCCGATGCGCGGCCGCGGCGCGTCGGGCAGCGGGGCCTGGGGGGCGAGGTGGCGCAGCGCGCCGTAGCTCAGTCCGCGCAGCGGGACGGCCCGTAGCTGCTCCTTGACGGAGCGGACGGTGTCGCGCCAGTCGGCGTCCGGGTCGACGGTCAGGGCGAGCGGGAATTCCGCGGTGAACCAGCCGACCGTGCGGGACAGGTCCAGGTCGTCGAAGAGGTCCTCGCGGCCGTGCCCCTCGATGCCGAGGAGGACGGTGTCCCGGCCGCTCCAGCGGCTCAGGGTGCGGCCCAGGGCACTGAGCAGGACGTCGTTGACCTGGGTGCGGTAGACGTCCGGTACCTGGCGCAGCAGGGCGTCGGTCGCGTCCCGGCCCAGGCGGACGGTCACGGTGGCGGCGGCGCCCCGCGGGTGGGCGCCGGGCCGGTCGACGGGGAGGTCGGCGGGCGTGCCGCAGACCCGGGTCCAGTACGGCAGGTCGCCGTCGAAGGCGCCGGAGCGGGTGTGCCGTTGCAGACGGTCGGCCCACTGCGGGTAGCCGGTGCTCGCCGGGGGCAGGGCGGCCGGGCGGCCGGCGGAGGCGTTGCGGTGGGCGGCCTCCAGGTCGGCGAGCAGGATGCGCCAGGACACCCCGTCGACGACCAAGTGGTGTGCGGTGAGGACGAGTTGGGGCGGACGGCCGGGGCCACGGTCGAAGAGGAGGGCGCGCAGGACACGGCCCTCGGTGGGATCCAGGGAGGTCTGGGCGTCGGCGGCCGCGCGCTGGACGGCGTCCTCCTGCGCGCGGTCGTCGAGGCCGGTCAGGTCGTGGTGGGCGAACGCGTCCCCGGGTGCGGCGGGCAGCACCTCCTGGTGCCAGGTGCCGTCGGTCCGGCGGAACCGGGTGCGCAGCGCCGGGTGGTGGGAGATCAGGGTGTCGACGGCGCGGCGCAGTGCCTCCGGGTCGGTTCCGGGGGCGAGTTCCAGCCGCTGGGTCATGGTGAAGTGCAGCCGGTCGCCGGGCCGGCGGCCGTCGAGGTACCAGCGCTGAATGGGCGTGAGCGGCGCCGGCCCGGCCGGGGCGGTGGCGTCGGCGGCCGGCGGGGCGGCCACCTGGTCGGTGCGCAGGGCGAGTTCGGCGACGGTCTGGTGGCGGAAGACGTCCTTGGAGGTGAGGGCGAGTCCGGCCTGACGGGCCCGGGAGACGATCTGGATGCTGAGGATCGAGTCGCCGCCGAGGGCGAAGAAGTTGTCCTCGACGCCGATCCGGGGCGTGCCGAGGACCTCGGCCCAGATGCCGGCGAGCAGGGTCTCGGTGCCGGTGCGCGGGGCCACGTACGGGGTGTCGGTGTCCGGCTGGAGCGGGGGTGCGGGCAGGGCGCGCCGGTCGGTCTTGCCGCTGCTGGTCCGCGGCACCCGCGCGAGCGGGACGAACGCCGCGGGGACCATGTAGTCGGGCAGCGTACGGCGCAGGTGGACGCGGAGTGCGTCCGCGGCGGGTTGCCGGCCGCCGCGCGGCACGACGTAGGCCACCAGCATCGTGCGGCCGGCCTGGGTGCGGGCCGCGACGACCGCGTCGCCCACCTCGGGGTGGTCGAGGAGGGCCGCCTCGACCTCGCCGGGCTCGATGCGGAAGCCACGTATCTTGACCTGGTCGTCGGTGCGGCCGAGGAATTCCAGGAGTCCGCCGGGGTGCCGGCGGGCACGGTCGCCGGTGCGGTACATCCGGGTGCCGGGCGGGCCGAACGGGTCGGCGACGAACCGCCCGGCGGTCAGGCCCGGCCGGCCCCGGTAGCCGCGGGCGACCTGCGCACCGGCCAAGTACAGCTCACCGGGCACGCCGACGGGTACGGGCCGCAGGGAGCCGTCGAGCACGTAGGCGCGCAGGTTGCGGCCGGGCCGTCCGATGACCGGGTGCGTCGCGTGGTCGGTGAAGCGTCCGTAGACGGCGTCGACGGTGCACTCGGTGGGGCCGTAGATGTTGTACGCGGTGACGCCGGGCAGCGCGCGGAGCTGCTGCCAGGCGGCGGTGCCGACGGCCTCGCCGCCGACCAGGACGATCCGGGGGCGGTGGCCGCCGGTGGTGAACAGCCCGGCGGCCAGCAGCTCGTGCAGGAAGGACGGCGTCACATTGAGGAAGTCCAGGCGGTGGGCGGCGATCCGGGCGACGAACGCGGCCGGGTCCAGCCGCACGTCCTCGTCGATCAGGTGCACCTGCTGTCCGAGGGCCAGCAGCAGCGGGCCCTCCCAGGAGGTGTCGAAGGAGAAGGCGGCGCTCAGCGCGGCGCGCAGCGGGGTGCCGTCCGTGGTGTGCGGGGCGACCAGCCCGTCCCGGTGGTCGTGGCAGAGGTTGACGAGCTGGCGGTGTTCGACGGCGACGCCCTTGGGGCGGCCGGTGGAGCCGGAGGTGTAGGTGAGGTAAGCGGTGTGGGCGGGGTGCAGCGGGGCGATGCGGTCGGCGTCCGTGGGGTTGTGGGTGGGCTGCCGGTCCAGCGGGGCGTCGCGCAGCGCCTCGGGGGTGAGCACGGTCTGCGGTGCGGCGTCCGCGAGCAGATACGCCACCCGGTCAGCGGGCAGCTCCGGGTCGACGGACAGCTGGGTGCCGCCGGCCTTGAGGACGGCCAGCAGCGCCACGAACATCTCGGAGGTGCGCGGGAGTTGGACGGCGACCACCCGCTCGGGGCCGACCCCGAGCGCGATGAGGTGGTGGGCCAGCCGGTTGGCGCGGGTGTTGAGCTCCGCGAAGTCGAGGGTGGCGTCCCGTGCCACCAGTGCGGTGGCGTGCGGGGTACGGGCCGCCTGGGCCTCGAACAGCTCGGGGAACGTGGTGTCCGGGACGTGCAGTGCGGCGCCCTGCCACTCCTCCAGGACCTGGTGGCGCTCCGCGTCGGACAGCAGCGGCAGTTCGCCCACCGGGCGCCCGGGGTCGTCGGCGACCGCTTCCAGCAGCAGGCGCAGCCGGCCGGTCAGCCGCTCGACGGTGTCCCGGTCGAACAGGTCGGTGTGGTACTCGACGAAGCAGGTGAGACCGCCGCCGTCCTGCTCGACGAAGTCGAGGCCGAGGTCGAAGGTGGCGCTCCGGCCCGGCGGCTGGACCGTCTCGACGTCCAGGCCGGGCAGCTGCGGGGCCCGGCCGCCCAGGTTGTGCAGGGCGACCATGACCTGGAACAGCGGGGTGCGGCTGGTGTCGCGTTCCGGCTGGAGCGCGTCGACGACCCGCTCGAACGGCACGTCCTGGTGGGCGAAGGCGTCCAGCACGGTGCCGCGCACCCGCGACAGCAGCGCGTCGAACGGCTCATCGGTGCGCACCCGGCCGCGCAGCACGAGGGTGTTCACGAACATGCCGACCAGATGCTCCAGTTCGGGGCGATCGCGGCCGGCGGTCACGGTGCCGACGGCGATGTCCTCCTGGCCGGCCCAGCGGGCGAGGAGCACCTGGCAGGCCGCGAGCAGGGTCATGTAGAGGGTGGCGTCGGTGCGCCGGCCGGTCTCCCGCAGCCGGTCGGTCAGCGCGGCGGGCAGCGCGAACTCCAGCAGTGCGCCGTTCTTGGTGCGCACCGCGGGCCGGGGCCGGTCGGTGGGCAGCTCCAGCGGGGCGACGTCCGCCAACTGCTCCTTCCAGTAGTCGAGTTGCCGCTCGGCGTCGGCGGACCGGGCGCGTTGCCAGGCGGCGTAGTCGGCGTACTGGACGGGCAGCGGGGGCAGGTCGGGCCGGCGGTCCTCCAGGGCCGCGGCGTACAGCTCGCCCAGGTCCCGGCCGAGGACGGCGGTGGACCAGCCGTCGGTGACGATGTGGTGCAGGGCCAGGGTCAGTACGTGCTCGTCCGGGGCGAGGCGGATCAGCCGGGTGCGCAGCAGTGGCCCGTGCCCCAGGTCGAAGGGGGTGGCGGCCTCGTCGGCGAGCAGCTCGTCGAGGGCGCCCGGCCGCGCGTCGGCCGGGACGGCGGACAGGTCGTGCGTCGGGAGGTCCACCGGGTGGGGCGGGTGGACCTGCTGGCGGGCACGGCCGTCCTGCTCGGCGAAGGTGGTGCGCAGCGGTTCGTGCCGGGCCACCAGGGCGTCCAGGGCGGTGTGCAGTGCGGCCTCGTCGAGCCGGCCGCGCAGGCGGAGCACGAAGAAGGTCAGGTATTCGGTGCTGCCGGGTTCGAAGTGGTCGAGGAACCAGAGGCGTTGCTGGGCGAACGACAGCGGGAGTGCGCGGTCGCGGTCGGCCGGCGGGATCGGGTCGGCCGGTGGCCGGCGGTCCGCGGCCGGGTCGGGCAGTGCGGCGGCCAGGGCGGCCACCGTCGGCCGGGTGAACAGCAGCCGCGGCGAGACGTCCACGCCGAAGGCGGCGCGCAGCCGGGAGGTGACGCGGATGGCGAGGATCGAGTCGCCGCCCAGCGCGAAGAAGCTGTCCTCGACGCCGATCTCCTCGGTGTCCAGGACCTCGGCCCAGGCACCGGCGACCAGGCGTTCCGCGGCGGTGCGCGGGGCCGTGCGCCGCCCGCCTGTGGCGTAGCCGTCCGGGCCGGGGGCGGGCAGCGCCCGGTGGTCGAGCTTGCCGTTGACGGTCAGCGGCAGCGCGTCCAGCGGCACGTAGGCGGCGGGGACCATATGGGCGGGCAGGGTCCGTTCCAGGTGAGCGCGGAGTGCGGCGGCGGACGGCGGGGCGTCCGGGCCGGTGCCGACGACATGGGCGACCAGCCGCCGCACGCCGGGGGTGTCCTCGCGCACGGAGACCACCGAGGCGCCGATCGCGGGGTGGGCGTTCAGCGCGGCCTCGATCTCGCCGGGTTCGATGCGGAAGCCGCGGATCTTGACCTGCTGGTCGGCCCGGCCCAGGTACTCCAGCGTGCCGTCGCGCCGCCACCGGACGCGGTCGCCGGTGCGGTACATCCGGCTGCCGGGCGGCCCGAAGGGGTGGGCGACGAACCGTGCGGCGGTCAGGCCGGGCCGGTTCAGATAGCCGCGGGCCAGCCCCTCGCCGGCCACGTAGAGTTCGCCGACGGCACCGGGCGGCACCGGGGCGAGACCGGCGTCGAGCACATGGAGCCGCAGGTCGGGCAGGCCGGAGCCGATGGCGCTGCCGGTGGCGCCGGCCACCGTGGCGCGGTCGAGCGGTGCGTGGGTGACGTGCACGGTGGTCTCGGTGATGCCGTACATGTTGACCAGGGCCGGGGCGGTGTCCGGGTGCCGCTCGTACCAGTCGGTGAGCTGGCCGAGGTCGAGGGCTTCGCCGCCGAAGATGACGTAGCGGAGCGTCAACTCCCCGCTCAGGTCCGTGTGTTCGGCGTCGGCGCGCATCAGCGGGTAGAACGCGGAGGGCGTCTGGTTGAGCACCGTGACCCGCTCGTCCGCCAGCAGACGGAGGAAGTCCGCCGGCGAACGGGCGATGTCGTGCGGGACGACGACCAGGCGGCCGCCGTGCAGCAGGGCTCCCCAGATCTCCCAGACGGAGAAGTCGAAGGCGTAGGAGTGGAAGAGGGTCCACACGTCGTGCGCGTCGAAGCCGAACCGGTCGCGGGCGCCGGAGAACAGCCGCACCACGTTGGCGTGCGGGACGACCACGCCCTTGGGCCGGCCGGTGGAGCCCGAGGTGTAGATGACGTAGGCGGGGCTCTCCGGCAGCGGGCGGTGCTCCGGCGCGAGGGCGGCGGCCGGGCGCCGGGCCAGATCGGCGCGGACCTCGGGGTCGTCGAGGAGGAGGCGCGGCACGGCGGTGTCGCCCAGGCGTCCGGTGGCCGCTGTGGTGGTGACGAGCAGGGCGGGGGCGGCGTCGGTGAGCAGGTGGGTGATGCGGTCCCCGGGAAGTTCCGGGTCGACGGGTACGTAGGCGGCGCCGGTCTTGAGCACCGCCACGATCGCCACGAGCATGTCCGTCGAGCGGGGCAGGGCGAGCGCCACGAACCGCTCGGGGCCGGCTCCGGACGCGGCCAGCCGGTGCGCCAACCACCCTGCCCGCGCGTCGAGTTCGGCGTAGGTCAGGGTGTCGCCGGCGCAGGTCACGGCGGTGGCGTCGGGGGTGCGTGCGGCCTGGTCCTCGAACAGGTCGACCAGCGTCCGCTCGGGCCGGCCGTGCGCGGAGCCGTTCCAGTCCACCAGCATCCGCCGGCGTTCCTCGGCGGTCGTCCAGGCCAGGTCGCGCAGCGGCCGTTCGGGGCCGGCGGCGATCTCGTCGAGCAGCAGGCACAGCCGGTCGGCGAGGGAGCGGACGGTGGCCTCGTCGAACAGGCCCGGGTCGTAGGCGAGGTCGAAGCCGAGGCGGTCGCCGTGGTGGGCGCGGAGCACCAGCGGGAAGTTGGTGGCGTCCAGGGAGGTGACGTCGAGGATGCGCACGCCGGCGCCGGAGGTCCGGGCCTCGTCGAAGGGGTAGTTCTCGAAGGCGACCATGCTGTCGAAGAGCGCGGTGCCCGCGGGCACGTCGCTGAGCGAGGTCAGCTGGGCCAGTGAGACGGTCTCGAAGCGGCGGGACTCGGACTGGGCGTCCTGGAGGTCCCGCAGCCAGTCGGCGGCCGTGCGGTGTCCTTCGACGCGTGCCCGGGTCGGCAGGGTGTTGATGAACATGCCCACCATGGCTTCGGCGCCGGGCAGTTCGTCGGGACGGCCGGAGACGGTGCTGCCGAACACCACGTCCGGATCCCCGCTGTAGCGCGCCAGCAGCAGGGCCCAGACGCCTTGCACCACGGTGTTGAGGGTCAGGCCGGCGCGCCGGGCGGTGTCCTCCAGCGCGCGGGACCGCTCGGGGGTCAGGCCGGCGGCCACGACCTCGGCGGAGCGGGCCCGGTGGGCCTCGCGCGGCGGGCGGTCGCAGGGCAGCGGGGTGGGGGTGGCGAAGCCGGCGAGGACGGTGCGCCAGTGCTGCTCGGCGGCGCGGCCGTCGCGGGTGGCGAGCCAGCGGACGTAGTCGGCGAAGGGGCGGCGGACCGGCGGCGTCGCGTCCCGGCCGGTGGCCAGGGCGGCGTACTCCTCGCACACCTCGGTCAGCACCTGCGCCAGGCTCCAGCCGTCCAGGATCAGATGGTGCGAGGTCCACAGCAGCCGCAGCTGCCCGCCGGGCAGCCGGATCAGGGTGAGCCGCATCAGCGGTGCGGTGCCGAGATCGAGGCCCTGCGCCAGGTCGTCGGCCCGCAGGCGGGCCAGCCGGTCCGCGCGGGTGGCGTCGTCGAGGTCGCGCCAGTCCAGGTGGACGACCGGCACGGTGGCGCGGCGGTGCACGATCTGCAGCGGGGCGGGCACGCCGTCCCAGACGACGGAGGTGCGCAGGACGGGGTTCCGGTCGGCCACCCGCTGCCAGGCCCGGGCGAAGGTCTCCGGTTCGGTCACCCCGTCGAGCAGCAGGGCGGCCTGGTCGAGATAGACGTCGCCACTCCCGCCGTCCCCACCGTTCCCGCCGTCCTGACCGACGAGGCGGTGGAAGAGCATGCCTTCCTGAAGGGGTGTCAGGGGGTAGAGGTCTTCGATGCCGTGACCGTCGCCGACGAGGCGGTCGAGGCCGGCCTGGTCCAGTTGGGCGAGGGGGAAGTCGGAGGGGGTGCGGCCGCCGGCGTCGGGCCGGGCGCAGTGGGCGACGATCCCGGTCAGTGCCCGGACCGTGCCGTCGGCCAGGTCGCGGACCGTGCGCTCGTGGTGCACCTGGTCGCTGTAGTGCCAGGTCAGTTCCAGCACGCCGTCGGCCACCACGGCGGAGACGTCCAGCAGGTGGTCCAGCCGGGCGTCGGCGGCCAGGTCGCGGCCGGGGGCCGGGCCGGCGGGCGCGAAGTCGGCGTCCTGCGGGGTCTCCCACTGGCCGTGGTAGGTGAAGCAGACCTCGGGCAGCGGCTGGGCCTGCAGGGCGCGGGCGGCCGGGTCGGGCGAGCCGAGGCGGGCCAGCGCCTCGTAGCCGAGGCCGCGGCGCGGGACGGCCCGCAGCTGTTCCTTGACCGCCTTGAGCGTGCCGCCCCAGTCCGGCTCGTCCGCCGGGCCGGCCGGGGTGAGGGTGACCGGGTACTGGGTGGTGAACCAGCCGACGGTCCGGGACAGGTCGGGGGCGTCGGCGGCGGCCGCGTCACCGGCGCCCGCGTCACCCTCGGTGCCGCCGAGGTCCTCCCGGCCGTGGCCCTCCAGTGCCACCGTCACCCGGTCGGTGCCCGTCCAGTCGGCGAGGACCCGGCCCAGTGCGCTCAGCAGCACGTCGTTGACCTGGGTGCGGTACACGCCGGGTACCCGGCGGAGCAGGGCCTCGGTGGTGTCGCGGTCGAGGCGGGCGCGTACGGTGCGGACCGAGCCGGCGACCGGGGTGCCGTCGCGGTCGGCCGGCAGCGGGGTGCGCGGTACGGCGCTCTGCGCGCTCCAGTGCGCGAGGTCGTCGTCGAGACCGCCGTCCTGGACATGGCGGACCAGGGAGGCCGCCCAGGTGGTGAACGGCGTGCCGGTGGGCGCCAGTTGGACCGGCCGGCCGGCGGCGGCCTGGCGGTAGGCGGTTTCCAGATCGGCGAGGAGGATGCGCCAGGATACGCTGTCGACGGCGAGGTGATGGGCCGTCAGGAAAAGCTGGGGGCGGTCGCCGGGGTCGGGCAGGAACAGGACGGCGCGCAGCAGGGTGCCGGCGGCCGGGTCCAGGGCGGCGCGGGCGGCGTCGGCCGCCTCGGTGCGGGCGGCGTCCCGGGCGGTACCGCTGGTTCCGGAGAGATCGTGGCGGGTCAGCAGGCCCGGGGCCACGGGGGCTCCGGGGTGCTGGCGCCAGGTGTCGCCGGTGCGCAGGAAGCGGGTGCGCAGCGCGGGGTGGTGTGCGGCGACGGCGTGCAGGGCCTGTTCCAGGGCGAGCCGGTCGAGGTCGTGCGGCAGGTCGAGCAGCATCGACATGGTGAAGTGCCGCTGCGGCCCGTGGGTGGCGAAGAACCATTCCTGGATGGGGGTGAGCGGGGCCGGGCCGGTGTCCTGCTGCGGCCGGGGCGCGGTCGCCGGGGCGGTGCGCGGGGTGACCGCGGCGGCGAGGTCGGCGACGGTCTGGTGCCGGAAGACGTCCCGGGAGGTCAGCAGCCAGCCGGCGGCGCGGGCCCGGGAGACCGCCTGGATGCTGAGGATCGAGTCGCCGCCCAGCTCGAAGAAGTTGTCCGTCACGCCCACCCGGGCGAGGCCGAGGACCTCGGACCAGATCGCGGCCAGCTCGCGCTCGGCCGGGGTGCGCGGTGCGACGAACTCCCGCTCGCGCGGGGCCGCGTCGAGGTCGGGGGCGGGCAGGGCGCGCCGGTCCAGTTTGCCGCTGCTGTTGAGCGGCAGGGCGTCGAGGACGACGAAGGCTGCGGGCACCATGTGGCCGGGCAGGGTGCGGGCGAGGGCGTCGCGGAGGCCGGACGGGGTGGGCCGTCCGGTGGCGGAGGGCGCCACATAGGCGGCCAGCCGGGCGTGGCCCTGGTCGTTTTCGACGGCGAGGACGGCCGCCTCGGCGACGTCCGGCAGGGCCAGCAGGGCCGCCTCGATCTCGCCGGGTTCGATGCGGTGGCCGCGGATCTTGACCTGGTCGTCGGCGCGGCCCAGGTAGTCGAGCCGTCCGTCGGCCGTCCAACGGGCGAGGTCGCCGGTGCGGTACATCCGGCTGCCGGGCGGCCCGTACGGGTCGGCGGTGAAGCGGGCGGCGGTCAGGCCGGGGCGGTGCAGATAGCCGCGGGCGATCTGGGCGCCGGCGAGGTAGAGCTCGCCTCCGACACCGGGCGGCACCGGCTGCAGCCGGTCGTCGAGGACGTAGGCGCGCACGTTGGCGAGCGGCCGGCCCACCAGGGGCCGGCCGGTGCCGGTGATGCGGCAGGCCAGTGCGTCGACGGTGCACTCGGTCGGGCCGTAGAAGTTGTACGCGGCGGTGTCGGGCAGCGCGGACAGCTCCCGCCACAACGCGGGGCCGACGGCCTCGCCGCCGAGCATCAGCACCCGGGGCCGGTGGCGGGGGTCGCTGAGCAATCCGGCGGGCAGCAGTTGCCGCAGGTAGGAGGGGGTGAGGTCGAGGAAGTCGAGGCGATGGGTGACGACGTACTCGACCAGCGCGGCCGGGTCGAGCCGGGTGGTCTCGTCGACGAGGTGCAGCTGATGGCCACCGGCCATCAGCAGGACGCCCTCCAGCGAGGTGTCGAAGGAGAACGACGCGGTCAGGGCGACCCGCAGGGGCCCGCCGCCGGCGTCGGCGACGAAGCCGTGCTCGTGTGCGGCCAGCAGGTTCATCAGGGAGCGGTGCTCGACGGCGACGCCCTTGGGACGGCCGGTCGAGCCGGAGGTGTAGATGACGTAGGCGGGGTGGCCGGGGTGCAGCGGGGCGCGGCGGTCGGCGTCGGTGGGGTTCGTCGCGGGCGTGTCGCCGGGTACGGCGCGCAGCGCGGCCTCGTCGAGCACCAGCATCGGCCGGGCGTCGGCGAGCAGGAACTCCACGCGTTCCGCGGGCAGTTCGGGGTCGAGGGGCAGGTAGCCGGCACCGGATTTGAGGACGGCGAGGAGGGCCACGACCAGGTCGGCGGTGCGCGGCAGCCGCAGCGCGACGAGCCGTTCGGGGCCGGCGCCGCGATGGATGAGGTGGTGGGCCAGCCGGTTGGCGCGGGCGTTGAGTTCGGCGTAGTCCAGGGTGGTGTCACCGGCGACCAGTGCCGTGTGGTGCGGGGTGCGGGCGGCCCGGGCCTCGAAGACGCCGGGGTAGGTGGCGGGGGCGACCGGCACGGCGGTGTCGTTCCACTCGGTGGTCAGCCGCCGCCGGTCGTCCTCGGCGAGCAGCGGCAGCTCGCCCAGCGGCCGGTCGGGTTCGGCGGCCACCCCGTCGAGCAGGAGGACGAGTTGCTCGGCCATCCGCGCCGCGGTCGGGGCGTCGAAGAGGTCGGTGCGGTACTCCAGCAGCCCGGTGAGGCCGTCCCCGTCGGGCACGAATTCCACGCTGAGGTCGAAGGTGGCCGAGCGGCGGGGCACGGGCACGTTCTCGGCGGTCAGCCCGCGCAGGCCGGGGGCGGCGGGCGGGGCGGGGTGGAGCAGGACCATGACGTCGAAGAGCGGGTTGCGGCCCGCTTCCCGGGTCGTGCCGACCGCCTCCACCAGCCGTTCGAACGGGGTGTCGTCGTGCGCGAAGGCGTCGAGGACGGTGGCGGCCGCGGTGTCCAGCAGGTCGCGGTAGGGGCGGGCGGTGTCGACCGGGCAGCGCAGCACGACCGTGTTGACGAAGAAGCCGACCGCGCGCTCCAGTTCGGTGCGGCCGCGCCCGGGGGTCAGGGATCCGAGGGTGATGTCGTCCTGCCCGGACCAGCGGGCGAACAGGGCCTGGCAGCCGGCGATCAGCGCGGCGAAGAGGGTGGTGTGCTGGTCGGCCGCCACCTGCCGCAGGCGGGCCGTGGTCGGTGGCGGGACGTGGAAGGTGTGCACCGCGCCGCCGGCCGGTTCCGCCCCGTCGCGGGGACGGTCGAGCGGCAGCTCCAGCGGTACCGCGCCGTCCAGTTGCTTGGTCCAGTAGGACAGTTGCTCCTGGAGGAGGGCGCCGGACAGCCGGTCGCGCTGCCACCCGGCGAAGTCGGGGTACTGCGTGGCCACCGGCGCCAGGGCGGGCGTCTCCCCCACGGCGAAGGCGTCGTGCAGGGTGCGGAGTTCGTCCAGCAGCACGCCCATCGACCAGCCGTCGGTGACGATGTGGTGCGCGGTGAGCAGCAGGACGTGCTGGTCGGGCGCGGTGCGGATCAGCAGGGCGCGCAGGAGTGGCCCGGTGCGCAGGTCGAACGGGCGGGAGTACTCGGCGAGCAGCAGCGCGTCGAGCGCCGCCTCCGGGCTCTCCTCGCACGCGCGCTCCGGCTCCCCCGCGAGGTCCCGGAGCGGCAGGGGCACCGGGGCGGGCGGCTGCACGGTCTGCACGGGCCGGCCGTCGTGGTCGTCGAACGTGGTGCGCAGTGCCTCGTGGCGCTCGACCACGGCGTCCAGCGCCCGGGACAGCGCGGTGCGGTCCAGGTCGCCGGTGAGCCGCAGCGCGACCGCGCTGTTGTAGCGGGCGTCGCCGGGCCGCAGCTGGTCGAGGAACCACAGCCGCTGCTGGGCGAAGGACAGCGGCAGCGGCCGGGACCGGTCGGCGCGGGGGATGCCCGGCCGGGCGCCTGCTGCCGGGCCGCCGGCCTTTCCGGCGAGGCGACGGCGCAGGGCTTCCTGGAGGTCCTGCGGCAGGGCCGCGGCGCGGCCTTCCTTCGAAGACGTCATGTCGTCGGTCCTCACCGTTCGTCGGGGTCGTGGTCGCCGCGTGCGGCGTCTTCGAGTTCGCGCAGGACGTGCTCCTCCACCAGCTCCGCGAGGGCGGCGACGGTGCGGGAGGCCAGAACGTCCCGGGGGGTCAGGGCCACGCCGAAGGTCTCGTTGGCGCGGGCGGCGATGTGCAGGCTGCGCAGCGAGTCGCCGCCGAGGGCGAAGAAGTCGTCCTCGACGCCCACGGCCGTCTCCAGGACCTGGGACCAGAGGTCCGCGAGGACTTCCTCGGTGGGGGTGCGCGGGGCGGTGTGCCCGGCGGGCCCTTCGGGTTCCGGTTCCGGCGCGGGCAGGGCGGCGCGGTCGGTCTTGCCGTTCTCGGTGAGCGGGAAGCGCTCCAGGACGGCGAAGGCGGCGGGGACCATGTGGGCGGGCAGCGTACGGGCGGCGAAGGCCCGTAGTTCCGGCCCGATCGGGGTGTCGGCCCCGGGTGCGGCCAGCAGATGGGCCACCAGCCGCGGCCGTCCGGGCTCGTCCTCCCGTACGGTCACCACGGCGTCGCGGACGGCCGGGTGGCGGGCGAGCGCGGCCTCGACCTCGCCCGCCTCGATGCGGTGGCCTCGCAGCTTGATCTGGTGGTCGGTGCGGCCGAGGTGGTGGAGGTCGCCGTGGGCGTCGCGCCGCACCAGGTCGCCGGTGCGGTACATGCGGGTGCCCGGCGGGCCGTAGGGGTCGGCGAGGAAGCGGGCGGCGGTCAGGCCGGGGCGGCCCAGGTAGCCGCGGGCCAGGGAGGGGCCGCTGATCCACAGTTCGCCGGGGACGCCGTCGGCGACCGGGCGGAGCCGGGCGTCGAGGACGTAGACGCCGGTGGCGGGCAGCGGGCGGCCGATCGGGGGCGTACCGCCGTCGGCCGGCAGCGGATCGGACCAGGTGGCGACGACGGTGGTCTCGGTGGGGCCGTAGGAGTTGACCATCCGGTGGTGCGGGGCCCAGCGGCCGGCCAGTTCGGCGCCGCAGGTGTCCGCGCCGACGATGAGGGTGCGCAGGTCCGGCAGGGTGCCGGGGGTGTCCGGCGGGACGGTGGCGAGCGCGGCGGGTGGCAGCAGGGTGTGGGTGATGCGGGCGGTTCGCAGCACGTCCGCGAGTTGCGCGCCGAGCAGCGGGCCGGGCGGCGGGACCACCAGGCAGGCGCCGGCCGGCAGGGCCATGCAGAGCTCCAGTACGGACGCGTCGAAGCTGGGCGTGGCGAAGGCCAGCACGCGGTCCCCGGGCCGGACCTGGTAGTGGTCGGCCTCGGCGGCGGCGAAGCCGGCCAGTCCGCGGTGGGTGACGACGACGCCCTTGGGGGTGCCGGTGGATCCGGAGGTGTAGATGACGTAGGCCGGGTCGTCGAGGTCGAGCGGGCGGGTCCGGTCGCGGTCGGTGGGGCGGTGGGACGGGGTGCCGTCCGGGCCGGCCGCCAGGAGGTCCCGGACGTCCGCGGCCCGCAGGGTGACGGCGGGGGCCGCGTCGCGCAGCATCAGGGCGATCCGCTCGTCCGGGTAGCCGGGGTCGACGGGCAGGTAGGCGGCGCCCGCCTTGGCGGTGGCCAGCTGGGCGACGATCATGTCGGCCGACCGGGGCAGCACCAGGGCGACGAGATCGCCGGGGCCGGTTCCGCGGGCGATCAGCCGGTGCGCGAGGCGGTTGGCACGGTCCTCCAACTCGGCGTAGTTGAGCCGCAGTTCGGGATCCTCCAGCGCGGGCGCGGTGGGTGAGCGGTCGACCGTCGCCTCGATGAGCGCGGCCAGGGTCGCGGGCGGCACGGCGTCGCCGTCCGGCCGGGCGGACCGATCGGTCAGCCGGGCGCGCTCCTCCGGCGGCAGCACGTCGATGCGGTCCAGGGAGGTCGCCGCACCGGGCTCCGCGAGCGCGCCGAGGGTGTGCACGAGCTGTCCGGCCAGGGACCCGGCGGTGGACTCCGCGAAGTACCGCGGGTCGTAGCCGAGTTCGACGGTCAGCCGGGAGCCGGGCGACACCACCACGGTCAGCGGGTAGTTGGTGGCCTCCAGCGCGTGCAGATCGCGTACCCGGAGGCCGTGCGCGGTGGCGGCCGTGGTGGTGATCGGGTAGTTCTCGAAGACCACCAGGCTGTCGAACAGCGGGGTGCCGGCGGGCAGTTCGCTCCAGTCGTGCAGGTCCGACAGCGCGACGTGGTCGCATCCGCGGGCGTCGGCCTGCGCGGTCTGGACGCCGCGCAGCCACTCGGCCGGGGGCGTGTCGCCGGTGACGTCCACGCGTACCGGCAGGGTGGTGATGAACAGGCCCGGGATGGCCTCGGCGCCGGGCAGGTCGGCGGGCCGGCCGGAGACCGTCGAGCCGAAGCAGACGTCCCGCTCGCCGCTCCAGCGGGACAGCAGCAGGCCCCAGGCACCCTGGACGACGGTGTTGAGGGTGAGGTGGTGGCGCCGGGCGAAGTCCTGGAGCGCGGCGGTGCGTTCCTCGTCGAGGTGGAGCGACAGCCAGGTGCCGGAGCGGGTGGCGGCGCCGGGGGCCGGGCGCCGGTCGTAGGGCAGCGGGGTGGGGGCGGTGAGCCCGGCCAGCGCCCGGCGCCAGTGCGCCTCGGCCGGGGCCGGGTCCTGGGCGGCGAGCCAGGCGACGTGGTCCGCGAACGGTCTGCGGTCCGGCAGCCGGGGCTCGGTGCCGACGGTGAGGGCGGCGTGGCAGGCGAAGACGTCCGCGAGCACCTGGAAGACGCTCCAGCCGTCCAGCAGGACGTGGTGGAAGGTCCACACGACCCGGACCTCGGACGGGGCGAGCCGGATGAGAGTGAGCCGCAGCAGCGGGGCCCGGTCCAGGGCCATGCCGCGGGCCCGGTCCTCGGCGAGCAGCCGTTCCAGCGCGGCCGCCCGCTCGACCGGCGGCAGGTCGCTCCAGTCCAGCTCGGTCACCGGCAGGGCGACAAAGCGGTGCACGGCCTGCAGCGGGGCGGGCGCCTCGTGCAGCAGCACCGCGGTGCGCAGCACGGGGGTGCGGTCGACGACGTGCTGCCAGGCGGCGGCCAGCACCCGCGGGTCGCGCACCCCGTCCACGACGAAGGTGGCCTGTTCGACGTAGAGGCCCTCCTCGGGGGCGTCGAGGCCGTGGAAGACCATGCCGGTCTGGGTGGGGGTCAGCGGATAGAGGTCGGTGACGTCCCGGCCGGTGCCGACCAGCCGGTCGACGGTGTCCTGGTCGAGGCGGGCCAGCGGGAAGTCGGAGGGCGTGCGACCGCCGGCACCCGGTTCTGCGCAGTGCCGGACGATCTCCCGCAGTTCGGCGGCCATCTCCTCGGCCAGCCGGGTCACGGTGGAGGGCAGGTGCCGCTCGGTCGAGTACGACCAGCTGAACTCCAGCCGCTTGTCCGTCACCCGGCCGACCACGTCGATCAGCTGGGGCCGTTCGGCCGCCGGGTCCATGCCGCCCTCCAGCGGGCCGTACGGTGCGTGCAGCAGGCCGTCCCCGGCAAAGGCGTGCCAGTCCTGCTGGCCGAGGTAGTTGAAGCCGATCTGCGGGGCGTCCGGGAGGCCCGGGGCGGCGGGGCCGCGCAGGTGGCGCAGGGCGCCGTGGCCGAGGCCGTGCCGGGGCAGCGCGCGCAGGCCCTCCTTCACCGACTTCAGGACCGTGGCGAGGCCGGCGCCCGGCGGCACGTCCAGCGCGACCGGGAACATGGTGGTGAACCAGCCGACCGTGCGGGACAGGTCGACGTCGTCGAAGATCTCCTCGCGGCCGTGGCCCTCCAGCCCGACCAGTACCCGGTCGTGCCCGGTCCAGCGGGCCAGTACGCGGCCCAGGGCGCACAGCAGGACGTCGTTGATCCGGGTCCGGTAGGCGTCGGGCACGTCCTGGAGCAGCCGGCGGGTCTCCTCGGCCTCCAGCCGGACGGTCACGGTGTCCTCGGAGGCGGCGGTGTTGCGGCCGGTGCGGTCGGTGGGCAGGGCGGCGGGCGCGTGCGCCCGGGTCCAGTACGGGAGTTCGTCGTCGAAGCCGCCGGCCGCGGTGTGGTCCCGGAGCCGCTGCGCCCAGTCCCGGAAGGAGGTCGTCCGGGGCCCGAGCCCGGCCCGGCCCCCGGCGCGCACCGCGCGGTAGGCGGTGTCGAGGTCCTCCAGCAGGATGCGCCAGGACACCGCGTCCACGACCAGGTGGTGGGCGGCCAGCAGCAGCACCGGGCGGGCCTCCTCGTCGTCGGCCGGGCGGCACAGCACGGTCTTCAGCAGCGGCCCGTGGGCCAGGTCGAAGCCCGCGCAGAGCTCATCGGACAGGGCGCGCAGCGCCGTGGCCCGGTCCTTCGGGTCCCGGCCGGGCAGGTCGCGGACCTCCAGGTCGGGGGCCGCGCCGGGGGCCGCGGTGTGCTGCCGCCAGCGGCCGTCGGCGGCCGGTGCGTACCGGGAGCGCAGCACGTCGTGGTGTTCCAGCACCGCGGCCAGCGCGGTGCGCAGCGCGTCCTCGTCGGTGTCGGCGGTGAGTTCGTAGGAGAGCGACTGGGTGAAGTGCGCCGCGGTGCCGGGCAGGGTCTCGAACAGCCAGTGCTGGACGGGGGTGAGCGGCACCTCCCCCACCACCGGGCCCTGGTCGGCGGGGACCGCCGCGGCCGGCAACTGCCCGACGGCGGCGGCCAGTTCGGCGACGGTCTGGTGGACGAACAGGTGCCGGGGTGCCAGGTCGAGGCCGGCGCGGCGGGCCGCGGAGACGATCTGGATGCTGAGGATCGAATCGCCGCCGAGGGTGAAGTAGTTGTCCTCCACGCCGACCGCCTCCACGCCCAGCACCTGGGCCCAGATGGCGGCCAGCGTCCGTTCGGTGTCGGTGCGCGGGGCCACCTGGCCGCCGGTGGGGGCGGTCCAGTCGGGGGCGGGCAGGGCGCGCCGGTCGAGCTTGCCGGTGGTGCCCAGCGGGAGCCGGTCCAGGGGGACGACGACCGCGGGGACCAGGTGGTCGGGCAGGCGCGCGGCGAGGAAGGCGCGTACCTCGGCGGGGTCGGGGCGGGTCGCGCCCCGGCCGACGGCGTAGCCGATCAGGCGCTTGTGGCCGTCGGTCTCGACGACCCGCGCGGCGGCCTCGGCCACGTCGGGGTGGCGGGTCAGCGCGGCCTCGACCTCGCCGAGTTCGATCCGGAAGCCGCGCACCTTGACCTGGTCGTCGGTCCGTCCGAGGTACACCAACTGGCCGTCGGCGTCCCGGCGTACGAGGTCGCCGGTGCGGTACATCCGTGCGCCCGCGGGGCCGTACGGGTCCGGGAGGAACCGGCGGGCGGTGAGGCCGGGCCGGGCGAAGTAGCCGCGGGCCACGCCGGTGCCGGCGAGGTAGAGCTCGCCGGGTACGCCGGCCGGTACCGGCCGGAGCCGGGCGTCGAGGACGTAGGCGCGGGCGCCGCCGACGGGGCTGCCGATGGGCGGGGTGCGGTCCGGGTCGGCGGGGTCGCAGGTCCAGGCGGTGGCGTAGACGGTGGCCTCGGTGGGGCCGTAGATGTTGGCGACCGTGCAGCCGGGGACGGCGGCGCGGACGTCGCGGACGGTGCGGGCGGCGAGCCCCTCGCCGGCGAGGACCACGGTGTCCGCGGTGACGTGCACGGTGTCCTCGGCGAGCAGCCGGCCGAGGGCGGAGGGGACGGCGCTGAGCAGGCTCGCGGTCCAGGGTTCGGTGCGTTCGGCCAGCGCCAGCAGGTCCGGTACGAGGTCGATGCGGCCGCCGCAGAGCAGCGGGCAGAGCAGCTCGAAGACCGAGACGTCGAAGTTGAGCGAGGTCGAGGCGACGACGTGGGCCAGGCCCCGGCTGCCGAACGCGGTGGCCGCCCAGTCGGCCAGGGCCACCACCGAGCCGTGGGTGACGACCACGCCCTTGGGGCGGCCGGTGGAGCCCGAGGTGTGGATGACGTAGGCGGGGTGGGCGGGCAGCAGGGCGCCGGTCCGCTCGGCGGCGGCGGGGTCGGCGGCGGACTGCTCCGCGAGGCGTCCGGCGAGCGCCGGGTCGTCCAGCGCGAGGCGGACGGTGGGCCCGTCGGGCAGGCGGGCGGCGAGGTCGGAGGTGGTCAGGAGGATGTCCGGCCGGACGTCGTCGAAGAGGAAGGAGATCCGCTCGGCCGGGTACGCCGGGTCGACCGGCAGGTAGCCGGCGCCGCTCTTGAGGACGGCCAGCAGGGCCACCGGCAGGTCGGCGGTGCGCGGCAGCGCGAGGGCGACGAACCGTTCCGGGCCGGCGCCCGAGGCGATCAGCAGCCGGGCCAGCCGGTTGGCGCGGGCGTTGAGTTCCCGGTAGGTGAGGCTTTCGGTCCCGGCCACCACGGCCTCGGCGTCGGGGGTGCGGGCCGCCTGTTCCTCGAAGACCTCCGGCAGTACGCGGTCCGGCGTCGCGGCGGCCGGTGCGCCGGACCGGTCGAGGAGGCGGGCGCTCTCCTCCGCGGTCAGCAGCGGCAGGTCCGCGAGCCGGCGCTCCGGGTCGGCGGCCATTTCGGTGAGCAGCACGCGCAGGCAGCCGCCGAGCCGCTCGATGGTGGCGGCGTCGAAGGCGGCCGGGTCGTAGTCCAGGGCGATGGTGAGGCGCTCGCCGGGGGCGACGACCACGCTGAGCGGGTAGCTGGTCGGCTCCAGTTCGCGCTGCTGGGCCACGCGCAGGCCGTGCCGGGCGAGGGCATCGCGGTCGAACGGGTAGTTCTCGAAGACCACGATGCTGTCGAACAGGCCGACGCCGCCGGGGAGTTCGCTCCAGTTCTGCAGTTGGGCGAGGGAGACGAAGTCGTGCCGGCGGGACTCCGACTGGGCGCTCTGCACCTCGCGCAGCCAGTCCAGCAGCGGGCGGTCGGCGTCGATCCGCACCCGGGTCGGCAGGGTGTTGATGAACACGCCGACCATGGATTCCACGCCGGGCAGGTCGGCGGGCCGGCCGGAGACGGTGCTGCCGAAGACCACGTCGTCGGTGTTGCCGTAGCGGCCGAGCAGCAGCCCCCAGGCGCCCTGGAGCACGGTGTTCATGGTGAGGCCGGCCCGCTGCGCGGTCTCCCGCAGCCGTGCGGAGTCGGCCGCGTCCAGCGTGAGGTGCACGGTGTCCGAGGACGCGCTGCGGTGGGCCTCCAACGGCGTGCGGTCGCGGGGCAGTTCGGTGGGCGCGGTGAAGCCGGCCAGGGTGCGGCGCCAGTACTGCTCGGCGTGGGTGTCGTCCTGCTCCGCCAGCCAGCGCAGATAGCCGGCGAACGGCGCCCGCGAGGGGACCTCGGGGCGGCGGCCGGCGGTGAGCGCGGCGTACCGCTCGAAGACCTCGTCGACGACCTGGGCCGCGCTCCAGCCGTCGAGCAGGATGTGGTGGAAGGTCCACACGAGGCGCACCTGGTCGGCGGCGAGCCTGATCAGGGTCAGCCGCATCAGGGGCGCGGTGGTGAGGTCGAGGCCGGCCGCCCGGTCCTCGGCGAGCAGGGCGGCCAGCGCCTCCTCGCCGCGCTCGGCGCTTCGGCCGGTCCAGTCGTGGTGGGTGACGGGGACGGTGGCCCGGGTCTGGACGATCTGGAGTGGCTCGGGGGTCTCCTGCCACACCAGTCGCGTGCGGAGCATGGGGTTGGCGTCGGCGGTCTGCTGCCAGGCAGTGGCCAGCGCCGCCGGGTCGGTGACACCGGTCAGCAGCAGCTGGACCTGGTTGAAGTAGGCGTCGGAGGACGGGTCCATCAGGCCGTGGAAGAGCATGCCGGCCTGCATCGGGGTCAGCGGGTAGACGTCCTCCACGGTGCGGCCGTCGGCCACGATCCGGTCCACGGCCGTCTGGTCGAGGCGGGCCAGCGGGAAGTCGGAGGGGGTGCGGCCGCCGGCGTCCGGGGCGGCGCAGTGCGCGACGAGCTCCGTCAGGGCGGTGCGCATGCCCTCGGCCAGGGCGGTGACCGTCTCCTCGCGGTGCACGCCGCGGCTGTAGTGCCAGGTGAGTTCCAGGCTGCCGCCCTCGACCCGGCCCACGACGTCGAGCAGGTGCGGCCGTACGGACTCGGGTGCGGCGGCGCCGCCGAGTCCACCGCGTACCGCGCGGATCAGGCCGCCGCCGTCGGCGGTCCAGTCGAAGCGGCCCAGGTAGTTGAAGCTGATCGGAGGGAGGGCTGCGTCGGCGATCCCGGCGGTGGGCGCGAGATGGCGCAGCGCTCCGTGGCCGAGGCCCCGGCCGGGTACGGCGCGCAGCTGCTCCTTGACCGACTTGAGGGCATCGGCCCAGCCGCCGGCCGGCACGTCGAGGGCGACCGGGAACAGGCTGGTGAACCAGCCGACCGTACGGGACAGGTCGACGCCGTCGAAGAGGTGGTCCTCGCGGCCGTGGCCCTCCAGGCCGACGGCGACGGTGCGGCGGCCGGTCCAGTCGGCCAGTACCCGGCCGAGCGCGGTGAGCAGGACGTCGTTGATCCGGGTGCGGTAGACGCCGGGCACCTTGTGCAGCAGGTCGGCGGTGTCCCGCGGGTCCAGGCGGACGGTGACCGAGCGCAGGTCGGCGACGGTGTTGCCGCCGTCGGCGTCGACCGGCAGCGGGGCCGCGCAGTGCTCGGCCACCGTCTCCCAGTGGGCCCTCTCGCCGGTGAATCCGCCGGCTTCCGTGTGGGCCCGCAGCCGCCGGGCCCACTCCTGGACGGAGGTGGTACGGGCGGGCAGCCGGACCGGTTCGGCGGTGCGTGCCTGGCGGTAGGCGGTCTCCAGGTCCTCCAGCAGGACCCGCCAGGAGACGCCGTCGACGACCAGATGATGCACCGTCAGAAAGAGCTTGGATGCCGGGAGTTGTCTCCCCGTGAAGAGCCGGGCGGCGAGCAGCGGGCCGTCCGCGAGCCGGAAGCCGCCGTGGGCCTCGGCCATGGCCGCGTCGGCCTCGGCGGTGCGCTCCTCGACGGTGCGGCCGGCCAGGTGGTGGATCCGCAGCAGCTGCGGGTCCGTCGCGTCCGGGCCGGGGCAGTGCTGGTGCCAGGTGCCGTCCGGGCGCCGGTCGAAGCGGGCCCGCAGCGCGTCGTGGTGACGCCACAGCGCGTGCAGCGCCGTCTCCAGCGCCTCCGGGTCGGGGTCCTCGGCCAGTTCGATGACGACGGACTGGTTGAAGTACCCGGGGCGCTGCGGGTCGGCGTCGAGGAACCAGTGCTGGATGGGGGTGAGGTCGACGTCCCCGTCGACCGGGTCGGTGCCGGTGACGGGCGCGGTGGAACCGGTGGCGGCCGCCAGGGCCGCGACGGTCGGGTGCCGGAACACGTCCCGGGGCGTGAGGGTCAGGCCCGCCTTCCGGGCGCGCGAGACGACCTGGATGCTGAGGATCGAATCGCCGCCCAGCGTGAAGAAGTTGTCCTCGACACCGACCCGTGCCACGCCCAGCAGGGTGCACCAGATCCCGGCGAGGATCCGCTCGGTCTCGGTGCGCGGCGCCACATGCTCCCCGGCACCGGCCGCGGACCAGTCGGGGGTCGGCAGCCGGCGGTGGTCGACCTTGCCGTTGGCGGTGAGCGGCAGTGCGTCCAGGGTGACGAACGCGGCCGGGACCATGTAGTCGGGCAGTTCGGCGGCGAGCGCCGCGCGCAGCTCGTCCACCGGCGGCAGGCTCGCGCCCGCGGCGGGCACGAGGTAGGCGACCAGGCGCTTGCGGCCGCCGTCCGCGGGGACGGCCACCAGCGCCTCGGCGACGGCGTCGTGGCGGGTGAGCCGGTCGGCGATCTCGGCCGGTTCCACGCGGAAGCCGCGGATCTTGATCTGGTCGTCGGCCCGTCCCACGAAGTGCAGTTCGCCGTCCGGGCTCCAGCGCACGAGGTCGCCGGTGCGGTACATCCGGCTGCCGGGCGGGCCGAAGGGGTCGGCGAGGTAGCGCTCCGCGGTGGCGCCGGGCCGGCCGTGGTAGCCGCGGGCGAGCCCGGCCCCGGCGAGGTACAGCTCACCGGGGATGCCCGGCGGCTGGGGCTGCAGGGTGCCGTCGAGGACGTAGACCCGGGTGTTGTCCAGCGGGCGTCCGATGGGGAGGGTGGCGGGCAGCGGGTCGCCGGCCCGGAAGACCCGCCGGGTGGCGAAGGTCGTCGTCTCGGTGGGTCCGTAGCCGTCGACCACGGTGAGGCCGGGGCAGGCCTCCAGGACGCGGCGCACGGCCCCGCCCGGTACGGCCTCTCCCCCGGTCCACACCTCCCGGGCGCCGCGCAGGCAGCCGGGGTCCTCCTGGGCCAGCAGCCGGAACAGTCCGGCGGTCAGCCAGAGGCAGGTCACGCCCTGTTCGGCGATAGCGCGGCGGACCGTGGCGGCGTCCACGTCCGCGGGCGGGGCCAGGACGACCCGGCCGCCGCGCAGCAGCGGCACCCACAGCTCGTAGGTGGCGGCGTCGAAGGCCTGCGGGGAGTGCAGCAGGACCCGGTCGTGTCCGGCGAAGGCGCGGTCCGAGGCGAGCGCCACGACGTCCCGGTGGCGCACCGCGACGCCCTTGGGCCGCCCGGTGGAGCCGGAGGTGAACATCAGCTGGAGCACGTGGTCCGGGTGGACCGCGGGTGCGGGCAGGTCGGCCGGGGCGGGCTCGCCCGCTTCGTCGGTCACCAGCAGGGTGCGCCCGCCGGGTGCCACCGCGGCGGCGGTGTCCTGCCAGGCGGCGTCGGTGAGGACGAGGTCCGCGGTGCTCTCCGTCAGCACCTGCCGCAGCCGCTGCTCGGGCGCGCGGCCGTCCAGCGGAACGTACACGCCACCGGTCCTGGCGAGCGCCAGCTGGGCGACGACCAGGGCGGCCGAGCGATCCATGAGGACGGCGACCGGGTGTTCGGGGCGGACACCGAGGGCGGTCAGCCGCTGGGCCAACGCCTCGACGCGGGCGTCGAGTTGGCGGTAGCTCAGGGTGCCGTCGCCGGTGTCCAGGGCGGGGGCGTCGGGGGTGCGCCGGACCTGGGCGGCGAACAGCCCGGCGACGGTGTCCTCGGGCAGTGCGGTGGCGGTGTCGTTCCACTCCTCCAGCACCTGCCGGCGGCGGGCGGCGCCGAGGACCGGCAGCCGGGCCGGCGGGCGCCCGGCGTCGTCGGCCATCTCCGCCAGCAGGACCGTGAGGTACTCGGCCATCCGCTCGACGGTGGCGGCGTCGAACAGCTCCGGGTCGTAGCCGAGCCGCAGGGCCAGTTCGGGCCCGGGGTAGGCGACGAGGCTGAGCGGATAGTTGGTGGTCTCGATGCCGTCGAGTCCGGTCAGCCGCAGGCCGTGCGCGGCGGCGAGATCGTCGCCGACCGGATAGTTCTCGAACACCACGATGCTGTCGAAGAGCCGGGCCTGTTCGGGGAGTTCGGTGAGGCCCTTGAGCCGGGCGAGCGGTACGTGGTCGAAGCGCCGGTCGTCGCTCTGGATCTCCTGCACCCGGCGCAGCCAGTCCCGCACGGTGCCGTCGGCGGGGACGGTCAGCCGGGTCGGGACGGTCGCGATGAACAGGCCGTTCATCGCCTCGACGCCGGGCAGCTCGGGCGGCCGGCCGGAGACGGTGGTGCCGAAGACGACGTCCGGCCGGCCGGTCTGGCGGGCCAGCAGCAGCGCCCAGGCGCCCTGGACGAGGGTGTTGACGGTCAGGCCGGCGCCGCGGGCCAGGTCGTCCAGGCGGCGGGAGGTGGCGGCGGGCAGGGTGACCCGCACCGCCGCGGAGGACTCCGCGCGATGGGTCTCGGTGGGTTCGCGGTCGTAGGGCAGCGCGGTGGGTTCGCCGAGCCCGGCGAGGCGGTCCCGCCAGTGCCGTTCGGCCTCGGTCCGGTCGCGGTCGCGCAGCCAGGCGACGTAGTCGCGGAACGGCCGGCGGACCGGCAGACCGGTGTCGGTCGGGGTGCCGTCGTCACCGCCGTCCGGGCCCCGCAGCAGCGCGTGGCCGCGGAACACGTCGGAGAGCACCTGGAACAGGCTCCAGCCGTCGAGTACCAGGTGGTGGAAGGACCACACGACCTGCACTTCGGTGGCGGACAGCCGGGCCAGGGTCAGGCGCTGCAGCGGGGCGGTGTCCAGGTCGATGCCGCGCCGCCGGTCCCGGTCCTGCAGGTCCCGCAGCCGCTGCTGCCGTTCGTCGTCCGTGAGGCCGCGCCAGTCCAGGTGGGTGACCGGCACCTCGGCGCGGCGTTCGACGACGAACAGCGGCTCGGGCACGTCGTGCCAGACGACGCGGCCGCGCAGCACCTCGGTCCGGTCGGTCATCCGCTGCCAGGCCGCGGCCAGCGTCCGCGGGTCGGGCACGCCGTCCAGCACGAAGGTGAGCTGCTGGTGGTAGACGCTCTGGTCGTCCTGGGACAGCCGGTGGAAGAGCATGCCGGCCTGGGTGGGGGTGAGCGGGTGGATGTCCTCGACGGTCCCGCCGTGCCCCACCAGCCGGTCCACGGTGGGCTGGTCGAGGTCGGCCAGCGGGAAGTCGGACGGGGTGCGCCCGCCCGCCCCGGGCCGGGCACCGTGCCGGGCGATCTCCTCCAGCGCCCCGGCGAACTGCCCGGCGAGGTGGGCGACGGTCCCCTCGTGGTGCAGGTTCGCCGAGTAGAACCAGGTGAACTCCAGCGCGTCGCCGTCGAGTTGGCCGACGACCTCCAGTGCGTGCGGCCGTGCCGCGGCGGGGTCGGCGTCCAGTGACAGCCCGCGGTGCAGGCCGCGGTAGAGGCCGCCGTCGCCGTCGGGCAGACCGAACTGGCCCAGGTAGTTGAAGCTGAGGCCGGCGGTCGGCGCCTCGGGCAGGCCGGCCGTGCCGCGCAGATGGCGGTGGACGCCGTGGCCGAGGCCGCGGCGGGGCACCGCGCGCAGCTGTTCCTTGACGGACTTGAGCACGGTGCCCCAGTCCGCGTCCGGTGCCACGGTGAGGGCGACCGGGTAGCGGGTGGTGAACCAGCCGACCGTACGGCTCAGGTCGACGTCCTCGAAGAGTTCCTCGCGGCCGTGGCCCTCCAGGTCGACCGGGGTCCGGTCGCGGCCGGTCCAGTCGCGCAGCGTCCGGCCCAGCGCGCTGAGCAGCACGTCGTTGACCTGGGTGCGGTAGGCGGCGGGGAGGGTGTGCAGCAGGACGGCGGTGGTCTTCGGGGTGAGGCGGACGGTCACCGAGCGGGCCGAGGCGTAGGTGTTGGGACCGTCGAGATCGGTCGGCAGCGCGGGGTCGCAGCCGGCGGCCAGGTCCGTCCAGTAGCCGGCCTCGTCGTCGAAGCCGCCGGCGTCGGCGTGGTCGGTCAGCCGGCGCGCCCAGTGGCGCAGCGGGGTGGACTTCGGCGGCAGGGCGGCGGGTTCACCCTCGCGGCGGGCCCGGTAGGCGCGGTCCAGGTCCGCCAGCAGCAGCCGCCAGGAGACGCCGTCGACGACCAGGTGGTGGACGGTCAGGTGGAGGACGGCGGGCCGTCCGTCCGCGCGGTCGTGCAGGACGGCGCGCAGCAGCGGCCCCCGGGCGAGGTCGAACGGGCCCAGGTGGGGTGCGTCGTCGTCGGGTCCGGTGTGCCGGTGCAGGACGAGGTGGGGCGGCGCGGCGTCGATGTGCTGCCGCCGGCGGCCGTCGTCGTCGCGGTCGAAGCGCGAGCGGAGCGCGTCGTGGTGGGCGACCAGGTCGCGCAGCGCCTGCTCCAGCGCCAACGGGTCGAGGTCGTCCGGGAGTTCGACGGAGAGCGTCTGCCCGAAGTGGCCGGCCCGCTCGGCGTCGCTCTCGAAGAGCCAGTGCTGGATCGGGGTGAGCGGTGCGTCGCCGGTGGCGGCCTCCTCGGCGCGCGCGGGCCCGGCGGGACGATCGGCGGCGTCCAGGCACTGGGCGAGTGCGCCGACCGTCTGGTGCCGGTAGACGTCGCGCGAGGTCACGGCCAGGCCGGCCTGCCGGGCCTGGGCGACCACCTGGATGCTGAGGATCGAGTCGCCGCCCAGCGTGAAGAAGTTGTCGTCGACGCCGACCCGTTCCACCCGCAGCACGTCGGCCCAGACCGCGGCCAGCGCCCGTTCGGTGGCGGTGCGCGGTGCCACGTAGTCGGTCGTGGTCCCGACGGACCGGTCGGGGGCGGGCAGCCGGTCGCGGTCCAGCTTGCCGTTGGGGTTGAGCGGCATCGCCGGCAGGACGACGACCGCGGCGGGCACCATGTAGTCGGGCAGCCGGCGGCCGAGCGCGCGGCGGATCGCGTCCGGGTCGGCCTCCGTTCCGGGCGCCGGGACGACATAGCCGATCAGCCGCTTGTGGCCGTCGTCCTCCCGGGTGGTGGCGGCGGCCTGGGTGACGTTGTCGCAGGCCAGCAGGGCCTCCTCGACCTCGCCGAGTTCGATCCGGAAGCCCCGCACCTTGACCTGGTGGTCGGCCCGGCCCAGGTACTCCAGCTCGCCGTCGGCGGTCCACCGCGCCAGGTCGCCGGTGCGGTACATCCGGCTGCCCGGTCCGGCGAACGGGTCGGCGACGAACCGGGCGGCGGTGAGCCCGGGCCGTCGGAGGTAGCCCCGGGCCAGCCCGCCGCCCCCGAGGTACAACTCCCCCGTCACGCCCGGGGGTTGGGGCCGCAGCCGGCTGTCGAGGACGTAGGCGCGGGTCCGGGCGACCGGTCGGCCGATCGGCGGGGCCTGCTCGGGGGTGCCGTCGCCGGCGAACCACGCCGTGGCGTACACGGTGGCCTCGGTCGGACCGTAGATGTTGGCGATCTCGCAGGCCGGCATGGTCCGGCGGATCTCCCGTACGGTCCGCGCGGGCAGCGCCTCGCCGGCCAGGACCACGGTGCCGGCCTGCACGGCGGCGTCCCGGGTGAGCATCCGGGACAGCACCGACGGAACGCCGCTGATCAGCCCGGCCTGCCGCGGGCCGCCGTCCGTCGGCCCGTCGGCGAGGGCCGGCAGGTCGGGCACCACGTCGATGCTGCCGCCGGAGAGCAGCGGGCAGAGCAGTTCGAAGACCGACACGTCGAAGTTGAGCGAGGTGGAGGCCACCACGTGCGCCAGCCGCTGCGGGCCGAACCACTCCCCCGCCCAGGCCGCCAGGTCCGCCACGCTGCGGTGGGTGACCAGCACGCCCTTGGGCCGGCCGGTCGAGCCGGAGGTGTAGATGACGTAGGCGGGGTGGCCGGGGTCCAGCGGCCGGACCCGCTCGGCGTCGGTCAGGTCGTGCGCGGGGCCGGCGGCGAGCGCGTCGGCGGTGCCGGGCTCGTCCAGGACGAGTGCCTCGGTGCCCTCGGGCAGGCAGCCGGCCGTCTCGCGGGTGGTGAGGACCACGGCCGGGCGGGCGTCGGCGAGCATGAAGCGGATGCGGTCGGCCGGGTAGCCGGGGTCCACCGGCAGGTAGCCGGCGCCCGCCTTGAGCACCGCCCACAGGACGGTGACCAGGTCGGCGGAGCGCGGCAGGGCCAGCGCCACCAGGGACTCGGGGCCGGCGCCGCGGGCGGCCAGCATCCTGGCCAGCCGGTTGGCGCGCCGGTTCACCTCGTCGTAGCTGAGCCGGGTCTCCCCGCAGACCACGGCGGTGCGGTCGGGGGTAAGGGCGGTCTGCTCCTCGAAGAGCGCCGGCAGCGTCGTCTCGCGGCCGGGCGCCTGCGGGGTGTTCCAGGCATCGAGCATGGTGCGCCGCTCGTCGTCGGTGAGCAGCGGGAGTTCGGCGACGGTCCGGTGCGGGCCGTCGGCCATGCCCGCCAGCAGCAGGTGCAGATGACGGGCCAGCCGGGCCGCGGTCGCGGCGTCGAACAGGTCGGTGTTGTACTCGACGGTCAGCCCGAACGAGCCGTCGCCGCGCGGCAGGAACTCCAGCACCAGGTCGAAGCGGGCGGCCGGGCGCGGCAGCGGGTGCTCGTCGATCCGGACGCCGCCGGCCGGCCCGGGCGGCACCATGGCGGTCTGCTGGACGACGAGGACCTGCACCAGCGGCGTGCGGCTGGGGTCGCGGGGCGGCGCGAGCTCCTCGACGACCCGGTCGAAGGGCACCCCGTCATGGGCGAAGGCGTCCAGCAGCGTCGCCCGCATGCCGTCCAGGAAGCGGTCGACGGTGGCGGTGCCGTCCACGTCGGTGCGCAGCACGACGGTGTTGACGAAGAAGCCGGCCACCTCCTCCAGTTCCCGCCGGTCGCGCCCGTTGGTGACGGTGCCGAAGGCGATGTCCCGCTGGCCGGTGTAGCGGGAGAACAGCACCGCGGCCGCGCCGGAGAACAGGGTGAACAGGGTGGTGCCCTTGGCCCGCGCGAGCCGGGACAGGCGGTCGGTGAGGTCGGCGGGCAGTTCGTGCCGGTGGGCGGCGCCCGCCGTGGTGCGCACCGGCGGCCGGGGCCGGTCGGCCGGCAGGTCCAGCAGCGGCAGGCCGGCCAGCTGCCGCTTCCAGTACGCGAGGTCGTCGGCCTGCCGCTCCGGGGCCGGCCGACCGTGCTCCCAGAGCGCGAAGTCCGGGTACTGCAGGGTGAGTTCGGGGAGTCCATCGGGGGTTCCCGCGGCCTCCGCGGCGTAGAGGGCGGCCAGTTCGCGGACGAGGAGGCCGACCGACCAGCCGTCGGTGACGATGTGGTGCTGGGCCAGGAGCAGCAGGTGCTCGTCCTCGTCGAGCCGGACGAGCAGGGCCCGGGTCAGCGGTCCCCGGTCCAGGTCGTAGGCGCGCCGGAGTTCCTCCGTGAGCAGGAGCTCGGCCTCTTCGGGGCGCCGGGCGGCCGGCAGGGTGCGCAGGTCGGCGGTGCGCAGCGGCAGGGCGGCGGGGCCGTCGACCCGCTGCACCACGCGCCCGTCGACCGTCGTGAAGGTGGTGCGCAGCGCGTCGTGGCGGGCGGCGAGCCGGTCCAGGGCGCGGCCGAGCGCACCGGTGTCCAGCGGGCCGCGCAGCCGTAATCCCACGCCGGTGTGGTACTCGGTGCCGCCGGGGGTGAGGTCGTCGAGGAACCACAGGCGCTGCTGGGCGCGGGAGAGCGGCAGCGGGCCGGTGCGCGGGGCCGGGGTGACCGGCCCCGACGGGTCGTGGGTGTCCGCCGCGTCGAGGAGGGCGGCCAGCCCGGCCACCGTCCGGGCGGTGAACAGGTCCCGCACGGTCAGCCGGACGGCCCGTTCGTCCCGGATGCGGGAGAGCACGCGGACGGCCACGACGGAGTCGCCCCCGAGGGCAAAGAAGTCGTCGTCGGCGCCGACGGGCCGGACGTCCAGGACGTCGGACCAGATGCCGGCGACGGTCCGCTCGGCGGGCGTCCGGGGCGGGGTGTGGCCGGTGCCGTGGAGCGGGCCGGGCGCGGGCAGGGCGCGCCGGTCGACCTTGTGGTGGGCGGTGAGCGGGAGGGCGTCCAGGACGACGACGGCGGCCGGGACCATGTGGGCCGGCAGGGTGCGGGCCACCGCCGTCCGCAGCGTCCCGGGCTGCGGGGCCCGGTCCGGGTCGGCGGCCGTGACGTAGCCGACCAGCCGCCGGCGTCCGGGCTCGTCCTCGCGCACCACCACGACGGCCTCGCCCACCCCGTCCTGGTCCGCCAACGCCGCCTCGATCTCGCCGAGTTCGACGCGGAAGCCGCGGATCTTGACCTGGTGGTCGGTCCGCCCGAGGAACTCCAGCTCGCCGTCGGCGTTCCGGCGTGCCAGGTCGCCGGTGCGGTAGAGCCTGCTGCCGGCCGGCCCGTACGGATCGGCCACGAAGCGCGCGGCGGTCAGGCCCGGGCGGCCGAGGTAGCCGCGGGCCACCCCCTCGCCGCCGATGTACAGCTCGCCGGCAGCTCCCGTCGGCACCGGCCGCATCGCCTCGTCGAGTACGTGGACCCGGGTGCGGGGCAGCGGCCGGCCGATCGGCGGGGTGCCGGCGCCGACGGCCAGCGGTCCGGTCCAGGAGGCGACCACCGTGGCCTCGGTGGGGCCGTAGGAGTTGATCAGCCGGCGACCCGCCGCCCAGCGGTCGGCCAGGTCGGCCGGGCAGGCCTCGGCCCCCACGATCAGGGTGCGCAGGTCCGGCAGCGGATGGCCGTCCGCCGGGCCGGGCAGCGTGCCGAGCGCCGCCGGCGGGATCAGCGCATGGCTGATCCGGTGCTCCCGCAGCACCTCGGCGAGTTCGTCACCCAGCCACGGTCCGTCCGGCGGGATGACCAGGGTCGCGCCCGACAGCAGGGAGATGCACAGCTCCAGGACGGACGCGTCGAAGCTGGGCGAGGAGAACTGCAGCACCCGGTCGCCCGGCCCCACGGCGTATCGTTCCTGCGCCGCGGCGGTGAAGGCGCCCAGTCCGGTATCGGACACCACCACGCCCTTGGGCACGCCGGTCGATCCGGAGGTGTAGATGACGTAGGCCGGGTGCCCGGGGCGCAGCGGGGCGAGCCGGTCGGTGTCCTGCGGGGCGCGGTCCGGGCCGGTCGCGCGGCGGATCCGGTCGGGGTCGTCGAGGACCACCGCCGGCGCCGCGTCGGACAGCAGCAGCTCCCGGCGTTCGGCGGGGTACGCCGGGTCGACCGGCAGGAAGGCACCGCCGGCCTTGGCCACCGCGAGTTCCGCCACGATCAGTTCGACCGAGCGCGGCAGCACCAGCGCCACCGTGCGCTCCGGCCCCACCCCGTCCGCGATCAGCTCGTGCGCGAGGCGGTTGGCCCAGGCGTCGGCCTCGCGGTAGGACCAGGTCCGCCGGCCGTCCGTCACGGCGGGCGCCTCGGGGGCGCGGGTCACCCACGCCGCGAACAGGTCCGCGAGCGGGGAACGCGGCACCGGACGGACCGGGTCGGCCCCGGGAACCTGCGGAACGGTCCGGTCCTGCGCTGATCCGGACGCGGGTACGGAGTTCTGGGGCTGGTCCGTCATGGAGGTCAGTCCTTCGGGGCGGGGACGGAAAGGGTGCGGCGGTGCGCCGAGCGGCCCGGGTGAGCGGTCCCGGACGAGTGGGGGGGTTGTACGGGCGGGTCCGGCGCAGGATGGGGGAGGCGCGCGGCACCGCCGGGCTGGGAGCGGTCAGCCGATGTCGGTGCGGCGTGCCATCCGGCCGGAGATCTGGAGCCGGTCGATGGCGCCGGTGTCCGGATCGCGGAGGAAGCGTCCGCCGGGCACCCGGCGGCCGGTGGCGGGGTCCACCAGGTCGCAGCTCAGGTCCGGGTGACAGACCAGCGGGGCGGGGCTGTCGCCGTTGACGGACAGGGCCAGGGAACCCTGCTCGTCGGCCGTGACGCGGTAGTCGACGGTGCCGTTGCGGTACGTACCGGCGCACTGGGGAAGTGCGCGGACGGGGGCGCCGTCGCGCGGACCGGGGGCGGGCGGGACGCGCACGCCGGCGATCCGGTCGAGGTCGTCGGCCAGTTCGTGCCACAGGGCGGTGCCGCTGTTGGCGTTGCTGGTGAAGGCGACGACATCGCCGCCGTCCGGTTCGGCCCGCAGGAAGCAGGACGTGCCCTGGGCGTTGCCGTCATGGCCGCACCACTGCCGGCCGCCGTCCTGGAAGAGCGCCAGGCCCAGTCCCCAGGCATCCGCGAGGACTCCCGGGTGGGCGCCGGGGACGGGGCGGCGCATCTCCGCGGCGTCCTCCTCCGTCAGCACCGTACGGGGGCCCTCGCCGGTCAACACCCGCCCCAGCGCGACCAGATCGAGCGCGCTGGCCAGCAGCGCGCCGGCCGGTGCCTCCACCGGCGCCAGGGTCTGCTGCACCGGGCGGACGCGGCCGGTCAGGGCGTTCGCGGAGTGGCCGCGCGCCACCGGTCGTGCGGGTACGGCGTCGGTGAGGAAGGCCGGGGCGGTGCCCAGGGGTTCGAGCAGGAAGGCCCGCACGGCCTCCTGCCAGGACATGCCGGTCACCTCTTCGATCAGCCGTCCGGCGGCGACGTATCCGGCGTTGGAGTAGGAGAAGCCGCTGCCGGGCGGGCACACGGTGGCGGTGGCGTGTCCGGAGAGGTAGCGGGCCGGGGTCAGCGCCGCCGCGTCGTCGGAATCGGGCCCCGTCGGGAGACCGGCGGTGTGGCTGAGCAGCTGCCGCACGGTCGTCCGCGGCAGCCGCGCCAGCTCCGGTACGTACGTGCCGACGGGGTCGGTCAGCGACACATCGCCGTCGGCGACGAGCAGCATCACCACGGCGGCGGTGTAGACCTTGGTGACGGACCCCAGCGGCACCGCGGTGCCGCTGCCCACCGGTTCCTCGGTGGCGGCGTCCGCGACCCCGGTGTGCACCGCGTACGTCACCCCACCCGTATGCAGGGCGAGTTGGGCTCCGGGCACCTGATGGGCGCGGGCGAGGGTGTCCAGACGCTCTTGTAAGAGGCGTCGTATCTGCGTCGGCTGCCGGGTGGTGACCGGAGCAGGCGTGGCGTACGGCATGAGAAGGGAACTCCCGGAATCGGGGACGAAGGAGGAATGTCGCGCGGCCCGCCGGGCGGGCTATCGCCGCCGCACCTCCACCGGCAGTCGGCGGACGCTGACGATGACGGCCGGATTCTGCAGCTCGACCTCGTCGCGACAGGGGATCGCCAGAGCGGAGAAACGATCCATCAGCTGCCGCAGCGCGATCCGGGCCTCCAGCCTGGCCAGGGGGGCACCGAAACAGAAGTGGATGCCGTGCCCGAACGTCAGGTGGGGATTGGGGCTGCGGGTCACGTCGAAGACGTCGGGGTCGGCGAACCGGTCGGCATCGCGGTTGGCGGTGGCCAGGTTCGCCATCACCACGGAGTTCGCGGGGATGGTCCGGCCGGCGAGCTCGACGTCGCGGGTGGTGCGGCGGCCCAGTTCGGGGAACGGCGGGAGCCAGCGCAGCACCTCCTCGATGGCGTCCGGCAGCCGCCCGGGCTCGGCCCGCAGCAGCGCGGCGGCCTCCGGGTACCGGTCGAAGGTCACCACGGCGTTGCCGAGCAGCGCGGTCGTGGTGATGTGCCCGGCCACCAGCAGCAGGGCCACGAAGCCGACGATCTCCTGGTCATCCAGCCGGGTGCCGTCCACCTCGGCCGCCAGCAGCCGGCCCATCAGCCCGTCGCCCGGGTCCTTCCGCTGCTGCCGGATGTGGTCCAGGAAGTAGCCGTTCATCTCGCGGACGGTCGGCGCGATGGAGTCCAGCGCCTGCTCCACATCGGCCATGTCCAGCGATTCGCCGATGCCGTCCCCGGCGAAGAGGGTGGTCGCCCAGTCCTGGAACATCCCGCGGTCGCTGACCGGCACGCCCATCAGCTCGGCGATCACGATGATCGGCAGCGGGTAGGCCAGCGCGTCCGCCAGGTCGAACCGGTCGTGGTCCGCGACGGCGTCCAGCAGTTCCCCGGTGATGGCCTCGATCCTCGGCTCCAGGCCGGCCACCACGCGCGGGGTGAACGCCTGGCTGACCAGGGTCCGCAGGGTGCGGTGCGCCGGCGGGTCCATCCCGACGAAGTTGCCCCGGCGGAAGGTCTCGAAGTCCTCCTGGGTGGGGACCAGGCCCGAGAAGTCGGAGGAGTACGTCGCGGGGTCGGCGAGCACGGCGGTGACCCCGCGGTGATCCGCCACCTGCCACAGCTTCTGGTCCTCGTCGTAGCGGACCGGGCCGGCCTCCCGCCGCGTTCTCCACCGGTCGAGGAGCGCGTCGAAGGCGAAGGGCGCCTGGCTCACCTGCTTGCTGGTCACCGCTTCTCCCTGAAGGCCGGACGGAAACGGGGGGCGGAGCAGGAAAAGGGGCATTCTCCGCGCGGGGGCGGTGCACCTGTCGGTCCGCAGCCGGGTATGCCGCCGGATAAGCACCTTTCCGAACGGCACGAGGAACTCGAGGAACTCACTGTCACCGCAAACTCCAGATCCTGTTGCTGCCTGCCGAGTTGTCGTTATGCATGCGTTTCGCGCCGTGCCACCCAAGCCGCCCATGCCGAAATGACCGCAGCCGGAAGGGCGGTAGCGGTATTCACGATGTCACCGGCGTCACCGGCGGAATGGCGCAGCGTACGCACCGGTCAGCGCGCCGGCCCGGTGGCCGACGGACTTATGCGGCTGTGCGGGCCGGGCGGTGCCTTTGGCCGACCGCGGCGGCCGCAGATGCGTCCGGGCACGGACAGCCGACGAGATACCTTCCGGGCCCCGCCGTGTACCCCCTCCGCCTCGATGCACACATCCGATGCGACGCGGACATCTGCGGGGTCCTTTCCCCGCTCCGTGTCCCCGCGAGGACGCCCGGCGGCCCCTGCACCATGGCCCGGCTCGCTATCACAGACCCCCCACATAAGAGCTGCTGACAACCGACGCAGACGCGGCTCCCCTCGGCACGTCGCAGCCCATTACATACGAGCCGGCGACGCCTGAAAGGAGGAACGAGAGAAGAGTATGTATTACCGACAAGTACCGTTCGGCATTCTCTACGATCCGTCCCGCAGAAGCTTTTTGCGCCAGTTCGACGTGGCCACAGTCTCACCCCCGGTGACGCGCTAGCAACCCCCACCGAGACTAACCGAGGGTAACTTTTACCCTCATTTACTTTAACGACCGCCAACCCCGGAGACCTCCGTTGCACATGGGACGAGGGAATCGTCCGCCCGTTCGAACAAGGTCCCAGGCCGGCAGCCGCAACGGGTTCGCCCGGCGGGCCGGAAGTGTACGCGAGCACAGTTCTTCACGGGGAGGATTCTGCAGTGCCCGTCCAGCCAGGAAGAGGCCGCATCCGATGTCTGACTTTCGACGGCCTATTCATGGCCGAATTTCATGCATTGCCAGGGGGCGTACGCCGGAGTACTCGTCTCGCGGCCGGATTTGCCGGAATGCCCTGGCGAGGCGGGTCGCCGCAGGAGGGCATCCGGTGGGCTCACCCACCGCGGAGGGTGGGCCCCGCGCGCGACCTGGAGGGGCGGGATGTGAAGATGCCACCATGAGCAACAACAACGTGTACTTCGACATCACCATCGACGGCGAGCCGGCCGGCCGGATCGTCTTCACCCTGTTCGACGACGTGGTCCCCAAGACCGCACGGAACTTCCGCGAGCTCGCCACCGGCCAGAACGGCTTCGGCTACGAGGGCTCCGGCTTCCACCGGGTCATCCCGGCCTTCATGCTCCAGGGCGGTGACTTCACGGCCGGCAACGGCACCGGCGGCAAGAGCATCTACGGCGAGAAGTTCGCCGACGAGAACTTCCAGATCAAGCACACCAAGCCCGGCCAGCTGTCGATGGCCAACGCGGGCCCGAACACCAACGGTTCGCAGTTCTTCATCACCACCATCGTCACCGACTGGCTGGACAACAAGCACGTCGTCTTCGGCGAGGTCGTCGAGGGCATGGACGTCGTGAAGAAGATCGAGGCCCTGGGTTCGAGCAGCGGTGCCACGAGCGCCAAGATCGTCATCGCCAAGTCGGGCGTGGTGGGCGAGTAGTCCCTCCTCGGAACCGAGTCCGAGCGCCCCTCCCGCAGGGGCGCTCGGCCGTTTCCGCCCGCCCGACGGCCGCCACTTCCGTTCCCGGGCACTGGCGCCGGCGCCTCCGGCGCGATGAGGTGGCTTCCACGCGGACGGGAGCGGACGGGAGGAGTGCGGGCATGGAGTTGGAGCTTCGGCACCTGAGGGTGCTGTGCGCGATCGCCGACGCCGGGAGTGTGGGCCGGGCGGCCTCGGAACTGGGGTACTCGCAGCCGGCGATGAGCACCCAACTCCAGCGGATCGAGCGGTACTTCGGCCGCCCGCTGTTCGAGCGGAACCCCTCGGGCGTCGAGCTGACGCGGTACGGCACACAGGTCCTGGCACAGGCCCGGGACGTCCTGGCCCGCGCGGCCGCGATCGGGCGCCTGCCGGCCGCGGGCCCGCGCGCCGGCCGGCCGCTCCGCCTCGCGGCGACCAACTCACCGGTCCTCGCCGGGATGCTGGTCCGCCTCCGCGGCCGGCTGTCCGATCTCGCGCTGACGGTGAGCAGCGTGTATCCGTCCTCGGAGATCGTCGAGCTCCTGGAGCGCGGCGAGGTGGACGCCGCGATCGCCGCCGACTACCCCGGACGTGAGCTGCGGCACTCCGCCGCCGTGGCGCACCGCGGCATCGTCACCGAGCCGAGCTTCGTCGCCCTGCCGTCCGGGCACCGGCTGCGGCACTGCCAGGAGGTGGCGCTCGCCGACCTGGCCGACGACCCGTGGTTCCTCACCCCGGACGACGGTGCGGGCTGGCCGGGCGTGTTCTACGCGGCCTGCGACGCGGCCGGCTTCACCCCGGCGGCGGTGCATGAATTCCTCGGCGACCAGCAGCAGTTGCAGAACATGATCGCCGAGGGGCTGGGAGCCTCCATCGTGCAGGCGACGTTCCGGCCGATCCCCGGCGTCCTCGTCAAACCGCTGGCCGGCACGCCTCTGTGGTGCCGTTATGTGCTGACCTGGCGGCGCGGGAGCCCTGCCGACGAGGTCGCGGACACCCTCTTCACCTCCGCCGCCGCGGCGTACCGCGCGCTCATCGCGCAGTCACCGCACTTCCGTTCCTGGGCCTCGCGCACCTGGAACGTGACGACCAGACCGTAGCCGGCCCGCCCAAGTCCCGTTGAGCCGCTGGGGTTCCTGAGGTCCGTGGGTCCAAGGTTATGGCGATGGTGTGTCATGTGCTATGTCACACCGTATTGTCGCGGCCGGGTGTGCGCTGAGAAGGTGCCAGCCACGCCTCAGCCCCGTTCCGAGGCGTATCTCACCCCCCACGAAGGAGCATGGATGCGCTACCGCTTCCCCCTGCCCAGATGCGTGACCGGTGCCCTGGCCGCCTGCGCCACCCTCGCCGGCCTCGTGACCGCACCGGCACTGGCGGCACCGCGCCCGCCGGCCGCCCCGGACCAGGCCGTGTCCGCGAGCACCACCGCCCACCCCGTACCGCCGACCGGTCCGACCCTCGGCGCGAACGACCGGCCCGCGTTACAGCGCAGCCCCCTCCGCGTCCCCCAACTCCCCCCGCTCAGCGCGCAGAAGCCCGCCGTTTCGTCGACCGTCACGGGACGGCACCACGCCCCGAAGCCGGGCCGGGCCTCCTGCAGCCCGGGCGACTTCGGCAGCCGCACCGGCTCGGACCTGGTCGCCTTCGTCCAGGCCTCGACGACGGAGTGCGTCAACACCCTGTTCAGCATCACCGGCAGCGATGCCCACGACGTCTTCCGCGAGGAGCAGATGGTCACCGTCGCCAACGCCTTCAAGAGCGGGGCGACGGCCTATCCCGGTGACAACTCGACCAAGGTGCTGCAGCTCGTGCTGTTCCTGCGCGCCGGCTACTACGTGCAGTCCAACCATCCGGACGACGTCGGCGCCTACGGCCCGAATCTGGCAACGGCCAGCGAGGGAAGCCTGGACGCGTTCCTCGCCAACTCGCATTCCAAGGACGTCACTTCGGGCAACGGCGACGTCCTGAGTGAGGTCGTCATCCTCACCGACAGCGCCAACGAGCAAGGCCGCTACCTGAACACCTACAAGCAGCTGCTCAGCGGCTACAACAGCTCCTACAACGACATCCCCAGCATGCTGGCCGCCGTCAACAACGTCTACACCCCGCTGTGGCGCGGAAACTGGAACCCCGACTACGTCAAAGCGGTCACGGCCGATCCGAGCATCATCGACACCCTCGACAAGTTCGCGCTCGGCCACCTGGACCTGCTGGGCACCGCCAACTCCTACCTCGACTCCAACGCCGGGATGAACGTCGCGCGGTACGTCGAGCACCAGGCCCTCCGGGACAAGGTCCGGCCGCTCATGAAGGGCCTGCTGGACGCCTCGAAGATCACCGGCCCGACGGCGCCCCTGTGGGTCACCGTCGCGTCCCAGGCAGACGCCTACGACAAGGACAACTGCTCCTACCTCGGCGTCTGCGACCTCTCCGACCAGCTGACCAAGGCGGCGCTGCCGGTCACCCATGAGTGCGATGCCACGCACACCATCAAGACGCAGGCGCTGACCGCCGAGGAGCTGGAGGCCACCTGCGCCAGTGTCCTGAGCCAGGACGCGTACGTCCACGACCTGGTGAAGAACGACGGGCCGATACCCAACCAGTACGAATCGACCGTTCAGCTCGTCGTGTTCGGCAGTCGCAGCGACTACCAGACCTACGCCGGGGCCATCTTCGGCGTCGACACCAACAACGGCGGCATCACCATGATCGGGGATCCGACGAAGCCCGACAACAAGCCCATGTCCATCATGTACCAGAGGAGCGACGACAACGGTTTCCCGGCCCGGATCTGGAACCTCAACCACGAGTACACGCACTACATCGACGCCCGTGACGACATGAAGGGCGACTTCGGCCACCAGACGTCCGTGCCGGACGTCTGGTGGATCGAGGGCTTCGCCGAGTACGTCTCGTACGGCTACCGCAAAATCACCGATGACGAGGCGGTCAGCGAGGCCGGGAAGCACACCTACAAGCTGAGCACGCTGTTCGAGAGCACCTACGACAACAGCGACGTGACCCGGACCTACCCCTGGGGCTACCTCGCGGCGCGCTACATGGTCGAGAAGCACCCGGACGACGTCGCCACCATGCTGGGCCACTTCCGCACCGGTGACTACGCGGCCGGCTACGCCGTCTACCACGACACCATCGGCACCCGTTACGACGCCGACTTCGACGCCTGGCTCACCGCCTGCGCTTCCGGCGCCTGCGCCGCCAAGGCGCACCGCACCTGATCGACCGAGCGCCACCTGCCGGTGCGCATACCGCCGGCGCCCCTCCCGGCCGACGCATGACGACGTCGGCCGGGAGGGGCGATCACGGCTCACCCCTGTCGGGCCGCGACCGCGCCTCGGCCGGCGGCAGCGCCGAACCACTTCGGCAGTCGGCCGCTCAGCTCCTGCTGATCGTCTCCGACCCACGCCACATGACCGTCCGGCCGCAGCAGCACCGCGGGCACGTCCAGTTCCTCGCTGACGTCGACGACATGGTCTACCCGATCCGCCCAGCCCGCCACCGAGAGCCGGCCGGTCTGGTCGAGCAGCAGCCCGCGGCCGCCGTGCATCAGCTCGTAGAGGCGCCCCTGCTTCAGCGCCACGTCCCGCAGCCGACGCCCGAGCAGTTCGTGGCCCGCACCGAAGTCGTAGCGGACCCCGAGCGCGGTGATCTTCTCGATCAGGTACCGGTTGACCTCCTCGAAGTCCATCAGCTCCGCCAGCAGCCGGCGCACCGCCTGCGGGCCCGGCTCGGTGGACATCAGCTCCATCTGCGCGCGGGTGTTGTCGAGCACGTCGGCGGCCACCGCGTGCCGTTCGGTCTGGTAGCTGTCCAGCAGGTCCTCCGGTGCCCAGCCGCGCACCGCGGCGGCCAGCTTCCAGCCGAGGTTGAACGCGTCCTGGATGCCGAGGTTGAGGCCCTGCCCGCCGGTCGGCGGGTGGATGTGCGCCGCGTCGCCCGCCAGGAACACCCGGTCGACGCGGTAGCGCTCGGCCTGCCGGGTGGCGTCGCCGAAACGGGACAGCCAGCGCGGCGAGTGGACGCCGAAGTCGGTGCCGGCGGTCGCCCGCAGCTGGTGCCGGAACTCCTCGAAGGTGGGCGGCGTCGTGCGGTCCTCGGCCAGTCCCCCGGCCGGCACGACGACGCGGTGGAACCCGTCCCCGAGGGGCATGAAGCCGAACCGCTTCTGCGTCTTGCGGACTTCGGTCATCACGGCGGTGAGCTCCTCCTGCTCCATGTCCACCGCCATCTCCCCGAGCAGCGTCTCGACCGTGCTGGGCTCACCGGGGAAGCCGACACCGAGCAGCTTGCGCACCGTGCTGCGGCCGCCGTCGCAGGCGACGAGGTAGCGCGAGCGCAGCTGCGTGCGGTCTGCCAGTTCGACGGTCACGCCGTCGTCGTCCTGGCCGAGTCCGACCACTTCGCAGCCGCGCCGGATCTCGGCGCCGAGTTCGGTGGCGCGCTCCGTCAGCAGACGGTCGGTGAGGGGCTGCGGGATGCCGAGGACGTAGCCGTGCGCACTGTCCAGCCCGTCGGGCCACGGCTTGTCGATGGCGGCGAAGAAGCCGCCGACCCGGTACTGCTGCCCCCGTTCGAGGAAGCGCTCCAGAAGACCGCGTTGGGCCATCACCTCGATGCTGCGCGCGTGCAGGCCGAGCGCACGGACCACCTTGGTCGGCTCCGCCTCCTTCTCCAGCACGACCACGTGCACGCCGTGCAACCGCAACTCGGCGGCCAGCATCAGGCCGGTCGGTCCGCCACCGGCAATGATCACGTCGATCACAACAATCCCCGTTTCCGCAGGTTCTGGCTTCGGCCGGGTGATTCTGCGGCATCACGGGGGCCTTGCCGCAAGGCCCCCCATGCGCTATACGTTGAGAGTGGCAAGGAGCGGATGCGCTCTTTGCCCTTCTTTTTTGTCGTCCGGTGCGGACGGACGGCTTTCTCGCGAAGCGGCGGTTCGGCACCGCCAAGACTCCCCCTTCGGGGCCTTGTGGCCTGCGTCACGGTGTGGCTAAGCTCCGGCACGCTTCGAGCACATTTCCTTCGCAAGTTGACCTAAACGTGTGTCGATCTTCACGATCTGCGCACAGATGTGGGGTGGCTTCGCATGGAACGAAGACCGGCGGAGCCCTCGGCAGGCGACGCGCCGTACGACTTACCTCGGGACTCCCGGCCGGGCGCCCTCGCCGGCAGTGCGACGTACGCCCGTCGCGACATCCGGCTCTTCTGGTGGGCCGGCACCTCCGACGCACTGGGCAGCCAGGCGTCCGGGCTCGTCCTGCCGTTGTTGCTGCTGAGCCTGGGCCACTCGCCCGCCGAGGTCGGCGCCGTCGCGGGGCTCTCCGCGGCAGCGACCCTGCTGCTCGGCCCACTCGCCGCCGTTCCCGCCGACCGCGGGGCACGCAAGCGTGTCATGGTGGGCTCCGCGGTGGTGTCTGCCGCTTCGATGACCGTCGTCACCGTCGCGGCATGGTCCGGCTCGGCTCCGCTGGCCGTGCTCCTCGCCGTCGTGCTCGTCGAACGGTCGGCGACCGCCTGCTACGAGACGGCGTCCCTCGGCACCGTCGCCCTGGTCTGCGCCCCCGCCGACCACCGCCGCGTCCTGTCCCGATTACAGGCGGGGGAACGAGCCGCCCTGGTCCTGGGGCCCGCGCTGGGCGGGCTGCTCTTCCACGCCGGGCGCTGGCTGCCGTTCCTCGCGGACGCGGTGTCGTACGTCGTCGCCGCGGCCTGCATCGGGGCCATGCGGGCCGGCCTGTCACCGCGGCACACCGGACGCCCGGCGGCCGGCGGACCGTCCCGGCCCTGGCGGGCGCTGGCCGCCGAGGCCGGGGCGGGGCTCGGCGTGGTGCGCCGGGAACCCTTTCTCCGGCTGGCGCTGGTATGGACCGCGGTCGTCAACGCCGTGCTCGCCGCGCTGTATTACACGGCGGTGTTCGCCCTGCAGGACCACGGCCGGGGCGCGGCTCCGCTGGGTCTGGTCCTCGCGCTGGCCGGGGCGGCCGGTCTGGCCGGTTCGCTCGCCGCGCCCCGCCTGGCCGGCCGGCGCTCCGCGACACAGGTGCTGGGGACGGTGTCCTGGCTGCTGGTACCGCCCGCCGCGGCCCTGGCGGTGGCCCGCGACGCCTGGCAGTTCGGCCTGCTCTTCGGTCTGCTGTGCGCGCTGACCCCGCTCGCCACCGTGGCACTCCAGGCCCGGGTCCTCCAGGTCGTCCCGCCCGAACTGCAGGCCCGTACCGGGACCGTGCTGGCCACCGCGTCGGGCGCGGCCGCGGCCGTGGCGCCGGCGGTCGCCGGGCTGGTCACCGATCAGGCCGGGACCGTCGCGATGTGCCTGGGCTGCGCCGTGGTGCTGGCCGGACCTGCGCTGTACGCGACCTGCTCCCCGGCGTCCCGTCGCGACGCGGCGGCGTCCCGCCCCGGCCCGCAGGAATCCCCCACCACCCCGAAGGAGCGGGCATGAACGCGTCCGCGGCACACGCCCGTCCGCTCCAGGCCCCCGGCACGGGCTTCCAGGTCTACCGGCCGGCGCTCCCCGAGGTCTGCCCGCGCGACCCGGCGCGGATGGCACTCGCCGCGGACGCCGACGGCCGGTGCGAGATCTTCACCTGGGACGCCCGTACGGGCACCACGCGCCGGGTCACCGACAGCCGCGACGGGACGCTGCACTGCGCGGTCGACGCGGACGCCCGGGTGTGGTGGTTCGCGGAGGACCGGAGCGGCCGGGGACGGTGGCACTTCCAGGACTTCGACGGCGGTCCGGCCGCCCCGGGACTGGCCGGACTCCGGCCGGGACTGCCGCACGGCCTCGCGGTCAGCGACACCGGGACGGCGGCGATCGGCCTGGGGGACGGCCGCCGTACGACGGTGCACCTCGGCACCGCGGGCGGACCGGGCCGTCCGGTGCTGACCGTCGAGGGCCCCGCGCTGCTCACGGGCATCTCGCCGACGGGCCGGCTGCTGGCGGTGTCGGGGCCGGCGGGTTCCGGTCGTGCGGTCACCCTCGTGGGCTGTTCCGACGGGGAGGTCGCGGAGGTCGCCCGACTGTCCGGACGGCGCGGGCGGCTGTGGGCGCTCGGCTTCGCCCCGGGGGCGGCGGTGGACGGCGAGCTGCTGCTCGTCCAGGAGGCCGACGAGCGCTATCTGCTGGCCAGTTGGACGCCCGGCGGCGGACTGCGGAGCCACGACTGGTGCCGCTTCGACACCGAGATCACGGCGCGCTGGTACCCCGCGGGGCGCCGGGTCCTCGTCCGGCAGGACCGACGCGGCCGTTCCACCCTCGCCACCGCCGACCTCGACCGGTGCACCCTCACCACGGTCCGCACGCCACCCGGCACACTGCTGGACGCCGCCCCGCACCCGGGCGACGACGTGCACTACCTCTGGACCGACACCACCACTCCCCCGCAGCTCCGCTCCACCGCCGGCACCCGGCTGCCCGCGCTCGGCGGCCTGCCCGCGCCCGTTCCCGGCCGGCACCGCGACCTGTGGACGCCCGGCCCGGACGGACCGGTGCACACCCTGCTGAGCCAACCGGCCCCGGCACCCGGCCCGCGGCCCCCGCTGGTCTTCCTCGTGCACGGCGGTCCCGCCGACCACGACCGCGACGCCTACGACCCGCAGGTGCACTCGCTGGTCGCCTCCGGGTTCGCGGTCGCCCGGGTCAACTACCGCGGCTCCACCGGCTACGGGCCGCGCTGGCGCACCGCGTACGCCGAGGGCGTCGGGCTCGCCCAGGTCGCCGACCTGGTCGCGGTCCGTGCCGATCTGCTGCGCCGCGGCCTGGCGCGCGAGGACGCCCTCGGTCTGTGGGGCAGCTCCTGGGGCGGCTATCTGACCCTGCTGGCGCTCGGCACCCGGCCCGGCCTGTGGCAGGCGGGCGTCGCCGTCAAACCGGTCGCCGACTGCGCGGCGGCCTACCGTGCCGGCACGCCCGCGCTGCGCGCCCTGGACGAGCGGCTGTTCGGCGGCACCCCGGAGACCGTCCCCGACCGCTACCGGCGCAGTTCGCCGCTCCACTACGCCGCCGACGTCCGCGCCCCGCTGCTGGTGGTCGCCGCGAGCCTCGACGCCAAGTGCCCGCCCGGCCAGGTACGCGGCTACCTCACCGCGCTGCGGGCGGCCGGCGTGGCACACGAGTCGATGTGGCTGGCGACCGGACACGACGGATACACCGGCGCCGACCACATGGCCGTCCTGCGACGCGCCCTGGGCTTCCTCGACCGGCACCTGCGCCCGGCCCCGGCGGCCCACCAAGCTCCCCGCTTCCCCGAGAGCGGGGTGTCCGGGAGCACCGGCCCATCCGGTGCCCCCGGATCGCACGATCCGAACTCCGTTCACTGACAAGGAGATGCAGTCATGCAGAAGGACATCATCCACAACGACCCGCTCGCGGGCGACGAGGAGAACCGCAAGCCCGGCATCGGCATCACGGTGACCGTCCCGTTCCGCACCGCGGAAGACACCGAGGAGGAGTGACCTCACCGGCCGGCCCGGTACACCACCGGGCCGGCCGGCCCACCTCACCCCGCCGGCCCGCTCGCGTCCGCCGGCCACCTCACGTCCCCGTCACCACCCACGAGGAGCCGACATGCGCGTCCTGCTGGTCAACATGCCCTGGTCCCCGATCGATCTGCCGTCCCTGGCGCTCGGCATCCTCCGGCGCAGCGTCGACGAACGCACCACGGGGCACGCCGACGTCCTGCACGCCAACCTGGAGTTCACCGACTGGATCACCCGGCGCACCGACTTCACCGGCGACGACTACCAGTTCTACGCGCTCTCCTCGTACTTCATGGGGTGCGGCGACTGGGTGTTCTCGTCCGCGCTCTACGACGATCCCGAGTGGCGCACGGCGGAATTCAGCGCCGCGATGCGCGGCAAGCTGAAGGCCGAACGGTTGCGCATGTCGCACCAACTGCACCGTGTGGTACCGGAGTTCGTGCAGGAGATCGCCGAGCGGATCGTGGCCGCCGGGCCCGATGTCGTCGGCTTCACCTCCACGTTCCAGCAGAACACCGCCGCGCTCGCCGCCGCCAAGTACGTCAAACGGCTCGCCCCGCACATCCGGACCGTCATGGGCGGCGCCAACTGCGACGCCGAGCAGGGCGCCGCCGCGCACCGCAACTTCCCCTTCCTGGACTTCGTGGTCCGCGGTGAGGGCGAGGCCGCCTTCCCCCAGCTGCTGACCGCGCTCGACGAGGGCACGGACCTGGCGGCCGTGCCGGGGCTGTGCCACCGCGGCGCCGACGGCACGAGCACCGCCAATCCGATGAGCACCAGCCCGTTGCCGCCCGCGGCCATCCTGCCGCCCGACTACAGCGGCTACTTCGAGCGCCTGGCCTCCTCCGTCGCCCGCAACTGGGTGGAGCCCAAGCTCGTGGTCGAAGGGGCGCGCGGCTGCTGGTGGGGTGAGAAGCACCACTGCACCTTCTGCGGCCTGAACGGCTCGTTCATGCAGTTCCGCAGCAAGAGCCCGGACACCTTCTACACCGAGATCATGGACCTGGCGCGCCGGCACCGCGTGCTCGACATGTACGTCGTCGACAACATCCTCGACATGGGCTACCTCGGCACCGTCCTGCCCCGCATCATCGACAGCGGCTACGACCTGCGGATGCACATCGAGATCAAGGCCAATATGCGCCGCCCGCAGCTGCGCACCCTCGCCGACGCGGGCATGATCTACGTGCAGCCGGGCATCGAGAGCCTGAACAGCCGGGTGCTCGACCTGATGGACAAGGGCGTCAGCGGCTGCCAGAACGTCCGCATGCTCCGCGACGGGGCCGAGACCGGGCTCTCCGTCTCCTGGAACTACCTGCACGGCTTCCCCGGCGAGACCGCCGCCGACTACGAGCCGGTCATCGCCCAGATACCGGCCCTGGAACACCTCAACCCGCCGGTGGACCTGTCCGCGCGGATCGCCATCGAGCGCTTCAGCCCGTACTTCAACCGGCCCGAACTCGGCTTCACCGGGCTGCGCCCCGAGGAGCACTACCGCTTCACCTACGACCTGCCCGAGAGCGAACTGCTCGATCTCGCCTACGTCTTCGAGGCCCCGGAACGCGGCATCGGCGAGCCCACCGTCACCGCCCTCAACGAGGCGCTGGGCGCCTGGAAGAAGCGCCACACGGACAGCAGACTCACCCATGCCGACCTCGGCGACCGGATCGTGCTCGTCAGCCGCCGGCACGCCTTCGACTGGGGCACGCGGGAACTCACCCACCCGGTCGAGACCGAGGCGTTCCGGCTCCTCGACCAGCCGCACGCGCCCGCCGCGCTGGCCCGCAAGCTCGCCGCGCGCCTGCCCGAGCACACCATCGACGCCGCCACGGTGCACGCCCTCCTCCAGCACTGGGTGACGCTCGGACTGGTCTTCACCGACGGCGGCCAGTACGTCCACCTCGCACCGGCCGCGGTCAACGAGGACCTGCTGCGTCTCGACTTCATGCGGCACAGCCAGGGGGAAGCCACCGAGCGGCCGCCGTCCGGCGCGGCGGCTCCCGCCATCGCCCGGGCCTGAGCCCGAAGCCCGGGCCTGATCCGGTGTCCGAGCCTGAGCCGCCACCCTCCGCTCCCCGACGAGCACTTCGCACTTCCCAGGAGACCGCATGCCCCCCGTCCTCACCCCCGCCACCCACTCCGCACCCCGACCGCTGACGCTGCACGTCTGGCGCGACTACGACGCACAGGCGTGCACCCTGCCCGGCATGAGCCTGGGCCGGCTCGACCTGACCGGCCCGGCCGACGAACAGGCCGCCCAGTTGTGGGAACTCGGCGCCCGCCGCGTGCAGTTCCCCGACGAGATCGACCTGACGACGGTGGATTCCCCCGACGCCGCGGCGCACGCCGTCCGCCGGCTGTGCCTGATCCGCGACCTCACGGCGCATGCCGTACTCGTCCAGTGGCGCCTGCGGCTGCCCGCCGGCCCCGGCGACGACGCCTGGCGTGACCTCAGTCATCTCCAACCGCCCACGGCCCTGACCGGGCCGGCCGATGCCGACGCCGCGCTGACGCAATGGCGCAACGAGCACTACCTCTGCAAGTGCCTGTGGCGGCAGGGCCCCGGTTTCGTGCAGATCCGCGACCGCCGGTGGGGCGACCTGCGCCGTTTCACCGCCGACGAGCCCGCCTACCGCGAGGCGATCGCCCGGCTGTCCTACGGCGCGCCGTCGTCCGCGGTCCCGGAAGCCATCGCCGCCGACTTCCTGGCCGAACGACTGGTCAGCCGCACCGGGCCGTTCCTGTGGTGGCTGCCGTACCGGGTGAACCGCTGGATCCAGGAGGCGATGGCGATCTGACCGGTCCGCCCCCGGGCCTCGCAGGGCCATGCGGGTGACACGTGGACGGGCGGCAACCCGCCAGTACGCACGATCCCGCCCGGGGTCTCCCCGCTCCCCTCAGTCACGGGATATCCCCTGCTCACCCCGTGTCCCGGTCACCGCAGGCACCGCCGCGCAGGCTCCTCGGCGCGGCCTTCCGCACGGGCCCGGTTCACACTTCGGCCAACTGGCGGGCGGAAGGGAGAACGCATGTCCTGAAGGTGGGAGAACGCCCTCCCGCAGTCTCATCCCTCTTGGAGGAACTCATGCGTTCCATATCCGCTTTCTGCGGTGTCGTGGTCGTCGGCGGTGCGCTGGCCCTGAGCAGCCCGGCCGTACATGCCGAGACGGCCAAGGGCTCGTGCTCCGGCGCGATGTCCGCGGCCAAGAAGGCCAAGTCCTCGTACGACTCCTACGACAGGGAGCTCAGGGACCTCACCAACCAGGGCGGACACCCGGACCGGTCGCAGCGCGACCACCTGGGCAGGCTCAAGATGAAGTGGAACGACGCGTCCTCCATGGCGGACCGGACCTGCGGGAAGTCCAAGCCCGCCAAGCCCCGCCCCAAGGCCATGCCGAAGTCCATGCCGAAGGCCATGCCGCACGGCAAGGTGAAGGCCGGCGCCGGGGCCATGAGTGCCCCGTCGGGTCCGTCGGACCTGGCCCTCACGTCGTCCGCGGCACTGATCTCGGGGGCGGCCGGGGTGTGGCTGCTGCGCCGCCGTGACGATGAGGAGCTCGGCTGACCCCGATGCTCGGGTCACAGGAGCTCTGCCCCCACCGCCTGTCCGTGGCACCCGCTACCGGCAGCGGGGGGGCAGGGCTCCGCCCGTCCCACCCCACCGCGCCAGTCATCTCCCGCACGTCTCTGGAAAGACATCTCTGGAAAGACATCTCGTGATACGCCTCTCGCCTGCGTCCCTCCCCCCGCGCACCGCCCGCGTCGTGTCCCTCTTCCTGGCCGTCGCCGGCATCGCCTGCCTGGTGTGGGGATGGCACAGCCATCGCTCCGCCCCACCACCCCAGCCCCCGCGCGCCGAATCGCTGCCCCGGCAACCGGACGCCGAAGCCGGGAGCCGCCCAGGGCCCTCGCCGCTTCCGGAGTCGGAGCCGTTGCGCGTGCGGATCCCGCGCACCGGCGTGGACGCACCGTTGATGAGGCTCGGACTGGACCGCGACCGGCGCCTCGACGTCCCGCCTCCCACCGACCGCAACCTGGCCGGCTGGTACAAGGACGGCGTGACGCCCGGTGACACGGGAACCGCCTTGATCACCGGTCACGTGGACACCAAGACCGGGCCCGCGGTCTTCTACTCGCTCGGTGCGTTGAAGCAGGGCGACACCATCCGCGTGGTCCGCAAGGACGGTCGCACCGCGGTCTTCACGGTGTACGCCGTGGAGGTCTTCAGCGGCACCGACTTCCCGGACGAAAAGGTCTACGGCGCCTCCGCACGGCCCGAACTCCGCGTCCTCACCTGCGGCGGCGGTTACGACCGGGCCCGCCACGAATACCTCGGCAACGTCGTCGTCTTCGCCCGCATGAGCGCCATCGCCTGACGGTGCCCGAGCCCGCCCCGAACGCCCCCGTTCAGCGACCGTTGATCCGCCCCCGGAAGAATCCTCCACGCAAGGTCACACCACCGACCGCGAGGGGAAAACCCATGGGTGTCGTGAAGTTCGGCCAGCTCGAATGCGTCAAGCAGGAGGACTGGAATGGTAAGGACGACATCTACCTCACGATCAACGGGAAGAAGGTCTACTCGGCTCGAATCGGCGAGGACGACAAGATCACCATCAACAAGACCTTCCACTACGAGGGCGACGTCGCCGAGGTCCGCATGTACGAGAGCGACGATGCGGATGACGACGACCTCCTCGGCGAGCAGGTCCCGATCCACGACTTCGGGGAAATGAAGTTCACCGAGGACGACGCGTACTACACGCTCTCCTACCAGTTGATCAAACCGTAGCGGGGATCCGCCGGCGAGAAGGCGGACCTCAGCGGACCTCAGCGGACCTCAGCCGCCGATGCGCGGGGGCGCCCGGTTGCCCGCGCCCCCGCAAAGGTCAGCAGGTATGCTGACCTGCGACGGTGACCTCGTACTCACCGTCACGGCGGTGGGGCCCGCCGTCCCCAACCGCGGCGACGAAGCCGCCAACGGTCCCTACTTGCGACCCGCATGTGGGCATTTCCCACCCATGCCTGGCGAGTAGGAGACATCCGTGCCGAAGCCCCGACCCCCGATGCTGAACGAACCCGTCGATCCTGACGTCGACCTCCGCGCCCCCGTCCGCCGCAAGGGCCTCCCCCCGCGGCAGGGCCCGGTCGTGGCGGCCGTGGCGCTCGGCGGGGGTGTGGGCGCGGCCGCGCGCTACGGGGCCGCTCTCCTGTGGCCCACCGAACCCGGCGGATTCCCCTGGACGACGCTGGTCGTCAACGTCGTCGGCTGCGCGATCATCGGTATCTTCATGGTCGTGATCACCGATGTGTGGGCAGCCCACCGGCTCGTCCGCCCGTTCTTCGGCACCGGTGTCCTCGGCGGCTTCACGACGTTCTCCACGTACGCCGTGGACATCCAGCGCCTGCTGGCCCAGGGCAGGACCGGCGCCGGGCTCGCGTACCTGGCGCTCACCCTGGCCGCCGCGCTCACCGCCGTCTGGATCACGGCCACCTTGACCCGCCGCGTCGTCGAGTGGAGGCAGCAGTGAGACTCACCGGCCCCGCCCTGCGCGTCACCGTCTTCATCGGGGAAAACGACACCTGGCACCACAAGCCGCTCTTCACCGAGATCGTCCACCGCGCCCACCGGGCCGGCCTGGCCGGCGCGTCCGTCTTCCGCGGCATCGAAGGCTTCGGCGCCTCGTCCCTGATCCACACCACCCGTCTGCTGTCGCTGAGCGAGGACCTCCCGGTGGCCGTCGTGATCGTCGACACCGAGGACCGGATCCGCGCCTTCCTCCCGCAACTGGACGAGCTCGTCAGCGAGGGGCTGGTCATCCTCGACGAGTGCGAGGTCATCCGCTACACGGGCCGCGGCGAGGAGGGACGAAAGCGGTGAACTGGCTGCTCGTGATAGCCGGGGCGGTGGTCGGGGCCCCGCTCCGCTACCTCACCGACCGCGCCGTGCAGACCCGGCACGACACCCTGTTCCCCTGGGGCACGTTCACCATCAACGTGATCGGTTCGCTGATCCTCGGCCTGCTCACGGGGGCGATCGCCGCCGGGGCGGCCTCCTCCCGGATGCAGTTGCTGATCGGCACCGGCTTCTGCGGCGCCCTGACGACGTACTCCACGTTCTCGTACGAGACCCTGCGGCTGGCGGAGGACGGCGCCCGGTTCTTCGCCCTGGCCAACGTCGTGGCGAGCGTGGTGGCGGGCCTCGGCGCCGCCTTCGCCGGCGCGGCACTGGCCCAGGCCGTCTGGGGTTAGGTCACGGGGATCGCGGGGATCGCGGGGATCACGGTCGCCCGGCGGTGACCAGCCAGGCCCCGCTGCGGAGCCGTACCGCGCCGTTCTCCTCGTGGGCGCGCAGCACGTCCGTCAGCCTCTGCCGCGCGCGGTCCCGGACCTCCGGGGAGACCTGGCCGGTCAAGTGACGCCCCGGACCGGAGTCCAGCAGAAAGGCGGCCGCCTCGTCCGCGTCGCGGCCCCACACTCCCTGCGCCTGCACGCGCTCCGTGGTGAGGTGCTGCCACCCGGCGGCGGACAGTACCTCCTGGATGCGGTCCGGGTCCGCCAGGGAGAACATGCCCGGTGCTCCCGGCGCGCCGAAGTCCCCGACGGGGAGGAGGTCGCTCAGTGCGGCGACCGCCTGGAGCCACTCGTTGTCTCCCGGGTCGGCACTGCAGATGAAGGCCATCCGGCCGCCGGGCCGCACGGCCCGCCGCAGGTTGGTGAAGGCGGCCACGGGGTCGGCGAAGAACATCACCCCGAAGCGGCTGATGACGACGTCGAACGTCTCCGGTGTGAAGGCGTGGACCTGGGCGTCGCCCTCTTCGAAGCCGACGTTGCCGACTCCCACGCGTTCGGCGGTGTCACGGGCGCGCGCCAGCATGGGCTCCGACAGGTCGAGGCCGAGGACCCGGCCACTACGGGACCGGTGCGCGGCAAGTCTCGTCGTCTGCCCGGTTCCGCAGCCGACGTCCAGGACGCGCTCGCCCTCACCGATCGCGGCGGCGGTCAGCAGCGGCTCGTTGAAGCCCTCGTTCACCGCGTCCCAACGCTCCTGGTGCGCAGCCCAGTAGGTGCCCTCGTAACCGTTCCAGGCCGCCGCCTGTGCGGCGTTGACGATGCGTGACATGCGAGCCTCCTGCTGCCGGGCGGACCGCGTGCTGGGCGCGGACCTGCCCTCGGACTAGAATGGGCGTACGCCCAAACAGTATGGGCGTACGCCCATACCGGCAATCCCGTTCCGGTAATCCGCTCCCAGGAACCCCGCTTCCCGACACTCCGCTTCGGGAAGTCCGGAGTTCCCGTCGCCATCAGGAGAGGCTCATGTCACCGCGTGGAGTAGCGATCCCCGACGTGCGCGACCGGCTGTTCGACGCCGCGGAACGGGTCCTGGCCGGCGCCGGCCCGTCCGCCCTGACCAGCAGGGCGATCACCACTGAGGCGGGCTGCGCCAAGGGGTTGCTGCACGCGCACTTCTCGGGACTGGACGAGTTCATCGGCGCGCTGGTCCTGGACCGCTTCGCACGCATCGCCCGGCAGGCCGGACGACTCCCCGCCCAGGCGGGCGCCGGCACCGTGGCCGAGAACCTCCGGAAGGTCGCTCTCGCGCTGCTGACGTCCGTGAACCCGACGGTCGCCGGCCTCGCCCTGACCCGCCCCGCCGCCTCACTGACGATCCGCCAGGCATTGGAAGCGGGCGCTCCGGGCTTTACGGCGATCCAGGATTCGATCGCGGAGTACCTGGATGCCGAGCGGCAGCTCGGGCGGCTCGCGGACGGCACCGACGGCCACGCGATCGCGCTCGCCCTCGTCGGGTCCGTTCACCACCTCCTGATGACCGGCTGGGCCGGCGCACCGGACCCCCGCGAACAGGTCAGGGGGCTGATCGCCCAACTCGTCGGCGGCGCCGTCACCTGAAGCGGCCGGAAGAGCAAGCTCATTCAGCGAGCAGGCGGTGGAAGAACGAGCGGTACTGGCGCAGGGCCACCCGCAGACCTTCGGTGTCGACCTTCTCGCCCTGCTTCCACTGCTCTTCCAGAGACTGCTTGTGTTCGGCGAACGTCGTGGCCAGCGTCTGCATGACCTCCGCAACCAGCGCGTCGGCGGCGTGTACGGCCTCGCGCGGGTCGTCCACGAACGTCGCCTGAATCCCCTGCCAGCGGTCGCGGAAACTTTCCGCGTCGTCTGCGGTGAGAAGCTGCGGAGCGGCTTCCTCGACCGGGGGCGCGCCCGTGGCCGGCGTGCCCCGCCCGGTCCCCTCCGTTTCCGCGGTCTCCCCTGGAATGGGGACGCTCTCGCCAGGAGCGGTGGGGACGTCGCCTGCCGGTGCCGTCGCTTCGTCCGGCATCGGCGGGGGCATGGACGCCGGTGCGGGCGTGGACGAAGGGGGCGGGGCAGCAAGGTCTTCGGTGGACAGGCCCCTGGTCCCCGTGTCCTGATCGCGTTCCATTTTCTCCTCCCTCAGGCCTCAGGCTTTGGCGTGGCGCGCTTGGCCACCGTCGGACAGCAAATCCTCGAAGAGGGCGCGGTAATGCACCATCGCTCCTCGTAGTTGCTCAGTGGTCGCCCGGTGCTGGGTGCTGAGCGTTTCGACTTCATGAGCAGCCCGGTAGTGCTCCAATGTGCGCCCGTGTGCGACCGAGAGGTCCTTGAGGCGCTGCTCGAAGTTCTCCGTCGGATAGCCCCGTTCGTGCATCAACGAGGTCACGAGGCGGTCGGCGTCGTGTACGGCGTCCTCGGGACGATCGACGAATTCTTGCTGAACGCCGGTCCATTGCCGGCTGTAGCGCTCGCGGATGCTGCTCTGCAGGGGCTTGATCTCCAGTGAGTCATGCCGCCGCTCCCGGGCCCTGAGCTCACGCTCGCCGGCCATCCGACCCTCGGCGCCCTCGACGGTCCGCTCGTATTCGGGCCCGAAACGCTCGCGGAGCCGACGCCGCCTGACGAAAAGCGAGGTCGCCACTGCGACGAGAGCAATGACCACCAGGACGGGGATAATGATCGCGAGAAGGGTCCCAGTCGACATCGAACGCACCTCCGTTGAAAGCGTCCTCTTTCCACTCTAAGGCGGCGGTGCGCAGGTTGGTCAGGCGACGGATTTCCCCATTCGCTCGCGCTGTCTTTTCCTCCCCCACAATCAAGGCCCTCGGCGGCACCTGCGTGACCGGTCGAATGCGGAGCGTCCCGGAAGTCCGTTTCAGGGGCGTCGGGCCAGCAGGAGGTCGACCACGTATGTCTCCGTCACCACCTCATCGGGGAAAATGCCGCGCAGCCGACCGCGTTCGTCCGTGAGAAAGGCCCGGTTGCGGGTTTCGTCGAGGACGAGGAATGCGGAACGGCTGCTGATGTTGGCGAGGTGGGTGTCGAGGGGGACGGTACGGCTCCAGCGCAGTTGGCGGCGCGCGACACGCAGCCCCGCGAGTCCCGCGAGCCGGGTGGCCTCGCCGTCACGCAGACGCGTTCCGGCCGGGGGCCGCACTCCGCAATGGCGCGCGATCCGCTCGTGCTGCGCCGCGATCCACGGCACGTCGAGGGCGTGGGTGTTCCACCACACCGCGAGCGCGCCACCCGGGGACAGCACGCGCAGTGCCTCCGGTACGGAGCGGTCGGTATCGGTCCACTGCCAGGCTTGTGCGTAGGTGATCAGATCGCGGGAGCCGTCGGCCAGCGGGAGCGCATTGCCGTCGCCACGGACAATCGGCACCCCGGGAAGGGCACTGCGGAACTGAGCCGCCATCCCCTCACCGGGCTCCACGCCGATCACCTCGGCTCCGCGCTCGTACAACAGCGCCGTGGCGATGCCGGTCCCCGCCCCGACATCGGCAACTCGGCTCCCTGCGAGGGGGCTTCCCATCAGCTCCTCGATGACGTCGAGGAGGGCCGGCGGGTACGAGGGGCGGCTCGCCGCGTAGTGGGCAGCGGCATTGTCGAACGATCGGGCACGCGAAACGGCGGTCATCCGCCCATCATGCCGCCGACCGGGACCCCCCTCCTACGTCCTACGGCTGAAGTCGGCCTTCCCCGGACGCTGTTGGGGACACCGCCCCGGAGGGCGACCCACTCGCGATCGCCTCGGGCATCGCGGGCTCGTGCAAGGTGCGGAGGAGGAGCCAGCCGAGGGCGGGCAGGGCGATGAGGGGGGTGAGGGCGGTCCGGAGGGAGGTGGCGTCGGCGACGGCACCGAGGAGGGGGCTGGCGATGCCGCCGATGCTGACGGTCAGGCCGAGGGTGACGCCGCTGGCCGTGCCCACGCGCCGGGGCAGGTAGTCCTGGCCGAGGGTGACGTGCAGGGAGAAGGGCACGTACAGGCCGGCCGAGGTGAGGGCGACCAGTACGTAGAGCAGCGGGCCGGGGACCAGGACGACACCGGCCACGGCGAGGACGGTCAGCGCGTAGGACCACTGGACGACCCGGATGCGGCCGTAGCGTCCGGCGAGTTTGCCGCCGGCCACCGTGCCGACCGCACCACCGAGGTAGAGCACGAACAGGGCGGCGGTGCCGGAGACGTCGCCTCCGCCGGTGCGCTGGCGCACGTAGAGCGAGATGAAGGCGCTCAGGCCGACGAAGACGATCGAGCGGCAGACGATGGCCCCGGACAGTTTGACGAAGGACGCCCAGTCGTCACGGCTGCCGGCCACGTCGTCCGGACTGCCGGCGGTGGCGGATTGGGCGACAACTCCGGTCGGGGACAGGCGAGTTGCCGCCGCATCCCGGGCCCGCGTCGCGCGGAGGGCGGCCGTGCACAGTGCGGCGCCGGCGACGGCGGGGACGACCAGGAGCGGGGAGGCGTGCAGGCCGCCCGTGGTGATGACGGCCGAGACCAGCAGCGGGGCGGCCGCGAAGCCGAGGTTGCCGCCGAGGGAGAACCAGCCCATCCCGGTGTGACTGCCGCGGCTGGCGTGGCGTGCGACGCGCGCCGCCTCGGGGTGGTAGGCGGCCACGCCGATGCCGGAGACGGCGACCACGGCCAGGGTGAGGGCGTAGGAGCCGACGATGCCGCTCAGGGCGACGCCGACGCCGCCCAGCAGGGTGCTCACCGGCAGCAGCCACGGCAGGGCCCACCGGTCGGTGAGCGCGCCGAACAGCGGCTGTATCACCGAGGACAGCAGCGAGGCGGCCAGCACGATGCCGGAGGCCGCCGCGTAGGTGTAGGCGCGTTCGGAGACGAAGAACGGCACCAGTGCGGCGACCGCTCCCTGGTAGACGTCCACGCAGGCGTGCCCGAGGGACAGGAGCGTGAGGGGGCTGGTGCGCGGGGCAGTGGTGTGGTGGTGGGTCGTGGTCACGCCTCGATCGTCGCGGCACCCCCGCATGTCGCGCTTCCGATAAATTGCCAATCCATGTCGAACATCCGCCATCTGCCGGAAGCCTGTACCCGTGTCCAGTCGCTGGCCGCCGGAGAGAGCATCGACGCGCACCGCCACGACGACCACCAGATCGTCTACGCGGGCTCGGGTGTCGTGGCCGTCACCACCGACGCCGGCACCTGGTTCGCGCCCGGGACCCGCGCCATCTGGGTCCCGGCGGGAACCGTGCACGCCCACCGCGCGCACGGCCACCTCGACCTCCACCTGGTCGGCCTGCCCGCCACCGACAACCCGCTCGGCCTGGACACCCCGACCGTATTGGCCGTCAGCCCACTGCTCCGCGAACTGATCCGCGCCTACACCGCCGCCCCCGACGACACCGGCCCCGAACGCCGCCGCCTGCGCGCCGTCCTGCGCGACCAGTTGCGGGCCTCTCCGCAGCAGCCCGTTCATCTGCCCTCCCCCACCGACCCGCGGCTGGCGGCCGTCTGCGCGCTCCTCCACGAGGATCCGGCGGAGCCGCGCACCCTGGCCGCCCTCGCCACCGCGACGGGCGCCGGCGAGCGCACCCTCAGCCGCCTCTTCCGCTCGGAACTGGGGATGACCTTTCCGCAGTGGCGCACCCAGTCACGCCTCTACCACGCGCTGCGGATGCTGGCCGACGACACCCCGGTCACCACCGTCGCCCACCGCTGCGGCTGGTCCTCCACCAGCGCCTTCATCGACGTCTTCCGCCGCTCCTTCGGATACACGCCGGGCACCCACAACCGCCGCTCCTGAGGTTCTCGCACCTGGTCCCCGGGAAGGGCGGCTCCGGCCGCAGTCGTCCGTCGGGCGCTCTGGGTGCAGAGTGGAAGGCGTGGGCCTCCGGCGGCGCTTTGGCGGTCTGTGGCAGCCGTGGCAAGCCAGTCATGCGCTGGTCCTGATTCCGCTTGTCCTCATCGCGGTGATCACGCTGGTCGACATCATGGTCCCCGCCGATGTCCATCTGGGGCCGCTGCTCGTCGTCGCGCCCGCGCTGACCGCCTCGTTCGCCGGCCCCTGGCTCACCGGGCTCGTCGGATTCCTGGCCGTGCTGGCCCAGGCGTACATCGGGCTGCACTTCGGCGTGCTCTTCACTGAACGCAATGTGATGGTGCAGGTGCTCGCCCTGGCCGCGCTCTCGGCCATGATCGTGTTCTTCTGCGTGGTGCGCGAACGACGCCGGCAGGAGCTCGCGAAGGTACGGTCGGTGGCCGAGGCCGCCCAGAAGGCGCTGCTCCGTCCGCTCCCCCACCGCATCGGCCCGCTGCACATCGCCTCGTTCTACCTGGCCGCCGAGGAGGAGGCCGAGATCGGCGGTGATCTGTACACCGCGACCCGTACCGCCACCGGCACCCGGCTGATCATCGGTGACGTGCGGGGAAAGGGCCTGGCCGCCATCGGCGAGTCCGCCCTGCTGCTCGGCGCCTTCCGCGAGACGGCCCACCAGAACCTGACGCTGCCCGTCCTCGCCGCCGCACTGGACCGCAGTGTCTGCCGCTATCTGACCGACTTCATCGAGTCGGACCGCGACATCCCCGAGCACTTCATCACCGCGCTGCTGCTGGAGATCCCCGACGAGGGCCCGGCGACCCGGATGACCGACTGCGGGCACCCTCCGCCCCTGCTCCTGAGCCAGGGACATGTCGCCCCCGTCCCGAGCCCCCACCCGGCTCCCCCGCTGGGCATGGGCGGAATGGGGACGGGCAGCCACCCCGTCGACGAGATCACCTTCGAGTTCGGTGACACGCTGCTGCTGTACACCGACGGCGTCACCGAGGCCCGCGACCGCAACGGCACCTTCTACCCCCTCGCCCAGCGCGTCGCCCGCTGGCCCAGGTGCGACCCCGAGGCACTCCTGCACCACATCCGCCGCGATCTCCTCGCCCACTGCAGCGGGCACCTCGGTGACGACGCGGCGCTCATCGCCATCCAGCGCACGCCCGTCCCCCAGCCCCGCCACCGCCTGCAGATCTTCAGCCAGACCGACGGCTCCCCCGGCTGAGGCGGTGCACGGGGGCGATGGGGATCAGACGGTGGCCAGCCCCAGACCGTAGTACCGCACCGCGTACGGACGGATGTCCTCGCCCTCGCCGCCGATCAGCAGGTCGTCCGTGGACGCCACCCCTTCCGCACGGGCCGTCGCCACGACCATCTCCGCCAGTGCGCGGCCCCGCGGCTCCCCGGGGCCGCCCGCGTCGAAGCGCCACTCCGGGTCGTACTCGTTCTGCCAGGTGTCCCGGCTCTTGGGGTGCTCGGCCACGGTGCCCCAGCCGAACGATGCCGGGTCGATATCGCGTTCCGCGTAGGAGGCCAGCATCAGGCGGTCATCGGCGTCGATGTCGAACAGGATCGGTGCGGAGCCGCCGACCCTGCCGTAGACCGGGATGACCCGGGCGATGCCGAGCGCGGCGAACTCGGCGGGCAGGGTGGTGAAGAAGGCCGCCAGCGCGTCGGTCAGCGTCTCCCAACTCCGTGCCGACCAGCGGCCGGGAAGGCTCAGACCGGCGTTGGCGGGGCCCGGCCGGCTGCCGAAGTAGCCGCTGATCGCGTGCTCTTCGCCGTGGCCGAGGCTCCACAGCCAGTTCTCGCCCGGTGCGGTGGGCGCGAGGACGAGTTCCGGCCCGCGGCTGCCCGCCCGCAGTTCGAGGGTGTCCCGCTTCCCCCGCCAGCGCAGGAACGGCGCGCCCCAGGCCGGAGTGGGGGCGAAGTACGGGCCCATGGAACCGTACGAGCCGATGGCCGACGGCTCGCCGAGCTCGTCGAAGAGTTCGTCCTTCGCGGCACGGAATATCTCCGCCTGCCGCACGGGGTCGGGCGCGGGCGCGGGTCCGGCATGGGGTGTGGTCGTCGTCAGGCTCGCCACGAGTTCGAGATAGGCCTCCTTCTCGACATACCGCTCCTCGGCCGGACCGACGGGACGCAGCCGCAGATCACCCGCTTCCGCATCGCGGGTCCCGTCACCGCTCGTGGACGCCTGGTCCCTGACCTCGTCCCACCGCCGTCCCAGGCTTTCGACGAGGGCGCGGGCGCCGTCCTCGGTCCAGCCTCCGGTCTCCGCCGCGCGGAGACGAAGGGCGAGTTCGGCCAGCGGTTCGCCGGCATGGGTGAGGTGTCGATCCATCATGCGGCGATTCTGTCGTAGGCCCGCAAGCGAGGGTCAAACCACCGGGTGGCGGTGAACGGGCGGCAGGTCGGGCAGGAGACCGGGCCAGACCGTGTCCAACACGTGCGCACTCGGCGTGAACAGCCCGGAGGCCAGCGCCGGCAGGTCGTGGACCTCGTGCCACTCCCAGCGGCGGATCAGCTGGGGCTCCCGTACGACCGGCTCGCCGGTGAAGGCGGTGACCCGCACGGCGGCGGTCAGGCGCGGGATGCCGTGGGTGGAGTCCATCAGGATCGCCAGCAGCCGTGCGTCGCCGGGCTCGGCCCGGAGCCCGGTCTCCTCCGCCAGCTCCCGGACGGCGGCCTCGGTGAACGACTCGTCCGCGTCGTTCTTCCCACCCGGGAGTTCCCAGCGCCCTCGGACGGAGTGCCCCAGGAGCACCCGGCCGGCCGCGTCCGTGACCACCACGCCGGCGCCCGTCAGCGCATGCGGGGACGGGCGCCCCTTGTTGCCGTACGCCACCGGCTCGCAGACCGGAGTGCGCAGCACGAGGACGACGAGCCCTTCGGCGTCCCGGCGTTCGACGCTGCGCCAGCCGGCGGTCAGCAGCGCGATCTCCGCCTCGTCGAGGACGATCTCGCGCCTGTCGTCGGGCACGGAATCGGCGAGGGGAGTGATGACGGCAAGGGCGCCACCGGGACGCAGGCGTTCGCGCAGCCGGTTCAGGACGCGGGTGCGGTCCCGGAGGAACGCGAGGGACAGGCGCAGGGTGATCAGGTCGTACGCGGCACGGAGATCGTCCAGCGCGTCGTTTTCGATGTCGCACCGGACGAAGCGCACGCCGGCCGAAGCCGGAGTCCTGTCCGGTGCGGGTGGCTGGGCTGCCGCGGCGAACCGGAGGGCGGCCGGGGCGTGGTCGACCGCGTCCACCTCATACCCGTCGGCCGCCAGGTGGCGGGCCAGCTCACCCTGCCCGCACCCCACGTCCAGTGCCCGGCCGCCACCGTCCGGTGCCGGCACGAGGGCATGCAGCAGCGCCCGTTCCGTGTCGCCGAGCGGACGGAAGGACTTCCCGTCGCCGTAGTGCGCATCCCATTCCTCCCGTGCGATGTGCCCCACTACACGTCCCACCTTCCGGCCCTGCTCGGCCCGCCGTCAGCCCGTCGTGGCCAGTCTTCACCTCGGCACGTCCGAGTGAACGTCCCCTGGACACATCGGTATCGCCCTCACCGCCCCGTGCGCATTCCCACTCGGATGAGTGAAAAGTGCTCCACCGGCCTCACTTTGAGCACGTGTATGCCGAAGGGGAGGACAGGAAGCGGCAAAGGGTCGCTTGCATTAATCGGAAGGTTCGGTATGTCACGGATCACGCGGATGACCGCTCTGGCTGCTCTCGCGGCAGGCACCGCTGTGGGCGGTACATCGGCTGCATTCGCCGACAGCAACGCAGCCGGCGGCGCTGTTGGTTCACCGGGGGTGGTGTCGGGCAATCTCATTCAGGTCCCGATCCACATTCCGATCAATGTCTGTGGCAACACCGTCGACATCGTGGGCCTGTTGAACCCGGCCTTCGGCAACAACTGCATCAACGGCCTGGAGCGGCGTGTGATCATCCACCGCGTCGTCAAGCACTACCACCACCACGACTTCAAGGGGAAGCACAAGAAGGGCCACCACGGCAAGAGCAGCTCCAAGCACCACAGCCACAGCAAGTAGCCGGCACCGCCTCGACCGGACCCGGGCCGAATTTCCTCCGACAGCCCTTCCACTGTTCCCGGCGGGATCGGCCCGCTTTCGGGCGGCGTTCCGTGGCCGCACCATGCAGAGCATGGTGCGGCCCGGTGCTTTTCCGGAGCACCTCCGGGTGTTCTCTCAGAGCACGTCCAGCAGTTGCCGGGCGAACTCCTTCGGGTACTCGGTGCAGCCGACGTGCCCGCCGGGGAATTCCACGGCCTTTCCGCCGATCATTTCGGCGAGCCGGGTGGCCGGCCCGTACAGCGCCTCCTGCGGACGCGAGTCCCGGCCGACCGCCAGCACCAGGCGGTCCGCGGCCCGCCGCAGTGCGGCGACGTCGGGTGCGGAGCCCGAGAACGGACACAGGATGTGCTCCAGGAAGACCGGCAGGTTGGCGTGCATCCGCGGAGCCATCTCCTGGATCTCCGGGGGCAGTTCGGTCACCGCCCCGCCGTCGTCCGGCCGGCCTCCCAGCCCCTCGCTGAAGCGCGCCATCGCCGCGCCGACGCCCTGCGTACGGAACGTCTCGCGTACGTCGGCGAACAGCGCCCGGTGCGGGGCGGGGTCCAAGAGGAGCTCCAGCAGCGGCGGTTCGTGGGCGACGACCCGGTGGAGCCGCTCGGGGTGCCGGGCGAGCAGGTCGAGGGCGACGATCGCGCCTGAACTGCTGCCGAGGACGGACGCCGCTTCGTGCGGCGAGAGCAGTTCCAGCAGCCGGTGGGCGTCGTCGCTCCACACCTCGACCCGCTGGTCGGTGACCGGACCGTCGAGGCGGCTGCGGGACAGACCGCGCGGGTCGTAGGACACCACGGTGTAGCGGGCGGCCAGATCGTCGGTCATGGCCGCGTACAGTCCGGCGTCCGCGGCGCCGCCGGGTATCAGCAGCAGTACCGGGCCGCGGCCGCGCAGTTCGTAATGGAGGGTGGCACCGGGCACGTCGAGGGTGCCGGTGGTGGGCTCGTTCATTCTTCTTCCCCCTCAGATCGGGTCGGCCAGTTCTCCAGGAGCACGTGCAGTGCGTCGAGGGAACGGGACCAGGACTCCTGGACGGCGCGCGGGTGGCCGAAGCCCCCGCTCAACTCCAGGTGGATGTAGCCGTGGAAGGTGCTGCGCAGCAGACGGCCGGCGTCGGTCAGGTCCGGCTCGGTGAGGTCGTAGGCGCGCAGCATGCCGTAGGTGAGCTCGACGCTGCGGCGCGGTCCGGTGGAGTCACCGACCTCGTCGGGATCGAGCTGTATCTGGGTCGCCGCGTAACGGCCGGGGTGTTCCAGCGCGTAGTTCCGGTAGGCGTTGGCGAAGGCGACGAGCGCGGCCTTGCCGGAGCGGCCCGCCACCGCCGCGGCGATCCGGTCCATCATCTCCTCGGACGCCAGCAGGGCCACCCGGACACACAGGTCACGGCGGTTCTTGAGGTGCGAGTACAGGCTGGCGTCCTTGACACCGAAGTGCCGCGCGAGCGCGGACACCGTGACCTTGTCCATCCCGACCTCGTCGGCCATCTCCGCGGCCGCCCGCGTCAGCCTGTCGGCATTGAGCCCCGCGCGCACCATGCAGCCTCCACATTTTGTTCCGGGCCCAGGACTTGAACCCCGGTCGGTTTCCGCCGCCGGGCTCCGGGCGAGCTCTTCCTAGGAGCCCTAGGAAAAAACCTAGCATGATTAGGAAGTGCCTCGCCGGCGATATCGCGCGCCGGACGGCGCCCCCTCCCGGACTGCGGCAGCGGGCGCCATGGGCATACTCCGGCCATGGATACGGGTGCGAGGGCGGACGCGATACGGCCGCGCCAGACGGGGCGGCTGGGGCCGGGGAACGAGTCGGGCCGTCCGGTGGAGTGGGCACTGCGTTCCGCCCGGCCGGCGGACGTCGAGCCGATCGCGGAGCTGCGGGCAACGGTGATGCGCCCGGACCTGGAGCGGTTGGGACGGTTCGACGTACATCGGGTCCGGCAGCGGCTGCGGGATTCCTTCTCTTTGCCCGGATCGATGCCGACGGCGTGCCCGTCCGCCTGAACGTCCTGCAGGGCAGCGCTGCCCGGCAGCTGTACGAGCGTCACGGATTCACCGTCGCGGCTCAGGACCCGATCGACGTCTCCATGGTGCGACGGCCGGGTGCGGGCACGGACGCCCTCGGAACGTGAGGAGAACTGCGGGCGCTTACATCGGTACAACGCGGCAGCTGCAGCAACATCACAGACTCGAAGCCCTCAACGACCAGAAGACGCCCACCTCTTCGCCCATGGGTTGGGGGCCGGTCCGTCGCGCGGTGGGATTCCGGGACGGCCGGCGATTGTCAGTCACGGTCCTTATAATTTCGGCGACTTGTTGATCAACACGGCCGATCGGAGTTGCCATGTCGGTCCGACGGCTTCTTGCGCCCGAAGATCTGGAGACGCCGCGTCCTCTCCCCGCGCGTTCGCCCGTCCCCCAGCGGATCACCGCGGTCGCGGTCACCGCGGATCTGAGCCGGACGGCGATCGCGACGGCCGCGCCGTGGTTCCCCGAGCTCACCGAGGTGCTGGTGCTGGCGGAGGGGGCCGTGACCCGCCTGGCCGTCCCCGATCGTCGACACGTCCTCGATCTCCTCTTCGATCCCGACGGGTCGGCGCTGACCGCCATGGTCAGCGGCAACTCCATCCACCGCTGGGCGCTCGACGGGCGCGGCGAGCGATGGCCGCTGGGCATGCTCGGCAGCGGTGGATCGCTCGACCTGCCTCTCGCCCAAGTCGCGGTCGGTGGAGGGTCGTTCGCCACCGCCAACGCGTTCACCCAGAACGTCGTCGTCTGGGACGCACAGACCCGGTGTGTCCGCCACGACATCCACGAGGCCTTCAAGGACCTCGCCTATGACGACCGGGTGGTGGGCGAAGGAACCGTCGCCCTGAGCGCGGATGGCTCGCGCCTGGCCTTCTGCCGTCCTCGCCGCTCGCTCTTGAGGGAGGACGAGGCCGTCGTCGTGCAGGACATCGGCAGCGGCGCGCACGCCGAGCACCGTACCGGCATCCGCTGGGCGAACGGCCTGGCATTCGGTCCGGACGGTGCCGCGCTCGCGGTGGTGGGCGTCCGCCCGGAGCAAACGGTGGCCACGGTCGTCGACCTGAACCACCCGGCCGACGTCCCGGAACCGGTGGTTCTGCCGACAGATCAACGCGTCGACCGGATCAACCTGCGGCCCGTATGGTGCGGCGCCGAACCGCGCGTGCCGATCGTGGACCGGACCCGCGTCACCGTCTGGAACCTCGCCGGCGGCTCCGCCGTGCGCTCCGTGGGCGTCCCCGGTCCGCGGACCGCCGCCACGCTCACACCCGACGGCCGCACCCTGGTGATCGCGTCACCCGACGACGGTGTGCACGCCCACCCCCTCCCCTGACCGCCGCACCACGTAGGACGCCGTTGCGATGAGCTCCCTTGACGAACTGCTGAAGGCGCGCCCGACCAAGCAGGTCTGGCGTGAAGTCTGCCTGCTCCTCGCGGAGTTGGACGATGAAGGACTGGCCGCGGTCGCGCCGCGGGTGCTGGCCTGGCCCGCGCAGCAGCGCCCGATGCCGGACGACTGGTGGGCCCAGTGGAGGGCGGGCGACGTACGTCCGTACCACTCCCTCGCCGGGGTGCGCCACCTCGGACACCTTGATGCCTCCGAGCGTGAATACGAGAGGGGCGAGGAGGAGGAAGAGGAAGCGGAAGAGGAGACGGGGCTCGACGAGGCGTCCTTCCCTTACGGAGCGACCGCGGTGGCGGTGCCCTCCGGCCTGTCCTGGGTGGCGTTGGGCGCGGCGGCCGAGTGGCACCACAGCGGCGGCGACATCGTCCGCTGGGACACCGTGGAGAAGGACCGGCTGACCTGGTTCCTCAACGGAGCCCACTATCACGACGAGCCCCACGACATGCAGGTCGGCCCGGACGGTCGGATCGTGGTGACGTCTGTCGAAGGCCGCCTGTACGCCTGGTCCGCCGAGGCCGGGGAGAAGTTGTGGACCCTTCCGGTGTCCTCCGGGTCCTCCGACCGGGACGACGATGAGGAGGACGGGGAGGAGGACGACTTCGAGGACGAGGACGACTTCGAAGACGACTTCGAGGACGATGACGAGGACGAGGACGAGGTGAGCCTCGGCATGGACGACCCCGTCCGGATCGGCTTCAGCGGCGACGGCTGCCGAGTGGCCGCCGGCACCTGCGAGTCGGGCCGGGTCGCCGTCCTGGAGGCGGAGACCGGCTGCAGCGTGCTCACCGTTCCGGCCGAGGAGGAGGCGTTCGGCCCCGTCGCGCTGGACACCAGCGGCCGGCTGCTGGCGCACACGTCGCCGAAGGGCCGTGTGGTGGTCCGCGAGGTCGACGGCGGCACCGTGCTGGCCACCGCTCCGACCCGGCTCAGCCATGTGCACGCCCTCGCCCTGTCCCCGGACGGGACCGCCGTGTTCGCGGTGGGTGTTGCGGCCGACGACGCCGCACCCGCCGCCCAGGTGGTGAGTCTCGGTCCCTCGCCCACGGTCGGTGAGCTGATCCGGCCGACGGAGTTCCCGGTCAAGATCAGCACGCACTCGGTCCTCGCCGGTTTCGGCACCCGCGCCGTGTGGACCGAACGCGGCCCGTACGCCTTCGTCCCGACGGGCAACGGCTCGGTGCTCTTCGACGCGACCGCCCGGACGCTCTGGGCGGACCCGAACCGCCAGATCGTGTCGTTCACCCCCGACGGGCGGGCGCTGGTGACCGTCAACAAGACCATCGAGGCCTGGTTCCTCGCGGGCCTGACCGTGCCCGAGCCGCCAGGCGCCATCGGCTGACGCCAGGCGGCGGCGGACGGCGGCGGACGGCGGCAGACGGGCTGGATTCACGGAGCCGTCGGGGCCGGGGTGGGACAGATCAGTCGACGTCCGCGGGCAGTGGCGGAAGCCGCAGGTGGGCGAGGTCGTCGGGGGCCGGGGTGGTGTGCGGCCACATGGGGGTGACGTCGGTGTCGACGGCCGCGGGGGCATCGGTCAGGCGCATCCGCTCGCGCAGCCTGCCGTAGAAGTCGGTGGGTCCCAGCCGCACGACGCGCAGGCGCTGGGGAGCCGCGTAGACACCGATCCAGTCCCCCGGTCCCAGCACGCCGCGCAATTGGCCGTCGACGCTCACCGCCGCGCGGCCGGAATGTCGCAGGACACGGAGGGCGACGGCCTCGTCGGGGGCGGCCACCACCGAGCGGTTGAAGGTCATGTGCGGAGCGACGGGAGTGAAGATGATCGCCTCGGCCCGCGGAGAGATGACGGGGCCGCCGGCGGCGAAGCTGTAGGCGGTGGAGCCGGTGGGTGTGGCGACCAGGACGGCGTCGGCGGAGTAGGAGGCGAGCAGTCGGCCCGCGAGGTACACGCCGAGGGCGACCTGCCGGTCGCGTGCCAGTTTCTCCAGGACGATGTCGTTGAGGGCCGTCACGTTCAGGGCCACCCCCCAGTCCCGGGCGACGGCACACTCGGGGCGGACCGGCGGAGGCGGCAACGCGGGGCCCCGCCCGTAACGCAGGAGCGTCTCCATTCCCTCGGGGAGCTCCAGCGGACAGGACGCCCGCATGGTCAGCATCAGGCGGGTCTCGACGTCCACGTGGCCGCGGTGGATGGTGTCCAGCGCGCACTCGACGTCGTCGGCCGGGACCTCGGTCAGAAAGCCGAGGGTGCCCAGGTCGACGCCGAGGACGAGTGCGTCGTTCTGTGCGGCCAGGCGGGCTCCGCGCAGGAAGGTACCGTCTCCGCCGAGCGTGACGATCAGATCGGGGCTGCCGGCGGCGTCGACCTCCTCCCTCGCGTCCCGCCGCTGTTCGCCCTCGCCCCACACGTCGATGGCGACGCAGCCGACCTCGTGACGTTCACACCACCGTCGCACCACATCGGCGGCCGCCACGGCGCCGGGACGCCCCCCGTGGACGACGACGCCCACCCGTTGCACGCTCACCCAGCGTCCTTTCCCTCCGGGTGCCCTGTTCGCCTGCGCCTGGCCATGGAAGCGCTGCCGAACACCGCCACTCACGGACCGATGGCGTCAGATATAGAGCCATTTATGGATATTCGCGGGCATCCTAGTGGGCTGCCGGGTCTCCCGGAACGACCTGGCCACGGCGCGGTCCAGCCTCGCGGCTACCGGGTGATGCGGCCGCCGGCGACGAACTGGAGGAGCGCGGATTGATCGAACGCCGCAAGAACCCCAGCGACCGGCGCTTGCACGCACTGCCCCTGACCGAACAGGGCGAACGGTTGCCGGCCGAGCTCGGCAAGGCGGGCGCGGCTCACGAGCGGCACGTCCGCGAGGCGCTCTCCCCTGAGGAGCACCGGCAGCTGAGCGCACTGCTCCGGCGCATGGCCGAGCAGCACGGGCTCAGCCCGGGAGTACACCCCGGCTACCGGTCGATCCGACCCGACCGGTCCGCACACGGAAGCGGCAAGGAGTAGGTCGTGGTCGTGGCCCGGGGCAGCCGATGGAGGTGACGCCGGTGCCCAGCCGTTCCGCTGACGTCGAGCCAGGCGCCGTCGCCGCGCGACAGCGCCGCATCGAGCAGCGAGCGGGCCGGATTGAGCAGCGAGGGAGCCGGGCCGAAGACGGTCTGCGACGGCCGGCCAGGCATGGGTGCGTCGGGGCCTTGGGCTACGGCCTGCCCTATGGGCGGGCGTCCGGGCTCGCGTCCGGAGCGCGTACCAGCAGGAAGCGGTGGAGGAGCGGACCGAGGATGCTGACGACGGCGGTCAGGCCGACTGCGACGGCGAGGTCGGGGTGGTCGAACCGGCCGTCCAGCAACCAGGCGGCGCCGAGCGCGAGGGCGAGCAAGGAGATTTTGGCGACGGCCAGCCGGACGAAGGACAGGTGGGGCTGGTGGGGCGGCGCCTGGCGGTGCAGGGCCCGGTGATCCGCGCGTCGGGCCGCACGGCGTCGGCGGGCCAGGTGCAACAGCGGGGCGGCGACGAACAGGAGGACCAGCAGCTTCGCCGCGTGCTCCCACGGCGGCGTGCCCTCGTTCAGGGCCCAGGTGACGCCCAGGACGAGCCCGGCGGCGAGGTAGGCGAGGTAGGGCTTGACCAGGTGCCTTCTCCCGGGGCCCGGGACTGGGGGCCGGGGTGCCGGAGTGCTGCTGAGGGGGCCGGGCGGAGGGTGGCGCGTCGGAGTGGGCATGGCTGCCTCCGGGGCTGATGCGGCGGCGGAGCGAGCGGTGGGTGGGGTGGGTGGGGTGGCGTGGGGGCCCAGGGGGTGCAGGTGACGTGGACGGTGCCGGGTCGCCTGCTCAGCCGCCGGGAGGGGTCGTCAGCCGAGTGAGAGCGGGAGACGGCGCAGGCCGCGGAGGGTGATGTGGTCCTTCCATTCGGGCTCGCCGGCCAGACGGACCTGTGGGGCGCGCTGAAGCAGCATCCGCAGGGCGATCCGCGTTTCGAGGCGGGCGAGCGGAGCACCGAGGCAGAAGTGGATGCCCTGGCCGAACGCGAGGTGCCGTACGGGCGTGCGTCCGATGTCCAGCCGCTCGGGGTGCTCGTACGCCGCGGGGTCGCGGTTGGCCGCGCCGACCATCAGCAACAGCGTGCTGCCCGCCGGCACCGGGACCCCGGCGACCTCGGCGTCCTGCAGGGCGAAGCGGACGGTGAGCTGGACCGGCGAGTCGTAGCGCAGCAGCTCCTCGACCGCGTTGTCGGTCAGGTCCGGGTCGCTGCGCAGCCGCTCCAGTTGGTCGGGGTGGCGCAGCAGGGCGAGGGTGCCGTTGCCGATCAGGTTGACGGTGGTTTCGTGACCGGCGATCAGCAACAGCGTGCAGGTGGCCAGCAGTTCGTTCTCGGTGAGGGTGTCGCCGCCGTCGTGCACGCCGACCAGCGCCGAGAGCAGGTCGTCACCCGGTGCGCGACGCCGCTCGACGACGAGTTCGCGCAGGTAGTCGGTGAACTCCCGGCGGGCCTGCGCCTCTTGTTCGGCGGCGCCGGGCGGGAGGAGGAAGTCGGGGACGAGAGCACGCGCCACCGCGTGCGACCACATCAGCATCCGGTGGCGGTCGGCGTCGGGCACGCCGAGCAGTTCGCTGATCACCGCTACGGGCAGGGGCGTGGCCAGGCCCTCGATGAGGTCGACCGGTCCGGGCGCGCGCTCCATGGCGGTGAACAGCTCGGTGGTGAGCTCCTCGATCCGCGGTGCCAGCAGCTCCACGCGGCGCCGGGTGAACGCCTGGGAGACCAGGGAGCGCAGCCGGGTGTGACTGGGCGGATTGAGGCCCAGGAAGCCGCGCACGGGGCGGCCGTCCTCATCGACCAGCACTTCGAGCGCCGGGCGGGCCCGGCCGGTGAAGCGGGGGTCGTCGGTGTCGGCGTGCCCGAACCGTCCGTCGCGCAGGACCGCGGCACAGTCCTCGTACCGGGTGAGCACCAAGAGCTGCTCGTCGAGGCGCGCGAGCGGCGCCTGCGTGCGCCAGCGGGAGTAGAGCGGGTAGGGGTCGGCCTGATGGCGCGGGTCGAGCAGGTCCTGCAGCGACGGCAGTGCGGCCGTGGCGTCGACGTGGGTCATCGGATCTCCTCGTCGTGCTCGGGCGAGTTGGGGGGTGTCGGCTCGGGGGGTTGAGCCGGGATTGCGGGTGCGGTGGCCTCCGGGGCCTGGGTTCCGGGCGCGGTGGCCGCGGCAATCCGGGCATCGGCAGCGGCAGCCCCCGGTAGCGGGGTACCGGCCGCGGTGCCGTTGGCCGCGATGCCGGCGAACAGCCACCGCATCGCCTGGCCCAGCAGCTCGTCCGGCACGCTGGCCGGGTCGATCCGGCGCTGGCGCAGCAGCCCCTGGAAGAGCGCCATCGCGATGGTGGCGACCGCATCGGCGGACACGGTCGGCTGCGCCCCGATGTGCTCCAGCGCTTTGCCCATGAGGCTCGACAGCTCGGCCCGGGGCCCGCGCAGCTCCTCCGCCAGCGTTTCCAGCAGCGGGGGGTTGCGCACCGCGTAGAGCCAGAACTCGGCCTGGAGGGGAGCGAAGTCCGGGTCCTTGTCGGCGGCGTTCGCCAGCAGCCGGCCGAGTGCCGGGACCGGGTCGTCGCCGGTCTGCGCGTGGGCCACGATCTCGGTCGCCCGGGACACCTGCTCGCTCGCGCGTTCCTTGAGCAGCTCCACGAACAGCCGGTCCTTGCTGCCGAAGTTCGAGTAGACCGCGCCGATGGAGAATCCCGCCGCCTCGGCGATCTCCTCCACGGAGGCACCGGCGAACCCCTTGCGCGCGTACGTGCGCGCCGCGGCGTCGAGCAGCAGCCGTCTGGTGCGGGCCTTGGCCTCCGCCCTGGTCGGCCGGCGCTTCGGGGTGTGATCGGCATCCGCGCTCATGCTTTCCACACTACAGATAGTGTTCACTATGTCAATAGCGATCACTATCTCAGGGCCCGGTCATCGGGGCGGGGGGCGGTCGCTCGCTGGACGGGGTGGGGCGCCTTGGACGCCTGCCCAGCAGCCCTGTGCGGCCCTGCGGTGGGGTAGGCCGACGTCGCGCACCGGAGCTGCGCCGTACGCGGACGGTCCGCGGCGGACGCCAGCCATGGCTGACCGTCCGCGCATATTCGGGGACCGCCGTTCAACCATCCCCACGGACGGCACCCAAATCCCTGGCTGCGCCCCGGCAAGGCCGACTGGCGGTTCATACCCATCCGGCGTTCCATGAGAGCAGAACTGGTTTCCACAGTGAATAACTGCCTGACGCTGATTTATGCGCCACCACCTTCTCCGACGGAGAGGATTCGCAGCGAAAGGGAGAGAATCATGTTCGTGCCGACTGACAAGGTAGGGCTCTTCCCGGTGCGCATGGAGATCGAAGACGTCAACGGAAGCCCCCAAATACGGTTCGATTTCCAGCGATTCATCGATACCGGGGTCTCGGGCCTCGGGAGTACCTTCGCAGGAGCATTCAATTTCTTCAGTTCGGACGTCACCGGCATCTCAACTTCCAACAGCAGCCAGCAGTTGGACGCCGGCGTCCTGGAAAGTTCGAACTTCCCCATCCCTCCGCGGGAACTCGATGCCAACTTGCGCACTGTCTCAGCGGCCGATCCCACTTCGGCTCTGGAGACCCAAAACGTGAAACTGGTCTTGGGTGGTTTTTCCATGGGTCAATGGAGCGTGCAGTTCGAGACGCCGATCCATGCATTCAACCTTGATGGCAGGTGGGCCAAGGTATGACCCCATGGAGGGCGCCTCAACAGTGTTGGTGGGACAACGGGTTGACGTCTGGACGCGAGGCCCACAGTCGCGGCACCGTCGGCTCATCCCAGACCTTCACCACCGGCGCCGTGGGAATGACGGCTCTATCGGCTTCTGCAGCCCCCAGAAGCCGCCCCCGGACGCGCTGACACCGGTTCAGCCGGGCCACTCGCCGGCCGCGCGCGCGGGCTCCGTAAAGTGTGGGCCATGTCGGCGGAATCCCCCCTCATACAGAGCATGCGTTCGGCCGTTGCCGCGGCGCCCGATGACGTACCCCTGCGGCTGCACCTCGCCGAGTTGCTGCTGACCGCGGGACTCGGCGACGCCGCGGTGGGCGAGGTGGCGGTGGCGCTGCAGCACGCGCCCACCGACTCCCAGGCACGGGAGTTGATGACCCGGGCCCTCGCGGGCACTTCGGCACCCGAGCCCCGGGAGGCCGCGCTTCCGTCGACACCGCAGCCCCTGGGACCGGACGTCCCGGCCGGCCCCCCAGCCCCGGCCTCCACCCCCACCCCAGCCCCTGGCCCCACCCCGGCCTCCCGCCCCACCTTCGACTGGAAGGCCGCCGAGGACCAGGTCGGTGATGCCGTGCCGCCGCGGTTCGTGGAGGCGCCGCTCAGCGTCGACGGCAGCGGTGATCCCGGGGAGGCGGCCGCCTGGGAGGTGGAGCGGCCGGGAACCGTCCGGCTCGCCGACGTGGGCGGCATGCAGCAGGTCAAGGAGCGGCTGGAGGCGGCCTTCCTTGCGCCGTTGCGCAATCCGGAGCTGCGCCGGCTGTACGGCAAGAGTCTGCGCGGCGGACTCCTGCTGTACGGGCCGCCCGGCTGCGGCAAGACCTTCATCGCGCGGGCCGTCGCCGGTGAGCTCGGGGCGAGCTTCCTGTCCGTGTCGGTCAACGACGTGCTCGACATGTGGATCGGCAACTCCGAGCGCAATATGCACGAGCTGTTCCAGACGGCCCGCCGCCAGGCCCCGTGCGTGGTCTTCCTGGACGAACTCGACGCGCTCGGCGGCAAGCGCAGCCGTACGCAGAGCGCCGGTATGCGCAACACCGTCAACCAGTTGCTGACCGAGCTGGACGGCGTCGAGGCGGAGGCGAACGAGGGCGTGTTCGTGCTCGCCGCCACCAACGTGCCCTGGGACGTGGACATCGCCCTGCGCCGGCCCGGCCGGCTGGACCGGACCTTGCTGGTGCTGCCGCCCGACGCGCCGGCCCGGGAGGCGATCCTCCGCTACCACCTGCGGGAGCGGCCCATCGAGAACGTCGACCTCGGCAAGCTCGTCAAGGCCACGGACGGCCTGTCCGGCGCCGATCTGGCCCATGTCTGCGAGGCGGCGGCCGAGCACGCGTTGCTGGACTCGGCGCGTACCGGGACCGTACGCCTGATCGGGATGGCGGACCTGCTGACCGCGGCGGGGCAGATCGCGCCGTCGACCGAGCCGTGGTTCGCGGCCGCCCGCAATGTGGCGATGTACGCCAACGACGGCGGGATGTACGACGACCTCGTGGCCTATCTGAAGAAGAGGCGCAAGCTGTGACCACAGTGCATCCGGCGATCGAGAAGGCCCAGGCCCTCATCGATTTCGACCGCTACGACCAGGCCCTGGCCCTGCTCGCCCAGCACCTCGCCGAGAACCCCGACGACACCGGCGCCTGGATCAAGATCGGCTACTGCCATCTCAACACCCAGCAGCCGGAACGTGCCCTGGACGCCGCCGACGAGGCGCTCAAGCTGGCGCCCGGGGACTTCGTCGGGCTCATCCTCCGTGCCCGGGCGCTGACCCGGATACCCGACAGGGCCTGGCGCGAGGCGGAGCCCGTACTGCGCGAGGCGGTCCGGGCCGACCCGCACCACTGGTTGGGTTACGCGATGCTCGCCAACGCCGTGAGCCGGATGTCCATGGTCCGGCACGCCCGGGCGACCGGCGCCCGGGAACTCCGGCACGAGGACATGGCCGAGGTCCTGCGCGAGGCGGCCGAGCTGGCAAGGGAGGCGCTGCGGCTGGGCCCCGAGGAGGTCTACGCCCACGAAGTCGCCCAGCAGATCGCCGACTTCTCGGGCGACCGGACGCTCGCCGAGCAGCTCAACCGCGCCATTCTCCGGATCGACCCCACCCACGCCGAGGCCCTGGCCCGGCAGACCCGGAAGGCCGCCGAGGCCCCGGGCGTCCGGGCCACCCAGGCCGCCGACCTGTACGCCGGCGGGCTCGCCGCCGTACCGGACTCCGCCGAGCTCCAGCGCGGTCTGGACCGGGCGACGTACCGCATGCTGCGCGGGGTGCGGTGGCTCGCCCTGCTCTGCGTCGGCCTCGCCGGGGCGATGGTGGACCTGTTCGCCGTCGACGGCGAGGTGCAGCGGGAGTTGCCACTGCCGCTCGGCCAGCGCCTGTGGTACCTCGTGCCGATGACCGCCATCTGGCTCGTCGGCGGACTGCTGCGCTACCGGCGGCGGCGCGCCGGCGTCCGGCTCAACGTGCGATCACTGATCCGCCGCCACGGATGGTCCCGCGTCGTGGTGGCCCAGGCGGCCTGGGCCGTGCTGTGTGCCCTGCTGATCGCCGAAATCCCCTGGACCGAACGGCCGTTGCCGCAGGTGCTGTTCTGGGCAGGACTGGTGCCGACGTTCGCCACGGTCTGGTTCGACCGGCCCAGGGCCCGCTGACGCAACGGCGGCCTTCGCCCCTGAGCGGCAAGGAGCTCCGGCCGCCACGGCTCAATAGCCCGCCGGCCGCACCAGCCCCGTCTCGTAGGCGAACACCGCGGCCTGCGTCCGGTCGCGCAGGCCCAGTTTGGTCAGGATGCGGCCCACATGGCTCTTGACCGTCTGTTCCGCCACGACCAGGCTCTCGGCTATCTCGCCGTTCGACAGTCCCTGGGCGATCAGGGACAGCACCTCGGTCTCCCGCTCGGTCAGATCGCCGGCCCGGGCCTTGAGCGGGGCCCGCGTGGTGCGGGTGACGCGGGAGAACTCGGTGATGAGCCGCTTGGTGATGTTCGGGGCGAGCAGCGCGTCCCCGGACGCCACCACCCTGACGGCGTGGGCGAGTTCCGCCGCCGAGGCGTCCTTCAGCAGGAACCCGGAGGCGCCGGCGCGCAACGCCTCGTACACGTACTCGTCGAGGTCGAAGGTGGTCAGCACCAGGACCTTGACGGTGGCGCCGGCAGGTGCGGTGATCCGGCGGGTCGCCTCGATGCCGTCGAGCCGGGGCATCCGGACGTCCATCAGGACGACGTCCGGCGCGAGTTCGGCGATCTTGTCGAGCGCGTCGAGGCCGTCCACGGCCTGACCGACCACCTCGATCCCCGGCTCCGCGTTGAGCAGCACCGTGAAGCCCTGACGGACCATCACTTGGTCGTCGGCGATGAGCACGCGAATGGTCGTCACGGGGTGTCCTTTGCGGGAGCCGGAGCGAGGGTCGGAAGGGTGGTGGCGGGCCGGGCGGCGTCGGCGGGCAGGTACGCGGTGACTTCGTAACCGCCGTCTGGCGCATAGCCGGTGGCCAGCTCGCCGCCGAGCATGGCGGTCCGTTCGCGCATCCCGAGCAGCCCGTGCCCGGAACCCGGTGAACGCGGGACGGGCCCGGTCGGCGCGGAGTTGGTGATCCGCAGGGTGAGGCCCTCGTGGTGGTGGCCGAGGGTCACCCGTACGGCCGCGCCCGGCGCATGCCGCATCGCGTTGCTCAGCGCCTCCTGCACGATGCGGTACGCCGACAGCTCCACGCCCGGTGCCAGCGGCCGCGGTGTGCCCGTCGACTCGGCGGTGACCTCGACCCCGGCGTCGCGCACCTTGCCGATCAGCTCGTCCAGTCGGTCGAGGGTGGGCTGCGGGGCGTGCCGGGTCCCGTGGGCCAGGGCCTCCTCGGAGCGCAACACGCCCAGGACGCGCCGCAGTTCGGCCAGCGCCTCGACGGCGTTCTCCCGGATGCCCGCGAGGTTCTCCCGCAGCTCGTCCGACGGATTCTCGACCAGGTGCGGGGCGACCTGTGCCTGGATGGAGATGACGGACATGTGGTGGGCGACCACGTCGTGCAGCTCGCGCGCGATCCGGCTGCGCTCCTCCAGGAGGGTGCGCCGGGCCCGCTCCTCGGCGGTGAGCACCTCCTGTTCGGCGAGTTCGGCCCGAGCCACCCAGCGGCCGCGCAGCGCGGCGCCGACCACCACCGCGGTGATCAGGACCGGTACCGCGCGACCGACGTCGAAATTGTGCGGCCGGGTGACGAAGCCGGCGCAGGCCACCCCCGCCACGAGGGTGATCACCAGTGCCTCGACCGCCACCCGGAGCCGGTGCCGGAACGCCAGCAGCAGCAACACCCCGCTCTGCGTGGCGATCCCCTCGACCGTCCACGGGAACGCCACGTCCGGGTCGACGTTCGCCTCGGAGGCCCGCGCCACGACGACCATGACGAGGGTCACCGCCCACCAGGCGGGCACCGGACGGACCATCGCGACGACGAGCGCCACCGCCTCGCCCCCACCGAACAGCAGGGCGTAGCCGTCGTCCATCCCGTGCCAGCCGTGGAGCGAGTCCACGGCGAACGCGGCCAGGAACCCGGCGGTCAGCACCCACAGCGTCCCGAACGCCGGCAGCCAGTCCAGCCAGCTGGGCCCCGGGAGGCGCGGCAGCGGCGCGCCCCGGGTCGTGCACAGGTCCTCGCGCAGCGTACGCGGCAGCCGCCGCAGCGCCCGCAGTCCCCGCAGCGGCGCCCCGAGCTGCGGCCGCCGGCCACGCCATCCCCCCGTCTTCACGGACGTCACCTTAGACACGCCGGGCCTCCGCCACCGCGGCGGGTGGGCACTCCCCCGACGGAACGGCTGGCCGCTCGCGTACGACCCGGCCGCCACCGCGGCGCTTCCGCCGCCCCTGCTCGTAGGGGTGGAACGCCGCCCAGCACACGCCCAGCGCCACCGCGAACACCGGCAGCCAGCCCAGCCGGGCCGGCACCCAGCCGGCCCCGTCGGGCATCGTGTGCAGGCCGGGCAGCGGGTCACCGGCGAGCAGCCCGATCGCCGTCACCGCCATCATCGCGGTCTGGTGCCACAGGAAGACCGTCATCGCCGAGAGGTTCATCAGCGCCACCGCCGCCCAGAGCACAGGGCGCCGCAGCGCCCGCCGCAGCGGCTCGACGAGCAGCAGGGCCGCCCCGCACTGGGCCAGTCCGAAGGTGACGGAGGCGAGGGTGGGCGGGTTGAGGTTGGAGATCGCGGCACCGGGCACCCCGACCATCGACGCCGGATAGCCGCCCCACGCGACGAGCCCGGCGGTGACGGCGGCGCCGCCGACCAGCAGCGTCCACCCGGTCGTGCGGTCCCGCAGCCCGCCCCGCGCCCAGGCCGCCCCCAGGCAGTACGGGACCAGCCACCCCGCGGCCACGTTGAGCCACCCGAGCCACCCGGGCCCGCCCAGGCCGAACCGGATCAGATCGACATGCAGCACGACGGCCAGCGGCCACAGCGGGTGCAGCCCGGCGACCAGTGGTGTCGCGGCCGTCAACGCGGTGAAGACCAGCAGGAACCACAGCGGCGACAGCACCAGCTTGCCCAGCGTATGCACGGTCTCCAGCCGCACCCCGGAGGCGAGCAGCGCAGCGACCACCACGCTCCACACCACCAGTACCGCCGCGACCGGCCGGAACAGCCGGGACAGCCGGGCGCCGAGCCACCGCCCGTACGACTCGCCGCGGGCCCGGGCCGCGGCGTAACTTTGCGCACCCACCTGCCCGCCCACCAGGAAGAACACCGCCAGCGTCTGGAACACCCAGGAAATCGGGGTGAGTTGGGGCAGGAAGTGCAGCGGGCTGACGGCGCGCACCGTACCGCTGTCGGCGACCAGGGCGGTCACCGTCCAGTGTCCGAGCACGACCCCGAGGATGGCGAGGGCGCGCAGCGCGTCGACGGTCCGGTCACGGCCGACCGGGGTCGCCGCATCGATCCGCCGGACGAGGTGGCGCAGGGCGGCGCTGACCCGCCGGACGACCTCACGCAGCACGGCGGCCCCTCCCGACCGGGGCCTGCCCGTCGACGATCCGCGCGAGATTGGCCAGGGACAGCGAACCGGGCTTGAGGTAGTCGCTGTGCCCGCCCGCACCCGCCGCGAACACCCGGGCGCCGAACCCACGCGAGACCGGGTCGGCACCCAACCCCACGGTGGCGAAGGGGAGTTGCAGCCGCCCGTGCGGCACTTCCGCCACCCAGTCGTCGTCCCCGCGCCCGGCCCACACCCTCGCCCGGGTGTGCAGCCCGGCCACACTGTCGGCCCCGGTGCCCGGACTGCCGTACAGCACGATGTCCCCCACCGCCAGCCCGGCCGCGGCCCGGCCGCACACCACCGACCCGTACGAGTGGCACAACACGGTGATCCGCACTCCCGCACCCACCGCCGGCCTCAACCGGGCGACGAACGACCGGAGTTGCGGCGCGGCGGCGGTCGCACGCGCCGGCGAGACCACCTCGACGCTCACCGTTCCGGGCGTCCGGTATCCCAGCCACGCGATGACGGCCGCCCGGTCACCCAACTGCCGTTGCAGCGCCGTCGCACCGGCCCGCAGCCGTCCGTACGTGTCGAGGCCGGTGTCCGAGCCCGGCACCAGCACGGCGATCCGCCGGGCCCGCGCCAGATCGCCGAACACCTCGACGGTACGGCCCCCGTCGCGGCCGTCGAAGACGAGGAACTGCCGCGCGGGCGACGCCATCGCCCGCAGCGCGGCGGCCCGCGCCAAATCGCCGTGGCGGGCGGCCATCCGCTCCGCCGCCCGGATCCCGGCACGGTTGACGGCGTACCGCCCGGCGAGCGCCCCGGCGGTGGCCGCCCGCAACGGCGCGAGCGGGGCCGGCACCGGCGCCGGAACGGCCGAGGGACGCGCCGCACCGGAAACGGGCACCGCCACGGCGGAGGCGACAAGAACGGCAAGCAGGGTGCGCAGCGGACGTCTGGTGCGCGGGCGGGACGCCATGATGATGATCGATCCTTCCGTACCGGAAGCCGGTCGTACTTCCGGTCACAGAAGCTAGGGATCAGCCCTTTTGCCCCGCGTCCCGCTGGGGAGCGCATTCGCCGACTAGCTCTCAGGTATGAGAGGTACGTGACTGTCGGCGATCGGCGATCCGGCCGCGGCACATGGTCCCTACGGTGCTGTCGTCGCCTCGGCGTGCTTCTTGATGAGTTCGTAGGAACGGACGCGGTCGCGGAGGTCGTACACGGGCGTGGTCAGCATCAGTTCGTCCGCTCCGGTCTCCTCGGCCAGTTGGGCGAGCCGGCGCAGGACGGTCTCGGGTGTCCCGACGGCTTGCTGGGCGCGGAAGCCGGCCAGCGCCTGCTGTTCCTGCGGCGTGAAGGGGTGGGTGGCCGCTTCCTCGGGCGTGGGGAAGGGAATCTCGCTCAGGCCCTTGAGGAGACCGGCCTTGACGACGTTCATCGGCCCGATGCGCCACGCGGCTTCTTCCTCCGTCTCGGCGCAGACGGTCTCCACGCACACCAGCACCCGAGGACGCTCGCACCAGCGGGAGGGGGTGAACTCCGCCCGGTAGCGCTCCACCGCCGCTCGGGTGTTGTCCGGCCGGATGTGGTGGGCGAGGGCGATCGGCAGGCCGAGGCGTGCGGCGAGTGCGGCACCTGCGGTGCTGGACGCCAGCAGCCAGGGTTCCGGCAGCGGGTCGAGTGCGACTTCGTCGACGAGGAAGGACAGGACCGCGGCCACGTCGTCCTGGTACTCCGCGTCGGTCGTCGGCCCGGCCCCGCGGCGTAGCGCCCGGGCGATGGTCTCGTCGAAGGTACCGGGTCCGCGGCCGATGCCCAGGTCGATGCGGTCCGGGTGGAGGGCGGCCAGCGCCCCGAACTGCTCGGCCAGCATGAGGGGTGCGTGGTTGGGCGCCAGCACTCCGCCCGAACCGAGACGGATGGCCGAGGTCGCGGCGGCGGCGTGCGCGGTCAGCACGACGGGCGGGAACGCCCCGATGGCCGGGGAATGGTGGTGCTCGGCGTACCAGATCCGGTGGTAGCCCAGCCGTTCCATCTCCCGAGCGAAGGGGGCGGTGTCGCGCAGGGTCTCCTCGGCCCGGGTGCCCGTTTGGACCATCGCGACTTCCAGCGCTGAAAGGGGTACATCGATCATGGCGTCAGCATAGGGACGGGCGTTCGATGAGGTGCGGCGATCCACTCGTTCGACGCCATCGGCCTTTCCTCGGCGCTCGCGGCCGTCGCCCTGATGCCGGCGACGCCGTTCACGAAGGTCCGCCCGCCGCGACGTCGCGACCCGTATCCCTGATCCGGCTGGGCGAGACACCCCAAGGCGGCGGGCACGCCCGTGGGGGAGAAGCAGGGGTGGTCGCACTGGTTCCCCGTATGGCCCTGCCGGACAGCACCGCGGCCCCGAGCCTGCCGGCCACCGGCGTCAAGGCGAGCCATCAGGGTGAATCAAGAGAGTGAAATGATCTCAAACCCTTCATAGGAAGCCCAGAGCTGCCGAAAGGAAATAACAGGAGGCGGCAGCGAGCCGCCGCGATCGATCGGGAGATTTGCTTATGTCACGCTTCACGCGAGTGACGGCTATTGCCGCTCTGGCGGCAAGCACTGCGCTGGGCGGCATGTCGGCAGCGTTCGCAGACAGTGACGCGTCCGGCGTTGCGGCCGGGTCCCCGGGAGTGGTGTCGGGCAACCTCATTCAGATCCCGATCCATATTCCGGTCAACGTGTGCGGCAACACCGTCGACATCGTTGGTGTGCTGAACCCGGCCTTCGGCAACACCTGCATCAACGAGTCTCGGCACGTGGTGCTTCTCCGCCACGACGTCGAGCACCGTCACTTCGAGCGCCACCACGTCAAGCACGTCGAGAAGAAGCACCACAAGAAGAAGAAGCACCACAAGAAGCACCACCGGCCGGCCGGTGGCATTCACACCGGCGGCGGCGGCATGGCCGGCTAGGACGGGAGTCGTCCCGGGAGTGGCCCCAACGCCACGGCACCACCCGGGAGGTCACTGAAACCCGTACCACAACACCCGGGCCGGGTCGCTTCCTCCGACAGCCCTTCCACTTTCACCGGAGGAGACGGCCCGGCCCGGGCACATGTGTGTGCCCGGGCAGTTTGTCAGCCCGGGCACACATGTGCGCCCGGGCACTTTCGTGTGCCCGGGCGGATGTGTTTTCCCGTTCCTCGCCGGATCCCCGGTGAGCGGACGGTGAGCGTGCGGTGAGGCGGCGTCGGCAGTGTGGGGGCATCGCCGGTTCCGCAGAGAGGACCGGCCGCCGAGTGAGGGGCTGACCATGGTTGCGACGACGGGTGCACTGACGGGGAAGACGGCGTTGGTGACGGGCGGGTCGCGGGGAATCGGCCGGGCGGTGGCGCTGCGGCTGGCTGCCGAGGGCGCGTGGGTCGCGGTCCACTACGGGGGTGATGAGGGGGCGGCCCGGGAGACCGTGGCCCGGATCGAGGAGGCGGGCGGACGGGCCTTCGCCGTGCGGGCCCGGTTCGGTGCGGACGGCGCGGTGGACCGGCTGTTCGAGGAGCTGACGGCCGGGCTCGCGGGGCGGGGGCTGGACATCCTGGTCAACAACGCGGGCATCTCTTCGGGGAGTTCGGTGTCGCAGGTGACCCGTGAGGAGTGGGACCGGCTGCTCGCGGTCAACGTCACCGCACCGTTCTTCGTCATCCAGCGCGCCCTGCCGCTGCTGAACGACGGCGGCCGGATCGTCAACATGGGATCCACGGCCAGCCGGTTCGCGGTCTCCACGCAGATCGGCTACACCGTCACCAAGGCGGCGCTGGAGTCGCTGGCCCCGTCGCTGGCCAATGAGCTCGGCCGGCGCGGGATCACGGTGAACACGGTCGCGCCCGGCGCAATACGGACCGATCTGACCGCGGCCTACACGTCCGTGCCCGAGGTGGTCGCCGGGCTCGAGGCGATCACCGCGCTGGGGCGCATCGGTGAGCCCGAGGACGTGGCCGATGTCGTCGGATTCCTGGCGGGACCGCAGGGGCGGTGGATCACCGGCCGGACCATCGACGTCTCCGGCGGTACGTATCTCGGCCCGATCGTCTGACCGGTGCGGGTGGATCACCACCCGCCGGCGCTGTGGATAATCACCCACATGCGCTTCGGAATCCTCGGCGGGACGCTGATGTGGGGCGACGACGGGGCGGAGGTCTCCCTGGGCGGACCCGCACGGCGCGCGCTGCTCACCCTGCTGCTCGTCCGGCCCGGGGACGTCGTCCCGGCCGACCGGCTGGCCGACGGCACCGGGCCGCAGGGCACACCGTCGCCGCACGCGCTGCAGTCCCAGATCTCCCGGCTGCGCTCGGCCCTGGGCGAGGCGGCGGCGATCGAACGGACCGGGGCGGGCTATCGCCTCGTCGTCCCCGTCGACGACATCGATGCCGGGCGGTTCGAACGGCTGGCGGAGCAGGGCCGGACGGCGCTGCGGGAGGGCGAGGCGCAGCGGGCGGCCGCCCTGCTGCAGGAGGCGTTGGAGCTGTGGCGGGGGCCGGCGCTCGCCGACGCCGCCGACAGCGAACCGGCCCGGGCCGCCGCCGCACGGCTGGAGGAGCTCCGGCTCTCCGTGCACGAGGACCGGATCGAGGCCGCGCTGCGGCTGGGCGAACACCGCGCGGTGGTACCGGAGTTGCGTGAACTCCTCGACCGCCATCCGCTCCGGGAACGGCTGGCCGCCCTGCTGATGCGGGCGCTGTTCGCCGACGGGGGGCAGGCCGAGGCGCTGGTGGTGTTCGAGCGGACCAGGCGGCACCTCGCCGAGGAGCTGGGCACCGATCCGTCCGCGGAACTCGTCGGGCTGCACCACGAACTGCTGAGTGCCGATCCGTCCCCCTCCCCCATCGCACCGCCCGCCCCGCTGACGGCCTTCGTCGGCCGGGCCGGCGAGGTGGCCGCGATCGCCGAACTCCTCGGCGAGGCACGGCTGGTGACGCTGACCGGGCCGGGCGGCGTCGGGAAGACCCGGCTGGCGGTGGAGGTCTGCGCGGCGGAGACCCAGCAGGTCTGCTTCATGGAGCTGGGCGCGCTGCGCGACGGCGCCCTCGTACCGCAGGCGCTGCTGCGCGCCCTCGGCCTGCGGGAGCGGGGGCTGCATGTGGCGGCCGGTGACGGGGATCCGCTGGAGCGTCTGGTCGCGGCGCTGTCGGGGCGGGCGCTCCTGCTCGTCCTGGACAACTGCGAGCATCTGGTCGAGGAGGTCGCCGCGTCGGCGGCGCGCCTGCTGGCGGCGTGTCCGCGACTGAAGGTGCTGGCGACGAGCCGGGAGGCGCTGGGCGTCATCGGTGAGCACCTCCATCCCGTCCGGCCGCTCGACGACGGGGCGGCCGTGGAGCTGTTCACCGCCCGGGCCCGGGCGGTGCGACGCGGTTTCGTCCCCGACCCGCAGGCCGTACGGCGGGTGTGCGTGGCGCTGGACAACCTGCCGCTGGCCATCGAGCTCGCGGCGGCCCGGCTGCGCACGGTCGGCCTCGACGAGCTGGCGGCGCGGCTGACCGACCGGCTCGCCGTGGCCGCGCGCGGCACCCGGGCGGTGGACGAGCGGCACCGGACGTTGCGCTCGGTGATCGCCTGGAGCTGGGATCTGCTGTCCGGGCCGGAGGCGCGGGCCGCGCGGCGCTTCGCGGTGTTCGCCGAGGGGGCGGGTGTCGAGTCCGCGCTGCGGGTGTGTGACACCGACGAGGAAACGCTGGAGTCGTTGGCCGACAAGTCGCTGCTGGAGTGGGCGGGCGGCCGCTACCGCATGCTGGCGACGATCCGCGCCTACGCCGGCGAACGGCTGGACGCCGCGGGGGAAACGGCGGCGGTACGGCAGGCGCATGCCCGGACGCTGCTCGAGTTGGCCCGCGCCGCCGAACCGTGGCTGCGCCGGCACGAGCAGCTCGGGTGGCTGGCGGTCCTCGCGGCCGAGCACTCCGACCTGGTGGCGGCCGTGGAGTGGGCCGTGGCGGCCGGTGAGACCGGGGCCGCAGCGGAGCTGCTCGCCTCGGCCTCGACGTACCTGTGGATCCGAGGTGTCTCGGGTGCGCTGGCGCAGCAGGCGGCCGCGCTGCTCGATGCCGTGGGGGATGCTCCGCCGGACGGGCACGACGAGGCGTACGCGATCTGCGTGCTGTGCCTCGCGAGTCGTGCCCGGTGCGGCGGCGGAGCATCCACCCCTACGGCACCTCGAGCTATGCCGCGGCGCGCTGCTGCGACCAGCGCACCCGAGACACCTTCGGATCACAGGACGTCGAGGCAAGATGCGTGAGCAGCTGCCGCTGCGTGTGCACGCTCTCACGGCCGCACCGACGGCACCACTCCACGGCCAGCCACGCAGCGTCACGCGAGTGCACGGCCGCGAGGGACGCCAGCCGTCACCCACCTCGAGCTGCTCGTGCCGGCGCAGCCACGGTTCGGCGGCGCGGGGCCCAACTCGAATCGCTCGAGTTCGGCGGAACGAGGGCGATATCTTGCCGTGCGTCCGACCAGTTCTCAGGCGGCGCGGCGGGTCCAGCCGTTCGCCTTCTGGGCGTGTAGGCGCCGGGGAACCGTACGCAGGCATGGCGGTGTAGCGGCCGCACGCCTCACTCCTAGCAGCGACACTGCCGGCCCAACGACTCACAGCGTTTTCCTCGTCGGGTCACCGGACAACTGCCGCCGCGTTGGGGGTGAGTATATGAACACCGCCGCTCGGCGAAAGACCTAGCGATAGGGCGCCGCGCGGGGCTCCCGCGCGCTCCGGCCCGGGACAGCAGGATCCGCAGCTCCTTGTGCGACTTCACCGAGCGACAAAGTACCGTGTGTCGATTCCGGGACCAACCAAGAAAGGGTGCCGCGGGCGGCCGGGCCGACCGTGCGAGCCGGGGTTGCGGGTCAGGCAGCATGCGCCGCCCGCCGTCGTCACGGAGGTGGTAAGACAGGTCGGGCGGCGGAGTCAACGGGACCGCCGCGGGCTCGTGATGGCAGCGGGTCAGGTGCCAGCGCTCCGAGGGTAGCACACATCAACAGCCGTACGGAAATGCGGGCTCGGGGACGAAAACGCGTCGATCCAGCTTCGCCCTGGCTCGCCGGGCCGGTGAACAGCGCCACGGGCATACCGCCACCGGTCGTCGGACACCTGGGCGCGTGACGGGATGGAGGTGCTCACACCGATGTACGCCCAGCGGCCTCGACCGGGCTCGTTGCGACCAGGCACCGTTCGTAGCGCGCGTGACACGCCGCCAGCAGGCGCGCTCCGCCGGGACGGCTCGTGAGACTGTCGCTCCTCGACACAGGTGAGTGGATCAGCGTTATGTTGTCCAGGGTTACGTAGCAGGAGCGCCGCGCTCCCGAGCAGCGCTCTGTCGAGCACAGGACGCTCCAAGCGGGTATACGGCCTCGGTCCACCGTGCCGCCACATGCAAGCTCCCCGCCCGCAGCCAGAGGGCGCGCAGGCAGCAGCATCTGGCGGTACGGAGGGTCGCGCGCGTCGCCCGTTCGCGCAGCGGGCACACACGCACTCAATTGAAGGCAGACCTGCTGGCTCGTACGCCGCTGTACGCAGACCCTCACCGCCCAGCCGTGGTCTTCTAACGACGCAGCCCGGTCACGGTCGAGCGTCACCTAGGCCCGTGCCGTCGACGGTAGGTTTGGAGGGGTCGGGTTTTGCTTAGGATCGCCAGGGCCACGCTCGCCGGGCCCGGCGACGCACGGCAGGTCAGCGGGGCGGGCGGTTGCGGGATGTGGGAGGGGGACGCATTCGCACTTGCAGCAGTTAGGTGGGTTGCAGACCGACGAGTTCCGCGGAACGGATCGGTGCCCAGATCCTGTCGGGCATGAGGCGTGCACGGCCTTGACGGTGCGACTCGACCTACCACCAGGTCTGTATGGCCTGGCCCCCAGCGGGAACAGCGCCCGCATTAGCAGGGGGCGGCCAGAGCCGTTCCCGGAGCGGATCGGCTAGGGTCGAGGAGTTCACGCAACTCCGCGTACCAGCCGCGCGGTGTGTCGCCCCGCCGCAGCGCCGGCCCTATCCTGGTCATCCGTGCACGGAGAAGCCGGAGCTCCTCCAGCCGTGAGGCGGAGCCGGGCCACGGGCCGGTTCGGATTGTCGGCGGGTGGCGAGCTGCCGGGCCCCCGTCACACAGCTAGACGCCTTCTATTGCATGCAGTGGCGGTACGCGCGCGACGTGCGCTTCGCCCTCGCCGCAAGCGCCTTCCGGCCCATGCTCAGCACAAGCCACGTTCGAACATGACCACACGGACAATAGCACGATTAGTCGAAGGTGGGACGGATCGAATTTGGCGATAGCCCGCCCGGGCGCCGGTCGCGTGTCGATCGCACCGCTTGCCTGCGCCAAGGGGCCGGAGGATAGCAGCAGGGAGATGCTTGGGGGGAGTCTGCAGGTCGCGTGGCGGCAGACGGGTGTTTTGCTGCCTTGCGGCCGGTTGCCGGTCGGCCAGCAGGTCGGGCTCGGGAAGCGGATCGAATCAGTTCCCCCGGGCCCGGACAGAGGTAGGCGTGGGGTGAGCAGGCGTGCAGTGCTTGGGTCCGCCCAGGGGAGACTACGCTCCAGTTCGGTCGCTCCCAAATACAAGGTCGTCCCGCGAGGATGGTCCCGAAGGAATGGTGGGGTATATCCAGCGGAGTGGCGAGCGGCGGGGGTTGGTGATCGCATCCCGCACAGGTCAGGACAGAGTGATGGTGTGCCAGAGATACCTACCGCCGGAGTGCGACGTGCGAGTGTGTGCCGGCCGGTGATCACCGACCGCCCTCGTGCTTGGTGGTCTAGCCCGCCAGGAATCCGCGACATCGGGCGGCAGCAGCCGTCGGGCGTCACCGAGTGCGCCCCAGTTCCTGCGGTTGATTTCGCCTTTCAGGAGCCCTGTGCGCGTGAAAGAGCCTCGGGCAGCGGGACGTGTAGGCCTGCGGTCAGTATCGGTCCTATATTGCGCGGGCGCGACTCGTGTTTCACAGTGATCCCGGCCGGCGAGCTTTCATGGCCGCGAGGGGGCAGGCGGACGTTCCAAGATGCCGACCTTGGTTGACGGTGGTTTTTAGCGACGCTGCACGTGGGAGGACCGCGAACCGGCTGGCCGTGAGGACTTTTACCGATGTTGACGAACCGGCCGCCGACGTACGGTGTCAGCAGCGCAGGGGCGCGTCGTGGGATGACGGACTAGAACTGGTGCGGGTGATCGTGACGCGCGGAGCAGGCACGGTCCCACTCTCACGGGTTCACGCTGCTGATTCACCGGAGACCGGTCCCCGAGTTTAGCATTGCGACCGCGTTGTTGATAACGAGTGCGGGGTATGTCCAGCCCCCGCCTCCGGCGACCTCGAGCCGTCAGTATCCTCGAAAGCCCGCGCGCACCTCAATCCGCGCCTTAACGCACCGAAAACCCACACTCCAGGCGGCGCCTCGCATCGGCGAACGCCCCGTCCGTTCCGCACTCCTCGTCACACAGGGCCACAGGTCTCCGGGCAACCCCACTCATGCACCCCCGTTGAAGTGACTGCGCGACCCACGCGGCTAGCTCGGCAGCCAGCCGAGCGCCACCAGGCATACAGTGGCGATTACCCGCGATCACCCGACCAGTACCACACAACGCTCGTCTTCTCGGTCAGTGACACCCGCTCGTAGCACACAGGTGGTCATGAACCCAGCTCGGCAGGGCGGTCCCTGGCTCGGAACTCGTGCACTGGATGTGCCGCCTCACACGACCTGGACGCCGCCTATCCGCTACGCTCACCGCTTCCTGCCTCCCGGGGATCCGCGAGGGAACGGGGGGGCGAAAACATCATCTAAGGCCCGGGTGACACTACGTTTAAATGGCCCCTGGGCGCACATGTGTGCCGGGGGCTGACAAAGGTGCCCGTGGGGCACACACATGTGCCGGGCCGGGGCCGTCTCCTCGGTGAAGTGGCAGGGCGTTGTCTTGTGAGGGTTTGGATAGGACGTGGGTAAGTAGGACTCCGGCCCCGGTGGTTTTGGTACGGGTTTCAGTGACGCTCTCCGGGTGTGGGCCGTGTGTGCCCTCCCCCCCGCGTTGGGGGGGGCAACTCCGGGGAGACTCCCGACTAGGCCGAGCCATGCCGCAGCGCCGGTGGTGAATGCGCACCGGCCGGGGTGTGTGCGTCTTGCGGTGCTTCTTATTTTCCTGTGGTGCCTTCAACTTCTCACGAAGTAGCTTGACGTAAATTATAATGTGGCGCTCAGAGTAGTGAGGTGTTGCTGTGCGAACGTCGGTGTCGGCAGAGATTAGCATGAAGTTGCCGGAGAATTCCGTATTTGAATGTGCAGGTGGGGTTTGACGCAGGTACCGGGGGGGGTTCATGCTCACCAACTGTAGTTGTTCGACAGTGGGCTGGATTTATTTTGCACGGCAACCACGTTTTGACGGAATATGGATTCGGGATCCGACCATACCTCCGGACGCGTCCACGTAGCGGGAAGCGTCTTTGCCGACGTTGGATGCCGGGCAGAAGCGGCTTAGTTGCCTATTGCCGCATCATGAGCCATGGCTTTACTAAGTAGCCGACAATAGCGTGAAGCGGAATAAGCAAATCTCCCGATCCCCCCCCCCCCCCCGCGGCGCGGCGTCTCGCTGCCGCCTCAGTGTTATTTACTGCGCTCAGCTATGGGTTAAGATGAAGGGTTTGAGACTCATTTCACTCTCGTTGAGAGTTCACCCTGATATGGCTCGCATTGACGCCGGGTGGCCGGCTAGGCTCGGGGGCCTCGGGGGGTGTCTGCTCCGGGCAGCTGCGACATTACGGGGAGGACCAGGTGCGGAGCCAGCCGACTTGACTTCTCCCCATCGGTTCGTGCCGCAGGCCTGTGGGTCGTCGCCCGAGCCGGATCAGTGGATTGGGTGACGGGTCGCTAGCTGTCTCGGCGGTGCGGACCTGTCAGTGAGGAACACGGCGGTCGGTCCGGGATTCAGGGGCGGCGTACTGGACGTGCCAGCGCCGAGGAAAGGCCGATGTGCGGCGATAGGGCGGATTGTCTGGATCGTGTCATTCGCACCTCATCGAGTACGCCCGTCCCCTATGCTGACGCCATGATCGAGGTGGTACCCCCTTTCAGCGCTGGGGACGTGCGGCGATGGTTTTTCCAAAGTCGGGCACCCGTTGGCCGAGTCGGAGGCCCTGCGCGACACCGCGCCGCCCTGTCGCTCGGGGAGATGGGACTTCGGCTGGGGCTGTACCTACCCGGATGGTTCTGGTACGGCCGGCAGCACACCATTCTCCCGGGTCCGATCGGGGTCGGGTTCCCGCCCGTCGTGGCTGACCCTGCGCCACTGCCCGCCGCCGCGCTACCTCGGCCATCCGTCTCGGTGAGGCGCGAGGTTGCTGGGCTGCCCTGTAACCAGCGCACCTCCCTCATGCTGTGGCCGAGCAGTTCGGGGCGCGTTGCCGCCGCCCCCTGGCGACCCGGGACCGCAGTGTCGACGCTGGGGCATCGGGCCGCGGTTACCCGGTTTTGGGTACCTCTCGACGAGGAGCCATCGCCCGGCGCTACGCGCGCGGGGCCGGGCCTGACGACCGCACGCTGGGTGTTAGTGACCATGGACGAGTCTCTGGCCGCCGGTCCTGTCCTTCCTCTTGGCGACCGAAGCCCGTCACTCGACCCGCGCCGAACCCTGGTGGCTTGGCGTCCAGCACCGAGGTGGCCGCACTCGCACGTCACGCCTCGGCCTGCCGATCGCCCTCGCCACCACATCCGGCCGGACAACTCCCGTAGCGTGCGGTGGGATGCGTCTTATCCGGCGGGGTAGGTGCACCCCCTCCCGTGGTGCGAGCGTGCCTGCTGGTGTGGGTGCGTGGAGACCGTCTGCGGCCGAGTACGGAGTGAGGAGAAGCCGCGTTGGGCGCATCGGGGCCGGATGAACGTGTCGTGTCAGTGCCGGTCGTCCTCGAGGGTGCCTGAGCGGAGGCTTCCTTCCGCCCCGCGCCGAGGAAGCGGGGCCACCCACCGCCTTCACGACCGCTAGGGAACAGGCAGGCGCTGGGGTCCGGCTTCCGCGCCCGATGGCAAGCCGTGCGGGGACACTCCGAGGGACGCGTCCTGCGCACGGCCTCGCCCAACTGCCGAGGGATGACCGGGAGCGCGGGACGAATCTGTGTGATGCGATCCACGCACCGTGTAACGACGCCACGCGACCGCGTGAACCGTTCCTTCACGAGAGCATTCATGCAAGAAGCACGACGAGGCGAGACAGCAAGCGTAGGGACCACTGGGACCGGCGGACGGATCGACGAGCGATGCAGTCTCTGGAGGTAACCTCTGCTATACCTGAGAGCTAGTCGGAGAGATGCGCTTCCTGCTCAGCGGGACGTTTTCTCCGGGCAAAGGGCTGATCCTAGCTTCTGTGAGACTGGAAGTAGCGACCGGCTTCCGGTACGGAGAGGGATCAGATCAGTACATCAGGCGTCACCGTCCTCTGCGTCACCAAGACTCTCGTGCACCGCTGGCACACCCGTGGCCGTTCGTTGTCGCGCTCTCGTCCGTGGCACGGTGCCCGTTACGGGGCGGCGCGTCCTCGGGTCGTGTCCGGCGCCGGTGCACGGCCCGAAGCAGCGTTTTGCGGGGCGGCCAGCCGCCGGGGCGCTCTCCGGGCGGTACTACGCCGGTCAAGCCGTGCCGGGATCCGGAGCGAGCATGGATCAGCGGAATGTGGCCGAG